>JAJNQA010000085.1 GCA_021155085.1 Heliomicrobium sp. | reverse complement strand
GCTATTTGCACGCCGCCTTGTTTCGGCAGGAACGTTTTTGCAACTTTTTGAAAAGCGCCTTGGAGCATCTTTATGGGCGTGTGACTGAAATTTCGGCACCTTCAGTACCTTTATTATAAATTTTGGAACTACTGAGACTGTAATCGGATTGAACGTTGCAGGCTCGTGAACCATCACGTGAGGCAATGCGAGGTAGATTCACGATGGCGCGGATTGTAATTTCCGCCGCCCTGCCGGTCAATGCAATTGTCCGGCGTCCGGGCGGCTTTAATGTTGGGGAGTTGTTTCCGGCGCCAGGCATCCTGCTGGCCAGGGAGGGTTTGAAAAGCTTGTAGAAAATTGGACTTTCGCTTCCCCGTAAACTTCCGTGCCGCCAAGTTATCTTCGTGCGGCCAAACGACACTATGACCAGAGACTTGCGGCCTCGTCTGGCTCAACTCCGGCACGGTTGCGTATAATCCAGGCGTTGCCAGCAAGGAGGTGAAGTGAGATCAGCACAGGAAAACAAAAACGGTAGTCCTCAGCGCGTACGCGTTGGAAAGCCCGCTGCCACAATCCACGCCGAACTGCCCCAAGACGTGCAGGATTACCTGGAAAAATTTCGTGACTGGGAAGAGAGTTTCCACAGTTCAGCCCAGCGCGAGCGATACATCCGGCAAATTTGTGCTCGCATCATTGAGCAGTTCAAACCCGAGAAGATCATTCTGTTCGGCTCGCATGCCTACGGCCAGCCGACTCCTGAATCGGACGTTGACTTGCTGGTCATGATGGATTTTGAAGGCAGCCCCATCCAGCAGGCGATTAAAATCAGCCGCGAATTGGGGCTGGTCACACCGATAGACTTGCTGGTGCGAACTCCGGTACAAGTCGAGGAACGGCTGCGGATCGAAGACCCGTTTATGCGCGAGATCGTGGAGCGCGGGAAGGTGCTGTATGAAGCCAATCACGGCTGAATGGGTGCGCAAAGCCGAAGGCGACTCAGAAGCGGCGCTTAAGAGTAAAGACTCGCACCAGCCTGCGAAGCAGGCGACAGCATAGAGCCTGGGGTGGAGCGCTTTAGCGTGTAACCCCAGGTTAGCGATTCAACCGTACACGCTAGCTCGCGAAGCGAGCGACAGCCCAGAGGAGAAATCAGCCATGCCCGATTCATACACCAACCTGCTTTACCACATTGTCTTCTCGACCAAAGACCGCCAACCGTTAATCACCGACATTCATCAATCCCGGCTTTACGATTACATCGGCGGCACAATCCGCGGCCTGGGCGGAATTTCGCTGGGCATCAATGGTACGGAGGATCATGTCCACGTGCTGGCCAAACTGCGACCGGACAAAGCCGTGTCAGACGTGTTGCGAGACTTGAAAGCAAACGCCTCCGGCTGGATGCACGATGTTTTTCCGGAGTTGAAAGACTTCTCGTGGCAACGCGGCTACGGCGCCTTCACTGTTAGCGAATCGAATGTGGGGAAAGTCCAGGATTACATCGCGCGCCAGAAAGAACATCATCAGAAACGATCTTTCCGCGATGAATTTATCGAGTTTCTGAAAGCCAACGGCGTCGAGTATGACGATCGATATATTTGATGCCCAAGCCCTGACCGATTGCCAGGTTCCCAACCCGCGTTGCGGGTGGCAAGCATAAAGTTTGGGGGGCTTGCGGCGCGAAACCTCATGAATGCCTGTCCTCAACCCGCGAAGCGGGTGGCGAGCGTAAAGCCTGGGGTGGAGCGCTTTAGCGCGGAACCCCAGGAATGCATACACGCCAACAAACAAGCTCGCGAAGCGAGCGGCAGCGTGTACAATGCCGCGCGATTGACAACCAATGGCTGCCGCCCGTTCCACGGGCTACCGTAATTTCACCCATCCGATCCTGGGGTTCCACGCCGTTGGCGTTCCACCCCAGGCTTTACGCTCGCCACCCGCTTCGCGGGTTAAAGAATTGAGCGCCGCAATCGAGGAAAACCCGATGGCCGAAACATTCACCTACGACGTCTTCATCAGCCACAGCGCCAAAGACAAACCCGCCGTGCGCGAATTGGCCGAGCGCTTGCGCAAAGAAGGCCTGCGCGTCTGGTTCGACGAATGGGAGATCAAGCCGGGCGATGCGATTCTGCTCAAGATTCAAGAGGGCTTGGAGCAATCGCGGACGCTGGTGCTGCTGATGTCGCAGCACGCCTTGGCGTCGGAATGGGCGACGTTCGAGCATCACTCGGTGCTCTTCCGCGACCCGACGAATCAACAACGCCGCTTCATCCCCGTGCGCCTGGACGACGCCGAGATCCGGGACGCGCTCAAGCAATTCGCGTATGTGGATTGGCGGCAGCGCTCCGAGGAACAGTATGCCCGGTTGTTGGCCGCCTGCAGATCAGCAGTTGCCGAGCCTGAGCGAGTAATCGAGATGATAACCCAAGCGCGACCAAGCAAGGTTTTTAAAGGGCACACCGCCGCTGTTTGGGGAATGGCAGTGACGCCAGATGGTCGGCGTGTCGTTTCCGGTTCTGGGGATTGTACTGTGCGAATATGGGGTATGGATTCCGGGCACTGTCTTGCTACGCTCAAAGGACATATCGACGTTGTGCGTGGAGTGGCGGTGACGCCGGATGGTCGGCGCGTCGTTTCCGGTTCTGCGGACTGTACCGTGCGAGTGTGGGATCTGGATTCCGGGCGCTGTTTAGCCACGCTTGAAGGGCACACCAGCGATGTGTCTGGAGTGGCGATAACGCCGGATGGTCAGCGCATCATCTCTGGCTCTAGGGATAAGACCGTGCGAGTGTGGGATCTGGATTCTGGGCGCTGCCTCGCTACGCTGGAAGGGCACACCGGCGGGGTGCGTGGGGTGGCGGCGACGCCCGATGGCCAGCGCGTCATCTCTGGCTCCGCTGACAAGACAATGCGGACGTGGGATCTGGATTCCGGGCGCTGTTTAGCCACGCTCGAAGGGCACACCAGTGATGTTTGGGCATTGGCGGTGACGCCGGATGGCCGACGTGTCGTCTCAGGCTCTTGGGACAAGACCTTGCGGGTGTGGGATCTGGATTCCGGGCGCTGTCTCGCTACGCTAGAAGGGCACACCATCGATGTGCTTGGAATAGCAGTGACGCCGAATGGTCGTCACATCGTCTCTGGCTCTGCGGACAATACCGTACGTGTATGGGATCTGGATTCCGGGCGCTGTCTCGCTACGCTAGAAGGGCACACCAACGATGTGCTTGGAATAGCACTGACGCTGGATGGTCGGCACATAGTCTCCGGCTCTGAAGACAAGACCGTGCGGGTGTGGGAACTTCCACAGATCTTTCAAGTAAGGGCGTTGACTACGGATATCAGGAAAGTCGTCAAGTTCGAGGCCGAGCGTTACACCAACGCTAAAGTACTCTTGGTAGGCGATAGCGGCGTGGGCAAATCTGGGCTGGCGCTGCGGCTCACCGAAAACCGCTTTGAGCCGACCATCTCGACCGATGGCGTATGGGCCACTCAAATGAAGTTGCCATACGATTCAAGCCAGATTGTTTTGTCGCTAGGTTTATGGGATGCAATTGAGCGAGAAATCTGGCTCTGGGATTTCGCCGGGCAGGCCGATTATCGGTTGATCCACCAACTCTTCATGGACGAGACCGCGTTGGCGGTGCTGGTCTTCAACCCGCAAGCCGAAAACCCGTTCGAGGGGCTGGGCCAATGGGATCGCGATCTGCAACGGGCGGCGCGGCGGCCTTTCAAAAAGCTGCTGGTGGCGGGCAGGTGTGATCGCGGCGCGTTGATTGTCAGCCGCGAAGGCATTGAAAGTTTCCGCGCCGAACGCGGCTTTGCCGATTACTTGGAAACCAGCGCGCTAACTGGAGCAGGGTGCAACGAATTGCGCGAGGCGATCATTCGCAACATTCCCTGGGCCGAGATTCCGTGGACAGCCTCGCCGCACATCTTCCGGCTGCTCAAGGAAGAGATCGTCAGGCTCAAAGACGAAGGCAAAGTGCTGTTGCGGATGGGCGAGTTGAAGCAGCAACTCGAAATGCGGCTGCTGCAAGAAGCTTTGCAAGAAAGTGCCGGACAAAACAAACCTGCCTTAGCCATTGCTGAAACCTTCAAGCTCGAAGAACTGCGCGCCGTGGTCGGATTGCTGGCTGGCCCGGGTGTGGTCTGGCAACTAGAGTTTGGCGACTTCGTGCTGCTTCAGCCCGAACGCATCAACGGCTACGCCGCCGCCGTGATGCGCAAGGTGCGCGCCCACCCGGACGAGATCGGCAGCGTCCTCGAAGAAGACGTGCTCGCAGGCAAGGTGGATTACCAGGACATGCAGCGGCTGCCGCGCAACGAAGAGCAGATCGTCTTGCGGGCGATGCACCAGACCTTCGTGGATCATGGGCTGTGCTTGCGCGAACAAGGCGATCACGGCCCGCTGCTCGTCTTCCCGTCCTATTTCCGGCGCGAGCGGCCTGATCAGGGAGATCACCCGGCAGCGCTGGTGACTTACAACTTCAACGGGATGCTGGACGAGATTTATGCCACGCTGGTCGTGCGGCTGCACTACACGACGGCGTTCGAGAAAGACCAGCTCTGGCGCTTCGCCGCCGACTTCAAGACGCAGGCCGGGCAGCGCGTCGGGTTGAAGATGACACGCCAAGCTGAAGGCGCGGGCGAGATCACCGTCTACTGCGCGCCGGGCGTGGCGGTCGAAACCCAGGTCAACTTCATCCGCTACGTCCACGACCACCTGAAGGCGAAAGACCCGGAAGTGCAGCACACGCGCCACTACGTCTGCGGCCACTGCGGCACGCCCGTGACAAATCACGAGACGGTGCGCAAGAAGCTCATACAAGGGAAGAAAGAGATCATCTGCGTTGACTGCGAAAAGCAGGTGCCGTTGTGGGATTTGACCGAGGAGAAGTTTGCTTCGGAGGAGACGCAAGTGACCGTGCGCGCGATGGAGGAACAGGCGCGCCGCGCGATTGACAACGAGAGCCGCGAATTGATTCTGGTCGGCCACGCTTTCGCGATTGCGGGCGAGGCGGGCCAGATTTTCCGCCCCACTCCCAACTCGGATTGGGGTATTGATGGCGAGATCGAATTCAAGAACAACAAAGGCGAAGCGAGCGGGCGGCGCGTCTATTTGCAGTTGAAATCGGGCGATTCGTATCTGGAAGCGCGCAAGGATGGACGCGAGGTCTTCAAGATCAAGAAACCGCGCCACGCCGAGTACTGGACGGCGCAGGAATATCCGGTGATGCTGGTGATTCGGACTTCGGACGGGCAGATTCGCTGGATGAACGTGACCGAGTATCTGAAAAAACAAGGCAAGGTCGCGCGGCAGATTGTCTTTGACGGCGAACCGTTCACGGCAGCGAGTTTGTGGCGGATGCGGGATCGGGTGTTGGCGTGATGGCTAATTTCAACGGAAGAATTTTTGACTCGGCTTCCGCCGCTGCTTAGAATCAAATTTCCGATCAAACTCAGGAAAGAAAGGAGATTAGCAGAATGACTACCAAAGCCGCAGCCGGAAAAAGACGAACCACTGCCATCGGCGACGGGAATGACCTGCCTGATCTTTCCTGGTATGCCGCTGCCGGACAGGAGCGCGTTTCCCTCATCAAAAAACTGTGTGATCGCATCGCCTGTGAATTCAAGCCGGAGAAGATCATTTTGTTTGGGTCACAAGCGCATGGAAGTCCAACAGCCGACTCGGACATTGATTTGCTGGTCGTGATGCCATACTCAGGCAGCGCTTTGCGCAAGGCAGGCGAAATTCTGAGCGAGCTTCAGGTCTGGATGCCGGTGGACCTGATTGTCAGAAGCGTTGAAGACATTGAACAACGGTTAAAGCTCGGCGACCGATTCATGCAAGAGATTCTGGAGCGCGGAAAGGTGATGCATGAAGCCGCAAACCGTTGAGTAGGTGGAAAAGGCGGAAGAAGATAGGAATGCGGCAAGGCAACTCCAGCGCGTCCGCAAAGACCCGAACTATGACAGCGTATGTTTTCATTGCCAGCAAAGCACTGAAAAATACCTCAAAGCCAGACTTGAAGAAGCGGGGATGAGTTTCCCCAGAACGCACGATCTCATCAAACTTCTCTCTTTAGCCGCGTAGGTTGAACCCAAATGGACGACTCTACAGCCAGTCATGGTTGTGCTGAGTCCTTACGCCATTGCCTATCGTTACCCTGGGTTCAAGGCTGCCAAAGCGGACGCTCAAGATGCGATCAAATCCTGCCGTCGAGTGAGGAGGGTCATCAGAGTCTCGCTCGGTTTGCCTGTCTAATCCGGTAAGAGAAAAGGGCTTGGCCGAATGTCGCGTCAGAGCGAGACAGGCATCAGCGAGCGGCTGTCGTCGCAGTCACAGTATTGTTTACCAGTCCAACCGGCTGCGGCTGAAAGCCTGGAAAGACTTGGCGCACATCGCGATTGCCCATCACGCCGGACAAAACTTCCGCCAGTACCGAACGATAATCACAAGTGATTTTCAACCCGCCGGGACCAAGCAGGGTTTCGTCTTCAGCATTCAGGTCAGGCTTGCTGCCGAAAACTTTGCCTCCGTTGATGCGGCTGCCGATGACCAGCATCGCGAAGCCGCGACCGTGATCCGTGCCCAGCGAGCCGTTTTCGTAAATGCGCCGGCCAAACTCGGTCATCACAACGACGGTGACGCGTTTGCGTTCGCGGCCAAGATCGTCGTCGAAAGCCGCTAATCCGCGTCCGAGCAGATTGATCTGTTCGGCCTGCAGACCGCTGGTCGCGCCTTGAAAAAAGTGCGTGTCCCAACCGCCCAGGTCAACGCAAGCGGCTTCCACCCCGACGCGCGCTTTGACCAGCCGCGCAATCTCCCGCAAGCCGGAGCCAAAATCGCCTTCCGGATAAACGGCGCTGTTTTCCACTTGGTAAGGTTTGTTGCGCAGCGATTCAACTCGGTTGAGCAAGTCGAGCGTTGCGCGTCCGGGCTGGCTGAGCAGGCCGACTTCCGCGCCGTACATTGCCGCGAGCGCCTGTGAGACGGCACGCGGATCATTGGACGGCGTTTTGATCTGCACTTCATCGAGCGATTTCAGCGCGCTGGCGGAAGGCGCGCCGCGCAGAGATTCAGGAATCGTCGGGCCGATGGCGATGGCCGAAAGCGGCGTCATTTCTCGACCTGCGCGCGAACGCAGATGCCTGCCCAGCCAGCCGCCGCCACCAATTCCTCCGCTGAATGCCTTCGCTTGTGATTCGCCGTGCTCCATCTGGTCCTGCGCTTCGAAATGCGAACCGCTGACATTGTCCGAACCGACTGACTGCACGATGGCCAGGCGGCCTTCCTTGAACAAGGGCAAGAGCGGGCGCAGCTTCGGATGAAAGCCGTAAAAATCATCCAGCCGGAGAGCTGCGTCCGTGACTTCCGCGTTCGATGTGGGTGCAGGAATCGAAATGGTCGGGCGAAGTTTGTAGTAACGATCATCGCCATACGGCACGACCAGATTCAGCGTGTCCGCGCCGCCGCGCAGGAAGACGCAAACCAGCGTCTGCTCGCATGCCGCAATCCCAGCCGATTCGTGACCGATCATCATTTGCCTCAAGAATCCGCGCCGTGAAGTCATCGTTCAATATCTCTGAAAAGCCGGCGAAGCCAGAATCAATCCGAACAACTCCGCCTTGCGTTCATTCGTCGCCAATCCGGCGCTGGCCGCGAATTCATCCAGCGATTTCAACTCCGCCTCGGTTCCCGCTCGCCCGATGAAATGCGGCAGCAGTTTGGCCGGATTCAAGGATTCGCCGCCGCTGCCGCCCTGGCTGAGCGCCGCGAGCAGTTTCAATGGCTCGACATTCACCGAAGGCAATTGGTTGCCGGTGAGCGTCAGCGCGAAATTCCAGCGCCACAACAGCGTCCCCAGCCAGGGCGCGGCTTCGTCCGGATAACCGTCCGGCGTCGGATGCTGAAAGGGCGCCTGCCCCATTCGCAGCAGGTATTCGATCAAGGGTTTGTGCGCGTGCGTGTCCGCGCCCAGCGAACGCAAACAACTGGCGATGAAGTGAAATGGCCGCTTGAACTTCGCCCCGCGCGCCGCTTTGAATTCGTCCGAATGCAGAATCTCGCGCAGCATCGCTTTGGTATCGCCACTGGTGGCGGTGAAGGTTTTGGCCACACGATCAACCAGCGTCGCCGAAGGAGTTTCGGAAACGAATTTTTGCGAAAGTTTGGTCGCGATGAAGCGCGCCGTCGAAGGGTGATGGCAGACGATTTCCAAGACTCGATCCAAATCCTTCTCGCCGCCGCCCGCCGGGATGCGCGTGCCGAGCACTTGCTTTTCGCCGTCGTCGTGCAGCGCCGGATCGAAATAGACCGTGCCTTTGCGCCACCCCGTCCGCAGCCGCCAGCCGGTCAAACAACGCGCGACTTCGTAAACATCAGTTTGCGTGTAGCCGCCGTGAACGCCGAGCGTATGCAATTCCAGCAATTCGCGGGCGTAATTTTCATTCGGGATGTCGCCGGGATTGGCTTTCTTGTTCTCTTTGCCATCGAGGTAAACCAGCATCGCGGGCGATGTGGCCGAAGCGCGGATCAGGTCTTGAAATTTGCCGAGCGCGTGCGCGCGGATAACCATTCGATCATCCGCCGGTTTGAGGTAAATGCAATCGCCTTTTTCCAGATTGATGTTCAGATGATCGGTCCAGAATCCGGCCATCACCTCGAACAACTGGCGGCGGCTGTACACGGCGCGCAGCAGCGTGTGGCGCGTGATCTCTTCGCGCAACACCGGTTTTTTGTATTCGTAGCAGGTTCCCGGATCGTGATGCAGGGTTTCAAATCGCCGCGCGCGCAATTCACACAAGGTGTCGTCAACCATCTCCGGCGCGAGTTGCGCTTCGATCCAGGCTTCGCTGCTCATCTCCCGCGCTCGATCCAGTTCGCCCGGCCAGACGCCATAACTTGCGCGCGAAAGCAGATGGAACGCCGGATCAATCTCCGCGCCGTCCGCGACCGCGACGTGATCGGGAATCGTCTGCCCCAACTCTTTCGTGGCGCGGCTGATCAGGCGTTCGCAGCCCGCCAGGGGAACCGAAGCGCCAATCGCCGCAGCGGCTTTGATCCAACTTCGCCTCGCCGGATTCATTGCTTCGCTCCCAGTGCATTCAGGTCAGTGGTGATTTCATTCGCGGGGGTCGCTGAGTCTGCTTGCCGCGGCAAAGCGGCAGCCGAACGCGCCACCAGATTTCTGAACAAAGCAATCAAGCTCGCGCCGCAGCCAATCGTCACCGATACCGGCAGGATTACAAACCAGCCGAGAATCGGCAGCAGGTATGCAAGCTCCATAATGATTCCGCCGCGCAGCGTCGCGCGCCAGGATTGTCCCGCGTCAATTCGCGAAGGGAGCCGCTCGCCGATCGTGGTTGCCAATCCGGCCACGCCGCAGTTCGCAACCATCAAATAAAAACAGACAACCGCCGCCGCTCCGATCTTTCCCGGCGGCCCCAGATTGCCCAACGCCGCCGCCGCAAAAATCATCACCACCGTCAGCGGCAATCCGGCGAAGAAAGATTTGATCAAGCCGTTTCGACACACCGCCGCGGCGCTCGCCACGGTTTGCGGCCACAGTCCACGACACAGCAACCACAATCCCGGAAATGCCAGCAGCAATCCGAGTATCACGAAAAAGATCGCCATCGTGTCCGCCATCAGCATGACAAACTCCTCCCTTTTGATGATTCGATTGTAAGTGGATTTCAGTCGCGCGCGTGACAATCGGCTGAACGTCGCGTGAAAAGGAAAAGTTCAGGCTGAAAAGGACAAGGTTCAGTGACGGGGGGAACTGGGAGACTCGGAGTAAATGATTTCCATCTCTTCCCCCAGTCTCCTCTTCCCCCAGTCTCCATTATTTCGGCGCTTGCACGGAAGCGATGATCTTTTCGGCGACGCTGCCGACGTTGGCGGGACTGTTTTTTGAATAGAAGGTCGCCACCAACAAGATTCCCTTGCTGGCACGAATGATGACGGCTTTGCCCAGAAATTCCAACGGAGCTTCCTGGCCCTGTGTCTGAAAGGTGGCGCGCAAATCCAGGATGGTTTTGAATTGCGCCTTTTCCTTGTCTTCAATCACCTTGCGCCCCACTTCTTCCATGGTTTGCGTGCCATCGCCCGATTTCATGCTCTTGAGAATGACGTCAACGACCAGATCGTTGTCATTCGTCGGGCTATTGGCCTTATCCAGTTCGTTCCAGATCGCATTGAGAAAAGCTGAATCTTCAGGCGATTTGAAGAGCGCGCCGGCATTGATGCGCTGCGCTTTGGCGTCATCTGTGCTCAGACTGTTGCCGCTCCAATAACTCGGATACTCGAACGAAAAACCGCTTTGCGAATCCTGAAATCGCGCGAAGCTGACTGTCGTTGCTGGCGGAGCGGCGGCGGGAGCGGCAGCCTCCTTGGTTGCGGGCGTGACTGGAGGTTCGCTTTTCACTGCCGGTTTGACGGGTTCTTTCGCAGCAGGTGTGCCGCCGGGCGGCGGAGTACTGACCGGTGGCGCCGGCTTGGGAGTGTTTTTACTCGCCGAAGCGGCCTCTTCCTTCGCCCGTTCAAACGGCGCAATGAAGAAATCCGGAACCAATTTTTGTTGTTTCAGAGAAGCACCGAACTTACGCGCCTCAGTCGCATTTGGAAACATCCCGACGCGCACGCGATAAAACGTTCCCTTGCCTGGCACCTGGCTCTTCAGGATGTAGGCCTCAACGCCTTTGGTCTTCAGCTTTGCGACCTTCTCGTCAGCTTCGGCTTGTGTTTGCGCGGCTTCGAGTTGGACGGTGTACGTGCCGGCTTGTGCGGCGGCGAATATTGGGAATGCCAGTGATAAGAAAAATGAAAAGCGAACCCAACGAATGAGTCTCATAATTTCCTTCTGTCCTTTGTTGTCGCGGGGATACGGTATGTGGGGCAGAGGCGCATTATGCACGAAGCGGGGCGTGATGAAAAAGATGTTTTTTTGCGTTGCGGTCAGAAGCCATCTGCAATTTTCCTTATCCACAGATTCCGTCTTTGCGTTTTTTGGCTCCGGCTTGCCTAATGGATTGTTTCACCGAAACGCCTCTTTTTGAGTTGATTTACTGAACTCGTTCAGCCGCGAACGCTCGCATCCACGCGTGGATTTCATCACGCACGCGGCGAAAAACAGCCAGAGTGGCTGCTTCATCGGCGGCGCCGGGAGCCGGCGGATCTTCAAAGCTCTGATGGATGCGCTCGGTTTTGCCGGGAAGAACAGGACAGGTTTCGTTCGCGTTGTCACAAACCGTGATCACGTAATCGAAACTCTGCCCGATGAATTCGTCCACGGACTTCGAGTGCTGGCCGGAGATGTCTATTCCAATCTCGTTCATCACCTGAATGGCTTCCGGGCGGACGGCGTTGGGTTTGACGCCCGCGCTGTGAACTTCAAATCGGTCGCCGCCGTCCTGCCGCAGGATGCCTTCGGCCATCTGGCTGCGCGCGGAATTGCCCGTGCAAAGAATCAACACACGAATTTTGTTTTTCATACTGCCTCCCATTGAATCGAGTATTAACCAGCCACAACAGCTTGAGCGTTCCCAGCGAAATACTTCCGTTGAAGCCAAAGAGAGACATTCACCAAGCCGATCAGCGCGGGGACTTCCACCAGCGGGCCAATGACCGCGGCAAATGCGGCGCCGGAATTCAGACCGAAAACCGCAACCGCAACCGCAATCGCCAGTTCGAAATTGTTGCTGGCGGCGGTGAAAGAAAGCGTAGCAGTTTTTGAATAATCAGCACCCACTTTACGCCCCATGTAAAAGCTGACCAGGAACATGGCCACAAAATAGATCAAGAGCGGAACCGCGATTCGCACCACATCCAACGGCAAGCGCACGATCAGATTTCCTTTCAGGCTGAACATGACGACGATGGTGAAGAGTAACGCCACAAATGTGATTGGGCTGATGAGAGGAATGAATCGTTGGTGATACCAGTCCCTGCCTTTGGTTTTGACCAGAATCAATCGAGTGAGCATTCCGGCAATAAATGGGAGGCCGAGATAAATGAACACACTCTCAGCGATTTGGCCGATGCCGACCTCGACCACGCTCCCTTTCAATCCGAACATCGGCGGGAGCACCGTGATAAAGACCCAGGCGTAAACGCTGTAAAAGAACACTTGAAAAATGCTGTTGAAGGCCACCAGCCCAGCAGCGTATTCGGTATCGCCTTTAGCCAGTTCGTTCCAGACAATCACCATCGCGATGCAACGCGCCAGACCGATCATAATCAATCCGACCATGTACTCCGGATAGTCATGTAAGAAGACGATTGCCAGAAAGAACATCAGAATCGGGCCAATGATCCAATTCTGCACCAGCGAAAGCCCCAGCACTTTCCAATTGCGGAAAACATCTCCGAGTTCCTCATACCGCACTTTCGCCAATGGCGGGTACATCATCAGGATTAACCCAACGGCAATCGGAATGTTCGTCGTGCCGACCTGAAATCGCTGAATGAATAATTCAACTCCCGGCACTAAATAGCCGATGGCCACGCCAACAATCATTCCCAGGAAAATCCATATCGTCAAAAAACGGTCGAGAAATGAAAGCTGGCCAGAGATCGTTTTGGTCATGGTGTTCTCTTCAATTTCCGCAAGCTCGAATTGTCATTGCAATTGATGGTCTGAATTTCGATCTAAGACTCATTGACCATTCGTTGCATGCTCAATTTGGCAGTGCAAAAATCGTAACAACTGCGAAAGTACTCGCACTTCTGACAGTCCTCCCACTCCGCCAAATCCGCCTTCAGTTGTGGATGAGTGTGGACCGTGCCCACGGACTCGACATGCAGACTGAAGACTTTGCCCGTTGCATCTGCGTTGTTCGTTTTATTTGAAATGTCAGGAAAGATAGTTCCAAAACAGTGTTTCATGGTGTCTCCTTTACACATTCGCCTTTCGTAATATGTAATCAGGATAGTCCCGCACTACATATCTGTCAAAGCAGATATAGCTATCGTGCTAAAATTTCCTTGCTATGAATAAGTCTAACCGTCAGTTCGATATTGAGAAGTTTTTCGTCGCGCTCTCAGACCGCACCCGGCTTCGGCTGTTAAATTTGATGGGAGACGATGAAGTCTGCGTCTGTTTCTTTGTGGAGATACTGGGAGCCAGCCAGCCGAAAGTTTCGCGGCATCTGGCTTATCTACGTGGGGCAGGCGTCGTGGAAGCGCGAAGAGAGGGCAAATGGATGCATTACCGCGTGGTCGAGCCTCCGAGCGAGCATGCGGCCCGCATCTTCCGAGAGGTACGCGCCTGGCTGCGAGAAGAGCCGCAAATGCAGCGTGACCGGGCGCGGCTGGTGAAATTCTGCTGCGCGCCGCAACTGCCGGGGCAACTGCGCGGTGCGCCGATCCCGACAAGCTTTTCGGCATGAAAAACAGGCTGGCGAAGCACGTTGCCCGCTTCGTCAGCCTGATCTGTTCCCTGGCCGGAATCAGCGATTCCCAAATTTGAATTTGGCTTCTTCGACTTGTTGCTCGATCAACTGGCGCAAGGCGGGATTCAGCTTGAGCGATTGGTCGAAATCGCTCTCTGCGTTCGGTTGATCGCCGCGCATTTGTCTGGCAAGGCCGCGATTCAGATAAGCGACGGCGTAATCGGGATTGAGCCGGATCGCGCGGCTGTAATCGCTGATGGCGGCTTCGATGTTCGCGTCGGCCAGCCGCGCATTGCCGCGATTGTTGTAGGCTTCGGCCAATCGCGGATTAAGTTTGATGGCCTGATCAAAATCAGAAATCGCGCCGGCAAGGTCGCCCAAGCCGCGCCGCACGTTACCGCGATTATTGTAGGCTTGAATCAGTTCCGGCTTGAGTTTCAGCGCTTGATCGAAATCGGCAATTGCGCCGTTCGGATCGCCCGCGGCTTTGCGCGCCAAGCCGCGATTGTAAAACGCGCTGGCTGTTTGCGGCTTCAGCGCGACGGCGCGATTGAAATCGGAAATCGCGGTTTCAAATTCGCCTTTCGAGTAACGCGCGATGCCTCGATTGTTGTAGGCGTCGAAGTCATTCAGATTGAAAGCCAGCGCCAGACTGTAATCTTCAATCGCGCGGTCAAACTCTCCCTTGGTCTGCCACTGATCGCCCCGCAGCCGGTAGGAAGTAGCGGAGGTCTCGCGCGAACTCTGCGCTGCCGCCTCGTCAGCGCAGACCATCAGCAACAGTGACCACGACAAAACGATGAAAAAACTTTTCTTTGCCATTGGCAATCAGCCTCCTTTTTGTGATTTGGTTGGAGAACTCAAGGCGGGCGGCCTGACGTAAAATCGAAGTTAAATTCACGTAAAGCTCGCACGTAAGTGGGCGGGATCATAGCACTTGGCTGAGCAATGGCAAGAAAAAACTTTGCACTGATCTAACTCTGCCTTAACACTAACCCGGCAGACCGGTGAGCCAAAAACAAAAAAGGGAGGCGGCACATATGCAATGCGCCGCCTCCCTGCGGAGTCTATGAGGTGATAAAAGTTTAGGAATTTAGAATTTTACCTTCAGGCCGAATTGCATCACGCGCGGTCCGCCGATTGTGTTGTTGATCGTGCCGAAGTCCGTTGCGTCCTGCAGATCGTTGGCCGGATTGGCGAAATTCACATTGTTAAAGGCATTGAAAACATCCCAGCGGAACTCAAGTCCGATGCGCTCGGTGAGCGCTGTATTCTTCGACAGCCCGAAGTCGAAGCGCTTCTGATAAGGTCCGCGCAGTACATTGCGCCCCAGGTTGCCGAAGCCCTGGTTGCTGGGATATCCGCCCGCAAAAGTCATCGGCGAACAGAGCGCTGAACTGTTGAAATAGCCACGAGTCGGATCCGAAGCCTGCTGTCGCAGATCGTCAAGCGATCCGCAGAGGCTGGGACGCCCGAAGCCCGCGCGGTACAAGCCGCCGGAACCCCGCGTCAGATTGCTGAACTGGGTGATGTTGGCAATTTCCGGTTCCGCCGCGAAGATCGAGAAGGGCGAACCCGACTGAATCTGCGTGAATCCGGACACCTGCCAGCCGCTCGCCACCTTGCCTTTGCCAAGCGGCAGCTCCCACACATAACTGAGGCTGAAACGATGCGTCCGGTCGAAATCCGAAACGGCGCGATTGGCTTTCAGATTGCGCTGATTGCCCTGCACCACGAAGCCCGTGTTCGGCACGTCCGGTTTGCCGCCGCCCGCCGTCGACCCCGGATCGGACGATTGAATATCCATTGACTTCGACCAGGTGTAGAAGGTGTTGAACTGGAAACCGCGCGAAAATCGCTTCGTCACGCCGATCTGCAACCCGTGGTAGATCGAGTTGGCCGACGATTCCAGCAACAAGGCTTCGGGAAAGTTGAAGCCCAGGATCGGCCCCTTGCCTTCAAACGGCACTACCGCGCCGCCGCCCACCACGTTCGCCGCCGTGCAGGTAATCGGCGTGGTCAGGTTGAAATCCACCGGCGTGTTGGCAGTGACGTTCAGCGCGCCATTGGCGCAAATCGCCTGACCGGTCAGCAGCGGATTCTGGAAGCCATAGGCGATGCCGCGGCCACGCTCACGCTGGCTTGCACCGGTGCGCAGCGGTCCGCGCAAAACGTTGGCATTGCCGGTGCGGCGGAATTCCGCCTGGTACGCCGCATCATAAGCATCGTTGAAACGCTTGAAGACGTAATCCGGCGTGTTCGTGTTGTTCAAATCGAAGCCCTGATTGAACGCCTGCGCCTGCAGCAGCTTCGTGCCTTTCGTGCCGACGTAACGGGCTTCGACCAGAAGGTCCTTGGTCAGTTCGTACTGGAAACCAAAATTCCATTGCTGGATGTAAGGCGTGCGCAAGTTGCGATCAATCGCGCGAAACTCGAACGTTTCGGCGGTGTTGCCCAGGGAGGGCAACCCGGTTGACAGGTCAATCGGGTTGTTTGCGCCGTTCGATTGGCGCGTCACCCCCGTGCCGTCGCGAATCACATAAGTGCCATTCGACAGATATTCGAGGCGATTCGGCAGGTAGCGATTGAAGCCCAGGTTCGGGTTTTGCTGCGAAAAGGCAGTTGCCACCGGGACGTTGCGCGATGGCGCGGTGACTTCCACTTCGCGCAGGAACGGATAGTTCGAGAAGATGGTGTTGATAAAGGCTGCCGACGGGCGATCAAAGAAGATGCCGTAGCCGCCCCGCACGACCAGTCTGTTGCTGTCCAGTGGAGAAAAGGCGAAACCGATTCGCGGCTGGAAGTTGTTAAGGTCCTGCCCGTTCAACGTGTGGTTGTTATCAGCACGAACTGAAGTGGCAATCGCGGAATCAATGGCAGTAAAGCCTGTGTTTTGCACATTCTTCGGCACCAGGAATTGTGCGACGGGATTTTCGGTGTTGGTCAGCGCCGCGAAATCGAAGTTGCCGATCTGCCCGACTTTCTCTTCCGGCCAGCCGAACCAGTCCCACCGCACGCCTAGGTTCAAGGTCAATTTCTGCGTAACTTTGAAGTCCGTCGTGGCATACAGCCCCACGTCGTTCATCCGGAAGCTTTTGGTCGTCACGCCGAATTGCGTGTCACCTTCCGTCGCCAGACCAGCCAGAAATTGCGTGAAGTTTTCCCACTTCTCGAACTCCGTGGCCTGTTCTTCAGGCAGGTTCGAATCGTAGATATGGCGTTTGTATTCGCCGCCGAAGCGGAAGGTGTTCGCCCCGCGCGTCCAGGTGACATTGTCGCTGAAGCTGAAGGTCTGCTGTTTGCGGCGGTTAAAGACGTCGTTCGGGCCGCCGAAGGAAAGGTTCGACAAGTTGTTGCGGAAAACAACGTGACCCAGGCGGCGCGTCGCCGCGCTGTCGTCGAAAAACAGCGCCGGATTCGGCACGCCGACCTGCTCGTTGGTGATCGCCGCGAATTCGTCGGTCAGCGCGCGCGAGTTGTTCAGGAAGAAGTAGCCGAAGCGCGCTTCGTTGATCAGCGTCGGGCTGAGGGTGTGAATGTCTGACAGCGCAAAGGTGCGGTTGCGGTCATCGCGCTGCAGCGTCACGGGCGAAGCCAAGCTGGACGGATCCGGGAAGGGATCGAAGCCAGGGAAATTGGCAAAAAAGAACGTACCGCTCAACCGGTTCGATTCCGTGATCTGGTAATCCAGCTTGGTGGTGAATTGATCCTGCTCGAATTTGGCCGGAAAGACGTTGCGCTGACGAATCAGCGGGTTCCCGCCGGTCCACGGCGCGACAGTCGTGTCACTGCCGACGCGCTCGCCGCCCGCTCCAATGGCCTTTGGCGATGGAATAAAGAAACCGCCGGTTGCCGGGTTTCTCAGATTCAACAGGGCCAGCGCGTAGGGCGAAATCTGCGCTTCGGTCAGCGGAAAGTTCGCGTTGAGTTGTTTGAAGGCCGACACCAAATTGGCCGCCGTGCGGTTGCCGCCGATCAGGCTCAGGGCTTCGGGCAGCACGGTGATGCTGCTGGCCGTGGGCACAAAGCCCGTGTTGGCGCGCGTGAACTGATAACCGCCGAAAAAGAAAAGCTTGTCCTTGATGACCGGACCGCCGATGGTGAAGCCGCCTTCGTTGCGGCGCGCTTTCGGGCGGTCAATGCCATCGCGGTTGAAGAAGTAATCGTTGGCGTTGAGCGCTTCGTTCTGGAAGTAATGATAGAGCGAACCGTTGAGCGTATTGCCACCACTCTTGGTGACAAGCTGGAAGTTGCCGCCGCCGCTGCGGCCCGTGGAGGCGTCGTACAGACTGGTTTGCAACTTCACTTCGGCAAGGGTTTCGGGCGCGGGCGAGATGTTGTCGCTGAAGCTGCCTTCGTTGGTTGTGAAGTTGGTCGCGTCCACGCCGTTGAACGTCAGCGAAGTGCTGGTGGTGCGCGTACCGTTGACTGAAGGCGAAATGTTTCCCGTGCCATTGGTCAGCACCGGCGGCAGATCGGAACTAACCCCCGCTTCAGCGGACAACAAGTGCGTGAAGCTGCGGGTCGAAGTCGGCACCTGCACAAGCTCCTGGCCGCTCAGTTGGCGAAAAGTCGTCGCGGTGGTCGGTGTAGCCAGGGGGGCGGAATCCGTGATCTGGACTTCGATGGTCACTTCGCCGACTTCCAGCTTGATATCGAGTGTGCGCGGGACAGAGGCTTCGACCGCCGCGTTGGCGACGGACTTTTTGAAGCCGGAGGCTTCAAAAGTAACCTTGTAGTTTCCTGTCGGCAGCACGTTGATCGTCCAACGGCCTTCGGCATCGGCAATTGCCGTACGTGACAGACCGGTGTCGGCGTTGACCGCCGTGACTTTCGCTCCGGAGACAGCCGCGCCAGTCGAATCTTCCGTCTTGCCGCTCAGGCTCCCGGTGGGGCCGGATTGAGCCAGCGCATTGATTCCCAGAATAAGCAGCAACCCAAGCGTTGCGCTCAGACGAGCGAACAGGCTGCGACTTTTCGTTTTCGGTTCCATAATTTCTCCTGTAGTTCCCAAAATCGGTGAATGAGTCTTTGGTTGGTTGGTGAGCCCCACGAACGCCTTTCAGCCATCAGCCTACATTCTCAAAACACATCTGTGACCGAAGCGCTCTGAAACTTTATGATCTGCATTAATGATTGCTTGTTGTAGGTGGGCAATCTATCAACTACTGATTAAATCAGGATTAGGGCGAAGTTAAATCAAACTCAGGCAAGCATTAATTCAGGGTAAAGTCAGGCAGAGGTTCAACTCGACAGCGGCAACCTGACGATGAATTCCGTTCCCCTCCCGGTCTGGCTTTTGGTTTCGATCTTGCCGCCGTGGGAATCCACGATCCATTTGACGATGGACAATCCCAGGCCGAATCCGGAAGCGCTGCGGTCGCTGGTCTTGGCGGAGCGGCGAAAGAAGCGTTCAAATATGTGCGGCAAATCTTCGGTGGGAATGCCGCGTCCCGTATCAGAGACGGCCATGACGGCGCATTTGTCTTCGGCTTTCAGGCTGAGCGTGATTTTGCCGCCCGGTTCGGTGTATTTGATCGCGTTGTCCAGCAGATTCAATAGCAACTGTTTGATGCGCTGCATGTCAGCATTGACAATGATCTCGGCTCCGGCTGAGTTGTAGGTCAAACTTTGTTCGCGTTGTGCGGCGAGCGGCGTAATGTACTCAGCCATCTGCTGGCAGAGTTTGTCGAGGTCCACGGGTTCGCAGCGCAGTTCGACTTGGCCGGAATCGCCGCGCGCCAGCATCAGCAAGTCTTCGATCAATCGCGTCAGGCGGAGTATCTCTTCCAGATTGGAGGTCAGTACGCGCTTGTATTCGTCCGGCGGTCGGTCGCGGCGCAAAGTGATTTCGATTTCGCCGCGCATCACGGCCAGCGGCGTGCGCAGTTCATGTGAAGCATCGGAGGTAAACTGTTTCTGCCGCTCGAAGGCCGCCTGCAACCGGGAAATCATATGGTTGAACGTCGCCGCCAAACGACCAATTTCATCCATTTTTTCCGGCACGGGGACGCGCTCGGCCAAATCCCCCTTGGCGATCCTTTCCGCGGCGCTGGTGATGCGGTCCACGGGACTCAATGCCTGGTTGGCCAACAGCAATCCGCCGAAACTTCCCAGCAACAAGGCAATCGGGATGGCGATTCCCAGAACGATCAATGCGTGACGGCGGGCTGAGCGCAGCGCTTCCAGCGAATGGCCAAGCCGGATAAAGTACGAGCCATCCCCATCATGATCTTTGACGCGACGAGTCGCCACGCGCATGGCCTCGCCCGATCCCAGTTTGATCGAATCAAACTCCGTTTTTCCTGCCTTCAGCTTCATCAGTGCCTTCAGGTCAACCGGCAGCCGGTCTTTCGGCGAGGCAAGATTTTCGTCGGTAATACGGCCCTGCTCATTGATAATCTGAATGACATGCGGAGAAAGCTGCAGCAACTCTTCCTGATTTTCGCCATCCGTCTGCGGACGACTGGGCGGTTCGACCCCAGCTCCAACCGCCATAATGAATTCGATCTTTTCCACCTGAAATGCCAGCGACTCGTCAATCGTCGTCAGCAAGCTACGTGTCAGATAGAAATAGATCGCAACTCCAAAAAGGAGCAGAACTGCAGTCAGAATTGCCAGGTAATAAACGGTGAGCTTAAGTCGGAGTGAAAGCATACGGGGCCTGGGAAAAACAAGGAGAAAAGAAGATGACAGGGCGCAGTTTCCTGCCTCCCATCTTCAATAATCTCCTTGTCTTCCGACTAGACTTTCGTTTCCGCAACCATTTGCGACGCAACAACCGGAGTTTTGAACATATAGCCGATGCCGCGTACGGTATGGATCAATTTGGGTTCGTATTGACGGTCAACTTTGTTACGCAAATAGTTGATATACACATCAATCACATTGGTCAGCGTATCAAAGGTTTCTTCCCAAACTTTCTCTGACAAGGTTTCGCGGGAAAGAATCTCGTCCGGATGGCGCATGAAATATTCGAGCAGCGAGAATTCCTTATTGGTCAATTGGACTTCATTGCCCGCACGCGAGACACGGCGGTTGATCAGATTTAACACCAGATCGCCAATCTGGAGCTTGGTCGTGTCTTCGCTCTGTGTCCGGCGAAGCAGCGCACGGATACGGGCCAGCATTTCGGCAAAGGCAAACGGCTTGGTTAAATAGTCATCCGCGCCGCTGTCAAGTCCCCTGACTTTCATTTCAGTACTGTCCTGCGCGGTCAGAATCAGGATCGGCGTTTTCAGCCCGCTTTCACGCAGTTCGTGGGAGATTTCCAGTCCGTCGCGACCAGGCAAGCCCAAGTCAAGAACGATCAAATCGTGGTTGCCGGACTTGGCGATTTCGAGACCGTTTTCGCCGTCGTAGGCTGTATCAACTTCCATCCCCTCTTCTTCAAGCCCACGTTTGATCAAATCGGCCATTTTCTGTTCGTCTTCAATCACTAAGACACGCATAACCATCATTTCAGCTCCTTAAGAGTCTATAAATATAATCAGATCACAGCTTGGATGTCTCAACCGCATTGAACGATGCTTCCTATTGGGGCAGCCATCGGTAAGGGTAGGGCGCGCATTGGCTCAATGTAAAGAGTCGGGGCTGAGCTGATTTCAATGCAATGATCTGCTTGGGACGCTCAGGGGATCGTTATCCTTAATTTACACAAAACCGCTGTTGAAGAGCAAGCAATGATTGCTCTTACCGGAAAGAATGGCAAAAATGGGCGATGCAATTCGACAATTGTCGCCATCGCTCTCATCAGATTTTAGTTTCTCTGACCATCGCTCAACTGGCCGAAGACATTGTAGCCACGCAACGCGCTGAAGCTTGCAACCAGAATCCCGATCCACAGAATTCTCATCAAAGCTCTTCAGATACAACTAGATAGCCTCTTCCAATCCTGTCCAAAAATAGTTTTTGACAGTCGGGAGAGCAATCTGTTACATTCCGCGCCTCGCTCAACAACTTCTGAATCCGCATCAAGTTAGACTTGAATAAGGCCTTTAGACAACGTTTACGGTCGGTTGGTCTCTTTGTCAGTGTGCCTTTCCTGCGGTGACCGAGTACAAGGCGAAAGACTCTTTATTCATTTCACTTCAAGGGGGTCTCCGAACGGTCAGAAATGAAATCGGCCATCGCTGAGGTTGCTCAAGTCTACGGCATCGAAAACTGGGGTGCCGGTTATTTCGGAATCAATTCGCGCGGTAATTTATCTGTTCGGCTTTCGGAACGAGATACCCGCAGCGCGGATGTCAAAAAAATTGTTGATGACCTCATTGCCCGGCGCGTCAAACTGCCGGTCATCATTCGCTTCCCTCAATTATTCGCCAGTCAGGTTCGAAAAATGAACCAATCCTTCCGTGCGGCGATGAAAGAGTTCGATTACAAAGGCGCACATAAAGCTGTCTTCCCGATGAAGGTCAATCAGCGCCGGCAAGTCATCGAAGCATATTTAGAGGAAGGCTCGAAACACAGTTACGGACTGGAAGCCGGAAGCAAGCCGGAGCTATACGCTGCTCTGGCACTGGATCAGGCACCGGACTCGCTCTTGGTTTGCAATGGCTTCAAGGACAATGGATTCATTGACCTGGCCTTCGTCGGCACGCAGCTTGGCAAGAATGTCGTCATCGTCATCGAAAAGCTCAACGAATTGCCCAGAGTGATTGAGCGCGCTCAGGCGACTGGAGTTCGTCCCATGCTGGGGATGCGCGTTCGTCTGTATACGCGCGGATCCGGGCGATGGGAAAAATCGGGCGGCGAACAATCCAAATTCGGACTGACGACGACAGAGTTACTGCAAGCAATCAAATCGCTGCGGGACGCTGGCTTGCTGGACTCGCTGCGTGTGCTTCATTTCCACATCGGTTCACAGATCACACAGATCAAGCGCGTCAAATCCGGCGTCAAAGAGGCGGCCCGCGTTTATGCCAAGATTCGCAAAATGGGCATTGACGTGGATCATTTGAATGTCGGCGGCGGCGCGGGCGTGGATTACGACGGCAGCAAGACCAGTTTCGAATCTTCAGCAAATTACACATTGCAGGAATTCGCCAATGATGTGATTTACACAATCAAGAGTGTCTGCGAAGAAGAAAACGTGCCCGAACCGAATGTCATCACGGAATCAGGGCGCGTGCTGGTCGCTTATCACGCAATTCTGATCACTAATATCATTGACGAGATCGAGACCGTTCGCGGGATGCGCAATGTGACGATGACCGGGAACGAAGCGCAGGTCATCAAGGAGTTGTACGACCTGTACAAATCAATGACCGCGAAAAACTTCCTGGAGTATTACCACGACGCGCTCGAACACAAGGAAGAGCTTTTCACGTTGTTCGATCTGGGCTTCATCGGCCTGGAAGATCGCGCGAAAGGCGAAATTCTTTTCTGGGAGGTCTGCGATAAAGCGAACAATTTTGCCAAGTTGTCGCAGCTCAAATCCGAGGAATTCGACGATCTGAGAAAGCTTCTTTCAGCGAAGTATCTCTGTAACTTCTCCGTGTTCCGTTCCGTACCGGATCATTGGGCGATTGATCAACTGTTCCCGATCATCCCGATTCACAGGCTCAACGAAGTGCCGACGGATACGGCCACGTTGTGCGATATTACATGTGATTCGGACGGTGTGATTGACCGTTTTGTTGACTTGCACGATGTGAAAGAAGTACTGGAAGTTCACGATCTCAAGAATAACGAGCCGTATTATCTTGCGATGATGCTGATCGGCGCTTATCAGGAGGTGATGGGGAATTTCCACAACCTCTTCGGCACGACCAATGAAGCTCATGTGATCATCTCCGGCGACGGCGAATATCACATCAGCCGCGTCATCGAAGGCTCGAACGTGGGAGAAATGGTCTCCTTCGCCAAATACGAAAAAGATTTTTTGCAAGAAGGCTTCCGCACCTTGCTCAATAGACAGATCAAGAAAGGAAAGCTGACGGAAGAAGAGGCCGGTTATTTGTCCGAAGAGTACGATAATCATTTCGATGATTACACGTATCTCGATACGAATGGCCGGCAGTAAAACTATTGTTCCGCCAGCGAATCGCTGAAAACATGATCCGAAGAATCAAAGGCGCCAAGTATCTGACCAAGCCGACTGATCCACTGCAAGTTGACCGCGACCGCAGCGTGCCGGGGTTGCTGGACAAAATGGAGAGGATTGGGTTTCAAGGGCGCAATCTGGCGCTCGCCCATCAAGTCTGGCTCCAAATGCTGCAGGAAAACGCAGTCGTGTTCATGGGATTGAGCGGCGCGCTGGTGCCGGCGGGAATGCGGCGGCTGGTCGCGTATCTGATCAAAAACCGCTGCATTGACGTGCTGGTGGCAACGGGGGCGAATATCTTCCACGACCTGCACGAAACGCTCGGGCGCCATCACTACATTGGCGACGCCAAAGCCAATGACGCGGAGTTGGTGGAAGAGAAAGTGGACCGTATCTATGACACCTATGCTTCCGAGGAAGAGTTCCGCGAAGCGTATGAATGGATCGGCGGCTTCGCTTCACAACTTGACAACACGCACGCTTATTCGACGCGCGAGTTCCTGCATCTGCTGGGCCGCGAGTTGAGTGAGATTGCCACCGAAGACGGCATTCTGACCTCAGCCTTCAAATCGCGCGTGCCCATCTTCTGTCCGGCAATCACCGATAGTGCATTTGGTGTTTCCATCGGCATCAGCCGCATCGAGAAAAAGAACCAGTTCCAGTTCGACGTGATACAGGATGTGGTCGAGATGGCGCAGATTGTCTCCAAATCGCGTTCGACCGGCGTGGTCCTCTTCGGCGGCGGCACACCGAAAACCTTCATTCAACAAAGTGAAACTGCGGCGGCAATGCTGCATAACACCTCTCGCGGCCACAAATTTGCCGTGCAGGTCATCGCCGATACCCCTGATTATGGCGGGTATTCGGGCGCGGATTTTGATCAGGCGCAATCGTTCGGCAGAATGGCCAAAAACCATCGTTCCGTCACTGTTCGCTGTGATGCAACAATCGCGATGCCCTTGCTGGTGACATCGCTTTCGCAAACTGCTTCGAAAGCGATGCGCACACGCAAACGGATTCAGTTCGCATTCGGCAAGGATTTGAACATCACCATGCCCTAGCCGGTAAGACTCTCAATGGCTGAAACGCTGAATGGCGCGATGAGAATACTGATTTTCTCATCGCGCCATTTGTTTTTGGCAAAGCGTGATACTTTTGCGATTTAAGGAAGTGTGATCACCTGTCCGACATTGATCTTGTCCGGGTTATCAATGCCGCTGGCTTTGGCAATTGCGTTGTAGTGTCCTGCATCGCCATAAAACCGCTTGGCGATCTTCGACAGTGTATCGCCGGAAACGACCGTGTAAGTCAGACCGGACTGAACATTCACGTCAATGATCGCGTCCGAAACGCTGGCGTCAATCCCTTTGACCGCGTCCCAAATTTCATTTTTGGCGTAATCCGACGGGACGACGCCGCGAATCAGAAGTTTGTCGCCTTCCAAATTCAGGTTCTGAACGGTCATGCCGATTTCGTGGCCCTTTTCCAAAACAGCGTTGTACTTCGCCTTCAGTTCATCAAAACTAGCCATCGCTAAGTCCTCCTTGGTAAAGTTAAATTGATTGGAATGTTGGGAGTCCAAGCTAGCGGCTCCAAACGTTATTCATCAGTTAGAAAGCCACTGTTACGAATGTATGGGAATTTGTGAACGCCGCGCAGTCTAAACAAAACCCATGTTGAAGGCAAGTTAAACATTTGTCTGGCGTGAACTTCGAGAAGAAGGACAGACCAGTGCCCCAACCCTGCCGCCACATCGCTCTCAATCACTACAATCCCAAATCCTGCACGCGAATTTCGACCGGCCAGTCGTAGGTGAAAAACGGAAAGTGAATCTGGTTTTTGTAGCTGATCCTGGCCATCAGCTTGCGCCCGTCGCGCCGCAATTCAATGCGATGATCTTCTGGAAGCCCGGAAATGCGCGCTTTTTCTTTCAACTGCGCGCGGACATCGTCTTCCTTCAAATTGAGCAGCGCCCCGCGACGCACGATTTCCGCTGCCGCTCCATACATCTGCTGCGTGCCCTGGTACACAGGGACAAATAGAGCGATGGCGTAAACCATCGCGGCAATAAACGCCATTAACAGCAAGATCGCCAACCGGCCGCTGGATTTCGCCGGCTTCTTTTTGCGAACCGGATTCGGTGCGCGATATGTATTCTGTTTTGTCTCGTTCATTCCTGTTTCCACCTTTCGCAATTTACTTGAGCAACTCACGCACAGAAGCGCGAATAATTGTCGGGGGAATGTCGTCACGTACGATAACTTCGCCGACTTTTGTAGGCAGAATTAGGGGAAGTTTGCCCTGGGCAACTTTCTTGTCATGCGCCATCGCGGCGATAACCTCTTGAATGTTCAAATCATCAATGCGGGGCAGCTTTTTCACTTGGTCGAATCGGGCAAGCTCGTCAACGCCGGATTGGATGGCGTGACTATCAACGCGCGGGATTATACCCGCTTTCTCCGCAATCATAGAAGCGCATTGCATCCCATATCCGACCGCCTCGCCATGTTTTAATCTGCGGTAAGCCGTCACTGCCTCCAGTGCGTGCCCGACCGTATGCCCGAAATTCAAAATCCGCCGCAAGCCGGATTCGCGCTCATCGGCAGTCACGACCTCGGCCTTGATCTCGCAGCAACGCGCAATGATCTGAATCAACAAGCCCGCGTCGAGCGCAAACACCTCATCGAGTTTGTCCCGAAGCAAAGCAAACAGTTTTTGATCCCAGATCACGCCGTATTTCAACGCTTCGTACAGCCCGGCGCGTAATTCGCGCTTTGGCAGTGTCGCCAGCGTTTGCGGATCAATGATGACCGCGCGCGGCTGATGAAACGCGCCGATCAGATTTTTGCCAAGCTTGTGATTGACCGCCGTTTTACCGCCCACCGAACTGTCAATCTGCGCCAGCAGCGTCGTCGGAATCTGCACATAATTCACGCCGCGCTGATAACAAGCCGCGACGAAGCCCGCCAGATCGCCCACCACACCGCCGCCGAGCGCCACCACCGCATCACTCCGCTCAAAGCGATTGGCAATCATAAATGCCAGCGCTTTTTCCGCCGAGGTGAGCGACTTCGCCCGCTCGCCGTCGCCCATCAAATGCGTCAGCGTGGCAAAGCCCGCCTGCTTCAAACTCTTTTCAACCGCTCTGCCATAAAAGCCGTGAACGCGCGCATTCGAGATGATCGCCAGTTTGCGCGTCTTCTGCCCGAGCGCCGCCCTCGTGATTTCGCCGACTTGCTTCAAAGCGCCGTCAGCAATGGTGATGTCGTAACTGCGTTCGTCCAGAGCAACGTGAACAGCATTTGCCATAACTAAATATCACTTCTTTTTTGAATCAGTAACCAGTTAAAGAAATTTAGGAGGGGGAATACGGCTTGGTCTAACCCATTGAGGCAGATTTTTTCTCCATCTACCATCTCCAACACCAGATAGTCATATTGTGAATTCTTTAGGCACAACTTTTCTTGAGTTGAATTGCTTATCCAATGAACACTACTCACCTTTTCAAACTCCAAGTAGCGAGTGTACTGTCCTGTTTTCCAAACAATTCTCAATCCTGTGAAATAGTAGGACTGCCCATTTTTGGATAAAAGTTTAGCAACCCAAGCTTCATTCTCAGCGAAGTTAATGCCAGGAAGCGAGTCAAACGGCCAGAGTTCTACATTATCCACAAATCCTTTTTTAATGGCTTTAGAGAATTTTATTTCCAGCATTCTGGCTGGAAGTATTTTCGAGATGATCATGGTTGTCCACCCGTCTTCAGCCAACAACGTCTTTGGATAACTCTGTCATCAGATAATCGAGATTCAACTCTCCCAAGCCAATCATCAGTGCCAACTCCTCCACCGAATACCGCTGGCCGGTGTTCCACAAATCAATCAGCATCTCGCCTGCCTTCGCTGAGGCCCACCAGCGCGAGCCGAATTGCGTCTTCAGGTGATCGCGCATTTGCGCTTCAAACGCGGCGGCGCGCAGAAAGCTGGCTGGATGAAGGTCATCGCTCAGGTCGCGCAGGTGTTCCACATCGTCAAATCGCACACGGACGGCGTCGGTCATCAACTCGACATAACGCTTCCCTGCACTGCCCGATAATTTGCCTGCGTGAAATTCGGTTTCGTAAATCAGCCGGGCGGCTTGGCGGCGAAGTTCCATCAGCCGGATCATCGACAGCGCGTGGCGAAACTCCGCGTTTTCGACAAAACCAAAAGTTGCGGTCAACCAGGTCAGGTCAAGCAACAAATTTTCAAACAGCATTCCCCAGGCTTTGCCAACCGCTGCATCGCCGCCGAGTTGAAATTCCGGATACAGATTGCGCGAAGTCCAGGCGAAATGTTGCGCGTGTCCGGCTTCGCGCAGGAATTCGCCGTAGTTCGCCTGCCCGCCGGCAAAGTTCACAACCAGCTTGATTTCGTCGGGGACGCGAATGGGGAGGCAAAATGCCTGCGGCTGTTTGTTCGGTCGCGGGACAGAATCAATTTCAATGTTCGACTGGTTTTCGGTGCGAAAGCCCAGCGCGGCAAACAGGTCGCGGTACATTCTTGGCATTTGCTCTCGCCCGAAGAACGCATCGAATCGTTTATAACGCCGCAAACGGTCCAAGTCAGCCGCTGTCGCCTGGTCAATGGAAACGTTCGCTTCGCGCTGAAGCAGTTGCGCAAGTGCTGAAACATATCGGCTTTCGGTTTTTGCCAAAAACTGACTGGCTTGCGCTCCCAGCATTTCAAAATCTACTCCGCCCATCGAACCGTGAAGCTCTCTCCGCATCGCCAGATAGTTGTCATGCCCTAGCGCGCGCGCGCCATTGTGCAGTTTTTCAAATCGTTCGGCGCGCAAATCCTGGGCGGCGCGGCCGGCATTGGCTTCGTACTCTTCGATCTCCGCTGAGATCTCCCGCACCTGCGCCAACAGATGATTTTCGAGCGCAAAGGCAATCAGCCGCCGGATGCTGGTTCGTTCGCTTTCTCTGTACTCCGAAGTCTCTTCCAGTTTCGCGCGAAGCTCTTCGGCAGTCGAAAGCCGGAAAAGATCGCTGTAGTCGCTGAATATGTGAGCGGTTTCGTCGCACGTCTGGCGGCCCGAGCGGAAAAGGTATGCTTCGCGGTGAAGGTCGGTATGAAATTGGCCGAAGCGTTGGCGGTATTCGCTAAGCATTGCGTGCGTTCTCACGTGAAGTTGAACTATCGAGTCACGCAACATAGCCAATGGCGGGAGAACGAGTCAAGAAGCCCGGCGGCAAACAACAGATTCCTTCGATCAAATCCATTCAATCAAACTTTCCGCACAGGCAGTCAGGTCGGCGCATGATCGCGTACTGCGGCGCATCCCTTAACCGCAAACCCTTTCGAGGCACGCATTCATGCGCCTACCAAACGGCCTGCCATCCAGTTGAATTGCAAATCTGATGATCAGCGATTTACATCGTAAATTTGGCTAAATTCGGGGATTTGGTCTCTGAAACGAGTCGGGGGTGATCTTGTCTGAAGCTATGGGACACCAGCTACATAACTCACCTTCCAAGGCAACTCCTCATCCAAAATAAAAGGCGCTACAGTCGTGGGATTGCCTGTAGCGCCTTGATAAGTGCGGTTACCTTCCTCACCCTGGTAACCGCTTGACACCGTCAGTGGAATTAACCACCTGGTATCTCGTTGCCCCACCTAGGCTTGTGCAAGCAAGATGCCACGACAAGATGTTCGGCAAAAAAAGCCATAACCTACTGTGTTGCTGCCATTTCCATCCAGTTGTTTTAAGGGCTTGTTTAACCTCAAAACCTCCAACCGGGTAATTCTTACGTGATTCGGTAAAAATGCCTATGAAAATATTTCCTCAAGCCTCTAATAATTAAGCGTTTGGCTATCGGCGCAGGGAAAAATGTTCTCATTCCAAAATCAAGTCCGAAAACAGGACGTTTCGGCGAAGCGAACCTTGCTGTAACTTCGCCATAAGTTCTTCGGCTGGCCTTTCGGCTAATTACCGAAAAAACGCAGCTTCCTCCATAGGGGCTTTTGCTCGACCTGGCTTGGCAGTGCGAAGTGTGGAACCTACTTGGCTTGACCAGTTGGCTGGTCAAAGATATAACCCGAACGCACTCAAAATCCCGAATCTCATCGAATCCTGAACCTTGAGGAACAATTTTATGCCGTTGATGCGCTACTGCTTGAAGCTATCCATCTCCGTCCTTTTCGTCATCGCGATGTTGTGGCCGCTCAGCGGGGTATTCAAAACAGCATCTGCCAACTCAGCATCTGGCAAAACGCCGTCCCCGGTGCAATCAAACGATGCGACGGAATTCTTCGAGAAGAAAGTCAGACCGGTTCTGGTCGCCAACTGCGCGAAGTGCCATAACCCGAAGGCGCAGGTTGCCGAACTTGATCTGACCACCGCCGAAGGATTCGCTCGAGGCGGCGCAAGTGGCGCCCTGATCAATAAAGAAAAGCCGGAAGAGAGCCGATTGCTGAAAGTCATCAGCTATGACGACAAGCTGAAAATGCCGCCCACCGGCAAGATGAAGGAGACTGAGATCGCAGCGCTGACCGAATGGGTGAAGATGGGCGCGCCCTGGCCGAGCGCAAAAACGGAAGCGGCGGTCAGCGAAGCCAAATCAGAGAAAAAATCCACGCGCGAATTCACGGACGAAGAAAAGAAATTCTGGGCTTATCAACCGCTCGCTCATCCGTCCGTGCCGAAAGTGAAAACCCCTGCCTGGGTGAAATCGCCGATTGACGCCTTTCTGCTGGCGGAGCTTGAGAAAAAGAATTTGCAGCCCGCGCCGCCTGCCGACAAACTGACGCTGCTGCGCCGCGCAACTTATGACCTGACCGGACTGCCGCCAAACGACACCGAAATCAAAAACTTCCTTGCCGACAATTCGCCCAACGCGTTTGAAAAAGTTGTCGAACGATTGCTGGCTTCGCCCAGATACGGCGAAAAGTGGGGACGGAACTGGCTGGACGTGGCCCGTTACGCCGATTCGACCGGCAATGATGAGGATCACCGCTACCCGTTCGCGTGGAGATACCGCGATTACGTCATTGAAGCGTTCAACAACGATCTGCCCTACGACCAATTCATTCGCGAACAGCTTGCAGGCGATTTGCTGCCAAGCAAGGAAGGCGCAACGGAAAACGGTGAAACCGTCAACCGCCGCGGCATCATCGCCACGGGCTTTCTGGCGCTGGGGCCGAAGGCGGTCGCGCAGCAGGACAAGAAAAAAATGCTCTATGACGTTTACGACGAACAGGTGGACGTCACGACCAAGGCGTTTCTGGGACAGACCGTGTCCTGCGCGCGCTGCCACAATCATAAATTCGATGCGATTTTGACGAAGGACTACTACTCGCTGATCAATATCTTTGCCTCGACGCGCAGCTTCAGCAATCCTGATTCGCACGTCTCGGCTATTTTTGAAAAACCGCTTGTGCCCAAAGCCGAGTGGGAGAGATATCAGACCGCTCGCAGCGAACATCTGGGCAAGGAGAAAGGCGTCCGCCTTGAGATAGATGAAATCGTTCACGCGGTGAAACAACCAGCCGCTAAACAATTTGCTCCTCGGGTGGCCGAGTTCATGCTGGCCGCGCACAAAGTTTACAACGACGGCCTGAAGCCCGAAGAAGCCGCGCGCCAGGCGAACCTGCCCGAAGATGTGCTGAAACGCTGGGTCAAATTTTTGAAGCCCGAAGACCTGACGCCGCAGCACCTGCTGGCATGGCGAAAAGCCACGGATGCAACCCGCGCGGAAGTCGCCCAAAAATATCAACAGGATTTCCAATCCCGCCTGCATGAATGGGACGAAACCGTTGCCAAGTGGCGCGCCGAATACCAAAAAGCGCAGGCCGAAAACAAAAAGTCCCTGCCCGACAAGCCAATGTTTGAAGCGGGCGATGATCGCTTTTTTGATGGCGTCTATTTTGACGCCGAAGGCCCGTTCAACATTTCGCCCAAAGACAAAACCAAATTCACCGCCGCCCAGCAAGAGCGCATCAGCGAATTACAGAAGAAACTCGAAGCGTTGAAAAAGAGCGCGCCCGCCGAACCGGAGGTGGCCTGCGCCATCGAAGACGGCGAGCCGGTCAAGCAACCAGTCTTCATTCGCGGCGATTACAACAGCCACGGTGAAGATGCGCCGAAAGCCTTCCCGGCGATTTTGGCGGCCTTCGACACCAAACCGAACTTCACCGGCAGCGGACGCCTGCAACTGGCCGAATGGATGGTGCAGCCGGAACACCCGCTGACAGGTCGCGTAATGGTCAACCGCATCTGGCAATGGCATTTTGGCGAAGGCCTGGTGCGCACGCCTGACAACTTCGGCAAAACCGGCGAAAGGCCCACGCATCCGGAATTGCTGGACTATCTATCGCGCGAGTTCGTGAAGCGCGGCTGGTCAATGAAGGCAATGCACCGTCTGATGATGCTGTCGAGCGCTTATCAGATGGCGAGTGTGAATCCGGCGCTTGCGGCGGATGCCGATCCGGACAACCGTCTGCTGACGCGATTCAACCGCCGCCGTCTGATGGTCGAAGAAATGCGCGACGGTTTGCTGGCGATTGGCGGCACGATTGATCTGACAATGGGCGGTTCCCTGCAGCAAGGGCGCGGCACCGACGGCGAAAACAATCAGGGCCGGTTGAGTTTGAATCCCGAAAAAGTGAAGCGCCGGACGGTTTACCTGCCGCTGCGCCGCGCCAATCTGTCAACGCTGCTGAATCTTTTTGATTTTGGCGATGCGACTTCAATGGCGGGCAAACGGCAATTGACCAATGTTTCAACGCAGGCGCTCTTTTGGCTGAACAGCGAATTCCTGACGGATCGTTCGGCAGAAGTCGCGCAATCGCTTTTGGCGCAGGCCGGAGCCACTGACGCCGCGCGGGTTGAAAGCCTGTACCTGCATGTGCTGAATCGCCAGGCGGAAAAAGACGAAATTGAACAAGCGCTCAAGTACGTGTCTGCATTCAGGCAGAAGTTCGCGGGCGAGCAGGCGGAAATAAAAGCGTGGCAGAGCCTGTGCCGCGTGGTGATGGCTTCGAACGATTTTCTTTACGTGGACTAAAGACACGATGAAGACGTTTTCGAATCAAGAAGACAAGGCGGAGATTTTCGCGCGATTGCGTCGTTTGCGTCCGGACAGTCAGCGTCAGTGGGGCAAGATGACCGCGCATCAAGCCATCTGCCATTTGACGGATTCTTTCAAATGCAAATTCGGCGAACGCGAATCTACCAGCGCCAGCAACCTGATGACGAAAACATTGATGAAATGGATCGCGCTGAAAGCGCCTTTGCCCTGGCCACACGGTGTCAGGACGATGCCGGAAAATGACCAGGAGATTGGCGGCACGCCGCCGGTTGAATTCGAACACGATCGGCAACAGTTGGAACTCCTGATCGAGCGTTTTTGCCAACCGTCGAAAGATTTGAGGCTCCAGCCGCATCCGTACTTTGGCCAGATGACCGAAGCCGAATGGTTGCGCTGGGGATATTTGCATTGTGATCATCATTTGCGCCAATTCGGCGTGTGAAGAGGCTTATGACTGAAGACATCAACAAACTGCTTCAACCGATCTATCGCCGGGCTGAAAATCCTGTTTCGCGCCGCGCCTGGCTGCGCGCCGCCGGACTTGGCTTCGGAGCGCTTGGCTTATCAGCCATGATGGGCGAGGAAGCGCTGGGACTGGCGGCATCCCTGTCATCAGTAAATGATGGCAATAACAACTTGAATCCGCTCGCGCCAAAAGTGCCGCATTTCGAGCCGAAAGCCAAGCGCGTGATTTTTCTGTTCATGCACGGCGGGCCGTCTTCGATTGATACTTTCGACCCGAAAGAGCGGCTGATACGCGACCACGGAAAGCCATTGCCCATCAAACGGCCATTGGCGTTTGCCGACGGCAAAGTCGGGCCGCTGATGAAACCGCTATGGGATTTCAAACCCGGCGGCAAGAGCGGCATTCCGGTCAGCGACCTGTTCCCGAACATTCGCGACTGTGTGGACGAGATGACGATCATCCGTTCGATGGTCGGCGAAGGCGTGGATCACGGCGCGGCCATGCTGCAAACCTTCACCGGCATGTCGAACTTCGTGCGCCCCAGCATGGGTTCCTGGGCGCTTTACGGTCTGGGGACGGAAAATCAAAACCTGCCCGGTTTCATCACCATCAAACCGACGCTCTCGCACGGCGGCGCGAAAAATTGGTCGTCGGCCTTCCTGCCCGGCGCGTATCAGGGCACGGCCATCGGCAATTCCGGCTTGAAAGTGGACGACATCAAAAACGAGCCGATTGAATACCTGCTCAGCAAGCACCTGTCGCCAGATGAACAGCGCTTCGAACTGGAAATGCTGCAAAACATCAACCGCCGGCACAAGGAGCTGCACAAACAGGACCCGCAACTGGAAGCGCGCATCCAGGCCTTTGAACTCGCCTTCCGCATGCAGACCGAAGCGCCCGAAGCGTTCCAGGTAGACAAGGAATCCGACGCGACCAAGAAACTGTACGGGCTGGACAATCCGCTGACGGCGGATTTCGGCTGGCAATGCTTGCTGGCGCGGCGGCTGGCAGAGCGTGGCGTGCGATACATTCAATGCACGCACAGCTACAAATGGGATCAGCACGAAGATCTGTATAACCTGCACAACAAAAACGCCCGCGAAGTGGACAAACCGATTGCCGGTTTGCTGAAAGATCTGAAATCGCGCGGCCTGCTGAAAGACACGCTGGTCATCTGGGCGGGTGAATTCGGGCGCACGCCGGTTTCGGAAAGTGGTGACGGGCGCGACCACAATCCTTATGGCTACACGATCTGGATGGCGGGCGGCGGCACCAAAGCAGGTTTCGTCTATGGCGCGACGGATGACATTGGCTACCACGCCGTCGAAGACCGCATGCACATACACGATTTCCACGCGACAGTGCTGCATCTGCTGGGTCTGGATCACGAACGGCTGACGTACCAATCCAGCGGGCGCAATTTCCGTTTGACCGATGTGGCCGGCGTCGTCGCGAAAAAGATCATTGCCTGAAAGACACGGCCAATGTGGGACAGGCTTTAGCCTGTCTGCACTGTAGACAGGCTAAAGCCTGTCCCACATTGGCAGAGGAAAGCGTATGTCAGGGAACGATGAAAATCTGATTGTGGAAGTGGATCAACAGATTGCCCGCATCACGCTCAACCGTCCGGAGCGGCGCAACGCGCTTTCGCTGGCGCTGATGCGGGAACTGCTTGACTGCCTGCGAAGTTTCGGCGAATCCCGCGAAATCAGCGCGGTGATTCTGGCGGCGGCAGGCAATGTCTTTTCTTCGGGACATGATTTGAGCGAGATGCGCGGACGAACCATCGGCGATTACCGGAAGCTTTTTGAGGTTTGCGTGGAGATGATGACGGAGATTCAGCGCATCCCGCAGCCTGTCATCGCCGAAGTCCAGGGCGTGGCGACCGCCGCCGGGTGCCAACTGGTGGCGACTTGCGATTTGGCGGTGGCGTCGGAAACGGCGAAATTCGCGACGCCGGGCGTTCGCATCGGGCTGTTTTGCTCAACGCCGATGGTGGCCTTGACGCGAGCCGTGGGACGCAAACGCGCGCTGGAAATGCTGATGACCGGCGCGCCGATTGACGCTCGCACCGCTGCTGAATGGGGCCTGGTCAATCGCGTGGTTCCGGCGGAACAATTGCGCACCGAAGCCGAAAATCTGGCCCGCCAGATTGCCGAAGCCAGTCCGATGACGCTGGGACTGGGCAAGCATGCTTTTTATACGCAGATTGATCTGGATCAGGCGAAAGCCTATGACTACACAAGGGAAGTGATGAGCTTGAACGCAATGGCTGCGGACGCGCAGGAGGGAATCTGCGCTTTCCTGGAAAAGCGGCCTCCGCAATGGAGCGGAAAATAGCATCTTGCTTTCGGTCGCTTTCGGCTGCGGAAGAATGCCGCCTTCGGCTTACCGGCATTTGACAATGAAAGGCTCCTGGCCACGAAGCAGGGTGAATGTCCCAACCACCTTTTTATTGTCTTTCCGCAAAATGGATAGCTTCATTTTCCCATCCTTGACCTGACCGGCATAAATAACCGGATAGCCGCCGGACCTCTCAGATTGCCGTGCTGGCCCGCCGTGCTCTTCAACGTGCGTTCCTGAAACGCGGAATTGGCCTTTTCCGTCAAGAATGATTTTTTCGTCCATCGTACCGTGAGCGCAGTCATACTCCAGACTGCCGCCGGTCCTGGTCACTTCCAGACTGATATGTTTTCCGCCCCAGACGCCAGCCGGTAAATCCTCATTACCTGCGCCGTAAATCGTCATCAACAAAAGTGAGGCGGAAACAGCGAATGCGATTTCGCAGAACATTCTCAAGTAATCTCCTTTCAATGAAGCCGTGTCGGCCTCTGAACCAATCCGGAGGCGTCGGACTGAATCCGCTCAATCTCTTCCACCTGAGAAAAATAGAGAGGGATGGGTATCAAAAGATACTCACCCCTCTCCCTGATCGCCAGCGCGAAATTACTGGCAAGTGCTCAGCTTGAAAGAATAGATGGCCGTGGCCCAGTTATAGGAGCCGTTCGAAGGAATGTACTCCGTTGTGAAAACCATCGTGCATTTGTCCACCGGGTCCACACTGATCGTGCTGTAATCGCCCCAGCGGGACAAATTGTTGCCTGTCTGGGAGCCAGTGCCGAGCCTGAGTTCGGTTTCATTCCCCAGCGTGCCGAGCGTGTCATTCGGCCCACGATAAGCATAGCGAATGCCGGGCTTGATACTGGAGCTTGAGACATTATAGCCAACGGCAATTCCGCCGTTATTGTCCATGGCGGCGCTTCCCATCCAGCGATAATCGGCGGTTGGTGAGAAAGTGCCCTGCTGGCGAACCACGGGGGTTGCGCTGGAGATGGTCTGCCCCGTGGCGTTTGTCAGTTCATACCAGCGAATGCCGCTGACGCCGCCCGTGGCGACCGAATGGTTCACCAAAAGCGCTTCGCGAGTGCCGAAGTTGCGGTAACTCAGACGATACATCAGGCGATCTGCCAGTGAGTCCAGTTGCTGCGTCACGCCATTCTGCGGGATGCAGGTGCCTCCGCCGCAAGCCCTGCTGAAGGCTGCCACGCCCGGAACGGTCGTCGGACCTGTCAGCGATCCTGTCCCGGCAGTCCAGTTAACCGTGAACTTCCAGAATTGCAATGCGCTTGAAGTGATACTCAGCAGGAAATTCGGCGAATTGGCTGGAGGCAAAGCGGTGCCTTCAAGATCCGCCGGCAACAGGCTGGCGCCGCTGTTTGTCTGAGCGCAAACCTGCCTGGCAGATGCGCCAGTCAGCATCTTGTCACGTTCGAAAGCGCAGACTCGATTGCCAACGAAGGTACGGCCCCTGCGGAACATGTTGTAAGTGATGTAGTAACCGTTGGGCCAGACGCCCATTTTGGGATAGTCATTAAAGTCTGTCCCGTAAGAGTATGCGTAACGATGATAAGTTCCGGTCGGATCAGGCCCGGTCGAGACGGCCACACACTGCGTGTACGGAGTGCTGGACACGGCAAACTGAGTGAGTATCCAGCGATTTGCCAACTGATCGTATTGCACGATCGGATCGCCGTCATTGTTGGCTGCACAAGTTCCGCCGAAGCCCTGCCAAATGACATTCCCATTTTTTGGAAAACCGCTTACCAGATTGAAATTCGTAATATTGTTGCTGCCATCCCGGACTACGTTGTAGATCGAATAGCGTAGATTGACCCATTGAACATAGTGATTCGGCCCCAGGTCGCCAGTCGTATCCGGTGGAGCAACGCGGTAAGTTGGGTCAATTGGAACTCCCTCGGTAAACGCCTTTGGCGTTACAAAGGCCGATGGAAATCCAAGGCTTTTTCCGACCAGCGGGTCATCCCCCCCAGGGTTGGAATTGCCAACCGGTTGTGGCCGTCCAGGCTCAAAATCCCTGCCGCCACGCGGAACCAATGGCGCAGCCTTGTCTGGGAACATTTCCCGCAAAGGCCTGCTGGTCGTGTCGAATTTATCGGGCAAACTCACCTCGGCTCGATTCTCAGTTCCTTGGGAATTGCCCTGGCCGGATACCAAAGCTGAAAAAAATGGTGCGAGACAAAGAACAGACAATCCCACAACCATGATAAAACTCAGTCTCTTGTTCATTTTTCCTCCGACAGTGAAGTTGAAGCCAGAGCTTCAACGTTTTGATTTGGTTAAAGAAGGGATGCACAGCAGATGCTATTGCTCGGACGGTCAGCCGACATTGCTACAGAAGTTCAAGCTTCGAGTGGCGTAGTACGAAGGAATCCTGAAACAAGAGAGTGAATTGAGTTTCGGGCGAGTTTTGCCTTCGTGCGTCTTCTTTGTGAATTCGTGCGAGGAATTCTTTTCTATATTTTTGATTCTGATAGCTTGAATCAGAGCTCAATTACCCGACTGTTGGAAAGTGAGGAGGACAAGAAACATCTTCTCCACCTAGCCGGGTTTGAATTCTGCAATGTAGCGTGTCTTTAGTGCGGACGGCGGATGATTAATCAAGAAATTTGGAAAGTCAACTTTTGCCTGCAAAACAGAAAGTTAGATTTACCGCGTGGGTGGTTTGAGGTTGCCGTATCTCAACCGCACGCTAACCAGCAGTGGATCGCTGTTTTTGGTGTCAGGGCGGTAATACAGCGTTTGTGGCGCGGGGCTGTTCGGTTTCAGCGTATGTCCGTTCACCGCGCCGGCCTCTTTCTCTTCCTTCGTCCATGCCTTTCCTTTTGAGTTCTCCATTTCCAGCCTGCCCACTTGCGTGCCCCATTTCTGTTCCCACAACTCAACATCAGCTTTGGGCAGCACCACATCGTCTTCGCCGATTTTCACATCGGGAAGCGGCTGCGGCGTGATCAACACGCTGATGACTTCGCCAGCCAGATCCGCGCGGTCTGGCAGTAGATTGAAATAGTTCGGGCTGTCTTCCTGGGTTGGAATGTCAATGATGCGGCCAACGGTCACACGATTATTGCCGCCGCGGAGCCTCGTCGTCGGGAAAATCAGATGCGGTTCGCCCAGGCTGCCGTCAGCGTATAGCTCGCGATCAATCACGTACAGGTAACCGGTGCGCGCCGATTCGATGCTCAAACGCACGCGCTGGCCAATGGCCAGCGGAGTGTCCACGGAAATGCGTTCCGGCGTCCACTGCGCCACTTTGGTATTGTCCTTGGAATGTTTCAGCAACCGAGTCTGCTTATCGTCCGCCGCCGTTGAAGGCCGCAGCCGCCACAGCGTGATGCCGACCACGGTCTCGCCATCCACCCGGTCCACTGGAATTTTCGGCGTGACGATGCGGTAACGGCGGCGCGGCGCAGCCGGTTTCCCTGCCGCAGGCTTGCCTTTGGATTTGAAAAATTCACTGTCCCAAAGCTTGCGTGTCTGCTCGCCATCTTGCAGGCGGGGCGAGGCTTCAGTATTGACCTGACAGAGTGCGACCAAGAAAAGAAACCCAAAAGCTGTCACAGTTGATTTCATCGTCATTATTCAAATTCCTCATTGCCGGTCGAGCAGCCAAATGTCGGCTTCATTCTCTTCCACGCTGATGTAAAGACCCCGATTGTCGCGTGTCACGGCAACGCTGCTGATGCGGTGGGGGAGGAGGGAAAAAACCTCCCGCTCCTGTTGCGTAACGGGATCGGAAAGAAGGAGCTTTCCGGCCTCCACGTAAAGCACGCGGCGATTGTCGTTGAGCCAGACGGGGAACAGACCGCGTCCATTGGTCAACGGCGTGAAACTGCGCGTTTGAAACGAATATGCGCCCAGCCGCGAACGCAAGCCGCGCGGCTGCCAGGGACCTGCCAGTTGCCTTCCGTCCGGCGACCAGGCGGCGGGCAAAAATGTTTCCTGCGCCCCGGGTGAAACGATTGCCTGCGGCGTCTGCTCCCACCAGGGGCGGGCGAGGTCAAGAATGAAAGGAAGGCCGCGCCGCGTCGTATACGCCAGCCGCGTTCCATCCGGCGACCAGAATGGAACAAACGCGTTTTCCTGCGCGGTGAATGTGATCTGGCGGCGATTGCTGCCATCGGCGTTGATCATCCAAATTTCCCAGGCGCCGCTTTGATTGGAATGAAAAGCGATTTGTTTGCCGTCGGGCGACCAGTTCGGCTCGCGGTCTTTGGCGGGATCGTTGGTCAGTTTGCGCCGCTGGCCGCTGCCGTCGCTGCGCAAAATAAACAGGTCTTCCTGCGGTTCGTCCGACGAACCGCACACCAGCCACTGGCCGTCGGGCGACAGGTGGGGTTCCGTGATCCATTCGTCATCCCGTGTGATGCGCACCGGCGATCCAATGACCACCCCCGCAACCGGATCGAAATCCAGCCGCTGGATGTTTTTCTTTGTCCGGGCTTTGGCGACATAAATCAGACGGCGGCCATCCCGCGAAAACCCCGGCGATTGCTGGCTGAACGCGGCGGGCGCGGGAACGGGTTCGACCGCGCTCAAGACCTTGCCCGAAACTTCGTCAATGGCGACGCGCCACAATCTCATCTGTCCGGCGCGGTCGCTGGAAAAATACAGATACCGTCCGTCGGGCGACCAGACGGGATTCCAATCCAGCGCCCCGTCGTTGGTGACGGCAACAGGTGCGCCGCCTGCAGCCATCGTCCAGATGTCACGCTGCGTGTTCGGACTCGATCCCCAATATGCCAGCCTGTTGCCGTTTGGCGACCATTGCGGCTGCGCGACATCTTCGGTGGAAATCATCCTGCGGTCGCCGGTGACAACGTCAATCCCCCACAGTTTGTGCTGCGCCAGTGAACGGTCTCCGGGCGTGACGATGCTTTCCATCGTGCAGAACAATTCGCGCCCGTCGGGCGACCACGCCGGATGAAATCCGAAATCCGTCAACTGCCGGACGTTTTCCCCTTTCACATCCATCAGAAAGATGCCGCCGCCCGCCCGGTCGGAGCGAAAGGCAATCGTTTTCCCATCGGGCGAAAACGCCGGATGCGTATCGTTCGCCGCGCTATCCTGCGTCAGATTGCGCGCGGTCTGTTCCCCGATGGCCTGCCGGTAAATATCCCGATTGCCCGCCGCCGAACTGACATAAAGGAAAGATTGTCCATCCGGCGCAAGATTCGGAAACAGATCTTCGCCCGGTTGCCGGGTCAGTTGAATCGTACGCGCCGCCGCCCACGGGGACCTGGCGGAAGAGTTGCCCGCCAAAAAGAATTTGTAGACAAGCCCGGCAGCGACGGCCAAACCAACCAACGCCGTTAACGCCACCAACCGCCAATCGCGCCAAGGTTTCGCTTCGCGATCCGCCGGCGCGCCGATGGCGGTAAGCGCCCCCGTTTCCAGCGTCCGCGAAACCCGCTTCAGGTCCGCGTGCATTTCGGAGGCGTTTCGATAACGCATTGCGCGATCTTTCGCCAGCGCCCGCTCAATGATCCGCGTCAGCGCGGAGGATGCCTCCGGGCGAAGTTTGGCGACAGGCTGCGGCGAATGCGACAGAATTGCATCGCATACCTGCGCCGCGTTTGTGCCAGGAAACGGACGCACTCCGGTGACCACTTCATACAGCACCACCCCAAAACTGAACACGTCCGTCGCCGGATCAAGCTCTTCGCGCCGCACCTGCTCCGGCGAAAGATAGGCAATCGTGCCCATCAATATTCCCGGCTCGGTCAGTTGCGGAAGCGAGGGAAAAAAGGAGAGGGAGGGACGGGGAGACTGGGAGACAGGGGGACGGGGGGACAAGGAGAGATGAGAATTGGTAGAAAACCTCCGTTCCATCTCCTGTTCACCGTATTCTCTTGTCTCCGCCTCTTCAAACCGCCTGGTTTCCTCCTCCCCATATCTTCCTGTTTCAACGTGCGCTGTCTTTCTATCTCCTCGTCCCCCCGTCTCCCCGTCCCCCTGTCCCCCTGTCTCCCCTTCCAGTTGTCTTTCCGCCGGTTTGGCCAGGCCGAAATCCAGGACTTTGACCAGACCGTCGGGCCGCACCATGACGTTTTCCGGTTTGATGTCGCGATGGACAATGCCAGCGGCGTGCGCCGCCGAAAGCGCATCGGCGATTTGCGTGGCGATGCGCAGGGCTTCTTTCAGTTCGATTTTTCCGCGATTGATTTTTTCACGCAGGGTTTCGCCGGCGATGAATTCCGTGGCGATAAAGTGCGCGCCTGCGTCGTGGCCGATTTCGTGAATGGTAATGATGTTCGGGTGATTGAGCGCTGACGCGGCGCGGGCTTCGCGGGCGAAGCGTTGCACCTGCATGGGATCGGCGGTGAATTGCGCGGGAAGAATTTTCAGCGCGATGGGGCGGTCCAGTTTTGAATCTCTGGCCAGATAGACTTCGCCCATTCCGCCCGCGCCCAGCAGCGAAACGACTTTGTAATGGCCGATGGCGCGTCCGATGAAACTGGCGGTTGGCGAGGAAACGGTTTGGGCGACAGGAGGCGCTTCGATGAAATCGCCGGATTCTTCCAGCGATTGGAGCAAGGCTTCCACCTGGTTTCTTAGTTCAGCGTCGCCGGCGCAAGCGCTTTCCAGAAAAGGCCCGCGCGCGTCCGGCGCAAGTTCCGAAGCGTCATGGAAAAGCGTTTCGATCTGTTGCCAGCGTTCGGAGTTCACTTTTTGATCTCCTGATAAAGCCAGGCTTTGGCCAGCTTCCAATCGCGCAGGACGGTCTGCGGCGAAACATCCAGAATTTCCGCCGTCTCTTCGACGCTCAAGCCTCCGAAATAACGCAACTCGACGACGCGGCATTTGCGCGGATCAATCGCCGAGAGCGCGTGCAGCGCATCATCCAGCGCCACCAAATCCGCCGCGCGCTCATCGGACAAATCCATGCCTTCGTCAAGCACAAGTCTGACCGCGTCGCCGCCGCGTTTTTCCCGATGTTTGGTTTTCGCGTGATCCACCAGAATCCGCCGCATCATTTGCGCCGCCACGCCGAAAAACTGCGCCCGGTTCTGCCAGTTGACCTGTGTCTGATCAATCAATCGCAGCCAGGCTTCATGAACCAGCGCCGTCGGCTGCAGGGTATGGCCGGGATTTTCCTGCCGCAGATACCGGTCGGCCATTCGCCGCAATTCCTGATAAACGGCCCGGATGACTTCATCCATTGCCGCAGCATCGCCCGCCTGCCAGGCGGTCAGCTTCCCGGTGATTTGGTTGACCCTGGTTAAGTCCATTGATTTCCCGTGGATCAGCACATCTGCTCTAACTCAAGGAGGAGAGGAAAAGAGGGTTTATCATCCGGCCGGATTGTCTTGCGGCGTGGAGTCCCGCGACAGCGCGGCGATCTCGTCTTCGCTCAAGCTTGTTGCTCTGGCAATCAGGTTCAGCGGAAGGTTTTCCCGCAAAAGTTGGCGCGCAATTTCCACAGCCTTGCTTGCTTCTCCTTCCTTGCGACCTTCCTTGCGACCTTCCTCGCGACCTTCCTCGCGACCTTTTTGCTCGCCTTCCACCGCCGCCGTATCAATCACGTTCTTCAAATCGCGGTAATATTTCAAGCTTTGTTCATACTGCATCATTTCGTCGCGGTTGAATTTGCCGATTTCCGCCGCCTCGAACAGCTTGGCAAAAATGCGTTCTTGTAACTTCGCCGGGCGGTCGGTCAGTGCGGGCAAATACTTCAAGACGTAAAGCCATTTATCAAACGCCGTCTCCAGTTCGGCTTCCGTCTTGTTGAACTTTGGCATTTCAAGATAAATGAACGTCAGCTTGTCATAAAAGACGCGGTTTTCCTGGTCCTTCAATTCCACTCGATGACAGACCTCCGTGTCCCTTGCATCTTCAGCAAAGACAAAATCCAGAATTCCGACCAGATACACCGCCGCCAGTTTGAAATCCCAGTCGCCGCGTTGCGCCTGTTCCTGAATCGGGAAGGTTGCGTAAAAAAGGCTGCGGTCTTTGAAATAGTTCTGTTTGGCTTTCTGCATTTCGACAATGAAGCGCTCGCCGCTGTGGCTGGTGCAATACAAATCGAAGATGGCTTTGCGGTCAATGTCGCTTGCGCCAAGTTGTTCGTTACGAGTGAAGCTCAGATCCTGGATTTGATGGCGCGGCGGCAGAAGCTGGTTCAGAAAATCAATCAACAAGTCCTTGTTCGGTTCGCTGCCGAATAGTTTCTTGAAGCCGAAATCGGTAAAAGGATTGAGATATTTTTCCCGCAGCATCATAGGCCGACATTATCCTGCTGTTTGTTTTTTCCCGCCAATCGGAATCATCTCCGGCATCCACAATTCGGGGAACGCGAAAAAAATTTCTCCGGCATTGTAGTTTCTGCCGCGCGCCGTCGCGTTACGGATTGGGGGAAGTTCAAAACCGCTCTGTTCGTGAGTGCGCCGATTGTAAGCGCCGCGCACGCGCAGGGCAATTCACGGGAGGGAAGCCATGATGTCCACCAGCGTTCGCCATTCGATTGAAATCACCTGGGATCATTTGCGGGAAATAGCGCTGTTTCGCGGCCTGTCCGATGCGCAGCTTCAGCAGTTGAACGAATCCCTGCGCGCCAAACGCTTCGCCGCCGGAACGTCCCTGATGACTGCCGAACAGACCGGTGAAGCGGTTTATTTCATCCTCAGCGGCACACTCAAAGTTCACGTCGAGCAGGAAAGCGGCGCGGATGTCATCATTTGTATTCTCGGCTCCGGCGAAAGCGTCGGCGAAATGTGCGCGCTGGATCAGCAAAACCGTTCGGCCAGCGTTGAAACGCTCGAAGACTCCGACCTGCTCTGGCTGGATTGCGCCACATTCCGGCGGTTTCTATTCGCAATGCCGGCGCTCAGCCATAATCTGGCCTGCCTGCTTTCGGCGCGGCTGCGCCAGGCCAACGAACAGATTCAATCGCTGGCCACGCGCGACATCGAACACCGCGTCGCGCGCCAGTTGCTCGGTTTTTCCGAAAAGTACGGCCAACCGGCGACCGGCGGCGAAGTCTTTATTCCGGTGCGATTGACGCAAAGCGATCTGGCCAATCTGGTCGGCGCAACGCGCGAAAGCGTCAATAAGATCATTGTTTCCTACAAAGAACGCGGCTTTCTTTCCTCCAGCCGCAACCATCACTGGACGATTCACAACCGCCAGTTTCTGGCCAATCGCTGCGGAATTTGAAATGGGAAATCACGCAAACGCGGGAAAGGCCGGGCTGATGGGACTTTCTTGATGTTTGTCGCCGCTGGAATCCACAGCCTGTTTCACGATGAACTGCATATTGTGAGTCCGAGATCTGGATTTGCCTTGAGCGAGCCGTTCAAGATTGCAGCCAGCATTGGGCTGATCTGTCCGGGCCTGGGAGTCTCAATTGGCGCGCTGCTGGATCGCGACACGATCAACGATTGGATTAAACTGGCACGCGTCACCGCGTTTGCCGTTGGCATCGCCGGCGCGCTGACCGTCCTGCTTTCTTTTCTCTCCCATTACCTGCTTGTTTTGCTTGGATGACGTTCTCGGCCCGCTGTGAATCACTTCACACCGCCGCAGTGAATGGCTTCGCTGTCTCCTTTCTCACCGCCGGGTAACTTGTTCGCGTTGGAAATGACCATTGCGCATCACAACCACAGGTAACGAAACAATAGAGGAGACACCATGCGAACAGTCAAAATCCTGGCTTTGAGCTTATTGGTTATCAATTTGGTGCTGGCCGCCCAAATCCATCCACGTTTCACTGGGAAGGCGCAAGACTCCGCGCGAACGAAATTTGCCGAAGGGCAGGAACCGTACAAAGACGAATTGAAAAAACGGCAGCTTCTACTGGCCGAACGTTTCCCAGGTCGCAAAAACGATCCTGAATACGCCCGCAGCCTGATGGCGGCGGCGGCCCGCGAACGCGAAATCAACGGGCCCCAGTTGCAAGTACCGCGCACGAATCTGACGGCGGGACAGGCTTTAGAAATTTGGGGAAGCCTGGGGCCGTCGAAGATGGCCACTTCCAAGATGGATGCCGGTCGCCTGGTCAGCATCGTCACGCATCCGAGCGACGCAAATACTCTTTACGTCGCGTCGGCTGGCGGCGGCGTGTGGCGCACCACCGATCGCGGCGCCACCTGGACGCCGATAACCGAAACCGTCGGCAGCCTGGGATGCGGAGCCTTGGCGATGGACCCGGAAAATCCGAACCGGCTTTATCTGGGCTTGGGCGATCCACATCGCTTTGGTTATTTCGGCGGCGAACTGGACTCGAAACTGGGAACAGCACCAGGCTTGGGCATTCTGAAAAGCACGGACGGCGGCATTCATTGGTCGGCGGCAAAACTGCTTGGCGATTCGACCAGCATTCGTTCCATCGTGGTCAGCCCCACCGACAGCAATTTGATTCTGGTCGCCACGGACAAAGGGCTTTATCGCTCAACCAACGCGGGCGCGTCATATCAACTGGAACTGCTTGACGGCACCAAGCCGGAGGTTTGGAGCATCGCCTGGGCGGGCAGCAACGACTTTACCCTCAGCACCAAGCGCGACATCTGGCACTCCACCACCGGCGGCAACACCTGGGCGAAAGCAGCGAACTATCCCGTCGGTCTGGGCCGCATCACGCTGGCGTCCGCCCCCAGTGATCCGAGTGTTCAATATGCGCTGGCAACCGGTCCCGGCAACGGCCCCGCGCATTTGCTGAAGTCTTTGAATGGCGGCCTAAACTGGTCCTCGCTGAACGCCGGCTCAAAAAAATACACCAACTTGGATGAAACGCTCGACGAACTGCTTGGCAGTCAGGGCGATTACAACCAAATGGTGATTGTGCTTCCGACCAACCCGGACATTGTTTACTTCGGCGGCCAGTTGCGGCTGGCCAAGACCAGCGATGGCGGCAACAGTTTCAAACTGGTCAATTCCACGGACGAGACTCTGGGAACCTATGTCCACCCCGATTTTCATTGCGCGGCATTCGATGAAGACAATCGAATTTACATTGGCAATGACGGCGGCCTGTTCCGTAGCCTGGATGGCGGCATGAGATGGCAAGACGTAAACGAAGGTTTGGTGACGCATCTGATTTTCAGCGTCGCTTCTTCCCGTGCAAATCCGAACGTGATTCTCGCCACATTACAGGACAACGGCGTCATGCTCAGCAAAAACAACAGCGCGACTTATGAAAAAATCGGCGGCGGAGATGGGCATGCCGGCGTGATGTCGCAGGCAGACCCGAATCGAATAATTGTTTCAACCAATGGCGGAGTCTACAAAACGGATGACGGCGGCGTCACTGGCGGCGATATGACGTATCCCGGCATTCCATCCGGCACGCCGTATTTCTGGGAACAGAGTCCATCCGACCCCGACGGCGAAACACTTTATGCGATCAGCTACGGCAAACTTTATGTCAGCGTCAACTTCGGCAATTCCTGGCACGCCGTCCCCAGCAACGGCCTGCCCGCGAACAAGAACGTGCGATGGGTTCGCGCCGGAAAAGTGGCCGGCACACTGGCCGTGCTCGTGAGCGGGAACGAAATTTATTACACCCTGGATTTCGGACAGCACTGGACAAAAGCCGCGACGCCGGCCAACGCCGACGGATACTTCCTGGATCTGGCCATCGGCCCGGACTTGCAGTTTTACGTCATCGCGGACGGATACCGCGACGGCAAGGCCCGCATCTGGACGTCCAACGATCCGAAAAACGGATGGGTCACGGGCGGTTTAGGCGGCTTGCCGGAAGGCGTGCGGCTGAACATCATCAAGGCCGACCCAGTGAAAAACGGCGTTATCTATATCGGAAGTGATCTGGGTTTGTATCGCTCAAGAAATAAAGGATTGACCTTCGAGCGCTGGGGATTCGGTTTGCCGCTGGTCAGTGTCAGTGATCTCTGGGTCGCCAGCGACGGCAGCAGCTACCGGGTTGGCACGTATGGACGCGGCATCTGGAATCTGGTGATTTTTGGCGGAGGCAATTGAAGCTTTTGATTTAAGAGGAACGGAGAGGAGGGCAACTGTAACGGCGCTGCATTGATTGGCCAATGCAGCGCCGTTTTTCGTTCAGGCGCTTGGCAAACCGCATTTACCTGGAGCTTCCGCCTGAATTTCGCGGCCAGTCACGCTCAAAAAGTGAAAAATAAAAATGCGTGGGCTGATAGTTTTTCGGCCCGCATTACGCCTTAGCTGACGAGTCAAGAAGCGGCTCATCACAATGAAGCGGCGCGGCAACGACCGGCCGCAGTTACCAACAGACAGTTCGCAGGAGAAGGAGATCAAATGTTGACTTTATTGAACAGGCAAAACATCCGTAATCTGGCGCGGCTCGCACGCCGTCCAATAGCGCTGGCGTTGCTGGCGCTGAGCATTGGCGCATCGCTGCTGACGGCGGCAACACTTAATTCCGGCAGCCAGGCGGCGGCCAGTTACCCGTTCCCAGGCCGCGCGGAAGACCTGCCCCCCGGCCATTACTGGTACTTTTCCAATGTCCACGCGGGCGGCAGCAAGGCGCTCGATCTGGTTGGCGTGCGCTTTGACAACAACCTGGACAAATGGACTCGCTACCGCGGAAACACGCCCGATGCGGACACGGAAGAAAACAGCGATTCGATCATTTACAACACGCCCGTCCATGCCATCGCCGACGGCGAGGTCATCGCGTGCTGGCGCAACGCGCCGGAAAATCCGCGTCCGGGCGAAAGCCATGCGGGACGGCTCTCCACGCCCAAAACCATCAGCCGCAGCGCCAACTTTCTGGTGGTCAAAAGCGCCAACGAAAACAAGACGGTCCTTTACGCTCACTTGAAGACAGGCACCGTTCCGCCCGGACTGTGCCCTTTCAACGCGCAGTTTATGCAGAATGCCGACGACAAGGACGGCGGCGATTACCCCGTGGAAGCCATTGTCCCCGCAGGCCAGCGCGCGCAGATCAAGCAGGGCCAGGTGATTGGCCGCGTCGGCAATGCCGGCGCATCCAGCGGCCCGCACCTGCACATTGATATGTCGGACGTGACTGGCGAAAACGAAGAAGGCCCGTCCTTGCCGATCAAATTCCACGGCGCCTGGACCAAGAGCATCCTGGCGACGCAGGACGTAACCACGGACTGGGAACGCCTCTCGGCTGAAGAATTAACGACGCCGAAGACCGCCATCCTGCCCGATTACTCAAAGGGTTTCCCCGAAATTGCCAGACACGGCGTTGCGGCGGCCGATTATCAATTCGCCGTCGAACACATCAGCAAGTCCGGCTACCGTTTGGTTTGGGTGGACGGCTTTGAAGTCAACGGCAAGAATTTCTTCAACGCCATTTTCCGCCCCGCGGACGGCACGCAATGGACGGCGCGGCACAATCTGACCGCCGATCAATACCAGGACGAATTCGATCTGCGCCAGGGACAAGGCTTCCGCCCGCTGCAAGTCGAAAGCTACACTGACGGCAACGCCATCCGCTACGCCGTGATCTTCGTCAAGCAGGCCGGCCCGGCCTGGACGGCTTATCACGGACGCACCGACGCGCAACATCAGGCGCTGTTTAACAACCTGAACGCCGCCGGCTATCGCATCGTCAATTCCTCGGTCGTCTTCGTTGGCGGCCAGCGCAGTCACACGGCCTTTTACGAGCAGAAGTTCGTCGGCAGTTACGAAGCGCGCCCGGTCTTGACCTCAGCCGAGTACCAGGCCAAGTTCAATGAGAACAAAGCGGCGGGACGGCAACTGGTTTATCTCAATGCCTACGACCAGGCAGGCAGCGTGCGCTTTACGGCCATCTGGCAAAGCGCGGTTGCGGGCGCTTACGTCGCTCGACACGACCTGACCCGCGCCGAATACCAGGACGAATGGGAATTGCAGCTTGGACAAGGTTATTTGACCCGCCTCGTGACGGGGTATGACGCGGGCGCGAGCGCCAACTATGCCGCGTTGTGGCGCAAATAACCGCCAATCAGCAAGGACAGAATTGGATAACTCCGAAGGCCGGGCAAGTCGCCCGGCCTTTTGTTTTGCAGTGATCCGCCCTACGCAGGTCACTGTGAACGGCCTCACAGCAGCGCAGTGAATGGCTTCGCTGCCGATTCGCGCGCCTGCGTTTAGTGTGTCGCCTGTCAGCGGACGGATCGCCAACGCGGCGTTCTTCTTCGTTGCCCCCAATGACCACGAACCCAAAGGAGATAAAGAATGAAAAACGAATTGATGAAACCCTGTTTTGCGCTCTTCCTGCTTGCTGCGTTGATGATCCCTGTTTCGGCGCAGGATTCCTGGAAGATTTGGACTTCCGCCGCTTCCACTGGAAGCGTGGATGAGGCCGACGTGAACAAGATCATCCTCTCCGGCCCGGGTGTCTTGTTCAATCCGGCGGCGGGCGAAGGGACGGCGACCATTCGCTACAACGTCGTCGCCGTGGACGGCTTGTTCGCCAATCTGACGCCGACCAGTTGGCCTGCGCTGATCGTCCGTTATCGCGACAACGGCTCGAACGAACGCGTTGTCGTACGGTTGAAGGAACTCATTCTGGCTGTCGGCGCCAATCCGGGCGGTGATTTCGGCGGCCCCGGCGAGGGAAACATCAATACCCTGATCACCTTCGACAGCAATGATTATCCGCAAATCCCGGCGGCTCAATCCCAGTCCATCGGCAATTGCGGCCAGTTTCCCAGGTTCGAGTTCGCCGGACCGAACATCGCCAGGGTCTATTACCTGGAAGTCGAGATCACCAAAGGCACAGGCGGTGCGCCCAGACTCGGCGGCCTGGCCATCAGCCGCTATGGCGTCTGCCAGGGCACTCTCACAACGCGTTAAGCAAGCCGGAACGAAAGGAACCAATGAAACAAGCAATGTTCTCACTGATCGGCCTTTGTCTCTTCGCGGTAATGACGGCCAGCGGCTTTGCTCAGACGCAACCCCCTGAGCGAGCCGGCGGAAATGCCGAGCATGAGACCGTGTTGAACCGGCAGTTGATGGCGGAAATCAGGCAGCTTCGCGTGGAACTGCTGCGGCAAAACCTGGAGTTTCAGCAATGGAAGCTGAAGCAGATCGAACGTGAACTGCAAGCCACACTAGCCGAACAGCAACACCTGGAAGAGGAAGAATACGCAATGCAACAGGAACTGGCCGCACTCTCAACGGCTTCTGAAAGCCCGGGCGAACTGGAACTGCTCAAAGCCGAGTTGACCGGCAACCTGGCGCAGAAGCGGCTGGCCCGCCGCCAGCCTGTCAATCAACGAGTGGACGAACTGACACTGCAGGTGAATCAGGAAGGAATCCGCCTGCGCCAGTTAACCGAGCGGCTGAAAATCGAAACCGGCCAGGCGGCCCGGTGACGCGGGTCTGCTGCTCAATTGCGAAAACAACGTGATGATTCGATTAACCAGAAGGAGAAAATTTATGCCAGCCAACAAAACCAAACGATTTCTGCTCGCACTCGTTTTCAGCCTGCTTTGCTTCGTGCCGGTGACGGCGCGCGCCGAAGCCGAAGGCGTCGTCCGCTACGGCGTGACACCCGCCGACCTGCAGGACGACTTTTTTGAAAACAGCAACGACGGCAGCCAAAGCTACAACGAACAGGGTTATCGCCCGGCACGGCTGACCGGCTACGTGGATAACGGCAACGTCCGGTACTTCACGCGCTGGGTGCAGAACACCAGCGGAATTGACTGGCGGGGGCGTTTCGGCAAAACGCTCGCCGAATTCAACGCGCACAATGCCGATTATCGTCAACAAGGGTTTTATCTGGTGGATGTCAGCGGCTATCAAACCTCCGGCGGCATGCGCTACGCCGGACTCTGGTACAGGAATACCGGCAACGTCAATTGGCTGACCTATCCCGATCTGACGCTGGCGCAGATGCAGACGCTGGCTGACACCATCGGTCAGAACGGCTGGCGCCCGCATCGCATCGAAGCCTACGCCATCGGCGGCCAGTCGCGGTTCATCTCGGTCTGGTATCACCAACCCGGCGTGGGCGCTTACTGGCACAGCAAACTGACGGCGGCTCAGTACCAGGACAAATTCAACGATTACAGCGCGCTGGGGTATGCGCCGGTTCATGTGGATTCGCACACGGTCGGCGGCCAGGTTTTCTTTTCCGCCATCTGGCGGGACGCCAACACCAGTTACCGCGTCCGCACCAATCGCGAAGTCCGCGTCTTCCAGCGGTATTACAATAACAACTGGGCGGACGGCTACAACATTGACAACTTTTATGCGGCGGAAACCCCTGCGGGTGTGCGTTTCGGCGGGATTTGGTATTTCGACGCTCCGGTGGTGGCCAACGACAATTCGCCGCTGAGCACGCAGGTTCGCAAGGCCGTGGACGGCGCGCCCGCGCTGGCCGGAGCGGCGGTATTGAATCTGACGACCGGCTACAGTTACTCGATCCACGGCAATCAAACTTTCGCCATCGCCAGCACCAGCAAGATCGGCATTTTGTATGCGCTGTTGCGGGAAATTGATTCCGGGAATGTGGCGTGGACGGAGTTCGTCAACTCCAACACCTCCACCGGCAGCAATCAATGCAGCTACCTGCAACCGAACACGGAATACCGCGTGGATCAACTGGCGGGCTTTATGATCCGGTGCAGCAATAACTGGGCGACCAACGTCCTGATCCAGCGTGTGGGCCGGGCAACGATCAATCAACGGCTGGATAACCTGGGATTGAATGTGACGCGAATCCATCGCTATATGAGCGGCGGCCCCAGCGACCACGGCAACGCCAGCGCCAACGCCGACCGCGCCGAAGGCTGGGAAAACGTTTCGACGCCAAACGAAATGGTCAAACTGTTGCGCCGCGTGTTGCAGGACAACGTGCTGAGCAACGCCGGAGAGGCCCGTTTCTGGGCGACCATGCAACTGGACTCGAACACCTTCCCGAACGACAAGGCCTACATCGCCTCGCAGGTGACGCCGATGTTCAGTCCGCGCATCAACGTGTACAACAAAGGCGGCAGCCTGAGCAGTCCCGCGCAATCGCGTCACGTGCGCGCCGACGCCGCCCGGCTGCGTTTTCCTGACGGCCAGGAAGTGCTGATGGCCGTTTTTATGGATTACATCAGCGATGATCCGGACAACTTGGACGAATCCACGAACGCCGCGATGAGCCAGGCGGAACAGGCCATCCAGGACGCGGCCAAAGCCGTTGCCAACAAGTTTCACGATTGACGCGGTCACGGCGTTAATTGAACCCGATCAGCCGCCGGTAGAGTCTGCCCTTTACCGGCGGCTGTGCTTTTGTACGCAGCCTGCTTGCCCCGCTGTGTGCCAGTTCACAGCGCCACAGTGAATCGTTTCGCTGTTCGTTTCGGCTTTCCGATTTACCTTCCCCCCGTCACGAAAACCGAAACAACCAATTGAAAAGGAGACCTTCGTAATGTTCACACGCAGTCGCAAAAACCTGTTCCCCGCAGCCTTGCTCGGCTTGTCACTCGTTGCCGGATTGACTCCGGTCAAACTTCGCCAACAAAGCGTCAAGGCCGCCGCCAAACCGGCCCCCGTCCTCGTCAATTTGCAGGAAACCCAGAACGCCCGGTTGCATAAGACTTCCACCGGAGCGTTGAACGGTATCAACCTGCTTCAGGAAAACGGAGCCATCTTCATGGTCGAAGACGGCGACGCGCTGGCGTCGTTCAAACGCTGGGTGATGAACAACACCGCCCTGCTCAAGCTCGATCCGATCAAGGACGCAAGTGTGCTCGACGAATTGCAGTTGAGCGCCCGCCCGCCCGCCCGGTTTGAAACCCTGACGGTGTACCGCTTCGAGCAAACCTATCGCGGCCACAAAGTCGTCGGCACGGAAGCGACAATTCATCTGACCGTGACCGACGACGGGCGCGCCGTGGCCATGACCGGCACGGTGCTCGATCCGCGCGTCACATACAGCGGCCTGTCCAAACGAATGAACGAAGACAAAGCCGGAAACGCGCTGCTGGCCGGATTCCGCACTCGAAAGGCAGCGGCCAATGCCACCATGAAAGGAACCGAACTGGTCGCCGTTCCGTCGCGCCGAAGCATGGCTTATCGCGGTGAAATCACGGTAAATGATCAGACGGAAGCAACCGTTGTCGTCAGCGCGGTCAATGGCGCGGTCTTCGGCGTGGAAGACAGCAAACATAAAAGCCCTTTCAACCATCACCCGGTGCAGGCGGTGGCGCATGAAATGGACGACAATCCGGGGACAACGAACAAAATCCTTTTTGGCGGCCTGCCAGGTTCGATTTATCAGGGATGTCTGCCGCCATTCAACGGAGGCTGCAAATTGCGCCTGGGAGATGACCGCGCGGCGGTGTACGATCTCCGGCGCAATCACAACGCCACCCCGACCATCTGGACGACCACGCAGTTTCAGCCCTTCGTGAATCCGCCGATGCCCTGGGGACATTTTCTGGCCAACAGCGAAGCCGCGGGCAATGCGGGCGACCAGTTCAGAACGCAAAATGCCTTTCAAAAAGTGAGTGCGGCACTGGCCGTGGTCGATCCCCTGAAAACCACGCAAGGCTGGGACCATGACCCGAACGCGCCTTTCGGCGTCTTCACCAAAGCACCTCTATCGGTATTCACCAACGCCTTGAGTTCGTTCTGCGACGGCGATCCGGGCTGCACGAACACCTACAAATTCACCAGCAGTTGGAACGATGTTGAACATCCGTATGTATCGAACAACTACAAAACGGCGGTCATCGCATTGGTGACGGCGGATGAAAGCCTGATCTTCCACGAACTCGGTCATTACTACGACCTGCACACCGATTACGGCTTCATGGGCAAGGGGCTGGTGACGAACAACTGCGTGCAGGACACGCCGGACGAATCCGAAGCCCTGGCGGAAACCATTGCCGATATGACGGCGCTGTACCTGTACAAAAAACTGTACCCCGGCATGAACTACACGCTCTCGAACGCCTCGCACCCCTGCGTAATGCAGGACATGGGCGTCCCCGGCGTGATTCATCACAACACCTGCATCAACAACGCTTCGCAAATCCGCAACTTTCAAAACGAACGTCCCGACGCCGACGACTCCCAACCCTGCAACAAGAGCAACGGCTACAATCAAGGCGCGATTATGCAAGCCTTCTGGGAATATCTTTCCGGAAAATCGTGTGATGAAAGTGCGCCGTACAACTGCCAGACTTCGTTTTACAGCGCAGATCGCGGGATGAGAGCCATGCTCTATGCCGAATCGTTGTCGAACCTGCAAAGCTACGAACAGTTCTTCGAGAACATGGGCACGTATCTGCTGGTCACCTACGGGGCGGGACACTACAATCACTTCCACGAAATCATGCAGCATCATGGAATTCTGCCGTAAGCCAAGTGGCAATCACTGCAAATCAAAAAAAAGGCGTCTGATCTTGCAACGACCAGACGCCTTTTGAATTTGTTTCAACGCCGGATTCTTCACCAACCCATCGCATAGCGACCGCGCCGCGCGTCCGCGCCCGCCTGAATCAGCTTCGTCTTTGGATCAAAAAGGACAATCGTTGGCGCGGAAGTCGGCGCAAAATCGGCGTTGACTTCGACCTTGTGGCCGCGGCGTTTCATTTCTTCAATCAAGGCCTCGCCAAAACGCTTTTCGACCATCAGGCTGCCGGGGTTGAATTTGTGATCGGCAAAGGAACTGACGTAATGCTGCGTTTCAAAGCGACCGGCTTCGACGGCTTCCTGCGGGTTCATTCCGAATTCGATAACGTTGAACAGGACTTGCAGCAGCGCCTGATCCTGGTTGTCTCCGCCCGGCGTCGAAAGCGCCGCAAACGGCTGCCCGTCTTTCATCACCAGGGTCGGCGTCAGAGTGATGCGCGGGCGTTTGCCGGGTCTGAGTTCATTGGCGTGGCCGCGAATGAGCAGCGCGCTTTGCAGCCGCGACGAAATCGGAATGCCGGTGTCTCCTGCAACGAAACTGGGCAGCCAGGCGCCGCTCGGCGTGGCGGAAAAGACATTGCCCGCCGCATCAATCACATTGACGCAGGTCGTGTCGTGCGCGCGTTCGGCGACGGGAATGTCCATTGGATCGGGATTCAAACTAACAAGTTGCGCCAGCGACTTTTTGTTGACCGGGTCACCCGGCTGCTGTGTTTGCGAAGCCGATTTTGGATCAATCAAGCTGCGGCGCACTTCGGCATATTCTTTTGACAGTAGTTCCGCGCCCGGCACTTTGACGAAACGAGGATCGGCGTAATAGCGGTCGCGGTCGGCAAAGCCCAGCTTGATGGCTTCGGTCAGCGTGTGAACGTAATCCGGCGAATTGTGCTTCATCGCCTTCAGATCGTAGCTTTCCAGCAGATTCAGAATCTGCAACATCACCGGCCCCTGCGACCAGAATCCGACCTTGTACACGTCATAGCCGTGGAAGCTGACTTTGGTCGGTTGATCAATGTCGGCGCGAAAGCTGGCGAGATCGCTGGCGCGCAGCAAGCCGCCTGCTTTTTCAATCGCGTCACAATACCGTTTGCCCAGTGGCCCGCGATAAAAGTAATCGCGCACGGCTTCAAGCGCGGCAACGCGGCCTCGTTTGGCGTTCTTCTTTTCAACAGCAACCAGTTCTTGCAATGTCTTCGCCAGATTCTTCTGGACGAAAATATCGCCGACTTTCGGCACCTGACCGCCGGGTAAAAAGATGTCCGTGGTGTCTTTCCATTGTTCGTAGGCCGGGCGCGTGTTTTTGATGTACTGCACGCGGAGTTCGTCAATCGGGAAACCGTCGGCCAGCTCAATCGCCGGTTGCATCACATCGGCCAGCTTCATCGTGCCGTAATTTTGCAGCGCGACCACCATCGCATCCAGCACGCCGGGCACGGTCGCCGCCGTCGGCCCGGTTGAAGGAATCAGTGCAGGCTGCCCTGGGTCTTTGCGCTGCTTTTCAAAAAACTCGATGGTCGCGAGCGCCGGAGCCTGACCTTGCCCGTTGATTGTTACAACCTGTGGCTTACTGGCCATTTTGATAATGACGGGGACTTCGCCGCCGAAGGCAAAGTGGGAAAACTCGATCACCGATGCGGCCAGCGTTGCCGCTACGCCCGCATCCACCGCATTGCCGCCGCGATGCAGCATTCGCAAACCGGCTTCGGCGACCAGCGGATGACCGCCAGCCACGACGCCGCGTGTGCCGCGAACGGGCGGACGATAAGTCGGAGTTTGTGCAGAAGTTGAAGCCATGACAGAAAGTCCAACAGCGAAAATGACCAGTCTGGCCAGCGTTCGTGATTTCATTGCGTTCTCCAGGTTGTAAGGGTTGCCCGTTTGAAAGACGCGCCACTTCTATCAAATCCCCGCTGATGCGACAAGGCGGTGCGACTCGCGCAACGCCTCGCCGTTGTGCTAAATTTTCGGCGGTAATTCACACCCTGAGTTTTCGAGTGATCTTCTAGTTATCAAGGAGGAAGAAAAGGAAAGTCATGCCAATTTACGAATACACCTGCCAGAAATGCGGTCATCATCTGGAAGTCATGCAGAAGATGAGCGACAAACCTCTGAGCAAATGTCCCAAATGCAAAGGCAAATTGGAGAAGATTTTTTCGCAGACCAGTTTTCAACTGAAAGGTTCGGGCTGGTACGTCAGTGATTACGGCGGACGCGGCAAGACGGAAAAAACAGAAAAGGCCGAGAAGTCCGACAAGGCTGACAAAAGCGACAAGGCCGACAAAACGGAGAAAACCGACAAGGCCGACAAAGTGACCAAAACCGACAAAAAAGAGAAGGTCAGCACCGCCTGAGCCTGGCTCTGAAGGTCTGGCGAACCGATTTAATGGATACCGATCCGAAGTAAGGAAATAACCATGAAAGCCTCAAAGACGCTGAAGCACCGAAGATTTTCATTGAGAAGTTTTGCCTCGTGGAGATTGCTCTCCGTGTCTTTGTGGCTGCTGGTTTTGACGGTTGCGGCGGTTGCGCAGTCAGGCCGCACTACGGTTTCAGGCCGCCGCACAACCACGCTTCACGTCTTGGCGCAGCGAGTAGAAGACCCAAACAAACCGAAACCCTTGCTTTCGGGGAGCGGCAGCCAGAACGAAGAGCAGGAAAAGATCATCCCGAAAAACGTGCTGGAACTGTTCGACGGCGGCGTGCTGCAAAAGATCGAAGCCTTCGCGCCCGACCCGACACCCGCGCGCATTGTCGTGCTGATGGACAATTCGCTGACCTTGCAGGCCGATGTCAGCAAACTGGCTTCCGTCCCCGCCGCCTTTGCGCCGGAAATTTACGAAGGCGACAAGGTCATGGTCATCGGCTATGACCTGAAGCCCGAAATCATCACCGAATTCACCGACGTTCCCAAAGACCTGCAAAACACCAAGGAACTGCTGCGCAAGACCGACCAGCCAAAGTTGTTCGATGCGATGAACGTCGTCATGGAAGACGTGCTGCGTCCTGAAGTCGGCTTTTCCAAACGGGTGATCGTCATCGTCGGCGACGGCCTGGACCGCGACAGCACGATCAAATTCGACGAACTGCTGACCAAACTGCAAAACGAAAACATCACCGTGTACGCCATCCAGGTTCGCGACCGCACACGCGGCGCGCTCCGCAAAGACGCGCCCAAAGCCGGCGAAGCCCTGAAACAATTGACCGACGGCACGGGCGGAAAAATCTTCAAGATCGAAGAAGACGTCAAACAATCCGTCAAAGTCATCTGCGACGAACTGCGCAACGAACGCTACCAACTCACCTACTACCCTGAAGGCATCAACCCGATCAACAAACGGTTGCTGCTGCTTTCCACGTCGGACGCGACACTTCGGCTGCGGCTGAAAGGCTGGCATCCGCCAATCAAGCAATAGCCATTCTCAACTTTTACGGAATGAAGTTACTGGCAAAAAGATTGGCCTGGGCTTCCGCATTCCTCTTGATTGCGTCGTTCGCCACTTGCCATTTCGGCGTTCAACATGAAATCAACAAAATCCCGCCTGAAATTCGCGCTCGAATGAGTGATTTTGACTGGATTGGCATCAAGTGGATTGCGTGGGGCGGAGCGATTTTCATCCTGGCCTGCATCCTGGCATTAACTGCTTCGGCATACTGGATTATTCAGTGGAGTGACCGCCGAAAAACCACCGGATAAAACCTATGCAATGGTCTCATTGCCCATTTTGCTATGGGCTGCTGGAAACTTGTGAGGTAACGCCATGCTTCATTTGCGGTGGCTGGCCGGAAAGTGTTCAGAGGTTTGACCCGGCGGCAAAGTTCATTGAGTTTGAACTGCCGGATGACACCCGCCTGGTTCTATGCAACGGTTGCCAAGTGGAAGAGTTTATGGTGAAAGGCGGTTGGGGATGGCAACTCAACATCCCCACCAACACACTTCCCATCAATTATCTGAGATACATTGGCGAAGTCGCTGAGCCGAAGCTCACGCTTGATAAATATTGCCTGCACTGCCTCCAGCGACTTGCCTTCATAAAGATTCTGGCAGCAGTGAAGGGCAATTCCTCAGCTACGCCGTGACCAACTCCACTTTGTAATCCTCAATCACCGGATTCGACAAAACGTCATGGGCGAATTTTTCGACCTGAGTGCGAGCCTGCGTTTCGTCGAGCGTGCCGTCGAGTTTGATCTCGAAGTATTTGCCCTGCCGCACGTCGGCGATGCCATCGTAGCCGATGGTTTCAGCGGCGTGGTGGACTGCTTTGCCCTGCGGGTCGAGGACTCCGTTTTTCAGCGTGACATAAACTTTTGCGAGCATGAGTTCTTTCCTTAAAAGTGTTGGTCAACCTGTCAGGTTGACTCGTGGCCCAAAATCTATTGGCAGCCAAAGTTCGTTTAATGAATCAGGCAAACTGGACAGTTCACCCAACAACTATTTTTCCACTGGCAGCGCGCCGCTGTATTTGGAAATGCCGGTGAAGACGCGTTCAAAGATGCGATCCACGTTCTTCAACTGCGTGCGAACGTCGAAGGCTTTTTCGATCTGTTCCGGGGTGATCGTGCGCGAAATGTCCGGGTCTTGTTTGACCAATTCGCGGAAATCCAGGCCTTCGTCCCAGGACTTCAGCGCGTTGCGCTGCACCCAGTAATAGGCTTCTTCGCGCTGCGCGCCGGCGGCGGCCAATTCCAGCAGAAGTTGGCCAGAGAAAACCAGTCCGCGTGTGGCGTTCAGATTTTCCATCATCCGTTCCGGCTTGACGACCAGCGTGTCGAGCAAGCTGGTTGTCTTGGCGATCAGGTAATCGGTCGAGATGCAGGCGTCGGGCAGAATCACGCGCTCCGCGCCCGAGTGCGAGATGTCGCGTTCGTGCCAGAGCGCGTTGTTTTCCAGCGCCGTCACGGCGTATCCGCGCACGACGCGCGCCAGGCCGCAGATTCTTTCGGACAGAATCGGATTGCGTTTGTGCGGCATGGCGGACGAACCTTTCTGGCCGGGTTTGAAATATTCGTGAGCTTCGCGGACTTCGGTGCGCTGCCAGTGGCGGACCTGCAGCGCCATCTTTTCCAGCGAAGAAGCGATGATCGCCAGCGTGCAGACGAATTCGGCGTACCGGTCGCGCTGGATGATCTGCGTCGAAACACTGGCCGGGCGCAGACCCAGCAGGAAACAGACGCGCTCTTCGATGTCGGGATCGAGATGCGCGAACGCGCCGACCGCGCCGGACAGTTTGCCGTAACTGATTCCGGCACGGGCGCGCATCATGCGGTCAATGTTGCGGCGGTTTTCTTCGTACCACAGCGCGAAAGTCAGTCCCAGCGTCGTCGGTTCGGCGTGGACGCCGTGCGTGCGCCCGATCATTGGCGTGTCTTTGAATTCCAGGGCGCGGCGTTTCAGCACGTCGCTGAAGGCTTGCAACTTGTCCAGAATCAAATCGCCCGCTTCGACCAGCAGCAGGGCGTTCGCCGTGTCCACCACGTCCGACGAAGTCAGCCCGAAATGCACCCAGCGCGCTTCCGGGCCGATGTTTTCGGCCAGGTTGGTCGTGAAGGCGATGACATCGTGATCCAGCGTTTTTTCCAATTCGTGAATGCGTTCGACGGAAAAAGCGGCTTTTTGTTTGATGGGTTCGACCACCTCCGCCGGTATGTTTCCGGCTTCGGCATTGGCCTGACAGGCGGCGAGTTCGACATCCAGCCATTTGCGAAAGCGGTTTTCTTCCGTCCAGATCGCGCCCATTTCGGGCAAGGTGTAACGTTTAATCATTTGTTCTTGGATTTTGTCAGTACCCCGACCGTAAGGGAGGGGACGGTTTCCCCTCCCTTACGGTCGGGGTACTGACACTTTACTCTTGGGACTCTTTCAATTTCCGGTAACGCGAAAAGCAAAGCACGCTCAGCGCCGCTGCGGCAATCGGAATCAGCCAATTCACTTTTGCGCCCTCCTGTTCAGCGGTCACGAAAAACGCAATTGTCCAGATCACAGCGACGATGGCAAGTCCAAGCCCGGCGCGCCGGTAAGCGCGCGTGACGCTCGCTTGCGGGTCTTCCTGTATTTCTTCCGGTGACTCTTCTGATTCCTGGTTCATCGGGTTAAGGGTTTGGGTTCGTCGCCGATGTAATAGCTGCGGCGCGAGCGCACGCTCAGGCCTGCGCGCGCGGGCAGCACTTGAATAAATCGTTTGTCTTCCAGACTCGGCGTGTTTTCGGTAACGAAAGACAAACTGTATTGCGCGCCGATTTCGCGCGCAACGGTCCGGTTCGCCATGATCAGGGCTTCATGGCTGGGCGGCAGCAGCAGGTCGCCGCCGCTGCTTTCCGCCAGTTGCTCCAATTCCACCGCCGCGCCATCCAACTGCAAAACGTGGCGGCGCAGCTCTTCAATTCGCTTTTGGGCGTTCGTGCCGACAACTTCATGATTGGCCATCCAACCGATGCTCAATTCGATTTCGCGCCGTAGCGCAGCGGCCCAGCCAATGATGAAAACCGATGCACGCGCTTTTTCCAGCGCCTGAATCGCTTTTGACTTGCCGGTCTTGCTGCTGGAATCCAGGCCGTCGCTGATCAGCACCACGATGCGGCGTCCGTTCGGTTGCGCTTGCAGCTTGTCGGCGGCCAGCTTCAGCGCGTCGTGATAGCTCGACTTGATTCCGACGCGGTATTTTGAACTCAATGCGGCAAGCGCCTGATTGCGGTCGCTGGTCCAGTCCTGAATCACTTGCGCGCGCTCGGCATATTGGATGATCGCGAGTTTGTCGTTCGGCGAAAGACCGGCGACGAATTGACTGGCGAACTCCAGTTGCGTCGGGCGCTTGATCGGTTTGTAATTTGGGCCTTTTTCCCAGATGGGCGTTTCGGGTTTGCCGAAACGTTCGGTCTCGCCGTTTTTGAAGGTGCCGATTTCGTTGGCCAAATCCAGAATCAGAACGATGTTGGCCGGTTCGCGTTTCAGCGCCGTCACCTGCCGCGCTTCGCCTTCTTCCAGTACCAGCACGTCTTTCGGCTGCAAATCGTCCACGTACCTGCCTTCAGCGTCGTAGGCCATCAGCGGCAGCACGACTTCGCGCGTCTCGATTTTCATCGTGGGCACGTCGCCGGGCTTCGGCTGCTGCTCGCCGGGCTTCTGTGGCGGCTTGCGGCCGGATTGCGCCAGGACAACTACGGACAAGCAAAGATGAACGCAGAAGAGTTGAAAGCATTGGCGCAACAGGCCCTTTCCGCGTTGATCTTTACTCATCGGTGATTCCTTTCTTCAAACGTGGAACAGGCTTTAGCCTGTTGACAATGTGGACAGGCTGAAGCCTGTCCCACGTTGTAGCCTTGAAATCTACAACTCAATCCATTCGCACGGTCTGTCAAAAGATGCGATTTTCACGCGCCGTTCGGCGTCGGCGGAAAACAACGGCGCGCGATCCTGTAACGCCTGAATTGCCGCCAGCCGCGCGACATCGGGATGATTCGTATTCTGCGACAAATGCGCCAGGATGATGTGTTCCGCCTTGCCGTCGAAATCTTCACTGAGAAATCGGGCCATCTCGTCATTCGATGTATGCCCGTGCCTGCCCATAATTCGCTGTTTCAGCGACCAGGGATAGTAGGTGCAAGCGCGCAGCATTTCGGTTTCGTAGTTCGCTTCGATGATCAGCAGGTCGCAGCCGCGAAAGCGTTCGGCGGCAAGTTGATTGATGTAGCCCAGATCAACGGCGATTCCCATCTTCACGCCATTGGCTTCCACCGTGAAAGCCATTGGATCGGCGGCGTCGTGCGGAACTGTAAAAGGACTGAAGCGGAACGCCCCCACCTCGAAATCTTGCGAAGGCGTGAGGGCTTCGCCGCGCCGGACGAATTTCGCCTTGTCCGCCAGATTGCAGGCTTCGAGCGTGGCGCTGGAAACATAGACCGGAATCTTCAACGTTTTGGAAAGCATGCCCAGCCCGCGCGCGTGGTCGCCGTGTTCATGCGTGATGACAATCGCATCAATACGAGTGGGGTCTTCGCCGACGGCTTGAATGCGTTTGACGGTTTCGCGCGCGCTCAAGCCGCAATCAATCAGCACGCGCGTTTCACCCGCGACGATCAACGTCGAATTGCCGGAACTGCCACTGCCTAAAATGCAAATTCGCATCAGCCCAAGAAAGAAGAAGGAGACCAAAAAGATGGGAGAAGTGAACGCGCATCTTAGCAAAGGCATCCCCTGGCGAAAAGGCGGCGATTTTACCCCTGTTTTTCCAGGTGGCAGGTAGTTTGATCGACGACGCTTGCGGGCTTTGCCAGTTCCGAAGTGGTCGGCGCGGACAACACTTCGACGCGCGGTTGCGGAGGCGGGAAATTCATTGGCATTGGCGGCTGGTAAAAAGCCGGATGGCGCTGGCGTTCGAGTTCCTTCACTTTCAGGAATTGGCCGATACCTTCGCCAATCAGCGCAAAAGCCGGAAAAAGAAATGACCAGCCCCAGGTAAATCCGCCTGGAAACCAGAACGTCACGAACAATGCGGCCACCAGAAAGCCCAGACCGGTAAAAATGTTGCCGACGGCTTTTTCGATGGTCGGCACTTTCTTACGTTTGCGTTTGCCGGACGAGGTGAGTTCCTCTTCTCCGGCGACAACAACAGGCAATTGGCCGGTCATCGCTTGCGGGACCAGACTGACATTGGCTCCGCAGGCGCGGCAGAATTTCTGAACACCGTCAATCGGATTTGCGCAGTTTGGACAGTACATGTTCTTTCTCCCATCGCCACGGCTAACGTTTCTCAAGGTGCCGTGTAGTGTTCTCCGTCACGCTCGATGGTTTGATCAGTTCTGAAGTCGTCGGCGCCGGCAACTCCGCAACGGGTGATTGCCGCGGCGCGGGAAAATGCATTGGTGGGGGCGGCGAGGAGAAATCTTGCGCGGATTCGCGTTCAGCGTGTTTCAATTTCAGGTATTGCCCAATTCCCGACCCCATGCAGGAAAACGCCGGAATCAGCAGCCAGAACCACCAGATGTGTCCGGCAGGGGCGTATCTGCTTACGGCAAGGGAGACAAACAGAAACCCCAGGCCGGTGAAAAAAGTGCTCACGGCGCCTTCAATGGTCGGCGGCCTCCTGTCGTGTGATGAGCGCAAGCTGCGCCTGTGCCTTCTATCCTGCGTATTTTCTGGCAACTGTCCGGTCAATGCCTGCGGCACCAGGCTGACATTCGCTCCGCACGAACGGCAGAACTTTTGGGCGTCATCAATCGAATTTGCGCATTTTGGGCAATACATTTCTTTTCCCTCCGTTGGTGAAGCTGGGTCGGCAACTCATACGACAACGGCAGCGCGCAATGTTTCGCCTCTTACAACCATTCAAGCCCTGTGTGGCGCTCGCCGACCAGATGCAGAAACAGCGCTTCCAGAGTGTCGAACTGCTGGCCGTCGCTTTCCAATTTGCCGCCGCTCATCAGTTTTCCGACCTCGCCGCGCCAGGCGACCTTGCCGGCCTTGATGATCGCCACGTCATCGCACAGCCGCTCGACGGTTTCCAGCACGTGCGTTGTCATAAACACGGTGCGGCCACCGGCGACGAATCTGCGCAGCCAGTCTTTCAGCATCGCCACGCCCGCCGGGTCAATGCTCTCGAACGGTTCATCGAGAAACAGAATCTCCGGGCGATGAATGATCGAGGCGGCGAAAGCGACTTTCTTGCGCATGCCGGTGCTGAATTCCGACAGTCGTTTGCGCGTGGAGGAAGTCAGCTCCATGACGCCCAGCAACTCTTCGACGCGTTGTTTCACCGTCGCTTCATCCAGGCCGTACATTCGCGCGTTGAAGGTCAGAAATTCGTGCGCGTAAAGATGATCGAATAACGCCAGCCCTTCCGGCATGACGCCGATGCGCTGTTTCAGTGCGATGGAATCGCTGGTGAATTCTTCGCCGAGCAACTCGATCTTGCCTGAAGTCGGATCAATCAAGCCAGTCAGACAGCCAATGGTCGTGCTTTTGCCCGCGCCATTCGGCCCCAGAAAGCCGAACATCTTCCCGGTCGGCACGCACAGCGAAAGATCATCCACCGCCGTCAATTCGCCGTAGCGCTTCGTTAAATTCCTGATCCAGACAGCGGGCGCAGCGGCGAGGTCCAATTTGACGGCAGGCGCAGGCGCGAAGGTGTCGTCCTGAGCCGGGGTCGGCGTGATGATTTGAGCTTCGGCAGATGAAGTCATCATAGTTTTTATTTATCTCTCGCTCCGGCAATCAGATTGATCATTTTTTCGCGGCGCGCGGTGAGCGCCCTTTCGACTGAATAAAACGACAACACATACAAAACCAGACAAGCCAGAAATCCCAGCAATGGAATCCACCAGAATCGCAGAACGACCATTTCGCCGAAGTATTTTCCCAGCGTCATCAAGCCCCAGAACGGAAGCAGCACGCCGCCGATGATCACCACGTTGGCGCCGAACGAAAGGCGATTGTTCCACATGGCGTTGAAGTCCATGCTTTTCGGCGAGAAAACGGAAGTCCAGATGCCCGCCGCGTTGTATAAAAATAACGCCGCCAACGCCGTTGAAAGCATAATCCCCAGTTTGGCCCACGTAATCCCATCACTGTAAAACAACAGCCATAAAGCGAACGAAACGAAAATGGCGACCGCCCGCAGAAGCAGCGACGCCAGATTGATCGCGCGCAATGCTTCGACGAACGGCATCGGCCAAATCGCATAACGCCGAATCCCCGCCCCGTCGTATCCAAACGCATTGAGCATCATCGCCGCCGCCGTCGCGCTGCTCATAATGAAAAACATCGCCAGGGAAATGAAAAAGTAATCCTGTCCGCCCTGATGCGGCATCAGATATTTTCCTGCCAGCACGATGACCGGCGCGGTAATCAGACTGAAGCGCACCATGTTGCAGCGCAGGTGATAGCGCAGCGATTTGCTGACCAGCGGCGCATAGCGTTTGCCAAACAGATTGCCAACATGATCGTAAAAATCCCGCCAGACGATGACGCCCGAGCTTGATGTGCGGGCTGCCGGCGAGCGTGTTTCCAGCTTTTCCAAAATCAGCGCCAATCCCACGCACCAGATCAGCAGCAATAACAACCCCCTGACCGCTCTCAAAAAGGATTCACCGATGATGATTTCCGCTGCCGCGCCTGGTGGCGTGAATTTCAGAAGGGAGTCCAGCGCCTCCCAAACCATGGTCGCCTTCGTTTTGACGAGCAGTGCAGCCGCCAACGGCCCGAAGGAAACCAGCAGCAGCACCAAGGTCCCCAGCACGCCCGAACCGCCGCGCGTTTCCATCGCCATCCCAACCACGGTCAGCAGCACGACGGTTGCCAGATAGTTCGCGACGATGAAAATGATGATTGCCGGCAGCGTCCTGACGACAGATCCGTTGCCCAGCAAGATAAACCCGACCGCCAGGCCAATCGTCGCGCCAATCAACAGCAGCCAGATCGGATCGAGAATGCCAACGACCTGCCGAACCAAAAACCGTTCGCGGGAGCTGAGCGGATACCGCCGGAGCGCCGATTCTGAAAATGCCGCGCGCGGCCCCATCCCGAAAAGCAAACTTAAACCGACACCGTTGACGAACAACCCGGCCAGCATCCAGCGCGCGAGATAGGCCGCTTTATCCGTGTCAATCGAACCCAGCGCCGCTCCCATTCCCAACCCACCGAGCGCGAAGAAGAGCGCGAACAACGCGCCAATCAAATAAACCGCAAACAGCATTGCCAGCTTGCCATTGCCTGTTCGCGCATTCGCCCAAATCAGGGTGTATCGCAGTCTGACCAGCGCCCAGAAACGATTGAGAAACTCCTTTTGCATAAATCTTCCGCCTCGACTAGCAGACCAACTGCGACCGCTTGAGCTTGAAGCCTTTGAGATTGCCGAGCACCATCACTGACAGCTTTTCAGTCTGAAACACTTCGTTGGCCATGCGGTACAGCCCCTCCGAAGTGACGGCTTCAATATCCGCCAGAACTTCATCAGGCGAAATGAAGCGGCCAAAATTCATCTCGTTGGCGGCCAGCGCGCTCATCCGCGCCGAAGCTGATTCCAGATTCAGCCGGACGGCGGCTTTCAACTGATCTTTGTTGAGCTGCAATTCCGCATCGCCGACCGGCTCTTTCTTGATTCGCTGCAATTCGGCCATCGTCGCCTTCAACGTCGGTTGCAATTGATCCGTCGAAGTGCCCGCGTAAACCGTCAAATACCCGCAATCCCTGAATGGATTGACGCTGGAAAGAACCGTGTAGGCCAACCCAAGCTCTTCGCGGATGGACTGGAACAATCGCGAACTCATTCCACCGCCCAGAATCACGGATAATAAATTGGCGGTGTAAAAATCGTCGCTGACCACCGAGGCACATGGCACGCCAATAACCATATGAGATTGTTCAAGCTCCGCTTTGTGGCGCTGTGTGATGGTTGACGAAGACTGCGGGGTGGACGGCACCAGCGGCGTCTGACGAGGTTTGAGATGCCCAAAGTAGTTTTGCGCCAAAGCGATGATCTCTTCATGCTCGAAGTTTCCCGCCGCCGCAAGCACCAGATTATCAGGCCTGTAAATTTGCTCGTAATAGCTTTCGACGACGCCGTCCTTGAATGTTGCCAGCGTTTCCGCCGTCCCCAGAATCGTCCGGCCCAGCGGGTGCTGCGGATAGAAATTCTCGCAGAAAAGGTCGAAGATGATGTCATCCGGCGTGTCTTCCACCATTTTGATCTCTTCGATGATGACGTTGCGCTCTTTCTCCAATTCCGCCGCGTCGAGCGCCGGAGCCGTCACCAAATCCGCGAGCAGATCAAAGGCTCGCGGCAGATGTTCATCCAGAACATTGTTGCAATACCCCACCATCTCGCGCCCGGTGAATGCGTCCAGGTGCCCGCCCAGCGAGTCACCTTCTGCCGCGATTTGCGCGACAGAACGATTGCGGGTCCCCTTGAAAAGCGCGTGCTCAATGAAATGGGTCAGCCCATGCTGCTGGGCTGTTTCATGGCGCGAGCCACTCTTGAGGAAAACGCCGAAACTGACCGAACGCAGATAAGGCATCCTCTCTGAAACGATAACGAGGCCGTTCTCCAGCCTCGTCTTGCGAACATCAAAATTGTAATTGGTCGTCATTCGTTGTTTGACTGCGATTGATTGCACCAGTTTATCCACGGAAAAAGAGCTTGCATCATATGCCAGCAGAACGATTGCCTCAATCGAGGGACGGTCTTTCCGGGAAAACAAACCATTACCTGTCCCAATCTGTTTACCGTCAACACTTGTTGTCATCTATCGTGGACATTGTCAAAGCCAGGTTGTCCACGATCAGAGACAATCCATTAAGCTTGATCCTCCAGGTCAACCACCCCCAAACAGCATCTCCTGTAATTTCAACACTTAACATTTTCAAGCCACTAAATATCACAGTGGCACGGTCGTTGCTTAATAGTCAGGCGTAGCGAGACGGGAACGAAAGAAACGATGACGTTCCTGAGATGTTTGAAGCAAGCGGGAATCAAGAAATTACAAGAAATTATAGAGTGGAAGAAGCAGTTCAAGCTGCTCGGGGCACAAGCGAGTCCTCACTTTCGCGCTGACTTTCGGATGCGCTGCAATTGCTTCTTCCTATAAGTTTGAAAGAGCGCTGCTCTTCACGGGAATGTAATTGCTGGCTAAAGCAAAGGATACGGGGGTCGGATTTAGCCGGTAATTACAGCTTCGGCTCGCAAGTTACGTCACGTAAGAAACGGGGCACATTGCGTGGCGCAACTTGCGAGCCGGCCTGAAAAGGCCACGGAAATTGAGCGCGAATTCTCAAAGAGATTGAAAAAGATTTTAAGCAAGTTTGGAGCCGAAGCTCCTCTCGAGTTTGTAGTCAGCAACTTGAAGAAAACGGGGGTCGGATTTGGGTTGTTGACTGCATCTTCGGTTCGCACGCCGCGTCACCCGGAAAAACGGGGCACGTTTGGGTGGCGCGGTTTGCGGATCGGCACGCTCGTAAAGAAAGTCGCGGGCAAGCGTCTGACGACTTCAAAGCTTGTGATTGGGAGCCGAAAAAGACACGGGGGTCGGATTTTGGTTGCCAATCACAACTGCGGTTCGCAGGCTCCGTCACTCGGAGAACGGGGCACATCGGGTGTCGTGGCCTGCGAACCGGAAACTTTACCGCGCCGATTGAGTTGAGCGGGCACAAAACAAGAGTTATTACCAGTTTGTAGTTGCCGGTTAGAGCAAAGGATACGGGGGTCGGATTTAATCGGTAACTACAGCCTTCGATTCGCGCACTTACATCACGCAGATACGGGGCACATTGTGTGGGGTAGGTGCGCGAGTCGAAACCTGACGAAATTGAATTTGAAAACTTGACAAGATCGGGGAGCCAGGACTCCCGACGAGAATGTAGTTGCCGGTTAGAGCAAAGGATACGGGGGTCGGATTTAATCGGTAGCTACAGCCTTCGATTCGCGCACTTACATCACGCAGATACGGGGCACATTGTGTGGGGTAGGTGCGCGAGTCGAAACCTGACGAAATTGAATTTGAAAAGTTGACCGAAGTTTGGAGCGCAGCTCCTCACGGGACTGTAATTGCCGATTAGAGCAAAGGATACGGGGGTCGGATTTAATCGGTAATTACAGCTTCGGCTCGCATGCTTACGTCACACGAGAACGGGGCACGTTGTATGGCGCAAGTGTGCGAGCCGGCCTGAAAAGGCTTTCAATGAGTTGAGCGCGAATATCACGATTTTTCATAGCGCAGTCCCAAGCTGTGCCTGCTACTTGGAGCGCCTGGCACCCAGCCAGATTCGCGGAAGTGGCATTGAGCCCTCAGTAAAAACGACCGCAGAACACATCTTCTCCCGCTATCAAGGACTTCTCCCACTTGAAGTCCGAGGGCTCACAATTTTTTTTCATCACTGCAAGAGTGCGAATCGGGTCCTCACCCCAGCAAGAGCAGGCTGGCGGCAACATATGTTGCCGCCAGCCTGCTGCTGTTTTATCGTCGTGCCCGGTTGACTACCTTGCCCGCGAACTCGCGCGCATGTTTGAATAGCTTTCCGAACCAGGAGAGAGGAATTCAATATTGCCGCGAGAACAGATCGAATCACAAAGCATTTTCAGAGGGGCCGTCTTCGAGGTTGTTCGCGACCGATTGCGCGAAGAGAACGGTTTCGAGATTGTCCGCGAAATTGTGCGCCATTCGGGTGGCGCGGGTTGTTTGCCGCTCTTTGACGATGGCCGAATTGCGCTGGTCAAACAGTACCGCCATCCTGCCCGGCGGGAATTGCTGGAAATCCCCGCCGGCAAAATCGAATCGGGCGAAACGCCCATGGCCTGTGCGATGCGCGAACTTGAACAGGAAATCGGTTTTCGAGCAGGACGAATCGAAGCGCTGGCGGAATTTTATTCGACCCCGGGATTTTGCGAAGAGCGGCTTTACGTTTATCTTGCCACTGATCTGCAACCGGTTGAACAAAACCTGGATCACGACGAATTCGTTGAGGTCGTTTACCTGCCGTTTACCGAAGCCGTGATGATGGCTGAGCGCGGCGAGTTTGAAGATTCCAAAACGATAATTGCGCTGTTATTGGCCGCGCGTAGATTCTGCCAGAATTAAACTTTATGTCTTCCACTATCATTCATTGCCCCTCTTGTGGCCGCGCGCTTGACTCGGCGCCGGGAACACTTTGCCCGCAATGCCAGACGGCATTTCAATTTCAACCTGAGAACCTTTCGGATGGCTCGCCTCCCACCTCGCCCTCAGCGTCAAATCTGGAGCCTCCACCAAGTTCGCCGTGGCTGGATCTGTTTTGGGCATTTCTGATTTGGGGAATCAGCGGCGCTTTTCTGCTGGGGCTGGATGCGGCGCTGCGCCTGGCGCTCTGGCTGGCGAATAAGGAAATCCCCAAGGTGGAAATCTCGCGCGGTTTTGCCATCATCTCCCTGGCGCTCACACTGGTGATGCAACTTGCGGCGCTGATTGCGAGTTGGGTCTATATCACCAGGTTTGGGAAAAAGCCTTTTTTTTCCACGCTCGGCTGGCGCTGGCATCCGCAATTCAAATGGGTACACGCTGTTGCGTTGGCGATGCTGATGTTCGGTTTGGGGATACTCTTGTCCAAGTTTCTCCCGCATCGTGAGACGGAACTGGAAAAGATTTTGAAGATGGGAATGCTGATCCGGGTCATGGTGGCAGTGCTTGCCGTCATAACAGCGCCTCTGGTGGAAGAAGTGATTTATCGCGGCGTGGTCTATTCAGCGGCGGAACGGATCGGTGGAATGCCATTGGGGGTGGGGCTGGTCACGTTCATTTTCGCCCTGGTTCACGTGCCGCAATACTGGGGAAGCGTGGCGGCGATTACGGCCATCGTCTCGCTCAGTCTGGTGCTGACCTTGCTGCGCGCCTGGACCGGATCCCTGTTGCCCTGCGTGGCAACGCATTTCGTCTACAATGGAGTGCAGGCTGTATTTTTGTTGCTGGCACCTGAAAAAGCGCTTGAAACTGTGCCGCAGCATTCCGCCACGGCCACAGCTTCCGCCTTCGCGGCAGCGCCGACGCTCCTGGGTCAATGGCTCGGGTTGAATTGAATGATGCAGGCAGTCTTTGGTCAGGCGAGTGTATAAAACCCACTTTTTAGGAGGAAGAGAAACCGTGAACGATTTTTTCTCAATGATGGAGAAATTGCAGGGGATGTTTGACAGTGACAATGTTGAAGTCATCACGTTTGACGGGCGCAGCGTCCGCGGAAAGATTGATAACCTGCGCAGCACGCAACCGTTCAGCAAACCCGCCGTCAAGCTCCTCAGTCCCGACGGAACGATCACCAAGATTCTGTTCGCCGACATCAAGGAGATCATTGACCATGAAAAACAGTGATTGGCAGTCAGGATCTATCAACTCCCGACTGCCAATCACCCATTGCTCATTGTTCGGCTGCCGGACGTTTGAAAGTGTATTTGACGTAACGGCTGCTGGAAAGCAATTCTTCGCCCTTGTTGGTGCGATGCATGGCAAAACCATCAACATAGACAGTCACCAGCTCCCAGCCTTCCTGTCCAAGCGAATTCAGACCAGCATCCACGTTGGCGTCAATGAAATCTTCCCCGGTGACGCGCGCGCCAATCTTACGAATTTCGCCCCAATCAACTGTTCTGTATTCCCACTTCATCGTCTTACCTCATTCCTCTCTTTCAAAGTTTGATAAGGTAGCGCGGCCAGATTAATCCCCAGCGTGGCTGGTAATGCAATGCCGCACCAATGAATCGTACGGCGCGTTTGGCCGCACTTTTTGGCACTTTCTGGCACTTTCTGATTTCTATATGGTAGTGAAAGAACCTTTAGGGGAGGGTTTCGAGTGCAGGCATTCTACTACAATCTCTCAGCGCACCCATCCGGTAACAACCACTTATTAAGATTAAATCCGTTCAGGACCGGGGAAATGAGTCTGAGGGGATTTTCAACAGTTTTTTAGCGAATCTGAGCTTCGATTCGAGGCAAACTGAGCAGGACGACCTCGCCAACAATTTTCAGGCTCTTTGCGCTGATCTTGTCGAGCGTGTCTTCCGCCGTGTGCCAGTAACTGTTGTCTTCGTCGCCCTTGCCGTATTCAAAGTCTATGATATCCACCGCCGGAATGCCCACGCGTAGAAAAGGCATATGGTCGTCGTCGCCGATTGTGAAGGACCGGCCTGGAAATTCTTTTTTGTAGCCGAGTTCATGCGCAGTGTCCCTGATGGCGTTCACCAGCATGGCTGAAGAAGTCTCTTCACGTGGAATCGTCAAATCCTTGTCGCCGACCATATCCAGCAGAATCATGGCTTTGACCCGGTTGATCTGTTTCGCCTTTTGGAATTTTTCCGCATGGTGGCGACTGCCGTAGGTGTGGTCTTTCCCATTCAGGCATTCACTCCATTCGCGGCAAAAAGCCTCTTCGCCATCGAAGAAAACGAACTGGTAGGTGAATTTCCTTTTGTGCTTGTCAGCCGCCAGCACTCGGGCCAGTTCCAGAAGAATGCCTGTGCTTGATCCGCCATCGTTCGCGCCGACGAAAGTGAACTCCGTGAACTCCTTGGTGTCGTAATGACTGCCGAGAATGATCAAATCGGAAGTTTCGCCCGGCAATTCGGCGATCACGTTTTTGAATTTGATCTTGCCCCGCGGTGTGGTTTCGGTGAATTCATCCAGCGCAGGATTCAAGCCCGCGCTCTTTAGCTCACGCATCAAATATTCGCGAGTCTTTTCAATCGCCGCCGAGCCTGCCGGACGCGGCCCGAACGCGACCTGAGCCTTGACGTGATTGAATGCGCGGTCAGCATCGAATGCAGTCTTCTTCTCTGTCCCGGCTGACTCATTCGACACAGCCGCTGCAGCCGCCGGAGAACTTTTCGCGTCAGCCGGGGCGACCGGATTGGTCGAGACCGAATCATTTTGACAGGCAAGCATCAGCGCTGCCGAAAGGACAATTGTGCCAACTGTAGGTGATCGAAACATCATTTGTTTGGCCCGGTGAAATTCAGGACATTGATCAGAAAATCACGAAGCTGGCGGCGATCCACCACCGCGTCGAGCATTCCGTGCTCCAGCAGAAATTCTGACCGCTGAAACCCCTTCGGCAGCTTCTGCCGGATGGTCTGTTCGATGACGCGCGCACCGGCGAAGCCGATGATTGCGCCTGGCTCGGCAACATTGAAATCACCGAGCATTGCATAACTGGCCGTCACGCCCCCTGTCGTCGGATTGGTCAGCAGGGAGATGTACGGCAGTTTGGCGTCATCCAGCCGCGCCAGCGCCGCCGAAATCTTGGCCATCTGCATGAGCGAAATCGCCCCTTCCTGCATTCGCGCGCCGCCGGAACAGGACACGATGATCAATGGCAACTTTTGCTTGATGCAATATTCAATTGCCAGTGTGATCTTTTCACCGACGACCGATCCCATGCTCCCGCCGATAAATTTGAACTCCATCGCACAAATGACAATTTCGCGCCCGTCAAGCGCGCCTTCGCCGGTAATCAGCGCATCGCGCAAACCCGTTTCGCGCTGTGCCTTGCGAAGCCGTTCGTGATAAGGAGTTTTGTCTACGAATTCGAGCGGATCGGTCGGTGCAATGTCAGTGTCGCGCTCTTCGTATCTTCCATCATCAAAAAGCATCTGCAGCCGCTCGCGCGCCGACAATCGAAAGTGATACCCGCAGGTTGTGCAAACGTGCAGGTTGGCTTTCAGGTCTTTGCGGTAGATGGTCGCACCGCAATCTTCATTCTCGCATTTGACGAAGATGCCTTCAGTCTTGACCGTGCGCTCTTCGGGTGGGGCAACCTCGCCAAGCTTATCGGTTTGGCGTTTGAACCAGGCCATAACGTTTCTCTCTATCTGTATAAATTATTTCAATGTATGGATTAAAACGAGCGCGATTCTACGCGGCGTGCATAGGCGTGTCAAAGAATGGGATTGTCCGGCTGCGAAGCCGGGGAAAGCTGGCGATAGAGCCAGACTTTGGCAAAGTTCCATTCTCGTTTGAGCGTCGTCAGCGAGATTCCCAGCAGTTCCGCCGTCTCCACTTCCGTCAGTCCGGCAAAAAATCGCAACTCAACCACTTGACTGGCGCGCGGATAGAGTCGCTCAAACTTTTGCAAAGCTTCATCCAGCGCCAGCAAATTGAAGTCCGGCGCCAATCCCAGGTTGTCGGCCTGCGACAACGACACCTGCCAAAGATCGCCTCCGCGTTTCTCTGCTGCCCAACGGGCGCTTGTTGGTGGCTGGTGGCAGAAACAGCAGTGGCTTTTTGGCTAGTGCCGAACTGTACGATACTGGCTTGGGCTTCAACGAAGTTTGGCGTCCGGTGCTCAGCAGCGTTAGTTCTTCTTTGCCGCTGGCCGACTCACTGGTGACGCTGGGCAGTCAATTCAAAGGCATCGGCGAAGCGTCAGGTGGAACGACGCAAAGTTCGCCGACCAATTATCCGCTGGTGCAAATCCGCAGCCTCACGAATGAGCAAACACGCTTTCTGCCCGTGGATGCAGTGGCGGGTATCTGACGTTGTACCCGAGTGACGCCGCGCAACCACTGGTAGCCAATTCCAGCTACAGTTCAAACGAAATCCTCAACAACGGTTTCACCGTCGGATTGGGAAATGCGGAGGGCGCATTCAAGATTTTCGTCACTTCGACGACCGATGTTGTGATTGACATCACGGGGTATTACGCCCCACCCAGCAGTGGCGGTTTATACTTTCACCCGCTGCCAAAACCGATTCGGTTGTTGGAAACGCGCGCCGGATTCACTGGCTGCAACACGCCGGACGCGCCGCTGCCGGGCAATGCGGACAGTGTTCAGCAAGCGCGTCTGACTTGCGACGGCATAACGATTCCGGCGACGGCGACAGCAATCGTCGGTAACGCAACGACGGTCAACCCACTTGGCGCCGGGGGGCAGTATCTGACGCTTTTTCCGGGCGATGCCGCGCGACCACTGGCGGCAAGTTCCAACTACTTGCCCGGTCAAGTAATGAATGCGCCGTTTACGGTCGGCCTGTCGCAAGCGGGCGAATTCAAAATTTACCCCACCTCGCCAACCGATCTGGTAATTGATGTGCTGGGGTATTACAGCGCGGAAGTCTCCGATGCGAATGGGAAAGGGCTGCTGTTCAATCCGCTGTCGCGCCCGGTGCGATTGCTGGAAACCCGCGCCGGATTCAGCGGTTGTTACGCTACGGGACTGCAACTGCAAGCCGGCGTCGAATTCCTTCAACCGGCGCGCGGCGATTGCGCGGGGCTTCAAATTGCCGCCGACGCGCTGGGACTGGTCGGCAACGCGACGGTGGTCAATGTGGGCGGCGGTTATCTGACCTTCTGGCCCAGCAACACAACGCGGCCGTTGGTTGCCACGTCGAATTTCGTGCCCGGTCAGATTTTGAACCGGCACTTTCTGGTGGGTTTGGGCGAAGCGGATGGCGCGTTCAAAATCTTTTCGCCGCTTGGCATGGATTTGGTGATTGACGTGTCGGGATTCTTCGCGCCCTGAGAAATACGCGACAGCGAGTCTTACAGCTTGACCGAGCTGGCAGGTTTCAAATAATCCGCCAGCCTGGTCAAATCCACATTCCCGCCTGAAAGGACAATGCCCACGCGCTTGCCTGAAAAATCAAACTTGCGATGAAACACTGCCGCCGCCGCCGCCGCGCCGGATGGTTCGACCAGCACCTTCATTCGTTCCAGCAGAAATCGCATCGTCGAGATCAACTCTTCGTCGCTGACCAGCAGAATGTCTTCGACCAATTCCTGGACAATGGGAAAAGTCAGTTTGCCGGGCGCTGGCGTTTGCAGGCCATCGGCGATGGTCTTGGGGATGGGAATTTCCACAATCTCGCCCTTGCGCACCGATTGCCAGGTATCGTTGGCGGCTTCGGGTTCGACGCCGAAGACGCGGATGGATGAGCGCAAGTGTTTGGCCACGACCGCGCATCCGGCCAGCAATCCGCAGCCGCTGCACGGAGTGAGCAGAAAGTCCAGTTCCGGCACTTCCTCCATCAATTCCAACGCAGCAGTTCCCTGCCCGGCCATAATCAATGGATCGTCGAACGGCGGAACCAGAACCAGGCCGCGTTCCTGACTGATTTGTTCGCCGGTGCCTTCGCGGCTTTCAGAGTAGCGGTTGTAAAAAACGACTTCCGCGCCATAACCGCGCGTGCCGTTGACTTTGATCTGCGGCGCGTCGTGCGGCATGACGATCACCGCAGGCACGCCAAACATTTTGGCAGCCAGCGCCGTCGCTTGCGCATGGTTGCCGGACGAGTAAGCCAGCACACCGCGCCGCCGTTCGTCTTCGGTCAGGGACGCAAGTTTGTTGTACGCGCCGCGAAATTTGAACGCCCCGGCGCGCTGGAAGTTTTCGGCCTTAAAGAAGACTTCGCCGCCGGCGAGTTCATTGAATTGTTGCGAGGTCAGCACCGGCGTGCGATGGGCGACGCCAGCGATTCGCTGGCGGGCTTGCAGGATGTCATCGAAGGTAATCATATATTTATTTGCGCGATTTGGATTTCTCTTTACTGATTGTCTTTGCCAACTGCTTGCGCACCTGTTCGTTCACATCCCTCGTCCGGGATGCGCTTCCAACCAGGCTTGGAGGTCGCCAGCGTCCTTGAATGTCAGCAACGCGTCTCCCAACTCTTCCAGGTCTTCCATCGGCAGCGAACGAATGTGGTCTTGCGTTTCCGCCGCCAGCGGCCCGAACAGGTGTTGCAATTGACGTAAGGCAAGATTCAGAGCGCCTTCCACGCGGCCTTCCACGCGGCCTTTTTCGATTCCTTTGCGTTCGATGTTCGTGACGTACGACATACGTTTTTCCTCCTCATAACGAGCCAGATCCTCATCGTATTTCTGCTGCAACTCTTCCGGCAGCCACATCAGCCAGTCCAGAAACTTGAACAATTTGAGAATCGTCAATTTATCATAGCCGCGCTCATAGAGCAGCTTGGTCAATTCCAACTTCCAGTTCAGCCGCGCGCCCAGGTCCCGGCGCGTGCGAATGACGCGCAGGTGCGCCATCGCCACCACGGCAAACACATTCGGATTCGCTGACAACTCCGCCCACCGCGCTTCGTAATCAATCAGTTTAATGGCTTTGAAGCGGAAGACGGTTTCGGTGCCGAAGAGTTCCTGCCGGTATTCCGCCGGACGCCAATCGGGATCGTCATCGGTCAGGATGACGAAGCTGGCCACGGGCGCGTTGTACCGCTCGAAGATGCGGTGGTTGTAGACATGGATGCGCAACTCGAAGCCCCTCTCCTCGTTGCCCTGCACCTCGACGTGGATCATGACCCAGACTTCGGCGCCGCTCTTCAGCCAGACTTTGACCAGCTTGTCGGCGTAGCGCCTGCCCAGCTCGGCGTCGGCGACGATCTTTTGCAACTCCTTGTCGAAAAACTCCACGCCGCGCGGCCAATCAATCGCGGCGTGGGCTTCGGGGAAGAAGAAAAGCACGAAATCCTCGAAGTAATCGTCGAGAATCTCCTTCCACGGACTGTCGTAATCGGGGGCGTCGTTCATCGCCACTCTCCTTGCAACACAAATCCGGCCCAATAAAATGGAGCGGCCCAGCGCGGTTCGCGTAACAACGAAAGTTGTGCGGCGCGCAGCGCCGTGGCCGGGGGCAACCGTCCCGTCAGCAGGTTTTGGTAGAACCGCTTCATCAGTTCGGCGGTCGCCTCGTCACGCACGTCCCAGAGACTGGCGACGACGCGCGGCGCGCCAGCATACATAAAGCCGCGCGTCAGGCCGAGCAAGCCCTCGCCTTTGACTTCCCTGCCGAGCGCCGTGCGGCACGCACTCAAAACGACGAGTTCGGCGTTCAGCTTCAGGTTGTAAATGTCGTGCAAGCGCAAAAAACCATCCTGCGACCGGCCCTGTTCGTCCACCAGGGAAAGCACGATGCCGGAAAGCTCGGGGTGACGGCTGTTGAGCAGGCCATGCGTGGCAAAATGAACGATGCGGTATTGGTCAATATCAGGACTGAAGACACGGTTTTTGTTTGCCGCAAAATCAAGCAGCGCAACGCCCTGTTGTCCACGCGCCAAACCGGCGATGTACTCGGCTTCCGCCCGCGTGAACTTCAGTCGCGCCAACTTTAATTCCGTCTCCCTGGTGGAGCGCGTCAACTCGCTGGCCAGGCGGCGCGACTCACCGGCAGCGGAAACAAGTGAACCATTCGCCTGATTGACGGGTTTCACCCTTCGTAGCCTTACGTCATCCTCGCTCAGAACGGGATCAGCCAGGGCCAGAACGGCGCGGCTGGCTGGCGCTCGCCCCGTGAATTCCCGGCGCAGCAGGGCGAGCAGCGAGGCGGACGGCGAATGAACGATTTCGTGACTCACCAGCAGCGGCTGCTCAGCCCTCGACGGTTCCGGCAAGACACTGAAGGGGATGTACTGCAACACACCATCCGCCACGATCAACAATCGTTTGTTTCCCAATGGCCCGGCGGCGGGTGGCAAAACCAGGCGACTTAGCTTGGCCGCCGCCAGTTTCACCTGCCCTCGCAATTCGGGCTTGTTGCCAGCTTTCAGCAAGTCATAAAACCGCACGGCCGCCGATTCAATCTCCGCGCGCGCAGGCAACTCAGAAACCTGCCAATTCGAACGGCCCACCACCCACAGGTAGCTGCGCGGTTCGCCCAGCGCGTATTCCAGCAAAAGCGTGTCGTCATCAAGCACCTGTTGTTGAATCTCTGCCAAAGTCAGCGGCTGCGGCTGCGTCAATGCGGCGTAGCGCGGGCTGTGCGCGCGAATCTGCGATTGCACCACCTGATAATCATTCAGCAACTCTTCCAATTGCCGCTTTTCCGACGCAAGTTGGGCGGAGTCCTTGCCAGTCAGATTTTGCGCGCGCTGGTTGACTCGTTTCTGCAAGTCGCGTTCGCGCGCCAGCAATTCCTGTTCAACGCCTTCACGAATGTTGGCGCGCGCCTCGCCCAGGCTGTCCAGCAAACTGCGTGCGCGCCCGCGCTCGTTGATCGAAAAGGCTTTTTCGGCGTAACCGGCGGCGGGTTGTTCACGGTGCATTTGCATCAACAAATCCTGATGGAATTGGTAAATGTTTTGCGCGCCCGCAAACCAGGAAGCACGCAAGACCGGACTGAAAATCGTCGCGCGGCTTGTCTCGATCATCTCCACGGCAGCGTTGGCTTCAGCCAGGGCTTCTGGCAAACGGTTTTGCGCGCGGAAGATTTTCGCCATTCCGAGCGCAATGTAAGGCGACGGCAAACCAACCGCTTGATTGAACGCGGCCGCCTGCGCATAGAACTTCCGCGCCTGCTCCAATTCGCCTGCTTCCAGGTGCGTTTCCCCGAGCAACATCCAGGCATTCGCCTGGCGGAAGCCTCCGCCATGGCGTTCAAACAGCGCCAGCGCCTGGTTGAAATGCCTGCGCGCCGCTGGCAGTTCGCGTTGTCGCAAAGCGATTTGTCCCAGCTTTCCCAGCACCTCGCCTTCGAGGTTGGGCAAGCCCAACGTCCGAACCAAAGTCAGCGCTTCGTTCAGGTACTCCGAGGCGCGAACGGAATCGCCGCGCTCGATCATCATCAACCCCATTTCCTTGAGCGCTTCGGACTTGGTCGCGCCGCATTTGCAACCCGAAAGCAGCGCCGCCTGGCAGTATTGAAAGGCTTGTTCGCGATCTCCCAGGCGGCGATAAACCATGCACAAGCCGTAGGAATACGAAGTGAATCTTTCCGGATCGGAAATGCCTTGTCCCAACTGGCGCGCCGTTTCAAAAAAATCCAGTGCTTGCCCGTCTTCCCAAAGTAGAAAACTCAGCCAGCCTTGTTGTACCAGCACCTGAATTTCCGATTGCTTCTTGCCCATCTCGCGCGCCAGCGTTGCGGCTTGCTCCAGCAGATCTCGCGCCAGCCGCAATTCACCGTCGTCGCGGGCAAAGGCGCCGAGCATATTCAGCACCTCAATTTGTCGTTGCCTGTCACCGGCATCCCGCGCCAAGCTCATCGCCTGTTGATAATACGACCGCGCTTGCTGGCGCTGGCCCATCAATCCGCTGAACAGGCCGAGCATGTTGAACGCGCGGCCTTCGCCTTGTGGATCGTTCAGTTCATGCCAGAACGCCGCCGCCTGCTGCAGCATTTCCAATGCGCGCTGTTTGCTTGCCGCGTCGCCGCCGAACCCCCACATCCCGTCCAGATAAAGTTTCTCCGCGCGAATCCTCGTCTCATCAGGCGGCGTCGCCGGGCGCGATTCCTTGATGTGAACACCGTATTTTCCCCGCAGGGCTTCACGCGCCGCGGGAGTGATTTCAAAGCGATAAGCTCCGGCGGCTTCGGCGATGAACATGACGGTTTCGGCGTCGTCAGTGCCGCCGGGATGATGAAACTCGGCCAGCGCTTGCCCGTCCGGGCGCAGGATTCTGACTTTCACGTCAATCGTGAACTGTTCAACTCGGGCAAACACATATTGCCGATCGGGAAGTGCGATTTGATAAAGGTGCGTTTCGCCGGCGGCGATTTCGCGCTCAATCAGCTTGCCGGCCGTCAGGGTTGGCGGTTCGGATTGAGAGTTTGCCACGCCCGGTCCCACCACTCCGGCAAACATCAGGAAGAGAAAAAGCAACGTGGAAAGGCAAAGGCGCATTGGCTGATCTCCTTGGTCGTGAGATGGATTTTAATCCGTCTCTAGTTTGGACAGACCAAAGTCCGTCCCACGATTTACTGATACACAATCTGAATTGGGTATTCCTCAAGCCGCGTCTGGCGGCCTTGTCGCAAGCCATCCAGCCGCAGTCGGTAGCGTCCCGCCGGCAGCAAGCGTTGCGGCAAGGCGAGCGTGAAGGTGTTCTCGGCGCTTTTGCGCAAGCCCGCGCCCTGCCAGACTGTTTGGCCGCGCGCGTTGAGTATCTCCAACGCGTAATCGGAAAATGACGGCTGCCCGGCGACGTTCAGCACCAGCGTGAATAGTCCGGAACCCGCGGGCGCTTTGATCACCGTGGCGGGTTGCCGCGCCGCGCCGCGATTGGCGTCTGGCGGGTCCAGACTGATGATCGGAACGTTGAGCTGCGGCTGGCTCAAATCAATCGCGCGATCTTGCTGCTGCCTCAGTCCGGCGATCTGCGTTTCGTATTGCCGCGCGCTGTCCGCCGATTGTTTACGCGCTTGCTCGAGTTCGCGGGTAACGGTGGCCAAATCCTGTTGCAGTCCCTGCTGATTGTCGCCACGCGCGGCGAGCCGCTGGTTTTCGCGCCGTAAATCAAGCGCCCACCACCCCAGAGCAAGGCTTAAAAGCAGCAGGGCGGCGAAACCGGCATAAGCCAGAACCGGCACATTGAAAAAAGCCCTGAGGCGATCAATCCAGGATTGCGACACTTTCGCCGTCAATTGTCCGGAAGCAATGGGCGATGGGGCGGGCGCGGATTCAATCCAATGCGGGACAGCCTGGTGCAGTTCCTGTAAAACACGCAACTCTCCGGCGCAATCCGCGCAGACAATTAAATGGTCGGCCAGCCGCTCGCGCGCCGCTGTGCTCAATTCGCCAGCCGCCGCTTGCGCCAGCGACTCCGCCGGCGGGCAAGCCTTGCGGGCAAGCGAAGGCTCAGTCGCCTGCCAGATTTCGCCCAGTTCTGCCTCAGTCAATTTCACAATCAATCCCTTCAGCCAGCAAATGCCGCCGCAGTTCGCTCAAGCCGCGATAAACCAAATTTCTGGCCCTCGGCTCAGTCCAGGAAAAATAATCCGCGATTTCCTGCGTGGTGAATCCTTTCAGATGAAGCCCCACGGCGCGCCGCCTGTCGTCGGACAACCGCGCCAGCGCCGCTTCAACTTTTCCCCTGATTTCCCGGCCCTGCGCCTGACGCTCCGGCGAAGCCAACGGACTTGTCGCGAAGCTCCTGGCCGGAATCTCGTCCTCTTCTTCCGCAGACAACAATTGCTCTTCGCGCCGGGCTTTCACCTGGCGGATGGCATCAATGGTCACCGTAGAAGCAATCCGATATAGATAAGACGCAGGATTCTCGATTTCTCTCTCAGCTTGCAAGGCACGCCACAACCGCACTCTGGATTCCTGCTCGATGTCACTGACCTGCACGCCGGAATCGTGCGGGCATAGCTTGATGATGGCGCTGCGCAGAAAATGGCCATATTGCCCCAACAACAGCCGAAGCCGCTCTTCCACTTCCTCTGGCGGAGACTCGATCAACATATTTTTTTCGTTTTGATGAGAGAAGCTGACCCGTTGCTGCGTCTTGTCCGACGCGGCGGGATTTTACTTGGATTCCCCCGCTATGCAACCGCGACAGCTTCCCCCCGCGTGGCTGCCGTACACGTGAAGAATCAATTCGCCAAACCACGAGGAGAACAAACCATGCCGAATCAGGAAAAAGCACTTATCGTTTTGCAGGAAAACACGGGACAGATCAGCTTGCCGCCGAATCTGCCCGTGCCGCTAGCAACTGCGGTCAGGCGGGTTATTGACGCCGTGGCGGAGACGTTTGAAGAGATAAAAACCTCGCTTCAAGGAAGCGGCAGATACACGCAGGTGGTGTTGCTCACTGATGTGCTTTGCACGCGCGTGCAACTGCTCAGGGGGCTGATCGAACAAACGCGCAGGGGGCGGGTGATCGACCTTGTCGTGTTGGGGCACGGCTGGAATGAGCATTTGCAACTTCACAATGAGACGCTAACCAATTCGACCATCCGTTCGTTGTTGTCGGAAGCCAGGAGAACGGTCAACGACGACGCCTTCAAATTCAATTTGCGCATGGTCTATATGTGCAACTGCCACGGCTCCACGCTCAATGACGATTGGCTTGCCATTGGCGCGGCGGCGGCGGTCGGTTCGCAGCAGAACGATTACATGCCCGAACCGATGACCACTTTCTTCATTCACAACTGGATGGACGGCCAACCCGTCCAACAGGCCGCGAACAATGCTTACCGCGCCACTATCCCGTTTTACACGGTTGTTTACCCGCCAACGCTGCGTCTCAAGATGAAGACGGTTTCGCAGGACGTGCCGCATCTGGACACCAGCGTTTTTCCGCCCAGACTGCGAACCAGAACCATCAGCGTTGAAGTGCCCGACGGCGTGGACATCATCCCGCATCCTTACATCAATGAAACAGAGCTTTTGGTCGGGGGCGACAGGGCGCTGCGGTTCTGAGCGGCAACTGATTATTTCAAACAATAACGCACCGAATCTTTTGGAGGAAAACAAACATGCCAACTACAACCGAAACCAACAAAGCTATCGAACGCCGCTTCGTCGAAGAATTCTGGAATGAAAACAAACTGGACAGCGTCGAGGATTTCTACGCCGCCGACTACCGCCGTCACGATCCGAACACGCCGGATGTCTCAGCGGGACCGGAAGGCGTTCGGGAAGTTGCGGCGGTGCTGCGCGCGGCTTTTCCCGATGTGCGGCTTCAGATTGAAGACATGCTGGCCGAAGGCGATTTGGTCGCCACGCGCTGGACGGCCACGTCCACGCATTTGGGCGAATTCGAGGGTATTGCGCCCACGGGCAAGCGTTTGGAAGTGAGCGGTATTTCCATCACTCGTTTCGTGAACGGCAAGATCACGGATGAATGGGTCAGTTGGGACGCCGCCGGCTTGCTCAAAACCATCGGCGGCGATTCGAAATAAGGCAAGTCTTCAGAAAAGGAGAGAAAACCATGCAACACAGTGCTGAAATCAGATGGTTCATCATGGGTGCGCTGACGCCAGAAGTTCGCGACTGGTTTTGCCGAGGGGAAAATCTGGAACCGGAAGAAAGAACCGACCAGTATTTGATCTTTCCTGGCTGTGAGTCGGTCGGCGTCAAGATTAGAGGAGGAGGCGGCGGCAAAGACCCATTCGAAATCAAGGCGTTGAAAGGCACATCGGAAACAATCCAATTTCCGAATTCGGTTTCGGGGCGGACGGATTGCTGGGTCAAATGGTCGAACAGCGATCCGGCCAATCAAGCCTGGCTCGAAGCCTTGCGGGAGGAGCCGACGGGCTGGCTGCCTGTCGCCAAAAAACGCTGGGTGCGCAAATTCGCGATTAGTGGGGACGTCGCCACTGAAGTGCCGAGCGAACAACGCCCCGCCGAAGGTTGCAACGTCGAACTGACCGAATTAGAGGTCGGCGGAGAGCGTTGGTGGAGCTTTGCCTTTGAAGCGTTCGGAGCGGCGGAGCATGTCCGCGACAATTTGCGCGTGGCCACCGCTCAGTTTCTTTCCACATCACCGCCCGTCTCATTCAGCGTCGCCAATTCATGCTCCTATGCGGTTTGGTTGGCGAACTTTCAATTCACAACTCAGTCAAACTAAACAAACAGCGGCCTGATTAAATCGGGCGCTGGTTCAGGAGAAACTTTCATGCCATTTCAATACGACATTAATCCGACCATTCAAACCAAAGTAGACGGTATCTTTGAGGGCGGTGGAACTTTGGGCGCAGCTTATATCGGCTCGTTGCTGGCAATGCACCGACAAGGCATTTGGTTTGAACGTGTCGCAGGTAATTCCGCCGGCGCGATTACGGCTTCGCTGATTGCTGTTGGCTACAACGCCAACGAAATAGATTGGCTGACCGCGCCGAGCGGTTCCCGCATCAAACCGAACTCCATTCCTGATAGCGTAACGCCAATTTCGTTCAGGCAGTTTATTGACAGGCCGCTTACCAATGATATTCGAACGCGACAGAACAGTATTCTTTGGCATTTGCTCAAGGGTACGCTGTTCGACAGCTTGCTCAGATTTGAGGTGCCATTGCCACCACTTGACCGATTCATCGCGGACGCTGTTGCACATCTGCCGGGAAGTTTAGCGGCAACGGTATCCGACTCGATCAGGGAGGTATTCCAACGCTACCCTTCAAGCATCACGGTGCGACCCGCCGCACTGTCGCTGACGGAAGAGGCTCGCCGCGAAATTGCCAGCCAGTTGCTCGACCAATTTTTGAATTTATCCGCCGACGCCCGCTCATTGGCGAATTTGGCATGCGACGGCGGCTTGGTAAAAGGCGACGAATTCCTGGCGATCATCCGCCGACTCTTGAAGGCGAAGAGATGGGGCAATCCAGATGACCGCCGGGACGTGACCTTCGCCGATTTGCCGCACGACCTGGTGCTGATCGCCAGCAACATCACCAAGGGCGAGCCGATCATCTTCAGCAAACTGCGCACACCCACCCATTCGGTAGCCGAAGCCGTTCGCCAATCCATGGCGGTTCCTTTCTTTTTCGAGCCGTTCAGATTGCCCAACGGCGATGAAGTCGTGGATGGCGGACTGGTCGAAAACTTCCCGTGGTGGGTTTTCTTTCCACTTGATTCGCCTTACCCCCAGCCTGGCGGCTCACCCGTGTCCAGCGGCACAAGCAGGCTGGAGGTAAACATGCCGCGCGCTGTCAGACTCGCCGCCGCTGGGCAAGGCCTGCGCGCTGACATTGGCAACAACGGAATCACCCGGACTTCCAGCGCCGATGTTGACCGCCCCAAGATCGCCTTCTTTCTGGACGAAGATGCAGTTTGCCCGCCCAGCTACAACTGTCCTGCTGAAACAGAAGAGATGGAATTACTGGATGCTCTCCGGGAAAGCAGGGTGCTGGATTTCGACATCGGCGAAGCGGTGCGAGGAACAGGACAAGCGACGAGGGCCTTCAGGACCACTGCGGAAGCGAAACTGATTGAGCGCTTTTCTCAGGTCAATCGGATTTCCGCTAAACCGCTCATCAACTCGATGGCGCTTGGCCTGGCCGCTGAGCGTTACCCGAACCTGCATCTAAACTCAATTCCGTTAGCGGGTTTCTGCTGGCTTGATTTCACCATCAACGAGAACAGAGGCAAGTTCAACCGTTGTGCCGCCCGCGGCTGGGAAGCGACCAGGCGTCTGATTAGCGCCAAAAATCTGGCACCTTCAATCGGCGAACTGCGCAATCCATATCTGCAATGAAGCGAGGTGAACCGTATGACGACAGAAAACGAGGTGGGCCGTAAGGCGACAGAAAACAAGACAGAAAACAATATGAAAAAGGAGGCTTCGGCGCGCGCGGCGACTTTTCACGCGCGCGCTGGAAATTCACAAGCGGAAGCGAGAAAGACGTTGATCGCCTTGTCATTGGGTGGCGTCGGTGTTTTCTACAACAGACTCGCACAACCGCCTATTGCTGGTGCCAGGTGGTTAGTCTTTTCGGCAATGGTGGCAATGGCAATCGCGGTCGGGTTTGGGTTGCTTGCCTGGAAGATGGACGCGCTCTGGGCGTACCAGGTCGCTGAAGAGTTTGACCACTCACCCGATCAAATCTCACCAGTCCTTAATCCGTGGCATGGTTACAAAAAGCTCTGCGACAACTGGCAACAAGTATTTTTCGCGCTGAGCGTAATTCTGAGTTTGATTCACGTCTTTCGTCTTTTGTGACCTGAAACCAAATTGGCAGGCGACTGAATCCTATGTCATCAGCATTGGACCCTACCAGGAGGCGTCCGATGCTGATGGTAATTGGCTTACGCAGGCTTGATCTTGAAGCTGATGTCCACGGCGGGCGCGGAATGGGTGATCGCGCCAATCGAAATCATGTCCACTCCCGCTTCGGCATAGGCACGAACGTTTGCGAGCGTGATGCCGCCGGAAGCTTCGAGCAGTGTGCGACGCTCGTCAGGCTCATGTTCCACAACGATCTGAACCGCCTGGCGAATCATCTCCGGCGTCATGTTGTCGAGCAGCAGGATGTCCGCTTTGGCCTGCAAGGCTTCTTTGACCTGGTCGAGCGTGGCAACTTCGACTTCGATCTTGTGCAGGTGACCGGCGGCTTCCTTGGCGCGGCGGACGGCTTCGGCGACGCCTCCGGCCAGCGCGATGTGGTTGTCTTTGATCAGCACGCCGTCGTCCAAACCCATTCGATGATTGTGCCCGCCGCCTATCGAAACCGCGTACTTTTGCAGCGCCCGCAAGCCCGGCGCGGTTTTGCGTGTATCCACGATTTTGGCTTTGGTGCCGGCGACGGCTTCGACGTATTTACGTGTCAGCGTGGCGATGCCGGAAAGGTGCTGGAGGAAGTTCAGCGCAACACGCTCCGCCGCCAATAGCATCTGGGCTTCGCCGACGACGCGCGCGAAGACCTTGCCTTCCTGCAACACATCACCATCACCCGCCGTGGATTCGATCTGCAGGTGCGGATCAAGATGCATAAAGACAGCATCGGAAACTTCCAGGCCAGCCAGCACAAGCTCCTGTTTGGCCATGAAGTTTCCGCGCGCCAGTTGCCCGGTTTTCACGGTGGCGCGCGAGGTCACATCTCCCCGCCCAACATCTTCGGCGAGCGAACCGGCGGCAATGTCGTCAATCAATGGGAAGTCGAGAGGGTTGATCATTATTTTCAGCAGGGGTTCAGAGGGATTCAATCGTTGCGTTCACCTTGGCAATTTGATCCGTAAGCTCTTCGGCGCGTTGGCGGGAAGTTTCGACGACTTCGGCAGCCGCGCGGGCGACGAAGTCCGCGTTGCCCAGCCGTTTTTCCAAACCAGCGAGTTCATTCGTCAGTTTGCCGATCTCTTTTTCCAGCCGCGCGCGTTCCTTGTCGAAATCAACCAGGCCTTCGAGCGGGACGGCGATTTCCGCGCCGCTGACCACCGCGCGCGCCGCGCCGCGCGTAACTTCCAGTTTTTCGACAAGCTGCAAATCTTCGAGCCGGGCCAGCCGTTTGATGTGGTCTCCCATTCCGCTGATTACTTCGCGCGCGTTTGCATCCGCCGGAGCAATCACCGCCTTGAGCAGGACGGACGGCGCAATGTTGAACGAAGCGCGAATGTTGCGCAGCTTGGTGATGATTTCGATGACCAGCGCCATTTCGCGTTCGGCGCGCCCGTCAAGCTGCGCCGAATTGTGCGAGACGAATTCCGCCGTGCAGATCGTTTCGCCCTTGTGCGGCAGCCGCTGCCACAACTCTTCGGTGATGTACGGCATGATCGGGTGCAACAGGCGCAGACTGCGTTCGAGCACGTAAATGATCCGCCGTTTGACGGCCAGCGATTGCGGCGTGGATTCCTTCGCGGTGACGAAAGGCTTGGACAATTCGATGTACCAGTCGCAGAAATCGTTCCAGAAGAACTGGTACAGCACGCTGGCGGCTTCGTGGAAACGGTATTCGCCCAACCCGCTGTGAACGTCGAGCGCCACGCGGCTCAACCGGCTCAGAATCCACGAGTCGGCCAGTTCGGGCTGCGACAGTTCGGTTTCCCAATCCACAGGCTCCTGGGCTTCCAGAACTTCGTCGCAATTCATCAGCACAAATCGCGTCGCGTTCCAAATCTTGTTGGCGAAATTGCGCGAGGTTTCGAGCTTCGATTCCTGCAACGCCAGCGTCATCCCGGCGGTCGAAGCCGAGGTCAAGGCAAACCGCGCCGCATCGGTCCCGTATTTGGCGAACACATCCAGCGGATCAATCACGTTGCCCTTGGTTTTGGACATTTTCTGCCCTTGCGGGTCCAGCACCAGCGCGTTGATGTACACCGTGCGAAACGGCACTTCGCCCATGAACTTCAAGCCCATCATCATCATCCGCGCCACCCAGAAAAAGATGATGTCGAAGGCCGTAATCAGCACATCGGTCGGATAGAATTTTTTCAGGTCTTCGGTTTCTTCCGGCCAGCCCAGCGTCGAAAAGGGCCAGAGCTGCGACGAAAACCAGGTGTCCAGCACGTCCTGCTCTTCGCGCAATTCGACGGTGGAATCCAGCCCGTGGGCTTTCAATCGTTCACGCGCTTCGGCTTCATCCCGAGCCACGACGATTTCGCCCGCTGGCGTATGCCAGGCCGGGATGCGATGTCCCCACCACAACTGCCGCGAAACGCACCAGTCCTGAATATTTTCCAGCCAGTTGAAGTAAATCTTCGCCGTGCTTTCCGGGACGAATTTCGTGCGGCCATCGCGAACGGCGGCAATGGCGGGTTCAGCCAATTCCTTCATTCGCATAAACCACTGCATCGAAATCAGCGGTTCGACGACCGTGCCGCTGCGCTGGCAATGGCCGACGTTGTGCGTGTACTCATCGACTTTCAGCAACAGGCCGAGCGCTTCCAGGTCGGCAACGACGGCTTTGCGCGCTTCATTGCGATCCAGTCCGCGATATTTTTCCGGCACGGCGTCGGTCATCTTCGCGTCTTTGCCGATGACCTGAATGAATTCCAGATTGTGGCGCTTGCCCATCGCGAAATCGTTCGGATCATGCGCGGGCGTGACTTTGACAAAGCCCGTGCCGAAATCCTTTTCGACGACTTCGTCCTGAATGAAGCTGATTTCCGTGCCGACCAGCGGCAGCACCAACTTTTTGCCAACCACGGCAGCGTAACGGCCTTCACTGCCTGCATCGTCAGGATTCATCGCGATGGCCGTATCGCCGAGCATCGTTTCAGGCCGAGTTGTCGCCACAACGATGAATTCGCCCGCGTCGGTTTTCAGGTAACCCGACCCGCTCCCTGACGGTCGCGGTACTGACTCGGAATTCGCCGCTTCGTAGGCTTCGGCCAAACCTTCCACCGGCGTATTCGCCGCCGCACCAATTGGATAAGCGATGTAATAAAGCTTGCCTTTGACCGGCTTCATCTCGACTTCCAGATCGGAGATGGCCGTTTGCAACCCCGGCGACCAGTTGATCATGTACTCACCGCGATAGATCAAGCCTTCGTCATACAACCGCACGAAGACTTCCTTGACCGCGTTCGACAGCCCGTCGTCCATCGTGAAGCGTTCGCGCGACCAATCCACCGAATCGCCGACGATCCGCATCTGTTTTTGAATCGTGCCGCCGGAATGCTCTTTCCACGCCCAGATGCGTTCGACGAACTTATCGCGTCCCAGGTCCTGCCGCTTGACGCCTTCGGCCGCAAGTTGCCGTTCGACCACCATCTGCGTGGCAATGCCGGCGTGATCCGTGCCCGGCAGCCACAGCACGCGGTCGCCCGCCATTCGCCGCCACCGCGCCAGCACGTCTTGCAGCGTGTGATTCAGCGCATGGCCCATGTGCAAATACCCCGTCACGTTCGGCGGCGGGATGACCATCGAAAAGGTTTTTGCCTTCGGATCAGTGGTACTTTCGGGTGAAAAGAAGCCGCTCTGTTCCCAAAACGGATACCAGCGCCCTTCGACTTCTTTGGGTTCGTATGCCTTCGGAATTTCCATAATTTGCCGTCAATCAGTGATAAATCATTGTAGGAATGTGATCGGCGAGTATCGCCAATCACCCGAAAAATGACAACCAGCCTAACTCATCCATTATCGGGTTCGTTTCTTCAAACTGATGATATTGGCAAACAGCCGATACCCGCCTTGCACGCCCGCCGGTAACTGCCGGTAAAAAGCATACGCCGCGTAAACAAACGTTCCTTTGCCATATTGCGCGAACATCATCCCGCCTTTTTGCGGCGCCTGCTCCCGGTCGTGAGATTCCAAGAGTGGTCGGTAGCGTTCATCCCAGGTGCTCATCCATTTTGATCCGCGCTCTTCCACCCAGCCGTTGAAATCGGCTTCGGTGATTTTGTTCGGCCAGGTAAAGACGGGGCTGGCGGGATCAAGGATTGTCACCTTGGAATCTTCTTCCGAAACTTCTTCGGCGCGCGCGCCGAGCCTGTACGGGTAAGGGCCATACGGCGCGGCGTCGAATTCCTGAGTTTGATACTGATAAACCAAGTTGCCGCCGTGTTCGCAGTATTCGAGCAGGCGTTTGCCGTAGGCTTTCAAATCATCGCGGACGGCGGTGGCGCGAATGCCGATGATGATCGTGTCGAAAGCATCCAGGTTGCCTTTGGCCAGATCTCTTTCGCCCAGCATCGAGACTTTAACGCCGATTTGTTCCAGCGCCTTGGGCACTTCATCGCCGACGCCCATCACGTAACCGACGTTCAAATTCGGGGCGACGTTCACTTCGATACCACGCACCAGCATTGTTGCCGGGCGATACAAATGGCGAGGTTCGTTGTCGCGATGAGCAATGATTTCATAGCCTTCCGTGTAACTCTTGCCTGCGTACTCGGCGACGGCCTCGACTTTGTAATCGGTTCCAGCGGCGACGCGAGGAGCGGTGACTTTGAACGTGAAGTTTCCGACTTCGCCTTCGTGCGTGAAGCTGAACGGCGCTTCGGCGGGCGACACCGTCCAGCCCGGTGGCAAATTCAACCGAACTTTGCCCGTGGCATTGCCTTTGACATTGTTCATCAGGTTGACGCTGGCGTTGAAGCTGGTATTCGCCGACGCAATTGGAACCACCCCGACGCGCGGCGAAAGAGCGACGCTCAGGGCAGGCGCGACGGTCAGCAGGCGACGCTGCTCGCCCCGGGGACGTTCAATGTAAATGGTCTGCGCCGGTTGCGTCAGGTGAAACCGCACGCCGTTGACTTCGTAATTGAACCGGCCAACAACATCCGGCGGCGAAAACGGCAACAACAGGTGTTCCGGTTTGTGGATCGTGTGGATGTGCTCGCGCAGTTCGTTCGCACGCGACCAATAAGGCTGTGTGTATTCGGCGTTTTCCGGAACCTGAAGTTCAAACTGCGCGCGCAGGCGGCTGTTGTTCGCGGGCAAACCGCCTTCGGGAGGTTTGGCGATGACGCGCCAACCGTTCGTGGCAATGATGGTTTCGCCGCGATCGAATTTGATTGGGCTACGGTTGACAACGCTCATGGTCAGCGAGAATTTCTGCCCTGGAATGGCAACGTTGAAGGTTTCGCGCGGCTGAAAAAATCCGCCCGCGCCTTCCGCCGGACGGTCCGCATCAACCAGCACTTCCATCACCAAACCCAACGCCTTGTTCATCGCGTCATTAAACTCATTTTCTTTGTTGCCGAGCAGAAACAGCAGATGGTCTTTGCTGGCGACTTTGATGGCGGAAGCGTTGACCTTTTCGATCAAAGCTTGCATCGCTTTCCGGCCCGCCGCCAAATCCGAAGCCGTCAGCCACGGTTGGCGGGCGTCGAACTTTTTAATCGCCGCTTCGACGTTGTTGTGGATGGCAGTCAGTTCGGCGCTGATGTTTGTCGAGCCTGCAAGTTTTGCCAAGCCTGGAATCGTCGTATCCAAACCATCAAAAACGCTTTGCTCTTTCTCGCTTTTGCCCAGCACACTTTCTTCCAACAGCCAGGACGAAAAGGACGAACCTGGAGGCACGCGCGCTGCGCCAGCACCTTGCGAACGTTGCTGACTGTATCCATCGCGCCCGACTTCGCGGTACGAACGCCCGAGCAGCGGATCATATACGCCAACGTCCACTTTCAACGTCGAAGCTTCGTTGTCGCGCACGCTGCGATACAACTTTTTGACCTGCCAGGGGCGCAAACCTTCCCGGAGTTGTTCGGGAAACATGTTCGGGTCGGCGGCGGCCTTGAACACTTCGCCGCTGACAAGCCCGGCGGCTTGATGGTTGCCGTGTCCATCGCGCGGCTTGCCGTGAAACCGGGACAGCAGAACATCCGGGCGATAGAGTCGCACAGCGCGAACGGCATCGCCGAGCGCCACTTCCCTCCCCCAATGTTCCATCGTTTCGTCCATGCGCTTGGAGAAGCCGAAATCCGTGACGCGCGTGAACATCTGATCCACGCCGTAAAAACGTCCCGCGGCCAGCAACTCTTCCGTGCGCAAAATGCCCAGAGCATCATACAGTTCAGGCCCGACCAGATTCGCGCCGCCTTCGCCGCGATTGAGCGTCAACAGTCCCGTGCGCACGCCCGCGCCACGGCTCAACCAGGTCAGCATCGCGGCGTCTTCGTCGTCGGGATGCGCGGTCAGATGTAAGATCGTTGCGGTGGAACGCAATCGCAACAGTGCTCGCCAGGCGGCGGCAGCGCCTTTGTTTTCGACGGGTTCCTGCATTTGCGCGTTTGCGGCCAGAAACAACGTTGAACAAATCAGACACAAAAACAGCCCGAAAACCATGGCCCTTTTCATCTTCAAGTCTCCTGGATTTGGTTGGGTTCAAGCGTGGGAACGAATCCGCCAGGCGGCGCTCATCACGGCCCGGCTTGACCGCAAGTATAGGCCCAACTTTAAGAGAATGCTCGCCGCTCTGGGCAAAAGGCCGCGCTTGTCGTAGGCTTCGCCCCAACAGCGTCTGGCCGGAGTCTGAACAGGCGCATCAAACACCAACAACTTCGGGAGACTATCAATGAATCGTCGAAATTTTCTGCAAGCCGGAACCGGGTTGGCATTGACGGCGGCGGCGCTGGGTCCTAGCCAGCGCGGATATGCTGAAGAATTCGCGCAACGCAAACCGCGCGTGGGTTTGATCGGCACGGGCTGGTACGGCAAGTCTGATCTGCTGCGGCTGATCCAGGTCGCGCCCGTCGAAGTCGTCAGCTTATGCGATGTAGACAAAAAAATGCTGAGCGACGCGGCGGACATTGTTGCCACGCGGCAGGCATCGAAGCAAAAGCCGCGCACTTTCAGCGATTACCGCACAATGCTTAAGGAAAAAGACCTGGACATTGTGCTGATTGCCACGCCCGATCATTGGCACGCGCTGCCGATGATCGCCGCCGTTGAAGCCGGAGCCGATGTCTATGTCCAGAAACCAATTAGCGTAGACGTGGTCGAAGGCCAGGCAATGGTCGCTGCCGCCCGCAAACACAACCGTGTCGTACAGGTCGGCACACAGCGCCGCAGCACGCCGCATCTGGTTGAAGCGCGCGAGCAGATCGTTCAAGCGGGAAAACTCGGCAAAGTCAGCCTGGTGGAGATTTACTGTTACTACCACATGCGCACCCGCGAAAACCCGCCCGACACCGCGCCGCCCGACACACTGGATTACGAGATGTGGACCGGCCCGGCTCCCATGCGGCCGTACAACAAACTGGTCCATCCGCGCAGTTGGCGCGCGTTTATGGAATACGGCAATGGCATCGTCGGCGATATGTGCATTCACATGCTCGACATGGTTCGCTGGATGATGGGCCTGGGCTGGCCGAAAAGCGTTTCTTCAACGGGCGGCATCCTGGTGGACAAACAAAGCAAGGCGAATATCACCGATACGCAATCAGCGACCTTCGATTTTGGCGATGTGAAAGTCGTCTGGCAGCACCGCACCTGGGGTCACCCCAATGATCCGCAATACCCCTGGGGCGCCACGCTTTACGGCGACAAGGGAACGCTCAAGGCCAGCGTTAACAGCTACGACTACATCCCGCTCGACAAAAACGAAAAGCCGATTCACAAGGATGTGACTTACGAATTGGAGCAATATCCCGAAGACAAGACTGAGAAGGAATTGGAAAAACACGTCGCGCCCGCCATCCGCCATCACATGCAGGATTTCCTGCGCGCCATCCAGCAGCGCAGCAAGCCGGTCGCGGATATTGAACAGGGTCATATCTCAACCGCGACCTGCATTCTGGCCAACCTCTCACAACAACTCGGACGGACACTGATTTGGGATGCGCAGAAACAGCGCGTCGTGGGCGACGAAGAAGCCAACAAGCGGCTGCGGCGTCCTTACCGAAGTCCCTGGAAGCATCCGGAAGTTTGAGCCGCGTCAGGCTGAAACAGAAGTCGTTTGTAGCCAAAAAGCACTTACGCCCGCCAAGTTGGAAAGCTTGGCGGGCGTAAGTGCTTTTAATCTGATTGCGGGGGTAGGATTTGAACCTACGACCTTTGGGTTATGAGCCCAACGAGCTACCAGGCTGCTCCACCCCGCGTCAAAGCGAAATTCGGACTTTAGTGACCAAAACTGTTTTTGTCAACGGGGTTGGGCAGACTTTTTTGTTTTGTTCAAAAATCCCCTCCCAGTCCATCAGCTAAACGCAATCAAATCTTTAGTTTTAACCGCTCTTCAAGATACTTTTTGCTGATCGTTGCACTCTCTTTCGGCGTGTGACCTGCCGGGGCGTTGTCGAGTTCGATAATGACCCAGCCCGTCCAGCGATAATCTCTCAAAATCTGTAACACACCGGGAAGATTGACTTTGCCCTGCCCCAATTCGACAAAACTGTATTTCGGCGGCGGCTGTTTTCCAGCCATGGTCGCCGGACCGCTGGGATAAATGATGACATCTTTGAAATGCGGATAGACCAGCCGGTTGATGTAATTCCGCATGAATTTCACCGGATCCCCACCTGCTGCCTGAAGATGTGCAATATCCACCAGCGCCCAGACGTGCTTCGGGTCGGTCGCATCCATAATCCGGTCCACTTCATCCTGCCGCTGGCCCAATGTATCCATGTGATTGTGATAGCCAAGTTTGATGCCGTATTCCCCGAAGGTCCGTTTGCCGATTTCGGTCAGCCGTTTGCCGAGTTTCCTGTAATCGTCCGGATCATTGACCCCTGTTGTGACACGGGCGCTGTCGGTGGCTTGCAGGTATAGCCCGCCGATGTCTTTCAACCATTTGGCCATCGCCACGCGCTCTTCGGTTTCCTGTTTCGCGGCGGCGGAATTGACCGTCACGCCGCCCGACGAAATCGAAACCACCGTCAGCTTTTTGGCTGCCATCAAATCCTTGAATTCGCTGGCGCGGTTGGCGTATTTCCGGTAATCGGCGGCGCGAATCTGAATGCCGCGAAAGCCAAGTTCGGAAATTTCATCAATCGCCTGTTCAAGTTTGTCGCCCCAGGTGATGGCGTGGTAGCCGATCTGAAAATCCGATTGAATTACTGAACCAACAGCGTTACCGGCAAGCGCCGCCACGCCCGTGGCGGCCAGAAACTCTCTGCGGGAAGTCTTCATTGCAAATTCTCCGTAGCGGAAATATGGATGCGCCGAAGCTTATGGAAGGCGTTCTCTTTTCGCAACACGGCGGCCAGTTAAGGTAGAGTACCCGCCGTGTGCGGAATCGCTGGAATTTACAATTATCACAATGGCCAACCGATTGATGAAACGGTCTTGCGCCGGATGACTGGCGCGCTGGCGCATCGGGGGCCGGATGATGACGGATTTTATACCTCCGGCCGAATTGGCCTGGGACATCGGCGGCTTTCGATCATTGATGTCGCCGGAGGCCACCAACCGATCTTCAACGAAGACGCAACGGTGGCGATTGTCTTCAACGGCGAAATCTACAATTACCGCGAACTGGCTCGCCTGGTTGAATCGCGCGGCCATCGGCTGCGAACCCAATCCGACACCGAAACAATTGTTCACCTGTACGAAGAGTTTGGGGACGCCTGCGTGGAACGCCTGCGCGGGATGTTTGCGTTTGCAATTTGGGATGCACGGCAACAAAAGCTCCTGCTGGCGCGCGACCGCGTCGGCAAAAAACCGCTTTACTTCGCCGATCTTGGCGGCGCGCTGATTTTCGGTTCTGAGCTGAAAGCGCTGCTCGAACATCCTGGGATGCCGCGAGAAATGGATCCCCAGGCGGTGGCGGACTATTTCTCTTATCAATTCATCCCTGCGCCAAAGACGATCTTTCGGCAAGCGCGAAAACTGCAAGCCGGACATCTGCTGGCTGTCACGCCAGGCGGCGCGCACGACCGGCAGTATTGGGACATTGATTTCAGCCGGGTTGAACGCCGAAGCGAGAAGGAATGGAGCGAGTTATTGCTTCAGGAATTTCAAGAGGCGGTGGGCGGACGATTAATAAGCGAAGTTCCGCTCGGCGCGTTTCTTTCGTCGGGTGTGGATTCGTCGGCGGTCGTCTCGATGATGAACCAGGTTAGCAATCGCCCTGCCATCACAACTTCCATCGGCTTCAGCGAAGAAAGATACAGCGAAGCGGAAGACGCACGCCGCTTTGCCCGTAGCCTCAACACCGATCATCACGAACGCATCGTCTCGCCGGATGCCGTGCGCATCATTGAAAAACTGGCCTGGCATTATGACGAACCATTTGCCGACGCTTCGGCGATTCCCACGTTTTACGTTTCGCAAGCCGCGCGCGAATTCGTGACCGTCGCATTGTCGGGCGATGGCGGAGACGAAAACTTTGCCGGCTACCGCCGCTACGCCTTCGACGCGATGGAAAACCGCGCGCGCGCGCTGGCTCCGGCGGCGCTGCGGCAACCATTTTTCGGCGCGCTGGCGTCGGTTTATCCGAAAGCCGACTGGCTGCCCAGAGCCTTGCGGGCAAAAGCCACGCTGCGCAATTTGTCGCTTGATCCGGCGCGCGGCTATTTCAATTCGGTGTATGGCGCGATGGCGAATGAACGCGATACCTTGCTGGGCGCTGACCTGCAAACACAGTTGAACGGATACGATCCATTCGCTCTTTTCGCCGAACATTACTGGCGGGCGAAAACCGACGATCCGATTGCCCGCGCGCAATACGTGGACATCAAAATGTATTTGACGGACGACATTCTGGTGAAAGTGGATCGCGCAAGCATGGCCGTTTCGCTGGAAGTCCGCTGCCCGCTGCTGGATCACAAACTGATGGAACTGGCGGCGCGCATTCCGTCAAAGTTCAAGCTGCGGGAGGGCGAAGGCAAATATATTTTCAAGCAAACCATGAAACAGCTACTGCCGCCGGAAGTCCTGACGCGCCGCAAACAGGGCTTTGTCGTGCCGCTGGCCGAATGGCTGCGCGGCGAATTGCGCGAATTGGCGGGAAGCGCGTTGTTCGATTCTTCGGCTAGCGACGGCTGGCTGGAACCGCGCGCTGTCGCCGAGTTGTGGCGGCAACATCAAGCTGGATGGCGCGATTTTTCGCGACCGTTGTGGACGATTCTGATGTTTCGCACCTGGCAGAAAACCTTCGCACGGCAATGAATATCCTCACCTTCACCTCGCTCTGGCCGAACGCGGAGCAGCCGAACTTCGGCGTCTTCATCAAACACCGCGTGGCGGCGATGGCGCGGCGGGATGATGTGGAAGTGCGAGTCGTTGCGCCTGTGCCATATTTCCCTCAAATGATCACCCGGTCGCTGCCGCTCGCGGTACTGAATCAGGTCCCGGCTCACTGGCGGCGAATGGCGCGATTGCCGAAACAGGAGTTGGTTGCCGGGATTGCTACCTTTCATCCGCGCCATCTGGTCACGCCAAAAATCGGAATGTTTTTTTACGGCGGTTGGATGGCGCGCGGCGCCTGGGAGACTGTGCGACGGCTTCACCGGGAACGCCGGATTGACCTGATTGACGCGCACTATGTTTATCCAGACGGATATGCCGCGATTTTGATGGGTGAGCGGCTGAACATCCCCGTCTTCCTGACCGCGCGCGGAACCGACATCAATCTGTTTTCGCGATTGCCGCTGATCCGCCCAAAAATCGTCCAGGCGTTAAATCGCGCAACCGGCGTCATCGCCGTCAGTCAGGCGTTGAAACAACGAATGATCGAACTTGGCATCGCCGCCGAAAAAATCGCCGTTATTCCGAACGGCGTTGACCGCGAAATTTTTCATCCGCAGAACCGCGAAACAGCACGGCGCAGGCTCCGCCTGAACCTTGAAGACCAGGTTATTTTGACAGTCGGCGCGCTGGTTCCCGTGAAAGGAATTGACCGGCTGATTGACGCGATGGCAGTGCTCGCGCACAAAGAACAAGGAAGCCGAACCAAACTGTTTGTAATTGGGGAAGGTTCCGAACAGGCCGCGCTGGAATCTCAAATCTCAAATCTCAAATTACAAGACCGTGTTTTCCTGCTCGGCGCAAAGCCGCATACCGAATTGGCTGTTTGGTATTCCGCCGCCGACCTGTTCTGCCTGACCAGCCAGCGCGAGGGCTGCCCGAACGTCATCATCGAAGCGATGGCTTGCGGCTTGCCCATCGTGGCCGCGGATGTTGGCGATGTTCGGGAGTTGGTGGATCAAAGTTGCGGGCGCGTAGTTGCGACTTCCCTGGCAGAAGATCTGGCGGCGGAAATCAGTGCGGCGTTGGCTACAAATTGGGACAGATCAAAAATTGCCGAACGCGGCGGCGCGCGTTCGTGGGCGGAGGTGGCCGACGAAGTGCTTCGCTATTTTGTTGAACGTTGCAGTCGCTAACCCGGCGTGGCTGCATTTCCGGCTTCTGTCCCAAACAGAGCGCGCAGCCGGGCAAGCATTCTCTTCAATGCCCGGAATACTTTCGGTCCCAGCCAGATCAACAGAATCAAAAAGACCATGACCACGATCAAAATCAACACCGGGAAAAAAGCCATCAGGATCGTCGAACCGAAGGTCAAAATGTCTTCGCCGATGCTGAGCGCGATGTTTGAAACGGGTTCGGGGCTGGCGTTGGCCGCCAGGCGGGTGGCGGCTTTCGCGCCGTGCGAACCGAGCGCAACACTGCCGCCGATGATCATCGCCGCCCATTTGACGCCCGGATCAAAATCGGCAAAAGCCGTCGCGGCCAGAATCGCGCCGGCGGGCACACGGATGAAGGTGTGAATCGCATCCCACGCCGAATCCACCGCCGGAATTTTGTCAGCGACGAATTCGATCAAATACATTCCGCCGGCCAGGCCGATTACCCACCAATTGCCCAGAATGTTTAAATCGCCAGGCAGTTTGACCAGATGAAAGCGTTCCAGCACGCCGAGGGTGACGACCGTCGCGTACAGATTGATGCCCGAAAGCCACGCCGATCCCATTGCGGTACCCAGTGTTGTCAGCCATTCAGCGGTCATTATTGATTCTCCTTGCGAGTCAGCATTTCTTGCCAAGCGAGTCCTGCAAAGCGGGCGCGATTATAGCCGTTCCGGCGCGCTGGTGGAATTTGCCATCGTTTGCGGGTATAGTTTGCGGCCTGCTGCTGACCGCCGCTTGCTGACTGCTGAGAGTTGAAGGCTGATAGTTCTAAATGACCGCTTCAATCGTTGACCGAATCATCTCACGTGATCTGCGCGCGATTGCCCGCGCAATCTCCAAGATCGAAAACGACGCGCCCGACGCCAGCGAAATTCTAAAGGCGTTGTTTGCTCACACCGGCAAGGGCGTGACGATTGGCATCACAGGCGCGCCGGGAGCGGGCAAATCTTCGCTGGTGGACAAACTGGCAATGCATTACCGCGCGCAGCGGAAAACGGTCGGCATCATCGCGGTGGATCCTTCCAGCCCGTTTTCAGGCGGAGCGATTTTGGGCGACCGGATTCGTATGCAGACGCTGGCCAATGACCCCGGCGTTTACATCCGTTCGATGGCGACGCGGGGAAATCTTGGGGGACTCGCGCGGGCAACTGTGGACGCGGTTGCCGTTCTGGATGCGGCTGGCTACGATAGAACTTTGGTCGAGACCGTTGGCGTTGGCCAGGACGAAGTGGACATCGTTAAAACCGCCGATGTTTCGGTCGTCGTGCTGGTTCCTGGAATGGGCGATGATATCCAGGCGATCAAGGCCGGGATTATGGAAATCGGCGATATCTTCGTCATCAACAAGGCCGAGCGCGACGGCGTTGAACGCACTGAACGCGAACTGATTTCCCTGCTGGAAATGTCCGAACGAAGTGATGGCTGGCATCCGTTGATTGTCCGCACCATCGCCACGCAAAATAAAGGCATTGAACAATTTGCCGAGGCAATTGACAGCTACGCCGCTTTTCGGAAGGACCAGAAGACATCGCTGGAAAGGTTCGCCGGAGTTGCTGAAAACCGCATCATCGAACTGTTGCGCGAGCGCTTGTTGCGGCGGGTTCTGAACGAATCGCTGGCGCCCGGCGAATTGCGGGAACTGGCGCTGGCCGTGGCCACGCGGCAGCGCGATCCTTATTCAATCGTCGAAGAGATCATCGGCAAAGTTCAGATCGAAAACAGACACGGATAACAGGATTCACCGAGATGGGAGAATCTGGTAAATCCTGTTGCCAATCCTGCAAATCCTGTCGAAAAGGTTTTTATGGAAACAAAGATTCAACACCTCGGAGTCGCGGTCGGTTCGATTGACGAAGCGCTGGCGTTCTGGCGCGACGGACTTGGCCTGGAGTTGAAAGAGATCGAAGTCGTCGAAGATCAGGGCGTGCGTGTGGCGATGTTGCCCATCGGCGAAAGCCGCATCGAATTGCTCGAAGCGACCGGCGAAGATACCCCGGTCGGCAGATTCGTCGCCAAACGCGGCGCGGGAATGCATCACCTGTGCGTCGAAGTCGAAGACATCAGCGGCAAACTGTCCGAACTGAAAGCGCGCGGCGTGCGGCTGATTGACGAACAGCCACGCATTGGAGCGGGCGGCGCGCTGGTTGCGTTCGTGCATCCGGCCAGCACCGGCGGCGTGCTGATCGAATTGACGCAGCAAGGAACCGGAAGTCATTAAACGATGTCCGGCAAACTTTCGGTTTGCCGATGTCTAGTGGTTACGAACCCCATGGCAAACCGAAAGTTTGTCGGACATTTTCTGAAGGAGATTTCATTTTGAAAGCACTTACTAAATTCATCCTGACCGTTTTGCTCAGCGCGAGCCTGGCGGCGACGCAATCCTGCGCCTTCTTTTCCAAAAGCGAATTCGCCGAAGTGACGGCGGCGGAGTTGACGGCGCTGGCCGATACGTTCCCGGATTCGCAAAAGCGCCAGTTCGCGCAAAACCAGCAAATGCGCCAGCAGGTCATCAATCAATTCAAGACTCCGTTCGGGCTGGCGCAAGCCGCCGAAGCCGAAGGCCTGCACAAGACCGATGAATTCAAGCAGCAATTCAAATTGTCCACCGATCAATTGCTGGCGTCTGAATTCACCAAACGCAATCCTGACCTGACCATTTCGAAAGAAGAGCGTGATGCGTACCGCTCCGCGCATCAGGCGGATTTCGACAAGGACTTCAGTTTCATTACGCGCAACGCCAAACAATTGCCCAGCGACCAGGACAAGGAAGCGCTGCATGATCAGTGGGCCGAATTGAAAATCCGCGCGGACAAGGGACGCCAGGCCGGCCTGGAGAAAGACCCGGCGCTCAGTTTCCAGCTCCGGGCCACCAAAGCCAATTCGCTGGCCAATGCCTACAGCAAAAAGCTGGAGGAGAAATTCAAACTCACGCCCGAGGAAAAGAAACGCTACATCGCCGAACACCCCGAAGCCGATCTGGAAAAGATCCAGCAGAAAGCGCAGGCATTGATTGAACGGCTGAAAAAAGGGGAAGAGTTTGAAGCCATTGCCAAGGAAGTGAATGAAGACGACACCAAGAACACGGGCGGCGAACTGCCCTGGTTTGGCAAAGACGGCAAGATGGATTCCGGCGGGGCCATTGACGAAGAGTTTGTGAAAGCCGCGTTTGCGCTGGAAAAAGGCCAATACACTCCGCAAGTAATCAAAACCAAATTCGGGTTCCACATCATCAAGGTTGACGACAAACGCACGGTTGACCCGGCGGCGGCAAAACCAGCGGCATCGCCAGCCCCTGCAGGCGCTCCGACGCCACAACCTGAGGCGAGCCCAACACCTGCCGAGCCGCGCGAAGAAGTTCGCACGCGTCATATTTATCTCAGCACGGACGCCGCTGACCGATTCGAGCAGGAAGAAATTGACAAGAAGGTCAAACGCGCGATGGAAGATGCGACTCTGAAATATCCCGTCAAACTCCCGGCGGATTTCACCGTCAACGTCGGCGGATATGATCCCAACCGCATTCCCGGTCAGGGCGGCGGCGCAGGCGGACAGATGCGCGGGCTGAATCCCGAAGAAAAGAAGTAATTTACGGTTTACATAACCAGCGGATTCTAAAGTGGCGCGAGTCAACCACTCGCGCCACAGCATCGCCAGCCCAAACTCGCGTGAGTCAATCACTCGCGTCATACTTCCAGAGAAACTGGCGGCCTAGGAACAGAAAAACGGACATGGAAAAAGCTCAAATCGGAATTATTGGTGGCAGTGGTTTGTATCAGATGGAAGGGTTGACCGACGTGCGCGAAATCAGCGTCGAAACCCCTTTCGGCAATCCTTCGGACAATTTCATTCTCGGCACACTGGACGGCGTTCGTGTGGCGTTTCTGGCACGGCACGGGCGCGGGCATCGCATTACGCCGACCGAGTTGAATTTCCGCGCGAACATTTACGCGATGAAACTGCTCGGCGTGGAACGCATCATTTCGGCGTCCGCCGTTGGATCACTGCAGGAACAATACGCTCCGACGGACATCGTCATCCCCGATCAATTCTTCGACCGCACGCGCGGGCGGGTTTCGACCTTCTTCGGCGAAGGCGTGGTCGCGCACATCACGTTCGCGCATCCGATTTGTGATGCGGTCGGCAGCGTGCTCCACCAGGCGGGCGAAAACATCGGCGTCAAGATGCATCGCGGCGGAACTTATTTGTGCATGGAAGGCCCGGCATTTTCGACGCTGGCCGAATCGAAACTCTATCGCAGTTGGGGAATGGACGTGATCGGCATGACCAACCTGCAGGAAGCCAAGCTGGCGCGCGAAGCTGAAATTTGTTACGCAACCATGGCTCTGGTGACGGATTACGACTGCTGGCATCCGGATCACGACGCCGTGACGGTCGAACTGGTCATCGAATACCTGAACAAGAATTCCGCCAACGCGCAAAAGATCATTCGGCAGGCGGTCGGCCAACTGGCCGCACAGCCGCGTGGTTGCAAGTGCGGTTCGGCATTGAAACATGCCATCCTGACGCACGGCGAAATTCCCGCGGAGACCAAAAAGAAGCTTTCCGCAATCATCGGCAAATACGTCGGCGAATAGGTGTCGCAAACGCAAGCCTGATCGCCGACTGACGTTCCTTGCTTCTGCCGATAAATTCTTTCAACGGGGAGAAGAAGTATGAAACCTCAATCCACACTGTCCAAGTTTGTTACTGCGCTGCTGCTGGCTTCGTCCTTTGCGGCGGTGAGCGCGTTCGCCAATTCAAATAACAGTTGCTCAAGTGCCGAATTTGCGTTTCAGCAGGGGCCTGGCCGCGGTCCCATTACCGTGCCGCGCGACCCGGAAGCCGAAAAACAGTCTTACAAAAGCCTGGACGCGGCGAAGTTCTACTTTTACAAACGCAAACCGGACAAAAAAGACAAGGCCGCCATCGAACGGTCAAACAAGTCCATCCTTGATCGCTTGCAGGAGATCATAGACACCAACCCGAACTTCGCCCGGATTGACGAGGTCTACTTCCTGCTGGGCGAGGTCTACAGCCGCAACGGCGAAAGCGACAAGGCGGTTGAACACTGGAACAAGGCCATCAAGGAAACTTCCGATGAAAAGCTTAAATCCGAAGCGCAAAAACATCTGGACGAAGCGCAAGCACAAAACAAATTGAAGAAGGGATAATTATTCACTGATGTCACAAACCACTCCACTCCTGGTCGTCGGCTCCGTTGCCATAGACTCCATCAAAACACCGTTTGGCGCACGCGAACGCAGTCTCGGCGGTTCCGGTCTGCACTTTTCCGTCTCGGCGTCTTTCTTCACCGAAGTCGGCGTTGTCGCCGTCATCGGCGATGATTTCAGCGCCGATGACGAAGCCGTTTTCCACGAGCGGAAAATCAACATCTCCAATCTGGAACGCATTCCCGGCGGCCAGACCTTCCGCTGGGTGGGCGAATACGGATTTGATTTGAACACCGCCAAGACACTCGACACACAGCTCAACGTCTTTGCCGACTTCAAACCGAAGCTTTCCGAAGCCGCCCGGAAAACGCCGTTTCTGTTTCTGGGCAACATCCAGCCGACACTGCAACGCGAGGTCCGCGAACAGGTGGATGCCAAGTTCGTCGCGATGGACACGATGAATCTGTGGATTGAAATCGCTCGCGAGGAATTGCTGAAAACCATCGCGGTGGTTGACGCCATGATCATCAACGACGCCGAAGCCCGCGAACTGGCCGGCGAAGCCAATTTGATTCGCGCCGCCCGCAAGATTCTGACCTGGGGGCCGAAAATGCTGGTCGTCAAACGCGGCGAATACGGCGCGGCCTTCTTTACCAAAGATTCCTACTTTGCCATTCCCGCCTTTCCGCTGGAAAGCGTCTTCGACCCGACGGGCGCAGGCGATAGCTTCGCGGGCGGCTTTATGGGTTACCTGGCGCAGTCTGACAAAATTGACGAAACCACGGTGCGCCGCGCGGTGATCTACGGTTCGGTCATGGCTTCCTACAACGTCGAAGAGTTTAGCTGCGACCGGTTGCGCAAACTGACGCCACAGGAAATCCGCGACCGTTTCCATCAGTTCAAAGAGTTCACGCATTTTGAGATCTAGTTCACAGTGCCGCAGAACTGAGTTTTCTCAGTCCTGCGGCACGCAGTCCTGTTTATGCATTTCCACAAGTTCCAGGCTCTCGGTAATGACTTCCTGATCGTTCGCGAAAGCGAACTGCGCGCGGTCACGGAGAATTACGAATCCTTTTCCCGGCAAATCTGCGACCGGCATTTCGGCGCGGGCGCGGATGGCGTGGAATTGTTGCTGGACAAATCCACCGTTGCCGGAGCCGATGTCGAAGTCCGGCTGTTCAATGCCGACGGCGGCGAAACGCCGATTTCCGGCAACGGCACGCGCTGTGTCGGCGCGTATCTGTATCTGGTCGAAAAATGGGAAAAGCCGGAAGTTCGTATTGCAACCGGCGCGGGCGTCAAAACCCTGAAACCGGTGGAACGGCGCGGCAATGGCTTTGTGTTTGAAACCGGAATGGGCGCGCCGCGATTTCGCAGCCAGGAAATTCCGGTCACACTCGCCCAGCCGCTGGATCTTGTCATCCGCCAGCAGTTGAACGTCGTGGGACAGACAGTTGAATTTACCGCCACTTCGATGGGCAATCCGCATTGCAGCATTTTCGTGAATGACTTTCACGACCTGGATTGGCGCGGCCTGGGCGCGGCGCTGGAAGTGCATCCGGCCTTTCCGGATCGAACCAACGTGGAATTCATCCGTGTCCTGAATCGTGGTGAAATCGAAGTCCGTTTCTGGGAGCGCGGCTGCGGCGAAACACTGGCTTCGGGCACAGGCTCCTGCGGCGCGGCATTGGCTTCGATGCTCAATGAATTGACCGAACGAAAAGTCAACGTCATCACCGCCGCCGGCGAATTAATTGTCGAATGGCTTGACGACAACACTGTGGTTCAAACGGGCGAAGCTCGCGCTGTGTTTCGCGGTGAGTGGCTCGGTTGAAATTATTGGAGATACACGATGACCGAAGTAAATGAAGTTGAATTGGTAGAACTGGCGCGTCTGTCCAAACCCGGAGATGCCGGAATGATCCAGGAATTGCTGGAAAACAATGGCATTGACGTGATTGTGCAGGGCCAAAGCCTGAATGCCTTGTGGCCAGGCGGATATTCTGAAACCGTGCTGCTGGTCAAACAAAGCGATCTGGAGCGCGCACAACCGCTTTACGACGCATTTTTCGAGCCGCAGGAAGGCGATGATCTGCCCGCGGAGACTGACGTTCCCGCCGATTTGGCGAATTGAACCCATGACGGATGCTTTCGTTGTCATCACCACGACAGAAACACAGCAGGACGCCGAGCAGTTAGCCCATTTGCTGGTCGAGCGGGAACTGGCGGCTTGTGTACAAATCCTGCCGCAAATTACTTCGATTTATCGCTGGCAGGGAAAAGTTGAGCAGGCGGCTGAATTCCTGCTGCTCATCAAATCCACGCGCGAGACGTACCCGGAACTGGAAACTGCCATCCGGGAAAATCATTCCTACCAAACGCCGGAAATTATCGCGCTGCCCGCCGAGGCTGGATCAGACGCGTATTTGAATTGGCTCAAGGCTTCGATCAAGCGGCAGGCTTGAAGATGATTTTCTTGATGTCCTGCACTTCCCGGCGAAGTTCTCCCATCTCGCCATCCAGCTTCCGCACCTGGACATTGACCACCTCAATTTGCGAATCAACTACCTTGAACTGCGAATCAACCACCTTGAACTTCGCATCGAGAAGCTCTTTCAAGTCTTTCTTCAATTCATCAATCCGGCGGTTAGTTTCCTGCTGGTTGGTTCTGGTCAAAGTATGCATCGTCAAATTCAAGGTAATGACAATTCCGAACCCTGTCAAAATTGTGGCATAGATGATCGTGTTCATCGGCTGGTACCTTTTCTTTTGCACTTTTGATCCATGGGCGCTCGCTTTCAGGCGCGCGCGCGAAACCAGGGTGGCAGCGGGAAAATACCACGCGATGATACGAATGAAAATCCATCATGACCGAAGCTGGTCTGATTTGGGCCATCTTTGTTCAGCGTGCTACCATCCCGGCGACTTCAATAAAACCACCTGAAAGGAAACTGTTTTGGCGCGACGCGCGATTTATCCCGGCACCTTCGACCCGCTGACCAACGGTCATGTGGACATCATCGCACGAGCTTGTCATCTGTTTGACGAAGTCATCGTCGCATTGCTGGTCAATCCCGGCAAACTGCCGCTGTTCACCGTGCCGGAGCGGATTGAGATTTTGAACGAAGCCGTCAAGTCGCAGTTTTCGCAGGTCTCGATCGAAACCTTCAGCGGATTGCTGGTGGACTTCGCGCGGCAGCGGCAGGCACACGCCATTATTCGCGGCATTCGTTCATTCAAGGATTATGAATACGAATTGCCAATGGTGTTGATGAACCGGCGGCTGAACCCGGAAGTCGAAACCGTTCTGCTGGTGGCTTCGGAAGAAAACAGTTACGTCAGTTCCAGTTTGATCAAGGAAGTATTCACTCTGGGCGGTTCGATTGAAGGTCTGGTTCCCGAAACCGTTATCGAAAGAATGAAGCAAAAGAAAACCCAATGAGTTCCACAGCAATTTCTACCATCGCCTTTCCCTCTTCCATTCGTGCCCAAAAAACACATCTTTCGTCCACGGCCGCAGTCGTCATGGCGGCGGACAAACTGCGCGCGCAGGGCGTCAACGTCATTGACCTGGGCGTGGGCGAGCCGGACTTTCCGACACCGGAACACATCAAGAATGCCGCCAGGCAGGCGCTCGACGAAAACTTCACCAAGTACACGGCATCAAGCGGCATCATGCCGCTGCGAAAAGCCATCTGCGATTACACCAATTCAAACTTCGGATCGGATTACGCGCCGGAGCAGTGTTGTGTGACGGTGGGCGGAAAGCAGGGCATTTTTGCGGCGGTGATGGCGCTGATCAATCCCGGCGACGAAGTCTTGCTGGAAAACCCCTGCTGGGTGTCGTACCCGGAAATCGTCAATTTTGCCGAAGGCAAAAACGTGCTGATTGACACCGAAGCGACTGACTTCCATCTGACCGCCGATCTGGTCAAAGCGGCCATCACGCCGAAATCCAAACTGATCATCATCAACTCGCCGTCAAACCCCACGGGCCGTGTGGTTGATCCGGCGGAATACAAAAAGATCGTCGGGATTTGCGTCGAGCGCGGCTTGTGGGTGATTTCGGATGAATGCTATCTGCAATTCGTTTACCCACCGTTCCAAGTCAATTCAGCGGCGATGCTGCCGCCGGAACTTCGTTCGCGCGTGATGATCTGCGGTTCACTGTCAAAAACGTATGCGATGACCGGCTGGCGCGTCGGTTTCGCGCTGGGGCCGAAAGACTGGGTGACGGAAGTGCTGAAAATTCAAAGCCAGTCGGCGACGATGGCCGCGTCTATTGCGCAGAAAGCCGCCCTCGCCGCGCTGACCGGATCGCAGGAGCCTGTACAGGAGATGCTGGCCGAATATCGCCGCCGCGCCGAATGGTTCATTCCGGCGCTGAATGAAATTCCCGGCGTCGAATGCGGCCAGCCCGAAGGCGCGTTTTATGCGTTTCCGAATCTGAAAGGCTTGATGCGGAATTGCGGCTTTGCGACATCTAAAGAACTGGCGGATGAACTGCTGCACAAATACGGCGTGGTTGGGACGGATGGCGCGGCCTTTGGCGCGGAAGGCTATCTGCGGCTTTCGTATGCAAATTCAATGGAAGCACTGCGGGAAAGCGTCATACGCATAGGGCAAATGGTTGCAGACGCCAGCGCCAGGCGGCGTCCCGCGATCTAATGAGTAGATAGAATCACTCGTGTGCCGCCCGGCGGATTCGATCCATTAGCGCCAATCCCAAGCCTTTTTCCTGTACCGCCTGACAAAAGATCGTCTGAATCCCTTCCTCGTCGCATTCGCGAAAGAATTGAAATAGCGCGTGGGCGTATTCGGCGACCTCCCGGCACAACAGAAACTTCTTGAACCCATCCAGGCGTGGCGGCGGATCAATGCCGATGTAGGCCGAATCGCCGACCGGCGCGGTGAATTGCGGAAAAATGCTGATGACGACACGGGCGTCTGGTGAATAGTGCCGGTACTTCATTCCAGGGCTTTTCGGCGCTTCCGCGTGGCCCGGATTCGCGATTTCGGTTTCGGGAAGGACTTCGCGCAGTTGTTCCAGCGTCACGCCGCCAGCGCGCAAAATCACAGGAGCTTTGCCGGTGCAATCCACTACCGTGGATTCCAGGCCGACTTTGGCCGGGTCGCCTTTCAGAATGCAGGCGATGCGGCCATTCAGGTCTTCGCGGACGGCTTGCCAGGTGGTGGGGCTGGGACGTCCGGAAAGATTGGCGGAAGGCGCAACCAGTGGCATGCCACAGGCGGTCAGGAATTGTCTGGCGATCGGATGCTGCGGCATTCGCACACCGATGGTGTTCAATCCGGCGGTGGCAATCAGAGGAATCTGTTCGTGTTTCGGCAGCACCAAAGTCAGCGGCCCTGGGAAAAAAGCGTCAACCAGTGTTTGCGCGATGGGCGGAACTTCACGCGCGATGCTTCGGAGTTGATCGAGTTCGGCGATGTGAGCGATGAGAGGATTGTCCGTGGGACGGCCCTTGGCTTCGAAGATTTTACGGATCGCGGATTCGTTGAAGAGGTTGGCGCCAAGGCCATAAACCGTTTCGGTTGGGAAGGCGACGACTTCGCCGTGGGCGATGTAGCGTGCGGCCAAAGTCGGAGATTGAGTGAGTTTCGTATTCATCGGGGCTAACGGCTGGTGGTGGGTGACCGGGAATTGGTGGTTGGCACAAAAATTCGCCAACCACCAATCTGGCCACCGATCGCTAATTCGCGATGCCGCGTCCGACCGTAGCAAAATTGAGCGTTGTCATTTCCGTGCTGAAATCGAGAGATGCCGGAGAGAAGCTCGTGCGAATCTTGCTGGCCGTCGCGCGATAGGTCGTTCCCGGCTCAAAGCCCGACTGGCTCCAATTTCCGCTATTATCGGTTTGCACCGAAAAGGGAACTTCACCGCCGCCAGACACCCGCGAAAAAGTGATGGTCACGTTGCTTACGGGCCCGCCTCTTCCCCCTGTGACTCGCCCGGAAACGGTGAAAAGCGGAGCCACACCGGGTTGTGAAATCGTCACTGGACGGCCGGCAATTGTGATTGTGCCTTTGCGCGCCGCTGAACTGTTATTCGGCGCGACGTTGAAAAAGACCGCGCTCAACCCTGTGCCGGTTTCGCCCGCATTGATTGTAATCCAGTCGGCGTTGCTCACCGCCCGCCAGGTCACGTTCGACGGAGCATTCACCGTTACATCCGCGCTGCCGCCTTTGACGCCGAAAAGAAATTCGGACGCATCCAGCGAAGTCGCCGCCAGATCAATCGCCGCCCGAATATCCAATCGCCCGTAGCCATAAACGGTGTTCGGGAAGCTGCGGTCGCTGCTGTTGCAATCACTGGTCAGGACATGGACGGCGGATTCGTTCAGGATGCCGCGCGTCACATCCACCTGGCCGCGCAGGGAAGGATAAACCGACCACAACAGGGCCACAGCTCCGGCCACGTGCGGCGTCGCCATCGAAGTGCCGCTCAGGAAAGTGTAATTGCCGCCGCGAACTGATGACCGCACGCTGACACCCGGCGCGGTGATGTCCGGTTTGGTGCGATTGCTGCCGTCCACCGTAACCGGGCCACGGCTGCTGAAACTGGCAATGGCGCCGGTGCCAGCGCTGATTGCGCCGACGGTGTAACCGGAATCGTAAATGCTGGGCGGCGAGGAAACCGAATTGCAGCCTCTGCCACCGTCATTGCCTGCCGCAACCACAGTCATAATGCCAGCGGCGTGTTGCGCATCCAGCGCGGCTTTCAGCGTGCCCGGCTCACAGCCTTCGGAAGGCGGGCAGGTCCAGGAATTGGTCGTGATGTCGGGAGCCTTGGATGGGTCTGCTTGTTCGGGCTTTCCAACCGGATAGGGCGCAAGCATAAATTCGAAGCATTCAATGTAACGCGCCGGCGTGCCGTTACCGCGATCCATATTTCGGCAGCCGATGAATTTCGCGCCCGGAGCAACGCCAATTTGATTGAATCCGCCATCGGTTCCGACCGCCGAACCAAGCGTGTGCGTGCCGTGATTGTCGTCATCACAAGGTGCGGTGGTATCCGTGCCGCATGCGCCTCCCGTCGTTCCGGGGCCAGCGTGAATGCTGTCGTGCCAGTTGTAATCGTGATTCGCGTTCGTGCCGTCCCAGCCGCGATAGCGGTTCTTGAGCGCCGGATGCGTCCAGTCAATGCCTGTGTCCTGCGCGCCGATGGTGATGCCCTGACCGTTGAATCCCATCGCCCAGACTTCCGGCGCGCGCGTATTCCTGACACCCGGCTCGACATCCGCCTGCGCGGTGATCAGATTCAATCCGTCCCGCAGCGTCAATTCGACCGGTTGCACACCGTGCAGTTGCGGATTGCCAACGACATTTGCCACATCGGAACGCGACGCGATTTCCAGGGCCACTTCCTGCGAAGCCCTCACCCAAACCGCATTGACGATATAAAACGGGCGGTGCTCAACCTGACGTTCTTTCAGCCAGCCCAGAAGCGACGCCTGCGAAGCTTCAGCTCTGGCGCGCAGGGTTTCAAAAACAAAGCGGCCTTTTTCTTCTTTCGTTTTCAACTGTGCCGCGCCGCTCAAATCGGCCTGCTCTCCCAGCACCACCAGAAATTCGGCTTCTTCGCCGCTTGCGGTTTGGGCCAGAACCCAGGGAGCAATCTTCTTCAGCGCTTTCGGGCGCAGGTCTTGTGGATTCCCACTGGATGCAACGTCGTTTGTGGATTTGGCTCTGGCGATTAATCCACCCGCCAGCAACCCAAACGCAATGAGGAGCCATAACAGCACGACAAAACGCGATCTTTTCATTGCGACACTACTCCTTGCAGCTCGTGTGAGCAGTTTGTGATTTCCTGTCTGTGCAGGATCGGGGCAAGATATTGAAAGGCAAGAACTGATTTCGCGGGGTCGGACTTGGAAGTCGAGCGGCAATTGTGCATATTCGCCCGCCGCTTGTCTATTGCCGAAGGTAATCGGCGGAAAAGAAATTCCCTGGAAACAACACCTATTTCATTCATTCTGTGAAATTGTCCCAGCGAACCGCTGCCGGGACTTAATACCGCATTGCCTGCACGGCATCATCCGACCAGGCTTCGAGCGGCGCGTAAGCGTCAGTCAGAACCATCGCGCCTTCGCGCCGCAGCTCGACCCGCGAAGCGAAAACCGATTCAATATAATTAAGTTTGCGAATCTCTTCCGAAATTTTCATCGTGAATGGCGCCGGAGTTTCCGGCAATTCTCCGCACACCAGAAACATGGTCGAAACCAGATCGTCGCGCTTTCCGGATTGGTACCAGTTCGGCGCAAATGCCTGCGTTTTGCCGAACTCGCTTTCCAGCGTCATCGCGACGGAAGAAACCAGTTTGGCCGCGTTGCCTTGCAACCCGCCGACGATGTTGGCAACCACCAACCCATCCGGAGCCAGGCATTTTTTCAAATCGGCGAAGGCTTCGCGCGTCAGCAGGTGAAACGGCGGCGAATCCCCGCTGAAAGCGTCAAGCACGATCACGTCGAATTTTTCCTGCAACCGTGCCGTCTCTGTCCGTGCATCGCCGATGATGACCTTGACCGAAGCGGGCAGGCCGAAATATTCGCGTGCGACTTTCTCAGATTCCGGATCAATTTCAATGACCGTCACCTGGGTTCCGGCTTCGGCCATTGCCCGCGCATAAACGCCCGCGCCCAGGCCCCAGATCAACATCGTCTTCGGGACGCCTTTGGCCGTTGCCAGCCGTTCCAGGCCATACGCATAGCGCGCAAAAGAAACATCGCCAATCAAAGATCCCTGCTGCACGCCGTTCAGGAACAGATATCGAACGCTGCCTTCGTCGCTAACCACCAAATCGCCATACGCCGATGGCACGCGCGCCGTCACGCGGTAGCCTTTATTTTTGTAGAACACTTCACGGTCGGCGTCCTGCCCGGCCACCGCGGTTCCGACCGAAACCAGCGAAAGTCCCACCAACAGCAAAACCGCCTGCTGCATTCGCTTTCTGGTCAGCAAATACCACAGCGGAACAACGGCCAGCGCCACAGCCGTGCCGATGATCGCCGTATGAATATTCATGTTGGGAATGATCAGAAGAGAAACCGCCAGACTCCCGATGACCGAACCGATGGTTGAAATCGCGTAAAGGTTGCCGACACTGCGTCCCAAATTTAGCTGATCCGCCGCTGCGCGCACTGCCATCGGCGACACCATTCCAAGTAATAGCAACGTTGGCAAAAAAAGGAGAATTGCCGCGACGAATGTGCCGCCGACCATTCCCGCGCTATAAGCCGCGCTCAAAACCGGACGTGTGATCAGATCGGCCAGCAGCAGCGTTCCCGCCGAAATCGCCATAACCGTCATCAGTGTTCCCAGTCCAGGACGTTTGTCGGCGATGCGCCCGCCCCAGGCGTAGCCAATCGCGAGCGAAGCCAGCGTCACCGTAATCAGCGCGCTCCACACATGCAGCGTCGTGCCGAAAACCGGGGCCAGCACGCGCGAGCCTAAAATTTCAACGACCATGACCGAAGCGCCGCCAATCACCACCGCCGCCCGCAACATCAAGGTCGAAATCCCCGATGTTTCCGAAACTGATGCGGCGGCATCCGTCTGTTTGACAGCCTTTGCTTTTGCGCTTGATTGCACAGGAATAAGTCCTCCGAAAGATGAATTCGATAAATGTGAGAAGTCAGTGAGGCAGCAAAATTGCGTCGCGGGACGTTTACGGGTTTCCAGCAGTCTGACAACGCCGCGAGAGAATAAGCCATCTCGCGCCGATTTTCCATCAACTGGATTGAGCCGACTGTGGCCTGTGTTACCCTGTCGAACGTCATGACAGCAGAATCTATATTCCAATTGGACGTGCTAGCCATTGCCGCCCACCCTGATGATGTGGAATTGTCCGTTGGCGGCACCTTGATCAAATTGGCCGCGATGGGCTATCGCACGGGAATTCTGGACCTGACGCGCGGCGAAGCCGGCACACGCGGCACGCCGGAGATTCGGCAGCAGGAAGCCAATCGCGCAGCGGAAATTCTGGGCCTGGCCGTCCGCGAAAATCTCGATCTGGGCGATTCGCACATCTGGGTCAACGAAGAATCCCGCGTCAAACTGGTTCGCGCATTGCGTCGGCTGCGGCCTCGCGTCATTTTCACGCAGCACGCGGACGATCCGCACCCCGACCATGCGCACACCGCGCAGCTCGTCCGCGAAGCGATGCACATTTCCGGCTTAACCAAGTATGACGCCGAAGCGGGACTTGAACGCTGGCGGCCCAACTGCATCGCTCATTTCCTGTTTCCGCGAACCGTCGCGCCGACGTTCATCGTGGACATCAGCGCCGAAAACGAACGCAAATGGGAAGCGATCCGCGCGCACGCTTCCCAGTTTTTCAACCCGGCGAGCAACGAACTGCAATCCCGCGTCAGCACGCCTGCGTTTTTGAATGAAATCGAAGCGCGCGACCGCTACTTCGGCGCGCTGATCGGCGCGGAACGCGGCGAAGCCTTTTTTATCCGCGAAGCGTTGAATGTCGTTGATCCGGTTGCGCTGCTGACTCAGCGGATGAATCTTTACTCGTAACCTTCTATGAACATCGGCATCACAGTCTTTCCCACCTACGGCGGCAGCGGCATTGTCGGCTCGGAGCTTGGCCGCGAACTGGCCGCGCGTGGCCACTCAGTGCATTTCATCAGCTACGCCCTGCCGACGCGGCTCTGCGAATTAAACGAACGGCTGCAGTTTCATCAGGTGGATTTGTTCGATTACCCGCTGTTTGAATTTCCGCCCTACGACCTGGCGCTGGCGTCGAAAATCCTGGAAGTCGCCGAAGCGCAGAAGCTGGATGTGCTGCACATGCACTACGCCATTCCGCACGCGACGGCGGCGTACCTGGCGCGCGAAATGTACAAACCGACACGCTACCTGCCGTTCGTGACGACGCTGCACGGCACGGACATCACACTGGTCGGTTCGCGCAAAAGCTTTTTGCCGATCACGAAGTTTTCCATCGCGCAATCGGACGCGGTGACTTCGATTTCGCAATATCTGGCCGACGAAACCTGCCGCACCTTCGGCATTGGCGGAATCGAAATCATTCCGAACTTCATCAACGCCAAAGAGTACCAGCGCCGCGAAAATGAAGCGTTGAGCGCCGAACTATCGCCGCACGGCGAAAAGCTGCTGATGCACGTTTCCAACTTCCGCCCGGTCAAACGCATTGACGATTGCATTCACACCTTCGCCAAAATCCGGGCGTCTGCCAAACATCTGCCTGTCCGTCTGGTGATGTGCGGCGACGGCCCAAAACGCGAAGGTGCGGAAACATTGGCGCGGGAATATGGTTTGGCTGAGGACGTTCTCTTCGTCGGCCAGGTGCCGAACATCGCGGATTATTTATCCGTCGCGGATTTGCTGCTGGTGCCGAGCGAAACCGAATCCTTCGGCCTGGCGGCGCTGGAAGCCATGGCGTGCGAAGTTCCAGTCATCGCCACGCGCGTCGGCGGATTGCCCGAAGTCGTGCTTGATGGAGAAAACGGCTATCTGGTCAGCTTGGGCGATATTGCCGCGATGGCCGAACGCGCAATTGAAATCCTGTCCGACGACAAAAAACGGCGCGAGATGGGACGGCGCGGACGAGCGTGGGCAGTTGAGCAATTCAACACCGAGACAGTCATTCCACAATTTGAGCGTTTGTACGAGCGGGTTATTGTCGGCCAAACTGTCAGTTCTGCATCATCTTGCGATAAATAGAGCAACAAGATCGTTCTGATCGCGGAGGTAGTTTATGCATCTCAATCAACGAACCTTTCCACTGCTCAAGAGCCTTTTCGTTTTAATCGGGATAGTTTCCTTCTCTGGCAGCGCCAGCGGGCAAGGCTCATCTCCACCGGAGAAACTTCAAGCACTGAAATTCAGAGATGAAAGCGAGTGTGGAAATCCACTTTATTTAAGCCAGTTGTGGTTTGGAGTGACAGGAAAAGTGATCGAGGTAATAAATGGAAATACACTCGCAATTGTTCTTGAAGATAATACAAAGAAACGAGTTTCTTTAGCCGCAATTGCCTCACCCAGCCTTAAGGAAGAATCTGGAAAAGTTGCACGCAAGGCACTATCCGATCTGGTTCTTGGTAAGAAGATCACTGTTCTGGTAAATCCCAACAAAGCCGACGCTAAACGAATAATCGGCTGCCTTACCGGAGTGACCGAAAAGCTCATTGAGATGGGCGTGGTGCGAGTCGAACAGCCGAAACCATACACAATCTCTGGCTATACAGTTTGTGTGTATCAGCAACTTGAGGCGGAAGCGCGAACTGCCAAAAGAGGTTTGTGGCAGTAGCAATTTGATAGGGATTGGTCCAAAACTGCTGATTGAATCGTTTGCGCCAACCATTTACACTTCCGGACATTCCCCAAAACAAACATGAGCAAGACAACGATCAAAGCCGTGGTTCTGACGATTAGCGATTCCGCCTCGTGCGGCGAGCGTGAAGATTTGTCCGGCCCGGCGGTGGTCGCGGAGTTGCAGGCATTGAAGGCGGAAATCATGGCAACGGAAATTTTGCCTGATGAACGCGAACAGATTGCCGCCCGGTTGCGCCATCACGCCGACGCGGGCGAAGCCAATTTGATTGTCACCACGGGCGGAACCGGTTTGTCGCTACGCGATGTGACGCCGGAAGCGACCAAAGACATTATCCAGCGCGAAGCGCCCGGTCTGGCCGAAGTGATGCGGGCCGAAAGTTTGAAAATCACTCCCCTTGCCGCTTTATCGCGCGCGGTTTGTGGAACCCGGAATCGCGCATTGATCATCAATCTCCCCGGCAGCGTGCGTGGCGCGCGCGAAAATTTCGCCGCCATTGCCCGGACTTTGCCGCATGCCATCTCCCTGCTCAGTGAATGAGCGCAACGGAAAATTCAAGGAGGACGAGCAATGAAATTGTTTGCGAATTGGCATCGAATGCTGACCGTCGTCATCGCCGGCGCGCTGTTTGTCAGCGTTGTGGCGCAAGCCAACGTGTACGACAAGTTTCGCAATCGCGAGTACACCAACAAGGGATACCTGACCGAAGAAGAAGAGTTGAAGCTGGCCGAACAAGTCCATCAGGAAATGCTGAAACAGTTCCGGCTGGTGGAAGACCGCTCCATCAACGATTACGTCAACAATCTGGGACAGAAACTGGCGCGCCGCTCCGAGCGGCCAAACATTCCCTGGCGCTTTTATGTCGTCAACGACAAATCCATCAACGCTTTCGCCACGCTCGGCGGGCGCGTATACGTTCACACGGGCCTGATTTCCGCGACCACCACCGAAGCGCAACTGGCCAGCGTGGTCGGCCACGAAATCGGTCACATTGTCGGACGGCACGGGCTGGAAAACGTCAAACGGGCGCAGAAAGCGCAATGGGGCGTTTTGGGTGGCGCAATCCTGGGCGCGGTTCTGGGTGGGCAGGCTGGCGCGGAAGCGGGCGGCGCGCTGGGTTCTCTGGTGGGCGGCGGCTTTCTGATGAAACACAGCCGCGACGCCGAACGCGAAGCGGATTTCCTGGGCGTTTACAACCTCCAGCGCGCTGGCTACAACACCGGCGGAATGGTGGAAATGTTCGAGATTCTGCAAAAAGTCGCGGGCAGCAATCCGAACTCAATCGGCTCGATTCTGGCCAGCCATCCGCCCGCAGGCGAACGCGCCCAGAATACACGCCGCGAAATTGACCAGCATCTGAGCGGTTCGGATCAGCGCGGCGCCAGCAACAGCAACGAGTTTCAGCGAATCCGAGGCGGCGTGCCCGCCGCGCCCGCGCCAACCGGCAAAGTCCGTCGCCGTCCCTGATGGTCGCGGATGTTTAGCGAACAGACAGAAACGAGGAAGTAACGAGATGAACGTCAAGAAGTACAACCAGTCCGCCGCCAGTTTTTGGCGTTCCTCTCTTCTTCCCCTAAGCGTTTTTGCGCTTTTGTTGCCCGCGCTTCTCTTCCCCTCCTACGGCTTTGCCCAGCGAAAACGGCCGCTGCTGCAACCCGCCAGCAGGAAATATTTTGATGGAAAGATCGTCATGATTCCGCGCGATGGGCGGTTCCAGCAACTGCGCATGCTGGCGCAGATTGCTGATCAGGATTTGGTGCTGCCGCCTTCGCGGTTGCTGGAACCGATGCCACAGGCCGAACCGCTGATTGAATGGGCGGCGGAGTTGAATCTGGACGGCGCCAGCGGCCTGCTTGTTTCGCTGGAAACGCTGGCGGCGGAAGCCACGCAGGAAACCTTGCCGCAACGATTGCAAACTCTTAAACCGCTCCGCGCCAAACAGCCAAAGCTGCCGATTTATGGGTTTGCCGCGCTGGATTCATCGGAAACCTCGAAACAGATTTGCCAGGCCGGATTGGAACTGGTCGCCGATGGCACGCTGAATTATTTGCTGCTCGCACAGGCGGAGGATTTAAGCGCGAAACCCGCGCAAATTGCCCGCGCGCGTCTGATCGGCGAAATCGCTTCCCGCAAGCTTGAAGATCAAGTCGCGTTTGACGACGATCCGGCGGCGGCTTCGGCCACGCTGCTGGCGCGGCTGATCGCGCGCCATTACGGCCAGACGCCAAAGATTCTCCCGATTTATTCATCCAGGGAAGGCAGCCAGTCCACGGCAGGCAGCGACACCAGCGAACTCGGACAATCCGTCGCGGCCAAGGTCAAACTTGCCGGCGGAGCCGCGCCGACAAATACTGAAACCGCGCCGGGACTGGACATCGCCCTTTTCGTTCACGCGCCGCAAACCAGCGCGGAAGGCCGCCTCGCCTTTGCCAAAGCCGTTTCGCAAAGCATCGAAAAGGGCTTGCGTGTGGCGGTCGCGGACCTTTCCGAAAACAAGACCAGCAAGGAAGCGCTGCTTTCGGAACTGCGCGGCCAGAAGCATCTGGATCGTCTGATCAGCTACGCGTCTTCCAATCCGGCGGACGAATCGCCAGATGGTCTTGATGCAGGCCAAACACGAGAAGCGGTCAATCGCGCGCTGGCGCAAGCCGTAATTCATTTCACCGCGATGAAAGCGCTGCGCAATGATCTGGATCGCATACACCGCATTGACCGCGCACAGGTCACGCTGCTTTTCAGCCGTTATCTGGAGGACTGGGGCTACAACCTGATCGTGCTTCCCAAGCTGGACGAATACGTGCAGAAGCAATTGAAAACCGCGCCGGACAAGCTGGGCCAGCAAGTTGAAGCCGCCGAAAAGTTCGCCTTCGCGCAATTGCAGCCGATTGCGGATGAATTGTTTGAAGAACAGTTCCGCCGCAATTCCCACGCGATTCTGCTGAACAACGGCGAACGCGCGCAGTTCCGCATCAGTTTGCTGCAACGGCTGCTGGTGCGGCTGGATTCGCAAAAGACTTCGAAGCCTGAAATCAAGCAATCCATCCACACCTTTTATGAAGGCAATCTTCAACCCACGAAGTAGTGTAAAGCAGGTTTTCCAACCTGCTCCCGGCTTTCTGCAGGTCATTGATCACGAACCACGAGCAGGCTGGAAAACCTGCTCTACATTCCCAGGAGCAACCCCAACTCATGTCCTTGATGCTTTCGGAAATTGAACAACAACCCGTCGCCATTGAACAAACCATCAAACGCGAAGCAAAAAAAATCGAGAGCTTTTCCGCCAGGCTGAAGGCCAATCGTCCGCGATTGATCGTGCTGGTCGCGCGCGGCAGTTCCGACAACGCCGCGCTGTTTGGCCGCTATCTGCTGGAACTGACCACGGGCATTCCGGTTTCGCTGGCGGCGCCGGCAATTCACACGCTCTACAAAAAGAAGATGGATTTGCGCGACGCGCTGGTCATCGGCGTTTCGCAATCCGGCGAAGGCGTGGACATCAACCTGACGCTGGAAAACGCCAAACGAAGCGGCGCAACCACGCTGGCCATCACCAACGAAGCTGACTCTGCGATGGCGCGGTTGAGCGATGAAACCTTTCTGATTCACGCCGGACGCGAACGCAGCGTCGCCGCCACGAAAACCTACACCGGCCAATTGCTGATCTTTCATTTGCTGGCGCGGGCTTTGAGCGACGCGCCGAAATTGATGGAAATCGAACGCTTGCCGGAACTCGCCGCCGAATCCCTGAAGCTGAAATCCCAGATTGAGACGATGGTCGAACGCTACGCGTTCATGAAACAGTGCGTGGTGGTCGGGCGCAGTTTGAATTACGCCAACGCCTACGAATTCGCAATCAAGCTGATGGAAACCTGCTACGTGGTGGCCGAGCGATTTTCTGGCGCGGACTTTCTGCACGGACCAATTGCGATGGTGGATTCGGGCTTTCCGGTTTTTATCTTTGCGCCGCCTGGCCCGACGCTAACCGGAATGAAAGAGTTGCTGGCCAAGCTGAAAGTCATCGGCGCGGAAACTATCGTCATTTCCAGCGAAGCCGCCGCGCTCAAAGCCGCTTCGCGCGGAATCAAAATCCCGCAGCGCACCAGCGAACTGCTTTCGCCGATTCCCTACATCATTCCGGCACAAATGTTCGCCGCGCTGCTGGCCGCAGCCAAAGGCTTAAGCCCGGATCAACCCAGATCTCTGTCAAAAGTCACCAAAACTGTGTGATTGAAAGCCGCAAAATTCACCATTGACCATTACGCATTAACCATTATCTGGCAGGGAAAACAGAGTTTCTTCCTGTCTGGTAATGGTTAATGCGTAATGGTCAATGGTGAATGATTGCAGTGTTATTTGACTGGCTGATACAGAATGAAGTTTGTCGGCTCATACTCCCAGACCGCTGTCAGCCAGGCGGGGGCATTTTTCGGTTTGCCAAGCGGTTTCAATTCCTTGCGCTCTTTCAATTCGCGTTTGCCAATGACCAGGTAATCCACGTGATTGCTCTCCATCCAGACGCGCAGTTCGTCAAGCGATTTGACCTGCGGAAAGAACACCCATTCCTGTTTGCTCAGGTAAGCCAGATGTGGCTTGCGCGAGACGATGCGCAAACTGTGCGGCGCGGCTCCGCTGCTGAGCAGAAAATCGCGCGCGCCGACTAACTCCACCGGCTGGCTTTCCAAAAAATCTTTCACATCATTTCGGGATTCGGCCAGTGACATGCCAAACATCGCCGCCACCATCAAAACCGGAATGGCGGCAAATGCCTTGCGCTGCAACCAGCCTTGCGCGCGCGCCAGCGCCAGCCACTGAGCCGCCGCGTACACAGCAAAGCCTGCATACAAGATCATCACGAAAAAGTAATACCGCGTTTCCCAGTGATTGAGCGCCATCAGCAACAGGTAAAACCCGCCCGCCAGCAGAACGAACTGCGCGGCTTTTGATTTTCGCAACGCCAGCACAATTCCCACAAATGCCAGCCAGGCAACCCAGGAATTCACCAGCGTTGAATTGATGCTGGAACGCAGGCTTTCGTAAAGATTGACCGGATACTGTTTGATCATGCGCGCCGGGTCATAGCCCAAAACATCGCCGAAGGAAGCAAACCGGCTTTCCAGGGCGCGCGTCGCGTCCTGATTGACTTCGCCCGCGACCAGTTCCGGGTAAAACTCCGTCGCCATGTTCAGATAATTCGTGTTGTAAAACGGCGAACCGCGATGTTTGTAATTGGCGATCAGCCACGGCGAAGCGGTGACGAAAAAGACCACAAGGAAAAGCGCCGCCAGTTTCACTCGCTGCCGCCACTGCTGTTCAAACTGGTTGAGCAGCAAAATCCCGATCAAACACGCCGCCAGCAAAAACAATCCGTTGTACCGGGTCACGTACGCCGCACCGGTCAACGCCGCAGACAAAACGACGCGCCAGCCAACGCTCAACCGTTCGCCGGTGAACACCACCAGCACCGCCAGACACAGCGCCAGAAAGAAAACATCCGTCGCCGCATTGATCGAAAACTGTGGGAATTCGCCGCTGACAATCGCGATCAACTGCGCGCCCAGGCCGACCCAGAATCCAAATAACCGCGCAAACAACACGAACACCAGCCATCCGCACAACACCGCGCCAACGACCGACAGCCACTTGCCGACGGTGAACAAGTCATTGCTCAAACCGGTAAGCTTCCCCAGCAGCGCGATGAATGCCGGATAACCCGGTCCTTGAAATGTGTTTTGCGGGAATTGGCCGGAGGCAATGCGTTCAGCATCCGGCGCGTACAGATGATAAAAGTCAGTTTCGGTGGCGTAATTGCCAAAAGGATGCTGGAGGGCGAGGGTGACCAGAGCAAGCAAATGCGCCAGACAGACAAGAAGCGGAAGATACGATTGCGAATTGCGGATTGCGGATTGCGGATTGTTTTGAGTAACCATTCAAAATCCAAATCTCACAAAACTTCAGCCCAACGATTATCAATTCCGCATCGAAGCGAATCCGCAATCCGCAATCCGCAATCCGCAATCATCACAGGTTTCCTTTCTTCATCTCGTCCAGCATGTATTCCGACGCGCGCCAACTGAGGGCCATGATCATCAGCGTCGGATTCTTGTGCGTGCCCGAAGTGAAGGCGGCGGCATCCGTCACGAACAGGTTCTTCACATCCCAGGACTGATTGAACTGGTTCAGCACAGAGGTTTTCGCGTCGCTCCCCATGTGAATCGTTCCCATTTCGTGAATGGAATGGCCGGCGACGTCCGGTTCTTTCGGCAGTTGTACGTCAACTGCTTTGGCGATAGTGAAGATTTCTTCGTATGTCTGGCGGGCGTATTTGAACATCGCGCGTGAATTGTCATCCAGCGGATGATGAATCTTCAGAACCGGAATGCCCCATTTGTCCTTGGTGTTGGGGTCAAGCTCAACAAACTTGTCGGGGCTGGGCAGCATTTCGCCGTGGCAGGCCAAGACTACGCGGGCCCCTGTCCATTTGCGGACGTCGCGTTTGAAATCGCTGCCGAAGCCTGCGATGCGTTTCGGATTTTTGTCCGGCTTGATGCGAATTCGCGAGGACGGTTCGATTTGGAAGCCGCGCACGAAGTCGCGTTTTTCATTCGGTCGAAAGTACCCAAACCAGGGAATGACAATGTGTGAACCGCCGATGCCGTCACCCGCTTCGCGCGGCTGCCAGAACAGTTCCGGAAAGTACGCCTGTCCCTGAGCGTCCAGATGCTCGATGAAATTCCTGCCGACCATTCCGCTGGAATTGGCAATGCCGGAGCCAAGCAGCAATCGAGTGCTTTCCAGGGTGCCGCAGGCGACAACGACCGCGCGAGCCGCAACCGTGCGCGTTTTGCCCGTCGCCTTGTCAACGTAACTGACCCCCGAAGCCAGCCCCTTTTTGTTCGTGTTGATCTTGTGCGCCATCGCGTTCGGGATGAGCGTGAAAGTCTTGGGAAATTTGGTGATCAGCGGAACCACCTGGCGGAACGCAGAGTTGTAGAATGAATGCGTTTCGCAGCCATCCGGGCATTCGCCGCAGTAATGGCATTGTTTGTAACCGTTGTGATCTTTGGTCAACATCGCCCGGCGAACGCGGATGGCGCGAATGCCTGCTTTTTCAGCGGCCTTTTTGATCGCCCAGTCGGAGCATTTGAAATTGACCGGCGGCAGAAAGTTATCACTGTCGGGCAGGTCGGGATGGTTTTCCTTCGCGCCGCAAACGCCCATAAACAGTTCGGCTTTGTCGTAATACGGCGCGACATCCTTGTATTCAATCGGCCAGTCCAGTCCCTGTCCATCGGTCGAGCGCATCTTGAAATCGGCTTCGTTGAACCGATTGGCGAACCGGCCCCAGAACATCGTCCGCCCGCCGACGTTGCGGGCGCGCATCCATTCGTAAGGCGTTTTTTCCGGCGTCGTATACGGTTCGTCTTTCGTCGGGCCATACATCGAATATTTCTTGGCGAACTCTTCGCTCCTGGTCGTTTCCTGTTTCTGGCCGCGGTATTCGTCTTCGTATGGGAATGGCTCGTGATACGGGAAATCAACCATGTGCTTGCGCAGCGGCCCGGTTTCCAGCATTGCCACTTTCAATCCGGCCTGCACCAACACCCAGGCTGCGGTTCCGCCTGCCGCGCCGGAGCCGACAATCACCACGTCGTAAACGGGTTGTTGAGTTCTGACAGTTCGATTTTGACCCCACATAAAAGACAATCCTTTCGTAAAACCGGTGCTCTACCGATGGTTTCGTCCTGCGTTCGGGAAGTTCGTTTTGAATCGGATGAATTGATTTGATCGTTCGACGGCATTTTAGGGACGCGCGCGAGGGTTGTCTAGCGTCCCTTCGGATGAATCAGTAACCGAGCGTTTTCAACGATTCGCGAATTCGCGCCTGAGTCTTTTCGCCCAGCCTCGGCACACTGTCGAGTCCACCGCCCGCCACGAATTTGGCGAAATCATCAATGTTGGTAAGCTGGAATTGACTGTGAAGAATTTGCAGCGTCTTGAAACCGAGACCGTCCACTTTGAGCAGGTCCAGAATCGTTTCGGGGATTTTGGCTTTGGCTTTTTCGTAGGCGTTGAACGTGCCGGTGATGAGCAAGTCAACGATCTTTTTGCTGATGGCCTCACCGACACCTGGCAATTCGCGCAAACCATCCTGGCCGCCCTCCGCCACGATTTCGGCCAGCGGCTTCGGCCAGTCTTCAATCGTATCCGCCGCCGTTCGATACGAACGAAGCTTGAACGGATTCTCTTCGCCGAGTTCCATCAGGTTGGCCAGACGGCGAAAAACTTCGGCAATTTCCTGATTGGTCATGGCTCAATTCTTTTTTGCCAATTCTTGTTCCGGCGGCATTTTGGGCAACTGGCCCGTGAGTGATTCCAGAAACATCACCAGATCGCGTTGTTCATCGGCGGTTAACGCCACCGGCGCCAAATCCCATTCGCGGTTCAGATTTGCCTTGCCGCCTTCGTTGTAAAACCGGACGACTTCGGCCAGCGTCCGCGCGCTGCCGTCGTGAAAGTAAGGCGCGGTCAAGGCGATATTGCGCAAACTGGGCGTGCGGAAGGAACCGATGTCGAGTTCGTGGTAACTGATCAAAATCCGCCCCAGTTCCTGGCCGCCTTCCTGTTGGGCCAGTTGGTCAATCACTGATTTCGCCTGGCCGGTTTCGGCAGCGGCAAACGCCTGGCGGGCGAGCTTGTCGAAGTTCGGATGATTCGCCGCCACGCCTGTGTTGTGATAGTTGAAGTCGGTGAACAGCGGCATGGCGTCGCTGAAGGTGTGGCAGCGCGAACAGCGTCCCTTGCCGCGAAACAACGCAAAGCCGCGTTTGGCCGCATCGCTGATGGCGCTCGTCTCCCCGGCAATAAAGCGGTCAAACGGCGAGTCGCCCGCAATCAGCGTCCGCTCATAAGTGGAAATCGCCTGGCCGACGCGAGTGATGGTTGCTTCACCGCCGAAGACCGAAAGAAATTCCGAACGGTATTCGGCAATTCCGCGCAGCCGGACAACGACTTCATCGTGCGATGAATTCCCCATTTCAATTGGGTTGATCAGCGGTTGAATGGCCTGTTCTTCCAGGGTTCCGGCGCGCCCGTCCCAGAACTGGTTCGGGGTGAACATCGCGTTGAGCAAGGTCGGGGAATTGCGCGTGCCGATTTTGCCGCCAATCCCTTCGGCAACCGTCTTCCCGTCGGCAAAACCCTGTTTTGGATCGTGACAGCTTGCGCAGGAAACTTTGCCGTCGGCGGAAAGCCGCGCGTCGAAAAACAGCTTCCTGCCCAGTTCAACCTTCGCCGCCGTCATGGGGTTGCCGCGCGGCACGTAGTAATCCCAGGTATCGGCCGGCAGGCCGCGCGGGATAGCCATTTTTAGCAACTGCTGCTGCGCCTGAAAACTTGGCGCGAGCATTCCAACCGCTGCCAGCGCAAACATCAGTGCAACCAGCCCCCGCAACCAACGAGAGTTAGATTGTCGTCGAGAAATTTCCATCTACTCTGTCACCGCCTTTTCTGTCTACCGGCTTAGCCCAACTATTGCTTGTCTATTTCGGCTAAAAGGTTTTCCGGCGTCACAATCTTCAAAAAGCGAAATCGCTTCTGAAATTCGCGCCCGACTTCTTTCTCCTGCTTCATCAGATCAAGTAAGTCATTGTCACGACTGACCAGGTAATCAGCTTTCATCTCTACCGCCAGATTAATGTAAGGCTCGTCTTTGACATCTCGGTGTTCATAATTGAAATGTCTTGGAACGCTTCTGATCAGATCAGCGGCTTCACGCAACCGCTCAATAAAAGCTCTCACCGATACATCGGTCAGCGTTTTGAATCTCGCACGAATGTAATCACGAGAAAGAACATCTTCGACTTCTCTGATGACGGCACGGCTGATGAAAAGCCGAACGTGGTGATTTTCCGCTAACCGCAGACAAGCTGCTGCGTTACTTTCTTCCTTCGCGGCGGCCTGCAGGCAGACCATGCAGTCAAGCACGATGCGGGGCTTCTCATTACTCAATCCTGCTCCTGGTTCTCGCGTGCGTAATCACGCCGAGCTTGCATAAAGAGAGCATCAAGCTCTTCATCCGTGATGCCGCTCTCAGCAACCTCTTTGCGGAACGGAGCCAGAATTTCGTCAAACGTCAGCGCTGGCGGCTGTTGCTGAAGTCCCTGAGCGATTAATCCGACAGTCACCTCCTCAACAGGCTTCCCCGCAGCCTTCGCTTTTCCCAAGATCAGTATCTCAAGTTCCGCTGGAATCGTGATCGTAATACTCATTTTCCGTACCTCTTGGATTTTGAATGGGCACCTCGTTCCTAATTGGACACTGTCCCATCAAATTTGATCAAGAATGATTTTGGCAATCGTCAAATAAATCAGCAAGCCGGTGGCGTCAACCAATGTCGTAATCAGCGGCGCGGAAAGCACCGCCGGGTCAACGCCAAAGCGGTGCGCGGCAATCGGGATGACCGCGCCGACCGTGGTTGACCAGGTGCAGATGGCGAAGATCGTCACGGCAATTGTCACCGCCAGATGCCAGTCGTGCGTCACCCAATAGGCCTGGCCGAAGGCAATTACGCCGATGGTTGCGCCAACCAGCATGCCCGTGGTTCCTTCGCGCACGGCGACTCGCCAGGCGTGTTTGACGCCGATTTCGCCCAGGGAAAGACTGCGGATGACGGTCATCACGGTTTGCGCTCCGGCGTTGCCCCCCGTGCCGATCAGCAGCGGGACGAAAAAGGTCAACGCGACGACGGTGGCCAGTTCGGATTCAAAACTGTGCAAGACCTTGCTGGTCAGCGTTCCGGCGACGAAAAGAAACAGCAGCCAGCCGATGCGTTTGCGCACGACGTGAAAGATCGGATTGTCGAAATAGGGCCGGTCGAGCGCGCCGGCTTCGACGCCGGCCATTTTCAGGATGTCTTCCGTCTGCTCTTCGATCATCACGTCAATCACATCGTCGACGGTGACGAAGCCAACAACACAGGAATCATCGTCCAGCACAGGCACGGCCAGCAGATTGTACTTGGCGATTTTTTGCGCGACCGATTCCTGATCTTCGTTGGTTTGGACGGTGACGGGTTTGCGGCGCATGACGGCAGTCACTGGTTGATCTATTTCCGCCATCACCAAATCGCGCAATGAAACCGCGCCGAGCAATCGTTCGGTCGCTGGATCGAGCACGTAGCAGGCATAAATGGATTCTTTTTCGCGGGCAACCAGGCGGATGTGTTTGAGCGCTTCGCCCACCGACATGACCGGGTCAAGATGAACGAACTCCGTCGTCATAATGCCGCCCGCGGTGTGCTCGGCGTAACTCAGCAGATGTTCGAGTTCGGCTTTGGCTTCGGCATTGACTTTGGCCAGCACGCGGCGGCGTTCGGTCAGTCCCATCTGCTGGATGATGTCGGTGCGTTCGTCGGCGGAAAGCCCTTCAATGATCAGCGCGGCCCGCGCCGGTTCCAGCTTTTCCAGGATCGCGCCGCGCCGCGTCATCGTCGGCTGGTCGAACAGTTCGATGGCGCGCGAGACCGTCAACATCATCATTACGGTCGCGGCTTCAACCAGCTTCAACTGATTGAGCAGTTCAACCAGATCTTCCGGGGCCAGGTCCGCAACCCGTTCGCTGATCCCGACGAAGCTTTCATCCAGACGAAGATTGATCCGTTCGCGCAGTTCTTCCAAAGCTGACACGGCGTCACCTCCGTTCTTCCCACTTCTTCTTCAGATCGTTCATCAAATTCAGGAAGCGAAGATCACAGCGCAGATTGTCGAGCCGGTTGTTGTCGGCAAAGAGCGGATAGTTTTCGTTGCCCAGACTGACGGCTTTTTGCAGCCAGTCAACGGCTTCGTTTCGCTTGTTTTCCATGGCGTAAAGCGAAGCCAGCCAGACGGCGACATCGTGATCGGCGGCAGCGGTTTCCTTGACCGAATCGCTGATGACCGCCAGCGCTTTCTGATGTTCGCCGCGCTCGCTGTAGCACCAGCCCAGCAGGACCTGCAATGGCTCGAAGTGGGAATGCTGCTGCATCACCTCTTCCACCATCCGCTGGCAGTCGTCCACGCGGCCCATATTGAAATAAGTCACGGCTTGAAAGGTTTTGATCAGCGGATGGTCCGGTTCGGCGGCGCGCGCCTTCTCGAATTCGGCAATGGCTTTGTCGTATTCGTGGCGGTAGGTATAGAGCCGGCCCCGGTTGTAACAGGCGATGATGATGTCTTTGGGATTCAGTTCCAGCAGTTTGTCGTATTGCCGCAGCGCCTTGTCGTAGAGTCCGTTCAAGCGGTAAAGCAGCCCGGCAATGATGAACACCGTCGGGTCATGCGGCGCTTCGCGGCGGACTTCAGCCAGGGTCGCCAGCGCTTTGTCCTTCTCGCTGCGATTCAAATAGACGTAGACCATCTGCAAATGCGCGCCGGCCAGCTTGGGATCAAGTTCCAGCGCGCGCCGAAGCGAGGCTTCGGCCAAATCGAAATAGTGCTGACCGCCATAGCCCTGTCCGTGATGCACATAACAACGGCCCAGCGTGTAATGCGCGCGGGCGAAATTTGGATCGAGCCGGATCGCCTCCTGAAACATCTTGATCGCCACATCCAGGTCGTGATCGTCGAAAGAGTGCGAGATGTATTGAAACAGCAGGTCGCGCCCGCGCAGGTAAAATTCATAACTTTCGGCGCTGTTGGTCAGCGGCGTGTCAATCCGGTGCTGCTCCTCTTCGGTCAGCTTCAGCTTCAAACCGGCAATGACGTGTTCGGCGATGGTGTCCTGAATGGTGATCAGATCGCGCGCGTCCAGATCAATCTTCTCGCTCCAGACAATTTCCCCGGTGGCGGTGGCGATCAGTTGGGTGGTGACGCGAAACCGCTCGCCGACTTTGATAAAGCTGCCGGCCAGAACCGTGCTGACGGCCAGATCTTCGCCAACCGTGCGGGGGTCGGCGTTCTGCCCCGCGTACCGCGCAATGTATTGCGACGGCCGCACGACCAGCGACCGCAGATGCGCCAGGTCGGCGATGATGCCGTCGGCCAGCGAAATTTCGTAAAAATTATCTTCGGCATTGCCCGACAGATTTTTGAATGGCAGCACGGCAATGGTGCGCTTGCTTTCCGTGCCCCAGGAAAGCGGTTTGGAGAGAGGAGCAGGCGAAGCTGAGGTCGGCGTGCCGCCGCCTGAACTTGCGCCAGACCTTGTCGAGGCCTCACTGGTCGTTGCGCGATGCTCCAGTTCTGGAGCCAGCGTGCCGGTTTTGCCACGATTCGGCGCCTGGCTGTTGCGCTTTTTGCCGAAAACGCTGCCGGTGAAAACCTTGGTCAACGCGCCGGTCAGCCGCCAGGAGCTGCCGCGCGCGCGTTGCGGCGCGATTAAAGTGGCGGTCGTGCCGGTCGGCGTGATCCCCCGTTCCAAAGAGATTTCGCGCATCAGCCGCTTCAATTCCTCACGCATGTCGGCCATGGTCGAAAACCGGTCGCGAGGCTTTTTCGCCAGCGCGCGATCAATCATTGCCTGAAGCTGATCCGGCGCATTCGGATTCTCTTCGCTGATCGGATCGGGAACGTTGTTGATGACGGCGTGCAGAATTTCTATCCGGTTGCGCCCCCGGAACGGCTGCAGACCGGTGACCATTTCATAGAGGATGACGCCGAGGCTGAACACATCCGTCCGATGATCTATACGCTCGCCCGCCGCCTGTTCCGGCGAACCGTAGCCCATCGTTCCATACGGTACGCCGAATTCGGTCATGGACTTGTCCGGGTCTTGCGTTTCATCTCCCGCCAGCATTTTGGCCAGGCCGAAATCCAGCACTTTCACCTGCCCCTGGTCATTGACCATGATGTTCGACGGTTTGATGTCCCGGTGAACAATGCCTCGTGAATGCGCGGCGGCAAGCGCATCGGCCACCTGAATGGCGATGGACAGCGCGCTCAAAACTTCCAGCGGCTGCCCATTGACCACCTGCTTCAGTGTCCGTCCGGCGATGAACGGCATGACGATATAAAAACAGCCTTCGCTTTCGCCGATGTCGAAGATGGCGCAGATGTTCGGATGGTCGAGCACGGAAGCCAGCCTGGCTTCGCGCTCGAAACGGCGGCGCGCGGTTTCGCTGGCGGCCAGTTCCGGGAGCAGCGTTTTGAGGACAACCAGACGATTCAGGCGCATGTCTTCCGCCTTGTACGCCGTCGCCTGCCCGCCCTGACCAAGCTGTTCGATAATGCGGTAATGAGAAATTGTCCTGCCAGGCGCAAGCGGAGTCATAAAGTCTGTCCTCGTGTGGAATCCTGATTTACATTGCGTTTCGATAGAGATGGGCACGCGGTGGAGATCGCGCGAATAAATCGAGGCGTATGCTACTACCCGATAGAGAAGGCTTCAAGCCGGGAATTTGCCGCCGTGAAATCGCGTCCCGCTCAAGCCATACGTTGATTCGATTTGCCAATCGTGACTGGCCGCGAATTTATCCAACAGTCCCGATCTCACCGACCAGATGCAACTTCATCATCGAAGACAGACTGTATTGATTCGGAATTCTGCCCGCCATAATGACAATCGTTTCGCCGCGATTCGCCAGCCCTCGCTTAATTAGTGAGTCATCCGCTCTCGCCAACAGATCGGAGTCATGTCCTTCAAAATCCAGCAAATACGGTTCGATCCCCCAAACCGCGGCCAGCGCGCTGCAACTGCGTTCGAGCGGCGTAAAGGCGATGATGCGTTGCGCCGGGCGCAACGCCGCCAGATGACGGGCCATCGTGCCCGATTTGCTGAAAACGACGATCAGTTTGGCGTTCAATTCCTGCGCGGCGTAAATTGCGGCTTCGGCGATGGCGCGGCCTTCGGTGCCTTTCTGGTGGCCGTGGATCAGGTCGCGAGAGCGGTTGCCCTGCAAACAATTGCCTTCGGTGTAGCTGATGATGCGCGCCATCGTGGCGATGGTTTCGACAGGATAATCGCCGACGGCGGTTTCGGCGGAAAGCATCGCGGCGTCCGTGCCGTCCAGAATCGCGTTGGCCACATCCGAAGCTTCGGCGCGCGTCGGGCGCGGTTCGTGGGTCATGGATTCCAGCATCTGTGTGGCGGTAATGACCAGTTTTTCGGCGGCGTTGGCTTTGGTAATGATTTGCTTCTGATGGAAGGGAACGCTTTCGACCGCCGTTTCGACGCCCAGGTCGCCGCGCGCGACCATCACGCCGTCGCAGGCCTCAATGATGTTGTCGAGATCGTCCAGCGCCTCGCGCTTTTCGATCTTGGCGATCAGCGGCGTGTCCGCGCCGAGAAATTCGATCAGCGTTTTCGCGCCGATGCAGTCGCGGGCGCTGCGAACAAACGAAAGCGCGACGTAATCCACCTTCTGCTGCAACCCGAAGCTCAGATCGGCGCGATCTTTTTCAGTCAGCGACGGCGCGGAAAGTTTGACGCCCGGCACATTGATGCCTTTGTTTTCGCCGAGTTCGCCGCCATTGATGACGCGGCAGGCAACTTCGGTTTTATTCACCTGTTCGACGCGCAATTCAATCAATCCATCCGCCAGCAAAATCCGGTCGCCGGATTTCACGTCCTGCGGCAGCGACTTGTAGCCGGTCGAAACAATCGTTTCATCGCCGGCCACATCGCGCGTCGTGATCGTCAATTGCTGGCCGGCCAGCAGGCGAATCGGCTGGCCGTCTTTCAGCTTGCCGGTGCGGATTTTCGGCCCGCACAGATCCATCAGAATTGCCATCGGACGATTCAGTTCGGTGGCGACCGCGCGGATATTCTGAATCGTTTCGGCGTGGCTTTCCTGTGTGCCGTGCGACATGTTCACGCGCGCGACATCCATTCCGGCCAACATCAACTCACGCAAGCGTTCGGGCGAACGCGATGCGGGCCCGATCGTAGCGACAATCTTTGCTCTTCTCATGATTTTTCTCCCAGCTTGATTCTTCGATTTGTTTTCTTTGGTTGCGGACGTTCCGACAAGCTACCCGGCTGCCCGGAAAATTGCAAAGTCAGTACGCCGCTGCTAAGTTCAACGCGCAATGATCTCTGGAGCCGTAATTCAACTTTGTCAGGCAGTGCAACTGGCAGGCGGGCGCGCCCTGCTGGTCGGCGGCTGGGTGCGCGACTTTTCGCTTGGGCGTGAGACGGTGGATTACGACGTGGAAGTGTACGGCATCGAAGCCCCCGCATTGCGCGCACTGCTCGACCGGCTGGGCAAGGTTGACGCCGTCGGCGAAGCCTTCACGGTTTACAAAGTCCGGCTCCGCGAAGAAGGCAGGAAAAGCTTCGTCGTGGATGTCAGTCTGCCCCGGCGCGAATCCAAAACCGGGCGCGGCCATCGCGGCTTTGTCGTCGAAGGCGATCCGCGCATGAGTTTTGCCGAAGCCGCCCGCCGCCGCGATTTCACCATCAACGCGATGATGTATGACCCGCTGGCTGACGATGGCCAGGGTGAATACATTGATATTTACGGCGGACAAGCGGACCTTCGGCGCAAACTCCTCCGTGTCGTTGATCCCGCCACGTTCATCGAAGACAGCTTGCGCGTGCTGCGGGCGATGCAGTTCGCCGCGCGCTTTGAATTCACAATTGATCCGGCGACGGTGGAACTTTGCCGTTCGATTGATCTGTCAGATTTGCCGCCGGAACGCATTTGGGCGGAAGTCGAAAAATGGCTACTGGCCGCAAGACCTTCGCTTGGCTTACACACAGCGCGCGAACTGGGAATTTCGGAAAAGTTGTGGCCGGAAATTGACGCGCTGGCCGGTTGCCCGCAAGACCCGCAGGTTCATCCCGAAGGCGATGTTTTTGTTCATACAGGGATGGTGTTGGACGAAGCGCGCAAATTGATTGGCGATCTGTCTCGACCGAAACAGCTTGCCGTGATGCTGGGCGCGCTGTGCCACGATCTGGGAAAACCGGCGACGACAAAAATCGAAGAGTCTTTTTCCCCCACGAAGACACGCGAAGAAAACACGAAGGAAACCGCGAACACCGGCAATTTTCTTCGTGAGATTTCGTGTGACTTCGTGTGCGGAAGCAAAAGAATTTCCGCGAAAGGGCATGAAGCGGCGAGCGTGGCGTTGACGGAACAGTTTCTGGATCGGCTGAAACTGTTCACCTTCGACAGTTACGACGTGCGCAAACAAACGCTGGCCTTGGTCAAACATCACGCCGTGCCGCATCGTTGGGGCCGTGCGCACAACGCCGGAGAAACAATCACGGACGGGATGTTTCGGCGGCTGGCGCTGGAAGTTGAGCCGGACCTGCTGCACCGCGTGGCGCGCGCAGACTGTCTGGGGCGAACCGGCGATTTCAGGCCGGAGTTTGAAGAGTGGTTCATGGCGCGCGTTCGTGAACTCGGCATTGAAGAACACGCTCCGGCGGCGTTGCTGCTGGGGCGTCACGTGCTGGCGTTGGGATTGCAACCAGGCAAACGCATCGGCGAGATCACGCGCGCGGTTTACGAACGACAACTGGAAGGGGAAGTTGCGACCCTGGATGATGCGATTGCGGCGGCGCGCCAAATGGTGGAATAAATCAGTTGATCGGCGATTGGCTGCCCAAGCAGTTCACCATCACATGATCACGCTATCGGGCACCACTTGAACATCCGGATTGAGACGCGCGCTGATTTCGTTCACCAGCTTGTCCAGCGAACGGCGGTCAATCGCTGAAATCGCGATTGCGTTATAAACGTCGCATTGATTTTCCAACTCTTCGGGATCCGCCAAATCCATTTTGTTAAACACCAGCAAGCGCGGAATTGCATCGAGTTTCAGCTCGCCCAGGATGCGGTTGACCGAGGCAATCTGGCTCTCAAGCTGCGGGCTGGAAGCGTCAATCAGATGAATCAGCAAATCGGATTGCTCCATCTCCTCCAATGTGGCCTTGAAGGCGGAGAACAAATCCTTCGGCAGGTCGCGAATGAAACCGACGGTGTCGTTGACGATGATTTCCTGCTCCTGCGGCAAACGCAGGCGGCGGCTGGTCGGGTCCAGGGTGGCGAACATCCGTTGTTCAGCCATCACGGTGCTGTTGGTCAGCGAATTGAGCAGCGTGCTTTTTCCGGCGTTGGTGTAACCGACGATGGAAACCACGGGCATTTCGCGGCGGGTGCGCTGGGCGCGGCGCTGGCTGCGGCTTTCGCGGACTTTATCGAGTTGCGATTCCAGTAGCGTGATCCGTTCGCGAACGCGGCGGCGGTCTACTTCCAGTTTGGTTTCGCCGGGGCCGCGTCCGCCGATGCCGCCCATCAAGCGGGACATCGCGGTGCCTGTGCCGGTCAATCGCGGCAACAGGTATTTCAATTGCGCCAGTTCGACCTGAATGCGCCCTTCGCTGGTTTGAGCGCGCTGGGCGAAGATATCCAGAATCAGTTGCGAACGGTCGAGAACTTTCAGATCGGTGGCGTTGTTGATGGCGCGGATTTGCGACGGCGTCAGTTCGCGGTCGAAAACAATCATATCCACGCCGAGTTGCAGGCTGCGGATGATGATTTCTTCCAGTTTGCCTTTGCCGACCAGCGTTGCCGGATCAAGTTTCGGGCGGCGCTGAATGATTTCGTCCAGCACCACCAAACCGCCTGAAGTCGCCAGTTCGCGCAGTTCGTCCATCGAATCTTTGGCGTCGGCAGTCATGCCCGTGGTGACGCTGACCAGCAAGGCGCGGTCGCGGGTGTCCGAAGCTTTGCGCGCGCCGCGATTGCGCGCCATTTCCGCTTCCAGCGATTCGATCAGTTCGATGAAATCAACGTCAAGCTGGCCTGGCAGATGCGCATCCAGATGCTGGTAGGTTTCCGCCGTGCCGACTTCGCCATCCTGCAATTGGCGAGACGACACGGGCAGCATGTGCGCCGCGTGCATCATTCCGGGCAACCCTGTCTTTGGGTCAACGTCAATCGCGGCCATCAAATCCAGCCGCAGCAGCGCCAGGTCGGTCAAATCGTCGCGCGTCAGGTTTTCTTCGCCGCGCAGGTGCGTGTGCAGACAACGCAAGCCATTAAAGCGCGATTTGTCCAGGCGCGAACGATCCTGCGCGGGCAGCACAATCTGGCTGGCGTCGCCGACAATAACGCTTTCAACCTGCCCCTTGCGATTGACCAGCACGCCGACCTGGCGGCCAATTTCGTGGGAAAGTTCAGTGAGTTGCCGCGCAAATTCCTGCGTGACAATTTCGGTGGGCGGAATTCGGCGTTGATACATCTTTTCCAACTTCCGCAGTTGATTGGGCTTCAGTCCCAATGTCTTGCCTTCGATTTGTGGAATGACTAGACTCCTTTCGTAATTCAACCTGATCTTGATCGTTTCTGATTCGCAATAAAAGCAATTATCAAGCCCGAAAATCTTTGCATGCAACCGCGTACGCAAAGCGGCGATCGCGTTTGAAGAAAATTTGAGAACAATTTCAGTTCCCTTTCAAGACGCCTCCCCCATCCAGGACGTATTTTCCGTCCAAGTCAACCAGCGGGCATCCGGGCCCGCGGAATTTACGTTTTCGCGATTTTTCGGAAAGGGAGAAATTATGGACAAATTCAAAAGCACAGCAAAACGCATTCTGTTCTCGTTCGCGATTCTGAGCCTGTCGGCGGCGGCGGCCTGGGCGCAGCACGAACATCATACATCATCGGGCGAACCGGCCAAGCTGATGTCCGGTTTGAGCGACCTGAATCATCCAGTCACCACCAAAAACGCCGAGGCGCAGAAGTTTTTTAACCAGGGCCTGGCCCTGATCTACGGCTTCAACCACGAAGAAGCGCGGCGTTCATTCGAGCGCGCGGCGCAACTGGACCCGAAACTGGCGATGGCGCACTGGGGCATCGCCCTGGCGGTCGGGCCGAATTACAACGAAGCGGAAATTGATCCGTCGCGGTTGCTGGCCGCCGACCGCGCGCTGGAAAAGGCGCAGGAATTAGCCGCCAACGCCTCCGAAAAAGAGCGCGGCTACATCGCGGCGCTGGCCAAACGCTTTCAGTTAAAGGCCGATCTGAAAAAATGCGCCGTCGAATACAAGGACGCGATGGCGGCGCTGCACAAAAAATATCCCGAAGATGTGGATGCAGCAGTGCTGTACGCCGACAGCCTGATGAACCTGACGCCGTGGCAGTTGTGGAACAAAGACGGCAGGCCCTCCACCTTTACCACCGAAATCGTTTCCGTTTTGGAGACGGCGATCCGGCGCGATCCGAACCATATCGGAGCCAATCACCTGTACATTCACGCGGTCGAAGCGTCGAAAGCTCCCGGACGCGCGCTGCCGAGCGCGGAAAAACTGGGCAAACTGGCCCCCGCCGCCGGCCATCTGGTTCACATGCCGTCGCACATTTACATTCGCACGGGGGATTACGCGGAAGCGGCCAAAGCCAACGAAGACGCCGCCAAAGTGGACCTGGATTACATCAAACGGACCGGCGCGCAAGGCATGTATCCGGCGATGTATTACAGCCACAACCTGCATTTTCTGGTCGAATCCTACAACCGCGCGGGTGATTACGAACGCGCGGTGGAATCGGCACGGCGGCTGGCGGAAAACGTCCGCGGACACATCAAGATGATGCCGATGCTGGAAGGTTTTCTGCCCAGCGTGATGTTCGTGCAATTGCGATTCAATCGCTGGGACGAGGTGTTGAAGCTGCCGGAACCCTCCGCCGAGATGCCGATCACACGTGCTTTATGGCATTATGGCCGAGGCGTCGCGCTGGCTGGCAAAGGCCAAATCGCCGAAGCCGTGAAAGTCCGGGAAACACTCATCCGTTTGGCCAGGCAGATGCCCGGCGAAACCCCTTTCGGCTTGAATACCGCCGCCAGCGTTTTGAAAATCGCCGAACCTGCGCTGGATGCGCGCATCGCAGCAGCGAAAGGCAATCACAAGCTGGCGGTCGAACACTGGCGCAAAGCCGCCGCCGCCCATGACGCGCTGAATTACGACGAGCCGCCGGGATGGTATTACCCAACGCGCGAATCGCTGGGCGCGGCGCTGCTGGCAGGCAATGCCGCCGAAGCCGAAAAAGTGTTTCGCAAAGATCTGGAAGACAATCCCCGCAACGGCCGCTCGCTGTTTGGCCTGACTGAAAGCTTGAAGAAACAGGGCCGGACGCAAGCAGCACAGCAAACACAACGCGAATTTGAAACGGCGTGGAAAAACGCCACGACCAAACTAAAAATAGAAGACTTGTAAAGCCACGTTTGTAGTTCCGCCTCCAAACCAATGAAGTTAAGTGAAGTCATCAAAGATGAAATTACCCATTGCCCATTACAAATTAACCATTCTCCGTTAGGTGGAAAGTCTTTCACTCTGACCATTAATAGCTGATTTGTAATGACCAATGGGGTAATGATTGGAGCCTTCCTTAACCGCACTGGCCAGTCTGAATGTGGAACTCCAAACGCTATCTCAAAGGAGTAAAAATGCTTAGACGAGCGATGTTTTCGATTTTGGTTTTGACAGTTACCGCCGTGCTGGCGGGCATTCCGGCCGGGGGACAGGTGATGGCGCAGGCGGCTCCTCCGGCAACTCAATCGCCTGCTGGCAAACCACCAGCAGGCACGCCCGCCAAACAGATCAAGCGAGACGAGGTTTTCTTCAGCATTGGGCGGCGGGTCAATGAAGCCAGTGAATCCCAGGTCAGCGCAGTCGTGGCCGAAGTGGACGGCGTCATCGAAGTGACGGGCATTACCTACCGCGAAGACGGCAAGGCGGAAGTGACCGTCAAAGAGCGCGCGCAATCGAATGCGTCTTCCACCAATAAATCCATCAAGCTGGTTTTCGCGCCTCCCGCCACCGGCGACAAATGGATCTGGGAACAGTTCGAAGACAATCGCCGCCTGTACCCGGTCGAGAGGCTTTTTCCTTACGCCAAAGCGGAGTTAACCAAACGTAAACAAAACACCGTGGGGACCTGGAGCGCCTTCCTTGCCTCCATCGTCCGGCAGGGCGAATCCGCCAGCAAGGTGCTCGACACCGCCAAAGCCATCATCAAAACCGACACGCCGCAGGCGGCAGCCGTGACCGCTGCGCGCACCGCGCTGAATGAGGCGATGAAGGAAAACAAGTTTGATGAAACCATCGAAGCGTACAATGCGCTGGCCGCGCAAACCGAACCGATTTTGGCGCTCGGCGACACCTATCCTGACTTGAAAGCCAATGACGCTTACCTGCGGTTGCTGGAAGAATTCAAAAACAGCGCGAATACGACGAACGCGCAGCGCAAAAATTACGTACAGGCCGTGGAAACGTACAATGAAGCGCTGCAACGCCTGCCGTACGGTCTGGTCGCCTACGGGTTGCAATTCACCAGGATCGAACCCAAGGTGACGGCGGAATAACCAATCGTAAACAAGGGGGAATCAATGAGCGAAAATCAAAATGATCCGAACCGGCAAATTACGCCGACACCCGCGCCGCAACACACGGGAAGCCGCGCCGGAGAAACGCTCGACGACATCGCTTCGACCATTCGCGATTTGTTCAATCGCGTGCCGGAGACGGTCAACAAAGCCGTCGAACGCGCCATGAACGTCCGCGACACCACCGTGCTGGTTCGGCTGGGCGATGCTTCGTCGGATTCGATTGACACGCTGGTTTCGGCGGGCATCTTCAAAAGCCGCGCGGAAGCCGCCGCCTTCCTGATTGACGAAGGCATCAAGGCGCAAAGCGGCCTTTTCCAGCGCATCCAGGACAAGCTCAGCGAAATCGAAAAGCTGCGCGATGAACTGCGCCACAGCGTCGCCGGATAAAGCCAGACTCAATTACAACCGAAACCAACAACCGCCGCGCGAGGAAGTTTTAGCCGACGTTCCCGCGCGGCGTTTCTTACCCTTCCCACACCGATTTGAGCAAAGCACACAGAGTATTGGCGGCCATGGCGCATCCTGACGATGCCGAAATTCTGATCGGCGGGACCCTGTTCCATCTGAAGGCGCTGGGCTGGGAACTCGGCATTCTGACGATGACCAGCGGCGATTGCGGTTCGGCCACGCACACGCGCGAAGAGATTTCCCGCATCCGCTACGCCGAAGCCAAAGCGGCGGCTGAAACCCTTGGCGCGTGGTACGAATGCGCTGGGTTGATGGACGTGGAGATTTTCGCCAACGCCGAAAACCAGCGCCGCGTCGTCGAACGAATGCGCCAATTCAATCCTGACGTTGTCATCACCCATTCACCGGTGGATTACATGGTGGATCACGAAGAAACTTCGCGGCTGGCGCGCGCCGCCTGCTTCGCGCTTTCGATGCCGCTGTACCAGACGCGCCAGATCGCGCCTGCAAAACCAACGGTGGCAACGCCCGCGCTTTATTACGCCGACCCGGTCGAAGGAATTGACCTGGCGGGCGAACGCCTGTGGCCGCAGTTTTACGTGGACATCACCGAAACCATCGAACCCAAGAAAGAAATGCTCAGTTGTCACGCCTCGCAGCGCGACTGGCTGCGCGCGCATCACGGCGTGGATGAATATCTGAATCAAATGGCCCGCTGGGCGGCGGGTTACGGCGAAGAATGCGGTTGCAACTTCGCCGAAGGTTTCCGCCAGCATCTGGGCCACGGTTACCCGCACTCACCTGTGCTGCAGCAGGCGCTCAGCTCGCAGCTCAAATCAAGAAAGCAGCCAACAGAGTAAAATTCAGCCGCCGGGGCGAAAACCGTTGGAATTACCGCCCGCTTCAGGCAGCCGAATGCCGGGACAGTAATGAATCTGCGAGCCTCAATTGATGCGAATTCTGACCGTGTTGGTCACTCGCCCATTGATGGTGAGCGTCACGTCGTATTCGCCAGCGGTGAAAAAGCCCCGCATCAATTCCGCGTTGACCTGGTCCACGCCGACAAAATCGCCCTGCGGTCCGGCGTACAAAACATCCACTTTTCTATCGCCAATCGCCAACTCGACTTTGGCGCCAGCGCTGGCCCCACGCAGTCCCGTTCCAAAAAAAATCAAAAAGACGCGATCCAGCGTCGGCCCCAATACTGACAGGCTGATTGACGCTGGAACGAATTGATTGGCGGCGGAGTCGAACCGCGCCAGCGGCTCGTAAAGTTGCCTTCCGTCCGGTTGTAAGCGCAGCACGACTCCGGCGGGTGCCCCCTGCCCGTTGGCGTTGGCGGTGAACAGTCCCGGCGCGACCTCGGCAATCTGCGTTGTGCCGATGACCGTGCTGCCATTGGCGCTGCTGACGGTGACTGTCGCCGCCCCCGCCGCGGTGCCGGGCGGCATCTGATAGTTGATTTGATTGGGCGAAACGAAAAACAGCGGCGCCAGACGTTCGACGCCCGCACTGTCCTTCACCTTCACGCTTGTGCCCGCCAACTGCGTCGGCAGAGGGAGCGTATCGGCCACCGCGGTTTCGGCGCTCAGGCCAACCCCGAAAGCCGCAACAATGGATTCGCCGGCCAGAAACTGACGGCGGAAACTGGCGGCAGAGACGCTGGCCAGCGTGGCGGAGGGCGGTGGATTGCAACGTCCGAGAAACGACCAGGCGTCGCCGCCACCGCTGATGGAATTGATTTTGATGCCAACCAAATCGGACAAGCCATCACTGTTCAGGTCGGCAGCAGTGACTTGCCGCGCCAGAATGAGTGAAAGATCGCCGGCCGCCGCAAAACGCCCCGCGCCATCGCCAGCGAATATCTGTATGCGGTTTTCCGCGACGTCATCGCGAATCAGTTTAATCAGCGCAAAATCCTGCCTGCCATCCCCGGTAAAATCCCCTACGGCGACTGAAAGTGGCAGGCCGCCCAGACTGGTATTGAGCGGCGCGCCGAATTCGCCCGCGCCATTGCCCAATAAGACCGAGACGAGGCCCGCATTATTCTGTGGCACGAAGAGATCAATTTTGCTGTCGCCATTGAAATCAACGGTCTTCACCAGTCGCGGGTTGGCGCCAACGCCAATCAGCATCGAATGAAAACCGCCCTGCCCATCCCCGATCAGCACCGATAGCGTGACGCTGTTGCGATTGGCGACGGCCAGATCCAATTTACCGTCGCCATTGAAATCAGCCGCGGCCAATGATCGAGGCTCCAGTCCGGCGGGGATTGTTCGCGCCGGGCCGAAACCGCCCAGCGCATCGCCCAGCAACAAGGACACATCATTCGATCCGGCATTGGCTGTCGCCAGATCGGTCCTGCCATCATTGTTAAAATCGCCCGCGACCAATTCGGCGGGGCGCATCCCGACGGGTAATCGTCGCGTCCGCGTCTCACTGAAGTTTCCGTTTCCGTCGCCGTAAGCGACAACCACGACATTTCCGGTGTTCGGAACGGATCCCTGACCGCCAACGGCCAGATCAGAATTGCCATCCTTGTCGAAATCAGCCACCACCGCCGCCGTCAACCCATCGTTGATAAAAAAGACAGACTCGATGCGGCGCGGCGCGCCAAATCCCCCGCGTCCGTCGCCAAAGGAAACGACGACCATGGACTGCACGTCGGTGACGATCAGATCCGGTTTCCCATCCTTGTTGAGGTCGCCGATGGTGGCCGTGACAGGCAGTTGGCTGAAATTGACGACCGGCGGACTTTGCAGCCTTCCATCGCCGGAATTGAACAACAGCGAAATGCCTGTTGAATTCTGGCTTGCAGTTGCCACATCCGCCTTGCCATCGCCGTTGAGATCGGCGGCGACCAGCGTCGTGGGCGGGGCATCCGTGCTGGCATTGAATGCCGTGTCGAAATTTCCCGCACCGTCATTCACCAGCAGCGTCACCCCGGAATTTCCCAGGACCAAATCATCTTTTCCGTCGCCGCTGAAATCCCTGGCCGCAATGGAAGTGCCGCCTTTGCCGCCGAAGCTCTTTCGATCACTCAACCCGCCGAGGCCGTCGCCCCAGAAAGTGATCACCGAACTTCCCAATGCCACTGCGACATCCGCCTTGCCATCGCCGTTGAATTCGCCTGTCACGATGGCGACACCATTGCCCATGGTTTCCGGGCCAGGCACGGCAGTGAACCTGCCCGCGCCATCATTGATCAGCACAGTCAACCGGTTGAAATTAACGACCACCAAATCCTGTTTGCCGTCACCATTCAAATCTCCAACGGCCAGCGCGGAAGAGGCGTCCGGCAGGGGGATCGTGGCGGGCGTTCCCAGTTTGCCGTCCACGCCGCTCAGCGCAATTGCCAGACGGGTGAAGGACAGGTTCGCGATGGCCGCGTCGTCCCGGCCATCCCCGTTGAAATCCGCGACCAGACTGGTGGCATTGCCGGCGCCAACGGTGATGGTGTTGGCGGTGGTAAAGGTCCCGTCACCATTGCCCAGCATCGCGACAGCTCCCGCATCGGGGCCAAAGACAGCGTTGCCGCTTCCCACCAAATCCAGCCGGCCATCACCATTCAAATCGCCCGCATCCAGATCAGTAAACACTCCCAGCGTTTCGAAGCGGGTGATGATTTCAAATCCGCCCTGACCGTCGCCGAACCAGAGCGAGATTTTGCTGAAAGGAAGCGTTCCGGTAATCTCGCTGACGGCCAGATCAAGTTTGCCATCACGATTGAAATCGCCGCTGGCCACGTTGCGCACAAAGGCGTTGACCGTCAGCAGACGCAACCCTTGCAGACCGGCCCCAGTCACACACGGCTGATGTTCAACCGCCTGGCCCCTCTCCTGCGCAACGGAAGCGAGCGCCATTGGCAATTGCGCCATCAATAACGCGACCAATAAAACCTGTCTTGTCATGACTTTCATGCTCCCCTCCTGTTACTTGATGTTCACGCGCACGGTGTTCGTCTGCCTGCCATCCACGGTCAGCATCACGTCCACTTCGCCGCGACCGGCCAGGCTGCGCGGCAATGCCAGATTGAGCTGGTCGAGGCCGGCAAAGCCTCCCTGCGGCCCGGCATAAAGCACCTCCGCCACCTCTCCGCCAATGCGCGCCGTCACATTTGCCAGCCCGCTGTTGTTGCGAATGCCCGTCCCGAAAAGCAGCAGGAAAACCTGATCGGTGGCGCTTCCCAAATCGGGCCCCAGATCAATCGGCACGGAGACGAACTTCGTGCCGTCGAAGTTCGACACCGGTTCGTAATGCTGCCCGCCGCCCTGCTTGACGCGCAAAACGACTGCGGCGGCGACGCCCGCGCCATTGGCATTGGCGGCGAACAGGCCGGGCGCGACATTTTCGACCATCAATGTTCCGGTGGTCTCCGGTTCGTTTGAGTTGACCGGCGAGAAGATGCGGATCGAGGCCGGGCCAATCGCGGCTTCCGCCGGAATCAGGAAGTTGATTTGATTCGGCGAGACAAAGAACAACTGGGCCGCGCGTTCGACGCCTGCTGAGTCTTTGAAGTAGACGTATTGATTCGCCAAACGAATCGGCAACGGCAGTTCCTGCGCGATCTCGGTGCTCCGGCTCATCCCCACGCCAAAGATGGAAGCGATGGAATCCGGCGCGAGCACTTGCCCGGAGAAACTGGCAGCGGACACCGCCGTGCCCTTGCGCGTGCCGGAGAAATTGACGACTTGATCCGTCGTCAGATTGTTGATCGTCTGGCTGGCCGGGTTGAATTCCAGCGCGCCGCGCTCGGCCATCACGGTGTAATTTCCCTGCGCCAATCCCGTGAATTCGTAATTGCCGCCGCTGTCCGTGGTGACGGTGGCAGTCTGCGCGCCGGTCAGTTTCACAGTCACGTCGCCAAAACCCACCGGCGTTGTTCGATCGAGCACCTGGCCGGAAATCGTCAGGCCGCTGCTGCCGCAGCGGTTCCAAAACACCACCACGCTGCTGCGCTGAAGATCAATCGTGGCGAAATCCACCCGGCCTCCCCCGTCAAAATTGCCCGCCGCCAATACGCTCAAATCGCCTGAGGTCTGGCCCAGTTCGACCACGCTCCCCGGTTGGCCGTCACTGTTGGTTAACACCGCTCTGATCTTTCGTTCGCTCAGCACGATCACATCCTGGCGGGCGTCGTTGTTGACGTCGCTGGTGGTGATCTGCACGAATTGTCCGCCCGGATTGATCAGCAGCGGGTCGTAGGCCGTAAGCTGACCAAACCGCCCCGCGCCGTCGCCGTAAGCCAGCGCGATTTTCTGCCGGTCACCCTGCGGCGTCGAAACGGCCGTCGTCAGCGCCAAATCCGGATTGCCGTCCGCGTTGAAATCCGCGAAAACCGTCTGAATCACCAATGCCGCCAGCAACGATGTCACCGGCTGGCGGAAACTGCCGAAGCCGTCAGCCAGATAGACAGACAACACCGTGCTGCCGGAGGGAGCGCCGACGCTGGTAATCAAATCCAGCAAACCGTCGCTGTTGACATCGGCCAGGTTTCGGAACGTCTGACCGGCGTAGGAAATGGCGATGGGCGCGGCGAAACTGACGCTGCCGCCCGATGAAGTGTTCAGGACAACCAGGACCTTCTCCCCGGCCACGCCGATCAAGTCAACCTTGCCGTCTTTGTTGAAGTCCGCCGCCCGCAGTTCGCCCGCATAATCGAAGGTGTTGAGCGGTGAGATGCGAATGTTGCCGCTGGAGGTAAAGCCGCCGCTGCCATTGTCCAGCAACAACCGCGCGTCCGCTTCGTTGCCGGGGCTGACGGCCAGATCGCGCCGCCCGTCGCCATTGAAATCTCCCACGGCGATGGCGCGCGGCTGATTCACGTTCGTTGTCAGGATGCGCGGGCCGGGCGTTAATCGTCCGCTGGCTTCGCCGTAATAGATCACCAGCGGGAAAGCCAGACGTTGCTGCGCGGGGTCGAATTCGGCCTCCTGCTGCTGGACGATCAGATCCGTCAGTCCATCGCCATTCAGGTCATCCGCGAACAACCCATTGGGAAAACCGAAGCTGTAATAACTGCGTGGCCGGAATTTCAGTTCGTTGCAGACGTTGACGCCCTGCCAGATCAGGAAGCTCTGACCAGCGACTGTGATTCGCCCGGCGCGGGGCGTTTGCGCTGGATCAACGGTGAAACTGACCGTGCCGTTGCCCGCGCCGTTCATCCCCGAAGTGATCTTGATCCAACTGGCGCTGGCTGCCGCCGTCCAGGCGCAACGCGGTGGCGCGGCGACGGTAAAAGTGCCCGTGCCGCCATTGGCCTCGAAATTCTGATTGGTTGGCGAAAGCGCATAGGTGCATTGCGTGGCAACAAAATCCGCCGATTGATCAGCGGTCAGATTGTTTATTTCACGCATCGCCGGTTCAAACGAATAGTTCGCGCTGGCGGGCGTGACGGTGTAATTGCCGGCGATCGGCAGACTGGCAAATTGATAAAAGCCTTGCGCGTTCGTCTGTTGGCTCAATGTTGCCGCGCCGGTCAGATTGATCGTCACGGCGGTCAGCGGATTGCCGTTCGCCAGCGTCACGCGGCCATAAATGGACGGCTGATTCGAAATCGTGACCTGCAACATTGCCTGATTATTCGTTTGACTGCTGTCGGTCTCGTTGCCGCGAACAGCGGCCAGATTGGTGATCGGGCCGGCCTGGGTTGGCGCAACGGTCAATGTGACGGCCGCCTTCCCCTGCACGGCCAGATTGCCAATGTTGCAGGTGACGGTCCCGGCGTTGTTGGCACACGAACCTTGCGATGAGGTGGCCGAAACGAAATTGATTCCGGCGGGCAGTTGATCCATCACGACAACACCCGTTGCGGCGGACGGGCCGTTGTTGGTCGCGGTCAACGTATAGCTGAAATTGTTGTTGACCAGCACCGGGTTGCGCGAAGCGGTTTTGGCAATCGCCAGGTCAGTCTCGACGCCAAGCTTGGTGATAAAGCCGTCAGCATCGCCGCGCAAGTTTGGTTTCAGTGGAGTGACGGTCGGAAAATCCTCGGAAAAGGTGTTTCCGACGACATAGGCATTGCCGGTTGAATCCACCGCAATCGCATTTCCCGCTTCCGTGCTGGCGCCGCCAAGAAAGGTTGAATAGAGCAGCGACGCCCCCGCAGGATTCAGTTTTGCAACGAAAGCGTCCGTGCCTTTCAACTGGGTTTGTGGCGCATCCACCAGCGGAAAATTCGCCGAACCCGTTTCGCCAACAACATATGCATTCCCCGCGCCATCAACCGCGATGGCGCTGCCATTGTCATTCCCTGTGCCCCCCAGCCACGACGAATATTCCAGCGCCGAACCTGCCGCGTTGAATTTGGCGACATACGCGTCATTGGAGCCTCCGCCATACGCTGGAAGAAGCGGATTTTTTGTCGGCAGATTGCTGGAAACCGTTGAACCGGTGATGAAAACCTGTCCGGCGTCATTGACGGCAATGCCGCGTCCGGAATCGTTGCCGTTGCCGCCAAAGTAGGTTGAGTAGGACAACACAGACCCCGCCGGATTGATCTTCGCCACGAAAGCATCCGAACCGCCACCATTGGCCGCCTGGAATGGGCTGGCGGTGGGAAAATTTCGCGAATTGGTTGAGCCGATGAAGTATGAATTGCCGTCTTTATCAACAGCCACGCGGCGCCCGTCATCATTTTCCGCGCCCCCCAGATAGGTCAGCCAGACAACCGCCGATCCGTTGGGATTGATCTTCGCCGCGAAAGCGTCACTGCCGGCGCTGACCGCCGCATACACATTCGCCGGATTTGTGCGATCCACAACCACTGCGTTGACCAGCGTGTTGGGCAGTCCGATGTTGCTTGTGCTCCAATTCGCGCCGCCATCCGTGCTTTTGTAAACGCCCCCGGCAGTGGTTCCGGCATACACAGTCATAGTCGCCGATGGATCAATCGCCAACGATTGCACCGTCTGTGGGTTGGAGTTCGGCAGAGTCAGCCCGGTTGCGCTGGCCCGCCAGGTCATCCCGCCATCAGTCGTTTTGTAAAGCCCGCCGGAGAACCCGTTTGTCCCCGCATACAACGTTGCCGGTGTTGTCGGATCAATTGCCAGCGCCAGAATTTCCGTGAGCTCATTTTGTCCAAGCCCCGTTCTGACCTGTACCCAGTTCGCCCCGCCATCAACCGTCTTGTAAACGCTGCGCGTGGTGGCGGCATACAGAATCAGGTGATTGGATGGGTCAATCACCAACCGGTTGACGCGCGGCAATTGCCCCCCGAATGGCGGCAGAAGACCATTGTTGGCGGTAACCCAGGTATCGCCGCCATTGACGCTTTTGTAAACACCGCGCGAAGTGCCCAGGTAAAGCGTCGCCGGCATCACCGGGTCAATCACAACGTCGAAGCCGGAAGGAGACCCGTTGAAATTGATCCCGACATTCACCTGATAGCTCTGCCCGCCGTCCGTGCTTCTGTAAATTCCACCGAGGCGCGACGTCGCGTAAATCCTGTTTGGATTTGACGGATCAATCGCGATACTGCCGAAAATAACTGAATTTGTCGGATCAGTCTGTCCTGTCGCCTGCCATTGCTGGCCGCCATCCGTGCTTTTGTACACGCCAAGAAAAGTTCCGGCGTACAAGGTGCTGGAATTGGTCGGATCAACTGCCAGCGTAAAAGCCTGCGTGGTGTTCAGCGTGTTGCCGATTTGTGTCCAGTTCCCCGCCCGGTCCGCGCTTTTGAAAACCGGCTGGCTGCCCCTGGTTTGTTGAATTCCCGTCACGGGCAAGTTGGAAGATTGCGTCGAACCGGTCAGATAGATATTGCCGTCACCGTCAACGGCGATGCTTGACAAGGAATCATCGCCATTGCCGCCGAGGTAGCTGGAATAGATCAATGCCGATCCGGTCGCGTTCAGCCTGGCAATGAATCCATCAGCATAACCGCCGCTCGATTGCTGCAACGCGCCAGCGGTTTTCGGGAAATCTTTGGAATAAGTGTAGCCTGTCACATAGGCATTGCCGTCCTTATCCACCGCGACGCCTTGTGCGATTTCTTCATTGCTGCCGCCAAGCCATGTTCCATAAACGACCTCCGTGCCGGCTGGATTGAGTTTCAAGACAAACGCATCCACCCCATCGCGGCCTATGGCTGGCTGAATCGGACTGCTGCCTGGAAAGTCCGTCGAAGCGCTGAGACCGGCAACGTAAGCGCTGCCGTCTTTATCCACCGCCACACTCCACGCCTGATCGAATCCATTGCCGCCAAGATAGCTGGAATAGAGCAGGACCGGATCAATCACCAATTCAAAATGCGGATCATACTGGCCAAGCCGGAATTCGACCTGCTGCTGGCGATTGATGACATATTCGCAGGCAACTTCCTGCCTGCTGCCATTCACTTTCTGCCAGGCCAGCGGTTTCAGCAGTTTCAGATCGCCCACGCCGGTTTGCAGAATCAGCGCGCCCTGGCCGTCAATGCGCGTTGGCTGCGCGCCGGTAAACGTCCAGCGAATGCGGCGCGGGTCAGCGCCGGGCGCGACCAGAAAATCGTGTTCGAGCTGCCGGTGATTGCCGTACCAGACCAGGTCAATGCCCGGATAAATGCCGCTGTATTTGACCTGTGCGTAATTCGCGACATTCTTCCGCCAATCCTTCGGATCATCACCGGTAAAATAGTTTGATTTGCCCGCCAATTCATCCAGCCCGATGACTGACGGCTGCCTGTTCGCCCCGGCCAGCTTCATTCTGACAACAGACGACGGAGCCTGGGAATGATCGCCAGTCCCTGTTTTCTGCAAACGCAGCACGGCCTCATTCGGCGTCAGAAACAGCGTATGGCCGCTGTTCCGTGAAATGAATTTCACCGGCGCGTCGGCCTGTCCGCGATTCGCTTCAAACCGTAAGGGCAGTTTGCCGTACGCATCCGCAACCTGGACGCGTTTCTCCGTAGAAATGGCTGCGCCGGTTGATAACTCACGCTGCTGGGCGCTGGCTGAATGCGAAAACCGTCCAGTCCCATAAATTCCTGCCGCGCCGGCCAACAAGGACAAAAACAGACAAATGGCGATAAACCATGACAGACGATGGATTGGTGGCTTCATTATTTCCTCCTGCGAATAAGATCGGGCAGGCAGCAATCAAACTCCACGGATCACGTTTGCGGAGTTTGCCCCTGACCTGGAAACAGCTTCCCCGCCCGCTTGACTCAAGCAGCCACAGCGAAGAGACTTCCCGGCGTTTCAAACGAAACGTCCGACGACGGAGAAAGCCGCTGATATCACTTCAAAAGATCGTGGAAAATTGGTCTGGGGAAATGACCTTGGATTGTGGTTTCAATCGGTCATCACGATAATGCCGAAAGTCTTATCTGAGGGTGCCGCGGCATCTTAAACCAGACAAACAAGAGATTGAAACCGCCCAAACGACAGCGGCTGTAGCAAGTTGTCCGGACGGAGTAACAATAGACCTCAAGAAAAAGATTCTTCCACGAAGTCACACGAAGGTTCACGAAGGGAATCGAATGACCTGATCCTGATTGTCTCTTCTCTTTCTTCGTGCTTCTTCGTGTGGCTTCGTGGAGAAATTCTTTTTCTTAAAAGCT
>JAJNQA010000080.1 GCA_021155085.1 Heliomicrobium sp. | reverse complement strand
TACAGTACCGGGAGCGGTAGCGACCGGGTTGCATTCGTTAATGGACAAAGCCTTGCCCGGTCGCTACCGCTCCCGGTACTGTACTCTGCCTTGAAGAGGCATTGCTTGACCGTCCGCGAAAGCATACGCGATAATCGCCGCCGGGTTAAGAAACCTCCCCTCAAATACCGAAAAATCCAATGTTCAAAGCTGTTTCCGCCGTCATTGCCGCTCTCGTACTGTTTTGGGCCGCGCCAGCCTGCGCGCAGCAGAAGCGTGTCCAATACGGGCCGGTGGCCAGGGCGTTTCTGACCGGCCTGGATGAGGACCTGGCTGAATTGGAGTTTCAGATCCGGCAGCGCGAAATCAGCCGCAAGGATTATGAGAAGACGAAACAGCGAATAACCGTTTTGCGGCGGTTTGTCGGACGCACCGCCGCGCTTAGCGCGGAAGACCGGGTGCCGGAATTGCAGGTATTGGCCGAAGATGAACTCGGCGCGGTGAATCCAGGTGTCGAAGTGAAGCCGAATGATTTGAAAATCGGCGCGCAACTCGGCGCTCGCTGGAAACTGGCCGGCATTGAGCGCGTCCGCGACCGCTTCTTCGTGCTCGAAAAATTGCCGCCGTCGGAAACGGCCAGCCTGATTCCCGAACGAAAGCTGAGTCCGGGAACGGACTGGCGCGACGTCATCGAAACGATTGTGGTGCGGATGGAAACCGTGGAGCAGAGGCCGCAGCCGCAGGCCGCGATTACCGCGCCAGTCGTCGCGGTCGAACCCAGGCCGGTAATGCCAAGTGAACCGGTTCCGCCTGCTACCCTCTCGCAGCAGGGCAATCCGCGTTTGCTGCACATCTATTTGCCGGAATACACGGACAAAGCCCGTGACAAGAAGATTGAAGGCGAACTGGTCGTGCGGGCGCTGCTGCAACGCGACGGCAAAGTCAAAAACATCAAAGTCGAAAAAGGTCTGGGATATGGCCTGGACGACCGCGCCGTGACGGCGGTCAAACGCCTGGGCTTTCTGCCAGCCGAAGTCAGTGGACGCGAAGTGGATGCCTCTGCGCAAATTATCTTCGATTTCAAACTGGAAAAAGTGACGATCCGGCTGGGCGAATCAGAGCCGGTAAAGGGAGGCAAGCTGTGAAATGGTCGGCACAGCTTGCCGAAAAGTTACCGAAAAAATGGACGCGGCGCGAAGTGCTGAAATTGTCCGCCGCATCGGCAACGGTGATTGGTTTGGGCGGGTTGAGCTACGGTTTCGCGGTGCGGGACCGCGTTGAAGTTTCGCGCGTTCCCGTGAAGATCACGAATCTGCCCGCCGCCTTTGACGGATTGACCATCGCGCAACTCAGCGACATTCACCATGGGCCTTACACCGGGCTGGAGTACATTCGCCGCTGCGTCGAAATCACCAACAGTTTGCAGCCCGACCTGATCGCGCTGACCGGCGATTTCACTTTCGCCGGACGCCGGTATGTCGAGCCTTGCGCTGAGGCGCTGCGCGGATTGAAAGCCCGCGCCGGCGTTTATGCCGTGCTGGGAAATCACGATTATTACGTCGGGGCCAGTCACGTCGCCCGCGCGCTGAAAAACGCCGGCTGCAACGTGCTGATTGACGCGCTGGACGCCATCGAATATCGCGGCGACAAACTTTGGCTGGCCGGTGTGGATGATTTGTATTACGGCTCGACGAATCCGAAACAGTTGCTGCGGGACGTGCCGCCCGAGTCCGCGAAAATCGTGCTGGCCCACAACCCTGATTTTATCGAAGAGTTCGCGGCCAGAAGTCAGCCAGTGGATTTGCTGATCGCAGGCCACACGCACGGCGGCCAGATTCGCCTGCCGCTGCTCGGTGCGCCGCAAATTTCATCCGAATATGGACAGCGTTATGCAATGGGGATGAACCGTAAAGGCGCAATGCAGGTTTACACGACGCGCGGCATCGGCACCATCCTGCTGCCGGCGCGGTTTGATTGTCCGCCGGAGATTGTTCTTTTCACGCTGCGGCAAGCGTGAAGAAAGGCAAAAAGACCGGAGAAGGGAAGACAGGGAGATCAAGAAATGAGTTTGCTCACGCAGAGTCAGGTTTATTCCGAAATAACGAAAGCTCAGGCGGAAAAGCGAAAGCTGGCGGTGGCGACGATTGTCACGACTGCCGGTTCGACGCCGCAGCGAACGGGCGCGAAACTGCTGGTTTTTGAGGACGGGCGGATGCTGGGAACGGTCGGCGGCGGATGTGTTGAAGCCGATGTCTGGGCAGAAGCGCGCCAGGCGATAGCGGAAAGCAAGCCGCGTCTGTGCAAATTCACCTTGCGCGACAACCCCGACGTGCCGCCAGACGAAGAAGGCATGGTTTGCGGGGGCGAAATGGAAGTCTTTATCCAGGTTTGGGGAGGGGCTGGAACTGATGCTGACGGCGAGTGAAATTGCACAGGCGCTTGAAGCTTCGCTCAAGGCGGGCCATTCGCTGGCCATAGTGTCCTTGATGGCGCGTGACGGGCGAATTGATGAACACACAGCGCGGCTGCTGGTTGCCGGCGACGGGGCGTTGATCGGCGGATCGCTTGGCGATTCAGTTTTGGATGCCGCTGCCGCCCGGCAGGCGGTTGCGCTGCTGGCCGATGACCGCAGGGAAATTGTTGTTGCCGACGCAAATGAATTAACAGCTTCGTCATCCGGCGAAATTGATCTGCAAGCTTTCGGTCAGGTGCGGCTGCTGTTTGAGATTTCGCGTCCGCCGCTGGAATTGATCGTCTGCGGCGGCGGTCATGTCGGCCAGGCCGTCGCAATCGCCGGTCGCTTTCTGGATTTCAATGTCACGGTTATTGATGACCGCGCTGACTTCGCTTCGCGTGAAAAGTTTCCGGATGAACGGATTCGGTTAATCGCGGATGATTTCGTTGCTGCTTTGCGCAGTTTGCGAATCACGCCGGCCACGCACATCGTCATTGTCACGCGCGGTCATCGTCACGATGAAATCTGTTTGCAGGAAGTGATTGGCTCAACGGCGCGCTACATTGGCATGATCGGCAGCCGCCGCCGCACGACGACCATTCGCGAACGGCTGAAACGTGAAGGCGTCGCACCGGAACTTTTGCGGCAGGTTCATGCGCCCATCGGTCTGGACATCAATGCACTGACGCCGGAAGAAATCGCATTGGCCATATTGGCGGAAATTGTGCTGGTTCGGAGAGGCGGATCGGGCGCGCCGAAAAGCGCGGACGGGCCAATGGCTCGTTCCCGCTAATGCTGGATTTAGGGCATTTGGCGATGACTTCAGCGCGCAAAAAGGGGATTGAACTGGCAACGATACGCTCTTTCGGTTAGTATGGCCGCGATTCAGTTCCGCCCGATAACGACTGAATCAGTTGTAAAACAACAAACAATCAATAAATCAAAAGAGAGAGAGGCGATTTTGGAAATGGACAACACTGCTCAACAAAATGTTCAAGATGCTTTTTTGAATAACCTTCGCAAAGATCGCGTCAATGTGACGATCTATTTGATGGGAGGCGTCAAACTGACCGGCAAGATTCGCAGCTTCGACAAGTTTTCGCTTGTGCTGGAGTCGGGGAATTTAGAGCAATTGATCTTCAAACATGCGATCTCGACCATTTCGGTTCCGCGCGGCAGCTTCCATCATCCGCGTCCGGATTCCTATCAACAGCATTCTGGTTCGGCGGGTTCCGCAGGCTCGGGAAGTTCAACCGGTCCGGCGCTTGCGCCGCTTACCGTGCCTTCTGGCGGCGGTTCTTCCTCTTCCACGCCAGGCACCTCTGGAACGGCCGGCTCAGGAAGCTGATCGAACAATTCAACCCTGCTTTGACAGAGCTTCAATCAGAATCGAATCTTCTGATTGAAGCTCTTGCCGTGTGAAGAAGCGAATTATGAACGTTGGACTTTGTGGCGCGCATCGAACCGGAAAAACCACGCTGGCTTTGGAGCTGGCCAAACTGAAGGGCGCGCAATTTGTCAGAACCCGCGTCAGCGAAATTTTCAAGGAATGCGGCCTGCACCCCGCACAGCCGATGGACTTTGCCACGCGGCTCGACATCCAGTTCCGGATTCTGGATGCCTGCGAAAGCGACTGGCAGGCTGCCGCTGGAAACTTCATTACCGACCGAACGCCGGTGGATTTGATGGCGTACACGTTGGGCGATATTCAAGGCGAAACCCAGGTCAGCCAACCGGAATTCGACCGCTACATCGAACGCTGTTTTGACGCCGCCAACCGTTTTTTCAATACACTGTTGATTGTCCAGCCGGGCGTCCCGCTGACCGAAGCGGATGGCAAAGCCGCCCTGAACAAAGCCTATATTGAACACATCAACAGCCTGGTCATCGGTCTGTGCCACGATGAGCGGCTGCGATGCCGGGTGATCAGCTTTCCCCGCAATTTGACCGTACTGAATGAACGCGTCAGCACGGTCCTCGCCCTGCTCCAGCCCGGTGGTCTGAAGTGAAGCAGGGTCATTGATTCACGGGCCGGGATTGCTTCTCGATAATCTCGGCTGAAAGCGCCAGAAAATCGTAAGCGGTGACAATCCCCACCAGGCGCTCATTTTCCGTAACCAGCAAACAGCCGATCTTGCGGCGGCGCATTGTCCGCAGGGCTTCGATCGTGGGGGTTTCAGGCGCGACGGTCACCAGGTCGCGTTTCATTACCTCCTGCACGGTGACGGCCTTCATATCGCGCGCGAGCCAGCCTTGCGCCATGATTCGCAGCAGATCGCGAGATGAAATCAGTCCGGTCAACCGGCCCTCGTCGTCTTCCACCGGAACATGGCGAATGTGGCGCCAGTGCATCACGCTGGCCACCAGATCAGCCAGGTCGTCCGGGCGCACCGTGAACAGATCGGTGGACATCAGTTGGGCGACGGTTGGATGGCTGTGGAACCAGTCGCTTGTTTTATCCGGTTGCGCCAGCGGCCAACGCGCGATCGGTGTGTTGTCCTGCTGCTGATTGAGCATCGCTTCGGTCAGGGCTTGATGGCGCGATTCGCGCGTTCCTTGTTCGCCGATGGACTCCAGCGAACGCAACGCCCACAGCGCGCCCGTTTGATCCCGTTCGATTCGCTCCGCGATGACATCCAGAAACCGGTCGCGGTCCTCGGCGTCCACTCCCGCCTGCCGCAGGCCTTCGCGCGCGATGGGCAACAAGTGTTTGCCAATCAATTCGGAAGCCGTGCAGTCTTGTTTGCCGACCCAGGTCAGTTGCGCTTTCAGCCCGTACCGGGCGGCCGCGAAAAAATTGCTCTTTGCGTCATCAAAGGTCAGATGCTTTTCGATCTCGCCATATTCGCCGGGCAGCGCCGTCATCAAGCCGTAAAAGAAAGCGGTATTGGCCATTTCATCCAGCATCGAAGGCCCGGCGGGAAGCGAACGATGTTCGATACGCAGGTGGGCCACGCCGTCCTGCACGCCATAGCAAGGCCGGTTCCAGCGCCAGACCGTGCCGTTGTGCAGGCGCAGCGCCGCAAGCTGCGGCATTTCGCCGCGGGCGAGCGCTTCCAGCGGATCTTCATCAATCTGCCGAGTCAGGATAATGCGGAAACGCGCGATCTCTTCGCGGAAGATTTCGATGGCGGAATCCTTGATCCAGCCTTCGCCGAAGCTGACGCGGGGCGGATGCGCGCGGGCCTGCCGGGCGCTGGAACGTTCGTCGGTTGAATGTTGAAACAGCGCGACACGGGTTTCGTGCCACAAGCGGTGGCCAAGCAGCAGCGGCGAATTGGCGGCCATTGCCAGCAGCGGCGCGGAAATTACCTGGGCCAGATTGTACAGACGGGCGAACTCTTCCGGACCGACCTGCAAATGCATTTGGAAACTGCAGCAGCAGGCTTCAAACATGATGTTGGCGTGTGTGGTATGAAGTTCGTCCAGGCCCTTGATGTGAATGTTGAAATCACCGCCGCGTAACTCCCGCATGGCGTGGTTTAACTCATGGTAGCGCGGACTCGGCGTCAGGTTGTCTAGTTTCAGATCCGCCTGCCGGATCGTCGGCAGAATTCCAGCCAGCAGCACCTCCGCGCCGCACTCCCTGGCGGCGCGGCGCGCGATGGCCAGCAATTCGGCAAGTTCCTGTTCCATTTCGCGCAGACCGCAACCGGACAGCAGGCGCGGCGAGAGGTTGGCTTCCAGATTGAATTTGCCGATCTCGGTTGTCAGCCGCGAGTCGTTGGCGGCTTTCAGCACCTCCATGACCAGCGGGGCAGGCCGCATCGTCCGATCAAGCAAAAACATCTCCTGTTCGGCGCCGATGCGGCGCACGCCGCTTTCGATTTTGCCGCTTTCGATCATTTGCTCCAGGGCCGCCACATCGGCCAGCAGGGATTTCATGAAAGTTTGCGCCTGTTGGGCATTGTGAACGCTCGAAACGTTATGCTCACCCATAACCCTCCCGGTTGTCGCTGATATGGAGACCGAACTGCCGCCTGTTTCTCCGCAGCTTTCCTTCTCGATGGCTTTGGACTACAACAGGCGCTACATACAATCCGCAACCGTCGTGCCATCTCCAACTCCATTGTTTATCAATGGACCGGAGCCGGAATGGACACCGGCGCAAAAAAAAGCTGCGGAGAAGTACGCTACAGACGCGTGAAAACTCGCACCCGGTGAGCGGTCGTGGCGCGCGGGGAATCGTAAATACGCGGTTTTGTCGTTCGCTCAATCTGGCAGGCAGGTTGCTCAGTCGCCTCTCAGTTGAGGCGATCAAGGGCGGCTCCGGTTACCGTTGAAACTTCAGTAGCTCGATTTGAAAGGATGGTGAAAAATGGCGACGCTTCAATTTCTCGGGGCGGCGGGGACAGTGACAGGATCGAAATACCTGCTGGAAGCCCGTGGCATACGGTTACTGGTGGACTGCGGTATGTTTCAAGGATTGAAGGAACTCCGGCTGCGCAACTGGGCGCCGCTGCCGATCAATCCCGCGGCGATCAACTGGTTGCTGCTTACACATGCGCACATAGATCATTCGGGTTACCTCCCTCGCTTTGTGCGCGACGGCTTCGATGGAAAAATCTATGCCACCGCCGCGACCGCGGCGTTGCTGGACATTCTGTTGCCGGATTCAGCCCGGTTGCAGGAAGAGGACGCAGCCTATGCCAACCGCCATCACTATTCGAAACATAAGCCCGCGCTGCCGCTGTACACCGAAAAGGACGCTCGTGCCGCGCTCAAACAGGTTCAAGGTGTGGCCTATAACGAAGATGTGCATCTGGGCAAATTCATCACGGCGCGCTTCATTCCGGCAGGCCACATCCTCGGTTCAAGCTTCGTTTCGGTCGAAATCGCCGAGCCGGGGCGAGCGCCGGTCAAGGTGCTTTTTTCGGGCGATATTGGCCGGTATGACGAACCGATCCTGAACGACCCCGCGCCGGTGGATGAAGCGGATTACCTGCTGATCGAATCCACCTACGGCGACCGCCTTCACGAGCGGACGAATCCAAAAGACCGGCTGGCCGAAGTGATCAACGCGGCTGCGGTTCGTGGCGGCAAGATCATCATTCCGGCTTTCGCCGTCGGCCGGACGCAGTTGCTGCTCTATTACCTGCGCGAACTTGAAGAGGAGGGACGCATCCCCGTGTTGCCGGTCGCCGTGGATTCGCCGATGGCGGCCGCGGCGACGCGGCTTTATGCGCGGCACACGGAAGATCACGACCTGGAAATGCTGCGGCTTGGCGAGGGACGGCAAAATGCGCTCGCCACGCGCCAGTTCAATCTGGTGTCGGGGCAGGCCGGATCAAAAGCGCTGGATGCGCGAGCCGGTCCGGCGATCATTATTTCGGCTTCGGGCATGGCGACGGGAGGTCGCGTCTTGCATCACCTGGCGCGCTTTTTACCCGATCCTGCGAGTACCATTGTGCTGGTCGGTTACCAGGCCATCGGCACGCGAGGCTGGCGGCTGCAGGAAGGGGAGAAAGAGATCAAGATTCACGGAGAGTTCATCCCGGTCAGAGCCAGAATCGAAAATATCGGCAGTCTTTCGGCGCACGCCGACTGGTCGGAGATTATGCGCTGGCTGGGCGGTTTCAAACGCCCGCCGCGCACCACCTTCATCACGCACGGCGAGCCCGAAGCCTCCGCCGCGCTGCGTGACCGGATTGTCGAAACGCTGGGCTGGCATACGGTGATCCCAACGCATGAACAAATCGTGGAAATTGGTGAGGGACGATGACACAACCGGCGACCCCGCATCAGGGCTTGAGCAATGCCGAAGCCCTGGCCCGTCTGCAACAATTCGGCCCCAATGCGCTGCCGGATAAGCGGCCCACGCCGTTGTGGAAGCGTTTCCTGCGGCAGTTCCGAGGCCCGCTGATTTATATTCTGCTGTTTGCGCTGGCGGTGGACCTGGCCATCTGGTTCAGCGAAGGCGCAGGCGGAATTCCCGCCGAATCCATCGCCATTGCCGCCATTCTGTTGCTCAATGCCGGACTGGGCGTTTTCCAGGAAAGCAAATCCGAAGCGGCGCTTCAGGCATTGAAAGCGATGACCGCGCCGCTGGCCTGGGTCATGCGTGATGGCAGCTTGCGCCATCTGCCCGGCAGTGAACTGGTCCCCGGCGACATCGTGCGGATCGAAGCCGGCGACCGCGTTCCGGCGGACGGCCGCCTGACCGAAGCCGAAGGCGTGATGCTGGATGAATCCGTGCTGACCGGCGAATCCCTGCCCGTCGAGAAAAAGTCGGGCGACGAAGTCTTTAGCGGAACGTTGTTCGTTCGTGGCAAAAGCTATATCGAAGTCAGCCTGACGGGCGAGAAAAGCGCGATGGGACGGCTGGCCGTCATGCTGGGCGGGATCGAAGCGGAGCCGACGCCACTGGAACGCAAGCTGGAAAAATTCGGCAACCAGATTGCCGGCGTGGTGTTTGCCCTGGTTGTGCTGGTCGCCGCCGGTGGATTGCTGGTCGAAGGCTTTGGACGCCTCAGCCATGTTCTGTTGTTTGCGGTTGCGCTGGCTGTCGCCGCCGTTCCTGAAGGGCTGCCTGCCGTGCTGACCCTGACGCTGGCTCAGGGCGTTGAGCGAATGGCGAAGCGAAAGGCCGTGGTGCGCCGGCTGAGCGCCGTCGAAGCGCTCGGTTCCGTGACGGTTATCGCCACGGACAAGACCGGCACATTGACCGAAAACCGCATGTTCGTCAAAGACCTGGACAGCCCTGAAACCAGCCGGGCCTTGCGGACAATGACCCTGGCGAACGACGCTGACGTTGCTGCTGGCGCGGGCGATCCTCTGGAACTGGCGCTGCTGGAATATGTCCACAAGCAGGGGGGCGAGCCTGACCGGCTGCGGGGCGAGTTCCGGCGGCACAGCAGTCATCCGTTCGACAGCGTGGACAAGTTTATGCGCGTGACGGTCAACGAAGGGGGCGGCCTGGTGAGTTATCTGAAAGGCGCGCCGGAAGTCATCCTGCAGCGCAGCCGGCTGACGGATGCCGAACTGGGCGTTTGGACCGAAAAGGCCGACGCTTATGCGCACGAAGGCTACCGTTTACTGGCGATGGGCGCACGCCAGGGCGAAGGGGAAGAAGATCTGGACTTTCTGGGCCTGGTGCTGCTGTGGGATCCGCCGCGCCCTGAGGTGCCGGAAGCGATCCGCCGCGCACGGGACGCAGGCATTCACGTGATGATGATTACGGGAGATCATCCGGCCACGGCGCTGGCCGTGGCCCACGAAGTCGGCATTGCGCCGGGCCGTGTGCTGACCGGATTGGAGATGGAGGAAATGCCGCCGGAAGCGCTGCGGCAGGCGGTCAGGGAGACGAACATCTTCGCCCGCGTCGCGCCCGAACATAAACTGCGGCTGGTCGAAGCGCTCAAACACAACGGCGAGATCGTGGCGGTGACCGGCGATGGCGTCAACGATGCCCCCGCGCTGAAACGTTCGGATGTCGGCGTGGCGATGGGCGAACGCGGCAGCGATGTTTCGCGCGAAGTCGCCGACCTGGTGCTGATGGACGATAACTTCGCCACCATCGTCGTGGCCATTGAAGAGGGCCGGGGCATCTTTGAAAACATACAGAAGTTCATCCGGTTTCTATTTTCGGCCAATCTGGCGCTGGTGCTGATGGTTGTGGCCGGCGCGATCGGATCATTCTGGCTGGGGTTGCAGGAAACGGGCGGCGGCTTGCTGCTGCCGCTGACCGCGATTCAACTGCTGTGGATCAACGTCATCACCAACGGGCTGCCGGCCGTGGCCCTGAGTTTTGACCGGAACAACGGCGTGATGCAGCGCGGGCCGCGCCATCCGCAGGCGCCCTTGCTGGACGCTGTTTCGTTGCGCTTCATCTTGACGACCGGCGTGATGCAGGCGCTGATCGGCGGATTGCTGTTGGCGATTTTGCCGGGGTATGGATACAGCCACCCGACCGTGCGCAGCGCGCTTTTTCTTTACGCGACTGTCAGCCAGTTGTTTTATGCCTATCCGGCGCGCAGGCTGAACACCGCGCCCGGGTTTAACGGTGTGCTGCATCTGGCAATTGGCCTGGGAATCGGCTTGCAGTTGCTGACCGTTCTGCTGCCCGGGTTGCGCGGCCTGCTGGGACTGGAACCGCTGGCAGCGGGGTTGTTCACGCTGGTGTCGGGAGCCGTGCTGCTGACCTGGGGCGCGGCGGAAGCCTATAGCCGTTACGCTGCTTCGTTGCCGGCGGCCAAAGGCAAACCTTCCGCGCCGGATGCTCGCGGTTCAATCTTCCGGTGACTGGCGTCTGCGGCTGACGATCAGCCGATCCTCCTGTTGCGATTGCGAGTGTTTGCGGAAACCCAGCAGATGGCAGACTTCAACCACGAACCAGTGTGCAATCCGGGTGTTGATCAACAGTGCGTCCGGATTTTCCGGCAGCCGATGCACGCCCGGCAGATAACGCAGCAATTTATCCGCCTTCCAGCTTCGCAGCCGCGCTGAAACTTTCAGCCAGAAAAGATTCACCTCGCGCACCAGGAAAAATCCGTCATCGCCCTGTTTCTGGTAAAGCGGCATAAACAGCAGGCTGTCTTCCGGAGCGGTGATGTTGCCGCGGCGGTCCGTGGCCAGCACCTGATCCTTGGCGACGCGCGAGAAATTGAAGAAGCCCGGACGCATGACGAACTCATCCGTCTTGCCGATACCGTGGCGGTGGCGCAATTCCATCACTTGCGGAACGCCGCTGCTGGAACGCTTCAGGTCCTGCTGCAATTCGTAGAGTTCGTGGACGTAGTACGGTTTGATGCAGCCGGCGGCGGCCAGCGTCAGCCAGACGGCGGCTTCGTGATTTCGGAGCGACACGGGCGACCGGTGCTGGCCTGCCTCAAACCCGATGGCTGCGTGGCCGAGTTCGTTGATGTAATTCAGAATCGTTCCATCCAGGTTCTCCTCCAGGCCCAGAATCACAGGCACGCCCAGTTCCAGCGCCAGGCGGCGGTTGGGCAGCGTGTCGCTGATGATCGCAAACGGCGAGCCTTCGGACGAAGTCGTGTGCAAATCCAGGAAGACGGTTTCACCATTGTGTCGTGCCAGAGCGGTTTCGATGATTTCCAGCAATTCGCGCTGTTCGGCTTCTTCGCCGCTGGTGGTTTGGTCTGCTTGCCGCGATTTGAGCTGGCGCACCCGGTCCGGCAGCCACATTCGATTCAAATCGCATTGCAAATACCGAACACCGCCATTCAATGCCCTCACGTTTCCGGCCAGGGCGATCAATTCGCCCCTGAACGGCAGGTTGGTTTCATGGAGCTTTTTCAGCACGATCTCCAGGGCCAGCGCCCCGGCGGGTTCGTTGCCATGAATTCCGCCAATGCAGACCACCAGAGGGCCAGGCTGTTTCCCGCTATACCGTCCCAACTCGCGCTGAAATCTTTTTTCGGCAACTTTCTGAAGAACCGCACCTTTCAACATCGCACTCCTCGAAAACGTGGGACGGACTTCAGTCTGTCTCACGTTTGATTGTTTCAGGCAGTCATCCACGGCCTGAAAGACTCCTTGAGAGTTCTTCCAGGACGAAAAACCCTGTTTCGCCGCCGCCCGAAGTCACGTTGACGACCGGCGAATTCGACAGCCGGACCATCGCACCATCCACCTTGCCACGAAACAGAAATGGGTTCGTATCCACGAACATCGGCTGCAAGGCCCATTCGCTTTCGTTGAAGATGGGGAAGGATTCGGTTTGCAGATCGAGCCGCTGCTGCGCGACATAATCGCCGTTGAGCGCCTGTTGTAACGCTTCCTCCCACTCCGATTCGTTCAGCCGGTTGCCGAAGAAAATGCCGCGCCCGCCATAATCGTCATTCGGTTTCAGAATGAATCCGGCGCGGTGACGGCGCAGGTATTGCAGCAAATCAATCTCACCGCCGGCGTAATTCGTCTTGCGTTCAAAAACGCGCCGCGTCCACGGAACGCAGCCGCGGATGACCTCCAGTTCTTCGCCGGTGAACCAATGCTGATTGGCATCATCCGTCAACAACTCGAAGCTGGCCTTCTTGTGCAGGAGTTTGCAGCGGAACGGATTGATCAGGCAGACCGCGCGGTCCACATAAGCGCGAAGCAGCGGATGGCCGTCATCGTAACGATCCAGAAACTCCTGAATGATGATTCGCTTGTAGACCAGATCAATGCGGAAATCGCCGCGCCGCAATTCGCCTTGGCTGTATTCGATTTCATCCGGGGTGCAGATGATCGTGGGAATGCCGCAACCGACCAGGTAATTTCGCAGCAGGATGAATTCGTGCGAAGTCGGCAGGTTGGCCCAATCCAGTATGGCGATATTCGGCAGGCCGCTGCCGCCCCATTCCCTGTACGTCACCAGCAGCGAATCGAGCAGGCTCACCACAGGCGTGAATTGTCGCAACCGATAGCGTTCAGCCAGCCGTTGCAGCGCGCGAATCTCAAACAAGACCTGGTTCAATCCCGATTGGTCGGTCAGACTTGACGGGTTTTCGGCGTTGTATTCGACGAACTTGATGACATCGCCCTGAACAAACGCGTCGAGCCGTGTGTTAATGGCCGGCGGCGCGTAGCCTGGATGCACCGATGCCAGAAATTGCTCTCGCGGGCTCAGACCGGCGCGACTCATCAATGCCGGTTCCGCCAGCATCGCCTTCGCCACCCGGTCAAGGGCCGCGACCAAAATCTGGGATTGCCGGACCAGCATCCCGTATTGCCGGTGCGTCAGGAAGTGCGGACGCAGGGAAATTCCCAACTCCCGATTCCCATAAAGCAGCCGGGTGGCGCTCATCCCGCCTTTCAACCGGGCGAACAATTCGGCGGTCAACGAATCGTCTCCGGCCAGTAAATCGTGATATTCAGCAATTGCTTTTTCGCGCATGACAGCCCCTTCCCTTTTAACTCATACCAAACCCTGTGCCAGATTCGCCGCCCAAAGCCCGGCAAGTCGTTCGCTGCATCGGTCTGGCTGGCAACGCGCTCGCACCTGTGGCCGTAAACCCAATTTCGCGCCCAATGGTTGGTAACGGAGTTCCCTGAATGGCCCGATGATTGCACCGCGACAGGCGTAAGTTGTTATTTGCAGTGGTTTGCAGGGGGAAATTCCCCAATCAATCTAAAAATTGCGCAAATCAACGCAAGTTCCCGCACTCGCTGAAAAGGTCTTTAAGCTCTGGCTTGGCCCAAAGATGTTCAATATTGGACTGCATGGACTTTGGTAGTCGTTATATCAGTCTCCAATGCCTCTCGAGTGGAAACCAATTTCAAACATTTCTGGCAATGGCCTCCGCACTGCCTGTTTTCACAAGTGCTTCAAGAAATGGAGCAGGATATGCTTAAGAAGCTGTTTGTAATTCTCATTTTTGCCTTCTTTGCCATGGCTGCGATTTCTGTTTCCGCGGTGAGAGCGACACAAACACAGGACGCGATGGTGGAATTCAAAGACAACAACTGCGTGGCCTGTCACGCCAGGTTGTCCAATCCATATCGGCTGACCAGCCGATATGCCGAATGGCATATTTCCACACATAAAGACAAATCCATCGGCTGCGAGAAGTGCCACGGCGGGGATCCGGCGATCAAAGACGAAAAACAGGCGCATGCTGGAGTGGTTGCACCGCAAGACTCCAAAAGCAGACTGCATCAGAAAAATCTGCCTGAAACCTGCGGGGCCTGTCATCAGACTGTCGTCAATTCATTTGTCGAAAGCAGGCATTACCAGAAGCTGAAGGATGCCGGTCTTGGCCCAAGCTGTTCGACCTGCCATGTGCATATGGCTTCGCAGGTTCTCTATACGCCGGAAGAGACGGCGCAGATGTGCTCGACGTGCCATAACTCGCCGAACAAGCTGATGCCCCTGCGTCCGGAAATTCCGCAGCAGGCCAATGAAGTGATGCAGGCCATTCGCCGCGCCAACACCGTCGTGATGTGGGCCGACCGGCTGATTCAGCAGGCAGAAGCTAAAAAGCTGGATATCAGTGAAGCGAAGAAAGAACAACTGATTGCCAGAGCCGTCATGGCGGAAGCCAGGACAAGCTGGCATGCATTCAATCTCGATGTCGTACGGAAGAAGGCGGACGACGCCTTCGAAATGAGCAACAAGGTCAAAGACTCCTTAAGAGCCAGGCTTTACCCGCAACAACAGTAACCCAAACCAATCACCTTACCGTCAGGCAAGGAGAAGCTTATGCGAATCTTAAAAATAGCTCTTGTCACCTGTTTTCTACTGGCCCCGGTGTCGCCGCTCGTGATTAAACGAGTGGTGGCGCTGGCGGCCAGTAACAACAACACCCCGGTTGAAGCTGCCACCGCGCCCTCGAATTCCCAGAAAAAAACGCCCATTGACCCGGCCAAGTATATCGGCAGCGATTCCTGCGCCGAATGTCACGGGGCCGAGGCCACGCATTACGCGCTGACCGCGCACAGCAAGACCAAGTTCGCCAGCGAGAAAGTGGACCTGCATGGCTGCGAAGCCTGCCACGGCGGCGCGCGCGACCACGTTGGCTTTTACCTGGGCATTCAAAAGCTCAATGAGGCCGGCAAGGAAGACGAGGCCACGGCGATGATGAACGACACGGTCAAAATGACCGCGGCCAAACTGGCTTCGTTCAAGGAAATGAGCGCCGCGCAGGCGTCCGAGAGTTGTCTGAAATGCCACGAAGGCTCGCAAGGCCGCAGCGAAGAGCGATTCAATTATCGCCGCAGCGAACATTCGCGCCACGGCGTTTCGTGTCTCGACTGCCACTCTTCGCACGAACCGAAACGGACGGAATTTCTGTTGAAAGGCACTGAACCCGGCATGTGCTACACCTGCCACGCCGAACAGAAGGCTTCGTTCGCCAAACCTTTCCATCATAAGGTTCCCGAAGGCGGCATGAAGTGTTCCGACTGCCACAATCAGCACGGCGGATTTATGGGCAAATCGCTCCGCAATTCGGTCAACGGCGATTCGGCCTGCGTCAAATGCCATGCCGATAAACAAGGTCCGTTCGTTTTCGAGCATGCGCCGGTCAAGGTCGAAGGCTGCCAGTCCTGCCACACGCCGCATGGTTCGACCAATCCAAAACTGCTGACGCGAAACCTGGTTCGATTCCTGTGCATTGAATGCCACTCGAACACACCGGAACTGACCGGAGACGGTGCCGGGTTGGGGACGCAGACGCCGGGCGGACACGATCTGACGCAGCCGCGCTATCAGAACTGCACGGTCTGCCACATTGATATTCACGGATCGAACAAGGAACGATTCTTCCGCTAAGAGGAAAGGAGGCAAAAGATGAAGAACAAACATCACCCGATTATGTTATGGCTTTCCCGAATCCTGGCGGGAGCAGGCGCGGCGCTGTTGATCGCCTGTGGCGCAATCGCCTATGCACAGACTGTGGAAAAAGCCGAAACCAGCCAGCAGGCCAGAGAACCGGAAAGCGAGCTGGAACGCGCCAAGGCAATTGTCGCCAAACCCGGCGAAAACAAGCCCAGCAAACCCGAAACCGGACGCACCTGGGGCGTTTATTCCACCACCAGCACGCTGGAACTCGGCTATCGCTTTGTTGACGCCAAAGGCAGCGTGGATCGCTATCTTTCAGACGTCAATGTGAGAGATGGATTCCGCGTGCTGGAATCTTCAGTTGATATGCGGGCGCGTCCTGGAACCGGGCTTCTGTTCGATTATCTGCACGCCGATGTGAATAACGCTGGCGGAGATCAAAGCCAGAATTTCGCTCTCCGTATGGACAAAACCCGGTGGTACCGCTTCGACAGCAGCGTCCGGCGGTTCAATTACTATCGCTCGCTGGGGCCGAATTTCGCGCTCGGCTTCCGTGATTACGATTTGCGGCAGCAGGTGTCGGATTTCAACCTGAGACTGTTCCCGCAGCGCGCCGTGCGGATCAACGCCGGTTACGGGCGCAGCATGGCCAAGGGCCGCTACAATCCGACTTACAGTTTTCAACGCGACATCTTTCAGCTTTTCGGGGACACCCGCTGGGAAGCCAATGATTACCGCCTGGGAATGGATGCGACTTATCGCAAATGGGATTTCAACGTCGAACAGCTTTACCGCAATTTCCGCAATGACCCGGAAATTACCTCCAGACCCGGAGGCGATCTGGGCTTCAATCCAACCGACAATGGCCGGGTTACGGCGCTTGATCGGGTAACGCCGCAGCGGTCACGAGCGTTGGTCACGCGGGCCAGCGTCCGGGGAAATATTGCGGACCGGCTGCATATAGTCGTGCGCGGATTGCACGACGATGAACGAATGAGGGCGGCCTACAACGAAGTTGCCAGTGGCCGGGACAACAATGGTGTAACGGTGGTTTCAAACACTCTGCTCCTGACGGGACAGGGAGGAATCATCGAACGGCCCAGCAATCGGGTGGATGTGGGGCTGAGTTATGACATCAACCGGCATCTGACGGTCAATAATACTTTCGGTTACAACTCGTTCCGGATTGCCGGAGACACCGAAATTCTGACCACCACCGTGCGGCAGCCGGCGACCGGGCCACAGACCACCGCCATTTCCAGAGTGCAGGCCACGGGCTACATCACGGATTTGGAGGCATACACCAATACGTTGGAACTGAATATGAACTGGGGCCGGAAGTTCAGCGCCAATCTGGGGTGGCGTGCCATGCAACGCGATGTCACCATCGCCAGCCGGTACTTCACCGCCACCAGCAACCCATCGGCGACCAACCCTCGAATCAGAGAAGAAGAAGAGTCTATCGGCACGCACGCGTTTATCGGAGGAATGCGGGTGCGGCCGACCAGCGCGACCAGCTTCATGCTGGATGTGGAGAAAGGACAGAACAACAACTCCTTCGTGCGCATCAACCCGCTCGATTACACGCGCGTCCGCGTCCGGGCACAGGTGCAGGCGACGGATAAGCTAGGCTTTTCCGGCACCTTCACTTCGCTTGACCGCACCAACCCGACGCCACAGGTGCAAAACGACTCGAATTCCAGAAGCTACACCGTGGCTGTGAATTGGGAGCCTAAATCCCGCGTGTGGATTGATGCAGGCTATGATTATCACGACCTGTATGCGACGGGGAATATCCTGTATACCTTGAACGTCAATGGTGTGAACCAGAGACTTTCGGGGAATTCACTTTATTACGCGCGGATCAATTCGCTCTATGCCAACACGCGTTTCGGACTGACGAACCGGCTTGATCTACTGATGGTGTATTACTACATCATGGATCGTGGCGCGCCTGCCGTCTCGCTGGGGCCGAATGATGTTGTCAATTCGTATCCGCTCCGAAGACATAATCCGGAAGCCCGGCTGGCTTACCGGTTCACCAATAATGTCACCGGCAATCTGAGTTACCGGCATTACAGCTACAACGAGCGCGATTTCTTCGTTCAGGATTACCGCTCGAACATCCTGACGACCAGTTTGCGCTTTACTTTTTAACCATCAACCCCCTTCATCAAAAGGAGAACAACATCAATGAACACGTTTGCCAAAAAAACAGTGGTTGGAGTTTTTACCACGGCGCTTTTGACAATCTCTCTTTCCGCCTTGATGTCCACCCCTGAAGTCCATGCATTTCAAAGTGTGAAAAGTCTTTATACCTCGAAGTGCGCCGTCTGCCACGGAAATGACGGTAAGGGCGCGACGGCCAAGGGCAAGGAACTGAAAGTCCGCCCCTTGCAGGATCCGGAATTCAAGAAGATGACCGACGCCAAGGCGCTGGAAATCATGCTCAAGGGCAAAGGCAAAATGGAAGGCTACGAAAAAACGCTTGGCAAGGAAAAAGTGCAGCAATTGCTGGCCTACTGCCGGGAACTGTCGAACAAATAATAACCAATTGAAACCCAAGGAATGCGCACCTGGCGAGACGTGTTTTATACGCCATACAAAGTGGCAATAACACAAACCGGCAGGTGCGCGTTGCTTTATCGGAGGAAATTCAAATGGGGGGAATCACCACAATCCTGGTTGCTGTGATCATTTTCAGCATTGTCCTGATTGCCTGGCTGGTGCTGCGCCCGTCAGTCACCGCCACCCGCGGAGGAAAGATTCTGGCATTTGTCGCCCTACTGGTTTTCCCGGTGCTGGCCGGAGGACTGGGCGTGAGCGAGCAGATACAGCATTCCAAAACCACCAACTTCTGTCTGTCGTGCCATGTGATGGAAGATTATGGCAAGAGCCTGCGCGTGGATGACCGGAGCTTTGTCCCGGCGATCCATTTTCAGAACAACCTGGTGCCGCGCGACAACGCCTGTTTCACCTGTCACACCGATTACACCATGTTCGGCGACTTTAACTCGAAGCTGCGCGGGTTGAAGCATGTGTACGCGTATTACATCGGGAAGCCGTCCCAGCCGATCAAGCTGTACACGCCGTACAACAACCGCGAATGCCTGCACTGCCATCTGGGCGCGCGCTCGTTCGAGGAATCGGAAGCGCACACCAAAGACCCGCAGGTCATGTCACAAATGAAACTGAATCAGGTCGGCTGCACGACCAGCGGCTGCCACAACATCATCCATAATGTCGGCCAATTGAAGGAATTCAGCATGTGGAAGGAGGAGCCAAGCAAATGAATTCATCATTAACGCGCATCGAGAAACGAATTCGCCTGGCGGGCTTGCTGGTGATTGCCGGCCTGCTGGTGGAACTGGTCACCATGAACTGGTCGCATCCCACGGCGTTTCTCTTTTTTCTTCTGCTCGGAGGATTGCTGATGGCATCGGGAATCGTCGTCTACCTGCTTACCCTGGTTTCGGCGGAGAACAGGTCCTCGGCGGGATGAAATAATCTGAGGAGACGTTCACGACGCGAGCGACGCCCTGGAAACAATGAAAATTGAACATAGGACAAGATGACATCTTGTCCTATGTTTTCGGAGGAGGCGGCGATTTTCGTCTGCCCCTGTTCCGCATTAACAGCTCCCAGACTTCTTTGCGCTTGCCTTGTCATCCAGTCGGATAAACAATACGGGCGAAACAAACCTGAAGAATCTGGCCGTTGATTTCAAAAAGCGGAACTATGCCAAAAGAGAAAATCCTGGTAGTTGATGACGACGCTGCGGTCCGCTATACGCTGGCGGAAGCGTTGCGTGGTTGGGGCTATGAACCGATCGAGGCCGCAACCGTGACGGGAGCGTTGGAGGCTTTTGACGCCGAGCAGCCGTATGCGGTGCTGCAAGACATCCATTTGCCCGATGGATCGGGCCTCGACGCATTGCTCGAATACAAGAAGCGCCAGCCGCAGGCCATCGTGATAATGATCACGGGCAGCATTCAACTGGATGACACGATCGCGGCCTTGCGCGGCGGCGCGCATGATTTCATCAGCAAACCGATTCGCCTGAGCGAACTGCACGTCACCATCCGCAATGGGATCGAAACCGGCAGGCTCCGGCGCGAAGTCGGGCAATTGCGCCGCCAGCAGGAACAGCGCTTCGGTTTTGATCAGATCATCGGCCAATCGCCTGCCATGACGGAAATGACGTCTCTGGCGCGCAAGGTTGCGGCCAGTGAGGCTTCCTCGGTGCTGTTGCAGGGCGAAAGCGGCACCGGCAAGGATGTGGTGGCCAAGGCCATTCATTACGGTTCGGCCCGCGCCGATCATCCCTTTATCGCGATTAACTGCGCGGCAATTCCGGGAACCTTGATCGAAAGCGAATTGTTCGGTCACGAAAAGGGCGCTTTTACTGACGCCCGCGCGCGCAAGGAAGGCCTGTTGGAGCAGGCGCAGGGCGGCACGCTTTTCCTGGACGAGATCGGCGAGCTTGAACTGGGTTTGCAGGCGAAACTGCTGCGGGTTTTGGAAGAGGGGATGTTTCGCCGCGTGGGCGGGTTGAAAGATTTGCCCCTGCACGTGCGCGTCATCGCGGCGTCGAACCGGAATTTAAGAATCGAGAGTGAAGCCGACCGTTTCAGGCTCGATCTGTATTACCGCCTGTCGGTCATTCAGATTGACCTGCCGCCGCTGCGCGAACGCGGGGATGATGTGCTGCTGCTGGCCGGCTTTTACATCAAGCGTTTCAACGAACAGTTGCGGAAGCGGATTCGCGGCCTGTCGCCCGCAGTGGAGGACATCTTTCGCCAGTATCACTGGCCCGGCAATGTGCGCGAACTGCGGAATGTGATTGAGCGGGTAATGATTCTGGAAGATTCCAATCTGGTTACGACCGCCTGGCTGCCGAGAGATTTGATGAAGCGCGAGCAGGCGGTTTTCGCGCCTCCTGTGGTCCAGGCATCATCTCCCGCCGAAAATGCATCGCCACTGTTTCGTCTGCCGGATGCCGGCGCTGACTTGGAACAGGTGGAACTCTCCCTGGTGCGTCAGGCGATGGAACGGAGTAGCGGAAATCAGACGCGCGCCGCCGAGTTGCTGGGGATTTCGCGCGACCAACTCCGGTATCGTTTGAAAAAACTCGAAGAGTTTCAATCTGAACAATAGGGATGAAAATCACACCGCAGTCTGGGCAGCACTCTATGAATTTCAGGAAAACCTCCTTAACCTGAAGAAGGGACTCAAATCCAGAGCTTGCCGCCCTGCGAATTTTTCCCCGCATCATTCGGGGTGGCCTTCCCGGACGGGGACTTACGAGCGGCACAAGCATTGCTCCTGAGTTCTCCGGGAGGACGTTGTCAAGCAGACAACGTGAATCATCATGAGAAAAGCGATGAAAATCATGTTGGCAGTGGACGGTTCGGATTACGCTCTGGCGGCGGTTGAAGAAGCCGCCCGGCAGCCGTGGCCGGAAAACAGCGTGTTAAGAATTGTTTCGGTGGAGGAAATTCTTTCCCTGACCATTCCCGAAGAATGGGAGCGGATTTTTGAAGAGCGTGCCATCGCCAGTCTGGCCCAGGCGATGACGCGATTTGGCGAAATCGCAGGGGCGCGGATGGCGGTTTCAACGAAGATTCTCAAGGGGAATCCGAAAGAGGTCCTGTTGAATGAAGCCGGGGATTGGGGCGCGGATCTGCTGATTGTCGGCACGCATGGTTACAACGTCTTGGAGAGGTTGTGGCTGGGTTCTGTTTCCCGCGCGGTCGCGGCGCGGGCAAAGTGTTCCGTGCGGATTGTGCGGCGCCGAAAAGTTCCACCGGAGAGCGGCGCACCGATGAAGATTCTGCTGGCAGTTGACGGTTCCGAGTGTGGCAAGACAGCCGTGGAGGAGATTGCGAATCGCCCCTGGCCGCGTGGTAGCGAGGTTTCCGTTGTCTCTGCCATCCATTTGCCGTTCGTGCCGACGCCTGAAACCCGGGCCTTGCCCAACAGCAATTACTCGCAACTGGAAAAGGCGGGACGTTCGCTGGCGGAAGCGGCGGTCAAGAACGCCATTTCGCGACTGGAAGAAAGCAATGCCGCAAGAGAAACGCCTTTGAAATTGACGGGCCACGCAATCGCCGGACATGCGGAAGAGACCATCATCGAAACCGCAACATCCTGGGGCGCCGATCTGGTCGTACTCGGTTCGCACGGCTATCGCGGGATGCAGCGGTTTCTGCTCGGCTCGGTTTCGCAAGCCGTGGCCTCGCATGCGCCTTGTTCGGTCGAAATTGTCCGGGCGCCGGTTAGTAAGGAGAACTGATGACGATAGACAAACTGACGGCCGAAGAGGCCGCTGAAGTTCTGAAGCAAGGGGCGCTAGGCAGGCTCGGATGCATCGCGGAAGGCGAGCCGTACGTGGTGCCGGTGCATTATTTTTACGACGGCGAAAATATCTACATCCACTCCCTGCCGGGCAAAAAGATCACCGCATTGCGTGCCAATGGCCGCGCTTGTCTGCAAGTGGATGACATACGGGATTCCTATCATTGGCGCAGCGTGATCGCCTATGGCAATTATGAGGAAATCGGCGATGAGCGATTGCACGAACTGGCGCTGGCGGAGCTTTTCCGGCACGTGCCGCATCTGACGCCGGTCGAATCGAAAATGACCAAAGGGAGTGTGGAAACCATCGTCTTTCGCCTGCGTGTGGATCAACTGACGGGCGTCGGTGAAACCTGGTAATTGGCTCTCTTTTTCAAGATGATTTTCGGGGCCGGCTTGTGTGACTGCACAGGCCGGGCCTGGTCTGGTTATACTCCGCGTGGAAACCAATTCCCCCTCAATCAAGGACTATGACAAACGCGATGGACACTCCGAACACCGCGGAACAAGAGCAGGCGAATCTGGCTGAGCCTTCTTCGTCGCAGATGGCTTCGTCATTACGGCTGAGCGAAGCGCGGCTGGCAGGCATTCTGGCTTCGGCGATGGATGCGATTATTACGGTGGATGAAGAGCAGCGCGTGGTGCTGTTCAATGCCGCGGCGGAAAAGATGTTTCATTGCGCTTCCGCCGAAGCATTGGGGCAGCCGCTGGACCGTTTCATCCCGGTGCGCATGCGCGAGGCGCATCGCCAGCACATTCGTAATTTCGGCGACACCAGGGTGACGCAGCGGACGATGGGCAAACTGCGGTCGCTTTCCGGTTTGCGCGCCGATGGCGAAGAGTTCCCGATCGAAGCGTCAATCTCGCAGGTGGACGCCGAAGATCACAAGCTTTACACCGTCATCATCCGCGACATTACGGAGAAGAAACGCCTGGAATCGCAGTTCCTGCGGGCGCAACGGATGGAAAGCATCGGGACGCTGGCCGGCGGCATTGCGCACGATTTGAACAACGTGCTGTCGCCGATTCTGACTGCCGTCGAACTGTTGCAGATGCGCTTCACGGACGAAAGCAGCCAGCGGTTGCTCAACATACTGCACACCAATGCCGTGCGCGGCAGCGAGATGGTCAAGCAGGTGCTCTCATTCGCGCGCGGCGTCGAAGGGGATTACGCGCCGCTTCAGCCAAAGCATCTGGTCAAGGAGATCGTTAAAATCCTTTCCGACACCCTGCCTAAAAACATCGAGATTACCTGTTCCAATCCCGCTGAAATGTGGAATGTAAGGGGGGACGCGACGCAACTGCATCAGGTGCTGATGAACCTTTGTGTCAACGCGCGCGATGCGATGTCCCAGGGGGGCAGGCTGCATATCGAGGCTGAAAATGTGGAAATTGATGAACATTACTCCCGCATGGATGCCGCGCTGAAGCCGGGCCGCTACGTTCTCATCTCAGTGATTGATACCGGAACGGGCATTCCCGAATCGAACCTGAGCAAGATTTTCGATCCTTTTTTCACCACCAAGGAAGCCGGGCAGGGAACCGGCCTGGGGTTGTCCACCGTCGCCGGCATCGTGCGCAGCCATGGCGGCTTCGTCAATGTTTACAGCGAACTGGGCCGAGGCTCCCAGTTTAAGATTTACCTGCCGGCGCTCGAGACGCTGCAGGCTTCCTCCGCACAGGCGGCGCGGCCTGACCTGCCCCTGGGGAATGGTGAACTGATCATGGTGGTGGACGACGAGAGCGCCATCCGCGAAATCGCCAGAGAGACCTTGCACACGTTCGGGTATCAGGTTTTGACGGCCAGCGACGGCACGGAGGCTCTCGCCCTGTTCGCCCAGCATAGGGACGAGGTTCGTTGTGTGATCACCGATATGATGATGCCGTTTCTGGACGGGCCGGCGACCATCCGCGCGCTGCGCAAGCTTGCGCCGCAGTTGAAGATCATCGCCACCAGCGGATTGAAGGCCAATGGCAAAACCTCCGAGGCCGCGCAACTGGGCGTGGCGACGTTTCTGCCAAAGCCGTACACGGCGGAAGCGCTGTTGAAGGCGCTGGCAGCGGAGTTGAAGGAAAAATAAAGCGGCGGCAGGAGCAGACCGCCGCCGCTGACATCCCCTCAAAATCGGATCATTTGCTGCCCGCCAGGAACCTGGCGGGCAGTTTCATAATGGCTGGATGCCGCCGGCCTTTGCCACCTCGAAGCGCAGGCTGTAGGGGTCAATGAAAAGATGATCATGCACCGCCGACACGCCCGGCGTGTGACTGATTGAACCGAGAATCGCTTTTTTCTCGTCCCAGGAATTGACCGCGCCGGTCAGTGTCACTTCGCCCTCGTTGACGTTGATCAGGATGCGATGGGCTTCGCGGTCGGCGCGCCGTTCGAGCACGTCTTCAATCAGGAATTTCACCCGTTCCGGCTCGACCGGCGTGGTGACCTGAAGATGGTTGACCACGCCGCGCACGCCCGGCAGCACGGAAACGGCCCGTTCGGCATCCACGCGCTCGCGGTAAAACTCAACTTCGCCTTTCAACGTTACCCAGCCATTGGTGACGGTGGAGTGAATCTGCTTGTCGGGCACGAGCACGTTCCATTCCAGCGCGTGACGCAGGGCACGGGCGATGTCCGCGTCGCTGCGCCCTGTCGCGCCGGGGACTCGCACTTCAATGTCGTTGGCAACATCCAGCACGCCGGAAACACGATGCGCCGCCTGTTGCGCGGCCAGTTTCTTCGCATAATTTTCCACCGTGCCGGTCAATGTTACGATGCCTTTGCGAACCGTCACCCCAATCTCCGTCTGTTTGATGCGCGAGTCCCAGCCAAGCTGGAAGATCACTTCGCCCTGAATTTCTTCATCGGATTTATACGTCATGACTTTCACCTCCTTCGTCTCAACGGCTCACGGATAATGACGCACGGAAAAGCGTTCAGGCCGTCCTGACTTCAACGCCGACCGGTTGGCGAGTTGGAATTTTAGGCAGCGTAATTTCGAGCACGCCGTCCTTCAAATTTGCCGCGACCAGGGCCGGATCAACTTCGACAGGCAGTCCAATCGAACGATAGAAGCGATTGGCACGGCGCTCGCTGAAGATGACCTTTTCGGGCGTCTCAGGGGATTTCTCCTCGCTCATCTGCTCGGAACTGCCTTCGATCAACAGCCGCCGTGGCTCGGCGCTGACTTTAATTTCCTCGGCTTTGAAACCGGGAACCTCGGCCTGGACCGTGATCTGGCGGTCGTCTTCTTTTATTGTCACCGGGATAGAACGCAACAATTCGGATTCCGCGCGAAACCAGTCTTCAAAATCATTGCCGAGTTGGCGGCCACGAGCCTCGAAAAACTCATACGCTCGTTTAGCGACGGACCTGGTCGCCTCTTCCATCCGTTCAATCAACTTTTCGGCTTCGACGAACAATGGGCTTCCCGTCGCTCTTTCAGTGATGGTCGGCTGCGTGGTTTCGATTGCTTGTTGAGCTTTCATTGCAATATCTCCTTTTTGGGTTGAGATGGTTGTTGCTTTCAACTGAATTCGATCACACCCACTGGATTTGCAACCATTATGCCAACAGCCAAATCATTGAAAACCGGTTGATTGAAAGCCCGGGCTGGGGGTTTTGCCGCGGCCCGTTGGGAAGCGCACTAAGGATTGGGTTTTTTTCCGCCATTGTTTTCGGCGGGGTCGGCAAGGCTGCCCTGTGTGACTGGCTCCAGCATCTTCTCCCGCATTCTGGCCGCCATCTTTCGATTTTGCCGCCAGGGATCGGCCACTTCGAGACTGTCGCGAAGCACTCCGGTCACCGGATGCAGCAGGTGTTGAACCGCGGGCAATGGGCTCTGCAGAAATTCGTCTGGGCGGCCAGAGAAAGCCACTTTCCCTTCCTCCAATACCAGCACTCGAACGCCGGGCAGATGGCTGGGAACTTCTTCGATGTGACTGCCGGATGCATCCTCAATCGCCTGATGTTTGGCGAGATAGGGAATCTCCCAAAGCATTTTCGTGACCAGCAACGAGGCTGTCTGATGCAGGTCGCGCGCGCGAATGATCAGCTCCAGCACCAGATTGGCATTGATCGGATCCAGGCCCGCCGTCGGTTCATCGAAAAGCATGATCGAAGGCCATCCAATCAGCGCGCGGGCCAGTTCCAGGCGGCGCTTCATTCCTCCGGAAAGCTCTTCGGCCTGTTTGTCCAGTTCGTCCTGCAAGCCGACGAAGGTCAGAATTTCAACGACCGCCCGCTCGATTTCATCGTCAGGCGTATTCCGATCCGCCAGGCGATAGGCAGTGTTGTCGTAAACCGTCTGTCCCGTAAACAGCGAGTTCTCCTGAAAAACCATCCCCAGTTTGTCGCGTCGCAGCTCCAGCAAGCCGGTCTCTTCCATCGCCGTGATGTCTTGTCCGTTGATCAACACTTCGCCTTCATCCGGTCGCAGAAAACCGAGCGCCAGCCGCAGCAAGACGGATTTGCCCGAGGATGAATCTCCTGTGACACAAATCATCTCGCCGGGGTGGAGCGCAAAGCTGACGTTCCGCAGGGCCTGCACTTCATCGAAGCTGATCGAAACGTTGCGAAATTCAATCGCTGGTGCGGGCTGGATACTTTGAGTGGGCAAGGTCATGGATTTGTAGATCGTTTTTCAACACGGAATCCAGCTCGTTTTTGTCGAATGTCACCGATAAGAACGGGTTGGAAGTTGATGGTGGAGCAATGTATGTGCCATCCAATTGGAAAGCTTTTTCCCGCCGCCACCGCACGGGGAGAATGTCGCGGCGTGAGCATAGTTACCCAATCGAGGTTGTTCAAGTGCGTAAAATCACCCGCCAGAGCCTCTGACACAGAAGTGTGGCGGGGCTGGGCTTGTGAACCGCCTGCTTTTGGCGAATGGCCTGAAAGTTGCCCAAGGTCGCTGAGAGGGATTTGCGAAGAACGATTGAGAGTAAACGAGCATGAAACCAGTACGTACCTTTAACGTGACGCCGTGCCTGCCGCAGGCATTGGAGCGTGTGCGCGCGGTTGCCCATAATTTGCGCTGGGCCTGGCACCACGACGCGATTGAGCTGTTCCGTTGGGATAACGAGTTGTGGGAGGAGGCGCGCAACAATCCCGTGCGCATGCTGGGCACGATTGATCAATCCAGGCTCGAAGCGGCGGCCGGCGACGAAGGTTTTCTGGCGCATCTGGACCGCGTGGCGGACGATTTCGATGCTTATCTGAAAAGCGAATCCACCTGGTTTCACAAACGCCACGGCAAGTTTGATGATCCGCTGGTTGCCTATTTTTCCGCCGAGTTCGGCGTCACCGACTGCCTTTCCATTTTCGCCGGAGGGTTGGGCGTTCTGGCGGGCGATCATCTGAAGTCGGCCAGCGATCTGGGCGTGCCGTTGATTGCCGTGGGCCTGCTCTACCAGCAGGGGTATTTCCGCCAGTATCTCAACGAAGCCGGCTGGCAGCAGGAATCTTACGAAGACAATGATTTTTACAACCTGCCGCTGGCGCTGGAACGCCGCGCCGATGGTGCGCCGCTGACCGTCGAGGTTCCGTATCCGGGCCGCAATCTGACGGCGCAAATCTGGCGCGCACAGGTGGGGCGCGTGCCGCTGTATCTGCTTGACACCAACATCCCGGCCAACCTGGAGCAGGCGGATCAGGACATTACCGATCAGCTTTACGGCGGCGACAACGAGATGCGGCTGAAGCAGGAAATTATGCTGGGCATCGGCGGGTATCGCGCCCTGGAAGCGCTGGGACTGGAACCGAGCGTCTATCACCTGAACGAAGGACATTCGGCTTTTCTCGCGCTGGAACGCATCCGCCGCGAAATGGAGATACACGGCCTGAGTTTCGCCGAAGCGCGCGAGGCGGCGGCGGCGGGGTTGATCTTCACCACCCATACGCCCGTTCCCGCCGGGCACGATTACTTTCCGCCGGAATTGATGCAGCGCTACTTTGCCGAGTACGCCGCGAGTCTGGGCCTCAAGTGGGAGGATTTTCTGGGGCTGGGGCGCGTCAATTCGCGGAATAGTGGCGAGCCGTTTTGTATGACCGTGCTGGCGCTGCGGCTGGCTTATGGCAGCAACGGGGTCAGCCGGCTTCACGGACAGGTCAGCCGCCGGATGTGGCAAAAGCTGTGGCCGGATGTCCCGGAGGAAGAAGTGCCCATCGGGCATGTGACCAACGGCGTGCATTTCCAATCCTGGATTTCGCAGGAGATGGAAGAGCTTTACGATCGTTACCTGGGGCCGCGCTGGCGCGATGAACCCGCGGATGAGACGCTCTGGGCGCGCATCGAGCGCATCGCGCCGGAAGAGTTGTGGCGCACGCATGAAAAGCGGCGCGAACGGCTGGTGGCTTTCGCGCGGCGGCGGCTGCGCGCGCAGCTCGAAAGGCGCGGCGTGTCACAGGCAGAGATTGCGGCTGCCGATGAAGCGCTCGATCCGGACATCCTGACCATCGGCTTCGGGCGGCGCTTCGCCACCTACAAACGAGCGACACTGCTGTTGCGCGACCCGGACCGCCTGGCGCGTCTGCTCAACCACCCTGAACGTCCGATGCAGATTATTTACACCGGACGGGCGCATCCGCGCGACGAGGCGGGCAAGCAACTGATCCAGCAAATCGTGGCCCTTGCGCGCCAGGAACGGTTTCGCGGGCGTCTGGTCTTTCTGGAAGGCCACGACATGGCGATTGCGCGCGCTCTGGTGCAGGGCGCCGACGTCTGGCTGAACACGCCGCGCCGTCCGCAGGAAGCCAGCGGCACCAGCGGAATGAAGGCCGCCGCCAATGGCGTGCTGAATCTGAGCACGCTGGACGGCTGGTGGGATGAAGCGTGGAAATGCGAATTCAAAAAAGGAAACGATCCGGTCCCTCCGCACTCCGCGATCGGCTGGGCCATTGGCCGGGGCGAAAGTTACGACGATCCGGAGCGCCAGGATCAGATCGAGTCCGAGGCGCTTTATGACCTGCTGGAACGGGACGTTGCGCCGAGCTTTTACGACCGGGAACACAACAAGCTGCCGCGCCGCTGGATTGGGCGTATGAAAGCCTCCATCCGGCAGTTGTGCGGCTTTTTCAACACGCACCGGATGGTGCGCGAGTACACTGAGCGCTTTTACCTGCCTGCCGCGCGGCATCATGCAGAGTTGGTGGCGGATGACTCCCGCCGCGCGCGAAGCCTGGCTGCCTGGAAAGAGCGCATCGCGGCGAACTGGCCACAGGTGCGCATCGCGCGCGTTGATCTTTCCGAGCCGAACGATCTGCAGGTGGGACAACAGATACAAATTCGCGCCCTGGTGCGTCTGGGACAGCTTGCGCCGGAAGATGTCGTCGTGGAGTCGTATGCGGGGTTGATCAACGGGCGCGGCGAAATTCTCCAGCCGCAAATCACGGCGCTCCAGCCGGTCGCGCCGGACGGCGCGGGCGGTTACCGGTTCGAAACAACGGCCGCAACGCGCCGCAGCGGTCTGCATGGCTGCACGGTTCGCGTGCGTCCGCGCCACGCCGATCTGACGGCGGAGTTTCTTCCCGGGATGATTCTCTGGGCCGAAGACAGGGGCAATGAAAGGTAAGGCAAATATGACAAGGAAGATTGCAGTGCTGACCAGCGGGGGCGACGCGCCAGGCATGAACGCCGCCATTCGCGCCGTCGTTCGCACCGGCCTGGACAAGGGGTGGCAGGTGTTTGGCGTGCGCCATGGGTATGCCGGGCTGGTGGCCGGAGATTTCGTTGCGCTTGGCGCGCGCCAGGTCGGCGGGATCATTCAACACGGCGGGACCATGCTCGGCAGCGCGCGTTGCGACCAGTTCAAAAACGAAGAGGTTCGAAAGCAGGCCCTGGACCTGCTGGACGAGCGCGGCATCAGCAGTCTGGTCGTGATCGGCGGCAACGGCTCCCAGACCGGCGCGCAGGCGCTGGCGCAGGCCGGATTTCCCGTCGTTGGCGTGGCTTCGACGATTGACAACGATCTGTACGGATCGGAAATGACAATCGGCGTGGATACCGCGCTTAACATTGGACTCGAAGCGATTGACCGGTTGAAAGTGACCGCTTCTTCGCATCAGCGCGCCTTTCTGGTGGAAACGATGGGCCGCGATTGCGGCTACCTGGCGTTGATGACCGGCATTGCCGGCGGCGCGGAAGCCATCGTCATCCCCGAAGTCGAAACCCATCCTGAAAGCATCGCCGCCGAATTACGCGCCGCCTACGACCGCGGCAAGCCGCACGCCATCGTTGTCGTGGCCGAAGGCGCGCAATACGACGCGGATGGCTTGCTGGATTATTTCCGCGTGCATCGCGAGCGGCTGGGTTTCGAGTTGCGCGCCACACGGCTGGGCCACGTGCAGCGCGGCGGCAGGCCGGGCGTTTTCGACCGTCTGCTGGCAACGCGCTTTGGCGCGGCGGCCACGGATCATCTGGCCAAGGGCATCCACGGCGTCTTGATCGGTTTGCAGCACGGCGGGATCGCCGCCACGCCGTTGGATGAAGTCGTGGTTCACACAAAACTACTGGACACCAGTCTGTTCGAACTGGCCCGCGTGCTGGCAATGTAATGCGGGCAGGAATTGAGATGACGATGATTGAGCGCGGCTTTACCGTCCCTTGACGCGCAGCCCGTCCGCCAGTTCGTTGGTCGGATGAAGAATGACCGCCGCGCCTTCGGCCAGTCCGGAGCGAATTTCCGCCGCTGCCGGATTGCGATGGCCGATTTCGATCTTGCGCTCCCGCGCCAATCCATTTTCAACGACAAACACGTTCCAGCCCTGGCCTTTGCGAAACATCGCGCTGGTGGACACTTGCAGCACCTGCTGACCATCCCAGAGGATGATTTGCGCTTCAATGCGATAGCCATCGCCCAGCGGCGTGACGGGGTCAGTGAAATCAGCGATGACATTGACGCGCTGCTCTTCGACGCCGAGGGCGGACACCTTGGTGAACGCGGACGGCTCTATCAATCTGACGCGCGCCGGCAGCGGTTGTTCGCCGCCCCAGCCTTCGATCCACACCGGCGCGCCAGGCTGCACTTTCACCGCATCCGCGGACAGCAAGTCAATCACAATTTCCAGTGTTTGACCGCTCAATTCCAGGAGCGGTGTGCCAGCCGTTACGACGCGTTCGCTTTCTTCCACCACGCGCAGCACGCGCCCGCCGACGGGCGCCCGCACGTAAACGGTGGCGGCCTGGCCACTCTGACCAGCCTGTTCAATCGCCAGCAGCGCGGCCTTCGCCACTTCGACTTCGGCGGCGACGGCGCGGGCTTTGAAGGTGGCGGCCTCAAGCTGCTGGCGGCAGGTCTGCTCCGCGGTGCGCAGGCGCTCGAATTCCTGGCGCGCAATATCGCCGGTTTCAACCAGTTTTTCGGCGCGCTCGAGTTCGCGCTGCGTCTGCTCGCAGTCGGCGCGGGCGTGCGCCACGACGGCCTCGGCTTCATGCCGCAAATGCTCTGCGGCGGCCACGCGCGCGCGCGCTTCAGCGGCCTGGCGCGGATCGAGCGGGGCCATCGGCAGCGGATCAATCCGCGCCAGCAGGGCATTGCGTTCAACTTGATCGCCGCGATGCAACTCGATTCGCGCCAAACGGCCCGTCACCGGGGAGGCCACGGCGAAACGATCCCGCACGCGCGTTTTGCCTTCGGCGTCAATTGTCACGCGCAGCGGGCCGCAGGCGATAGTCGCCGTTTCCACCATCATGGGCGAAGGCCGCATGGCAACCATCACGGCAAAGGCCATCGCACCCAGCGCCGCAATCAGCAACAAGATTTTGAGCCACTTTTTCATTGATGTTCATTCCCTGGTTTTCAGCACTTCGATCAGATCCAGGTGGCGCAATCGCCGCGCCACCAGCAGCCCTGACAGCAGAGCCGCCAGCATGACGATCAGCGAAGCCCGAATCAGCGTCCTGCCGCTGATCACCAGCGGCAACCGCATCAATTCCGTGTCAATCGCCGAGGTAATCAGCCATGACAGCCCGTACCCCAGCGCCCAGCCCAGGGGGAGCGCCAGCAGCACCAGCAGGGCCTGTTCGCCGAGCAGCATGATTGTGATTTCGCGCTGCGTGAAGCCGAGCACGCGCAGGCTGGCCAATTCCCGCCCGCGCTCGGACAGCGCGATGCGCGCGCCGTTGTACACCACGCCAAAGGTGATCACACAGGCAAAAAAGATCAGCACCGCCGTCGTCGTTTCCATGGTTCTGGCAAGGGTTTGATTGAAATTTTCGAGCAGCGCGCCCGGAACAATGACACTGCGAACCGCGGGCGTTTGTTTCAACGTCGCGTAGAGCGTGGGCAGGGCAGCTTCATCCACCATCAAATGCAGCCCCGAAATGGTTTTGCCCTCGCGCATCAGCCGGTTGAGCGCGCCCAGTTCCATGTAGGCTGACATGCCGATCAGATCCTCCACCGTCCCGGAGACGATGATTTGCCGCACGGGCCGCTCGCCTTCCAGCACTTCGACGCTGAGCGTGTCGCCCGGCCTGACGCCGAGCGATTCCGCCAGCTTTCTGGTCAGCACCACCCCTTCCGGCGGCAACTGGGTGATCCTGTAATCCATATCCACCACGCGCCACAATTCCGCGTCGCTTTCCAGCCCCGTCACCGCCAGCCTGCGCATGCGATGCCCGAAGCGCAATCGCGCGGGGACGAAGCGGTGCGCTTCCGCGCGGATCACGCCCGGCAGATGCGCCACGTCATAACGCACGCCCGCAGGCCTTGGCTCGTTGAAGACAATCGAAACGTCTTCCCGGTAGACGGTGCGGAACATCACATCCACCACGCGGCCGATGGCGTCGTAATAGAGAAAAAATCCCGTCACCAGCAGCGCCACCGACAATGAAATGCCAAAAGTAGTCAGCAAGGCCTTGATGGGCCGTCGCGCCAGGTTGCGCACGATAATGCGCGTGGCGGGGGAAAGGAGACGGGCCAGGCCCAGCCGTTCGATGAATCCAGCGCGAAACCGGGCGGGCGGTTCGGGGCGCATGGCCTCCGCCGGCGGCAGCAGCACCGCTCGCCGCACGGCCAGCAGCGCGCCCGCGCAGGCCGAAACGAAACTGATCAGTACGGCGGTCAGCAGGACGCTGGCGCTGGCGCCAAAGCGCAGCACGGGAAAGCGGAAAAACTCCGTGTACAGTTCCGTCATGCGGTATCCAAACCACCAGCCGCCGGCAATGCCCAGCGCGACTCCGCCCGATACCGCCACGAATGCCAGTTTCAGGTAATGCAGGCCGATGCTGACGTTGCCGTAGCCGAAGGCTTTGAGCACGGCGATTTGATCGCGCTGCGTCGCCACCAGCCGCGACAGCACCAGATGAATCAGGAACGCCGTCACGCCCAGAAAAATGCCCGGCACAAAAGTGCTGGTGACTTGCAGTTCGGCAATTTCGTTCGTGATGAAATGGTTCGAGGTCTGGTCTTCGCGGCCATACGCGCCCAGGCCGCCGTAATTCACCAGCAGGGCATCCAGCTTTTCGATCACCTCGGATTCCACAGCGCCCGGCGCCAGCGACAAGGCGACATCATTGAACGCGCCTTCCATGTCGAAGGCCGGACCCAGCGCCGCGCGGCTCATCCACATCACGCCGAAGCGGCGGCTGTCGGGAAACATTTCGCCGCCGCCGATTTCGTAAACGTATTCCGGCGAAAGCGCGACTCCGGCGATGCGCAGCCGTTGCCAGCGGCCATTGATGATTACCGCCAGCGTGTCCCCGGGCTTCAGGTTGTTCGCCCCAGCAAAAGCACCGCTCACCAGCACTTCGTCGCGTTTGCCGGTTTCGACATACCGGCCATCGAGCAGGTGCAGGTCGTTTAGCATCGGCGACTGCTTTTCCGGGATCGAGATGATGCGGCCGCGCGCCGGTTCGCTGACGCCGGGCACGTCCAGCGTCACGTTCGCCACCACGCGCATTTCCGCCGCCGCCACTCCGGGAATGTCGCGGATGCGCGCGGCCAGAGAATCCGGCGCGCGTTTGAACTGCGCGAACACTTCGGCGAAACGGTATTGGCGGTAGTACGCGTCCTGCGAACTGAGCAGCGAAAAATACATGCTGCGCATGGCGACAAAGGCGGCCACGCCGCAGGCGACCACCAGCGCCACCGCCGCGACCTGCCCGCGCAGGTGCGCAACATCACGGATCAGTTTGCGGTCGAGCGATTTCATGACTTACCACATCAATTCGGAAGGCTTCGCCCTGGTTTCGTTGCGGCGCGCTTCCACCACTTCGCCGCTGCGCAGCCGGATCACCCGGTCGGCCATGGCGGCGATGGCGGCGTTGTGTGTGATGACGGCAGTCGTGGTTCCCAGCTCGCGATTGACGCGCTCCAGCACTTCCAGCACCAGCTTGCCCGTGTCGTAATCCAGCGCCCCCGTGGGCTCGTCGCACAGCAACACATCGGGCCGTTTGGCAATCGCGCGGGCAATGGCCACGCGCTGCTGTTCGCCGCCGGACATCTGCGCCGGAAAATGGTGCAGCCGTTCTCCCAGGCCCACCATCCGCAGCGCCTCTTCGGCGGGCATGGGGTGTTCGGAAATTTCCGTCACGAGCTGCACATTTTCCAGCGCCGTCAGACTTGGAATCAGATTGTAAAACTGGAAGACGAAACCGACGTGTTCGCGCCGGAACCGCGTCAATTCGCGGTCATCCGCCGCCACCAGATTGTGATCGCGAAAACTCACCTCGCCGCTGGTCGGCGTGTCCAATCCGCCCAGAATGTTCAACAGCGTGGATTTTCCGCCGCCCGAAGGCCCCAGAATCACGATGAACTCGCCTTGATACAGATCCAGATCCACCGCCCGCAAGGCATGCACTTCGACCTCGCCCATGCGGTACATCTTCGACAGACCGCGCGCGCGAAAAACGGGGTCCCGGCCATTGGCTGCGGCGGGAACGGATTGGGAAGTCTGGGTCATCATGTCTGGAATCGCCCAGGAAAAGTTTGTTGCTCCTACCTGCCTTCGCGGCCCAGGGTGCGCAGCTTTTCCAGCCACTTTTCCCGCCGGGTGTTGTCCGGCGCTTCCACCATTCCGATCAGGCTTTCCTTGATCGGGCCAATGCCGCAAAAGCCCAGGATGTTTCGCTCCAGGCTTTTCAGGCTGTGCGCGCCGTAAAACCAGCGGTAGATAAATGCCGGCATTCCCATCGTGACGACGATCCGCGCGGTTTTTCCCTTCAGCAGCCGTTTTTTCCATTCCGTGCCGGCGGCGGCCTCGCCCGTTACGAATACGGGCCGGAATACCTGCTCCAGAAATCCTTTCAACAGCGCCGGCATGGAACCCAGCCAGAGCGGATAAAAGATCACCAGATGGTCCGCCCAGGCGATGGTTTTCTGCGCCTGCTGGATGACTTCCGGTGGCGTTCCGCGCTCGAAATCCTCCTTGCTTTGCAACAGAGGGAAATCAAGCGATGCCACGCGAATGAGATTGATTTCGTGCCCGGCTTCTTTGGCGCTCTTCGCATAGGCGCTGGCAAGGGCATGCAGATAATGGTCGCCGCGCGAATCCGGGTGGCCTTGGATGATAGCGATATGTTTTGACATTGTTTTCATCACAGGTAATCAAGCGGTTGAGTTCAAGGTTTAAGACATCATGGTTCAAAAACCACGGCTTCTACTCCTGCAACCCCCGTACCCCTTGAGCCACACTCAAAGCGCAACCGTGACAACACTTCTGCAACAACGACCGCCATTGCAGGGGTTGGCCGCGCGGATTTTCGCCCACAGGTTGGGGAACCTCACCCGACGCTGCTTGCCGTTGTTGAAGGCGGACGGCATTTTCCCGCCTCCTGCCTGGCCCCGCGCTAAGCAGTTGTATTTTCCGCCCGAGAATAGAAAAACTTTTTGGCCAGCTCAGTGGCCAGAACGTAGACCGCTGTCAGGCCAAGCATGGTCAGCAGGAGCGGCGCGGGCAGGGGAATGAAGCCAAAGACCGAACTGAACGGCAGATACGGCAGCGCGAGCGTAATGCCAATGAAGACGAGCGTGCTCACCAACAGGAGCGTGCCCGGACGGCTGCGGAAGAATGGATGCCGCGTTCGCACGACGAGCGCGATGACAAGCTCCGTCAACAGCGATTCGATGAACCAGCCGGTGCGAAACTCTTCCGCTGAAGCGCGAAACAGGTACAACAGGATCCCGAAGGTCAGGAAGTCGAAAAGCGAGCTGACCAGGCCGAAAAGCACCATGTAGTTGCGGATGAACCGGGTATTCCAGCGGCGCGGCTTTTCCACCCATTCCGGGTCCACATTGTCGCTGGCGATGGTGATGGCGGGAATGTCGGAAAGGAAGTTGTTGAGCAGGATTTGTGAAGCGAGCAGAGGCAGAAATGGCAGGAACATGGAAGCTCCGGCCATGCTGAACATATTGCCGAAGTTGGCGCTGATGGTTGTCAGAATGTACTTGAGCGTATTGGCGAACGTCATGCGGCCTTCATCAATGCCCTCGCGCAAGATGCCCAAATCCGTTTTGAGCAGGACAAAGTCGGCGGCGTCTTTGGCTACATCCACCGCGGTGTCCACCGAAATGCTGACGTCGGCGGCATGCAGTGCGGGCGCATCGTTGATGCCATCGCCCATATAACCGACCACGTGCCCGGTTTTTCGCAGCGCCAGGATGATGCGCTCCTTCTGGTTGGGGTCTACCTCCGCGAAGATCGTGGTGCGTTCGGCCAGATGCCAGAGAGCCTCGTCACGCAGGCCGGAGAGTTCGCTGCCGGTCAGCACTCCCATGACTGGCAGGTTCACGGCTTCCGCGACATGCCGCGCCACCTTCTGGTTATCGCCGGTGATAATCTTGATTTGCACGCCGCGTTTTGCCAGATCGCTGATGACCTGCTGCACATCGGATTTTGGCGGATCAAAAAAAAGCAGAAAACCGGCGAAAGCAAGCGCGTTTTCATCGGCGCGCGAATAGGCTTCGGGCCGCGCGGCCACCGTCTTCGTGGCCACGCCGAGCACGCGGAAGCCCCTGGCGCTCCATTCGCTGAACCGTTGTTCAATCCCTGCCCGCCGTGCCGCATCCAGCGGCTGGATTCCTTCCCCGGTCTGCACGCTGTTACAGATGTTCAGCACGTTGTCCAGTGCGCCCTTGGTGATGAGGGTGCGCCCGCCCAGGGGACTGGCTATGACCACGCTCAGGCGCTTGCGCACGAAGTCGTAGGGAATCTCCGCCACCTTTTGTTCGGCGCGGATGTCTGATCCCGCTTGGAGTGCATACGCCTGAATCGCCTCGTCCAGAGGATTGGTCAGACCGCTCTGGAAATGCGCGTTGAGATGTGCGTCACGCAAAACAGCGCTGGACGGCTGCCCTTCTGTATCGAGCGCGCCGTCGAGCCGGACGACCCCTTCGGTAAGTGTGCCGGTCTTGTCGGTACACAGCACATCCATGCTGCCGAAGTTTTCGATGGAATTCAGGTGGCGCACGATCACACCGCGTTTGGCCATGCGCTGTGCGCCGTGCGAAAGCGCGATGCTGATGATGGCAGGCAGCAGTTCGGGGGCCAGACCTACCGCCAGCGCCAGCGCAAAAAGAACCGAATCTATCAGCGGTTTGGCGAGGAAGAGGTTGACCACCAGGACGATCACCACCATCACCAGCATGACTTGTGTCAGCAGATTTCCGAACCGATGAATGCCGCGTTCAAATTCGGTCTCCAGCCGGCGCAGGCTCAGCCGTTGTGCGATCTGGCCGAATACCGTGGCCTTCCCCGTCTGCACAATCAGCATCCGTGCGGTTCCGCTTCTGACGCTGGTGCCCATAAAGACGGAGTTGGTACGCTCCGCCAGGCTGGCGTCGGCCGAAACGATTCCCGACTCCTTTGGCACGGGGAAAGTTTCGCCAGTCAGCACCGCCTGGTTGACAAAAAAGTCATTGGCCGCAAGCAGAACACCATCGGCGGGAATCAGGCTGCCCGCCGAGAGCAATACCACATCGCCTGGCACCACCTGCTCGGAAGGCAGGATGTGCGGCTGACCGCCACGCAGCACACAGGATTTGATCGTGATCCGTGACCGTAGTTTTTCGACGGCATTGCTGGCGCGATATTCCTGCGCGAAGCCAAGCACCGTGCTGCCGAACACCACCACCAGCACAATGCTGGCATCCGCCCACTCGCCGACCATCAGGGAGACAATCGCGGCGAAAATAAGGATGAGAACCAGCGGGCTTTTGAACTGGTTCAGGAACAGCCCCACTGCGGTCGCCTGCTGTTGGGCTTTAATTGTGTTCAGCCCGTATTGCAGCAGTCGTTGCTTGACGTCCGCTGGCTGGAGTCCGCCGTCGGTGGTGCGCAGCGCGGAAAGGAGTTGTTCGGGCGGGACGCTCCAATAAGCCACTGGCGTTGTTTGGGCGTCCTGTTCTGTCGTCATAAGCTTTAGCGCGCGCTCCCGGCTGGCACAGTTATTCGATTTCACTCCTGAAGCGGCAGCATTGGCGAGTCGCTGCTGTCGTAGACGAGCACGACCATTCCGACGGCCGCCAGTTCACTGAACTCCTGAGCCGCAAACATCGGAATGCGAATGCAGCCGTGGCTTGCCGGTTGGGCAGGCACTGCCGGATTGCCGTGAATGGCGACCCCGCCATGAATGTAGCTGGGATAATAAAGCAGGCCGAGCGGGCTTTTGCGCCAACCCATAATCTTGCGCTGAACAGCGAAGCGGCCCAGCGGAGTAATGGCGCGCCGCGTGACGCCGCCTTCGGTAAAGAGTTTGCCCGAACCGGACGAAACAGGCAGGATTCGCAAATCCACTTCGTCCACTTCCACGACGAAAAGCACCTGCCGGTAAAGATCAACTTCGATGTGCGAATAGCCTGTCTCCTGCGGCGCCGGACGCTTGGCCAGGCGCAGCGCCTGCAATTCTTCGGTTGTCAGCAATCCTGTGCGCGGCCGCCCTTCGATCTTTTGGAATGCAATCAGCGCGTGGCGCAATGAAGCCTCTATCCCTTCGGCCTTTGGGTCAAGCCAGTAACCCAGTTCCGCCAAACGTTGTCTGGCTTCCTGAATTTCCTCCTTACTGGCCTGGGAAGCGGCTGCCTGCGGTTTGGCTTTTGGCGTCCGGGCGGTCTGCCCGCCCACGCTCAGCGAACTGAGGGAAGTCAGGAAAATGACTCCGGCCAGCAGCAGAACCAGACGGAGATTGGCAAACCATGACGTGGCAATGAAATTAGCCATTATTTTATCGCGTCATTTCGCCTGTCGTTTTCGACAAACGGTTCGTTCGTGATTGTGAAGAGGATCGTCAGTGTCTATTTCAAACTCCCATCCAGGATGGCCCTCTTTTCCAATCCAAAAATCTTCACGTCCAGATTGCAATTCCGCACGCAACGAAGCGCCTGGCAATGAAACCTGGACGTAAGGGGGGTCCTATCGGGGAAGAACAGGGCAACCAATGTGCCAGCCGAGGGAAGAGGAATTCATTGGGATAAGGGAGGGGGGGGAGACGGCTGATGTGCGTGGTTCCCCAGTGGAAGGCAGACGCGTGGGGAAATTCACCCGGACAGGTAGGCGGTGACGGCGGTGGAGAGGACGGATATTACCGAGGATGGGCAAAATTTCAGCCATGCGCTGGGACCTGACTTATTTTGGGCAATGGCTTGTTAGTTGCAACTCCTGCAAGGTGGAAACTGAGACGATGTATTTGCCGCAAGTGAAGATGAGTCAGTGGCGTGAATAGTTTTCCCGCGCCAGTGGCAGCATTTCAGACGCAGGGAGGAAACCTGCGCCACATTTTCGGAGGGCGTTATGAACGAGATAAGAGCAGATGGATTCAGACAAATGCCCTTGCGGGCGCACAGCCTTCTGGCTGGCATTCCGCTGCGCACTTTGTCGCGGGTTGATTTGCCGGGCGGACGGCGGGGCATGACGATCGCGGAAATCAGCGCGATCGTCGGTTTTGGCGATCAGGTCGAAGTGGAAGTCGGCCCCGTGACGAAGGCGTTGTTCTGGTTGCGCGGAATGATCGGGCGCATTTTCCATTGGGATGATGCGCAGGATTTGGTCGGATCGGTTTCCTACCTGCCTCGACTGAGCGAGGACGAACGTGCGCGTTCGCTGATCACCCCCGGCAAACCGCAGGGCATCAGCCGCGTGCTTTACTGTTTCGAGCACGAGTACCTGGCGGAAATCGTCAACCGGACGGTGCATTGTTTCTGGTTGCTGGCGTTGGAGCGGACCGCGACGGGCTATGCCCTGTATTTGGCCGTCTATGTCAAAAAACTCAACTGGTTCACGCCGATTTATATGGCGCTGGTTTCTCCCATGCTGAAATGGATCATTTACCCTTCGATGGAAAAGGGCGTTAGAAGCCGATGGGCCAGGGAGTTCCCGGTTGCCGGAAACGATCGTGGCGTGGCCAGTGGTATTGGGCGGCCCGCTGCCAGCGGGCGTGCCGGTTAAAGATGATTCCGAAATCACCGCGCGACAGAAAATAGGGGCCGGGCATCAAAAAGATGGTCCGGCCCCTGTGTTCACCGTTGCAACGTTTGGAAGCAGCCTCAACATCGCTACGAGTGGAAGCGCAACGGTGACGATCGGTAAGGTTTCAGGACGCTGCTTTCAGTTCCGCCACCGCTTCAAAAAGCAGAATCGTTTTCGTCCCGCCGCCGTCCTCGATTTCGATTGCTTCTTCCCGGCCCGCATTGTCCAGCTTCTGCAGTACGGCAGTGACGCGGGTGACGGTGTGAGTCAGGTGGGGGGCGCCGCCGCCGTCGCCGCCCAGCATGATTTCGATGCGTGGCGCATCCTTTCCCTTGTCTTCAACGCTGATGCCCGCCAGCGGCAAATGCTGCTCTTCGCGCTGGGCGCCGAGATCGCCAAGAATTTCCAGTTGGGTCGGGCGTCCCTGATTGCGCTGGCTGAACTCTTTGAAGTATTCGGGCCAGGTGGCCCGTTCGATTTGGTCTTTCATCACAAACTCTCCTTCATTCTGGTTTGGTCAGTGCCAGTCCTCGCTGACACCGGTAATGCGTTCGATGCGAAGGCGAAAAACAATGACTTCCGGCAGGCCGCGGATCATCCGCGTTTCGACCGGAGACAGATGCGGCAGGCGTTTGAACAGAATATTCAAAATCCTTTCGCGCTCCCTGCCTTCTGTGACTTCTTCGAAGCGGCCAAAGGCCGTGACGCTGCGCCAGTGGTAATCGTCCCTGATGTCATCCACCTGAAGACACACGGACGGATTGGCGCGCAGGGCGTTGATTTTGAGGCCGAGCAATGAGTGGGCGTAGATGAAATTGTCTTCATAACAGTAATTGACCGGCACGACATAAGGCTTGCCGGCCGCGCAGCAACCCAGTCTTCCCAGTGTTTGCTCGCGCAATACTTCGCGCGATTCTGTATTTCCCATCTCGCAAATCATTTGGGGTCTCCTCTGGCCGAAATCCCTGGTCGCGAAGCATCAATAGGCGTGCTTATGAAGCGCGAAAAACAGGATCACGCCAAGCAACAAGGCGATCAGCGCAATCCACCAATGAACCGGCTTGAACTGGATGACAGGCTCTTTCATTTCTCTCCTCTTGATCTCTCATCTGCGCCTTCCGATACCTGGCGAGTTGGCAAGAGATATGCCAGGTTCCGGAAACGCGTTTATCGCCTGCAATCGCGCATAACCACCCAGTGCCGTCCCTTTTTGCGCAGAGCACAAGGGATTTTCCCCATTCCACTAATCAAATCTCTGGGGCGGGAGTCTGGCAAAACAAAGCATCGAACGACGCCGTGCCGTTTGGTCGAGGCTTATCGCTGGTACAGCATGCCGGTTGGAAATCTGAGGGCTAATTCTGATGTGTATTGTTCACGAGCGCATTCCGTATGGCTGAAGGCGCAATCTTCCTCAACGGATGTCCATTTATTGGGTGAAATTACCCGCTTGGCCACTTCCCCAGGGGCTGATTGGCCCGTCAATGCAGCACTTATTTGGCTCACCCACCCTGGCCTGACAGTTGCGGTAAGTGCTGGTGAATGCCGTCAAACAGGCGGGTAATTGCAGGAGCAGCGAGGAAATCCAACAACAGTATTACTGGCAGGGAGGTTTTATGTCGGATCGAATGAAAATCCTGATTGCATATGACGGCTCCGGGTGCGCGGACGCGGCGCTTGATGATCTACGCTGGGCAGGATTGCCGGAAGAGGTGGAGTGCAAGGTTTTGTCCGTGATTGAAACCTGGCTGCCGCCGCCTTCGGGGCTGGAGGTCGTCCAGCATATTGACCGGGAGCAGGAATTTCTGACGTTGGCGGCGCGCGCGGCCATGCGCGTGACGAAAGCGCGTCCGGCCTGGCAGGTCAACGCCGAAGTGGGGATTGGCTCGCCCGCGTCGGTGATTCTGGAAAAAGCCGATGAATGGAAATCCGATTTGATCGTCCTTGGCGCTCACGGGCGTTCCGCGCTGGGGCGATTCGTTTTTGGCAGCGTGTCACAAAAGGTGCTTCATGAAGCGAAAGGCTCGGTGCGAGTGGCGCGCGCGCACGCGGACGAACCGGCCCGGCCCGTCCGGTTGCTGATCGGCTTTGACGGATCGCAAGGCGCAAAGGAGGCCGTGCGTGCCGCGACCGCGCGACGCTGGCCGGTTGGCTGCGAAATCCGCCTCGTTTACGCGGCGTGGCCAAATCTGGATCTTGGTTCTCAGCCGATGGTTGGCAAGATTGCCGACTGGATTGCCGAGGAAGACCTGAAAATCAAAAGGTGGATAGATGCGGAAGTCAGCGATCTGAACGCCGCCGGATTGCGGACCCAGGCCGTCATCAGAGCCGAAGAGCCGAAACAATTATTGATGTCGGAAGCGGAAACGTGGAAAGCAGACGGCATTTTTGTTGGCGCAAGAGGCCTGAGCAGATTTGAACGGCTGCGGCTGGGCAGCGTCTCGTCCGCCGTTGCCGCGCGCGCTCATTGTTCCGTGGAAGTGGTGCGTGGATAAACCGGAAGCTGAACCATTCTTATCTTCAGGAGGTGAGCGTGCCGTGAGTCATTCCCCAGGCAGAGTATTGGTCATTGATGACGATGCGGAAATTCGTTTCCTGCTCGCCGAAGCGTTGCGGCTGTGGGGGTACGATGCGGTCGAGGCCGTGGACGCAGCCAGCGCCCGCGCCGTTTTTGATCGGGAACAACCGGTTGCTGTGGTGACGGACATTAATTTGCCGGATGGGTCGGGCCTTGATTTGCTGCGCGAATTCAAGCGCCGCCGCCCTTCTCCGGTTGTCATCGTCATCACGGGCGAAGTTGTGGTGGAAAACACCATCAGCGCGTTGCGCGGCAATGCGGATGATTTCATCTCCAAGCCCATTGACATCAACGAACTCCAACTCGTGCTCAATCACAGTCTCGCGGCGCATCAACCGGCCGCACCGCCGCCGGGGAAATTGCGGGTGTTGGTTGTCGCCGATTCGGAGGAGCGTTTGAAAGCCACCCGAGCGATCTTTAACTCCGCCGAAGCGGAGATTGCCGTGGCAAGGACATCGGAGGAATTGCAGCAGGCTTGTCTTGCGCCCCACGAAATGGCGGTGATTGACTTGGAACCGGCGGAACTGGAGGCCGCGCTGCAAACGCTGCGAGCCAGCGAGTTACAGGCCAATATTCCCTTGCTGGTTTCCGTCGCGTGTCTGTTCGGAGAAATGAACCTGGCCGGACTTCTGCCGAAATATCGGGCGATGCCGTGCAGCCCGGCGGAAATAGCCACGCTGGTTCATCGCCGGTCACAGTCATTGAGCGGGATGGATTCCAAACGCCTGATGCTGTGACCCTGCCTTTGCTGGGAACGCACGCGGCCTCGCGTGCAGGCGGGAAAGAAGAAGGGCTTTGTATGAGATTCCGGGATCGAAAGGAAGCAGGCAGGCTGCTGGCGCAATCGCTCAGTGAATATTCGAGCAGGCCGGATGTGATTGTGCTGGCCTTGCCGCGGGGCGGCGTGCCGGTTGCCGCCGGATCAACCTGTGAACTTTTCAATCAGCCAGCCGAAGGCATGGTCTGTGTGTGCGCGGAGACCGGAGAACCTTTCTATGCCGTTGGTTTGTGGTATGAAAACTTCAGCCAGACCACCGATCAGGAAGTGCGTGAATTGCTGAACCGGGCACGGCGGCGGACTGAAACCGAAGCGCGGCCCGTGAACAGGTTCGGCGGAGGCCGGCATCTGGCCGGCGTTTGATGGGAAAAGGAAACACAATATGAGCGACCAGACCGATAAATGCGCGAATGTGGCTTGCCATTGCCCCGCTTCGGCAGGGATTCAATTTTGCAGCGAGCAGTGCGAGCAATCAGACAACGACCCGGACACGGGCCATTGCCGTTGCGGCCACGCCGAATGCCAGCACGAGCCAATCGTTTGAAAGGGCAGGGCGTATGACCTGAGGTTCAAAGAGGATGAACGTCGTGCAAGCCGAAGAGAAGACCGATTTGACGTCCTGGCTGAAGAGGATTGAGCAATTGCGTCACGCGCCGGAATGGCCAGCGGACGAGTTGCCGATTGAAATGAAGCAGACGCATATCTCCGTGCTGCTTCTGGGGCGCAATCGCGTCGTCAAACTGAAAAAGCCTGTGGATTTCGGCTTTCTTGATTACACCACGCTGAAAAAGCGGCAGCAGGCCTGCGAAGACGAAATACGGCTGAACCGGCGGTTGTGCCCGGATGTTTACATCGGCCTCGGCGGCGTCATTGAGATTGACGGACAAATCCGTTTTTCCGGGCGCACGGGCAAAATCGTTGATTACTGTGTCTGGATGAAGCGCCTGCCGGATGACCGGATGCTCGATCAACTTGTGGCTCGTGGCGAGGCGACCGAAGCGATGATGGACCGTATCGCCGCCAGGTTGAGTGAGTTTCATCGCACCAATTTGCGCGGCGCTGAGGTGGCGAGGTGGGGCAGCCTGGCGGAGATTCGCCATAACTGGGAAGAGAACTTCGCACAAACAGCGCCTTTCATTGGCCGCACCATCAGCGCTTCCTCCTGCGAATCAATCCGCGCGTGGGTGAACGGCTGGTTGGAAAAGAACGCTGATCTTTTTGACCGGCGTGTGCGCGAAGGCCGGATCGTGGACGGGCACGGCGATGTGCGCTGCGAAAGCATCTGTGTGCTGGAAGACAGCGTCTGCATTTACGACTGCATAGAGTTTAACGACCGCTTCCGCTGCGACGACATCGCCAGCGAAGCCGCCTTTCTGGCGATGGATTTGGATGCGCGCGGCAGACCGGATCTCGGCTATTTCTTCACGGAAAGTTACCAGCAGCGGGTTGGCGACAAGGATTTTTTCGCGCTGCTGCCCTTTTACCGCTGCTATCGCGCGTTCGTGCGCGGCAAGGTGCTCAGCTTCCGGCTGAATGAATCGGAGTTCAGCACGGAAGAGCAGCGGGCAGCGGAGCAACAGGCTGCAAGTTATTTCGAACTGGCGCGGCGTTACGCTGCGCCGTTACGGCGGCCAGCGGTCATTGCCGTGGCAGGGCTTTCCGGCACGGGCAAGACTTCCGTGGCGCGTGCCATCGCCGGCGAACTCGGGGGACAGGTGATTTCCGCCGACGCGGTTCGGCAGTCGCTGTTCGGCGCGGCCAAGCAGCCTGCCGGCTATGGCGAAGGCGTTTATACCGCCGAATCGAATCGCCTGACCTATCAGAAGATGATTGCAGAGGCGCGCGGATTGTTGGCGGAAGGCGGCGGCGTGGTGCTTGATGCGACCTTCCGGCGCGCTGAAGACCGGCTGGCGGCGCGCGAACTGGCGCAGGCCATGGGAGCGGAATGGCGATTGATCGAATGCCGTCTGGCGCCGGAACTTGTGCGCACACGGCTTGCGGCACGCGCCGCGCGCAAGGAAGGGCTTTCCGATGCCACCTGGGAAACCTATTTGCGGCAGCAGGAAGCGCGCGCGCCGCTGGGCAGTGACGCAGACGGCGACTGCCTTGGGCTGGACACCAGTGCCAGTCTCGTTATCAGCAGCCGAACCGCGGCCGACTGGCTGCGGCGGCTGGAAGCAATTACCAGAGATCACGAAACGGAGCGAATGAAATGACACCTCGACCGACCCACCTTTTCAGACATGAACATCGTGTGATCGAACAGGCGCTGCGGGCACTCGACGGAATGTGCTTCAGACTTCAGGCCGGCGATGACATCCCTGTTGAAGCGCTCGCACAGGCACTGGATTTCGTTCAGAACTACGCTGATCGTTTCCATCACTTTCGAGAAGAAGAGTATCTCTTCCCGGCGCTGAAACAATGCGGACTTGAAGAAGGCGGCGCGCTGCACTTCCTGTGCGATGAACATGAGCTTGAGCGCGAGTTGCTGGCCGAACTTGAATTCGCCATTGAAGAATATCGCTATGGGGATTCAGATGCTGTCCGGCGTTTCGTTGAAATCATGGATCGTTTCCGCAAGCACCTGATCGGGCATATGCAAAAAGAGGACACCCTTCTGTTTCGAATGGCTGAGGACCTACTTGATGACGACGCCAAAAACGCATTGATGCGGAACCTCGCAGTTGAGGGGGTGAGCCGGAAATATGAGCGTCTGGCTGCGGACCTCGAAAAAGCCTGGGCAATTTAAGCCGAAGGGGAATTGTGTAGCGCGGGAGTGAATTGCTGAACCACCGTCTTATTTTTTCTGAATTGATTCGAGGTATTTTGACAGCGCGTAAAGATCCAATCCCCCGCCTGCCGTGCCTTTCGAGTGCCGGAAGATGCGGCCCCAGACAGGCATATCCGCCGCCCCATGCCCAAGCACGTGCATTTCTCCGGAGATGATGTTCCGTACCTTGGGATGATTAAACCTGCCTTCCCGGCGTTCGAGAGTTGTCAGATCGTTGAGTAACACTTTCAACGCCGCCGCCGCCGGCCCGCCCCCCTTGCCGTCAGCGCCATGACAACTGGCGCAGTATTGCAGATAAAGCTGCCGCCCCCTGGCGTTTGGATCTTTCGCCTGCCCTGTGTCCAGGGTTGACGCGCTCACGCCCAGGCAGGCCGCCAGCCAGGCGATGCTCATCAGCAAGCAGATGATTTTGCGGATTCGACTCATAAAACCTCCTTCAATTCGTACTCCGCGCATTTGCGCGGAGTACGAATGCCTGAATAAGCGAGGCGGCAGGGATTCACGATTCGCCCCGGCTTTCGGATGAATTGCTACTTCGCCTGGATGGACTTGAGGTAAGCCGCCAGGGTATAGACGTTCAGCGTTGCCGCACTCTGGCCGCCGGCCTTTTGCCGGAAGACATAGCCCCATACCGGCATTTCCTTTTGCCCGTGGGCGGCGACTTCAACTTCACCGGCGATGATGTGCTGCATTCTCAACTGATCGAACTTTCCATTTCGTTTCTCAATCGTGGTCAGATCGGGGATGGCGGTTTTCAGTGAAGACGCAACCGGGCCTCCGCCTTTGCCGTCCGTGCCGTGACAACTGGCGCAATACTGCATATACAGCTTCTGCCCGCGATCTTCCCTGGCGCCCTGTGTGACGGCGGGAAAGGTTTCACTGACCAACAAAACGCCAATTCCGAATACAAGGGTGATGAAGATTTTTCGCAACATAATTCCTCCTATTGTTTAAGAGCCGTTTTCATTTTCCCGCGGGCAACAGCGCCGCGCCGGAGTTACTATGGTTTTCCCAGCTTGCCGGTTTTGATGATGACCCGCTCCTGTTTTTTCGATTGTTTCGAACCGGTTCCAGACAGTTCCTTGATCAGCGTTTTCTCCCGTTCGGTTTTCACGATCTGATGGCCAATGTCGTCGCCCGGCCACCAGGCCTCCGTCAAAAAGTATTGCTCGCCGTAACGATTGAAGATCAGTTTTCCTTCGTCCACGCTTTTGGGACTCTGCACGTCATTGGTGCAGGCGAGTTCCACCACGCGATTGTCCTCACTGCGGATGGACAGCATATGGGTAACTGAACTGCTGGCATGCTTGATGGTGTATTTGCCGGCGGGAAGCTGTTCGCGGCAGATGGTGAAATTGAATGGAATCCTGGCCTCGAGTTGAGCATCGGATTGTGCGAAGACTTGCGAATCCAGGGCTGTCAAAAGCAAGACCAGTGCGGCAACGCCGAGGATCAATCTTGATTTTTTCATGGTTTTCTCCTTTGGGTTGAGACCTCTGTAATTGCGGCCAGTGTGAACGTACATGACACCTCCCAGCCACGCGCAATTTACTTTTCGCAACGCTGTTGATGTTTACCGAGACAAGCAGAAATGCGAAAAGCAGGTTAAGGATCGGCAAAAACTTCTTTGACTTTCCTCCCGGACACTGACTTCGCAACTCATATGCCATCCAGCCAATGCCATTTTTCGCCAGCCGGAGGTGCGAATTCCGCCCAGCATCACTTCTGAAACCCTGCACTTCACTGAAGAAAGCAACAGATATGCCTGAAGGCAAAAGCGCTGAAGCGCCGATGAAATGGGAGATTACAGCCAGTTGTCTGGGCGATGTTGCGCAGCATATGGGTGCGGAGTGCGTGAAAAGACTGGCAGGCAATGGAGGGCGCAAAAGAGATTCGATTGGCGGCGGCGGGCGGGAGGGCGAGCGAGCGCGCCGCAGTGTCTGGCAGGGCGCTACTCAGCACAGGTATTTCCGGAACCAATCGGCGGTCAGGCGCGCGACCTCTTCCAATGTTCCGGGTTCTTCAAACAGATGTGTTGCGCCAGGCACGATCTTCAGCTCTTTGACACATCGAAGCTGGGCCAGCGCGTCCTCGTTCAAATGCAGGATGACATCATCCAGGCCGCCGACAATCAGCAAGGTCGGCGCGGAGACCCGCGATAATGCCGCGCCCGCCAGATCGGGACGCCCGCCGCGTGAAACGACCGCGCCGATTTGATTGTCTGGTTCCACCGCGGCGAGCAGGGCCGCGCCGCCGCCAGTGCTGGCCCCGAAATAACCCGCGCGCAGATGGCAGGTTTCCGGCTTGCTTTTGACCCAGGCGGTGGCCGCCGCCAGCCGCCGGGCCAGCAGCGGAATATCGAAGCGCAGATGCCATGTTTGCCGATCAATCAACTCTTCTTCCCGCGTCAGCAAATCGAGGAGCAGGGTTCCCGCGCCTGCGTTGCGGATGACCTGCGCGACCAGCCTGTTGCGCGGACGATGACGGCTGCTGCCGCTGCCGTGGGCGAAAAGAACCAATCCCGTGGCTGCCGCCGGAAGGTTCAACTCTCCTGATAATGCAATCGAACCAAGAGGAATATTCACTTCCTGCGAGAAGGTTGTCTGTTGCGAGTTTTGCATTGTTTCCCGGTCTTTGTTTTCTTTGGGAGCTGGAACTCGTCAGGGCAAGCGAAGTGCCAGAGAGCGAGCCGGCAGGAAGGGGAAGAATCGGGTGATTCGGCGGACCCTGTGTGGGAAGTTACACAATGCGGAAGAGTGAAAGCACCCACCGGTGACAGAGCATCCATCCGGAAGCGATCAGAGATGATCGCCGGAGGGGGGACTTTTGCGCAGCGCCTTCGCGACCAGGTTCAACAGCGATTCGGCGTTGTACGGCTTCTCCAGCAGGTCATCCACTCGGAGCCGTCTTAACTCGTCAGCCCTGACTGGGTCGGTCAGGCCGCTGGTGGCGATGATGCGCAGGCCGGGATTTAATCTGCGCAGGGCGCGGATCGTCGCAATCCCGTCCATCACCGGCATGATCAGGTCGGTGATGACCGCGCTGAGTTCCTGCCGATGGCCGACATACAGGCTCAAGGCTGTCGCTCCGTTATCGGCTGTCAGCGTCCGGTAGCCAAAGGCTTCGAGCGTTGCGCTGGTCATCTCGCGGACGGCGGCTTCGTCATCTACCACCAGAATCAGCTCGCCTGCGCCGCAGGGCAGTTCCAGACTGCCCCCGCCGGCTGATTGCGGGCTGACGATTTCATTCGAGGGCAGAAAGATGCTGAACTTCGCGCCCAGGCCGGGCTTGCTTTCAACAGTGATAAAACCGCCGTGGCTGGCGACGATTCCCTGCACAGTGGCCAGCCCAAGGCCGGTTCCCTGTCCAGGCTCCTTGGTGGTGAAAAAGGGGTCGAAGATGCGGTCAATGATTTCAGGGGGAATTCCCAGACCGGTATCGGCGACCGTGATGACGACGAAGTTGCCGGGGGCGGCCCCCTTGAGCATCTGTGCGTAGAGTTTGTCCAGCGGCCGGTTTTCAGCCGTGATGGTCAGGGCGCCGCCCTGCGGCATGGCGTCTCTGGCGTTGACGCACAAGTTGAGCACCACTTGAAGCAGTTGCGTGGCGTCGGCGTTGATCGTCCACAAATCTTCGGCCAGTTGCTGTTCGATTCGAATGGATTTCGGGAAGGTTTCTTCGGCGATCCGGATGACTTCCCGGATCAGGTGTTTCGACTGCAAGTCCGCGCGCTGGCCGCTGATGCCTTTGGCGAACGAGAGCACCTGTTTGATCATCTCCGCCCCGCGGTTGGCGTTTGATTGCATTACTCCGAGCAGGCGCTGGCTGTGGGCATCGAGCAGTTTCATTTGCAGCATTTGCGCGCCCATCATGATCGGCGAAAGGATGTTGTTCAGATCGTGCGCGATCCCGCTGGCCAGCGTGCCGATGCTCTCCAGGCGCTGCGCGCGCAGGAACTGAGCTTCAAGTTTCTTTTTTTCGGTGATGTCGGTGTTGATCGCCAGGATGTTTTTCGGATTTCCCGCCAGGTCGCGCACCAGAGTCCAGCGGCCTTCGACGATGACCTCGCGGCCGTCTTTGGTCCGGTGGCGCAACTCCCCGTTCCATTTCCCGTGTTCTATTGTCAGTCTGGCGGCTTCGGTCAACGGCGATGCGTCATTGCTGTAAAGCAGTTCACGAGCCATTCGGCCCATGGCTTCTTCCGCCGACCAGCCGTACAGACGCTCTGCTCCCCGGCTCCAGTAACGAATAAGGCCGTCCAAATCGCGCACAATAATGGCTTCGTGAGACTGATTGAGCAGCGCCGCCTGTTCGATCAACAGTTCGCTGGAGCGCACGCGTTCGCTGATGTCGCGCAGAATGACGGTGAAAAGCTTTTGGCCGCCGACTTCGATTTGCGAAATCGAGGCTTCAATCGGGAATTCCTCCCCATTACGCCGCACGCCGCTGACGGCGTTCAGCGCGCCCATCGAACGTGTGGTTTCGCCCGTCGCGCCGAACCGGTGGATATGCTGTTCGTGCGCGCTGCGGAACCGTGCGGGAATAAAACGCGCCAGCGATTGCCCCAGAACCTCTTCCGCCGGATAGCCAAACATCTTTTCGGCAGCCGCATTGAACAGGACGATTCGCTGCTGGTCATTGACTGAAATAATGGCGTCCATCGCCGAATTGATGATCCCGCCCATCCGCGCTTCGCTTCCACGAAGCGCCTGTTCGGCCTGTTTGCGTTCGGTGATGTCCATCGCCACTCCCAGCAGGCGGAGCGGCTGTCCTGCGTCATCATAAATGGCACGGCCATAGTTGCTGACCCAGATGGTCTGGCCGCCGGGGCGGATGAGGCGGAATTCGGCTTCATAAAGCGAATTCGTGGCAATGGCCTCCTGGACGGCGTTTGCCATCCGCGCCACATCCTCCGGATGCACCAACCGGGTAAATCCTTCCAGCGTCTCGTCGAGTCGTTCCACCCCCATCAGCTCGTAACATTCCGGCGACCAGAAGACGCGATTGGAGGGGATTTCCCAGACCCAGACTCCCATGGACGCGGCGGCCAGGGCCAGACTCAATCGTTGTTCGCTCTCCCGTAACGACACCTCGGCCTGTTTGCGCTCGGTGATGTTGAGATGAGAAATGACCGCCCCGCCCTGCCCGCTGGCCAGGGGACTGACTGTCATCAGAAACCAGCGCTGATCGCCGGGTGAATGGCACGGATATTCAAGCGTAAAACTGGACCGGGAGCCTTCCAGTACAGCCAGAATGCCCGCCAGTGCCGCCTGCGCTTCCAGTGTGTTCCGTCCGGCGGCACGGCGGCAGACTTCCAGGTAATTCTCGCCGAGACCGGCAAGGAAGGCTTCGCCGCCGTTTTCGCGCGCGAAACGTTTCCAGGCGTCATTGGTGTCAATGATATTTCCATTTTGATCCAGCACCGCAATGTGGGCTGTGACCGAATTCAGGATGGCCTGTTTGAGGTTCTCGCTTTTGCGCAGCGCCTCCTCGGCCTGCTTGCGCGCGGTCAGATCGCGGTTGGTTTCCAGCACCAGCATCCGTCCGTCGCCTTCCCGCACCAGCACGTGCCGGCTGTCCACCACGATCCGCCGCCCGTCCCGTGTCTGATGAAGCAGTTCGCCATACCAATGACCGTTGAGCAACAATTCCTCTTCGACCTGTGCCCAGCCTTCGGGGTGAATCGCCTGCAGCAGCTCATGGCTGATTTGTCCCAGCGCCTCTTCACTCGTCCAGCCGTACAGTTCCGTGGCGGCGGGGTTCCAATACTGAATGCTTCCCCCCAGTTCCCAGACAAAGATGGCATCGTAAGACAGATCCAGCAGGCGGGATTGTTGCTGCACGGTATGCCACGATTGCGTGCCGGCGGCTCGCAGGGACTGGACAATCCTGGTTAGCTCCGCCTTGGTCATTCTTTCGAGATTCTTTGAGGAGATCAGTTCGGCATCACTCATTACTGCCATTACGGCTCCATTTGGCGGCCAAGCGGCAAGAACGGAGAGTCGCTGCTTGTCACCTGCAGACTGGTTGCTGAATCCGATTTACTTTTTTCTGACACTGACACATGGCCATTTTCCGGCTTGTTTTCAGGCCTGAACGCTGCGCGGTCAGGGAATAAGCATTGCAGGTGGGCCGGTGTGTTTTGAAACGGAGCCTCTCTGCGTCCCCTGACAAGGATTGATGACCCGAGGTCACCTCCAGGACGCAATGACAGAGCAGACAAGGGCTTCCCACGGAGATAAAGGCTCTGCCGGATTTCCTGGAATTTGCCGAGATCTATGAATTGTGAACGTTTGTGAACACCACTTTATTGGCGGCGAAAAAATACTACTCCTCTTTCTGAGGTAGAGCAATATTCTCTGGTATGAAGCTTGCAAACTTGCTGGCGATCAATGGCGTTCGCACAACATATTTATTTCCCCAGAAACGGCATTTATGAACACGGCGTCTCGACAAACCAGAATGCTCCTCCTTCCCTGGGAAGGCGGGATGCCCGTCGCCATACAACCGGAAACTGCGCTGCCGTTTGCGCTCGAGCGCCTGACACGGCTTCAGCAGGAGATCGAAGCTTTGCGCAAGGCGCTGTTTCTTGCGGAACGCGCTGCCGCACAAAAAGAAACTCTTTTGCGCAATGCGCACCGCCGCGAGATGGAGCTGCGAGCACAATTGGTCAGAAGAAATTTTTAAATCAGCAAGACCAGCCGGTTCTGCGCTAAGTGTGGGCGGCAATCGCCACATCTGAAGTGTTGGGGTTTGTTTCGGCGGCATTTAAGGAAAGACATGCAGCCTGTTGTTGATGCTCGCCACACCGTAGGCAGTCCCGGCAATGCGTTCCGCCCCGGCGCGTTCCGCCATGGCGTGAACGTGGCCGGAGAGTGTAACGCCACTCGGCTCGGCTCACCGCACGACCTCGACCGAGCAACGCGCGCGCGACGCTACGGCGTTGGAGACACTGCCCAGCCGGAAGCGCTCCCAGCGAGTCAGGCTGCGTGCGCCGACAAAGATGCAATCCGCTTTTCTGGCCAGGGCTTCTTTGGGCAGGATCTGTTTCGGATCGCCCTTCTCAATGTGCGGCGACACCAATAACCCCGCCGCCAGCAGCGTTTTTTCCGCCGCTTCGAGCGTGTCCATCAGCCACGGCCAGCCCTGGCGATTGACGGTTTCGGCATATCCCTGGACTTCTTCGATCACATCATCCACCACGGCGACCAGATGCGCTTCCGCACCCGGCGGCCAGACGCGCGACGCCACCGCGCGAACGGCCGCTTCGGATCCCGGCGATCCATCTACTCCGATGACCAGGCACACAGGCGAGTGCTCATCCCGTGCTTGTTCGCGCGCCACCCGCACCGAACAATGCGCCTCGGACACAATCTGTTGCGAGACGCTGCCCAGAATCAGCCGCCCCAGCACTGAATGGACGTGCGAACCGACAACAATCAGATTCGGCTGCCACTCGTCTGCCTTCGCCAGTAGAAAAGAGGCCGGGGACCCAAGGCCCGCTGCGTCGTGGAGTTTCCAGCCCGGAAACTGCTGCTGAAGCCGCTGGCAGGCGGCGCGCGCGATTTCGCGTTTTTCGTCCAGAAAGGTGGCGGCGAGAGGGGATTGTTCCATTCCGACAATCATCGCGCCCGGCGGCGGCATCATCGGGATAAACGCTTCCACGGAAACGACCAGGACTTCAGCAACGCGCGGCAACCCGGCGCGGGACAAACTTGCGAGCGCCGCGTCCGCATCTTCCGAACCATCATATGCAATCAGGATTTTCATCTCAGAGCCTACCTTACCTCCTGCGAACATGCCTGCGTGAGCGGGCGATGGGCCAAACATCAATCAACGCCGAACTGCCTGATCAGCGGCCCCAACTGAGCAAGCGGCAAAGCGGCTCGCGAATTCCCGGATCGTGACTCCAGATAGGAAAACGGCGCACCCGCCACAGCCAGCGCTGCAAACAAAGTGCCGCTGTCAGAAAAGCGGCTGACGGGCGGAAGTGAACGGGAAATGACGCAAGACTGTGTGATCTCCCCCAAAATATTGGGCGAAAACCCACTGCCCCACTTCGCCTCCTGATGAAAAACCATTGTTTGCCGTGACTTCCCGCAGGGTTTCTGAACGGGCACAAGGCTTGCAATTCTGCCTGTCGAAACAACGATCCATTGCGGATGAGACGGCCCGGGTTCTGGCTGAAACAGTCGAGAGATTTGCTCTGGCCATCGTTGGGTGTTTGTTCGCAAGGTTCAATAACAGGGAGAGGCGAAGCTGGCCTGCGGCTGGACCTTATGTCGTCCCCCAGCGAATGCCCGGCAAATAAAGAGGGAGAAAACGATGAAAGACAAAATGAAAATCCTGGTTGCCTATGACGAATCGGAATGCGCGGACGCTGCGCTGGCGGACCTGAAACGCGCCGGGCTTCCTGGAAAGGTGGAAGCGCATGTGTTGTCCGTTCATGCGGAATGGATGCCCGCGCCCACCAGTATGGGGATGGTTGAAACCGGCTTCGCCAAATATGTGCATGAGTGGGAGACGGGCGCGCTGGCCATGGCCCGGCGTGCCCGGACGGTGTTGAAATCCTCGTTTCCAGATTGGGAGATTCATGCGGAAGCCGCCACGGGGTCGCCGGGCGGCGTGGTTCTTTACCGGGCGGAGGAATTGAAACCCGATCTGATCGTGGTTGGTTCTCACGGCCGTTCGGCGATCGGGCGGCTGTTTCTGGGCAGCGTGTCGCAGAAAGTGCTGCACGCCGCGCATGCCACCGTGCGCATTGCGCGTGGCCGCGCGGAAGAATCCGAGGCCCCCATTCGCCTGATCGTCGGCGTGGATGGTTCCAAAGGCGCGGAAGCGGCTGTCAACGCAGTGGCTGAGCGTCACTGGCCGAAGGGGAGTGAAGCGCGGATCGTCAACGGATTTCCAGTCATCCCGGCCATCGGGGCGGAATACGCCGCTGCCGCGCTGGCGGAGTGGATTGCTGACGAAAAAGCCCGAATCGCCGGCGCCATCGAAAAAGCCGTTGGAAAATTGAAGGGGGCGGGATTGACGGTCTCCAAAGCGATAAAAGAAGCGGACGCGCGCCATTCGCTGATTGAGGAAGCGGAAGTCTGGAAAGCGGATACCATCTTCATCGGCGCCCGTGGGATGAGCGCCATTGAGCGATTCATGCTCGGCAGCGTTTCGTCTTTCGTCGCAGGACACGCGCCTTGTTCCGTCGAGGTGGTTAGAGAACAGGAGTAATTATGCAAAGTCACAAACGCTACACGAATCAGACGTTCACCAAACGCGTGGATGATGAAAAAGGCCGCCACCGCAGCTTGCGCAGCCTGCCTGAGCCTGCGGTGTGCGAAGTCTGTGGCGACGTTTACGCGGATCGGCGCTGGAGCAAACCCGATCCTGAAAGACAGAGCGCAAAGCACGAACATTTCCGTGCGCCCAATGTGGTTGTTTGCCCCGCCTGCGAACGGCAGCGGAGCGGCGTGCCAAGCGGTTACGTTTATGTGGAGGGCGAGTTTTTCGCATTGCATCGGGGCGAGATCAAGCGGCTGCTGGAAAGGGAGGCTCAGCGCGCCGCCGAAGATAATCCGCTGGCGCGGATTATGGGATGGCAGGCCGGTCAAGACGGGAAGCTGACGGTTACGACAACCACCGAGCACCTGGCGCAACGGCTCGGCCACTCGCTTCACAAGGCGTATCACGGCAAGGTGCATTACGGGTTTTCGCACAGAAATAAACTGACACGTGTCTGGTGGCAGCGCGATTGACCGGCGTTGGAACCGGCTTTTTTTCAACACGCGGCCAGTCACCCAAAGCTTAATGCGGTGACTGGCCGCGTTCATTTTCAGCCGCCGTGTGGCCGCCTTCGATTTTCTTCAAGCGATAGCGGAGCTGGTCGCGGGTGATGTGCAGCAGTTCGGCCGCTCTGGTCTGATTCCCGCGAGCCATCTCGATGGCTTGCAGCAACAGCGATTTTTCAACGGCCTCGAGGTTCACTCCGGTCGGAGGCAGGGGAAACAATTTGCTCAAATCCTCGCTCCCGGCACTGGCGCCAACACGCGGGTGGCTGCAGGTAATGTTGTCGTGTTTGGGGAATGCCACGGCCTGCTCGTCGCCGGCCTCCATCTTCTCTGGCTTCAACTCTGGCTGCGAGATGGACTCTGGCTTGTAACCAGCCAACCAGCGCGGCAACCAGGTGGTCGTCACGATGTCGCTGTCTTCCAAAATCATCAGATGCTCAATCACGTTCCGCAGTTCCCGCACATTGCCGGGCCAGTGATAGCGGCGAAAGATTTCCGCGATCTCCGGCGTCATGCCTCGAACGCGCTTCTTCAGGCGTTCATTGAACTGCTCGATGAAATGGGAGGCGAGCACAAGCGCGTCACTGCCGCGTTCGCGCAGCGGCGGCAGTTCGATCTGAATGACGGAGAGGCGATAGAACAGATCGGGCCGGAAGCGTCTGGCTTCACTCTCGGTTTTCAGATCGCGGTTTGACGCGGCGATGATGCGCGCATCGTAGGTGACGTCCTTGAGACCTCCGATACGGCGCAGCCGCCCGTCTTCGAGCACGCGCAACAGTTTGGCCTGTAACCCGATTTCCAATTCTCCGATTTCGTCCAGAAAAAGCGTCCCGCCCTCGGCTTGTTCAAACAATCCTTCCTTCCGCGTCTTGGCGTCGGTGAAAGATCCTTTTTCGTGGCCGAACAATTCGCTTTCGAGCAGCGTGGCCGGGATCGCCGCGCAATTGATCGGCACGAACGGCCCTTCGGCGCGCGATGAACCGTAATGAATCGCCCTGGCGATCAGTTCCTTGCCCGTGCCGCTTTCCCCTTGCAGAAGCACCGCCGAAGCCTCGCTTTCGGCGACTTTGCGCGCCAGCGCAACGGTCTCTTTCATCGCGGGAGAATCTCCGACCAGTTGCTCGAAGTTGAATTCGCGCGTCTGCTGGCGGTGCAGCAGGCCAATCTTTTTTCGCAGCCGCCGCGTTTCCAGGGCGTTGCGCAGCGTGATTTGCAGTTCGGGCAGATTGACCGGTTTGCTGATGAAATCGAAGGCGCCGCCGCGCAAGGCATCCACCGCATTATCAAAAAAGATATTCGCCGTGACCATAATCACAATGGCTTCGGGCTGGCGGTTTCTGATCTCGCGCAAGGCTTTCAACCCCGACCCGTCAGGCAGATCAATGTCGAGCAACACGGCCGCGGGCGTGTCCGATTCGTGCGCAAACAGCGCGGTCTGACAGGTGGCGGCTTCAATTGGCTGGTATCCCCACTCTTTCAAGGCTTCGGCCAGCATCCACCGTATCGAACGGTCGTCATCAACAATCAACACTTTCTCCATACTCATCAGACGCTCTCCTTTCCAATGCTCTTCAGGGTTGGTTGACTCAGAGCATTAAATGATTCCTCGACTGTTCAGCAATCTATATGCCAACTGCAGATTCTTCATTTCCGCACAATGTTAAGGCTGGCTTGCGGATGCAGGCTGGGGATTTTTCCCCCTTTTGCTTGAGATATTTCGCTTATCTCCTTCCTGCCGGCTCTCAAAAATACCCGGTGACGGAAACTGAATACGCCAGTTAGCGCGCGGCATAAAGCTTGCTCTTCCAACAATGCATCGCCAGAAAAAAGTCGAAAAGAAAAAAATCTTCCACCAGCGGTCCCTGGTTTGAGGCAGGTAAGGAGAAGTGCGTTTTTCGCGCGCAAGGGTCGAATTCCGGAGGCGATGTGATTTTCTCAAACCCGCGTCCGTTTGATGGAAGGCGATGCAGATCAGCGCGGCAGAGCATTCGTCAAACAAGAGTATTGGCTCTGTTGTGGCTGGTTCATCAAGGTGAAGGGAAGGAAACATGAACCGCATACTTTTATTGGTTGCAGCAATCATCACGTTCGCGTTGGCGGTGAGCGGCACACAGGCGAACCATCATCCAACACGGCAAATTCAAGCAGCATCCACCCTGGCAAACAACGCGCTGATGCCACACGCACAGCGACCGGCAGCAGACAGCGCCGCATCTCCGCAAGTGGCGGGGACGATCCTGCGCACGCTGGCCTATCATCAACTCACGTCCGGAGATGCTTATTTCAATATCCAATCAACCAATCCCGTGGTCAGTGACGATGGCAGCCGGGTGATGTTTACCTATTACACCTACGACCCGCGTTACACCCACCTGATGGTCGCCAACTTCGACGGCACGCAGGTGCGCGAGGTCAATCGCATCGAAGGTTCATACTCCGAACTGTTGATGGACATCAGTGCGGACGGTAACAAGGCCGTCTCTTCGGACACGCGGCAACTCTGGGTCTCGAACGGTGATGGCAGCGGCACGCAAAAACTCATTGAATTTGAGTATGGACGCATCAGCGGGCTGCGGATTTCCGGCGATGGGAGCAAGATATTTTTCCGTATGTTCGCCAACGGCAAGCGGTTCATTTCGCCAGGAACCCTGGGGCCGGAAATGGACCGTGGCATCTATGTTCTGGATGCCAACGGCGCGAATCTGCGCCAGATTGTCGGGCCAGCGCAGGTCGCGCCGATCCTGGGCGTGCCGGTGGATCAGGTGCCCTGGTTCGATTCGACCTACCCCACCATTGCGCTGGACGTTTCCCAAGATGGTTCGCGCATCGCGTTCGTGATGTTTGACCGGCCCGAATCCGGCGGGGTTGGGCAACGCGGCTTCAGCGTCAATCTCAACGGATCGAATCTTGTTTCCGTCGTGGACCGGCAGGCGTTTGTTGGCTGTTTGATGAGCAGCGACGGCAAAAAGATTTCGTACTTGGCGGCTCCGTTCACGGGGCCGCGAGAAGTCGGCATCGTCAATTCCGACGGCACCGGGCGGCGGCAATTGACGGCCTTGACCGCCAGTGGCGCCTCGCCCTTCCCGCAAGGGATAGGTTTTCCGGAATTCGCGCAATACATCCTGTTAAACAGCGATGGCTCGAAGGTTCTGCTGGGCGACACCGGCATCCTGATGGACACGGTCAGCGGCGCAACGCTGCAGGTCGGCATTGGCTGCGATGCGCCGAATCCCGTCATCGGAGACGGGATGTACAGAGTCTTCATGAACAGCAGCGCCAACCGCTTCGTCTACATCACCAAAGACCCGGAGAATCGCTTTCAACTGGCTTCGGCGGAAATCAACCCGGTCAGCCCGGCTGAAGCGCCCGCGGTCAGCGAACCCAGGGTGGAGCCGGGATTCGTCATTACGGATGGCCGCTCGGCCGTCACCCTGAGTTCGCGGGTGAACACGAATAACAGCCTGGTCAGCGTCGGCGGCCGGTTTCTGCGCAATGGATTGCTGGATGTTTTTGTTTGCGTCAGCGACCGGTATGCCGCCATTTTGAAAGATGACGGCACGCAGGGCGACACGGCCAGCGGCGACAAAATTTTCACGAACAATCAGATTCGCGCCTTTCACGAAACCGCCGCCATTCCCGGGCCGCGCACGATTCGCGTCAAGGCCGAGGCCAATTCTGGCGACGGCAAACGCCACGCCGGCGCGATTGATTTCGAACCGTTCGTCGTGACCACGCAAACGCCGCTGATTGAAGTCGTGCCGACCGCCCTGGAATTCGGCGATGTCAACGTTGGCCAAAGCAAAGACCTGCCCCTGACCATCCGCAACACGGGCGCGATTCCGCTTACGATCAATTCACTGATGATTGACAACGCGCGGTTCACGGTCGTGACGCCGACTGCGCCGTTGACATTGGGCGCAGGCGCAACACAAATCGTCACCGTGCGTTTTGCGCCCACGGCGGAAGGCCAGCAACGCGGCACACTCACGATCAACAGCACGGACCCGGCGCGGCCAACAGTCGCTGTTGCATTGGCGGGCAATGGCGTCACCAGCGGCGTTGCAGTCACGGATCACACAATGACCGGCGGCCCAATTCCCGGCGCATGCGCCAAACCCACCGCCAAAACCAGCTTCGCCCCCACTGACGCGCAGGCGCTGCAATGGACGCTGGCTTCCGGCCTGGCGACAGGCGATGTGGTCAGATGGGAATGGGTTCAACCCAATGGCTCGGTTTATCGTCAGAACCAATTCGCGCTCAGCAGCGGCGGCCTGGTTTGTTTCTGGGACGGCCTGGGCATTGCCGGTCAGGCTGCCGCGTCGTTGCCCGGCACCTGGCAGGTGCGCGTGTTTGCCAAAGGCGCGCAGATTCTGACCGAGACATTCACCATTTCCGGCGGCGTCATTTGCCCGGCCATCACCAGCTTCAGCCCGGCCAGCGGCGCGGTTGGCGCGACCGTGACCATCAGCGGCACGGGATTCACAGGCGTCACCGGCGTTAAATTTGGCGGCAACATGTCCGCGCAATTCACCGTCGTCAGCGACACCTCGATCACCGCCATCGTTCCCAGCGGAGCCAGCAACGGCGCGATCACCATCAGCAAACCGAACTGCGCCGATGCAGGCAGCCCGGCCAGCTTCACCGTCACGCCTTCGGGGCAATGCATCACGGTTTCCATCCCGGCCAATTTGACCGGTAGCGCGAACGGCACATTGACCGTGCCCATCAACGTGTCGGACACCACGGGCAAGGGCGCGATCTCCTATGACGCGGTGCTGACCTTCGATTCGACCGTGCTGCGACTGCAAAATCCGCCATTCGACCGCGCCGACACGCTCAGCGCCAGCATGACCATCACCACCAACAGCCCGTCGGCGGGACGGTTGAATATTTCCGGATTCGGCAGCACGCCTTTGAGCGGCGCGGGCGTCCTGCTCAAGCTCAAATTCGATGTGATCGGAGCAATCTCGTCCTGCAGCAACCTGAACTGGACGAGCTTCCGCTTCAATGAAGGAACGCCTTGCGCGACGCCGGTCAATGGCCGCGCCTGCGTGGTGGGCGGTTCGATCAGCGGTTTGGTCAGTTACTGCGCCTCTGCGCCCGCCAAGCCCGTGTCCGGCGTGACGATCACCGCCGCCGGCACGCCGCAAATTTCCACGACGACTGATGGTGCGGGCAATTACCAACTGCCCAATCTGGGGGGCGGGCCTTACACCGTGACGCCCGCGAAGACGGGCGATGTGAATGGCATTTCGTCGTTCGACGCAGCGCAGATTGCGCAGCACGTCGTCGGCATCATCACGCTCAATTCCTGCCAGCAAGCCGCCGCCGACACCAGCAACAACGGTGAGGTCACTTCGTTTGACGCGGCTTTCATCGCGCAGTACGTCGTCGGCATCGCCAATCCGAACAACAACACCGGCACCTGGAAATTCCTGCCGCCATCGCGCACTTACGCCAGCTTGAGCGGAAATCAGACCGCGCAGAATTACGACGCCGTCCTGGTGGGCGAAATCACAGGCAACTGGGCGCCGAGCAGTTTCGCTCCCGAAACCCGTCCGCGGGCGGCGGCTTTGACGCGGGAACAAGCCGTGCAGGTCTCGTTGCCCTCGCTGACTGCCGGGACAGGCGCGAGCCTGATCCTGCCGATCACGGTCGGCGATCTGACCGGTCGCGGCGTCCTGGCCTACGACTTCGATTTGACCTACGACGCCAATCTGCTTCAGGCGCAAAGCCAGCCCGTGGAAGCCACCGATACCTTAAGCAGCAATTTCACCGTCACGCCCAACGCCACGCCCGGACGATTGCGGGTGTCTGGCTTTGGCGCGATGCCGCTGGCCGGTTCGGGCGTTCTGCTCAAACTGCGCTTCAACGTCACTGGGGCCGCCGGCACCACCAGTCCGCTAATCTGGCAGAAGTTCCAGTTCAACGAAGGCAACCCGGCGGCAACGGCGGTCAATGGCAGCGTCACCGTCATTCGTCCGGTGACGTGTGTTTCGGCGGCCAGTTTCTTCGGCCAGCCGCTGGCCAGCGAAGCCATTATCGCGGCTTTCGGAACCAGCCTGGCGACGCGGATAGAGATTGCCACGACCGTCCCTCTCCCCACGCAACTGGCGGGGACGACGGTCAGCGTGCGCGACAGTGCGGGCGTTGCGCGGCTCTCTCCGCTCTTCTTCGTTTCGGATGGGCAGATCAACTACCAGATTCCCGAAGGCACCGCCGCCGGCACGGCAACCGTCACCGTGACCAGTGGCAATGGCATGGTTTCGTCCGGCGCCATGTCCATCGCCCGTGTTGCGCCCGGCCTGTTTACGGCCAACGCCACAGGTCAGGGCGTGGCGGCAGCAGTCGCGCTGCGCGTCAAAGCCGATGGAACGCAGATCTACGAATCGGTTTCGCAATGGGACGCGGGGCGGCAGCAATACGTTTCAACTCCGATCAACCTGGGGCCGCAGGATGAACAGGTTTATCTGATTCTGTTCGGAACAGGGTTGCGATTCCTGAGCAATCTGTCGGCCGCGAGCGCGATGGTCGGTGGCAGCGCCATTCCGGTGTTGTACGTCGGGCCGCAGGGCGACTTCGTCGGGCTGGATCAAGTCAATCTGGGCCCGGTTCCGCGCAGCCTTACGGGGCGAGGTGAAGTAGATATTTCTCTCTCTGTCGAAGGGAAGGCGGCCAATATCGTCAAAGTGAATATCCAATAAACAACGTCAATCCGGCCTGTCGCGATTGACAGGACCAATCTTCAAGTAGGAGAGGATATGAAAAGAGCATTGAAGCAGTTGAAAATCTGGGCGTTCATCCTGATGTTGGCGCTCGGCAATGTGGCGGCATGGGCCGATTGGACACCGGCGCAAGAGCGCAGCCGGAGCAGCAGGCCGCGCGCACAAACCAGTGTGGCGTCGGACCGTGGATATCTGGACGGATACGACGATGGTTACCGAGAGGGCAAGGCGGATTATGGACGGGAGACAGAGCGTGATCACCGTCGTTCCCAGCTCTGGCATGAGGCGGATCGTGGCTATCAAACCGGGGTCGGCTCGCTGGCCGATTACCGGGAAGGTTACCGGCTGGGATTTGAACTGGGCTACACGGACGGTTTCTATGGCCGGACGATCAATCGGAAGGCACCGTCCAACGCGCTCCCCAACAGATCCACGACACTGAGACGGCGTGATCGGACGCGCGCAGGCACGGAAAGAATGCTGCCGGATGGAACCCTGCTGCGGGTTCGTTTGTTGAGCGCATTGAGCACCAAAACCAATCAGGAAGGCGACCGGTTCACAGCGCAGATCATCGAGCCGCAGAAATATGAAGGCGGGACCATGGAAGGTTATATCACCCGCCTGGAGCGCTCCGGCCGCCTGACGGGACACACCGAAATGGTGCTGGATTTCGACACCGTCACGCTGCGCAACGGCCGCAGCAGTCCATTGGAAGCGCAGATCGAGCGGGTCTACATTGGCGATTCCGTCAAGACCGTTGACCCTGAAGGCCAGATCGAAAGCGCCAGCAAGACCCGGGATATTACGATCCGTTCGGCGGGCGGCGCAGCCCTGGGCGCGATCATCGGCGGCATTGCCAAAGGCGGCAAAGGCGCGGCCATCGGCGCGATTATCGGCGCGGGCGTGGGGGCGGGATCGGTCTACGTTCAGGGAAAAAAGGATCTGATTCTCGATTCGGGAACGGAAATGAGCGTGCGCGTGACCTCGGCACAGCGCTAAAAATTGCGGCCGGGAGGCGGCCTCGTCTTCCGCCTGGAGGGAAGATTCCCATGTTGTCGAAACGCTTTTCGCACAAAATCACCGGCCTCCTGCCGTGGTGTTGTTCGTTATCTTTACTGTTGCTGCTGCAATCAAGCTCGCGGCTGGCGTTTGCGCCTCAGCCTGTCGCGGCAAAACGAGCAAGCCGACTGGCTGCTTATGGAAAACTGCCCTTGAGCTTTGAACTCAATGCCGGACAGGCTGACCGGCAGACCGGGTTTCTAGCGCGCGGGAAGGGCTACAGCCTGTCTCTGTCTGCAACAGAGGCCGTGCTGACGTTGAGCGGCAAGCAGATGCGTCCGGCGATTTCCGCGCCTTCGCCGCCGGTTCGTTCCAACCTGCCATCCAGTTCGCCCGCGCATATGCTGCGCATCAAGCTGCTGAACGCCAATCCTGAAGCGCGCAGTTCAGCGCTGGAACCGCTGCCCGGCAAAGTGAACTACATGTTCGGCAACGACGCCGAAAAATGGCGAACGAACATTCCCACCTATGCCCGTGTGCGGTACGACGAAATTTATCCGGGCGTGGCAATGGTTTATTACGGCAAGGAGCGGAAACTGGAATACGACTTCATCGTTGCGCCGGGAACTGATCCGAGCCGGATCGCGCTCGGGTTTGAAGGCGCGGACAAGATAGACCTCGACGGCCAGGGTGATTTGTTGATTCATACGCCCGATGGGATCGTCAAACAACACAGGCCGATCATTTACCAGGAAGTGGACGGCGTCAGAAAGGAAGTTCAGGGAAGTTACCTGCCAACCGGCACTCAGGTTCGCTTCCGGGTCGCCGGGTATGACGCGCGCCGCCCGCTGGTAATTGATCCGATTTTGTCGCTCGGCTACAGCACCTACCTTGGCGGCAGCGGCGATGACATTGCCACGGACATTGCGCTGGACGGCAGCGGCAACGCCTATATCACGGGGCTGACGACCTCCGGCAATTTCCCGGCGCGCCAGTCCGTGCAACCCAATTATGGCGGCGGCGAAATTGATGCGTTTGTCGCCAAACTGAATCCGGCGGGCACGAACCTCATTTACGCCACCTACCTCGGCGGCAACGACCAGGATCAAGCCCTGGGCATCGCGGTGGATGCTTCAGGCAGTGCCTATGTCACAGGACAAACCTGTTCGCGCAATTTTCCGACCCAAGATCCAATCCAACCGATGATGGCCGGTCTTTGCGATGGCTTCGTCACAAAACTGAATGCGGCTGGGTCGGCGCTGGACTATTCCACATATCTGGGCGGCAGCCAGTTGGATCCGTCAATGGGCATTGCGGTGGATACCGCAGGCAACGCTTACGTCGCGGGCTGGACACAGTCCGCCAACTTCCCGACGCGAAACGCCATGCAGCCGGCGCTCGCAGGCATCGGAGACGCGTTCCTCACCAAATTCAGCCCCAACGGTTCCGAATTGGTCTTTTCGACCTTTCTGGGTGGCAGCAATTTAGACTTCGCGCGCGCCGTTGCGGTGGATGCGGCGGGCAATGCCTATCTGACGGGCGAGACCAGGTCAACCAATTTCCCGACCGTCAATCCGCTGCAACCGGTCAAAGGCGCGGGCGCAAGTGTTGGCGATGCCTTCGTGACCAAGTTCAATCCGACAGGCACGGCGCTCGTCTATTCGACCTTTCTCGGCGGTTCCTGCGATAACGAAGCCTGGGGCATTGCGGTGGACGCGGCGGGAAGCGCGTATGTGACGGGCAACACCTGTTCGACCAACTTTCCGACCGTCAACGCATTTCAATCGCAATTTGGCGGCGGCGAATTTTCCCGCGATGCTTTTGTCTCGAAGCTCAATCCGGCAGGCTCAGCGCTGGTTTATTCGACGTATCTGGGCGGATCGGGCAGCGAGAACGACGAAAACATGGGCGCGATTGCGGTGGATGCGGCGGGGCAGGCTTACGTCGGCGGCCAAACCAATTCCGCCAACTTTCCGGTGAAAAGCGCGTTGCAATCGCAACGGCGCGGGAATAGTGATTTCTTCATCACCAAATTCACGGCGGCAGGTTCGGCGGTGGTCTATTCGACCTACCTCGGCGGGTCGGACGAGGATGGCCTGTATCTGGGCGGGATGGCGGTGGATGGGATGGGCAATGCGTTTGTCGCCGGCTTTACGCGCTCGAAAGATTTCCCCACAACAACCGGCGCTTTCCAGCCTTCCCCGGCTAATAACCTGTCAGGCAGCCTCGATGCGGTTGTCGCTAGGATCGTCGCGGTCAGCAGCGCCAGCACCACCACTGTTTCCGCCGCCAGCTTTGCGTCCGCGCCCGTCGCCCCCGAATCCATTGTCGCGGCTTTCGGCACCGATCTGGCGGTTGCGACGCAAACTGCGACAGCGATTCCGCTGCCGGCAGAGTTGGCGGGAACGACGGTGAAGATTCGCGACAGCGCGGGCAGTGAGATGTTCGCCCCGCTTTTTTTCGTTTCAAATGCGCAGGTCAATTACCTGATCCCATCTGGAACAGCGACAGGCGCTGCCACGGTGAGCATCGCTGCCGCTGACAGCTTTGTCTCCATCGGCACGCTTCAGATCGCTCCGGTGGCTCCGGGGCTGTTCGCCGCCAACGCCAACGGACAGGGCGTGGCGGCGGCAATTGCGCTGCGCGTGAAAGCTGATAGCTCGCAGGTTTACGAGCCGGTCGTTCAGTTCGATACCGCGCAGCAACGGTTGGTCTCTCTGCCGATTGATCTGGGGCCGGCGGGCGAGCAGGTCTATCTAATTCTCTTCGGGACGGGCATTCGATACCGCGGCAACTTGACGGCGGTGACGGCGACACTGGGGGGCACGAATACGCCGATTCCCTACGCCGGGCCGCAGGGCGAATTCGTTGGACTCGATCAGGTCAACGCCGGCCCCATCCCACGCAGCCTGATCGGACGAGGCGAGGTGGGATTGCTGCTGACTGTGGACGGCAAAACCGCCAACGTGGTTCTCACCAACTTCCGCTAAACAGGCAAAATTGCCCAATGCCTGACGCTTGCGTTAAGTTCCTCAGCAAATGAGTAAAATCGCCCTCCGCGCAGCGGTAATCCCAATAGAATGCACCATATTTGCCTGGCTCAGTTGTTGCTGAAAGGTGACTGAAAGGAGATTGCCCATTGGCCGTCTTTTTCCGCGCCAGAGGCTGATCCTCCGCCGTCAATGTTGCTCCCCAAAAGGAGGAGAGATGAAAAGCAAATATGCATTGTTACTCACCATTACTGTTTTGATTTTATCGGGTTTGTCGTTCGGAGTTCTTCTCCAATCCAGAGGCGTGGGCGCCTCAGCGCTGCAACAACCGCAGCGCACCTACACCGCCAACGCCGATTTCGCTGAAGGCACACTGGTGGGGCTGGAATACACCACCGTTCCCAATCAATTGCAGGTGGCCGTGGAATCGGGCGTGCTGCCTTTTATCTGGGTGCCCAATTCCAACGAAGGAACGATCTCCAAAGTGGACACTTCAACCGGCAAGGAATTGGGCCGGTATCGCACGGCTCCTTCCAACACCACGCCCAACCCTTCGCGGACGACCGTGGATTTGCAGGGCAACTGCTGGGTGGGCAACCGCCAGACGGCAACCGCCGTGAAGGTGGGTTTGCTGGAAAGCGGCCAGTGTGTGGATCGCAACACCAACGGCACGATTGAAACCTCGCGCGACCTGAACAACGACGGCAATATTCAGGGGACAGAGTTGCTCGCCTGGGGCCAGGACGAATGCGTGCTGACCGAAGTCGTTCTGATTGCGGGGCAGGAACGCAATTACATTCCCGGCAGCTTTGCCGGTTCGTACGCCAATGATTACTGGAATCCAGGGCCGCGCGGAATTGCGATTGACGCCAGCGGCAACGTCTGGGTCGGAACTTACGGAACCAAAAAGTATTACTACATCAACGGCGCGACGGGACAGATCATGCGCACGATTGATGTGTCCTCGGCCAATCACACGCCCTACGGCGCGGTCATTGACCGAAACGGCATTCTCTGGTCATCGGGCTACGACGACAACGCAGCCAACGCCGATCTGCTGCGGCTGAATCCGGCGGACAATTCATTCCTGGCGACCAATCTGGGCCATCAGGTGTATGGCATCGGGCTGGATCGCAACAATCATCTTTTCGTCTCGGCTTACCACCAGCAGAAGCTTTCGCGCGTGAACGTGCTGACCGGACAGAAGGAATGGACGCGCGATGGGACGGGCGACGATTACCAGGCGCGCGGCATCGCTGTCACCAGCGACGGCGACGTCTGGGTGGCCAACACCGGTTCAGGCAAAGTCACGCGCTGGTCGAATGACGGCGTCAAGAAAACCGCCATCGCGGTTGGCAATTCTCCCACCGGTGTGGCCGTGGACGCCGCGGGCAAGGTCTGGGTGGTCAACAACGGCGACGATTACATCAAACGAATTGATCCCGCCACCAACACCGTTGATCTGGAAAAGCACATCCTCGGCACAACGCATTACGGGTACAGCGATATGACCGGCTTTGTGTCGCGCACCGTCACGACGCGCACCGGAACGTGGACGGTCGTTTACGATTCACAGACGGCCAACGCGCCCTGGGGCGTCATCTCCTGGAACAGCGCCGAACCCGCCGGCACTTCGATTCGCGCGCGCGCACGCAGTTCCGCCAATCAAACCACCTGGTCAGAGTGGGAACAGGCCAGCAAAGGCGTCAGCCTGAGCGCCACGCCGGCGGGCAGATACTTACAGATCGAAGTCACGCTCCAAATCAGCACCGGTGATGTCTCGCCGGTTCTTTACGACTTGACGGTTGCCAGCGGCAGCGGCGGCGGCGGCGCTTGTAACTTTGCCGTTACGCCAACCAGCCAATCGTTCGCGGCAACAGCCGGACAAGGCAGCGTAAATGTGACCACCGCAACTGGCTGCAATTGGACGGCGCTCAGCGGGTATTCCTGGATCACGATCAATTCCGGCGCTACCGGTACAGGTTCCGGCACCGTTGGCTACACCGTCGCCGCCAACAGCGAAGCCGGCAGCCGCATCGGTTCGCTGCTGGTCGCCGGACAGTTCGTGGTGATTGCGCAATCAGGCGCGGGGATGAATTGTTCAGTCACACCACTGGCCATTCCGCAAACGGTTACCGGATCGCTGGTCGCAGGCGATTGCCGGTCGGTGATTGATGCGGGCGCTTACGGCGATCTTTACTCGTTCACCGCATCCGCCGGGCAACGGGTGGCCATCACACTCGGTTCGACTCAGTTCGATACTTTTCTGACATTGATTTCACCGGATGGCGCGATCATCGCGATTAACGACGATAACAACAGCAGTGTCAGCACCGATTCGCGCATTCCGCCCGGCAGTGATTATTTTGTGCTGCCGCTCGGCGGAACCTACATCGTCGAAGCCAGTTCCTTTAACGACAATGAAGTCGGCAGTTACACCTTGAGCCTGACGGCCCCTCCCGGCGGGCAAACCTGCGCGTACGCGATTACGCCGGCGAGTCAGGCGTTCACTGCCGCTGGCGGCAATGGTTCCGCAACTGTTACGGCTTCCGCGGGCTGCGGCTGGACGGCAGGAAGCAATGTTTCCTGGATCACGATCAGCGCGGGAATGAGCGGCACAGGCAATGGCACGGTCAGTTACGCCGTTGAAGCCAATACCAGTCTGGGGTACCGCCTGGGCAAGCTGCTGATTGCCGGGCAGGTGTTAAGCGTCATTCAGGCGGGCACGGGCGGCAATTGCACAATCACGCCGCTGGTCATACCGCAAACGGTCAACGCTTCGTGGGCGCCGGGCGATTGCCCGTCCGGGAGCGGTTCGCTGACCGATCTGTATTCCTTTAGCGGCCAGGCGGGCCAGCAGGTGGCGATTTCGCTGACGACCGCGAACACGTTCACCTCGCTTTATCTTTACGTGCCGAACGGCCTGACCATCTTTGCCGAGGGCAACGGCAATCTGCGGATTCCGTCGGGCAGCAATTTCTTCGTGCTGCCATACACGGGCACCTACATTGTCGAAGCCGGGGCTGCAGGGGCTGGGAACTACACGCTCAGTTTGACCGTGCCCAGCGTTCCCACCTGCACATATGCCATTGCGCCTGCCAGCCAGCCGTTTGCGGCGGCGGGCGGCGCGGGCAGCGTCAATGTGACCACGCAAACCGGTTGCGCCTGGACAGCGGCAAGCAACGCCGCCTGGATCACGATCAACAGCGGCGCGAGCGGCAACGGCAATGGGACAGTCAACTTTACTGTTGCGGCCAACACCGGCGCGCAGCGCACGGGCACGCTGACCATTGCCGGGCAGACTTTTACCGTCACGCAAGCCGGCACGGGAGGGGCGCTGACGCTGGTGGATCATCTGACAACGGCGGGGCCGATTTCGACGACCAGTTGTTCGCTGCCGCCGCCGAAGGCCAATTTCGCCAGCACGGAGGCGCGCGTTTACCACTGGTTTTACGTGCTGAACCCGCAAGTCGGCGACCTGATGCGGTGGGAATTCGTCCAGCCGAACGGGACGATTTACAACACCAGCAGCCGCACCAACAACTTCAACGGAGACACCTGCGCATGGGCCTGGATAGATATTGCCGGGCAGCCCGCCGCTTCCCTGCACGGCGCGTGGCAAGTGCGCGCGTACTGGAACGACGCGCTGCTGACGACAGATAGCTTCAACATTCTGGCCGTCAACAACTGTCCGACAGTCAGTGGCATCAACCCAACGAGCGGCGCAGTCGGCAGTACGGTGACGATCACGGGCGCGAATTTCACGGGCGTGACAGCGGTCAGATTTGCCAACAACGTCGCCGCGCAATTCACCATCAACAGCGACACCCAGATTACCGCGACCGTGCCCAATGGCGCGGTCAATGGTTCTCTCCGGATCAGCAAGGCAAATTGCGCAGACGAACAAACGGCGGCGTTCACTGTCCTGGGCGGCGGTGGAAATTGTGTGTCGCCGCCAGCCGGGTTACTCGCGTGGTGGCCTGGTGATGGCAATGCCAATGATATTAAAGGGACGAACAATGGCACGCCGCAAAACGGCGCGACGTTTGCGGATGGCAAAGTCGGCCCGGCATTCAGCTTCGATGGAGCCAGCGCCACGGTAGCGACTTCGAATACGGCGCTCAACGCTGCGTATGCGGCGCTGACGATTGACGCCTGGGTTTATCCGCTAAGCCACGGACAGCGAGACGGCTACGGCCGCACGGTGATCAGCAAAACCGAAGGCGACGGCTTCTCGCTGTTAATCAATGATGGCTTCATCCAACCTGTCCTGCGTTTGACCCCCAGCGGCGAACTCCGCCCGGTCTTCAATCAAATGGCGGAATGGAAGTTGCCGCTCAATGCCTGGTCGCACATCACCGTCACCTGGGATGGCGCGCTGCTCAAGGCCTATCTGAACGGTCAGCCGCTCGGCAGCGGCAGCCCCGCCACCGGAACAATCCGGAATACGGCCAACGCAAACACCTGTCTGATGATCGGTAACGAACCGACACAGCCATGCAATGTCGAAAGCGGTTACGGCTTTCACGGACGGCTTGATGAGATCGAAGTCTTCGACCGTGCCCTCTCTGCAGCGGAAATCCAGGCCATTTTCAACGCAGACAGTGCGGGCAAATGCAAGACGACCACCAGTTGCACCGTCAAGGCCGATTACCAATTGCAGAACACGCTGAGCAGTTCCGTCGGCACGCCGCCCGCACTGACCAATCTGGGCAGCAACACTTTTGGCATGGCGACGGTGGATGGCGCTTCGCGCACAGTGCTGCAATTTGCAAAAGACAATGGTGTCGCGCTCACACCGACGACGGGCGTGATCTCGAATCAGGTTTATACAGCGGTCGTTCTCTTCTCCTTCAATGAGGTCAGCGGCTACCGGCGCATCCTCGATTTCAAGAATAACGCTGAAGATGGCGGGCTGTATAACCGGGATGGATTTTTGGTCTTCTTTAGCGGAATTGCCGGCGCCAACGCAGTTATCTCTCCAAATACGTTTGTCCAAGTCGTGCTGACGCGCGACTCCGCCAAAAACGTTGTTGGCTACGTTAACGGCGTGCAGCAGTTTTCCTTTGTGGATAACGGCGATGCGGCAGTGATTGACGGCAACAACCGGCTGATCTTCTTCCGCGATAACGCCAACAATGAATCCTCCGCCGGTTCCGTGGCGCGCATTCGCCTGTACGATTGCGCGCTCACGCCCGGCGAAGTCGCTGGACTGGATCGCGTGCCGGGCCAGATGCCCCTCTGCACAACGATTACTGGGCTGAACGTCAATCGCTTATGCAATCCAGATGCGGAACTGGGGCCGGGCGCGACCGTCAAAAGCCAGGTGGTGCCGATTCCGGGCTGGACGACGACGTCCAACTTCACGGCCACGCGCTACGACGCAACCGGAAGTTTGACCGTCGAAGAAGGGCAGGCCATCGGCGGCGGGACAAACTACTTTTACGGCGGCGACACCAACGCGAGTTCGACCGCCACGCAGCTTGTGAGTGTTGCCGATGAAGCCACGGGGATTGATGCGGGGCAGCGCACCGCGCAACTCCGGGCTTATTTGGGAGGCTTTGGCGGAGACAACGCGGGCGTTCGCGCGGAATTTTTGAATGCGGGCGGCACGGTGCTGGGCACAGCGCTCTTGCTGGGCCCCCGTTCAGACGACATGCAATTGCTTTCGACAACGGGCCAGGTGCCTGCCGGCACGCGCACGATTCGTGTCACGATGACTTCGACGCGCGTGGGTGGCGACGATAACGAGGGGTATTTCGAGAATCTCTCGGTCGCGCTGACGCAGAGCGGCGGGGCCACTTGCCCAACCTTGAGCGGCATCAGTCCAAGCAGCGGCGCGGTCGGCAGCACGGTGACAATCACCGGCGCGAACTTCACCGGCGCGACTGCGGTCAAGTTCGCCAGCAATGTCAGCGCGGCTTTCACCGTCCACAGCGACACGCAGATTACCGCGACGGTTCCCAGCGGCGCAGTCACGGGTGCAATCACCATCAGCAAGACCGGTTGCAATGACCTGCAAACCGCCACCTTCACGGTCACTGTTCCGCCTGCTTGTCCAACGGTGAGCGGCATCAATCCAACCAGCGGCGCAGTTGGTGGTTCCGTCATGATCACGGGTGCGAACTTCACCGGGGTGACTTCGGTCAAATTCGCCAGCAACGTCAGCGCGGCTTTCACCATCAACAGCGACACGCAGATTACCGCGACGGTCCCCAGCGGTGCAGTCACGGGTGCGATCACCATCAGCAAGGCTGGTTGCAACGATGTCCAGACCGCCAGCTTTACCGTCAGCACAGGGCCTTGCATCACGGTGGCCATTGCCACGAATTTGACCGGCATTTCGGGCGGCAGCCTGACCGTGCCGATCACCGCGTCGGAGACCACCGGCAAAGGAGCGCTCGCCTATGATTTCACGCTCAACTACGACCCGAATGTGCTGCGGTTGCAGGCAGCGCCTTTCGACCGCACGGGCACGCTGAGCGCCGCCATGACCGTCACCACCAACACCAGCGTGGCTGGGCAATTGCGCTTGTCCGCCTTCGGCACAAATCCGCTGGCCGGCGCGGGAACGCTGCTTAATCTGAAGTTTGACTTGATTGGCGCGGTTTCCGCGTGCAGCAATCTGACCTGGGTCAGTTTCCGTTTCAACGAGGGCACGCCGTGCGCGACAACCACCAACGGGCGCGCCTGCGCAGTGGGTGGCGCGATCAGCGGAGCCATCAATTACTGTATTTCGCCGAAGCCCGTGCCCGGCGTGACGGTCGCTGCCGGGGGCACTCCATCCGCGACCAGCACGACCAACAGCTCCGGGATTTATCAACTGACGGGGCTGGGCGGCGGCTCCTACACCGTGACGCCCTCGAAAACAGGCGACCTGAACGGCATCGCATCTTTTGATGCGGCGCTGATCGCGCAGCAAGTCGTCAGCATCATTTCTCTCACCTCGTGTCAGCAACTTGCCGGTGACACCAGCAACAACGGCGAACTCTCTTCGTTCGATGCCGCGCTCATCGCGCAATACGTTGTCGGCATCAACAACCCGGCCAGTATTGCGGGCACCTGGAAGTTTGTGCCGCCCAGTCGCAGCTACGCCAGTTTGAGCGGCGATCAAATCAATCAGAACTTCGATGCGGTGCTGATGGGGGATGTTTCCGGCAACTGGGTGGCTGGAGCCGCACTGGCCGAAGCGGCGGCGCCACTGGATGAATGGCTGTCGCAGCAGGCAGTGCAGGTTTCGTTGCCGTCGCTGGTCGCCGGTTCCGGAACGAGCCTGATCCTGCCGGTGACGGCCGGCGATCTGACCGGGCGCGGCATTCTGGCCTATGACTTCGACCTGATCTACGACGCCAACCTGCTGCAGGCGCAAGTCCAGCCGGTGGACGCAACGGACACCTTGAGCAGCAATTTCACCGTCACGCCTAATGCCACGCCCGGACGCTTGCGCGTTTCCGGCTTTGGCGCCATGCCGCTCAGTGGTTCGGGGGTTCTGCTCAAACTGCGGTTCAATGTCATCGGCACGGTCGGCAATAACACCGCGCTGACCTGGCAGAAATTCCAGTTCAACGAAGGCAATCCGGCGGCCAATGCCGTCAACGGCCACGTCACGGTCATCAACATCTACACGCTCAGTTTGACGCCGTCCAGTCAGACCATTGCGCTCGGCGGCAGCGGCGCACTGACGCTGGTCAGCAGCGTTGCGCAGCCTGTGGCGGTGACCTATCCGCTGGCATCCTCGAATCCTGCCATTGCTTCGGTTCCGGCCTCGGTGATGATTCCAGCCAATACGACGATGGCGACTTTCGCCGTCACTCCCAATGCAGTCGGCGGGCCGGTCACAATCACGGCGGGCTTTGCGCCACTGCCGGGCGCTCCGGTTGCAACGGCAACGGCAATCGTCATTCGTCCGGTGACCAGTGTTTCGGCGGCCAGCTTCCTGGGCCAGACGCTGGCCAGCGAAGCCATCATCGCAGCCTTTGGAACCAGTCTGGCGACCCAGACAGAGATCGCCACGGCCCTTCCGCTGCCGACGCAACTGGCCGGAACGACCGTGCAAGTGCGCGACAGCGCGGGCGTGACGCGGCTGGCCCCGCTCTTCTTTGTTTCCGGCGGGCAGATCAACTATCAGATTCCCGAAGGCACCGCCACAGGCACGGCGATGGTCACCGTGACCAGCGGTAATGGAACGGTTTCGACCGGCGCGCTGGCAATCGTGAGCGTCGCTCCAGGGCTGTTCACCGCCAATGCCACCGGGTTGGGCGTGGCGGCAGCCGTGGCGCTGCGCGTCAAAGCAGACGGAACGCAAATCTACGAGCCGGTTTCGCAGTGGGATGCCGGACAGCAGCGATATGTTTCGACCCCGATTGATCTGGGACCGGAAGGTGAACAGGTTTACCTGATTTTGTTCGGGACGGGGCTGCGCTTTCTGAGCAATCTATCCGCCGCGAGCGCGACGATGGGCGGCAGCGGCATTCCGGTGTTGTTCGTCGGGCCACAGGGCGAATTCGTCGGATTGGATCAGGTCAATCTGGGGCCGGTGCCGCGCAGTTTGGGCGGGCGCGGCGAAGTCGAGATCGCGCTGACGGTGGACGGCAAGCCAGCCAATCCCGTCAAAATCAATCTGCGCTGAAAAGAGCGACCAGCGTTTCTGGGAGTTCACCTACGGCAATCATTTGATCTGGCCAACGGATGCGCCAATGTCTCAACACGCTCGGCGTGAACGAAAGGCGAACGCGTTTTTGTGCCGGCGGGCAGGATTCCGCAGCTTTACAGGGCCACGCACTGGCGCGCGGCATTCCTGCGGGCTGCCGGTCGCCGTTGGCCGGCAAACTGCAAAAGCGCAGTCGCGTGGCCGCGTCTTTTCCGCCACTAACTTCGATCAGTTTTCATTTGCCTGTACGGGAGAACTTTTTCCGCCGGTGGAACAGGTTACTAACCTGTTCCACCAAAACCATCCGCCGAAATGAAATCCGATTTAGCCTTCAAATTCCTCGCGCCATCATGATTTCGAGGGCTACGTTAAGTTAGTAACTTGCCAATCGGACATTTCAGCCCCGGATTCACGGACTTTTCGTGGGGTGTGAAAATTCCACGTTATTTTAGGTGGCGATGATTGACAGGTTCCAGGTAGTTATGAGAAATTGCCCTGGTCTTACTTAGAAAGAAGAGTTTTTCCAGTATCTCAGTGGGATTGGTTCTTTTGCATTCGTAATTGGTCCTGGATAAATTCAAAATGATTGTTGCCACCGCTTGATTCGCTAGCTTTTCCCTGCATCGTTAAGTTAGAAAACTCCTGATTGTTACTGGCGTTCCGATGGTAGTGCCGTGCTGCCCTGGGGATGGGCGCGTGCGGGCGTGCCGCCTGGTAACAAGTCTTGTCATTTCTCAATAACCCAAAATCAAAAGCGTATCGTATTCCGGCGAGAACTTTGCGTTTGAACATGCCAAAAATATCGGATTGGTAACCTGGGAATTAGTTACAGTAACCTGAGCCGAAGCTTGTTTTCGAATGGCATTGAGGTAGTTTGTAGCTAGTTTGCTGTTATCAGGCGGGTTTATGGCCGGGCAATGGTGAATGCCGGAGTGCTTTATGCCTGGGAGGATAGCAGGCAGTAGTAGCAGGCAGTAGTAGCTTGCCATTGCCGCATTGTGTCATGAGTAACTCGACTACGCTGAATTACCAGGTTTCCCCCTCTTCCATTGGCGCTGACACGGGGTTGCTCCCGCAGGCCGGCGGGATTTCTTCCGGTCAGCCGATCACCTTCGTGATCCCGCTGCTTTACACTGGCGGCTCCAGTTACCAGTCCTACCAGTACAGCAATTCAAGCTTTCAGTTTCAGTTGACTCAGGGAAATTACGGCCCGACGGGGACGGCTCTCATCTTCGCGAACATCACGATTCAAGGAAATGCCTGGGGCACGAACCGCGGCGCGCTGATGGAGGACTTTACCGATTTCCTGGAGAACATCGAAACGCAATTCGAACTGAAGGGAATTCTGGTGGCGGGCGCGACGTTTCGCATCGGCCAGCAAATCGCAGACTGTCTGCCTGCGCCTTTGGCCGAGACGCTTTTCTACCGGTATTCGCTTTCGTCCGGGTTTGCTCCGGGGACGCTGCCGTACGTGGACATCCGTCCCGGAATGCGTCTGCGCGTCGAGACGCAAGCCAGCCAGTACCTGACGCCGACTTCCCCGCTCAATGGCTATGTTGGCAGCGGGTGCTTTTCCTACCTGATTGGCTCAACGCCGGCGGGAAATGGGGGGCGGGTCGTGACATTTGATCCGTTTCTGAGCACGATCAAGTCGCCGATGATTAATCCGCCTGTCACTCCGCCGTCGGTTGCCGGTGGAGTTATTGATCTTCAGGGAAACTATGCAGCGCAGAAATATTGGCGGTTGTTTTATCCGCAGTCGCTGGCCGCACCGTCGCAGTCCGGGGATCTGAATTTGAACGACAATGTCGCATTGGTCGGAGCGCAAACGCTGGCGCAGTTGAATGCCGCGACCAACAGCTTTCCGCAGCCAGTTTCGCAGAATGTCTACACCATTTTCCTCGGACGCGCGATTGCCGTGCCGGAAATCCCGATCTGGCTGAACATCCAAACCCTCCAAAACACCAATGGAACAACCTCCAATCCTCTTGCCGGAACTCCGGTGCAGACGGTGCTCCAATATGTTCCGGTGGGGACGACGCTGGCCAATCTGATCGAACGCTTCACGGTTTTGCCGCTGGATTTAAGGCTGCTGCCCGCCGCGCCGAGTTCAATCCCGGCCCTGCCGGTTCTCAGTGTTGCGCGTGTTCTCAATGCGCCTTTCATCCCGCCGCCGGCCCAGGGCGCAAATGCTGCGTATTCCGCCCCGGTGATCGGAAACCTCTATTGGCAGACGCAGAGCCTACCGTCTGTTCCGACGGTGATGTTCGATGTTCCCTTGATTGCCGGGGATATTGTGACGATTGCCATCTGATCCGGGCAGAGCCGTCCGCGCGCCCGTTATGCCTATTATGGAGGATGAGAAATGCAGTTCAGCCAGACAACAGATGTTCCACAGCTTTATCTTGCGTCAGGCGCGGGAAGTCCAGCATCCGGAACCTTGCTTTACTTACTGCCACAAAATGCGGCCAGCACACCGACCCCAATCTCTTTTGCCGATTCCTGGAACAAGTTTTCGGGGACCTACATCTTTCTGGAAGAGCCGCTGGCCATTGGCAACGCCGTCTTTGCCGCTGCCGCCTGGAGCTTTCTGGCCAACACCCGGCAGCAGGGAGTGCGTTTTGCGTGGATCAACACGCCGGATGGCACAAACCCGCTGACGGGGACGACGATTGCCGCCTATCAAACAGGTCAGAGCGGCGGCAATCCCACGTATGCGACAGGGTACCCCGTCACCTTCCCGTTTCAGAGCGTGACGCTTTCCATGACGTCGAAAACGGCGATCACGATGGACGACACCAATTTCGCCTTTGGCTTCACACAGCAGAGCACGCCTGCAATTTACCTGAGCGCGCAATTTGGAAAAGTGAAGATTTATGGCGACGGCAACGGCATCACTTCCAGCATGACGCTGCCATTGGCGGGCAATCTCGCCGGATGTTTGCAGTTCGAGCTTCAGTTGACGCAGCAGAACCTGACGGATCTGGATGTGGGGCTTCGGTATTTTTTCGCGGTGCCGCCTGAACTGCGCAGCCCGGCGAGTACGCCACAGGATGGTTCGTTCGACCTGGCGTCGCTGCGGTATCCAATTTTCAATCAGGGGCTGACGCTGTACGCCAATCTTGATCCGCTGGCCGCGCTCGACGCCAGCCGTACGTTCTTCGCGTTCAATGCCGCCGACGCCGGACAGGCTTCCACTGCTGCCGCCGCCGCCGTTCCCTCGTACTTCAATGCAACGATGGGCGACGCCTTTACGCTGCAACCCCTGACGGGCAGCGCCGCGCCGACCGCGTTTTCGGCGCTGGTTTTTGCGACGAACCAACAGGCCAGCGCGCCGACCGCGCATGATCCGTTTTATCTGGTTCCGCGCGGTGATTTCGCCTTGCAGGTAGCGCGCAGCGGAACAGTGAATTTGATGTGCGGACTATCAGGCGTGGAATATGTCGAACTCGGCACGGGCACGAACATCGTTTCCTTTTTTCCCTGCAACAACGCTTTTGCGGCAGGCTACTTTCCGGGGCAGAAACCCGGCTACACAAACTTGCAGCCATCGGTTGCGCCGACGACTGCTTTTGCCGCTGTGACACAACAGCAATCCGGTCAGACGGGGACCCTTGATTACTATGCGCAGCCGGATCAGTCGGTTCTTTACAATTACAATGCGCAATCGCCATCGGGCGTGACGATTCCGGCGCTGGCTTCCGTGCCGGTGCTGGCCGGAACGATCAATCAGGCGCCGGCGTCTTCGCTCGTTTATCCCCTGCTGCCGTATTCCGGGCTTGCCGGGCAATCCCTCGCCGCCTATCAGCAGATGGAATCGCAGATTGTCAGTCCGGTGCGCCGAACCGCGCTGCTCGCCGCGCCTCCGGTGGCGCAGCAGAGCCAGCCGTTCCCGAGCAGGTACAGCGCCACGCCGCAGGGGCTGCTGGCAACCTACACGCCGGATTCGCCTTTGATCTGGGATCAAATCATCCTGGCGAAGATGACGGCGACGCCGGAACAGTTCCGGCTGTCATCCGTGCAGGGCAATCTGCTTTCCGCGTTTCAAAGCAACAAACTCTTTCTGGTGGTTTCAAAACCGGCGGCGATTCAGGATTCGCTGTTCGGGCCGAACGCGCAAATCAGCATCGGCGATGATCCCAGCGAGTTGTGGAATTTCAATCTCGATCCCACGCCGAACTCGCAGACGGGGCAATCGCCGTGGGCGACCTACAACACGATCTTCATCGTCAAGTTTTCCGATCTAAGCATCAGCGAACTGGCCGGTCAGCCCAGCGCCTGGGCATTCGCCGATTATTTCAATGATTCGCCCGCCACGACTTCGCAGACGATTGCCGGCATTATCAACACGGCCGCCGAATCCAATGACGCGGATTTCGCCGCGTTTCTGAACGCCGTCAACAACCCGAACTGGAACGGCATTCTGGCGCTGAATGTGATGGCGCCGCTGTCATCGCTGCCGCCGGAACTGGCCGGGCTGGCGGCGGGCATTGATCCGGATCTGTTTTTCGCGCATCACATCGGCATCAATACCTCGAAGATCAATGTCCCCGAAACGCCCGGCGATCTGAGTATTTCCGATTCGTCCATTTTCGGGCTGATCAACTATCAGGCGCCTGGGCCGCTGCCGCCGGGCGGAGCGGATTATCAATACGAGGTTGAGCAATTGAAGGTGCTCTTCCTGAATTCGGCGGTGGCGTCCTTCTCCAGCATCATTGATCTGGAAGTCAATAACCTGTTCGGCGAATCGGCCAAGCTGGCGGGGTCCGCCGAAAACATCGTGCGGATGTACGGCGTTTATCAGCAGCACGTGGTCAACGGTCAAACGCTGGATTCCTATCTGTTCCAGACGGCGTCGGGTCAGGTTTCGATCTTTTACCTGCAAAGCAACGTGCTCAACGCGGTGCAATTCTCGAAAGGGCAGTTCGTCACCATTCGCCCGCAACCGATTGACATCGCCTCCAATGGCGCTGTTCGCACAAACGGCGTGACGACCATCACGACCACCGTGCCACATCAACTGAATGTGGGCGATTCGGTCAACATCAGCGGCGTCACCGACAGTTCGTTTACCGGATTGTTCGCGGTGGCCTCTGTGCTCAGCCCGACGACATTCACTTACGCGCAGACAGGTCAGCCCAATGCTTCCAGCGGCGGCGGGGAAATCCTGGCGACGGAAACCTACGCGCAGTTCGTCTTCTGGGGCGTGATGGATTTCAAATCGCTGCCGGGCTTCGACCTCTTTTCCTTTGGGCGGCCGACTTCGTTCATCGCCACCACCGCAAACAAGGGCGCCGTTCGCGCCGGCGGCGTCGCGACCATTACCACCACGGCTCCGCACGGACTGACGGTGGGCGAACGAGTGGAGGTTTACGGCGTCGCGGACAAATCGTTCAATGGATTTTTCACGATCGCTTCCGTACCGAGCGCAACGGCGTTCACGTACCAGCAACAGCAACAGCCTGATTCAACCAGCGGAAACGGCGCGGCGGCGCCGGACGAAGTGACCGGTCTGAGCTTCGGCAACCTGGCCATTGACCTGACCTTCGATTCGGCGGTGACGCCGATTGCTCCGGTGTTTGTCTTCGACGCCTCGCAGCTTTCGTTCGATCTGGCGTCGAGCAAGTCGCGCGCCGGAAGCTTCTTTACCAACTTCCCGCTGACGGTCGCCGGCTTCACGCAGGCCAAACAAGGCACTTCGCCAACAGGCGCGGGCTACATGGGGTTGCAGTCGCCGCTGACACTCAGCGCGCTGACCTATCCCTGGTATTCGCTGAACTTCAATTTGAATCTGGGCTCGCCCGGCGCGCTGGCCAGCCAGGCCGGTTTTATTGCCGGGCTGACGGCGGCCTGGAGTCCGGGCGGGAACACCTACAAGGCTTTTACCGGTCTGAAACTGCCCGGCTCGAACGGCTCGAAGCGGGAAATCACGATTGAAGGCATCTTCAACATCACCTTCAAGACGCTGGAAATTCTGGTCCAGGAAAACAACCAGTACATCCTGGTGCTCTACAACATCGGCTTTAAGTTTCTGGCCTTTACCTTCCCGCCTTCGGGACAAGTCAATTTCGTGCTGTTCGGCGATCCGAACGGCGCGGCGGATGGAAACACGAGTCTGGGTTGGTACGCGGCATATGCAAAAGACGCCAAGCCGCCGGCCAAAAAGAACGGCACGACGAATCCGGCGGGACTGCCGCCCGCGCCTGCCAATGCATTGCCCGCGCCCAAGGAGGTGGTCTGATGAAACTGGTTGTTTGGAACATTCAAAACTTTACGCTGAAGCGGCTCAAAGATACCAAATCCGGCAACACGGCACTTGAAAAGGAGGCCGTCGCTGAGGGGAATTTGGCCAATCTGATGTATGTGCTCAGCACTGTACAGAAGGCTGATGCAGACGTTTTTGTTGTGTTGGAAACACTCAGTCAGGCGGGAAATCTGGGCACACTGGCGCAAGGTAATGGCGCACAAGGGCTGATTTATTTGTTGTCCATGTTGCGCGAAAACAATTCTCCTCAGTGGTATCTTGTTCCACCGTTGCGCGTGAATCCAACTCACAACAGCGTGGTAGACGGAAAACCGCGTACGGAAACTGTCGGGGTATTTTGGCGAAACGATCGGGTGCAGTTTCTGGGGCCGAACGTTTGGCCGCAAGCCTATCCCTCTCCCTGGGATGCTGGCATTCCTGCGAATACGACGGCAGCTGCGCAATGCCAGTTTTTTTATACCGGTACGAATACCGAAATTCAGTTTCCGAAAGCCAAAAACCGTCGCCCATACTTAACAACTTTCAGCGAGCGTTCGACGGGGCGGGTCATCAAATTGTTTTCCGTGCATACTTCGCCGGGCGTCACTGCGCAGCAGACCATTTCCAATCTGCTCAACATTCCGGCCAACATCCGCGTGCCGGGTAACAATGAAGTCACTGTTTTCGCGGGGGATTTCAACGTGAATCTGCTGGCGCCAAACATTCTGCAAGATGACACCATCCGAAGCTTGGCCAATGCCGGTCTGAACATCCTGCCGTTTCCGAACCAGCAATGGCAGCGCTCGTTCCTGCGCCCCCGAGATGAAGCGCGAACGATGGTCGTGGACGGGAAATCCTACTTCGAAAATCTGGCGCTCGATTACGGCTTTGTCCAGTATGGCGCGGGCGCTGTGCCGGCGAATAATGCCTACGGTCAAATGATTATGGACCGCGTGGCGGGCGTGACTCCAGGAGGCGCGTTGCCCAACATCAGCGGGGACATGCTCCAAAGCCTGTCTTCCATTCAGAATATTGATGACTTACGCGCGAATATCATCCCCAACGGGGCCGTGCGCTCGAACGGCCTGACAACGCTGACGACCGCCACTCCGCACGGATTACACCCCGGATATGATTTCAGCGTTGTTGCTTACGACCTGAATATGCACCTGACGGGTCTCGACCCTTCCTTTGAGGGGCGATACTGGGTCGCGTCTGTTCCCAGCCCAACCTCGCTGACGTATTGGCAGCCTTCGCTGCCGAACAAGACCAGTGGCGCCGGAAGTGTCCGGTTCGGCTATCGGAATTATGTGTTCCGGCAGCTTTGGAATTACTGGCACATCGGACCGCCCATCGCCGGAACCGGCGCTGGAACCAGCGACCACCTGCCGCTGTTTATGCTGATTTGACGAAGCCATCGCGGCGAAAGCAGTGCATTCATTCTTTCATCCTTTCATCCTTATTTCTCCGCCATTGTTACGACAAGGCGTTTGCAGGAGACATTCCAATGGCTGAAACCATGACTTCCCAGCAACTGGCCGCGTTGCTCAGCAGCCAGGCCGCCCAATCACCGCACGAAATCCAGTTGAGCGACCAGACGCTCGGCGTGACAGGCTTGAGCGCGCTGATCAAAACCGATTTGGGCAGGCCGGATGGCGTGTTGCTGCTGATTGTTGATCCGGCGACGATTCCGCAAAATCCGCCCGCCGACGGCTTCACGCTCAACGCGACTGTGCCGGCGGGCGCGGATGGTTTTCTGAATCTGGACAATCGCGATGCGCAAATTCAGTTTCTGGTCGGGACAACCATCAATTTGTCGCTGACGGTGGATGCGGCGGAAAGCGACGGCGGGACGGTTTCGTGGGTGTTCAGCGACAGCTTTCCGCAACTGGCGTACATGCCGTACGACCTGTTGACGATCAACAGCCCGGAACTGCTGTTTTCCACCGGCGCGTCGGGAACGCCTGCGAAGGGATTGAATTTCGACGGCCAACTGGCGCTCGAAGGATTGTTCGGCGCGGTCGCCACGCTGATCGGCGCTTCCAGCACCTACACATTGACCGGCGCTTTCAATCAAGTGGAAGGCGGCCTGAGTTTTAACTTGCAGGCTGATCTCGGCGTCCCGTCCATGACGCTGGGCGGGATCATTACGCTCAATCATCTGGTGGCGGGCGTTTCGCTGACACCGGTGAAACAGGGCGATTCCTTTCAGCAAGTGACGCAGTTTTATCTGGGCGCGACGGTCACCTTCAGCAACAGCCAGGGAACGCAGCTTCCGCTCAATGTCCAGGCGCAAATGCCTGTGACCAATCCCAGCAGCGCTTTATTGACGCTGTCGGTGACGCCATTTACTGGCACGCCCGTAAAGATTGCTGCTTCACCCACTGGAGCCGTGCGTTCGGGCGGCGTGGCGACTTTTACCACCTCCGACCCGCATGGGCTGGCGGCAGGCGATTATGCAACCATCGCGTTTGTAGAAGATGATTCTTTCAATGGAACGTTCTCCGTGGTTTCCGCGCCGACCACAACGACGTTCACCTGTTCGCAACCCAATCGCCCAAACGCCACCAGCGGCGGCGGAACGGTTTCGTCCGGCATCAACACCAGTCTGGCGCAGCTTGGTTCACTGGTTGGTGGACAAACCTGGGACGACTTTTTTTCAGGGCCAGCCAGCGGTCTGCAAAGTTATTTTGAGACGTTTGGTTTGCTGAGTTACAGCACGACGTTTGTGCTCAGCAGCGCCAGCATTTCTTCCATCACGCTCAGTGTCGGCACGCTTCAGCCATGGCCGCTGTGGAGCGATTACACACTGACTCTGAGCGGAACGTGGAACATCATCTTTCTGGGTAACAGCTCCGTTTCGACGCTTGAATTGGATGCCGTCTTCAGTTTCGGCACGATCAATTTCGAAGTTACCGTTACCTTGCCCGATCTGGTCATTACCGGCGAACAGAGCGGCGGCGCCCTTACCTACTCGCTCGATCAACTCAATCAGGATCTGTTTGAGGGCAAGCTGGCGCTGCCGCCCGATCTGCTGACGGTTTCGGTTGCCGACTTCAACATCACGATTGACGTCAACAATAAACTGCTGACCATTGGCGCGGTGGCCGATCTGTCCATTGCGCCTTTCGGAGTTCCGTTACTGGCCATTCACGATATGTCCATTGGCGTGACGGTGGATAGTTCCGGCCAGCAAACCATTTACACCGGAACGATGAACGGTCTGGTCAGTGTGGGCACGCTGACGGCGCAAGCGGACGTGACGATCACCAACAATCCCAAAGCCGATTGCATTTTCAGCATGCACCTGGTCAACGAAACCATCGGCAAACTGATCAACCAACTGGTTCACCTGATTGATCCCAACTTCGACGTCAGTTTTGGTTCGCCCTGGGATGCGCTGCTGGACATCAGCCTGGACGCGCTGGTGCTGAATGTGACGCTGCCGGGCGCGCAGAGCAATACGCCGCAATCCGTCAGCCTGACCTATGACGCCAATATCAATCTGGGCTTCATGCAAATTAACAAGCTCGGGCTGAAATATGCGAAGAGCGCAACCGGACCGGGCAGCACCACCATCGAGCTCTCAGGGACGTTTCTGGGCGTCCAGTTCGGCACGAACGAAAGCAATCCGCCGCTTGGTTGGGACGTGATGAACGGTGCGCCACCGGCGGTGCCGGGGCAGGGAAGTTCGCTGTTCGATCTGCAATACGTCGGATTGGGACAGCACATCACTTTCCAGGGCGTGGATTTGCCGAACATGACCGCCGTGATGAAGGCGCTGCGCGAATCCGTCATTCCCGCGCAGCCGGGGCAACTGCCGCCCTTCGGCCAGAACTCTCTGGCCTTCAGCGCTGAAAGCAACTGGCTGGTCGGCGCGCAGTTCAGCATCATGGACACCATCGCCATCAGCGCCATTTTCAATGATCCGAACATGTACGGCGTGCTGATCGCGATGTACGGCGAAAAAGCCAAAATCTTCGCCGGGCTGAGCTTTGAAATTCTGTACCGCAAGGTGACGGACACCATCGGCGTTTATCACATCGAACTGAAACTGCCGAACGCCATGCGCTACCTGCAATTCGGCGAAGTTTCGATCACCTTGCCGGTCGTCATTCTGGACATTTACACCAACGGCAATTTCAAAATTGACCTGGGCTTCCCGGTCGGAAGCGACTTCTCGAATTCTTTCGCGCTGCAAATTTTCCCCTTTGTCGGTTACGGCGGATTGTATTTCGCGTTGCTGGACGGCGCGACTTCGACGCGCGTGCCGCAGATCACCAACGGCACGTTTTCGCCGGTGATCGAATTCGGGCTCGCGCTTTCGATTGGCGTCGGCAAGACGATCAACTGGAGCGTAATTTCCGGCGGTCTGACGATTACCGTGCAAGGCATCCTGCAAGGCGTGTTGGGGTGGTTTCAGCCGTACGAACCAGCTTCGCACGCGATGTATTACTGGCTGCAAGGTTCCGTCGCCATCGTCGGCAAGCTGTATGCGAACATTGATTTCGGCATCATCAAGGCAAATATTGATTTGACCGCCTACGCCAGCGTGACGCTGACGGTTCAATGCTACAGCCCGATTTTCATCGAACTCAGCGTGGGCGTTTCGATTCGGATCAGCGTGAAGGTGGTCTTCTTCACCATTCATCTGAGCTTCAAAGCGACGATCAGCGCGTCGTTCACGATCGGCAACACGTCTCAACCGCCGTGGCAACTGGCTTCTGGCAGCCCCAGCACCGGCAGAACCGTGACCGTGAACTCTTTCGCCGCGCAGCCGCAGCCGCAACTGCGCGGGCAGCAAACGTTGTACACGCCGCATTCGATGCACGCGGGTTACAACCGCGCGTTGCGGATGGCGACGCTGGCGGTGAGCGCGCCGGTGACGGAATGGCCTGCGGTCTGCGTTTTCCCGCAGGGCAAACAAACGGTTGGCTTGTGGGCGCTGCCCGCCTTCACCAAATCGGAAACCACGGCGAATGTGGCCGATGCGGTAATCCTGCTGACTGCCGGAAATTCGATCAATCCGGGCGCGGCCAGTATTAACGACCATCAGGAACTGGCGGGCGCTGAGCCTGCTTCGGCGGCGTTCAACTTGCTGATGCAGGCCATGCTGGCCTGGGGCATTTACGTCGAAACGAACGGCGGAACCAGTGTCACCGCCGATCAACTCGCTGATTTGCAGCAGCAACTGAAAAACGAAGACGTTGTCGAAGCCGCGTTCAATTACACGACGCTGACCAATTTCCTGGCGGCGAACTTCACCTTTGACATCACCACCGTTACGGAATGGCTGATCACCTCGACCGGCGCGGTGCGCTCGGGCGGTGTGGCAACCATCACGACCGCGACCGCGCACGGTTTTGCCGCCGGCAATATCGTCAGCATTTCGGGCGTGACCGATACGACCTTTGACGGGCAGTACACCGTTGCCAGCGTGCCCAGCGCGACGACGTTCACCTACGCCCAGGATGGGCTGGCTGATTCCAGCAGCGGCAACGGAGCGGCGGATGTGACGGCGGGCGTGGCGCTTTTCCCGATGGTTCCGGCGATCAAACTGACCGACACCGCCGGGACTTCCGTGGATTTCAGCAGCTTCAACAGCGTTGACGAAAACTACGAAGAGAAGATCGCGGCCTACTTCCAACTGTTGCAGGTGCAGTATCAGCAACAGCAGCAAAACAGCGGCGTTCAGGCGAAAGACGCCGCGCCGGCGGCTTCGATGGCGACGGTGATTTTCTCGTATTACTTCAACATGCTGATGTCTTCCGGCGTGCAGGCGGCGGTTGATCTGCTGGCCAATTATCCCTACACGACCACCGCCCCCAGCAGCATCGAAGACGTGGCCAATGCCGTCGGCGACACGACGCTGACCAGCGAACCGCTGCGCGTGGTGACTTCCACGCAGGATCAAGCGGTGCTGAACGCAGGCGCGGTACTGGATTTGCCGAGCGTGGTTTATCAGATTCGCGCCAACGACACGTTTGCCTCCATCGCCGCCGCTTTCCAGGCCGAAGGCGCTTTCAACAGCGGCGGGCAGCCGTATTCAACCGGCGACCTGTTTGCCGCCAACCTGGACACTCTGAGCATTTTCAACCCGGGCGTCGGCGTGCAATACAGCGGGCTGGGTTACACGACGCAGGCCGGCGACACGCTGAACCTGATTTCGTCGCGGTTGCTGCTGCGCGCGGCTGGCCCCGCGACGGTCAATTCCGTTGCCAACCTGGGCAGTGCGGTGCAGGCGCTGCAACAGGCAAATCCGTCCATTACCGATCCGAACGCGCCAATCAATCCGGCCACCACGCCGGCTGTCATTCTGGCAAGTGGCGGGACGTATTCCGTGGTCGCCGGCGACACACTGACGCTGATTGCCGCGTACTTCCTGGCCATCGAACAAGGCACGCTCGATCTGAACACTTTCCTGAACAGTCTGCTGGCGATACCGGCGAACAAGGCGTTTGTGGGCATTGATCCGAATCAGGCGCTGACCGCCGGTGCGGCAATGGCGATGCCGCCGGTGACCTATGGTTTCCAATCCACGGACACCGTCAACACCGTGGCCACGACGTTGATCACGACGGCGGCGATCATCGAAACCAATTTGCTGGCCGCGCCCGCGTCGCCCGCCGTGCTGGCGCCGCAGGGAGTGTTGAGCGTCCCGCTGCAATACCGGATTCAAGCCGCCGACACGTTCAGCGGCATTGCTTCCAAGTTCGATCTGACCTTGCAAACCGTGGCCGATCAGGCGGTCTTGGTTCCGCAAGGCGGCCAGATGCCCAAAGTTTTTGCCGCCAGCCAGGCGCTGACGATCACGGACCTTGCCTCCATCGGCGTGGAAACGCTGATGGAAAATCTGCTGAACGAAGCCGAATGGAACAATGCTTCCGGCATGGTTTCGCGCTTTATGCTGTCGGGCTTGCGGCTGCCTGATCCGAACAGTTCGTATTTCCAGAGCCTGACCGTTCAGGACCTGCTCAATCCAACCAAACTGGGCGCAATCGAAACGCTGCCGATGTATCAACTGACCGGGCAGCAATATCCGCTTGGCGCGACCGTGCCGTCGGGTTATCAGATTACGCTGACCAACAATGCCGGCGCGCCGTGGCTGAATTTCGGCGGCGCGGCTTCGGCCACCTTCGGCCTGACTGCCAGCCAGCAAACGTTGGCGGGCGAAATTGCTTCGACGGCGCTTCAGACGAACGTCGAGACGCTGACGCGGTTGTCGCTGTTCCAAATGGTTCCGCCGCGCCTGGTGTTGCAAAACCAGATTGCGTGGCAGGCGGCGGTTCCGCCGGCGGGCTGTTTGTCGTCGTCATCGGCAACCGGAAACCCCGCGATCTGGCTGTTCCCGGATTCGCTGGTTCAGCAGGTCGAAGCCTTGACCGCCCCCGCGCTTTACGAAGTCGTCGTGGCGAAACATTCCAATCCGGATCAGCCTGTCACGGCCGATCAGGCGGATTGTTATGCCTGGGCGACCATCGTTGATTTCAACATCTCGCTGCCCACGACGGACGGCGAGGCGACTTCGGTTTCCAACGCCTATGTCATTGAAGGGGCCGACGACACCGGCGCCAGCCTGCTGCAACAGGTGTATCAATATCTGGCCGAGCAAGACGGCAATCAACAAGCGGTGCTTTACCTGCTGTATTCGCCCAACCCGAGCAGCGCCAATCCCAGCGGACTTGCTTCGGATGAACTCAACGCCAGCGCGACCTACGTTCTGAAAACCAATCTTTCGACGCTGACGCACAGCGGCGGAACGACGCTGAAAGCACTGGCGGCGGCCGACCCGACGCAGGTTTACGATGCCTCTCTGTCGGAGCCGGCGAACTTCATTGCCCTGTTGTGGGAAGCCAGCGTCACGCGCAGCGGCGGGTTTTATCTGAATTACGTTAATCAGAATGGCGGCGCAGCGCTGCCGCCGAGCGTGTTCGGAAACTCTTCGACCGCGACGCTTTCGTTGCTGGTGGTGCTGAACGAACAGGCGGCCAACCGCGACGCGGCGATTCAACCGTTCAACAACTGCGTCATCGTCAGCGGCAATGTGGACACCAGCAATTCGTCGCTGTTTGTCCAGCCCGCAACCTACACCGTGGCGGAAGGCGACACACTGACCACCGCGTTGAACAGTTTCAATGCTGCCTGGGGAACCAAATTCCAGTTGCAGGATATTGTGACTTTCAACCAGAACCTGCCGTTGCTGCTGGAAGTCGGCGCGGAAGTGACCATTCCGGGCGATCCCAATCCGTACGCGATTCAATACGGCGACACGCTGAACACGCTGATTCAGAAATACAACCCACCGACGGTGCAGAACTGGCTGAGCGTCGCATCGAATGCCACCACGCCGATTCTGGCGGCAGGTTCGCCGATGCAGTTCGCGAGCGGCGTGCTGCAACCGGCGACAAGCGTTCCGCCGGGCACGGTCGGATTTGAAATGACGCGCCAGAATCCTGATCCGAACAACGCCCCTTACAACGATCTATCGCCGGCGCAGGTCGTCGGCTCCCTGTTCAATCTGGTGGGCTTCAACATTGCGGGTGCGGGCGGCTTTATCGAAAGCGGCGCGGGATTGCCGACGACGCCTGCCGATAGCTGGCAGGATCAAACAGACGGATTGGAACAGCGCGACCTGGGCGATTCGACCGATCCCAACTGGTACTATCAGCAAACGCTGGCCGTGTATCCGTTCGCCAGCACGCAGTATGGCAGCGCTTCGGCGGCGCTGCCGCCCGTGCAGTCGAATCCGTACAACGGCGTCGGTTACAACGCCTCGGCGAAGCAGATCAACGAAGTCACGCTCAATCTGGACGTGCAGGATATTTACGGCAACATCCAGCCGCTGCCCGGTCAGTTCGCCACGCTGCAAGTGCCGGTCGGGTATTACGACGACATCGTCAGTCTGGGAAGCTGGCCTTCGCTGGCGATTTCCTATCTGGTGACGGGCGCGCAGCCGAACCCGGCAATTGCATTCCAGATGACGATGCAGCAATCGCGCTACATTCCTGCGCCGGGAGCGGCGGTAAATTCGGCGCTGTCTTCCATCCAGGCGGACCTGATCAGTTATCAGAGCATTTATTATCAATTGTCCCAGCCCGATCTGAGTTTCTGGCTACAGACCTCGCTCGACAAAAACTCGATGGCGTCGCTGCAATCTGCTTACGCCCTGGCGAAGACGCCGTTTTATGCCTTCGGTTATGGCGCATATGTTTACCTGGCGGCGCTGGCGACGATGCAGGCGGTGCAACTGACTTCGGACGGCACGGCGAACGTCGCGGCGCTTACCAGTCAATATGGCGTGACGGCGGCGCAACTGTTCACCGCGAATCAGGACACGCTGTACAGCACGCTGTTTGGCGCGGCGATGCTGGCCGTGCCGGAAATGTATTCGACGGTCGCGGGCGATACGCTTTCGTCCGTCGTCGCGAAATGGACCCAATATGATTTGACCGTGGATTCGCTGGCCGCGATGAACGAAACCGCCCCGCTGGCGCCCGGCACGGATTTGACCACGCCGGAACGCACCGTTACGGTTGCCGTCATCAACACTTCGACTCCGCCATTGACGCAATCGCTCAACGACCTTGCGCAAACCGCGCAGGCTTCGGCGGTTGGAATCGCGGAAGCGAACGCCGCGTTGACCGGCATTCTGCAACCGGGCGCAACGCTCGCCATCGGAACGCAGAGCTACCTCGTCGTCGCGGGCGACAGTTTCAACAGCATCGCCGCCGTGCTGGGTTCCACGGTGGCTGATGTCGCCAGCGCCAATCAATATCTGCAAGGATTGTTTGTTTCCGGCGCGACGCTCACGGTCAACGACGCCGTGGCCGGTGCGGGCGATACGCTGCTGACGCTGGCCACAAAGTTCGCGGTCGGCGATGTCAGCACTTTGGCGGCGGCCAACGCGGATCTGCAAAACCTGTTTTCCGCCGGAACGCAGCTTCAAATCGGCATCAACGCTCAGGCCAAACCGCCGCAGCAAACCGACACGCTGTCGAGCTTCGCTTCCAGCAACACGGTGACGGTGGATCAACTTGCCAGCGCCAATGCGACCAGCAGCACGGTTTTCGCATCAGGCGCGCCGATCAGCATCCCCGGCGTTGTGACCAACACGTCCGCGCAGCAGTTCTGCACCTACACGGCTTCGGCGCAGGACACGCTGGGCGGCATTGCGGCGAAATTCAACCAGCAACCCGCGACCATCGTCGCGCTCAATCCGGACATTCCGGGCTTGATCGCCGGCGGGCAGTCAATCAAAGACACCACCAGCGGCAAATCCGTGACGACCGAAACGGGCGACAGCTTCGATTCCATCATTGCGCGGTTCCAGCAACAGCAGAGCGTCACCGTGACGCTCGCGCAACTGGCCGCCGATGTCGCCGCGCAGGGCGGTTTGCTGGTGACGGGTGGTTTGTGGATTTGTCCGCCGATGCTGGGCGGCGCAAACGGGCAGAACAGCGCGGGCACGCTCGCCGGGCTGGCGGCTGCCTACAACATTGCCGACGTGGCAACGCTGGCCACGGCCAATGCCGCCGCCATCGGTTTGCTGGCTTCCGGCGTGCAACTGAATCAATGGGCCGTGCCGATCACCACCAACCAATATGAGACCTTCAATTCGCTGGTGAACCGGCTGGCCGAAGCCGGCATCAACGCCACGGTCGAGGACGTGGCCAATGCCGTCGCTTCGCAGCCGAATTTGATCCAGCCGCAGGCCAGCGTGGTTCCGGTTCCGCCGCCTTCGCCGGTGGGCAATCAGGCGGCGATTCATCCGCAATTCCCCTCGTCCGTGTTCCAGATTGCGGTCAACGTTGTGACGACGCGCAATTCGCAATGGGTGGACCCGGACTTCACCAATGCCGCCGCCGTCAGCACGTCCGTGTACAGCGTTGCGCCCGAACCCGACCCGCAGGGCACAAACACCAATTCGCCGTACTCGCTGACGCAATTCGCCACGGATCTGCAAAACGCCCTGCCGGGACTGCAAGCCGCGACGGGCGATCCAATCGCGGTGGATGATCCGATGAGCGCCAGCACCATCTGGGGCGTTAACTTCGGCAGCGGCTTCGGGCCGAAAATCACTTACCAGTTCCAGGGCGCGCAGACTCAGTATTTTGCGCTGCCGCCGCTTTCCACATCGTTGATGGGCGGTCCGGTCAATATCACGCCTTATGTCAGCGGACAGACGCCGCCGTTTTCCGGCGCGCCGAAAACGCAGACTTTCCAGGCGGTGGATTTGGATGTCTGGCTGAACACCTTCCTGCAAACGGTGGATTTATTCCTGTCACCGGCCTATGCCGTGCCCGCTTATGCCATTGATCCGGCGGACACCGTCAATGTCGTCGAGCAGAAACAGGTGCTGGCGGAGGCGCTGTCGGCGCGGTTGCAATACGTTCTGCAGGGCCAGGAGGCAGGCTCCATGCATGATGCGCAGGGAGCCATGTACCAGGCATTGCTGACAGAATTGTCGAGCGCCTTCACGATTGACACCATCGTGCAAGTGCCTGTGGCGGTGACCATCACCGGCGCGCAACCTGCCGCGCCGCCCAATCTTTCCGGCAAGATCGTGATGAACGATCCGGACGGGACGGCCTCCGCGCAATCCCTGCCCAGCACCTTCAGCTTTTCCACCGCGAAGGCGACCTTGAGCGCGCCGGGTTCAACGGCGACGTTTCTGTTCAGCGTGAAATCGCCCGCTTCGCACAAGGAAGCGAATCTGGATTTGCAATACGTCGTCACCGAACTGGAACTGCCCGATCCCAGTTCGACCATCGGCGATTACGAAGGTTCGTCGTGGTTGCAGTTCATCCTGCCGCTGGAAACAGCGAATTCCAACATCGGCAATGTGGACATTCCGGTTCCGCTGCGTTCCTATCCCAGCCCGGTCACGCTGGCCACGCAAACTGCGCGGCAGTCCGTGGCAAACCCGGCGGCCGCAACCGATCTGCTCGGCTGGGATTTCAGTTTTGTGTACCAGCATGACGACGCCGAACAGGATTCGCCGCTGGCAGCCGTCGCATTCAACACCACCAGCAACACCGTGCTGGGCGGCGGCAAGGGCGGCGAAGCCAATTTGACGAAGATTTACGCCGCGCTGGCGCAGTTCATGGCGGCCTATCCGGCGCTCAAAAACGATCTGGCGCTGCTGACGCAGGTTGCTCCCTGCACGACGAACGCGACTGCGCTGGCCGCCGTGCAGGCATTCAGCCAGCTTGTCAACGGTGTGGCGACGGCCTGGCGTTCGGTGGCGTCCGCCGAAATCTTCGTTCCGGAGGTGGAAACTTACTGTTACCAAATGGTGAAAGAACAGACCTCCGGCGCGGAGCCCATGCTGGACACGCTGACGCTGAATTCGATCAATGTGGACACGGGCGGCCCGCAAGCGACCACGCTCTGGCCGTCAATCATCGCGCTGTATGAAGGCAGCGCCTATCCGCTGCCGGTGGACAGCACGGGGCAGCAAACCGAAGCGACATATTCCTATCCAACGGGCGCGGACGCGATTCCGGCGGATACGCAATTGCAGCAGTGCTTCCTGTTCGGTCCCGCCATCGCGCCGCCGAACGGCACTCCCGCCGGAGCAACGCGTGCGGGCGGCATCACGACCATCAGCACGACGGTCCCGCACGGTTTGTCTGCCGGCGATCAGGTGATTATTTCCGGCGTCACGGACAGTTCCTTCAATGGACTGTTCACGGTTGCGGCCACGCCGGGCGCAACTGCCTTCACCTATGCGCAATCCGCCGCGCCCAACGCCAGCAGCGGCAACGGAACGGCGAGCAAATTGATCGCCTGGGGCGGCAGTCAATCCATCCTTCCCGCTGGCGCACCCGCCGGCGCTTCACGGGCTGGCGGCGTGGCGACGTTGACGACGACTGCGGCACACGGTTTATCCGCCGGAGATCAAGTCATCGTTTCCGGCGTTACGGACAATTCCTTCAATGGATTGTTTACGGTGGCCAGCGTGCCAAACGCTGTCAGCTTTACTTACGCACAGACGGGCCTGCCGGACGCTTCCAGCGGCGGCGGCACGGTGGGCGGCCTGCTTCCGGTGGCGGCAACCACACTGCCCGCGCCGCAGCTTTTCTCGTTCAACGACGCCAACATTCTGTCGTGGCAAAACGCGCTGGCCGGGGTTGCCATCACGCGCAATCTGTCCCTGATTGAAGGCGTGGCGACCAATCCTGCTTTTATTTACCAGACGCCATTGGTCAATTTCACCAGCCGCGCCATTCCTTCCGTCTTTGCCGGCGAAGACATTTCCATCGGCTCCGGCGCGGTGACGGGCATTGCCGCTGCGTTCGGCGCATTCCTGGAAACGCTGCTGACTTCGCGGAATCAGTGGACCGCCGGAGAATTGTTGACCGTCCGGCTATCTGCCGCGTACTCCTACGCGCTGGCTGCCAGCGCCGCCGGGGCTTCATCAATGACGGAACTCAGCACGCTGGTTCCCATCCTGCTGGTGCCGTCATGCAACTTCGATCCGACCAGCGATTGGAACGCCGCCAACGCCGGCAGCTTTGTCAGCCAGGTGCAGGCCGTAATCGTCAATTGGCAGAAAGCCAACCAACCTGTCACGGCGGGCGGCTCCTTCGTCTTCGACCTGACGATTTACGCCGCGCAAGGCCAGATGCAGCCGCTGATTCAGGCGACCAGCCTGCAATACGACCTGTCGTAACCCCCGCCACGGCAAGAACACAAAATTGAAGAGGAGCGATGAAAGAAAACGCTCCTCTTCAGGCAGAAATCAACGGCAGACAATCACAATCCTTCCGAAGATCAATTTCTATCCTCAACCATAGACTTCAAGAAAAAGACGTACCGCGGACTGTTAGTCCGCGGATGTGTTCTGGGGAGCCGTCTTTCTGAATTCAAAGGGTTGCTGGCCACGACCTCAGCCGACTAACAGTCGGCTGTACATTTCTTTTTCTTGAAAGCTATAGCTTCGTGCTAGATTGTGCGGCCAACGTTGGGGAATCTCGCATTGCCGCGCTCTTTCCGTCCCGCCAACTTTGGACTCCCAAAACAATTTCAGGAACGAGAAGGAACAGAAGCAATTTCTGATGGATCAATCTCAACTTAACTGGCTCACCGATTTTATTTGGAATATTGCCGATGATGTCCTGCGCGACGTCTTTGTCCGCAGCAAATACCGCGATGTGATTCTGCCGATGACCGTGCTGCGCCGTCTGGACGCCGTGCTGGAACCGACCAAGCAGGCCGTGCTGGAGATGAAAGCAGCGCTCGACCGCGAAAAGATCGCCAATCAGGACGCCGCGTTACGTTCAGCTTCGGGCCAGGCGTTTTACAACACTTCGCCGTTTCTGCTGCGCGACTTGAAAGCCCGCGCCACGCAGCAAAAGCTCAAGGACGATTTTGAAGCCTACCTGGATGGCTTTTCGCCGAACGTGCAGGACATCCTCAAAAACTTCAAGTTTCGGAACCAGATTCCCACCCTTTCAGAGGCCGATGCGATTGGCCTGCTGATTGAAAAGTTCCTCGACAAGGACATCAACCTCAGTCCGTATGCCACGGACAAACTTCCCGCGCTGGATAACCATTCGATGGGGACGCTGTTCGAAGAACTGGTGCGCCGCTTCAACGCGGATAACAACGAAGAGGCGGGCGAACACTGGACGCCGCGCGACGCCGTGCGGCTCATGGCCAATCTGATGTTTCTGCCGGTGGCGGACGGGATCGAATCCGGCACCTATCTGCTGTACGACTGCGCCTGCGGCACGGGCGGCATGCTGACCGTGGCGGAAGAAACCCTGAAAAAGATCGCCGCTGACCATGGCAAACAGGTCGAAACCCATCTTTACGGCCAGGAAATCAACGCCGAAACCTACGCCATTTGCAAAGCCGACCTGCTGCTAAAAGGCGATGGCGATGCGGCGGACAACATTGTCGGCGGCCCGGCGCATTCAACGCTTTCCAACGATGCCTTCCGCTCGCGCGAATTCGATTTTATGCTGGCCAATCCGCCCTACGGCAAAAGCTGGAAAACCGACCTTGACCGCATGGGTGGCAAAAAAGATTTGAAAGACCCGCGCTTTCTGATCAGTCACGCGGGCGACACGGAATATTCGCTCGTCACCCGTTCCAGCGATGGCCAGATGCTGTTTCTGGTCAATATGCTCAGCAAGATGAAACGCGACACGCGGCTGGGCAGCCGCATCGCCGAAGTTCATAACGGTTCGTCTCTCTTTACCGGCGACGCTGGCCAGGGCGAAAGCAACATCCGCCGCTGGATCATCGAAAATGACTGGCTGGAGGCCATCGTCGCCTTGCCGCTGAATATGTTTTACAACACCGGCATTGCCACTTACGTCTGGGTGCTCAGCAATCGCAAACCGGAACCGCGCCAAGGACAGGTGCAATTGATTGACGCCACGCAATGGTTCCGGCCCCTGCGCAAGAACATGGGCAAGAAGAATTGCGAACTCTCCGCCGAAGACATCCAGCGGATATGCGACACCTTTCTGGCGTTCGAGGAAACCGAGCAATCCAAAATCTTCCCGAACGCCGCTTTCGGCTATTGGAAAGTCCGCGTCGAACGCCCTTTGCGGCTGCATAGCCAGCTCAGCCGCAAAGCCATCGAAACGCTGCGCTTTGCCTCCGGCGATGAAGATCTCCGCGCTGAACTTTACGGCCAGTTGGGCGAAGCGCTGTTTGAAAACCCTGCTTCCGTGCGCAGGGAACTGGAAAAACTCATCAACGATTGGGGCAAAAGCGAAGCCGAGGAAGAAGACGAAGATGGAGGCGGCGCAAGGAAAACCCTGCCTGACGCAAAGAAAAAGAAGCTCCTTAACGAAGCCACCTGGCGGCGCGATGCGCTGCTTTTGGACGTGGCCACCCGGCTGCGCCAGGAACTGGGCGACGGCCTGTTTGAAGACCACAACGTCTTTCGCGACCGGGTCGAAGCCGCGCTGAAAAAACTCGAAATCAAAATCAGCGCCGCCGACCTGAAGATCATCATCAACACGGTGAGTTGGCGCGTGGAAGATGCGCCCCGCGTCATCAAAAAGCTGCACAAACCCGGCAAAGCCAAAGCCGATCCGCTGCGCGGACTTTTTGAAATGGAAGTTGCGGGCAAGACCTGCGTCGTTGAATACGAAACGGACAGCGAACTGCGCGACCACGAACAAGTCCCGCTGCTGGAACCGGGCGGCATCGAAGCCTTCTTCCGCCGCGAAGTGCTGCCGTACACGCCCGATGCGTGGATTGATGAAACAGCGACCAAAATCGGCTACGAAATCTCGTTCACGCGCCACTTTTACAAACCGCCCGCCTTGCGCACGCTCGCCGAAATCAGCGCCGACATCCTGGCCCTGGAAAAAGAAACCGAAGGCTTGCTGAGCGAAATTACCAAAGGAGTCACGGCGTGATCGAAGGCCTCAAACCGTATGCGGAATACAAAGAGTCGGGGCTTCCATGGCTTGATACAGTTCCGAAGCATTGGGAGATGGTTCCCAATCGAGCACTTATGCAAGATCAACGTCAAGTAGTTGGCGAGCATGCTGCCGACTATCCGCTTCTCTCCCTGACCTTGCATGGAATCATTCCGCGCAACCTGGATAACCCAAAAGGAAAATTTCCCGCGCAATTCAACACTTACAAGGTGGTTAGACCTGAAGACCTCGTCTTTTGTTTGTTCGATATTGATGAGACTCCACGGGCGGTAGGACACTCAAAATTGAAGGGAATGATTACTGGAGCTTACGATGTTTTCAGTCCCCGGCAGCGCATCAACCCACGCTTTCTATACCACTATTACCTTTTCGTTGATGAGCGAAAATTGCTAAAGCCACTTTACACAGGGCTTCGCAAGACGATTCAGCGTGGAGTTTTTGCGAGCCTCAAAACTCCCTGTCCTCCGCCTAACGAACAAGCCGCCATCGTGCGATTTCTTACTCACGCGAACCGGAAGTTCGACGGCTTCATCCGCGCCAAGCGAAAGCTGATCGCGCTGCTGAACGAACAGAAGCAAGCCATCATCCACCGTGCTGTCACTCGCGGCCTCAATCCTGATGTGAATCTCAAGCCCTCCGGCATTCCCTGGCTCGGCGACATTCCGGCGCATTGGGAGGTCGCACCGTTGAAGGCTGTCTGCTTGATTCAATCTGGAATTACATTGGGGAAAGTATACGGCGATAGCAGCGTTACCGAGTTTTCGTATCTTCGAGTTGCAAACGTCCAAGCAGGGCGGCTCGCACTTGCTAAGGTCAAAACCTTACGCCTTCCGCTTTCTGAGGCAAAGCGTTCGATGCTTCAAGTGGGCGATGTCTTGATGACCGAAGGTGGTGACCCTGACAAGCTGGGTCGTGGATGTGTGTGGAAGGGCGAAATCGCAAACTGCCTTCACCAAAATCATGTCTTTGCAGTTCGCCCGTCACAGCAAAAAATGCGACCTCAGTACTTGGCTGCACTGTTGGAATCGCATTACGCTAAACTCTACTTTCTGCGAACATCAAAGCAGACAACGAATCTTGCTTCAACCAACAAGACTACGATCGGACAGTTTCGGTTGCTCCTGCCGCCTCTTAATGAACAGGACTTGATAATGTCTGGTTTGGCATCGGAACTTGACTCTGTAATAACCGCCATCGCCCGCACCGAACGCGAAATTTCCCTGATGCAGGAATACCGCACCCGTCTGACCGCCGATATTGTGACGGGCAAGCTGGATGTGCGAGAAGCGGCGGCCAGGTTGCCGGAGCGCGAAGACTCTGCCGAACCATTCACGGCGGCCGACATTTTGGACGAAGACTTGTTGGAAGAGGTTGAAACGGGGGACGAGGGCGAGGCTTGAACGCGGATTTCTTCGCCGCATCGCGGCGGTGTGAATTTAGCCGTGGATTTCAATCCACGGAAAGGAATGCACGGATTGCCGCGTCGCGTCAGCGACGGCTGAATTCAGGCGTCACTGACGTGACGCAGAGATTTTTCGCTGACTTCCAGGCGTTGAAACGCCTGGCTAAAGTCATCTGCCGCTGACGCGGCGAAGAAATGGCTGACAAATTCTTATCGTAATTTGCGGCTGGCTGTTTCTGGTCAACGTCCCGCGCCGTTTTATCAATGGTTTCATCCGGTGGCGCTTATGGCGCTTACCCTATTTGCGGCTGGCTGCTTTTGGTTGAATTCCTGCCCCGTGCTATCAACCGGTTTCAGCGCCAGCGGCGCGGCATCTTTATAGCTTCGATAAGCATCTACGCCCAAGCTCCGTAGGAGCGGCCTGTGTCAGATTTCGCTCCTACGGAGCTTGAGCACAAACGACGATCATTCTATAAACATCAGGCTCCTACGGAGCCGGACTCGCGGCCCCTGAATACGCACAAGCTTCACCCCATTTTTGTTGTCCCTGAGCCGGAGAAAGACCAATGAGCAACCGTCCTGCCATCCCTCTTGAAATTCAACGCGAACTACTTTTCGAGTGCCGCTACCTGTGTGCTGCTCGATGCGAGCCGGTTTCGCTGGAAAAGGCGCACATTATTCCGTGGAGCGAGACGCAGGATCACAGTTTCGAGAATCTGGTCGTACTATGCGCGAACTGCCACACTGCCTCCCACGCCGAAAAGTGGCCTGAATCCCATCTTCGCCGGTTCAAACAACGTCCTTGCGCCCTGGAACGCGACCGCTTGCCGCCAATGTCACCCGAACAGAAGGCGATGGTGGATTACATCAGTGCAACCCATCCTGACGCGATGACCGAAAAGCAGCGGCTACGATTTGCGGCGATGGCGGCGGCTTACGCCGGAGTTTCGTATACGGAAATTTCCGTGATCGCAGTAGCCGCAACCAATAGTTCCCTGATTCGTCTGGAAATGCCGCGCTCCGCCGCCGAACGCCTGATCCGTGGCTTCCAGTCAGAAGACCCGCGCCTTGTTTCTTTTCTGGACGATTTCGCCATTTCCGAAGCGCTGGTTCGCGCCGAGAAGGAAGAGCCGGTCTATTTCGGGCTGGCTGGTGGCATCAAACGCATCGAAACCGCTCGTCCGACAACGCCGGAAAGACCGCTCGTCACCAACACCAAAGAAGAAGGGCTGGAATCGCTGATTTTCAATGCGATGACCAGCTTCGGCTGGTTGGCCGGAAAGGACGGCGATTACGACCGCGAATACGCCGTTGACCTGGTGCAATTGACGGCGTTCGTGGAAGCCACGCAGGAACAAACCGCCGCCGCGTTGCAACTTGGCACGGACGGCCCCGAACGGCGCAAGTTTCTGGCGCACCTGCAAGGCGAAATCACCCGGCGCGGCACGATTGACGTGATGCGTAAAGGCGTCAAGCACGGCAAATTCCACATTGACCTGTTTTACGGCACGCCTTCGCCGGGAAATGAGAAAGCCGTCGCCCGTCACGCCGCAAACCGTTTCAGCATCGCGCGCCAGTTGCATTACAGCCGCGAACAAACGAAACGGGCGCTTGATCTGGCGCTGTTCATCAACGGCTTGCCCGTCGCCACCTTCGAGTTGAAAAACAGCCTGACCAAACAGACCGCCGAAGACGCGGAGTTGCAATACAAGCATGACCGCGACCCGCGCGAGACTTTGTTTTTATTCGGGCGCTGCGTGGTTCACTTTGCGCTGGATGATCACGAAGTGCGGATGTGTTCGGAACTGAAAGGCACGAAAGGCCTGGCGAAGGATTCCTGGTTTCTGCCCTTCAACCAGGGATGGAACGACGGCGCGGGCAATCCGCCGAATCCTTACGGGATCAAGACGGATTATCTATGGCGGCGCATTCTGACGCCCGGCGGCTTGACGGACATTCTGGAAAACTACGCTCAAATCGTGGAGGTGAAGAATGAAAAGACCGGCAAGAAGAAACGCGTGCAGATTTTTCCGCGTTTTCACCAACTCGACGTGGTGCGGAAACTATTGGCCGATGCGGCGTGGTTCGGTGCGGGCAAGCGTTACCTGATTCAGCATTCCGCCGGCAGCGGCAAGTCGAATTCCATTGCCTGGCTGGCGCACCAGTTGATCGGTTTGCGTAGAGATGGAGCGAATGCTGGGGCGGAGGCTTTTGATTCGATCATCGTCATCACCGACCGCCGCATTCTGGACAAACAAATCCGCGAAACCATCAAGGGGTTTGCCCAGGTGGCATCCATCATCGGCGCGGTCAGGGAAGGCGACAATCAATCGAAAACACAGCAACTGACGAACTTTCTGCGCCAGGGCAAGAAACTCATCATCACTACGGTGCAAACCTTTCCGCACGTGCTTGACCGCATTGGCGAAGAGCATCGCGGCAAGAACTTCGCCATCATTATTGATGAAGCGCATTCCAGCCAGGGCGGACGCACCGCCGCCGCAATGAGCATGGCATTGTCGGAAAGCGGCCTAAAAACCGATAACGAAGAGCCGCAAGAAGAAACCACCGAAGATAAAATCAACCGCATCATCGAATCGCGGAAGCTGGTTCCGAACGCCAGCTACTTCGCCTTCACCGCCACGCCGAAAAACAAGACGCTGGAAATCTTCGGCATTCCTTACCGCGTTGGCGACGAAGTGAAACATCGCCCTTTCCACAGCTACACGATGAAGCAGGCCATCCAGGAAGGGTTCATTCTGGATGTGCTCAAAAACTTCACGCCGGTGGAAAGCTATTACCGGTTGGCGAAAACCATCGAAGGCGATCCGGAATTCGACGTGAAGAAAGCACGGAAGAAACTGCGCCGTTATGTCGAATCGCACAGCACCGCCATTCGCGAGAAGGCGGAAATCATGGTGGATCATTTTCTGGAACAGGTCATCGGCCAGAACAAAATCGGCGGTCAGGCCCGCGCGATGGTTGTGACGGGAAACATTCAACGGGCGATTCAGTATTACTTCGCCTTCCGCAGTTACCTGGAAGAAATCAAAAGCCCTTACAAAGCCATCGTCGCTTTTTCAGGCGAGCCGGAATACGAGGGCGAAACGGTGACTGAAGCCAAGCTCAACGGTTTTCCCAGCCGCGAAATCGAAGACCGGATTCAGGAAGACCCTTATCGCTTCCTGATCTGCGCCGAAAAATTCCAGACCGGTTATGACGAGCCATTGCTACACACAATGTACGTGGATAAACCGCTGTCCAGCATCAAGGCGGTACAAACACTTTCTCGATTGAATCGCGCACACCCGAAAAAGCACGATGTTTTTGTCCTCGATTTCCAGAACAACACTGAGACGATTGAGAAGGCGTTTTCCGACTATTACCGGACTACGGTGCTAAGCGCGGAAACCGATCCGAACAAGCTGCACACCCTCAAAGCGGAATTGGATGGCTATCAGGTTTACGCGCCGGAACAGGTCGAAGCTTTAGTTGATCTATATTTGAATGGCGCAGACCGTGACAAGCTTGACCCGATTCTGGATGCTGGCGTGGCTGTCTATATCGAAGACTTGGACGAAGATCAGCAGGTGAGTTTCAAGGGGAATGCCAAGGCCTTCACGCGCACTTACGACTTTCTCGCCACGATCCTGCCTTACGGTGTGCCGGAGTGGGAAAAGCTGTCTATTTTTCTGAACTTCCTGATTCCCAAGCTGCCAGCGCCTAAAGAGGAAGACCTGTCGAAAGGCATTCTGGAAGCGATTGACATGGATAGTTACCGCGCCGAGAAAAAAGCGACGATGGCAATTGCCTTACCTGATTCCGATGGAGAAATCGGGCCGGTACCCACTTCTGGCGGCGGGCGCAAGCTGGAGCCGGAAATGGACAAGCTGTCGAATATCGTCAAAGCTTTCAACGATCAGTTCGGCGGGTTGTTTGCCGACGCGAAACGGATGGAGAAGCGCATCACTGAGGAAATACCGACCAAGGTTTCAGCAGACAAGGCCTACCAGAATGCGAAGCAAAATTCCGATAAGCAGAACGCCCGCATCGAACACGACAAGGCGCTTCAACGAGTGATCACAGCGCTGTTTACCGATGATGCGCAACTCTTCAAACAATTCCAGGACAATGACTCCTTCCGCCGCTGGCTGACGGATTCAGTCTTTGGGATGACTTACAGTGATTGATCGAAATGAAAGAGGTAAATGACAAGCGATGTGTCTGGCAAAAGCGCCGCAAGTCCATCAAGACGCCCCAGCGCGCGATTGGCTTTTTCGATTAAATCATAATCGGTAGCTGAGAACTGTAACGGCGGATCAAACGGCAATGCAGCAGGAAGAAAGGCTCGATATTGCTCTCCTCCCACCGAACAACTCACATATTCGCCTGCCCGATCATTTGCATTCATCATGTTGCCTTACGAAAGATTCTTTAGTTAGCTGGAAGCTTGCTAAAAGATAGCATCCGATCCTTTAGCAAGAAAACACGATTCTTGATTCGAAGACTTGGGGCGCGAAAAGAGTGACGGGCAGGACTCGGAAGGTGAAGACGCAGACGAACGGGAAGGTGAGATTGGAAATGGAAAAAGCCGCTTTCGCGGCTTTTGCTTGCTCCAAACAAAGATTGGCTCCTCAGGTAGGACTCGAACCTACAACCCCTCGGTTAACAGCCGAGTGCTCTGCCATTGAGCTACTGAGGAGCAAGGGAAACTTGTTTAGATTTTCAATTCAGGGTTTTATGGACGTGAGGAGGATCGAACTCCTGACCTCCGCATTGCGAACGCGGCGCTCTCCCAGCTGAGCTACACGCCCTGAAAACGAGTCGGCATCTTACCCACCGACCTTTGATCTGTCAAGACACGGTTCAGTTAAAAGTGAAACGATCTGTTTATCTTTGGCCGGATGGAAGAAGATCCGGGAAAAGTCGCGCAGCGCTTGTCTGATTTCGACCCGGATGCGAAAGTTTTGGCCCTGAAAAGGCAAACAGAAGCTCAACCGGCGGGGCAGGGAAATAGCTTGTTTGGCGATCTTTCGATCATCGAAACGTTGTTGCATTCGGAAAGTATTTCGATTCCGGCGGGCGATTCGCTCGATAAAATTCGGGAAGATGTGGATCGCAGCCAGACTTGCGGAGTCTGCAAGTCTGGAATGCCAATCGTTTTCGGCGTGGGGCCTGCGCGCGCGGAGCTGATGCTGATTGGCGAAGGGCCGGGAATTAACGATCAGCAATCGCAGCAGCCATTTCAGGGGCACGATGGAGTTTTGCTGACGCGGATGCTGGCGGCGATCAATGTCGCGCGGCAGGAATGTTATCTGTGCAATGTGATCAAATGCATTCCACCGGGCGAACGCAACTTTTCGGTGGAAGAGGTAGAAGATTGCCGTCCAATGCTGCTGCGGCAGATTCTGGCGGTTCAGCCGCGCGCCATCATTGCGCTGGGCGCGCTGGCGGCGCAGACCCTGCTTCGGTCGAAGAAAACGATCTCTGAATTGCGCGGGCGCTCGTACACTTTACGGCTCAACGATGCTGAGATGGCTGTCGTGCCGACGTTCAATCCGGCCTATTTGCTGCGCGTGGCGGAAAAGAAGCGGGAAGCCTGGGAAGATTTGAAGCTGGTCCGGGCGATTTTGCAGGCGTGAAATCCGTCAGATGGGTTTGGTTGATGAAAAAGACTGGCGCGAGTCGCAGTCAGGATGTTTTTCCTGTCCGCAACTCGCGCCTTTGTTGCATTCATCTTCACTGCCGATGTTAAGGGGCGACGGCGAAGGCGTTGCTCTTCGACACGGACGCGCCTCCCGGATTGTAGACAATCAGGTTGCGCAACGTTGTGAACGCATTGGAAGCAATTGTTACGCGAACGTTCAATTGATTTGGGTTGAGATAGGTTGTGCTGGTCGAAATGCCGGCCCCGCTGAATGACACATTCGATCCCTGCACGAAACCGCTGCCGGTGACCACGATATTGACGGTGGTTCCGCGTTTGCCAGTCGAGGGCGAAACCGAAGCGATTGCCGGTCCGGTGGGGGCTGGTGGAGGCGGTTCGCTGATGGTCACGGTTTGTGCGGCGGTGGAACTGACGCCGCCCTTGCCATCCCTGACTGTCAGCACAATGACGTGTGTGCCGATGGGCAATTTAATGCTGGTCACGGCTTGAGTCGAGATCACCGTGCCCAGATCCGTCCACGAATAGCTGAGGGCATCGCCGTCGGGGTCGGACGAAGCCGAACCATCCAGTGTGATCAACGCGCCCACGTCATCCGTTGCTTCGACGCTTGTGGGCAATGCTTGCGCAACTGCCAGCGGCGAACGATTGGGCGGCGGCGGCGGAGCCGTCGTCACCGTCACCGTGACGGTATTGCTGACCGCCTGACCGCCGCGGCCGTCAGACGCCCGGATGGTCAGGTTGAATTGTTGATCCGAATCCCCGATTGGCGGAGCAATGCGCAGCGTCGCCTTGCGCCCAGCGGGATTGGCGTTGATCAGCGTCACGAACGCGGGGGCATTTTCCAGCGCGAAGGTGACCGGGTCGTTATCACCATCAGTGGCCGTGATTTCAATTTCGACGGTTTGACCGCGGAAGACGGATTGATTCGCGATGGTGTTGATCAACGGGTAAGTGTTGAGCGCGCTCCAGGATAAACGCGCCGCCGCCTTGCCGCCGCTGTCATAAAACTCCAGACGCAGGGTATGAACGCCCGCGCTGAGCGTCATCTCCACATCGTAGCGGGTTTCGTTTTGATCAATCCACTTGTCAACCTTCAACTCATTATCAACGAAGAATCGCACACCGTCGTCGGCAGAGGCCGAGAACCGGTAAACGCCAGCCGGGAAGGTCACGTTGCGCGTGTACCGAGCCGAGAACGTGTCAGCAGGCACGCCGCAGGTGGCGCTCGGACTGTTTACATCGAAGAAATTGTTGAGGAAGCCGTTGCCTTCATCCCGGACGAATACCGGCGCGCCGGAAAGATTGCGATTGTTAAAGTATTCGCCTTTCCAGCGATCCGCCGGGACATTGGCCGCGCAGGTATTGGCGGGTTCGTTGACGGTGATGTTGAATGCCGCCGAAAGCGCGGTTCCGCCTTTGCCATCATCGGCCTTGACCTGTACGCCATTGAAGGTGCCCGCCGCAGTCGGAGCCAGGCGAAGCGTGGCGGTGCGCGCCGCCGGGTTGGCATTGATGATTGTCGCAAACGCCGGAGCGTTGACCAGCGAGAAGCTGACGCTATCGCTGTCTTCATCTGTGGCAACGAGCGGCAGATCTGCTGTTTCTCCGCGAGCCAGGGCTTGGTTGCTGATCGTGGAGGTCATCACCGGATTGCGATTCGGAGTAGGCGTAGGCGTTGGCGTTGGCGTGGGAGTCGGGGTTGGCGTTGGCGTTGGCGCAGGAGTTGACGGCGTCAGTTTGCGGACGCGCAGGTTGCCGTTGTCACCGAAATAAACACTGCCGTCGGATTCAACACGGATGCTGCTCGGCGTGCTGATCTGCGCTTGCAGCGCCGCGCTGCCGTCGCCGCCAAAGCCTGGCGTGCCGGTTCCCGCAATTGTTTCGATGATTCCGCCCGCGTTGACGCGGCGGATGCGGTGATTGTTCTGGTCCGCGATGAACACGTTGCCGATGGCATCCACCGAAATATCCGTGGGATTGTTCAGCATGGCTGCCGTTGCCGCGCTGCTGTCGCCGCTGAAGCCCTGCGTGCCGTTTCCGGCGATGGTGCTGATCAGTTTGGTCACCGCGTCCACTTTGCGGATGCGATGATTGTTGCGGTCGGCAATGTACAGATTGCCTTGCGCGTCAAAGGCGATGCTGGTCGGATTGTTCAGCCCCGCGCCGGTCGCCGGGACGCCGTCTCCGCCATAACCCGCGCTGCCGTTGCCGGCGAAGCTGGTAATGATTCCCGTCGAAAGGTTGATGACGCGGACACGCTGATTGCCGCTGTCTGTGACGTACAGATTGTTCTGCGAATCCACCGCCAGCGCGGTCGGGCGATTGAAGCGCGCCGCCGAAGCCTGGCCGTTATCGCCAAGCGAACCGCTGACCCCGGTGGAGGAACCGGCGAAGTGGAAAATCTTGCCGTCCGGCGCGATGCGGCGGATGCGGTGGAAGTTCGTGTCGGAGACATAAATGTTTCCGCCGGCATCCGTGGCCGCGCCGCCGGTTGCGCCAAAGTTGGCATAGATTGCCAGATTGCCGTCGCCGTTATTGCCATTGGCGCTGTTGCCCGCAACCGTGCGGATTTTGCCCAGGGCGTCAACGCGGCGGACCACGCGCGATTGGCTGTCCACAATTATCAGCCCGGCGCTGTCGCGGCTCAGTTGATTGGTTGATCTGAGCGTTGCGGCGGTCGCGTCGCCGCCGTCGCCGCTGAATCCATAACCGCCGCTTCCGGCATAGGTTGAAATGTCATAACTGGACGGCGTGCCGACGCTGGAAAACGGCGTGACCGTCACCGTGAAGGACGCCGTCGCCGCATTGCCCCGCGAATCGGTCGCCGTGAAGATGACCGTCGTTGCGCCAACCGGGAACTGCGTGCCAGACGGCTTGTCGGCATTGACCGTCACGTTGCCGTCAACCAGGTCGGTTGCGGTCGGCAGTGTGTAATTGACGGTTGCACCGGCGGGCGAAGTCGCCGCAGTCGTTACCGCCGCCGGAACACCGCTGATCACAGGTGCCGTCGAATCCTTCACCAGAATGGTTTGGGCTGTGGTCGAAGTTTTCGCACCCTTGCTGTCGGTAACGTTCAGCACCAGGCTGTGATTGCCGATGGCCAGCGTGACGGTGGCCACGGCGCTGGTCGCCACAACGTTGCCATTGTCCGTCCAGGAGAAAGTGATGGCGTCGCCGTCCGGATCGGAACCGCTGCCATTCAAACTGACCGGCGCGCCCGCCGCCGAAGCGGCTTCGAGCATGGCGGGCAGCGCTGCCGCATTGGCGGTTGGCGATTGATTGCCCGGCTGCGGTTCGTTGACGGTGATGTTGAATGCGGTCGAGGTTGTCGTGCCGCCCTTGCCGTCGTCGGCCTTGACCTGAACGCCGGTAAAGCTGCCCGCTGATGTTGGAGCCAGGCGCAACGTCGCCGTGCGCGCCGCTGCATTGGCGTTGATGATTGAGGCGAATGCAGGCGCATTGACCAGCGAGAACGTCACACTGTCATTGTCTTCATCCGTCGCCGCGAGCGGCAGATCAACGGTTTGGCCTTTGGTCAGTGTCTGGTTGCCGAGGTTCGAGGTGATTGCCGGATTCCGATTGGTCTGTCCGCCGCCCCCCGTGGGCGTCAATTTGCGGACGCGCAGGTTGCCGTTGTCGCCGATGTACACGTTGCATTCGGAATCAACCGCGATGCCGGTCGGCAGACTCAATTGCGCCTGCGCGGCTGGTCCATCTTCACCGGCGAATCCGCCGGAACCGGTTCCGGCAATGGTTTCAATTGTGCCATTGGTTTTGACGCGCCGGACACGGTTATTGCCCTGATCGGTGATGAAAACATTTCCGGTCCCATCCACGCCGACATCGGTGGGATTGTTCAATTGCGCCGCTGCCGCCGCGCCGCCGTCACCGCCAAAGCCCTGACTGCCGTTTCCGGCGACGGTGCTGATTTGTTTGGTCGCTGCATCCACTTTGCGAATGCGCTGATTGCTGCGGTCGGCGATGTATAAATTGCCTTGCGCGTCGAAGGTCAGGCCGGTCGGATTATTCAGGCTGGCGCTGGTTGCCGTGACTCCGTCGCCGTTGTAACCACTGCCGCCGGTTCCGGCAAAGTTGGTGATGAGGCCGGTTGAAAGGTTGATGACGCGGACGCGATGGTTGCCGCTGTCGGCGATGTACAGATTGCCCTGCGCATCGGTTGCCAGCGCGGTCGGGCGATTGAAGCGCGCCACACTGGCTTGTCCATTGTCGCCTGCCGAACCGCTGACACCGCTGGTCGAACCGGCGAAGTGGAAAATCTTGCCGTCCGGCGCAATGCGGCGGATGCGGTGGAAGTTCGTATCTGAAATGTAGGTATTGCCATTGGCGTCGGAAGCCACTCCGCCCGTTGAGCCGAATGTGGCATAGATCGCCAGGCTGCCGTCACCGGCGTTGCCATTGGCGGTATTGCCGGCCAGTGTGCGGATCTTGCCTTGGGCATCCACGCGGCGGACAACGCGCGACTGGCTGTCAACGATCATCAGGTTGGCGCCATCGCGCGTGAGCTGGCTGACCGAGCGCAAGGACGCATTGGTGGCATCGCCGCCATCGCCACTGAATCCGTAATTGCCATTGCCGGCAAAGGTCGAAATTGTATAGCTCGTGATCGTTCCGCAGCCTGTGCCGCCGCCGCCGCCGCCGCCACCGCCACCGCCATTGCTTTTGGGCGTTACGGTGACTTTGAAGGAGGCCGTTGTCCGGTTGCCGCGCGAATCCGCCGCCGCAAAATTGACCGTCGTTGCGCCGACCGCAAAGACCGAGCCGGACGGTTTATCAGCCGTTACCATCACTGCGCCATCCACAATGTCGAGCGCCGTCGGCAAGGTGTAATTGACGGTTGCGCCTTCGTCCGTCGTGGCTTGCGTGGTGACGTCCGCCGGGACGCCGGCAAGCACTGGCGCGGTGGTGTCGTGAACAATCACGGTTTGTGCAGCGCTGCTGGTGCTGAGCCCTTTGCTGTCAGTGACGGTCAGGAAAATCGAGTGCGCGGCAATGCCGAGCGTGACTTGTGGTGTTAACGTCGTGGCAATCTGCGCGGCGCCATCGAACCACTGGTACGTCAGGGAATCGTTGTCAGGATCGGACGCGGTTGCGGACAGATTGATCACCCGGCCCGTTGGACCAGTGGCTTCGAAAGGGCCGCCTGCCGGCGTGACATTGACGATCGGCGCGCGGTTCACGTCCTTCACACTGATGGTGAAACTCCTGCTGTCGGCGGCATCGCCATCGCTGGCGATAATCGTGACCGTGTAATTGCCTGCGTGGGTGAAGCCGGGCGCCAGTTGCAAGGTGGCGCTGCCATTGCCGCCGTCAACGAAGGTGGCAAAGCCTGGCACGTTTTGCGCGCTGAAGGTCAGTGGATCGTTGTTGCCGTCGGTGGCGGAAAAGCTGATGGTCTGTGTTTGATTTTCATCAACTGAAACGTCAGGGATGGCAGCCAGCGCCGGCGTTTGATTCGGATGCTGAACCAACAGCCGCAACCGGTTGTTTTCCGTATCGGCGAAAACCATATCGCCGTTTGCCATCGTGATGATATTGGTCGTCGCCTGAATGCTGGAGCCGATAAATTCGGGATTGATCAGATTCAATTTCGCCAGATTTCCTGGTCCGCCGTCTCCTGAAAATCCGGGTTGGCCGGTTCCTGCAATGACGGTCACCGTGCCGAGCGCATTGGCCGGCGCAACAATGCGCATGATTCGATCCGTGCCTGAATTGGCGACAAACACATTGCCCGCCGCATCAATCGTCAAATCTCGTGGTTTGCTGATTCCCTGCGCGGCATTGGCAATGACAGTGAAACTGGTTCCGTTCGGATTGTCCTGTCTGAGCACGCGGTCGTTTTTCGTGTCAGCGATGTAAACCCGCCCGTTTGATGTGACCGCCAGGCCGCAGGCATTGCCTGTGACAAATGGAATTGGGCCATCGGGGCCGGGAGCCATCAAACTGGTGACAAAGCCAGTCATCCCATTGACCTTGCGGATGCGGTTATTGCCCTGATCAGCAATGTAGATGTTTCCGGCAGCATCCACCGCCACATCGGTCGGGAAAATGATCGAAGTGTTCGCTGGGCCGTCGTCCGCTGTCGGGCTGCCTGCCGCGGGCTGATCGTTGCGCCCGACCAGGTCACGAATGAAACCGGGCGGGACAACCACCTTGGCCGTGCCGCCGCTGGGAAAGATCGTCACATCTGACGAGGAGGTGTTGAGAAAACGAATGTGTCCGCTCCGCCGCCCATTGAGCGAGCCGGCCGGACGCACCAGGGCGCCATATTGCGAATCAACGATATAAATCCCCTTGTCCGTCACGGCCAACCCCTGTGGCGAGGCGAAGTAGGTGGTTGAGATACGATCGTCAATCGCCGTTTTTCCGGCTTCGCTGTTCAGGGTGGCAATGTGTCCGGGCTGCACCGTTATTTCCCAGGCCGTATTGCCGAATAATGTGACCGGCGTTTCTCCGCGATTAACAAAGCGGATGCTTCCGAACGGATTCGCATTGGTGTCGGAAATAAAAAGATTGCCATTGGCATCAGCCGCCACGCCGGTTGGATTTTGAAGTTCGGTCACGGTTGCAGGGATGTTGTCGTAGGGGGAATTTTGCCCGCTGCCGGCGACTGTATTGATTTGCCCGGTTCCAATCACCGTGCCGGCAATGGTGACCGAACCGCCGCCAGTGTTGATGTAGCGCACGCGCTTGAAGGTGAAATCCGGCAGATAGATTCCGTTCGTGACCACCGCCATCTTGATGTTCTTGAGTTGATTGCTGCCGGGCAGATTCAGGTTGGCCGAAGTTGCCGGACCGCCGTCGCCGCAGGTCGGATCGGTAAATGGGTCGCAGGCTGCGGGCGCGCTGGTTCCGGCAATCAGCGTTCTGGTGCCGCCGGAGGAAATCCGCACGATTTGTTGCGCGTTGGCCAGCGCCACGTAAACGCTTCCCAAAGGACCGGGCGCGACCCCGATTGGAAATTCCAGGCCTGTCGCCACCGAGGAAATGAAACCGCCAGAATCCACCTTGCGGACGGCGCCGGGATTGAGGCGGGTGTCGCCACCTTCCGCAATCAGCAGATTTCCTGTTGTATCTACCGCCAGATCCATCGGCGAAATCAGTTTGGCTTCCGTTGCCAATTGACCGTCGCCATTACCCGAAGCCGGCGCTCCTCCTCCGGCAAAAACCGTTTCCAATCCGCTGCCAAGATTCGCTTCCGGATCAAGTTTGTAAACCACGCGCGCGCTGCCGAATTGCGCGGAGCCGATGTAAAAGAATTCGCGCGTCGAATTCGATCCGGTTCGCATGGTGATGGAGCCAAAATCCGGTCTGGAGATCGTAAAGATCGTCCTGATGGTGGCGGGTTGAATTGTCTGGCGCAAAATCGTGAAGTTTTGAGTCCCCACATTGATGGCGCGAATCGCACTGACGATCGGCGTGGTGATGTACACCACGTTCCCCGATGGATCAACGACCAATCCCGTCACCTGGGTCAGGTCAACGTCGCTCAGCGAAGTCGCTTCCGCCGCAATGCCGCCGCCCGCAATCAGGCTGATTTGTCCGGGAGGAATCGTTACACCGGCAAGCGTCACCGCTGCACTGGTCGTATTGACGAATCGCAGCAGGCTGGTGCCGTTGTTTTCATCAATGACGTAAAAGCCGCGCCCCTGCGGATCAATGGCGGTGGCGGTCGGCAAGACCATGGGCGCCTGCCTGACCGGCGCACTCGTGTTGAAACCTCCGCCCGCAATCGTCGAAATCGTTGTGCGTGAACCCGCTCCACCCTGCACGGCGGCCACCGGCGCGAAATTCAACGCGGAGCGCAATCGCGAACCAACGCGGCGCAGTGTATTCATCGCTGATCCGTGGCTGGCGGACGCGCTGTTTTGCCAGGCAAAAAGAGAAAGAGAAAGACAGGTGAGCGCGGCAATAATTACTACAACGCGAAACCCGGAATGAAACAGTAACTGGGCAGGTTTCGAGCGATGTGCAAACTGGGAACTTCTCGAACTTCTCATTGAATACAACTCCTGATGCTGATCGCGATGCGTATCACGAATTTGGAAACGACAGATGATGATAACCAGCGGGGCCGTGATGATTATGAGTAGAGATGGGAATCAAGGCTGTAAGCACCGTGGATCACAGTTCAGCCCGGTCTCACAAGCCGGCAGCATTGATTGGGGTTTCGCCGTGTGGGTTGCTTGCAGCAGCGTAGTTTTTAGGCTTGGGCGCTTGGCTTGAAGCATCAACACATACACTTCTCACGGCAAAGATTCTGCGATTTGGTTTTTCGGATGGGCGTTCCGATGAAGTTGGCGCCGTTTCCGGCGAAGGGGGCATTCAGAATTTGATTTACCAGAATTTGATTTGCAGAATTTGTTCTGCTCAAAAGATCCACTGCCTGACTGCGGCAGGGCAGCCATCCATCAACGAAAGACATTCAAACTCAAAACCGTTTGGCAAGTCAAGTTGATAGTCGTTCAAGCACGCGTAACTGAACACAACTTACCGTCCATTCAGGATTCTAATGACATCCCTGATCTTACGCTGTAACTCGCGAGCTTCGGGCTGATTTGGGTGTAGTTTGAGTGATTCATTGCATTCACGAAGCGCGCGCTGGTATTCGCTCTGATTGTACAGTTGGCGCGCGCGATGTAAGTGTTCGGCGGCCTTCCGCTGATTGGCCTGTATCTGTACCCGGTTGACGGTCGGAGCGGGCTGGGGCTGTGTTCCAGGCGAGCCAGGATTCGCGGGGTTTTCGGCGACGCCAGTGGCTGCCGCAGGTGAATGCGTTGGTAACGCGGTTGTGTTGAGGGGCGTCGGCGAGGGGGGCGGTGATATTTTTTCACCGCCCGGCATTTGCTCATTTGAAATTGAAGGCGTGCTGGATTGATAACGATATAAGCCATAACCGCCTGCCAGTATTAATGCCAAAACTGCCGTTCCGTAGAGTAAAAATGAATTACTTCGTCTGATTGTTGAGGGGGGCGGGACGATTTTCAGCGCATCCATTGGCTCAACCGCCTGCCGCTCACGCAGGCGTGTTTCGCTGTCTGATTTGGGGGACGAGGGAATCCTGAGAAATTCTTCCGTGGTTCGTTCGTCGAACTCGCGCGTTTTCAAATTCGCCGCCTCCGTGGCGTGGGGGGCGTCCTCCCATTTTTCGCGATCTGGATCCCCGGTTTTTAACTGCTCAAGGATTTCCTCCAATCGCGCCTGCACTTCGAGGGCATTCTGTGGCCGCGCGGCTGGTTCTTTCTCCAGCATGCCATTGACCAGATTTTCAAGTGACTTTGGCGTCTCAGGGCGGATGAGGCCAAGCGTTTTAGGCACAGCAGTCAATTGCATCTGCAGCAATTCGCCCATTGAAGAGCAATTGAAAGGTAATTGCCCGCCCAGTAGCCGGTAAAAAATCACGCCCAGCGAATAGATGTCCGAACGTCCATCAATATGACTGCCCACGGTCAACTGCTCAGGGCTGGCATACTGTGGGGTCCCTACAAGAGCTGAAACCGGGGAGTTGGCGGTGGTCTCTTCGATTACTTTTCCAATGCCGAAATCCAGCACTTTGATGCGATCGCTGCCATCAGCCGTATCCAGGAGCATGATATTTGCTGGCTTCAGATCACGATGAACGACTCGTTTGACGTGCGCTTCGCCCAGCGCCGAAGTGATCTGACTGATGATGTCAATTGCACGCTTGAACCCGAAACGCCCCTGACGGGACAACTCTTCATCCAGCGTTCGCCCCTCAAGCCATTCCATGACAATGTAGGCGATCCCGTCCGGAGTGTGGCCGGCGTCCGTGACATCCACAATATTTTGGTGCGTGAGCCTGCCGGCCAGTTTCGCTTCGCGCTCGAACAATTCCACAACATAGTCATCGCCAACGGCCAGATTCGGCTGAAGAATTTTGAAGGCGACGCGGCGATCAATTCCCAGATGCCAGGCATGATAAACAGCGCCCATTCCTCCCAGCCCGATCAGCGCCGTAATTTTGTACCTGTCCATCAGCGTTTTGCCCACCAGGTGATAAGGATCTTTCAGCGAAAGAACCTCCTGATCGCTCCGGCAGAAACGCTGGTTGGCGGAATAGGTTTGATTACACTTTGGACAGTACTTTGAGGCCATACTGGCCGAACATTATGAAAGGTCCGGAGACAAGTCAATCTCAGGCAAACGGGTTACGGCGGGAAAGGAAAAGGTTTGAACGAAAATGAATGAGAGAGAGAAAGTGGAGCTAAGGGGGCTCGAACCCCTGACCTCTTGACTGCCAGTCAAGCGCTCTTCCAAACTGAGCTATAGCCCCACAAGCAGTAATACCTAATGTCCGAGAACGGTACCTTCGTCGAAGGCGAAGGCATCTTAGCCAAACGCCTCCGATCCGTCAACAGCCACAGGCCACCAATTATTGTCTCCTTCTGATGACGTAGACGCAGCCAACAAACATCATCAATCCGAAGAATAGCTGTATGACCCAACTCGTTTTGAAAATGGACCAGCCTGAATCCGCGCTCTCCGCTTCGGCTCGCGGCTGAGTATTCCTGGGTTTGGGCGGCACATCATCCGTGACAGTGTAAAGCTGGCCATCGCGCAGATACATGCGCTGCATCTCCGCCAGATTGAAGGGACGGGCTCCGCGCCGGTTAAAGACCGAAAGCTGGTTGCCGGATTCGTCCACGGCGCGGTCGCGGTCAATGCCTTTGGAGAGGGCGAGCGCCTCGCCTTTCAAGTGGTGTGTCGCAATTAGTTTCGGCGTCGGTTTGGGGGAGAAACCGTAGATGTTCGCGTTTTCCTCCGGTGACATCATCTGCACCACATGCAAGCCATTCTTGCCGTCGGCGACATAGGCAAACAGGGAATTGGCGACCATTCCCAGCTTCACATCGTGCGCGTCGTTGATCTTGCCGTCGCCATTGAACATTTGCTCGAGCTTCGGTTTTTCCGGCTTCTCGATATCAACGATGGCCAGACCATTTTTGCCCGCCGCGACATAGGCGTAGGTTCGCGCCACATAAAGATTATGCGCGTCCTCAATCTTGACCAGCGAGCCTTCAATCAAACGCGGTTTTTCGGGATTGGTGATGTCAACGACCTTCAAGCCTTCATCATCGGTCACGAAGGCGTAGCGGAATTGAATCTGCACGCCGTGCGGGTGATTGAATCCGCTGATTTCGGCCACCAGCTTCGGTTCCAGCGGATTATTCAGATTGACGATGGCAAGTCCCCTGTCACAGGTGATGTATGCGTACACGCCGGCAATCGTGATGGATGATGCGCCGTTCAGCGCTCCGCCGGGGTTGAAAGCCAGTCCGCGTTTGAGGAAGTTGTTTGACGGATTGCCGTCAAGCAGCGTCGCCACGCCGGTTTTCTTGTCGCCGACAACCACCAGGCCCTCGTACTTGTCGCTGACATACAGAAAGGCGTAGATCAGATGGATCGGCTGCTTATCGTCGCGGTATTCGGCTTCCTGATTTTCCGGACGGTGCTTGCGCGTCGGATCAACGCCGAGCGTCGTTGGAGACGCAACGCCGGTTGCATATTTGGTTTTGACGTAAAACCGCTGTCCGATTGGTGAAACCGGCGCCGTGGTAATGCGTTCGCTGAAGCCTTTGTTGTCTATGTTGGCGATGTCATACACGCGCAGACCGCCCGAACCGTTGGCGACGTAGGCATACTCGCCGCGCACCTGAATCCCCAGTGCCTGGTGGTGTGTCGTGTGTTCGTAGGCCTCATGCAATTCGCCGCCATGTTTTGTGTGCTTCTCGTACTCTTCAGGATAAGCCAGCTTATGCAGGCTGGAACCGATCACGGCCTGCGGTTCGTTGCGCTCTGTGACAGCGATGGCATGGATGCCATGCTCTCCTGCCGCCACCCAGGCAAAGCGCCCGATGAAGTTGACGAAATTTGTTCCCTGCATCAACAACTGCGCCATGATGGCGTTGTTGTCGTTGGCTTTCGAGACGTGGCAATCGGTGCAAACCTTGGTTTCCGATGTGCTCACGGTATGCGGCACGAAGGTGCTGAACGCCTGGCCGCTGTAGCCTTCGGAGGAAACCGTCTGCTGCTGTGAATAGAGCCATTCGCGGTTCTGGTTTTGCGAACCGACCAGCACGGCGCAGGTCGAGCGCGTGGGCGCGATGCGATGGCCGGTGACGGTGCTGTCCTTGCCGAGCATGTAAATGTCGTCGCGCAAGGTTTGGAAATTGTACTGCGTGTAGTTGCGCAGATTATCCTGGTTTTCGTTGTGCAACATCGGCTTCTGCTTGTTGGCGGTCATCGGCAGATGGCAGCCGAAACAGCTTGTCGTCCACGAGGTGTGGCACACATAACAAGTCATGTTGCTGTTGGCATGCGCCAGTTTCGATTCGGCGACGTTCGGGTCCGCCCAGGTCTTGCCGTCGCGCTGGACGGTCTTGGCCCAGGCCGAAGAGTCGTTGTAATCGCGGCTGCGGTATTGGACGTCGTCGTTGCCGATCTTGACCGTGCGAGTTTGGGCGACAGTGTCAATGGTTTGCACCACTCGCCACCATTTGCCCGGCACAACCAGTGAATTTTGTACGACATCTCCGGGACGCAAGGTGATTTCGCGGGGCTTTCCGTCCTGCCCGAGTTCCGGTTTGCTGTCGTCGCCGATCACCACGCGTTTGGTTTCGGCTGTAATCCGCTGGAACATCGAAACTGACCGTCCGCGTTCATTGCGGGTTTTAATTCGGGTCAGGTCTTTGGGCGTCGTGACGACTTTGCCCTTGAAGCGGCCTGTCCCCGCCGATGGGCCGGAAACCGTCAGCGTGGCAGGTTTGTCAATCGTGCCGTGGCAATCAATGCAATCAATTTGAATGGCGGCGCGCGCTTCGTTGTACAGGTTGCCGTTGCCGTGGACATCGTTGCTGACGTGGCAGTCGGAGCATTGCATTCCGACCTTCTGATGCACGTCTTCCATGTGGACGGCTTTTTTGAACTTGTCCGGATCCTCCGGCGCGATTTTCGTGCCACGCGCGGAAAGCATATTGCCTTTGCGGTCGGTCTTGTACACATTGCGGAAGACCCAGCCGTGGCCGTGGAAATCGCCGAACTGCGTGCGCTGTGCTTTCGGATTCACATCCTTCGACATGTTGGCCAGGAAGTCTTTATCCTGCCCCCACAGCCCGCGCAGCGCCGAGCCTTCAGGATTGCGAAGCGCAATCTCTTCTTTTTGTTCCTCGCTCAATTTGGGCTGTTTGGCGGGGTACATCAAATTGCCATCGGTTTCGTTGTCCCACCAGGTCATTCCGTAATAGCTGGTCACCATATTTCCACCGGGGTGGATATGGCAGACCATGCAGGTGCTGGATGGCGCGCCTAACACCATTTGGTGCTTGATTGGATGGCCGGGTTCGTCCTTCGGAATGGTCGGATCAGCGGTTTGCGTTCTGCCCATATTTCCGAATTGCGCGAATTGTGCTGAATGCTTCGGATCACGATCGTTGGCGTAAACCACGTGGCAGGAAGTGCATCCCGATGAACGGAAATCGCCGGGATTATCGTTCGTTCCCATCATCGAAAGCAGCGGATCGAGCAGGCGAGTTTTCTGCAAACCGAGAAAGACCGGATCGGTTCTCAGCCGCGTGCCCAAGCCGCGGTCGCTTAACTTCACTTCCGGCCTGCCGGGCAATTCGAAGATCATGGGACTGCCAATGTCCGAAGGAAGACCTTTCAATTCACCGCCGCGTTCGAACACGCGCAATATATTGCCGGGCTGCGTGATTTCCCAGCGTGGCAGCGGCATCAGGTAGGGCAGAATTCCTTGTTTCAGAGTCTCTTCGGCGGTGGGCGCGGGGTTGGTCAGGATAATCTGCGGTTTTCCGTCAATGCTGTAACTTTCGCCAAACTGTGTGTCTTTGTAGGGATAGGCTCCGTTGTTGTAGAGCGCCGCGCCCCAGAGCACGCCGCCGTGCGTCATCATGCTCTTTTTGTTCCAGGCGACTTCGCGTTCATGACATTTTCCGCAGGCCAGGTCCGCCGCGCGGAAATCGCCGGGGTTGATAAACCGAACATATTCGGCGCTCTCTTTCAGCCAGGCGGCCGCCAGTTGTTTCGGATTCGCCGTGGATTTCCAGAGTTCCGGTAATCTGGGCTGGACGTGCGCTTTTTTCTTGTCTTGTGTTTCCGCCGGATCGCCGCCGTGACAATCAGCGCAGCCGATGCCCAGGTCATCATCACCGTCCGCGTGCATGGACTCTGAGCCGGTGTGGCAGACAATGCAACCAACGCTCTTCGGATTGACCTTCTTCTGCCGCTGTGCCTGCGCCTGGTCATCGTCATTCTTATGACCGACGGCTAAGGACGAAACGGCTTCGGTTGTGCTGCGATTGGCCGCCAGCAGGCCGACCGCGAGTGTAATGGCGAGACACAACAGGAAGAATATTTTGACGCGTTTGATAGTCTTGGCTTGATTCATAAACTTTACGGCTAAAGTCAGGCGCGCAAAGGCGCCTGACGGTCAATCAATTAGGCAGTTAGGAGAAACACAACTTCAGTACGTTTGGTGCGACGTAAAGCGATTTTTGAGCTTTTATTTTCAGGGCAATGTCAGGCTCAGCCAGTCAATTCCGCCATCATTGCCGCCGGGTTCCAGTAGGCTCTCACCGCTTGAATTTTGCCGGCTTCGTTGATGGCGAAAACATCAATGCCTTCGAAATTAACTTCTCGTCCATTTTTCCCGGTACCGTGCGCCGACCATTTGACGCCGGCTTCGTTTCCGACTGGGAAGATCTGATCCGGCTTCATTTCAATCGTTTCGAAGCCGCCGGCGACCCCATTGAAAAACATTCGCAAGGCGTCGTGACCTTCAAGCGGGGGACCGCCGGGTTCGTAACTAACGGCGTCGGCGGCAAACGCCGCAATCCAGGCTTCACAATCGAGTGCGCTGATTGCAGCGAAATAATCGTTGATGGATTGACGAATGATTTCTTCTGACATGATGTCCTCGTTGAAGGCAACGAAGTGGATTAGTAGACAAACTTCAGGGTGACGAAGGTTGACCACAGGGTTGGCCGTCGTGCGCCGCAGCCGCCAGGGGTGCCGTCGCAATTCGAAGTGTAAATATCGGTAAATCCTGTTCCCGGACGCAGCCCCGAAGCGCCGCCGACCACGAGAATGTTTTCGTTGAGCAGTGGACGATAGATGAAGCCGACGCCCAGATCGTGACCGATGTCGTGGCGGATATTGGGTTGAAATAGCACGCGTTCCAAAGATTCGGTTCGATTGAACCGCAGATAGTTGTAGTTCACGAAGCCCCGCAGTTTTGGTGTCAGGTCGGCGTCCACACCCGCGTTGTAAAGCGTCAGCCCCGGGTTGACGAAATTGGCCTGCCCCTGGATTTTGCTGCTCCGCAAGCTTGGGATGAGGCTGCGGGGTTCGACCAGGGCAGCGCCCGTTTGGGTCAGGCGGATGCCCTGTGAATTCCAGAAACTGAACTTGCCGCCGGCAAAACTGGTATTGTCCAGAATGGCGTCAAAGCCGCGCGCCGTGCCGTCCGTTGGATCAGCGTCGCCCGAAGAATAGAACACCGCCGCGCGATACCGCAGCCAGTCATAATCCACCGAAAGCTCGGCGGCGGCCATCTGCGCATTGATGCGCGTGGCACGATTGGCAATCTGGTTGAAAGAGTCGCGCCCGATGGTTTGATAGAGAGCGTGCGTGATGTTGATGCGTCCGAAGTGGCCATCGCCCGTCCAGCCCAGATAACCTGACCGCACACGATGCGGCCTGACCAGGCCGATTTTGGCGGGACGAACCAGAAAACCGTTCAGGTCATATTCCGTGGAGGGGAGATCATCGCTGTAATGCAGGCTGAACTGGGTGGTGTAGCCAAGCACGAAGGTGTCCTGGCGAAAAATGTTGGCAATGTATACCTGCTGATTGCGGAAACTGGTCTCGGCGAAATTGATCGTGTTGAGCCCGCTGTTGGTTTCCTTCTGGATCATGTGGAAATAGGCCAGATTGTACTGCCAGCGGTTATTCTGGAAGTTGCCGAACAGCCGCGCGCCCAGATTTGAATCGCTGAAAATGAATCCGCGAAAATCGCTGGTGAAGGGCTGAATGCCGACACGGATCGAGGTCGTGTCGAATTCCGGCGAGCGGCCTTTTCTGCTTCCTTTGCCACGCAGAAAGGGAAGAAGCTTGGTGGTGTCTCCCAGGCGGTACTCAAAGAAGACTTCTTCAATCGAATTGAATCCGTCCTGTCGCAACCTGCCGCGCCGAACGTCAATATTGGTAATCCCGAGTTCGCGCGTGTTGAGGACATTGATATTGGCGATGCCAGTGACTTTGAATCGCCAATCTACCGGTTTGAACGACGCGTCGCCATGAAAAAGGTCCATGGAAAAGATGAAGTTCTGGTTGAAAACTTCCTGCCGTCCGCGTCCGAAGAATTCAAAGCTGCCGGGATTTTGCGAATTGACATCCTGCGGCACGGGCAACCGCCGAACCGTGAAGTCGCTTTCGCTGGCCAGCGTGACATTCAGAAACGTGTGCTGACCGATAATCGGATAATCGCCTTTCAACACGTTTTGACGGTACGGGTTGATGATGTTCCCTTTCCGGAACCGCGGGTCATCGGGAATGCCTATGCGCCAGCGATCTTCGATCACCTTGAACTCGGCATCCTCCACGGTTGGTTTTTTATCTCGTGACGGTCCCGCCGCGCCCAGGGGTTTATCATCAGGGAACTGCACTTTGGGCGGCTCTGCCGGCTTAGGTGTCGGTTGTTGAGCTGGTTTTGCCTGAGCCACATCTTGCGGCTCACTTTGCTGTGCGGATACCGGCGTTATGCCGAAAATCAGAAAGAGAAAGGCTGAAAGAAAAATTTTGCTTCGCACCGCTACGCCTCCCGCGGATGGCTCTCAGGAATCGAGAGCCGTCAGTGATTAATTGGCAACAGAAATACCTGACCTACGGTTACTCTGGAAAATTACCGAAACGCGAATCTACTGTTAAAGACAACGGATAACGTTAAGACAACGAAAGTGGCTACTGACGGATACCTGAATCGAAACAACTGTTGCGCATTATCTGGGGGACTCAACAAGAGTTCAATCAACCGACGCGCAACGTGAGTGGTTGATAGCACAGCTTTTCCGGCGAAGTCAATCTTTCATTCAGGTTAGTGGCCAGACAGCCTGTTCGATCAGCGCCCAATCATGCCGACCCTGAAGCCCCAGGCTTACGGATTGCGCTCATAAGCCAGAATGAAAAATGGTTCATTGCTGAAATTCGCGCCTTGCCGGTGTGGCGTTTCAAAGCGCGCCACCAGATGATAGTTTTCCGTGATCCAGCGCATCAACTCCTGGTTGTAATCGGCGCCGAAAACCCGGTCTCGAAATTCGGCTGTAATCTGATTGGCGACCAGTACAAGCGGAACTTGCCGGGATTTAATCCGTTCAATGGCCTCAATTTCTTTTTCGTCGGTCAGGAAACCGGGGTGAACGATTTCTTCGCGCAGCGGATAGGGGCGCGCAGCCAGAAAATTGATGGTCGTCGCCACCGGCAGCGCCAGCACGTATTCGCCCGGCCTGGTGTGTTCTTCGGCGTAACGAATCGCCGCCGCCAATGGCTGGCCGATTTCAGGCAGCGTAACGAAACTTCCCCGCGCCGAACTCACCTCATAAGTGTTGATTTTGCGGAATCGGATTGCTGAATTGACTGCCAGTCCAATGACCAGCAAGGCGACCAGACACATCAGGACCCGCTGGGCAGTGGCGCGAACAGCCAATGCCGGCGCCAGGAAAGCAGGCGCGGCCCGAAACAACAGGTACAGGTAAACGACGATCAGAGCCGGAATGAAAAAAGGCGTATAAGGGCCGGTGGTCGTGACATTGAGCAATGCCCGCAACACAGAGAACAAGCTGAAGACCGCCAGGACAATCAGAATTCGCTGTTCGACGGGAACCGGTTGATCCGCTTTTCGCGTCTTCCACACGCGCCAGCCGAGCGCGCCGATCACCAATGGCAAAACAATAATGGCCGAGGCGAAGGGCGTCACATCGTCGGGCACTTTGAGAAACCTGATCGCCGCTTCGCGCCAGACCGCCGCGATCAGCAAAACCAGGCCGCTGACTTTGAGCGCGTATCCCCACCCTGCTTGTCGCCGGAACCCAGAAAGCACTGCGCCAATCACCGCGCTTGCCCCGGCCCAAATTCCGAATATGGCAATCCCCGTGAGCGTGAACCAAATCGAGGTCGGCATTTTGGCCAAACCACTGATATGCCGATTGAAGTAAATCAGTTGCGGCGGCATGTTGGTGAACAAGACATGGTTGTCCTGGAGCAGAACTTCAAGCGGCACATGGCTTAGAATGAAGCCATACGCCGCCGCAAAAATGACAACTACCGGAAGGATGAAATACAACGCTTCACGCGCGAGCGGTTTGCGCACCGATACGCTTTCCATCAATAACGCGATCCCGGCCGCCGCCCAGGCTGCCAGGGCAATTTCAGGTTTGGAAATCAGCGACAAGCCCGCGAATACCCCCGCCCAGATCATCTGTTTCTGCCGCCGGCTTTGCACAAATCTGATTGTGCAAACCAGCGACGCCAGGGCGAAGACAAAGCCATACAACGCGGCATAGGCATAGGGCTGAATGTAGTTTGCAGTGGATTTGACTGCGCAGATGACCAGGACCAGTCCCGTTGCCAGCGTTGCCTCCCAGACCGACATCAGCCGCCGCGACAGCCAGTAAATCATCAACAGGATCAGCAGCGCGCAAATTGCGCCGCTCACTTTCAGCGTCGCCAGATGAATGCCGAAAATGCGATAGAGCAGGGCATTGAAGTGCGGCGCGAAAGGGCCGTAGAGAAATTGAACGTCTGAATATAAATGTTCTCCGGCCAGAATGCGCGTGGGGAGATTCATCTCGCGCCCGTGATCGAGCAAGGGCTGCGTCCAACGTTGCCAGGAGGCCGCGAGCATCGCGGCGAATAAGACCGCCAATGCCAGCAGCGCAAATCGGTCTTCTCTGGCAACTGCGTGCGCAAAGACACCTGTGGGAAGTTTGTCGTCTTGATTCATTGAGTGTGTGTGCCAGAATCGACCAGAATCGCAATGATCGCTTAAGTACGTTTCGCCCGCGGAGATGCGCGCCGATTATAAACCACTATGCGCTTGAGCAAACAAGCCCACCGCGGGCAATTGCAGCCTTTGATCAAGATTTGACTTCACTTATTCCAGCAGGCATCATCACGCCTCTTATTTTTCAGCCGCGCGCGCGGGGCGCGGCACAACTACACGGATATGGCAGAAGAAAGTCTGGCGCTGACGGCGACGCTTAATCAGCTCGCCGAGCTCGACCGCTACAATCACTGGATTTACGAACAGATTGCGGAGGCGATGGGCCGCCGCATTCTCGAAGTCGGCTCCGGCACCGGCAACATCACCCAGTTCCTTTGCGCCAATGGTTGCGAAGTGATGGCGACGGATGTTGTGCCGAGTTACCGGAATGAATTGCAGCGCCTGTTTGAAGGCAGGGCGAATGTCCAGGTCGGTCAGTTTGATCTCGATTCAAAAGCGCCGCTGGAATTTGTCTCCAACCCTTTTGATACTGTCGTTTGCCTGAATGTGCTGGAGCACATCGAAGACGACTTGTTCGCGCTCCAGCAGATGCGCAACGTGCTCAAGCCGGGAGGAACACTCGCGCTGCTGGTTCCGGCGCATCCAGTCTTGTACGGCGAGTTTGATCGCGCCGTCGGCCATTTCCGCCGCTACGGAAAACGCGAACTGCTGGAGAGATTGAAACAAGCTGGCTTCACAGTGCGCGGAGTAAAGTTTTTCAGCTTGCTGGCAACGCTTCCCTGGCTGATCAACGGCCGGATCTTCAAACGCGATTATCTGCCTGCGGGGCAGGCCAATATGGCCAATCGGCTCGTGCCGCTGCTGAAACTGGAAAAGCTCATCGGCCCGCCATGCGGCCTGTCACTAATCGCAATCGCTCAAAAACCGTAAAGGAGAAAGTGCTGAGGACTGAGGACGGAGTGTTGAGCCAATTCGCTCAGCCCTCCGTCCTCAACGCTCAGTCCTGTAGAATTATGCGCTGGTCAAATTACTTCATTCCCACCCTTCGCGAAGAACCTTCGGACGCCGAAGTCATCAGTCATAAACTGCTGTTGCGCGCCGGTTTTGTGCGCCAGATGGGCGCGGGCATTTACACCTACCTGCCGCTGGCGCAGCGCTCCGTGCTGAAAATTTCCGAAATCATCCGCCAGGAAATGAATGCCATTGGCGGGCAGGAATTCTTTTTCCCCGCGCTGCATCCGGCGGAATTGTGGCAGGCATCGGGCCGGTGGTCGGTCATGGGGCCGAATATGTTCCGGCTGAAAGACCGCAAGGGCGGCGATTACTGCCTGGGAATGACCCACGAAGAAGCCTTCACGGACATCGCGCGCAATCACCTGCGTTCATACAAACAACTGCCGCAGGTCTGGTATCAGATTCAAACCAAGTTTCGCGACGAAGCCCGCCCGAAATCAGGCTTGCTGCGCACTCGCCAGTTCACGATGAAGGACGCCTACACGTTCGATATTGATCAGGCGGGCCTCGACAAGGCGTTCGATGATCAACGCGACGCCTACCGCAAGGTCTACAGCCGCTGTGGTCTTGATTTCGTGATCGTCGAAGCCGACTCCGGTTCGATGGGCGGTTCGGCGTCGAACGAATTCATGGTCTACACCGACGCCGGCGAAGATTTGGTCGCAAGCTGCCCGAAATGCCGCTACGCTGCCAATACCGAAAAAGCTCAATCTCGCATTCCGGCCATTGACGATGGCGAGAGCACGGAAGCGGTTGAAAAGTTTCCGACCCCTGGCGTTCGCACGATTGAAGATCTGGTCAATTTCGATGGCGGAGCCGCCGCGAACAAACAGGTTAAAACCCTGGTTTTTGTTTCGCTGGCGCAAAAAGGCCACGACATCAAAACCACGCCGTTTCTGGCCCTGCTGCGGGGCGATCATCAGGTCAATGAGGCCAAGCTTGCGAACACCATCGCCAAACTGGTCAATCAGGACGCCTGGGAACAAACCGCGGTTCGTCCCGCGCACCCGGAAGAGATTTTCGAGTTGATGGGCGCGCACGCCGGATCGCTCGGTGCGGTTGGCGTGACGAAAGTTCCAGTGATCGCCGACGAAGCTTTGCGCGGACGCAAAAACATGACCACTGGCGCAAATGTTGACGATCATCACCTGCGCAATGTCAGCATCGAACGCGACATCAAAGTCACTGCCTGGGCCGACCTGCGCACCGTCGTCGAAGGCGAAGGCTGCCCGAAATGCGACGATGGCGTCTTGCGCGTCGCCAAAGCCCTGGAAGTCGGCCACATTTTCAAACTCGGCACGAAATACAGCGTTTCGATGGGCGCTTCTGTGCTCAACGCCGAAGGCAAGGAAGTCCCGATTGTGATGGGCAGTTACGGCATCGGCGTTGAACGCATCCTGGCCGCCGCCATCGAACTCCACCACGACGAAGCCGGCATCAAGTTCCCGATCACCGTCGCGCCATTCCAGATTGTCGTCGCGCCGCTGAATATGAAAGACGCCGAAGTGAAGGTCACCGCCGATGGCATTTACGAGGGGTTGTCGAAAGCCGGCGTCGAAGTCCTTTACGACGACCGCGATGAACGTGCGGGCGTCAAACTGAACGACGCCGACTTGGTGGGCTTCCCGTTCCAGATCCGCATCGGGCCGAAGAAGCTGAAGGAAGGCAAAGTCGAATTTTACGACCGCGCCACTCGGCAGGCGGAAGACGTGGAAATCGGGCAAGCTGTCGAAATCGCCAGCCAGCGAATCCAGCAGGCTTTGCAAGCGCTCAATAACGTGATCGCATAATAACCGGCAAAAAAACAAAATGCCGCGGAGAATCCTTCGGGATTCTCCGCGGCATTTTGTTTTCCGGGATAATCGTTATTGAACAACCTTGCCCACTGAAGTCTGTGCAATCGGGTGATACCCGGCGCGCGCTTTGGCAAAGATCGCTTTCGCGCGCTGCTTGCCTTCCGGCGTTTTCACCAACTCTTCGTATAGCGGTTTGATCAGCTTTTGCCGGCCAATGGAAGTCAGATACTCTTCCAGTCGTAAATCTGCCGCCGCATATTTATTGCGAATGGCTGCAAGCAACCAGACGTGCGCGATTTCAGCGTTACCGCTTTTCGTCAGACCGAACGCCTGATCCAACTCTTTCATCTGAATTTCGCTCAGGCTGGGTGGCAGGAATTTCAGGAAGTGCAGCCATTCCTGCGTCGTCCATTGCTTGGTTTGCAGCTTGGCCGCGGGCGTTTTTCCTTCCAGCCAGACTTTGGCCTGGTCTTCGACTTTGGCAAAAGCGTCTGATTTCGGCTTCGGCGCGGAGGCGGGCAGGCCAGGTTTTTCGATCCACTCGTCAATCAGACTTGGTGGAATTTTCGCTGCAAGCTGCGGATTCTGGTCAAGCAGATTCTTTTGCAGATAAGCGCGGAAATCCGCCGTCGTGATGCTCTGAAAGGCGAAATGATCAAAGTAGGCTTTCAGAAACTGATCGAACTTTTCTCTGCCGAAGGTTTCTTCCAGTTGTCGCAAAAAGAGCGCGCCTTTTTCGTACGGAACTTCGGTCGAACCTTCGTCGGGGTCCAGACCGGTCAGATCAATATGCAGAATCTGGTCGCGGGCATCGAATTTGGCGAGCAGGCCGTCCAGCGTCTGGCGTCCCAAAACCGCCTGCATCTCTTCGTTCTCCCGTCCGTAAACCGCTTCGACAATGCGGCGCTCCAGGTACGTCGTGAAGCCTTCGTTCAGCCAAAAATCCCGCCAGGTTGCGTTCGTCACCAGATTGCCTGACCAGGAATGCGCCAGTTCGTGCGCGATCAGCGAAACCAGGCTTTTGTCTCCGGCCAGGATGGTTGGCGTGGCAAAGGTCAATCGCGGGTTTTCCATTCCGCCGTAGGGGAAGCTCGGCGGGAGCACCAGAATGTCGTAGCGCCCCCAAGCGTACGGGCCATAAAGCTTTTCGGTCGCTTCGACCATTTTTTCCGTGTCTTCGAGTTCCTTCGCCGCTTTTTCCAGCATCGCCGGTTCAGTGTACACACCGGTGCGATTGCCCAGCGGTTTGAACGTAATGTCCCCCGCCGCCAATGCGATTAGATAAGAGGGAATCGCCTGCGGCATGTTGAATTTGTACTCGCCGGTCAGAGGCGCATTACTGTCCTGTTCGGCGCTCATCACCGCGCGCAAGTCTTTTGGCGTGCGAATCGTGGCGGAATAGGTGACGCGCACACCGGGCGAATCCTGCAATGGAATCCAGCTTCGGGCGTGAATGGATTGGGATTGAGTAAAAACGTACGGATGTTTTTTGCCAGCGGTTTGCGCCGCTGTGAGCCATTGCACACCGGAAGCCGTTGGACTGGATTCGTATTCAATGCGGACTTTGGTGGCCTGCGCAGGCAGTTGAATTGTCAGTGGCGCGCCCAGAATCTTGTCCGTTTCGCCCAGCGAAAACTGCGTTGGCGTGAAGTTACTGCCATCCGTCGAAGCTTCGGCTTTGGCGATTTTCAACTCCCGCGTATCGAGCTTGAGTTCTTTGGCGTCGTTTTGTTTGCGTTCAACCGTCAAAGTTGAAGTGCCTTTCAGCACCTTGCGGTCGAATAAAACTTCCAGGTTGAGGGCGACATGTTTGACGCGAACTTGTTCAGGATTGGCGTAAGAATGCACATCGCGCGCTTCGTCGGCTTGCGAAGTTTGCGTGGCGGGCGGATTCGTTTTTTCAGTCGAACTGTTTTGACAAGCCATGGCGAAAAGACTCAAAGCAATTAGGCAGACGGCAAGCTGCGTTTTCATTTCTCACCTCTCAAAAATTGATTGCGAAACGACAGGGTGGCACAGATTTACGCCAATTGCCGCAAAGGTTGCAAGGCGGCGAAATCGGCGGCTACACTTTGCGCCGCTATGACATTTGCACAAGCCACAGAACTCATCGCCAACTCATCGCGGATCGTCGGATTTACCGGCGCGGGCATTTCGACTGAATCCGGCATTCCGGATTTTCGCAGTCCGAATGGCATTTGGGCGAACAACCGCATCATCGAATACGGCGAATTTGTCGCAAGCCGCGCTGGCCGCATCGAATATTGGCGGCAGAAAGTCGCCATGTGGCCCGAAATGCGGGACGCGCAGCCGAACGCCGGACATCTGGCCTTTGCCGAATTGGAACGCCGGGGGAAACTGCGCGCGATGATCACGCAGAATATTGACGGACTGCACCAGCGCGCGGGGAATACTCAAGTCATTGAATTGCACGGCACGACGGTCGAAGCTGAATGCCTGACCTGCGGCGCGCGGATTTCCATGGATGAAGCCGTCAAGCGTGTTCAGGCGGGCGACCTCGCTCCGGAATGTGATGAATGCGGCGGCTTGCTGAAACCGGCGACGATTTCGTTTGGCCAATCCATGCCGGCGCTGGCGATGAAAGCGGCGGTAGAAGCCTGTCAGGATTGCGAAGTCTTTTTGGCCGTGGGTTCCTCGCTCGTGGTTTACCCTGCGGCATCCTTGCCTGAATTGGCGAAACAGTGCGGAGCCGCGCTGATCATCATCAATCGCACGGCAACGCCGCTGGACGAGATTGCCGATCTGGTGGTGAATGAAGAGATTGGAACATCGCTGCCCCGGCTGACTGGATTGTCTGTGGAAAAATTGAAAGCCCCAGCCGATTTTGGTCAGCCAGGGCTTTGATTCGGACTCGTTAGCCAATTCGACTTACTTCGCCCTCTTTTGCCTATTTCGATTGATCCCGCATGGTTTTCACCAGATCGTGCGCCTGTTTGACGTTGTGTCGCTGGCGTTCGACGATGGCGCGAATCGGCGCAGGCAGGGCCTCTTTCAGCGCATTGTCGTACGCCTTGACAGCGGAATCTTCACCGGTTTCAGCCGCCGCCAGAATGGCGTGATCGCCGCCGCCCAACGCGGATTTCAGGTTAATCCAGGCCCTGTGCAGTACCGCTGCCGTGCTGCCGGCGTTTTCCGGATCGCCGCCCAGCGATAGCGTTTCCTGTTGCAGTTCGCCGACGAATTGCGCGCGCGTGCGGCTCTGTTCCAGGCAGAAAGTTTTGATCTGCGGATTTTCAATGTGTTCGGCGGCGTCGGTATACCCGTTCTGGCCGTCGCGGCAGGTTTCGATCAGATTATTCAATGTGCTGACCACTTGATCCGGTTTCAATGCAGGTTTCGTCATAATTCTCCTCCTTGAAGGATAGGCTGTGTTGCCACAGTCACTGGTTAATAACGGCGGAGCAAAAAATGACCGCCGCTTTTTGTCACGCCTGCGAGGCGTTTCTTGTCATCGGCGCCGCCGTTTGAGGGGCATGCCGTTGTTCACAAATTGCTTTCAGCGTGGAAACAACTTCGTTGTTGCTCACCCCGTCTTGATTACCGCGAGACTCTTTTTGCGCCGCCCTGACCACATCGCTGATTGAAAGAATTCCTTCGATCTTTTTCTCGTTGTTTACGACCGGAATTCGCCGCACTTGTTGTTGCTGCATGGTCGCGAGCACCTCTTGAATCGAATCGCTGGCTGTGCAGGTATGAATTGGCCTGCCGCTGGTGATTTCACCGACAGCGACCTCTGAGGCGAGACGCCCTTTCGTGGCGACGGCCAGACAAATATCCCGGTCACTGATGACGCCCACAACTTTCTGATCATCGTCCACCACCGGCAGTGCCCCACAGTCACGTTCCCATAAAACACTTGCGACCTCGGCAAGGTTGGTACCGCGATGGCAGGTTTTCACATCTCTGGTCATCAATTCTTCCACGTTCATAGCGAGCCTCCAGTTTGAATTAGCATGATTTCGGTTTGAGTTGATTGGCTTCCCGTCCAACCAGCCAGCATTTTGTTGATTGGCAACTCTCAAACAGTGCAACCAATATGCCGCGGGGATTTGCTGCATTTCCACACTGAAATGACTTCGGGTCGTAGCGTGAACGAACAACTCTGTAATCAGGCCGAACAATCGCTGTCCGGCTGATCGCGCCGATAGTGTCTTGTATGATTGATGCTGTGTGAGAACGGAGCAACAGAACTGTTAGTGGAGTTTGCTGATCAAGGCAAAATTCCCCGGTAATTCGGTCTCCATCCCCGTTACCGGAGATGGTATTCCATCGCTGCAAACCGTCAGGTTGAACAAACTACTTCGCCGTGTATAATGCCGGAGTCAATTCGGGGCGTAGCACAGCCTGGTAGTGCGCTCGGTTTGGGACCGAGAGGTCGGAGGTTCGAATCCTCTCGCCCCGATTTTTAGAATGAAAAAGAAAAGGCTTTCTTCGGAAAGCCTTTTCTTTTTCAACACTTACAATAACCCTGCCGGATAAATTGTTATGTGGTGAGAGCTGAAAAGCACGGATGCTTGCCGAGCGGGATTGTGGCGGTAGCGTCAACCGTCGAGCCATCCAAAATGCGGAGGCCGCTCCGATCTTTCGTTGGTGACGACGGCTTCAGGTTTACGGAAGTCGGGATTTTGCTCAGCTTAAGGCAGGGCCAGCGCCACCAGTTGCCCATCAAATGTCGCCACCACGACATACTGCTTGCCGTTCGCCAAATAAGTCATCGGGGTGCCGTGCGGGCTGCCGGGCAAATCCATGCTCGCCAGCACCTTGCCGGTAGCTTTATCAAAGGCGCGTATCACATTGGTCCCGCCGCCACTGCCACCACCACGTCCGCCGGAACCTTGTCCGACAAACAGCAACGTTTTGGTAAGCAACGGGCCGCCGCCGCCCGCGCCTAACGGCCCGACATCCTTGCCGTTGCCAAGCAACGCATTCACTTTGGCGCGTGCTCCATCGCCATGCGGGATTTGCCAGACGTGTTCGCCTTTGTTCAGGTCAATCGCGGTAATACGCCCGTACGGCGGTTTGAACAGCGGCAGGCCTTGCGGCCCAGACACGTTGCCAATTTGCGCGCGGTAATTGAAATTCGAGCGCGCCGGGTCCGGTTTGCGCAAGGTGACTGTAATTGCGCTGCTGACCGATGGAATGTAAAGGATGCCTGTGTCTGGATCGAACGCCGCGCCCCACCAATTCGCTCCACCCGCCCAACCGGGCAGGTTGACCGTGCCTTTTTCAGTTGGTGGGGTGAACAGCGGTCCGTGGTCGTATTTGTTCAAAATCTTCAACGCCTCGGCACGCAATTCGGGAGTGAAATCAATCAGGTTTTCTTCGGTCGCGCCTTGTGTCTCGAATGGCTTGATTTTGATCGGAACTGGCTGCGTCGGCGAAAGCTTTTCACCCGGCACAGCCGAAGGCGGAACCGGACGCTCTTCAATTGGCCAGACGGGTTTTCCCGTCACGCGGTCAAACACGAAGCAGAAGCCGGACTTCGTCACCTGAGCGACGGCTTTGACGGTTTTGCCATTGACCTTGAGATTGCACAGCACGGGCGCGGCGGGCAGGTCGTAATCCCAGACGCCATGATGCACGGTTTGATAATGCCAGACGCGCTTGCCCGTCTTGGCGTCCAGGCAGACCAGACTTTCAGCGAACAGATTGTTGCCCAACCGGTGACCGCCGTACCAATCGTTGGTCGGCGTGCCCAGCGGGATGTAAAAGTAACCGAGTTCTTCATCCGCGCTCGCCAGCGTCCAGTTGTTCGTGTTGCCGGTGTATTTCCACGAGTCGTTTTCCCAAGTTTCATTGCCGAATTCGCCCGCTTGCGGCACGGTGTGAAAAACCCAGAGCGGTTTGCCCGTGCGCACGTCAAAGCCTTGAATATCGCCGCGCGGCATCTCTTTGTGGGTCGGGCCATCATTGATTGAGGCGCCCACCATTACGACATCGCGGCACACGGTCGGCGGTGAACTGATCGCGTAATTACGCGCGTTTACCGCGAGCGGAATCGCCCTGGTCAAATTCACGCGCCCCTTTTCGCCGAAACTCTCGACCGGCTGGCCCGTCCTGGCGTCCAGCGCGATCAAGTAGGCGTCGCTTGTGCCGATGAAGATGCGTTCCAGCTTGCCGTCCGTCCAATAGGCAACGCCGCGATGCAAAAAGCCCAGATTGGTCGGATGACCCGTTTCATAGCTTTTCGGATCATGCACCCAGATCGTTTGGCCCGTTGCGGCATTGATGGCCGCAACCTGACTGAGCGAAGTGCTGATGTACAACACGCCGTTGACCATCAGCGGCGTGGCTTCATAGCCCAAGGTATACAACTTGGAATTGGCTTCGAGGATTTTCTGATCGGGCGAATCCCACTTCCAGGCAATCTTCAGATTTTGCACGTTGTCACGATTGATTTGATCCAGCGGCGAGTATTTGGTGGCCCCTTGATCGCCGCCATAAGATCGCCACTCACCTTTTTTGCCAACGACCTTGCCGCTGGTCGTTGGCGTCCAGGACGCAAGCAGCGACAGACAAATTGCCAAAACCGCAAAACGTTTGAATTGGTGCATAGTTTTCTCCAGATTCAGTGGTACAGCGCAACAAAACAAAGCCCTTCATCCTTGCGGCGACAAGGGGCAGTTATGCTTCTTACTTCTTTTCCGGCAAAGCGAAAGCCACGTAAGAATCGCCCGTCGGCGACGTTTTTTCGATGTCGCGTTCGATGCCGGTGCGCAAATTGACGACGCCTTCCTGGCCGAACTTCGGATCGAGTTTGCCGGTTTTGGCATCAATCGAAAACAGCTTGCCGTCGGGAATCGCCAGAATGATGCGCCGTTCGCCGTTCCGTTTGCCGTCCGACCAATGCGCCAGTCCACGGCTGCGCAACCCCAGTTCGCGCGTCCGCTGCGGATTGAATCGCCACAATTCCCGGCCCGTCGCCGGATCAAGCGCGAAAGTGGTCAGGTCAATCCCCTGCAAATACATCACTCCATCAATCACCAGCGGCGTGCATTGAATCGCGGAGTTGAATTTTTCGCGCAACCCGCCAGTATGAAATTCCCAGGCGGGTTGCAGTTCTTTTACATTCTTGCGATTGATTTGGTTCAGTTCCGAATACCTTGTCCCGTTTGCGTCGCCGCCAACAAAGGGCCAGTCTGCGGATGAAGGGGCGGCCTGTTGGCGGGTAAATTGAAAGAGGATTGTCACCGCGAGAAACGCCGCAATGAGCAAGCGCGGCAAAATCATTTTTCGAGTCAGCTTCATTGGGGACTCCAAACACAGTGAGATGGTAATTGGTCTCCAAGGTAACTGTGCTGCGATGATGCGACGGTTGACCATAATTTAGTGCAACGCGATCAGTGCAACGCAGTGGGAAAGGGACGTTATATTAGAACAAGCAGCATCAAAAGCTAAGCCTCCACCACCAACTCCTGTCCCTTCAAATCAGAAAGCTCCCGTAACGGCGGCAGCCTATGACCCAAACTGCCACCGTAGATGCCCGCGGTGGCTTTTTCCTTTTGGAATTGCAATGAATCTGCAAGGCAAAAACCCTTCTCGCGGATGCTGGGAAAATTTACGAGAACTCGCCGTCAAAGGCAGGCCTCCCGTGCGGGGGCAAAAACTTCTGGCGTGGCGGTTGCCGCCGCTGCTGGCCGGTCTTGCATCCGGTCAATCCATCACCGGCCCCGAAGGTTCGACGGTCGCGTGGGCACAGGTGCGCCTGCTGGAAGCCGCGCGAATGGCGCTACCCGCATTTCCGTTTCACCGTGAAGAGTAGAGAACAGCAGGTTAAGAGTTCTCAAGATTCGGTGCGGTCTCGGCCAATTCGTATTCCGGATTCAACGATTGGCGTTCATTGCCGTGGCGCGCGGTTTCCACGGGTCGCTGAAACGCGGATCCGTCAAAAACTTTTCGTCGGTCAGGCTTTTCAGGAAAATCAGCAAGTCCTGTTTTTCCAGTGGCGTCAGACGGAAGCCTTTGACAAAACTGCTCTTGTTTGGATTGCGGCTGCCGATGCCTTTGAATTCGCCGCCGCGAATGGTGCGGCCTCCGGCGGCGTAATGGTCAATCACCGCTTCCAGCGTGGCAATGCTGCCATCGTGCATGTACGGCGCGGTGACGGCGATGTTGCGCAGACTGGGCGCGCGGAATTTGCCAATGTCTTCCGGGTTGTTCGTAATCTCGAAGACGCCCGTGTTTTCCTTCGGGTACGCTCCATTGCCGTCCAGGTTGTATAACCCCGTGTTGTGGAATTCGATTTCCGCAAACGCCTTGCCTTCATGATCTGATGTTTGGGAAAAGTTGAATCCGCCATGACAGTGGAAGCATTCAAGCCGTTCGCTGAAAACAGGGCTTCGCCGCGTACTCTTCCTCCGACATGGAAAAGTGGCGAACGTAATGCACCAGTTGCCAGCGTTCGCGGTCGCTGGTTTTGAGTTTGTAACCGGGCATGCCGCTGGTTTTGATCCCGTGGGTGAGGACGTAAAAGATTTCGCCGTCCGCCAGTTTCTTGACATACTCGCTTTTCAGATCGGGCGCTTTGACCCGCGCGGTTTGATTGTATTGCTCGCCCCTGCCGTCCGCGCCGTGACAGCCCGCGCAATACTGTTCGTAAAGCGCCTTGCCGTTTTCAATGCTGGCCGCATTATGCTCAACCGGATTGCGCAAGTTTTTGGCCGTGACCGGCGCATGGCCTTTTTGTATTTGCTTTTCTTCCTCGCCGGATCATTGGTGCTTTTTCTTTTCCTCGCGGCAGGCGCCGATGATTTCGTGGAAGCGGTCGTGCAGCGCGGTCAGATCTTTTTTGATCTGTTCGTCGGTTGCGCCTTTGGCGATGCCGTCGGCCAGCGTCTTCGATTCCGCGCTGAGTTTGACCAGAATGGCCTTGATGTCCGGCGTGTCGTAAATCTTCGGCGGCTTGGAATCCAGCCATTGTTTGGCCTTTGTGGCCAGTTCGCCCGCGCGGTTTCGGATGGGAGCGAACTTGCCCTCTTCCACCGGATGGAAGGTTTGCGACATGACTTCGTGGAAGGTTTCCAGTTCGGCCCATTTGTCGCTGGCCTGCGCGGCGGACGCGCCGGTTTCAGTGGCCTTGTCGCCGTATTCGCTCAGCCAGGCGACATCAATCTTGTCGGCCTTGCGCTTGTCTTTTTCAGCGATCAGCCAGGTGCCGCGTTTGTTCCAGCCTTCGCCGCCTTCCGCCTGCGTGTGGCAAAAGGTGCAATCCTTCGCGCCGAATTTGGCCGATGCCTTCAAAAATGGCGGATACGCTTGTGTGTTGGTGGCTGACAGCAGAACGCCTGTCGAAAGCGCAATCGCGATGCCTGTTTTAACGATCTTGTGATTCATTCGATGATTCCTCCGGTATTTTTGACTGGGTTGTCAGGTGGAATTTCACCGAATCGCTTCGACCTGCAGGTCGAA
>JAJNQA010000006.1 GCA_021155085.1 Heliomicrobium sp. | reverse complement strand
AGTCCTCAAACGGCGCTGTTATGGAATCACGAACATTGCGCATCTGTTTCAACGAGTCTGGCTTGATCTCGAAGGCTTCAAGCTCTTCGGGATTTGAGATCACAAGATGTGGTGGAGTTTCCGGCAATTCCTAAAGAGCCTTTTTTCTTTGACGACTGTCCAGAGCACTGCCGCGCCGAGCACATCAAGCAAACCCAAACAGATGAAAAACGGCGTGTAGCCGATCTTGACGACCAGCGCGCCAATCAGCAGCGAGAAAATCAGCAAGCCAGCGTTGCCAAACGTCCCAGCCATTCCGGCGACCGTGGCGACTTCGTTTTTCTTGAATAAATCCGACGACATTGTGATGACTGTGACGGATAAGGTTTGATGCGCAAAGCCCGCCAGACTGAGCAACGCGATGGCGGCATAAGGGCTTTCAACAAAGCCGACGAAGCCAACACCCAACATCGTGAAGGCCCCTAACGTAAAAGCCGCGCGGCGCGCATTAATGAGCCGTATGTTCCAGGTTTTTTGCAGCCACAGGCTGAACATTCCGCCAAAAATACAGCCGAAGTCCGCCGCCAGAAATGGCAACCAAGCGAACAAGGCAATTTGTTTGATGTCCCAGCCGCGCGTTTGCGACAGGTAGAGCGGCATCCAAAACGTCAGCGTGCCCCAGGTTGGATCCGCCAGAAAACGCGGCAGGGCAATGCCCCAGAAATTTCGTTCGCGCAGCAGTGACCAAACCGAAGGCCGCGTGCCGTCGTGCGCCAAATGCTTTTCTTGCCCTGACGAAATGTATTCGGCTTCTTCAGCGGAAAGGGCTTTGTGCTTTTCCGGCGAGTCGTACAACCACAACCACGCGGCGACCCAAACAAGTCCCAGCACGCCCGTAATGACAAACGCCGACTGCCAGTTGTAAGCCAAAATCGCCCAGCCCACGAGCGGCGGGGCCAGCATGGAACCGAACGACGCGCCGATGTTGTATACGCCTCCGGCCAAACCGCGCTCTTTGGCCGGAAACCATTCCGACGTCGCTTTCATTCCCGCCGGATTCGCCGAACCTTCCGCCAGCCCCAGCAAGCCGCGCAAGCCAGCCAGCATTTGCCAGTTATTCGCAAAGCCGTGCGCCATGCTGATAATTGACCAGGCGACGGCGAACAGCGCGTATCCCGCTTTCAATCCGATGACATCCAACACGTAACCACATAAAGGCTGCAACATAATTGCGCCCTGAAACGTGCTGACGATCCAGGAGTAATGTTGTTCGTCAATGCCGAGCTGTGTTTTCAGTGTCGGCGCAGCGACGGAAAGCGAGCTGCGTGTAAGATAGTTGATGATCGAACCGAGCATAATCAGTCCGATCATCCACCAACGAAGGCCTTTGATTTTGGGCATGAGAAGTAAGTTCCTTTGGGAGCGAGGGTCAGAACTTGCGCTTTAGTGTGGTTAGAGTTCACGCTTCAGCGTATCCAGTGCGGGAAACACGCCAAAGCGTGAACTCTGAAGTTTTACTTCGCGCGCTTCACCGTGAAATCAGTGGGTGGAGGCGTCTGCCCGCCAAAATCGCCTTCCATCGTGCGTGTCAGCTTGATTTCATCACCGGCTAATTTGCCTTTGTAGACGAGAATAAATTTCGTGCCGTTGAATTCACGCTCAACTTTGAAAGCTACGACATCGCCCTTGATTGAGCCTTCTTTAATCGGCGCTTCCCCCAATTGACTGGCGTATGTGCCTGTCAATTTTTCGCCCTCCGCTTTCAAGACAATGGTGATGTCCATTGCGCCTTGCGGCCCTTGCACTTGCCCTGTCCATTTGCCGTCAACGTCTGCCGCAAAGGCCGCGACGAACAACGCCAGCAGCAAACCGGTTGCCCAAAAGATCGTTTTGAGTTTCATGACTTATCTCCTTGAAAAGGTTATTTGGCTCTTGCCGTTTGTGGTGAAGGTAGAGTTGTTTTGATGTAACGGCTGGCGAAGGTCAAAAACGTCGGCCAGTTTGGAACTACCGTGTGACCGCCGCTGTGCTGCCGCCAGGCCAGATCACCATCAACCAATGCCGTTTCAACTGCGGGAAATTCTGTTGTGCCCAAATCCTTTTTGCCGAGCAATCGAAATACCGGCCCGGCGGCAACTGCCGCCATAAAGCTGCCGCGCTGATCCACCCATTTGCCTTCCGCGCCTTGTCCTTCGGCTGCGCCGTAGCTGATGAACGTCGGACGCGGCGCGCACAGCGCAATCATCTCGTGCGCATCCACGGGCAAATCATTTGCGGTCAGCGGCCCGCCGTATTTGATGAAATTTCCGGCCATCCAATGATATTCGCCGGAGCCTGTCAGGTTTTCGACGAGTTCGCCAAAGTTGCGCCGATGCAGCTTGGCTCCACCTTCGCCTGACGAACCAATGAAACCAATGGCGAAACGTTGGTCGTAGGCCATCGTCACCAACGCCGCTTTGCCGTAACGCGAAAGTCCTTCGATGCCAACCTGTTTGGCGTTCACGGATTTGTCGGTCTCGAAATAATCCAGCGCGCGGCTTGCGCCCCAGGCCCAGGCGCGCAATGCGCCCCAGTCGTCGGGCTTGCGCGGCTGCCCCTTGTTGACCAGGCCGATGACGCCTTTGGTCAGCCCCGCGCCGTTGTCGGGCTGATAGCTGGTGGGAACGATGGTTGCAAACCCCCAGCCTTTTTCGAAGAGTAATTTTTGCCAGGTCGGTTCAGGAAACGCCCGCCCGCTGGCGTTTGCGGCATTGGCGGGCGGGCGCGGAAAGTTAAAACCGAATTCCAGCATGACAGGCACTGTGCCGCGTGCGTTCGCGGGCGTGGTCAGCGTCAATTGAATATCCACGGTAATTTCCGGGTAAGCGGAATTGTCCACGTGGCCGACGATTTGTTTGACGATGACGGGAACATCGAATTTCGTTTCGCTGGTGGTGCTGACAACTTCCCATCTCACTTGGGGAACTTTCTTCGGCACGCGGCCATACACTTCACGGTCGAAATCTTCGATGATTTCGGCGCGGCGCTGATTCCACCAGACCTTGGCTGACGTGACTTTCCTGCCGTTTTTCAATACCAGTGGATCGGGCAGATTCGGCCAGGGATTCGCTTTGGCTTCGTCGTAATTGACGGCGTTGGGCGCTTTCGGATCATTCGGATTCGCGCCCGGCCGCAGCGCGGTGATTTTCAACTGCTCCATCATTTGCCGGTGATCCTTGCGCGTGGCTTCCTGCTGGGCCTGAAATGCGGCTTGCTGTTCGGGCGTCATTTGGCGTTGCGGCTGGGCAAATGCCTCGACCGCAAGCGCGAAAAACAGAGCGAAGGTGATGGCGGATAGTCGTTTCATATATTCAAGGGGTTAGCGGCGGTTCCGCTGATTATCGAGATAGGGTTGTTGCAAAAACTCTGCGGGTTGAGGCGGGGTCAGCTTCTTGCCTTGGCTAAACGCCCAATGCCCCAGCCGATCAGACGTGCCCAGATATTTTTCCGGCATTTGATAAACCGGGTCTTGCAAGGCGTCTTCCACCGAAATGAATTTGTAGCCTTTGCTTTTCAGCGTTACAGCAAGCGCATCCAGGTTTTCCGCCGTGAGTTCATTGGCGTGCATCAAGACAATGTGCTTGATCGGACGACCGAATAATTCCTGGGCGATTTGTTCGCTGTAATCAAATCGTTGCGCGGCGAATTTGACGTACTCTTCGCCCACACGTTTGATCAGTGCTTCGTCGTTTTGTGCCCGCGCTTTGGCGTGTGCGACGTTAATCAACCAATCCATCACATCAACCGTGACCGGAGCCATTTTGTATCCGCGCGTTGCCGCAAAATCTTCAAAGGCTTTTTCGTCTGCGGCAGTCTTACCCATTTGCAAAAACGGATGCCGAAAATAACGCGGCTTGTTCGGCTTCATCAGAATACGCGTCACCGCATCGCCGCGCACAAAATCATCTTCAAAATCCGCCAGTGCAGCGTTGGCAAATCCCAAATGCGAAAAATTGTGATTGCCAAGTTCGACGCCGCCCTCAATCCACTGTTTCAAAATAGCGATACGCGCATCGGTTTCGCCTGCGCGATAAAGCAGCGTTTCGTTGACGAAGCCCACGGCAGGAATCTGATGCTTCTTGATCGCCGCCAGGAAGTTCTCGGTCATCTTGCGAATGCGCGCTGGCTCAAATTGCGCGCCGTTGAGTGGCAAGTCATCAATCGTGATGGCGACCTCGCGCGTCTGCGTCTGTAGCGGCGCGGCAGGCAGGAGCAGGAAAAACAGAAATAAGGATATCTTTCGCATGGCGGCCCCTTGTTATTTGATTTCCGTGTTGCTCACGAAAGCGATCTTTTTGCTGTCCGGCGACCACGCCGGCGTCGCGACTGCGCCAACGTCATGGTGATGCTCAAAAACACCGACAGGAGTTTGCGCTGGTGCGGCAACAGAAAGAATGGTTCCAAATAGCAATGAAATCGCGAATCGTTTTAGCAGCATATGTTGGCCTTAGGTTTTTTCAGGCAGTTGTTACGCCAGCCCCGTCACGCAAAACACCGGAAAACGGCTGCCGGGGCCTTCTTGCGCAACGACTTCGGTAAAGCCCGCCTCTTTCATTAACGCGCCAATGACTTCCGGCGTGTATTGCCGATGCGCATCCAACTGTTTGTGTCGCGCGACGATGGCTAACGTGCCGCCAGGTTTCAGCACGCGACGAAGTTCGGCGAAGCCGCGTTCGGGCGGCTCCCAAAAGTAAATGCAATTGATCGAACACGCCTTGTCAAAAAAACTGTCGGCAAACGGCAACGCCTCGACTTCGCCAAGCTGCAACTGCACGCGACCGGCTGCGATGGCCGCCGTGTTTCGTTTGGCAGCGGTTGCGAGCATTGTTTCCGAATGATCAACGCCAGCGATCAACCCCTGCTTGCTTTTGGTCGCGGCATATTCAATGGCCTGCCCGGTGCCGAAGCCGACTTCCAGCAACTTGTCCGACGGCTGCAATTTCAATAACTCAATCGTCCAGCGATTGTCAGTGCGATTGAAAACATTCATCGTCCAGCCGAACAGCTTGCCGATCAACCCTGACGGATGCCCCGCTTGATTCTGAATGGATTGCTTCATGCTCAACACACTGTTGCCGTCAGTGCAGACGAAGGCGCAATCGTGTAGATTCAAGCGCTGTACTCATCGTTCAAGATGGAATTTCTGGCCGCCGCGCATCGTTCGGATCCGCCCAGCGGTTGTTCGGAATCGTTGGCGTCCAGCCGGGTCGCAAGGGGTCTTGATCGTACGGATAGCCGCCAAGCCGTTTATAAAGTTCGCTGTATTCGCCAAGCTTGTCCCGGTCGAGTTTGACACCCAAACCCGGCGCGGTCGGCACGGCAATCGAGCCGTTTTCGTATTTCATCTTGCCGCCAACGATGATGTCGTCCACCAGATGGTGGTAATGCGCGTCGGCGGCGAACGACAGATTTGGAATGACCGCGCCCAGGTGCAGCATCGTCGCCAGTTGAATGCCCAGTTCGCCCGATGAATGCACGGCCACGCCAAGCTGAAAGGTTTCGCAAATGCCCGCCGCTTTGACGCATTGGCGAATGCCGCCCCAGAACGTCGTGTCCAGCAGAATTACGTCCACGGCGGTGTTCAGAATGTTCGCCGCCAGTTGTTCGAAGTTGATGACCACCGTGTTGGTCGAAAGCGGCATCCGAACTTTTTCGCGCACGCGCCGCATGCCGTGCAGGCCGTAAACAGGGTCTTCCAGATAATCATTGTTCAGGTCTTCGATGGCTTGCCCGAAACGGATGGCTTGTTCGGTGGACATCACGCCGTTGCAATCGTAACGGAACCGGTCGCCTTTCAGGCTTTCGGCGACGGCGCGGTAACACTCCAATTCATAATCGGGATGGAAGACGCCGCCTTTCAGCTTGTGCGAGGTGAAGCCATATTGCGCTTTCAGTTCGCGCGCCTGCGCAACCAGTTGATCCGCCGTGCGGACTTCGCCGGAACCATCTTTCGGATTCGGATAACGAAAGAAAAGGTAGGTTGCGAACGGCACGCGCTCCTGCAACCGTCCGCCCAGAATCTCCGACACCGGCACGCCCCACTTCTGGCCGATGATGTCCAGACAGGCGAATTCCAGCGCGGCCAGAATCTGCGTGCGGTTGTTGTACAGCGAAGCGGTCGGATTGGCGATCTTGAAACGCATTTCTTCCAACCGCGCCGGATCATGGCCGACCAGATAGGTTTTCATTGCGCGAAACATCATTTCGGCGGATTCGCCGCCGCCGCCCATTTCGCCCAGACCGATCAAACCTTCGTCGGTTTCGACTTCGACAATGGTACGGACGAATCGGCCCCAGTGACAGCCGTTGCCGTGGCGCAGCGGCGCTTCCAGCGGGACGGTGACGGTGGTTGCCTTGATGTCAGTAATTTTCATGGTGATTGCCGGCTCCAGGTTCGCCTTGCTCATTCATCTGCTTCTTCAATCGCCTGATTTGCTCCGTATGCCAGGCTTCGTGTTTGCTGATGAACAAAAACATTTCCAGCAGCGTCAACGGGCCGAGTTCCGGATGCGAAAACCGTAAACGCTGCAATCGTTCGACGCCGATCCGGCGCATGTGCCGGAGTGTTTTTTGCCTGACTTTGGTGCGTTCCGCGATCAGGCTGGCGAGTTCGTAATTCTTTTTGCCGGGCCGCAAAAAGCTGGGCGCAACAAACCTTCCTTTGAAATCGGGATTGAGGCTTTCCAGGCCTTGCGGACGTTGCTCGCCATTGGCGATGAACTTCAGCCCGGCGAGTTTGCACAGAACAATGTTGATTTTGTCGAATAGCCCCAGCACTAGCGGCACAGTCCCAAGTGCAGGCGCAACGAAAAATAGAGGATGGAAATACTGTTCGGTTTTGATCAAATGCGCCAGCACCTGCCCGCCGGACCAGCCTCCGGTTGGCGGGGAGTGATTGAGATCAATCTCTTTCAATTCCGACAGCAGCGTCCGCTCGGTTGCAGTTAGTTGCGTCAGGATTTCTGAAAAGCTTGTGGCGTTCTGCTGATCCATCATTCGATTACCAGGCCAGGCTCTTCGCCTTGAATTCATCCAGCGTCTTCTGTGATTTCTCCACACCCTCAGGCAAAGGCCGTTTTGAGAAAGTTTGAAAGTAGAGCAGGCAAGCGTCGCGCCAGTAAATCGCGTCACGCTCCTGAATCGCCAGCTTCCTGGCCACGGCTTCGTGCCGTTCGGCGTCAATTACATTTGCCAGCGAATCCCAATCCTTGCGCGCCGCTCGCACCCAATTCACGCCGCGCTGATAATGCAACGCCAGTTCATCCCAGAAGATTCGGCCAGATTTCATGCGGTGATCCCACGGCACGTGATGAAACCAGACCAGCAGATTTTCCGGGCAGGCGCGCAAATCGGCGAACCGGTCGCGCACCGGCGGAAAGTATTGGCTGACGGAATCGCTGCCGGTTTTGGTGCGGTCGAAGCCCAAGCCTTTTTCATCGGCGCGATGGTAGTAGGTCGGATTCCAGTCATCGCGGCGTTCTTTGTTCCACCACGGAGCCGGGCCGTAATGATGGCCGCCCCACATGATGTGATGCAGCCCCAACGGCGTCATGTAATCCACCACGGCTTCGTGCGATTCCAGCATCAGGCGCGTCAGCGTGGCGACGGCTTTGGCGTCGCTGGTGAAAGTCGCCCGAATCCATTCGCCGGCAATCTGCTTTGAACTCAGATCAGGATTCCACGCCAGCCGCCCGAAGGCATACCAGTTGGCCTGGGCGAAATGGTGGCCGCTCCAGTTGCGGTCGGAGCCGGTGTTGGCGACGCCGGCAATCCCGGTGAGTTTTTGTTGGTAAAGGCTGCCGTCAGCGATTTTGGTCACGGTCGAGCCTTTGCCCTTGGCGAAGGTGTCGGCGTCCAGAAATTCGCGCCACATCGGCGCTAGAAAAACCAGATGGTTGGAAAAGCCCAGGTATTCCTGCGTGATTTGCAGTTCGGGCATCAGTTGGGTTTTCGGCATTGCGCCAAACAGCGGATGAAAGGGTTCGCGCGGCTGAAAATCAATCGGGCCGTTTTTGACTTGCAGCAGCACGTTCGGCGCGAACTTGCCGTCGAAAGGTTGCAGGTTGTCGTAAGCCGCCGCCGCGCGGTCGTAGCCGTCTTTTGCGTCATACACAAAAGCGCGCCAGACGACAATGCCATTGTGCGGCGCGACGGCGGCGGCGAGCATATTCGCGCCGTCCACGTGATTGCGGTTGTAGGTGCGCGGGCCCGGCTGGCCTTCGCTGTTGGCTTTAACCAGGAAACCGCCGAAATCCGGGATGACTCTGTAAATCTCGTCAGCCTTCTTTTTCCACCAGGCAGCGACTTCCGGGTCGAAGGGATCGGCAGTTTTCAATCCGCCCAATTCTATCGGGGCAGAGAAGCGGGCAGACAGGAAAACCTTTATGCCGTAAGGCCGGAAGACATCGGCGATGGCGGCGGCTTTGCGCAGGTAGTCGGCGCTCAGGCTGCGCGAGTTGGAATTGACGTTGTTAATGGCCGTCCCGTTGATGCCGATGGAAGCGTTGGCGCGGGCGTAATCGCGCAAACGCGGATCCACTTTGTCCGGCAATTCCCGCCAGTTCCACAGCGATTGTCCGGCGTAGCCGCGCTCGATGCTGCCGTCCAGGTTGTCCCAGTGGTTCAGCATGCGCAGTTGCAGGCGCGGTTTCTGGCTGAGGTTCAAATTATTGATTGGTTGCTGCGTTTGCAGCAGGCGCAGAAAATGAAACGCGCCGTACAGTGCGCCGATTTCGCTGTTGGCGGCAATCACCGTCACGTCGCGCGCGCCGAGTTTGACGGAACGAATCTGGAACCCTTCCGCGCCCAGGTTTGCCAGCGGCCATTTCAGACTGGCGATCAAGGGAGAACTTTTCGGCGTGCCCACAACCAGCGCGCCGTCACGATCAACGGATTCGGCGGCGGCAACCGCAGAGCCAAGTAATCCACCGCAGCCGTTGACCAGTTCTGTGCGAATGGCGTCAAGCGTTGCGGAATTACTTTGGACGACCACGGAATTGACCCGAAGCCGATAAGTGTCAGCCCACGCCTTGGGCAATGGATCGTAGCGCAGCCAGAGACGATAGCCATCTTCTGCCTGAATGGTCGCTCCAATGAGCAGTTGAAGGACCAATGCCAGACAGGCAGCGAGCGAGTTACGGCTTCGTTGAGACACCTGATTCCCCTTCTTCATTTTGATAATTTTTCATCCCAGCAAACCTAACCGAAGGATCAACCGGTGTGAACAAAATTTAGAACGTGAAACGCGCCTGGAATTCGATCCAGCGCGGCGTGTTCCATTGGGTCGTCACGCGCCCGAAATTGGTGCTGTTGATGTCCGTGTTCGGGTTGTCCCACAGCACATGATTCAAGGCGTTAATCAGGTCAACTCGGATTTCCAACTGCTTCTTTTCCGTGATCGAGAACCGGCGCAGAATGTTGGCGTCGAGCTGGTTTTTGCCCATGCCGCGCAACCAGTTCAGCGCCGTTGGGAAAACCCGGCGATGGAAACTGTTCGGTTGGAAGTTGACGGGAGTGACGTTTTCGTATGTGCAAGCCACATTGTTGCCCGAACCGCAGGTGTTGCCCATCTGGGTCAGGATGGATTGCGGAACCAGCGAACGGATTCGCGCTTCATACGCCGCACGGTTCGACGCGCTGTAATCGCGCGCGGCCCCGGGGAACAATTGCCAGTTGAACCATTCGGCAACCGTCTGGTCCTTGGTCGGTTTAGCAATCGCACGCAAATCCGAGCCGTAATAAAACCAGTTGCCCAAGCCGTACACGCGACCGCTTTGTTTGGTGTAAATGCCGCTGAATTGCCAGCCGCCCAGCACCGCACCCATCCATTTGTTATCGGAAAAGAATTTCTTTCCCTTGCCAAACGGCAGTTCGTAAATGAAATTCGCCGACAAACTGTGCGGAACCGAGTTGTTGGTCGGCGTCCAAACCAGTAAGTTGTCGAATTCGTTTTCGCGCGTCGTGCGCTGAAGATTCGACGCCCACATGTACGACGCCTGGAAGCTGTAACCGTTGGACATGCGCTTGGTGACGGTGGCCTCCAGATGGTTGTACACCTGTTCGCCGTCGGGAGCGCGTCCGTTGGTCAGTCCGTTCATGTTCGGATAGGGCCGCAACAGTTGCGATTTGGCGATGTTGGTATTGGTGAAAAAGCCGTTCGTCAACATGTCGGCGTAAACCACCGGATTCGAGGTCTGCAACGCCGTGAAGTTGCGAATGTTGAACGGATTGCCATTCGGAATCTGGAAGTTGAGTTCGTTGGCCAGCGCATTGTTGCGAATCAGCCCCGTCGCCCAGTACTGTTCCGGCAGCGCATCCAGCCGCAAGCCGACCTGAATCTGATCCGTGCGCGAACCCAGATAAGCGACTTCGACCGCCATCTGGCTGCCGAGTTGGCGTTGCAATCCCAGGCGCCAGCGATGTTGGCGAGCGCGTTCCCAACCGCGATCAAAATACGTGAGGCCGCGTCCTTGCAGCGCCATCAGACCCAGCGCGTTACCGAGCGGCGTGTCAAAGCGCGTATTGTTCGCGTTGGCACGGACCGGGAAAGGATCGGCCAGCAACGTCGTGCAAGCCGTCAAACTGGCGCGGCACGCCGCCGAAGTCAGGTTCGAGCCGTTAAAATTCAAGCCGTTGTCGTTGGTGATGACCGTGCTGGTGGCGCGGCTGTAACCGGTCTGGTTCAAACCTTCGTTCAGCACGTTGTTCGTGTCGTAGAACATGCCCCAACCGCCGCGCAAAACGGTCTTGTCGTTAAGCTGATAGGCGAATCCCACGCGCGGCATATAACCCGGCTGCGATTCGTTGACGGTGTCAGGCGCGCCGTCCTTGCCCAGGAATTGCGTGCCGCCTTTGACGGTGAACTGGCTTGCGGGCAGCAGCGGAAAGCGGTGCGCCGCGGGCAGGGCGATGCCCAGTGTGGCGGCGTATCCGGTTGCCGCGCCTGACGCTATCGGCAACGGCGCTTCCAGGTCAAAGCCGGTCAGGCCGCGGTTGAAGCGTTCACTGAATCCGCCCTCGAGTTCGTAGCGGAAGCCCAGGTTGACCGTCAATTTGCGGCTCAATTTCCAATCGTCCTGCACGTACCCTGAATAAAACTTGTTGGTCAGGTACAAGCTGTCGTTGGTGCTGATGGAAACGCTGCTTGGCACACCCAGCATAAACGCCGCCCATTCCAGGCCGATCAGTTGCGCGTTCGTGGTGTTCTGCGCTTGCCGCACGAAAGAATTGTTGTAGGAGAAGCTGCCCGAACTGTTGCCGGGGCCGTTCGCCGCGCGCCAGTTTTCGCGCATGTCCACGCCAATTCGCAGCGAGTGCGTGCCGATGTATTTCGACAATTCGCCGCGCACCGTGCCGACGCTGAAGCGCGTGAAGCCCGGATAGCCGCGCGTAAATTCGCTGTAAGAATTGTCGCTGAAGTCCAGATTGGGCAAATGAATAAAATCGCCGGCTTTCTGATCGAGATAACTCGGCAGGCCGACTTTACTGGGCGGGAAACTGGTCTGCACCGCATTCGAGGCGTTGCCTTCGATAAAGCGGTTCCAGGCAATTGACCAGTTGAAGATCGTCGTCGAATTGAAGGTGTAAACGTGGTCGAAGGTGATGCCGATATTCTTTCTCACCAAACCTGCGACCTGCAGTCCGCGCGCGGTTTCATATGTCCAATCGCCGCGATCTTCGGGCGCGAAGTTGGTATAGGTCCATTTGCCGAACATGCGGTTTTTGGCTGTCGGCTGAAAATCAACGCGGTTGTTGAACGCCTTGTAATCCCAGTTGAACGCCGTCGCCGAAGCCAGATAGTTATTGCGGCCTTCCACCGAAACCACGCCGGGCACGTTATTGGCTTTGGGATACAGCGCTTCATAAAACTTGTACATCGGGTTCAGGATCGGCACCTGATTGTTCGGGAATGGGTCGCGCGTGACGACGCCATTGACCAGCCGGGCCGTGCGAGGATCGTAAATCTGGTACCGAACCGGATCGAGCCGCAGCAGATCGCTGAAATCGCCGCGTCTGTGGGCATCGCTGGGCACGGTGCGGTTGACCTGAGTCGCTTCTTCGGTCTTGACATCCTTGAAAGCGTTGTAGCTGAAAAAGAAAAACAGCTTGTCGCGCCCGTCATACAATTTCGGAACGCGAACCGGCCCACCGCCGGAAGCCGCCCAGTTATTCGAACGTCCCGTGGGTTGCGGGCTGACGGATTTCAACTGATCAGCCAGCGTGGTGTTTCCGGCGGCTTCGGCCTGGCGAATGCGCGACCAGTACCCGGCATTGGTCGTGGATTGCGTGGCGTTGTAACGCTGTTGCCAATGTTTGTGCGTCAGCACGCCGTGATAATCGTTGCCGCCGCTTTTGGTCGAAAGCGAAATGGTTGCGCTGGTGGTGTGGCCTTTGCTGGCATCGAACGGCGCGGTTTCGACCTTGAATTCGGCGATGGTGTCGGTGACGGGCAACGAACCGGCGCGGCGTCCCCCGGCCAGATTCGGCACGCCATCCAGCGCGAATTCATTGCCGCCGACCCCGCCGGCCGCGCTGACCGCCGACCCGCCGACGTTCGAGTGCAAGGCCAGATAATTCGGCTGCGCCGTCCATTGAATGCCAGGCGCGCTGCGCGCCAGCAGGATTGCGCTGTTGCTCATCACCGGCAGGTCGGAGATTTGCCGCTGTTCCAGCGACGACGTGCCGCTGCCCGTCGTTGTTTCCAGCAACTGCGCCGCCGCCGTAATGGTCACCGTTTCGGCGGTGCCGCCGACTTCCAGCGCGAAGTCCAGATTCTGCCGGCTGTTGACCGTCAGCACATAATTCTGCTGGATGGATTTTTTGAAGCCGGACGCTGTCACCGTGACCATGTAATTTCCCGGCAACAGATATGGAGCTTCAAAATACCCCTTGCTGTTGGTTTGAATTCTGGTGGTGGTGTTGGATTCGGTGTTGGTTACTTCGACATTGGCGCCTTCGACCACGGCGCCGGTGGGGTCTTTGACGGTGCCGAGAATGGTGCTCCGTGTTTCTTGCGCCAGTGTGTTGATGCCGGACAGAAACAGCAATCCCAATACGCACGGCAGCAAGCTTATATACAAGCGCAAGCGACGATCAGTTGCCATAGGTTCCTCCTGAAGTTGAGAGATGGAAGTAGATGCCGGATGTGAAAACCGGCGGGTGATGTACATCAACGGACGCCAGACAGCCGGGCTGCCAGCGATTTTCATCCCATCTTCTCCAGCTTGCGTAGATGCTTCCGGTTTTGAGCGCTTGCTGTCTCCCGCTCGGAAGTCGTGCGTTTTTCGTTTGGTTGAGAAAATCCGAAGGTTTTCACCGCCGCAATGCCTCTGTAGCGAAGATACCAGAAGAACACAGGAAATCTTCACATGCCTTCCACGACTTTGCGGCGGTGAAAAGAGAAATTTGCCCCGTCTCACACGTTGGAGTTGTTGAGCCGGCAGCAGGCGCAACATCCTGCCGTTCACCACGCGATTTCCGAAAGCCTCTTTGCCACCCTAATTTCATTCTATACGGCCTAATTTTATTCTATCGGGCAAAAAGGGTGCTCATTTTGCGTTCAAGTGAGCATCTCGTCAATGCAAAATGATAGGTTTGAGCAAATCAGCAATTTTCGGCTTGCAAAGAGGATTGCAGTTGACCGTCATTAATACGGTTCCCACCATCATCAGCCGGCCTGATAATCCTCACTCTCAGGCGGCAAATTCCTATAAACACAACATGTTGCAATGGTTCTTGCATTATACGAGCGGCACTTTTTGCTATTTGTTTGTAGCGGCAACAAAATGCGCGGTAAAAAGCTGTTTTTAAGCCACCAGCGGCGCGCCAAAATGTTTTTGAAGCACGAGCGCGATCGTACCGCGCAGGCGCGGATGGCTGGCAGGATCGGTCGGGACAATGCGCGTCGCGGCTGGGGTAAAGGAACGGCTTTTGATCACCTTGTCAACGATTGGGCCGAATCGGCTCCAGTCGCGCGTTACTTCCCCCACAATGATGATAATGTCCGGCGCCAGTCCGGTAATAAGCAAGGCCAGTCCTGCGCCCAGGTAATGCGCCATTTGTTCGAGGGCTTCGATGGCTCTGGGGGCGCCCTGATCCGCCAGCCGGATGATATCGTCAAACGTCGGGGGGGAGTCTGGCGAACTGGAATTAGCTTTGGCCGGGCGTTGGCGCGAGACGTGGTGCGTGTAATAGCGCACTGCCGCCGAATTGGAGGCATAAATTTCCCAACACCCATGGTTGCCGCAGCGGCACTCAAGACCGTCCTCGACGATGGTTGTGTGCCCGAATTCGCCTGCCATACCGGTGGAACCGCGCACAATCTGGCCATTGATCATCAGCCCGCCGCCGATCCCTTCCGAAACCGTCACCGCCAGCAAATTGGGGATGCCTTCGGTATAGCGGCCGAACCAGACTTCGGCCAGCGCGCAGGCATTGGCGGCGTTTTCCAGTTCCACCTGCAAACCCGTGGCGGCTTCAAGTGGTGTTTTCAAATCCACGTCGCGCCATCCCAGGTTCGGGGCGAAGACCAGCTTCTGAGAGTTCGTGTCAATCCGGCCCGGCAGGCTCACGCCGATTCCCTCGTAGCCGATTTCCGGATGCGATTTGATCAGGCTGCCAAGACGGGACGTTAATTCGGCGATGAACTGTTCCGGATTTGACGCGGTCGGCAGGGATTCCTGCGCCAGAAACTGTGCGTCCAGGTTGGCGATGGCGATCATCGTCCTGGCCGGTCGAATATCTATTCCGATAATCCCTACCCGCTCTTTGTTCAGGTGCAGAAAAGTCGGTCTGCGCCCGCGCGGCGCGTGGCCGCTGGCGCCTTCGGTCACCCAGTTTTCCTTGATCAGTTGCTCGGCGATGACCGACACCGTGCTGCGCTGAAGCCCGGAGCGGCGAGCCAGATCAGCCCTGGAAACCGGCTGGTGGCGGCGAATCAGATTGAGCATGATGCGGCGATTGATGTCGCGCGCCGTGACGCTCGTCGCCACCTGGAAATTGGTCAGATCAATCTTTCGCATCTCAACGTTACGAATATGTGGAAATGAAGCCGTGACAAAATTTATTCACAAAGTATTGCATTGGCGGTGCTATAGTTCAGTGTCCGAACTATAGCACCGCGCGATGTTGCTTGCCAAGCGCAGGTGGGAAATAGTGGAAAGTAAATCAGGGCGATGAAGTTCGGCGCTGCTGCCAGTGAAATCAAATGGTCATCCTCGCAACTCGCCATCTGATGGGCTACACTTTGCCGCCACGGTTACGGTACGGATCAGAAAAAAAACAATTGAAGCCATTGTCTCGCTTGCGGCGTGATGTCTGCGGCTAGGAGCCTACGGGGTGGGGATGAATCATCAGGAATTATTGCAAACCTTTGCTTTCGCCAATGAGTTCAAAGAAGGAGATTTGTATACCGGAGGAACGCAGGACGATCAAATCCGCGCCGAAGCCCGCCGGAGGCTGTCTGCAATGCGCCTGGGTGATCTTTCCAGGATCGCGCTGGTTGAAGATTCATTGAGCGATTGTCTGTCGCGCTCGATTCACAAGATTCTTTCGCGTGAAATTGCGGCGTTGACAGTGGCCGCCGTCAAACGCTTCCTGCTCAGCAGCAACGCGGTGATGTGGTGGCGGACTTACCACGCTGGATTATCCAGCGAAGCCATCGCCGCGATCGTTAAAACCATGACCAATGACGAATTGTCAGCGGTGGCGCGAAAATTTTTTCATCCGCCGTCAACGTCATCCGCTGGAGAATCCAGTGTGGTCGGTTCGCCGCAGCATTTGGGTTCTCGCATTCAGGCCAACAGCCCGCGGGACGATGAAGAAGAAATTCTTTTTTCCATACTGGAAGGATTGAGCTACGGTTGCGGCGATGTGATGCTCAGCGTGATTCCGGCCTTTGGCGATTTGGAGACGATCATCAAACTCGATCAACTGCTCTCCGGCATCGTTGAGCGGTTGAAGCTGCCAACGCGGTTTTGTGTCATCACGGACATTGCCACCAATCCCAGCATCAAGCCGGACATCGGATTCCTGCACCTGGCTGGAACATCGAAAGCCCTGAAGACGATGACCAAGCTCGATTTTGACGAGCTGCTCGACCGGGCGGCTGGGTTTGACGAACTATGTTTTGAAACCAGCCAGGGCCTGGAACTGGTGGAAAACGCCGCTGAGCAGATGGATATGGTCACGCTGGAAGCGCGCGCTTTCGGGCTGGCGCGCTACTTCCGCCAGCATCGCCGGATTCGCGCGAACGTGTACAGCACTGCCGGACTCAACGGTCAGGGAATTTTTCAAACCAGCGGTCAGTTGCTGCGCGCGTGCCTGGAAAGCGCAGCCATGGCCAAACTGCACGGCCTGCCGATTGGCTTGAATATTTGCTCCACATTTCAGTTGGGGATTGATCACGCGGCGTTGCAGCAAGTTACGGCGCAAATCGCCGAACAGGCCGCACCGGCCTTTTTGACGGCGGCAGCCGGGAATATTGATCCCACACTCGGTTGTTTGACGACTTCGTTCCGCGAACATCCGCGGTTGCGGCGGGAGTGCGGCAAACAGATGACTCCGGCCATGCAGCATCGGTTGACTGAACTCGGGGTGATCAATGGCAGCGGCGAACCGGCGGCCCACGCCTTGACGACGGCGAAACTTTTCGCTCGATACGCGCAGGCGGGGGGCGACGAGCGCAGCCCTGAAACGCTGCAAGCTGAAGGGCTCAAGAAGCTGGAACAGTTGAAACAGCGCGGTTTTGATCTTGGTTATGGTCATCTCGGCGATTACACCGCGCCGAGGGAAGTGGAGCGCAGGCTGGAAGCGATTTATGCCGAAGCCCGGCGCGGAATGCATGCCAATTCAGACTAATCTGAAAACATCGCGATGAACTACGTCATTGATTTCATGACACCTGATGATTGGGAGCAGGTGCGCGACATTTATCTGGACGGCATTGCGACCGGACACGCTACCTTTGAGACGAATGCGCCGGACTGGGATCAGTGGGACGCAGGTCATCTGGAGGTCTGTCGTCTGGTTGCGCGCGATGGCGCGAAGATTCTCGGCTGGGCCGCGCTGAGCGCCGTTTCCCGCCGTCAGGCATATGCGGGCGTGGCTGAAGTCAGCCTTTACATCGCCGCCGATGCGCGCGGGCAGGGCGTCGGCCGCAAGCTCATGGCAGCGTTGATCGTGGATTCGGAAACGCAGGGTTTCTGGACGTTGCAGGCATCCATCTTTCCCGAAAATCAGGCGAGCATTGCGTTGCATCTGAAACACGGTTTCCGCGAATTGGGCCGGCGCGAGCGCATCGCCAAACTTCACGGCGGCTGGCGCGACACGGTCGTGCTCGAACGCCGCAGCCGTGCGGCTGGGCTGGATTGAAAATTCCGCAAGCTGTTTCAACTTGAACCCGAATAAACAGGAGGTTTTCGCGATGTGGACTGAATTCAAGGAATTCATCAGCAAAGGCAATGTGATTGATCTGGCGGTCGGTGTGGTGATTGGCGCGGCCTTCGGCAAGATCGTCTCATCGCTGGTGGACGATATCGTCATGCCGCCCATCGGCAGACTGCTGGCCGGAGTGGATTTCAAAAACCTGAAATGGGTGATCGGATCGAATGTGAGCGCGGACGGAAAGCCCGCTGAAGTCGCCATCAAATATGGGAATTTCATTCAGACCGGAATCGAATTTCTGATCATTGCGCTGGTCATCTTCCTGGTCGTCAAAGCCTATAACCGTGTCAAAGCATCCGCGCCGCCCGCGCCGCCCGCGCCGCCTTCGACGAGTGAAACGCTGCTGGCCGAGATTCGCGATCTGCTCAAGAAGTGAAAAAAATGATGATGGCCGGCCTGCTTCAGCCGCCGATGAACCCCCTGTCTACATTCCTGGTGCTTTCCGCGCGGACGCGGTGGCTGACCATCGCCTGGAAACTTCCGGAAGCTTCCGGCCTGCCTGCTGGCGCGAATCAGAATAAGTGGACTGGCCAAGTGGACTGGGACAAATCCGCCGGTTGTCTGTTCGCAGGCGGGCGCTTCTTTTCATCGGGCAGACAAGCTCCTATAATCCCCCCGCCTTTCAAGCACTCTTCCGCAAAACGCAGTTCGGCAACTTAAACTTGAAGGAGAATTTTCGTGAAGAGAGTGATCGCTTTCTTTCTGTCCGCCGTCGCTTTATCCGCTTATAGTTTCCTGTTCAATGCCTCGAATGCGCAGCAGGCGCTGACCCCGTCGAGGCTCAATCCGCAGATTGAAAAAATCGTCAGTGAAATTTCCGCGAAAAACATCGAAGCCAGCATTCGCAAGCTGGTCAGCTTCGGCACGCGCCATACGATGTCCTCGCAGGACGATCCGAATCGCGGAATTGGCGCGGCGCGGCGCTGGATCAAGGCGGAAATGGATCGTTACAGCCAGGAATCGGGGGGGAAGTTGATCGTCACCGAAGACGAATTCCTGCAACCGGCGGGCGGGCGCATCTCGAAAGAAACGAAACTGGTCAATGTCGTCGCGACGTTGCCTGGCACGCAGGCGGAATCGAAAGATCGTCTCTACATCGTCAGCGGCCATTACGATTCGATCTGTTCGCCCGGCAACGACGCCGAGTGCGACGCCCCCGGCGCCAGCGATGACGCTTCGGGAACGGCGGCGGTGATGGAAATGGCCCGCGTGATGTCCAAATATCAATTCGACGCGACGATTATTTTCATGACCGTGCCGGGCGAAGAACAGGGCTTGCTCGGTGCGCATCATTGGGCGGAGGAGGCGAAAAAGAAGAATCTGAACATCGCCGCCATGTTCACCAACGACATCATCGGGAACACCTTTGGCGGCAACGGTGTGAGAGATAACCGCCGCGTGCGATTGTTTTCGGAAGGCGTGCCGACCACCGAAACCGAAGCCGAGGCTCGCATCCGCCAGTCGAACGGCGGCGAAAACGACGGCCCGTCGCGGCAACTCGCCCGGTACATCAAGGAGATCGGCGAACGCTACGTGCCGAATTTTGAGGTGACAATGGTTTTTCGCCGGGATCGTTACGGGCGCGGCGGCGATCACAATGCTTTTTTGCAGCGCGGCTTTACCGCCGTGCGTTTCACCGAACCGAACGAGGATTTCACCCGCCAGCACCAGAAAGTCCGCGAAGAGAACGGCATCAAATACGGCGATGTGTTCGAGATGGCAGATCCGGTGTACACCGCGCAGGTTGCGCGAATTAATGCTTCGGCGCTGGCAAGTCTGGCGCTGGCTCCATCCGCACCCGCAGGCGTCCAATTCAAAACGGGACGGCAGGAATACGACACCACCGTCGCCTGGCAGGCCAACAAAGAGCCGGATATGGCCGGGTATCGCATCGTCTGGCGCGAAACTTATCAGCCGTTCTGGCAGCGCAGCATCGAAGTTGGCAACGTCGCCGAATTCGTGATGAAGGGATTGTCAAAAGACGATTACTTTTTTGCCGTGCAGGCAATTGATAAGGACGGCAACGCCAGCGTGCCGGCGTTTCCCACCGTCAGGCGTCAGGCGCGCTAATCTGAGTAGGCATCGCTTGCGCGCGTGCGGACTTTCGCGCAGGCCAGCAGCGATGCGTGCCCAAGAGTTATTTGCAGTCGTCATCATCCTTGTAGTTTGTCACATGCGCTGTGAACACCAGCAGGCGTTGGAGGTCCGCAGCGTGTTTCGCCCCAACCGAAGTTCTTTACTGTAAGGAGAGTTTATGGACGCAACTGCGTTGATTGTTTTTTTGGTTGTCGGAGGTGTGGCTGGCTGGGTGGCCGGAAACCTGATGCGTGGAGGCGGTTTTGGGATCGTGGTCAATATTGTTCTGGGAATTGTCGGCGCATTTCTGGGCGGCTGGCTGCTGGGATCGCTGGGCGTCGCGCTCGGCGCGGGCTGGATCGGCTTTTTAATCAAAGGGGTGATCGGAGCCGTCGTGTTGCTTTTTCTCGTCGGTCTGCTCAAAAGGGCTTGAACTTCGTTGTGAGGCGCGGTGGAAATTCCCATCGCGCCTCACAACTTCTCAAAGGGGTTTTATGAAGTATCGCAAGTTCTGCCGGTCTTGCCGGCTCTGCCAACTCTGTTTGCTTTCAGCTCTGCTGTTGGCAATCGGTGTTGGAGCTGCCTGGGCGCAGCAGTCTCAAAAACCGAAACGCCCGGTCAAAACTCCACCGCAGTATCCGAACATCATTGATCTGGAGGACAAGGCTCCGAAACCAGCCCAACCTGCGGAATCGAAGCCAGCCGAACCGAAACCGGAAGACAAACAGGCAGCGGCCGTGACAGTGGACCCGGTGGCGTTGGCCAAAGCTTTCACCATTATTGCGGAAGAATTGAAGTCGCTGTCGGCGGAAGTGAAGGCGTTGAATGTGCGTCAGGAATTGGAAGTCGAATTGGCGCGCCAGGCCCGCATCGAACAGCGGATTGATCGTTACGAATCCGAACTGCGCCCGCTCCGCGAACGCCTTGCCGGACTGGAGGCAGAGGAAAACCGCCTGCCGCAGTTGATGACGCGCGACGCCTTGCTGGCACAGACGGCGAACACCGCGACCATCAACCGCGAGGCGACGATGGAACAGATCAGGTCGCAAATCGGAGGGCGGCTGCAGGCTGTTCGGGACGAAAAGGAGCGCCTGCTCAGAATGCAGGCGGCGCAAACGGAATCGCTCGGTATCTACCAAAGGCTGAGCGATGAAATTGAGCAAAAGATTCAGAAAGCCGAAGAGAAGCTGCGTCAGCTTGAGGCCGGCAAATCAGATCGCAATCCATAAAAATCAAATCAGGAGACACCATGAGCAACGAAGAAAACAGTAATCATCCCCTTGGCCGAAGAGAGTTTATTCGAGGCACCGCGCTGGCCGGATTGAGCGCGCCTTTATTGGCAAGTGAAGTGCCGGCCAGTGAAACGCTGGTGGCCCCGCAGCAAGCCAGGGTCATCGGCCAGGCCAAACCGGTGGTTATTTCCAGCGCCAACATCAACCGGCAGCCAGATGGCAGCATTTTTAACGGTGGATTGGAATGCGTCAGCAAGGCGATGCAGATTTTGAAATCGGGCGGGGACACTCTCGATGCCGTGGTTGCGGGCGTCAATATCGTCGAAGATGATCCGCGCGACAATTCCGTGGGCTATGCCGGTCTGCCGAATGAAGATGGCGAAGTGGAGTTGGATTCCAGCGTCATGCACGGCCCTTCCCGCCGCGCCGGAGCCGTCGCCAGTTTGAAATACATCAAGAACCCGTCAAAGGTCGCCAAACTCGTGCTGGAGCGCACAGACCACTTGTTGCTGGTGGGAGAAGGCGCCCTGCGCTTCGCGCTCAAACACGGCTTCAAAAAAGAAGAGTTGTTGAATGAAGATTCGCGCAGGATTTGGATGAAGTGGAAAGAAGAGATGAGCGAAAACGACGCCTGGGGGATCAGCCCGAAACATCCGAAGACGGCCTCTGCCTCCAGCAAGCGGATTTCCAGCCTCGGCCTTTCGCGCGAAGAAGTCGCTTTCAATGACTGGGCGATGGATATCATCCGCCGCCGCCCAACCGGAACGATCAACTGCCTGGCGGTGGACGCCGGTGGTGACATCTCGGGAGTGACGACGACTTCCGGACTGGCCTGGAAAATTCCCGGACGTGTCGGCGATTCGCCGATCATTGGCGCGGGGCTGTACGTGGACAATGAAGTTGGCGCGGCAGGTTCGACCGGCCGTGGCGAAGAGAACATTTACAGCAGTGGCGGGCGGATCGTGGTTGAAAATATGCGGCGTGGAATGAATCCGACCGAAGCGACAATGGATGTGCTCAAACGAATCTCGCACCGGTACGGCGACAATCTGGAAGAACTGGCCAAATTCAACATTAGTTTTTATGCCGTCAACAAAGCGGGCGAATACGGTGCGGCGACGCTGTGGCAGGGCGGCAAATTTGCCGTTCACGACGGCAGAGAAGCGAAGATTCTTGATACGGCTTTTCTTTACGAAAAAAAGAAATAGCGGTAGTAAATCCATCCTGTTTGATTCAATCGCGTTTGATTCAGTCGCGCGCCGGCCAGGAAATCTGGCGCGCGGTTGAATCGTGTTCCTCGCCCAAAATAAGGCGATCAATGACGGATTTTTGACGCAGGGTTTTTCTTTCAGTTGGTGCAAAATCGTACGTAATTGAATTAGTGACATCCCAAAATCGTTCTGCTATATTCTCGCGCCTGATGCGCCTGACTCCCTTCTTTAACAACTGGCGCGTAGACAGTTCATCTCGCCCAAAGTCGCTCACCCCGAAGCAGTGGCGTAAAGCTTAAGGAGGTAAATCGTGGAAGTTTGTGTTGTTGGAACAGGGTATGTTGGCCTGGTCACGGGGACTTGTCTGGCTTATCTGGGGCGATCGGTCGTATGTGTGGACATTGACGAACGCAAGATTCAAATGCTGCGCGAAGGGAAGTCGCCAATCTACGAACCGGGTCTTGATCAGTTGATTACAACCGGGATTCAGCGCGGGCACCTGCGCTTTTCGACTGATTTGGCGTCGGCGGTCAAAGAGTCCGAAATCATTTTTATCGCTGTTGGCACGCCGCCAATGGCCAGTGGCAAAGCAGATCTTTCTTATGTCAAAGCGGTCGCACAACAGGTTGGCCGCTCGCTGGATTGCGAACGCCGCCGCGTGATCGTCAATAAATCCACGGTGCCGATTGGATCTGGAAACTGGGTTGAAATGCTGGTCAAGGACGGCTTGCAGGAAAATCCTGCGTACCGGGAACGGCTGGCAAAAATGGCCGCCGGGCAATCAACGGGACAGGCAATTGGCTATGCCGAAAGCCAGACGACAGTCAGCCGCCGGTTGAATGGGATCAAGCCGGAAGATGTCTTCCTGGTGGCATCGAATCCTGAGTTTTTGCGCGAAGGCTCGGCAATCACGGACACTTTTTATCCCGACCGGATCGTCATTGGCGCAGCCGATCCTTACGCGGCGGAAAGGCTGCGTGCGTTATACGAACCGATTGTCGAACAGACCTTTGTACCGCCTGTTTCGGCGCCGCGTCAGGCTGGCTTCACGGCTGTGCCCGTGGTCACGACCGATCTGGCTTCGGCGGAAATGATCAAATACGCCGCCAACGCCTTTCTGGCGACCAAGATCAGCTTTGCAAATGAAATCGCCAATATTTGTGAACGCGTCGGCGCGGACATTCAGGAAGTCGTGCGCGGCTTTGGCTTAGACAGCCGCATCGGTCCGAAGTTTTTGAATGCCGGTGTCGGTTGGGGCGGATCGTGCTTTGGCAAGGATGTTTCGGCGATCATTGATATCGCAAACGAATATAACTACGAGCCTGAATTGTTGCGCTCAACGGTTTCGGTCAACAAACGGCAACGGCACGTGCCGGTGCTGAAACTGCAGGAGGTTCTGAAGATCATCAAAGGCAAAACGATCGGTTTGCTGGGGCTGGCTTTCAAACCGGAAACGGACGATATTCGTGATGCTCCTGCTCTGGAAATCGCTCGTGAACTGCTGGAAATGGGCGCTCGCGTGAAAGCCTACGATCCAATTGCCAATGACGTTTGCGCCAGGCAGTATCCCGATCTGAAGATTGAATACGCTGCCAACGCCGTTGACCTCGCTGAAGATTGCGACGCTGTCGTGATCGTCACGGAATGGGATGAGTTCCGCTATCTGGACCTGCAAAAGGTCGGCGACGTGATGCACGCGAAAGTGTTGATTGACGGACGCAATGTGCTCGACCCGGAGGCCGTGGAAGCCGCCGGATTCAAATACAGAGGAATAGGACGATAGGAACAATGAGAATCCTGATCACAGGCGGAGCCGGTTTCATCGGCAGCCACATGGTTGATCGCCTGATCGCCGAAGGCCACCAGGTGGTCGTTATGGACAATCTGGTGACCGGCGATCTGGCAAACGTTACCCACCACCGCTCGAACCCCAATTTTGAGTTCATTCACCACGACATCAGTAATCACATCCACATTGCCGGACCTTTGGACTGGGTGCTGAATTTCGCCAGCCCGGCCAGTCCGATTGACTATATGGAGTTCCCCATTCAGACGCTGAAAGTGGGCGCGCTGGGAACGCATAACGCGCTCGGTTTGGCAAAGGCAAAAGGGGCGAAGTTCTTTCTGACCTCGACTTCGGAAGTGTACGGCGATCCGCTCGTTCATCCGCAGCATGAAGAATACTGGGGCAACGTCAATCCGATTGGCCCGCGCAGTTGTTACGATGAAGCCAAACGTTTTGCCGAGGCGATTACCTATGCTTATCACCGGGCTCATGGTGTGGATGTGCGTGTCGTGCGCATCTTCAACACCTACGGCCCGCGCAACCGCGTCAACGATGGCCGCGTCGTGCCAACCTTCATCAACCAAGCCTTGCGTAATGAACCGCTGACCGTTTTTGGCGAAGGGCAGCAAACACGCAGCTTCCAGTATGTTGATGATCTGATTGAAGGCATTCGCCGGTTGATGGAAGTCTCCTTCAACAACCCTGTCAACATTGGCAATCCCACAGAAATGACGATCCTGGAGTTCGCCAGGCTGATTTTGAAACTGACCGGCAGCGAGAGTGAGGTCATTTACAAGCCTTTGCCCCAGGATGATCCAAAAACTCGCCGCCCCGACAATTCGCGGGCAAAGGACATCCTGGGCTGGGAACCGCGCGTCGCTGTGGAGGATGGAATGAAGAGAACGATTGATTGGTACCGAGGCCAGATGCCGCCAACGCTGGAATTAGGCTGATGCGAAATCATCAAGGTTGACTGAATCTACTGTTTCGGGTAAAACTTGCGGCGCACTCGATCCTCGTGGTAAAAATTTAGTCGTAACAGGAAGTTAAGCAGGAAAAAGCGCTTGCTGGTTGCGGCTGGTATAAGCTAATCTTCAAACTCAATGGGTCACATCCAGGCTCGTTCGAGAAGTTCTAAGAATCGAAAAAGTCACTGTCCAAGCCTGAGCCTACAGAAAGTTCAGGTAGTGATTGAAACATTTTGTTCACGGGAGGAACCATAATGCGTAAACCAACTATGTTTCGGAAGGCGCTGGCAGTCGCAGTGATGATGGCGGTCAGCAGCTTCTATCTGTTGGTGACCACTTCGGCGCTCGCGCAGACTGCTGCGAAGGCTGCGGGTGAATTGTCAGTAACTGGTAATGTCACAATCAATGGGACGCCTGCAATTTCTGGCGCCACCGTTTTCAGCGATAGCAAGGTCAAGACTTCGGGCAATGGCTCGGCGACCGTTAATCTTGGTAAACTGGGACGAGTTCAACTTGGCCCCGAATCCGAAATGACGCTCAACTTTACTGACGGCAAAGTCGGCGGCAACTTGTCAGCGGGGCGCGCTGTTGTCACTACTCCGGCAGGCATTGCTGTTGCCGTTGCCACATCTGAAGGCACTGCCATCGCCGATGGCAAGAGCGCTTCGACTTTGACGGTTGATGTGACTTGCGGCAATACTCGTGTCGCCGCCGCCCGGAGTGATGCCAGAGTCAATGCCGGCAGCAAAGTCGAATATGTCGCTGCGGGCAGCGAAGTTTCCGTCGGTCAGGCGTCTGCCCCGCGCTGCACTCGCCTTTCCACGGCAGGCAAGAGCGAAGGTTTGAGCGCCGGAGCGATTGCTGCGTTGATTATTGCTGGCGTCGGCGGGGCTGTCGCGGGCGTTGTGGCGGCTTCCCAGTCGGATAACGTTACGCCAAGCTCAATCGTCGTGAGCGGCTTCCGTCCGTAATCGCAATTCAATTTCTCAGGAAACCGCGATGCGCCGGAGTCACCCGCTTGAGCGAATGACTCCGGCGCATCATTTCTTTGTGCTTCAATTTGTAAATTCGATTCTCGCGAAAACAGCGGGACGAAAACTGAACAAGCCCCTTCAGAAATCCTTGTACGTGCGTGTCGCTGCCCACCCTCACCTGACTGCTCGTACGTCTTCATTTCGATACTTTCCGGCAGGTACTTTCCGGGGGTCTTACCGCTATGATTCATCGCAAGCTATTTTTCACTTTTCACCTGGCATTCCTTTGCCTTATTTTCGTGATTCCCGCCTCCGCGCAGCAAGAACAAACGGCATCCAATTCATCCGCGCCGATTCCTTCCAGTTCTGACGCGAAAACCACAAACAATCGTGATTATCGCATTGGCGCGGGAGATGTTTTGAGCGTTATTGTCGCGGATGTGCCTGAATTGAAAAGCAATCGGGTCAAGGTCTCGCAGCAGGGCACAATTGATTTGCTCTATATTGATCACAGCGTCAGGGTCGCAGGATTGACTGAACAGCAGGTGACGGAGTCGCTTCGCAAAGAATACATGGCCATTTTGAAAGAACCGCAGGTGACGATCTTTATCGAAGAGTATCACGCGCGGATGGTTTCGATTGCCGGGGCGGTCAACCAACCGAAGCAGGTGGCGTTGACGCGCGAACTGCGGGTTTACGATTTGATCAGCCTGGCGGGCGGTCTGAACGATAAAGCCGGAAATGTCATTCAACTGGTTCATTTCCAACCGACCGAAAGTATTGAAAACATCAGTCTGAATGATTTGGTTCGCAAGCCGCAACTCAATCGGGTGCTTCAAGACGGCGATTTCATCAATGTACCCGAATCCGGGGTGATTTACGTCACCGGCAACGTCAATAAACCAGGCGCGTTTCCGATGAAAGAGACGATTAAGCTTTCGCAGGCGATTGCCATGGCTGGAGGCGTGGCTCAAGACTCGAAGAAAAAGGAAATCCATCTGGTGCGCTCCAATGGCCCCGATCAAACTGAGACAAGCGAGGTCATCGTCAATCTCTTCGAGATCGAAAAGGACGCTACCAAAGACATCATCCTGAAACCGTATGACGTGGTGATGGTTCCGGAATCAACGCGCGCAAAACAGACGCGAACCCTTGTCCAGACCTTTGCTGGCGGTGTGGCCAGCGCACTCGGCTGGGGAATTCTGAGATGACGCTGCCGCCGCTGATCGCAACCAGAAGCTGAACGCCAAATACTGACTGTCAACATCCCACAACTCGAATGAACAACTACGACGACAATCAAACCGCCCTGACCAGTGTGCCCCAGTCCGGCAAGGATCTGAAAAAAAACGGCACGGGTGGTTATCCTGCCTACAGCCGCTACCCGGCGGTTGAAATTGAAAAGAATTCCGTGCGTGAATACCTGCGTATTCTTCGCCGCCACAAATGGATCATTCTGGCGACGCTGGTCGTGCTGGTGACGATCGTAACCATCGGCACGATGTTGACCAAGCCGGTGTATCGCGCCGAAGCAAAGCTGGAAATCGGCAAGGAAACCGAACGCGTCACCCCGGGCCAGCAGATTCTGACGATGGAAAGCGCCAATGTCTTCAACCCATTTTTCCTGCAAACGCAGGTGGACATTTTGCACAGCCGTGATTTGGCCCGCCGCGTCATCCAGAAACTGAACCTGCCGGAAAACGAAGAGTTCAAGATGAAGGGCGCTGAAAACGCGCCGGAAAACGTCCGCGAAGTTCAACTCGTCAACAATTTCCAGCGCCGCTACGACGTTGCAGTGGGACGCCAAACCCGTGTGATTTCGCTGACTTTCGACGCCTACAGCCCGAAACTGGCCGCCGATGTCGCCAATGCGCTGTCCCAGGAATACATTGACTGGTCCATGGAAAATCGCCTTCAGGGTGTGACGCAGGCGAAAGATTTTCTGAGCAAGCGCGTGCGAGAGGCGGCAATTGATCTGAAAAACGCCGAAGACGATTACCAGCAGTATCTGGCCGCGCACAAAATCATCTCGGTTGAAGACAAAGGCAATATCACCGTTGATCGCACTGCCGAACTGAACCGACAGTTGGTGGAATTGCAGAACGAACGCCGCACCGCCGAAGCCATTTACAATCGCAGCAAGGAAGTCCCCGCGGATGAGTTGCCGCAAGTTACCAGTGACGGAACCGTGCAGAATCTGGCCCGGAAACTGAGCGAACAAAAGCAGGAACTGGCCAATCTCTCAGTGAAATTCCAGCCAACTTTTCCGGCTGTCAAACAGGCACAAGAGCAGATCAAACAGTTGGAAACACAGCTTGCCGAGCACAAGGCAAAAATCGTCAAAAACATCGAGACGCAATTTCAGGTCGCCCGTAAACGCGAAGAAGACCTGATTGCTTCCCTGGGAAAGTCGAAAAACGATGCCATCCAGCAGAATCGCGAATCTGCCGAATTAGGAATCAAAAAACAAACGGTCGAAACGAACCGCAAAAACCATGAAGATTTGCTCGGACGCCTGCGGCAAGCCGAAGTCGAAAGCGATTTCCGCCCGTCGAACATTCGCGTTGTGCAGAACGCTGAAATCCCCATCGCGCCGGTCAAGCCGAACAAGGTGCTCAACATCGGCTTGAGCGTGCTGATCGGTCTGGCGCTGGGCGTCGGTCTGGCTTTTTTCCTGGAATATCTGAACAACACGATCAACACGGCGGAAGACGTCGAACGTTTTGTGCAACTGCCGGCACTCGGCGGCATTCCTTCGCTGCAAAGCCTGGCCAAAAACAAGATGCTCGGCGGGATGAACGGTAACGGCAAAAAGAGCACCGCGCTGGCCGCGCTGGCCAACAATGAATTGCTTTCCGGCCACGACCAGCTTTCGTCTTTTGCGGAAAGCTACCGTGCGCTGCGAACGTCGCTGCTGCTTTCTTCCGCCGAACATGCGCCGCGCACGATGCTGATCACCAGCAGCCATCCGGCGGAGGGCAAAACGACCATCGTCGCCAACACCGCGATTTCACTGGCGCAGACCGGTTCGCGCGTTCTGGTGCTCGACGCTGATATGCGCCGCCCCCGCTGCCACAAAATCCTGAGCGCGAAAAACGACACCGGACTGTCAACCTATCTGTCGCGAGACATCGCCGTGGACAAGGTGATTCAGGCGCATGACATCCCGAATCTGTTCGTCATGCCCGCCGGGCCGGTTCCGCCCAATCCGTCGGAACTGCTCAGTTCGGCCAAAATGCGCATTCTGGTCGCGGAACTGCAGGAGCGTTTCGATCACATCATCATTGACTCGCCGCCGGTCATTCATGTCACCGACGCGCTGATCATTTCGCCGCATGTGGACGGAGTGGTCATCGTGGTCAAAAGCAATCACACGCCGCGCGAAGCCATCCAGCGCGCCAAACAGGCGCTGACGGACGTCAACGCCAAAATCTTCGGCGTGGTGCTCAACTGCATTGACCTGAACACCGAAAGCTACTACTACAATTACAAATACGGCTACTATCACAGCTACGAAGAGAGTGCGCAGTAGCGACAAAACATTTTCCATTTCCCATTTTTGGTTTGTCATTGATCCGCGGTTCACTTGCAGAAATGACAAATCAAAAATGGGAAATGGAAAATGACCACCAGCATGACCAAACGCCTACCTTTGCTCATCGCCGTTCTGGCTCTCGCGGTGTGGGCAGGCAATTTCATCATCAAAAATTTTCTGGCCGCGTCTTTGCTGGCGTATGGCCGGCAAAGCGAAAGCACTGCCGCTGCCGCCGGTTACGCTCCGGCCAATCCGGAAGTGCTGGCGGCGCGCGCGCGGTACCTGCTTTACCGCGCCGATGAGCCTCGCCCGGAAGAAGCCATCGCCGCCTTGCAGCAGGCCACTGCCGCTTCGCCGCGCGATTACCGCTACTGGCTGGAACTGGGCAAGGCGTACGACAGTCAGGGCCAGCCGCAGCAGGCCGAATCCGCGCTGGAACGAGCCGTCAGTCTTGCGCCGCGTTATTTCGAGCCGCGATGGGCGCTGGCCAATTCGCGATTGCGTGCCGGGAAAGCAGACGCAGCGCTGAACGATTTTCGCGAAGCCATTGCACTGTCCGGCGGAGGATATGGCAATGCTTCGCCCCAACCTGACCGCAATGTGACGCTCAACGCCTTCAACGCCATCAACGGTGCGCTGGGGATGAATCTGGAAGCGCTGCGCAGTGTTACCCCGGCGGATAGCGCGGCGCGCAGTTATCTGGCTGAATTTCTGGCCACGCACGAAGCCCTGGATCAGGCCCTGGAAATTTGGCGGATCCTGCCGACTGACGATTTGAATTCCTACCGCAGCCTGGCGGCGCAATTGACGCGCGAACTGCAAGGTAAAAACCGATTCCACGAAGCCCGCGAGGTTTGGCAAAAGCTATCCGACGCGGAAGGCATTCTGCCAGAAGACTCGCCTAACCTGATTGCCAATCCCGGTTTCGAGCAGACGCCGCTGCGCGAAAAATACGTTGGCGTGATTGATCTGGGCGAAGGATTCGACTGGGTTATTCGCCGGCACACGGAAGTCCGCGCCGCGCGCAGCACGGAAGCCGCACGATCCGGTTCTTACGGATTGCGGCTGGTTTTTACGGCTTCGATGAACTCGGCCTTTCAGGAAGTTTCGCACCTGGCCGCCGTCGAACCCGCGCGGCAGTACCGGCTGAGTTATTTTGCCAAAACGAAAAATCTTTCCTCGCTGCCGAACGAAACGCCGTTTGTCGAAATCACCGACGCCACAAACCCTGCCGCCTTCAGTTTGCGTTCGGTCGCGCCGAGCGGAACCACGGAATGGAGCGAACAGGCGATTGGTTTTACAACCACGGAAAACACACGCGGCCTGCGCCTGACAATTCGCGCTCCGCAGGTGAAAACCATTGATCGGGGACGCCTTCCCGAACTTTGGCTGGACGATTTCAAACTGGAAAAGATCAATCAATGATGGCCAGCGGAAGTTCAAAACTCGAAAGCTTCATTTTTACCGATCTGATGGTCACGGCGATCTTCGCCGTCCTCGCCTACGGCACGGTCGAACCATGGTCGCTGGCGCTGTTTGAATTGAATGCCTTGCTGGTTGCCGTGCTGCTGGCGATTCGGTTTGTTTTTCAGCCAAAAACTGATTGGGGCAATTGGCGAATCGCGCTGCCGCTGGCCGTCTGGTTGCTGCTCAGTGCCGCGCAAATTGCCTTTTCACTCACGCTTGACCGGCAGGCGACCAAAGAAGCCTCGGTGAAATTGCTGGCGCTGACGGTTTACTTTCTGGCCGCGCTGGTGACGCTGCGCACTTCGGAGCGTAGAAAAATCGCGCTGGTCACGCTGACGGTTTTTGGTTTCGCGGTGTCGCTGTTTGCCATCCTGCAACGGCTGACTTACAACGGCAAAATGTACTGGGTGCGCCCGGTTTCGGCCTATATCGCGCCGTTCGGCCCGTACGGCAATTACAACCATTTTGCGGGAATGGTCGAACTGCTGCTGCCGCTGCCGCTGGCGTATTTGTTGTTCGCCAAAATCAATTTGGAACAGCGGCTGTTGTGGCTGTTCAGCGTGGTGCTGATGGCCGTCGCCTTGATCTTTTCGCTGTCGCGTGGAGGAATTCTGGCACTGGGAATCGAACTGGCCGCGTTGATGCTGTTTGCCAAGTGGGACAGACTTCAGTCTGTCGGCTCCGGCAGATTGCCGGGACAGGCTGACGCCCGTTCTACAATGGGCAACGGATTGATGCTTGGAGGCGCACTGGCCGCTGTTGTGGTGCTGGCTTTGTGGATCGGCTATGAACCGCTGAGCAAACGCTTCGGCACGGTTCGCCAGGGGGCGGGCGAATATTCCGTCGTGACGCGAACCGAATACTGGCGCGGCGCATGGCAAATGTTCCTTGACCATCCTATTGCCGGTGTCGGCCTGGGAGCGTTTCCAACGGCGTATCCGTCTTATGGTCACTCATCGGCCAAAAACGAACGGCTGGAACAGGCGCATAACGATTATCTGCAACTGCTCGCTGATACCGGGTTGATCGGCGCACTTGTCGGCTTGTGGTTTCTGTTTGAGTTGATTCGCACCGCACGCAGGCAATTTCAAATGCTTGCCCGCGCGCGCAATCAAGACCGCGCCCTGGCCATTGGCGGTTACGTCGCCATGCTCGGAATCGCGGTTCACAGCTTCCTGGACTTCAACTTGCAGATCGCGGCCAATGCTTTACTATTTCTGCTGGTCGTCGCGCTCGCAACAACCAGTGACTTCAAACCTGATGAGCGACTCGGTCAACATCCTTGAAAGGAGTTGCCTGTGCCCAAGCAAAGATGGAATAAGTTCGAGTGGGATGAAGAAGACCGGAAGAATGGTAATACTCAACACCTGCGTGACCACGGCATTGAACCAGAAGAGGCCGAAGAGTGCTTCTTTCACGAATATTGGTACGACCGGGACACCCGTCAGTACGGAGATGTTTATATTCTGAATGGGCGAACACATCGCGGCAGATGGCTGCGGCTTGTGTTTCAAGACAAGAAAGATGGACTGGCTCGCATCTTCACTGGTTGGGATTTGAATCCGAAGAAGAAAGGAAAAAGATGAAAAAGCAATTCAGCGAACTATCCAAAGCAGAACAGGAGGCGGTGGAATTGGAATACCATCAAATGAATCCTGAAGATTTTGACGAGCAAATGAAAAATGCCAAGCTTCATGTGCCTGACACAATTCGTTTGCCGTCAAAGCTGGTTGCTTCATTGCAAAAAGTGGCCGAATCAGCAGGTGAAATCGGTTATCAAGCGATGGTTAGAAGATGGATTGAAGAACGCTTGCAGCAAGAGAGCAAGGCTGTGAGCGCACGTTAAGGAAGAGTTGTCACTGATGAAAGTTCCTTTGCTAGATTTGGTCGCGCAGCACCAGACCATCCGCGATGAAGTGATGGCGGCGGTGACGCGCGTATTCGACACCCAACAATTCATTATGGGCGCGGGCGTCGCCGACTTTGAACGTGAAGCCGCCGCCTATTGCCAGGTCAAACACGCCATTGGCTGCGCTTCCGGTTCGGACGCCCTGCTGCTGGCCTTGATGGCGCTCGACGTTGGCCCCGGCGATGAAGTCATCACCACGTCCTTTACCTTTTTCGCCACCGCCAGCGCGATCACGCGGCTGGGGGCGCGCCCGGTTTTCGTGGACATCGCTCCGGACGATTTCAACCTGAACGTCGAATTGCTGGAACAGGCCATCACGCCGCGCACCAAAGCCATCATGCCCGTGCATTTGTTCGGCCAGTGCGTGCGGATGGACGCGATTCTGGATGTTGCCCGCAAACACAATCTGCCCGTCGTCGAAGACGCCGCCCAGGCCATCGGCTCTGAATTTCAGGGCCAGCGCGCCGGCACCATGGGCGCCATCGGATGTTTCAGCTTCTTCCCGTCGAAGAATCTGGGCGGCGCGGGCGACGGTGGTTTGATGACGACAAACGATGACGAACTCGCCGCCCGCTTGAGCATCCTGCGCGTCCACGGCATGGAACCCAAGTATTATCATCAGGTGGTCGGCATCAACAGCCGCCTGGACGCGCTCCAAGCGGCCGTGCTCCGCGTCAAACTAAAACATCTGGACACTTGGACCGAAGGCCGCCAACGGAACGCCGCCCGCTACGGCCAGCTATTTCAGGACGCCGGGATCGAAGAAATCACGCTGCCGAAAATTCACGACGACTGCCGTCACATTTTTAATCAGTACACCATCCGCTGTCCGCGCCGCGACGAACTGAAGGCATTTTTACAGCAGTCAGACATTGGCGTCGAAGTCTATTACCCGGTGCCGCTTCACCAGCAGCAATGCTTCGAGTTTCTGGGCTACCGGACAGGCGAACTGCCCGCCACCGAACACGCCGCGCTGGAATGCCTGTCGCTGCCGATTTACCCTGAACTCAGCGATGAACAGCAGCAATACGTGGTCGAAAAGATCGCCGAGTTTTACCGAGCCTGATCCTGATGCGCGCGCGCCTGAATGCCTTGATCAAATCCGCCCTGAACGCCGCAGGTTTGGATGTTCTCCGGCTGAACCGGAGTCCGCACCACACGCTGCTAGGGCTGAAAGCGCTGCCGATCAATACCATCGTTGATGTCGGCGCCAATCGGGGACAGTTCGCCGCCGAAATCCGCCAGGTCTTTCCCGCCGCCGAACTTTATTGCTTTGAACCGTTGGCTGAACCATTTGCGGAACTTCAGCGCTGGGCCGGGCCGCAGCGCCGGGTGAAGGTTTTCAATGTGGCGCTCGGTGAAAAAGAGGAAGAGCGGACGATGTTTCTTCACACCACGCACAGTCCGTCTTCTTCGCTGCTGCAATCCACCGAAATCTGCTCCGAACTGTACCCGCAAACGCAGGCTCAGAAACCCGTCACGATTAAGCTGACCACACTGGACAATGTTCTGGGCGAAGTGGCATTGCAACCGGACATTTTGATCAAGCTGGACACGCAAGGTTACGAAAAACAGGTGATCGCTGGCGGCGTTGAAACCTTTCGCCGCGCCGCCGCCTGCATCATCGAAGCCAATCTGTTCCAGCTTTATGAAAACCAGCCGACTTTCGCCGAGCTTGTGTCGTTGCTGGATCAGCTTGGATTTCGTTACGCGGGGAACCTGGACCAAACTTATGACCGGCAAGGGCGGGTTGTTTACATTGACGCCGTGTTTGTTCGGTGCGGTACCCCGGAGCGGTAGCAGCCTGGTAGTCTTGTGAAATGGAGATATTGGAGTTACCAAGTCGCTGCCGCTCCGGGGACCGCACCATCGCATAACTTATGGAACAGTCACATCAACGACAAAAGGATTCCGTGTTGGCCGACCAACTGACCGCCGCCGCGCAAGTGATGGCCAAAGGCAGACTGGCGCGCACGCTCAGCCGCCCGCGAAAGATGATTTTCCCGAAGCTGATGCAGTTGGCAGGGCGCACCACTGAGGTGACGGCGGCGACTTTCTGGGGCGAACCGATTCGCGTGGTGTTGCCGGAGCTGATTTCGATGACCATCTGGCGGTATGGTTTTTTCGAGGAAGACGTTTGCCGGTTTTTGCTGCGCGTGTTGCGACCGGGGATGAACTTCGTGGACATCGGCGCGCACTTCGGATTTTTTTCCCTGCTGGGTTCGTTTCTGGTTGGCGAAAAAGGGCGCGTGCTGTCGTTTGAGCCGACACCGCGAACGTTCCAGCAATTGGCGCGAAATACTTCCGGGCGCACGAACATCACGCTCCACAATTGCGCCGCTTTCAGCCGCGAGACGCAATTGACGTTGCGGGATTTTGGAGTGGAATACTCCGCGTTCAATTCCGCGTTCGGAATGCGCGAAGACGATGCGTTGCCTCAGCGTGCGGGAGTGGAATTTCAAACCCGTGCGCGAAAGGCCGACGACGTGATCAGGGAAAGCCGCCTGCCCGCAGTGCATCTGATCAAAATTGACGCCGAAAGTTCGGAACTTCATGTCTTGCAGGGGTTGGCGGAAACATTGCGGCGAGATCACCCACGGATCATTTTGGAAACCGGCGATTTCGGTTTGGAGGGCGTTCCGAAAACAGATGATTTGATCGGTTGGCTGCGCGAATTTGGCTACCAGCCGTTTGAAATCGGGCGCGACAATATTTTGCGTCCAGCACTGGCGAAGAAGTTCGATTTCGTCGGCGGCAATCTGCTTTTCCAGGTGGAAAGCGGTGCGGTGGCGTAATGCTTCAGCATCGGCGGCTTTTGATCAATGCCGGAATGTCCGTCGTGCAGGTTCTGGCGATGGGCATTTTGCTGTGGCTGCTTTATCGCTTTTTGCTGCGTGCTATTGGCATTGAAATGCTGGGGGTGTGGTCGCTGACGTTGGCGACGGCGGTTGCCGCCCGCGCCGGAGACCTGGGATTTTCGGCCAGCGTCGTCAAATACGTGGCGGCTTATCTGTCGCGGGGCGAACCGGCGCGAGCCGCCAGAGTGATTGAAACGGCGATGCTGTCGGCGGCGGCGCTAACAGGTTTGATTGCGCTGGCAGCGTTTCCGCTGGTGCGCTGGCTGCTGGGACGTTTGCTGCACGATCAGGCGCTGGCGGCGGCGCGGGAATTGTTGCCTTACGCGCTGGCGTATCTTTGTTTGAGCGCGGCAGCGGGTGTTTTCCAGGCTGCGCTGGACGGATTGCAGCGGATGGACATTCGCAGTGTGCTGGCAATCAGTGGCGAGGCGGCGCATTTGGGGTTGTGTTACTGGCTGGTTCCGGTTTATGGCTTGATGGGATTGGCTTATGCGCGATTGCTGCAAACCATTGTGTTTATGTTCGTTAATTGGGTGGCGCTGCGGCGCTGCCTGCCCGAACTGCCCTGGCTGCCGTATCGCTGGCGCGGCGATGCCTTTCGCGAAATGATGAGCTACGGACTGAACGCCCAGATCGTCTGGGGGATCAGTCTGCTCCACGACCCGCTGACTAAAAGCCTGCTGGCCGGTTTCGGCGGCGCGGCGTTGATCGGCTATTACGAAATGGCCAGCCGGTTGGTCAATCAACTTCGGTCGGTGATTATCGCCGCCAATCAAACTCTGGTGCCGGTGATTGCCAGTATGCAGGAGCAGCGGCCCGAAGCGGCACGGCAGGTTTACCGCGAATCGTATCAAGTGATTTTCTATTTTGGCGTGCCGTCGTTTGCGATGCTGGCGGCGACGCTGCCAATCATTTCCGAACTTTGGATCGGGCACTACGAATATTGGTTCGTTCTCTGCGGCACGTTGATGGCTGCCGGTTGGCTGGGCAATTTGCTCAGCGCGCCGGCCTATTTCATCAACCTGGGAACGGGGGAGTTGCGGTGGAACACCATCAGTCACCTGGCGCTCGGCGTTTTGAATCTGACGGCCGGATGGTTGTTGGGGAAGTTTTGGGGGGGAGCAGGCGTTGCTGCGGCAAACGCTCTGGCCCTGATTGGCGGCGGCGTGATTTTGATTGCCGCGCATCATCTGAAACATGACATTCCGATGCGCGAACTTCTTCCAGTGGGGAGTTTGTGGCTGACGGTGGCCAGCGGTTGCAGTCTGTTCGCAGGCACGATTCTTTACAATCAATTTCGCGCCGTACAAGGTTTATGGCCGGTTACCGGTGTTGTTGTGTTTGCCAGCGGCTTACTGATCATTGTGGCTGCCTGGTTTCATCCGATGCGGAAGCGGCTGAGCGATTGGATCGGGCAGTCATTCTTAAAGACGAGGTATGCCGGTGAGTCGGGCGGAGTTGATGAATGACAAGGTCAACTCTCCAACAAGGCGATCAAAACTTAACGTCGTATCTGCCGGACAGCGTGTAGTTGAATTCCTTCTCTATTGTTAGTTTGTCGCGGCTTGAAAACAGCGCCTGGCGCAATTGTCGGCTCCATTGAGTACGGCGGCAGAATTCTTGATAGGTTTCTTCGCGCCAATTGAATTCGTCTCGCCAGACGCGCTGCGGCGAAATGTAGCGGTGAACGGCGTCAAGAATGACGCTGCCATAGTTTTCGGATTCAGCGGTATAGATCGGATCATAGCGATTGGCCAGGAAGGTTACGCCACGGTCTTTGGCTTCTTTCGCCAGTTTTTCGATGGTGTTGTTATAGGTTTTCGCGCACAGGCTCAATCCGAAGTTGCGATATTCGCTTTGCCCGATGTCCATAATCGGTCGGACTTGCAGCGTCTTGATCGGATAACGCCCATAGACACTGAAGAAATCAGCAAGTTCATCCAGGTTATCAGGGTTGACAGTGAAGTTGAATCGTAAGTTTGGGGTTTGAGAATGACGTTTTTGCTTGAGGGCAGCGAATTGGCTGAGCAAGTCATGGAAACGTTCGTAGGACGCATTCACCATCAATCGCTCGTAGGTCTCCTTTTTCACTCCGTGGACGGAGAGAGAGAGTTCGTTGAGGCCGTAATCGAATAGTTTCTCCAGGTTCTCCGCGGTAATTAACTGCCCGCTGGAAGTGAGGCCAACGAAAGGGACGCGATAGCTTTTCGCCAGTTTTACAAGATTCGGATAGTCTTTGTACAAGGTCGGTTCCGCGCCACAGCCGATGACCAATTGCATGGCCTGGGGAAAGAACATCTGCGCTAAACGGTCAATTTCATCTGGTTTGAAGATGCCTTTATTGTTCTTGCGGAACTCGTCATCGCTGAAATAACACATCTGACAGCGCAGATTGCAGGCCATCACCGGGTCGAAACGAATAAACAGATGGCGTAACTTGAGATGATGTGCGGCGAGAACGGCGGCAAACTTCACATGGTGGTTTTTGACCAGCCGGTTGAGTTGGATAAGGCGATAAATGGAGTTTTTTGTCATAACTACAAGTGGCTTTTCATCTGGGGCGAGGTCTCAAAACGACTTGGGGCGAGTCGGCCAAAAACAAAGAGTTTGTATCATACGCGGGGAATCTCCGCAAAAAGAGTTTCTTCCGTAATTTTCGGTGATTTGAGAGCGGCTATGCCGCCCGATGTGCGGAAGTGCTCTGCACTTCCGTTCGCGCTTCGAGTCTTATCGGGCTAAGCCCGACCTGTGCGGGCTTAGCCCGATAACAATTTGCCACTGCGGCGAGTCTGAGACTCGCCGCACATCAGGCGGCAGAGCCGCAACCGCATCACTGAAAAATTTACAGAAAGAAAGAATTTCCGGCTGCTGCTGAGGCGGCCAACGACAAATACCTGACTCCATGAATCGAGAATTGAAATACCTCAATGTTGGCTGTGGAGACGTGCCAACGGTCGGTTGGTTGAATTATGACAATTCGCTGAGCCTGCGGTTGGCGCAATGGCCGCCGCTGGTGAAGCTTTTGCGAAAGCTGGGCCTGATCTCGGAAAAGCAGCGGCGATTTATGCAACTCGTTCGCGAATACAATATTCGCTACGCGGATGCCATCAGTCACATTCCAGAGCCTGATGCTTCAGTTCGAGTGTTGTATACCTGCCACATGCTCGAACACCTTGAACGACGTGAAGCGGAATCATTTTTACGTGAAGCTCGCCGTGTGCTTGCGCCGGGGGGCATTCTTCGTATTGTCGTGCCCGACTTACGTCATCAGGTTGACCTCTACCTGCGTGAAGGTGATGCCGATAAGTTTATGGAGCACTTATACGTTGCAGTTCCCAAACCGGTGGGGTTGATCGGGATGGTCAAGTATTTGTTGGTGGGTGAGAGGCATCATCTATGGATGTATGACGGCGCTTCGTTGTGTCGGCTGTTGCGAGAAGTCGGATTCAACGAGCCGCAATTGCTTCCGCCAGGCAAGACGATGATTGCTGATCCGGGGCAACTCGATTTGTATGAGCGGGCGGATGAAAGTATTTATGTGGAAGTGGTGAACAGATAAATGGCCGGTCAACGATGCGAATAGGTTTCGATGGAGCGCGGAACTCGAAACCGGTTTGCCAGCAGCGACTCTCGTAAAATGCGGATCAGGTAATGCGGCAGATTCATTAACCGCCAGCCGGTGAAAATCAGTCCATCGGTGATTCCTGCCTTCATCTGTGGAGTGTTGAAGATGCGTTCGGCTTCGACTTCAGTTAGCTCCAGTCCACGGTTGCTAAATTGTTTTTCGTGCAGCCGGAAGCAGGCGACCGAAGGACCTTCCAGGTGCGCAAAGCGCAGCCCGGCCAGCAATGCGCGCACATAAAAATCACCATCCGCACGATAAACGAAGGACTCATCGAAGCCCTGCAACTGTTCATAGGCACGACGGCGAAAGATGGCGCTTTGCTGCGCGAATCCCATGCAGCGTTTGCGAAAAAGCGGAAGCAAATGCGCAGGCTTTGCTGCCGCCAGTGAATAGACAAACCGGCCTTGTCCATCGGTGTAATCGCAATTGCCATAAACGACATCGGCGTTGGTGGCTTCGCCTTGCGCCACAAGCCGCGCCAGACTGTCTGTGTAAAGCCAGTCGTCGGAGTTGAGATACGCCATCCATTCACAGTGACTTTCACGCAGTCCAGCATTAATGGCGCGGTACATGTTTCCTGGCGGCGTATAAATTGTCGGCACTTGCCAACGTTGGCAAATTTCCAAGGTCCCATCAGTTGAGCCACTGTCGGCAATCTGGATGTCAACGTTTATCTGTTGCTGGCTGCGGAGAGAAAGCAATGTCATGTCCAACGTCGTGGCACTGTTGAGCGTTGGCACGACGCAACGAAGAGTCGGAGTCATTTTTACTTGGCTCCTTCAGGAGTAGGACGGAAATTGCCAAAGGCGGGAGGGCTTTGCGTGACGCGACGATCCGCAGAGACAACACTTTGAACCTTTCTGCAGGCGACCCAGCCCATCGCCAAAAATACGCACCACAATGGCGTATAACTCACTTGCACGAGGTAAAACACCGAACCTGTCAAAAACATTGCCGCGCAAAACCGCCAATCGTCGCCGCTCTCATCTTGAGTTTCACGGGGCCGGCGTGACAGAACGCGCAACGCGTTCCAACACGCGATTACCTGTACCAGCCACAACCCCAGACTGAGAACACCACCATTGCTGATTTCCAGCAATGGGCCGTGATAGGGCGGGCTGTTGATTCCAGTTTCCGCCGTCCAGATCAAACTGTACAACCCGGGGGGCACGTAACTGGAAGCTGGTAATGGGACCAGGCCGGGACCTGTGCCCAGCAAGGCGTAAAAAGGCTGATCAAGCAGGAACAGCAGCGCACAAGCATCGAAAACGTCTAACCGATAGGCAATTTCCTGGCCGAAGGTCCCGGGAGGGATGCCAGCCAATTTGTAATCAGGATCGAACCGCAGGCTCAGAGTTTGTATGGCGAGATCAAATTGCTGCGGCAGCATCACTGAAGTGAGGAAGACAATGGTGAGAGCAACCGCCACCACGCCGACCATCGTCAACCGTTCGCGATTGGAGAAAAAGATCATTGCCACGATTGTTCCCGCAACGAAAAGCGCAAGCGAGCTGGCTGAATAGGTTAGTAGCAGAGTAACAATGTTAATTAACAGGAGTGCAGGCCAAAACCACGAAATCTGTCGCCGCCCAATCAGAAGGATCATGACACAATAGGCGCAACTCAAGCCTAATGCGCGTGGTTCTCCAACCAACCCGCGTGCGCGTCCAAGATGGAGAATCTGCTCGCCTGTACCAGTGATCATGTAATAAAGGTCAATCTGAGTCAGGAAGTAGAAAATGCCTACTACCGCACTGAGAGTCGCACCACACATCAAAACTCGTCCGACCAGCCGCAGTGTGCCTCGTTGCAACATCTGCTCGGCAATGAAGATTGTCAGGGACAGGTCTGTCAGTAGCCTGACAAGGTAGGTAATCGTTTTCCCCGGAGCGGTCAGTGTGTATGGCCGGCTGAAAGTGGTATCTGGCCAGGGCCAGATAAAGCCAAACACGATTCCCAGAATGACCAGCCAGCCATAGTTGATCAGCCAGGCGCGCACCGGGGTCAATTTTGTCCATTCCTTCAAGCGCATAACAGCCATTGGCATGAATAACAAACCGACGATGCGCCCTGCGGGCAAGTTGGTCACCGTGACTGTATCGAAAATTTGTACGGAAAATGTGAAACAGACCCAGATGAGCAATAACCGATGGCGTTTGGCAATTAGCAACACCAGCGGCACGAGAACGGCAATGACGAGCAGGATGTATTGTTTTATTTCCGTGGACATGAACAGAACACTTTGAATCAGGAAACTTCGCTCAGTAGCATTTTGATCACGCGGCGAGCTCGTCCCAGCAAGCTGTAGTCGAAGTTATTACGTTGAGTGAATTCGTCTGCCTGCAAGTCGCGCACGATAGCAGGCGGATGACGAAGTGGAAAGTCGAGCGGCTTCACCTTCATGTGGCTAAATTGGCTTCTGCGACGGGTGTGAGTGGCATCATCCCCAAAACCTACATTCGAGATTAGATTGACGGAAGGTAACGCAGTTAAGCCGTTTTTTCGCCAACAGGCGTAAGTCCACTGATGATCCCAGGTATCAATACGCTTTTCGTAAGTGGCTTGAAAAACAGTTCGCCAAAATTTAATCGCTTTTGGATGATCGAACAGCCTGGCAAGCCATCCACTATCTCGTAGATGCGGCCAATCCTGCATTTCCAGATCGTACTGTTTCCACGCTCGACGCCAGGTCGCCCAGCCCCAGACGTGTGGATAGCGCGAGAAATAATAGCTGTGTTCAATCTGATGCTTGCCGAACTGGAAATTATCGCCGGAGATCGCCATCACATTTTCATCATCGCGGTAACGTTCCAGCAACTCTTCGCAAAATCGGAAAAAGCTTGGTTCGGGAACGCAATCGTCTTCCAGAATGATCGCTTGCTCGAATTCACTGAAGACTAGATCAAGACCGCTTGCCACGCGGTTGCGGCAGCCCAGATTTTCATCAGCGTAATGTCGGACGACTCGGCAGGGCCAGTCAACCTTTTCCGTGATGGAGCGGGCGGCGGCGCAAGCCTCCGCTTCTCCTTTTCTATTTGAACGCGGGCCATCGGCGATGACAATCAGTTTTGATGGTCTTGCCTGGCGGATCGCTTCAAAGACTTTTGCTGTCGGTTCGGGGCGATTGAAGATGATAAACGCAACAGGCGCGGTGAGGGCATCAGTATCAGCAGGAGAACTCATTGACTTGCAGGCATTGACCTTTCAGCGATTACGGAGAAGCAAGGCGGAGTTTAATCCATTGCCTCGTTTGAGGCCATAGCTTAAGCTCGCGGCGAATAAAACCAAGTTATGAAAATCGTCATTGACGCCACAGCCGCCATCAGCGGCGGCAAGCTTTATCTGGAAAAGTTGCTTCCGCAGCTTGCCGAAATCAATTCCAGACACGACTTCACTATTTTTCACACGGGCGATCTGGATTTGCTGGCTGGGCGGCTTGCCGGCGAACAGTTTCGGTTTGTGCGCGTGGCGATTCCGTTTTTGCGGGATGGGCAATGGGCGGGGGCGAGCGTGTTGCGGTTGTTGTGGCGAAAATTCGTGCTGCCGTCGCATTTGCGCAGGCTTCAGCCGGATTTGTTTTTTTCCAATTCCGGCGCGGTTCCCCGGTCGAAGCCCGCAAAGACCAAAACGGTGATCGCGCTGCACAATTGCATGCCGCTCAACACGGAATTGATTCGCGATGAGCGCTCGGCGTTGCGGCGCTGGCGGCTGAAACTGCTGCGGCGGCAGATGCGGGGAGCTTTGCAGGCGTGCAATGTTTCGATTGCCTTCAGCGAAGACACGCGGCGTCAGATTGCGGAGAACTTTGGCGCTTTGCCGCATCGGCCTGCGGTGGTGCATCACGCGATGGATTGGGGCGAGCGGGAACGAAAGCTGGCGGTTGATTTCGAGGAATTGAACCGGCTTGGCGTGGCGCGGCCGTACCTGCTGTACGTTTCTCAATTTCACCGCTACAAGAATGTGTTGCGGCTGCTGGAAGCTTTTGCCCGGCTGGAGCAGGATTCACAACTGCAATTGGCACAACTGCAGTCGGCACAACTGCAATTGGTTTTAGTTGGAGCATCCGCCGACCGGCAGTATTGGGGCGAAATCGAAGAAGCAATTGAACGGTTGGGTTTGCGGGAACGCGTGATTCATATTCCGGCGAGTCCGCGCCAGCAGTTGATTGCGCTGTATCGCGGCGCGGTCGCGTTTGTGCAGCCTTCGCTGGCGGAAACCTGCTCGTTTCCGTTACTGGAAGCGCTGGCGCTGGGCGTGCCTGCGGCGGTGGCCAGGATGAGCGCGCTGCCGGAAATGGCGGGCGAGGCGGCAATCTATTTCAATCCGCACAGCGTGGACGAAATGGCGCAGGCGATGGAACGGCTGGTGTGGGATGAGGACTTGCGCGGGCGGTTGAGCGGCAAGGCTGTTGAACAGGCCGCGAAATTCACCTGGGAAAAGACGGCGTTGCAAACGTTGGAAGTTTTCGAGAAGGTGGCTCAGGGGTAAAAATCAGATGAACCATAACTTCAAAACTGCTTTTGATGGTCGCCGGGTGTTAATCACGGGCGCGCTGGGATTCATTGGCTCGAATCTGGTGCGGCGGCTGGTTGAACTGGGCGCGCGGGTGTTGCTGGTGGACAGTCTGATTCCCGAATACGGCGGCAACCTGTTCAACATTGCGGGGGTTGAAGACCGCGTGCAGGTGAACATCTCCGACGTGCGCGATGCGCATTCGATGCGCTACCTGGTGCAGGGGCAGGATTATCTGTTCAATCTGGCGGGACAGACCAGTCACATGGATTCGATGAGCGATCCGGACGCGGACCTGGAAATCAATTGCCGCGCGCAACTCTCCATCCTGGAAGCCTGCCGCAAATATAATCCTGGGATCAAAGTCATCTTTGCTTCGACGCGGCAGCTTTACGGCAAGCCGGATTATCTGCCGGTGGACGAAAAGCATCTGCTGCGGCCAGTGGATGTCAACGGCATCAACAAAATGGCGGGCGAGCAGTATCACATCCTGTACAACAACGTTTACGGCATTCGTTCGTGCGCGCTGCGGCTGACGAACACTTACGGCCCGCGCATGCGGGTGAAGGACGCGCGGCAGACTTTTCTGGGCGTCTGGATTCGGCTGATCCTGGAAGGCAAATCGTTTGAAGTCTGGGAAGGGCATCAATTGCGCGATTTCACGTTCGTGGATGACGCGGTCGAAGCCTTTTTGCTGGCGGCGGCGAGCGACGCGGCCAATGGCGAAATCTTCAACCTGGGCGGCGACGGTGTCATCAGTCTGACGGAACTGGCGGAACTGGTCGTGGAAACGAATGGCGGCGGCGAATACTTGACGCGCAGTTATCCGGCGGAACGCAAGCGAATTGACATCGGCGATTACTATGCGGACTTCGCGCGAATTCGCGGCGCGCTGGGCTGGGAGCCTCGGACGCCCCTGTGCGAAGGGCTGAGCCGGACGCTGGCGTTTTATCGAGAACATTTGCCGAAGTATTTGTAGGGAGTTTTCAGTTTTTAGTTTTCGGTTTTCAGTTGGCTATGACGCTAATTATTCCGCAGAACGATTTGAAGGCAAGTTATCTGGCGCATCAGCGCGGGATTGACGACGCGATTCGCCAGACGCTGGACAGCGGCTGGTACATTCTGGGCAAACAGGTTGCCGCCTTCGAGCGGGAGTTTGCCGGTTATCTCGGCGCGGCGCACTGCATTGGCGTGGCGAACGGGACGGATGCGTTGACGCTGGCGCTGCGCGCTTGCGGCGTTGGCGCGGGCGATGCGGTGATGACGGTTTCGCATACGGCGGTGGCGACGGTGGCGGCGATTGAACTGGCCGGAGCCTTGCCGGTATTGGTGGACATTGATCCGGTGACGTTCACCATCAGCCCGCAAGCGATTGAAAACGCCGTTAACAGCCATCGGGGAGAAGCGAAGCTCAAAGCGATTGTTGCCGTGCATCTTTACGGGCAACCGGCGGAGATGGCGGCGATTACGGAACTGGCCCGGCGATTTGATTTGCGGGTGATCGAAGATTGCGCGCAGGCGCACGGGGCGAAGATCGGGGATCAGCGCGTCGGGACTTTCGGCCAGATTGCGGCATTCAGTTTTTATCCAACGAAAAATCTGGGCGCGCTGGGCGATGGCGGCGCAGTGGTTACCAGCGACGCTGCTTTGGCGGAGCGCGTTCGGTTGCTGCGCGAATACGGCTGGCGCGAGCGCTACGTCAGCGAGATTGCCGGAATGAATTCGCGATTGGATGAGTTGCAAGCGGCGATTTTGCGGGTGAAGCTGAAGCGTCTGGACGAAGAGAACGAACGGCGGCGGCAGCTTGCGCGCGTCTACGATGAAAAGCTGGCGGCGGCTCCGTTACAATTGCTGGCGCTGCAAAGCAATGTTTCGCATGTTTATCACCAATACGTCCTGCGCGCCGCTGAGCGTGATCAATTGAAAGAGCGTTTGAAAGAGCAGGGAATCGGAACTTTGATTCATTATCCGGTGGCGGTTCATCAGCAACCGGCTTATCGAAATCGCGTGCTGGTTGGCGGCGGCGGATTGCCGGAAACCGAACGCGCCGCGCGCTCGGTGCTCAGTTTGCCGATGTATCCGCAACTGACCGGCGAACAAGCCGAATACGTTTGTCAGGCAATTATTAACTCATTGAACTGAAGGAGAAATTTGATGGCTTCATTGATTCAACGTCCCCGAAGATTGCGGCGAACTGCCGCTTTGCGCGAAATGGTGCGCGAAACGCGGCTCAATCCGTCGGATTTGATTTATCCGCTGTTTGCGTGTCCCGGCGAAGGCGTTCGCAAAGAGATCAGTTCCATGCCGGGCGTGTTCAATCTTTCGGTGGATGAACTGGTCAAGGAGTGCGAAGCCGCGCGGAGTCTGGGCATTTCGTCCATCATTGTCTTCGGTTTGCCGGAACAGAAAGACGAGCAGGGCAGTGACGCCTTTGCCGAAGACGGAATTACGCAGCGCGCCATCCGCGCCGTCAAACGCGAAGTCAAGGATCTGGTCGTGCTGGCCGACACCTGTCTGTGCGAATACACCTCGCACGGGCATTGCGGCACAATTGAAAATAATGATGTGGCGAACGATCCGACGTTGGTGACACTGGCGCAAACCGCCGTCAGTCAGGCGCAGGCGGGCGCGGACATCATCGCGCCTTCGGGCATGATGGACGGAATGGTGGCGGCGATTCGCAGCGGATTGGATGCGGCGGGCTTCGAGCAGATTCCGATTCTGTCTTACGCGGTGAAGTACGCTTCGGCGTTTTACGGCCCGTTCCGCGAAGCCGCCGACAGCGCGCCGCAATTCGGCGACCGCCGCAGCTATCAGATGGACCCGCCCAACGTCCGCGAAGCGTTACGCGAAGCCGAACTCGATGTGGAACAGGGCGCGGATATGCTGATGGTCAAACCCGCGCTGGCCTATCTGGACGTGATTCGCGCCGTGCGCGAACGGTTCAATCTGCCGCTCGCGGCCTATCAGGTGTCGGGCGAATACGCGCAGATCAAAGCCGCCGGGCGGCTGGGCTGGATTGACGAAGAGCGCGTGATGATGGAATCGCTGATCGCCATCAAACGCGCCGGAGCGGATCTGATCCTGACCTATTTTGCCAAAGAGGTCGTAAAAAAGTTTTAGCTTATAAGAAAAATTGTGTTGACAGAGTCTAAACTTAGAATTACTCTAAGCGCGATGTCGAGATTGCAAACACAAGCTGTGGAAACAATGGTTGGCGAAAACGGCCTGAAGATGACGCCGCAGCGCCGAATTATTGTCGAGTATCTGCAATCGGCAGTGAACCATCCGACCGCCGATGAAGTGTTTAACGCCGTCAACGAAAAGTTTCCGATGACTTCACGGGCGACGGTGTACAACACACTGAACTGGCTGAAGGGAAATGGGTTAGTTTGTGAAGTCTTTGAGGGCGGAGTCGTCCGCTACGATCCGAATACATCAAATCATCATCATTTCGTTTGCCGCAAGTGCGGCAAAGTAGAAGATGTGGGAGCGGAATTGGTTGGTGCGTTTCAACTTGAACAAGCAGTATCGCTCCTGGGCAGTCAAAAAGTGGAAAACTTCGAGATTACAATCCGAGGTCTTTGCGCTGCCTGCCACGTAATTGATTCATAGATCATAAGAACGCAGCTTTCCTGGCTGCGCTCTTTTTTGATAATTTATTTAGACTGAGTCTAAATCTGGACTTTACTTAACTTAGAAGGAGAAAGAAATGCTGACAATTGGAGACAAGTTTCCGAAGTTTAACCTGACGGCGGCGGTGAGCCTGGAGAAGGGGAAGGAATTCGCGGAGATCAACAATGACACTTACCAGGGCAAGTGGCAGGTGGTCTTTTTCTGGCCGATGGATTTCACCTTCATCTGTCCGACCGAAATTGCCGAGTTCGGCAAGCACAACAAGGATTTCGCGGACCGTGACGCGCAGGTTCTGGGCGCGAGCACGGATTCACATTTCGTGCATCTGGCCTGGCGCAACAATCACGCAGATCTGAAAGACCTGCCGTTCCCGATGCTGGCCGACATCAAGCGGGAGCTTTCAACGGAACTGGGTATTTTGCACAAGGACGCGGGCGTTGCGCTGCGTGCGACCTACATCGTTGATCCGGACGGCATCATCCGTTGGGTGAGCGTCAACGACCTGTCGGTCGGACGCAACGTCGCAGAGGTTGTGCGCACGCTGGATGCGTTGCAGACCGATGAGCTGTGCCCATGCAATTGGGAAAAGGGCGAAAAGACCCTGGGCAAAGCCGCTTAATAGGTTCGAGTCAGTAAAGGCTAGCAAGAGAAGAAGTGGGATGGCACAGTGAAGGATGCGAAGGTGACCGGTTGTTTATTCACCTTTGCATCCTTCGCGAATCAGGAAATCAAGCAGGAGACGAGAGGGAGAAAAGATGAGCCAGATCGAAAAGTTACGCGACGTGCTGCCGGACGCAGCGAAAGACACCCGGCTGAATCTGCAATCGGTTTTTCAAACCACCACACTGACGGTGCAACAGTTGTGGGGAACGGCGGTGGCCGCAGCGATCGCGACTCGCAATGGAGAAGTTGCAAAAGCGGTGTTTGCCGATGCGCTCGGCAAAGTGGACGCCAACGTGATTGAAGACGCCAAAGCAGCGGCTTCGTTGATGGCGATGAACAATGTTTACTACCGCTTCCGGCACATGGTCGGCAAGGAAAGTTATTCGACCAAACCGGCGCGGTTGCGAATGAACTGGATTGCCAGACCGCTGGGCAGCAAGGTGGATTTTGAACTGTTCTGCCTGGCTGTCAGTGCGATCAACGGCTGCGAAATGTGCATTCGCTCGCACGAAGAAGTCGTCATCAAGGGCGGTTTGAGCGAAGACCAGGTTCACGATGCGGTGCGTGTGGCGGCAACGATTCAGGCGACGGCCGTTTCGCTGGAAATCGCCGACCTGACGGATGAAGTTCAAACGCAGACCGCAACTGCGTAAGTTAAATTAGCCATTGCCCATTACTAATTAGCCATTATCCGACAGGAGGAAAACCCTTTCTGTCTTGTAATGGCTAATTGTTAATGGGCAATGGCCAACTGTTTTTCCGGTCTATTGAATGGTGACTCGTATAGGGTTGGCTCTTTTGCCAGCGACGGTCATGACCACGCTGACGGAGCCTCTGCCTTCCAACGCTCTCGGCAGCGGGCCAACATTCACCTGATCCAACCCGACGAAATCTCCCTGCGCTCCGGCAAACAGAATAGGCACGGATTGTCCGCCGACTTCGACTGAGACGTTGGAAAGATTCTGCACGCCGCGAATTCCCGTTCCGTAAAGAAGCAAATACACCTGGTCGGTCACGGCGCCCAGGCTGATGGGCGTGGCGACGAACTGCTGTTGCGCGGCGTCATAGCTGGAAACAGGGAAGTAGGTTTGCACGCCCGCCGCATCCACGCGCAAGCCGACGATGGCTCCGATCCCCTGTCCGCTGGCGTTCGCGGCAAAGAGGCCCGGCGCGACTGATTCAATCAGCAAATCGCCCGTAATGGTAGTTCCGTTCTGGCGAGTCAGTGTGACTTTGGCGCGGCCAGTGACAGCGGTTGCGGGAATCTGGAAATTGACCTGACCGGCGGCGGCGAAAAACAGCGGCGCGCTGTGCGTGGTATTGGCGCTGTCGGTGATGCTGATGGTGACGCCTGCCAGCGTGGTTGGCAGCGGTGTGGTGGTCGCTGACACGGTGCTGGTTGTCAGGTTCGTGCCAAACGCGCTGGCGATGACGCCAGGCGCAACCGGCGCGGTCAGGAAACTGGCGGCGCTGGTGATCCAGTTGGCGTATGCGCCCGTGTTCGCCGCGCCCGGCGTCGCGGGTTTGAAGATGCTCCACGAAGCCGCTCCGTCCGTCGTTCGCCCGATGGAAACATCAGTTTGCTGCACGGAGAACGTGTACGAATCAATCAGCGTTGTGCCGTCGGTCTGGTAAATGCCAATGGCTTCGCCGTCGGCGCTCAGCGACCAACTGGTGTGGCGGCTGCCCTGCGCGGTTTCGCCGTCGGCGATGAATACCAGATACCCGCCCGCCGGAATCGTCACGCCGTTTGGCACACGCCACTTCGTCTTATTGTTCAGATTATCCGTGATGTACATTCCGCTCATATCCACGGTGGTGGTGCCGGGATTGAAAACCTCGAACCAGTCTTCAAACGCGCCGGCCTCGTCCGGGTCAGGATAGGAACTATCATTGTCCGCGCCGATTTCATTGATCAGCAGCAAGCCGGTGCCTTGCGTGGGCGCGGTGGGATCGGCGGAGACTCGATTGGCGCTGGCGGGCGTCGGCAGAAATGTCGTCGCCGTGCGGTTGCCGTAATCTCCCAGGCGAACCAGCGACTGGCCCGCCGTCAGCGCGGGAAGGGTCAGACTGTCAATCGCCGTTTGCGTGCTGATCGCGCTGGCGAATAGGGAAAGCTTGCCGCCGGTAGCCGGCGCGCGGAAACTGGCGTGCGTGTCGCCTTCGCTGGTTTCGCCGTCCAGCCAGACCACCAGAAATTCGCCGTCGGCCAGCGTGCGCGCGGGAACCTGCCATTTGGTCGGGTTCGCCGTGTCATCGGTCAGGTAGAAATTGGTCAGTGTCACCGGGCCGGGACCAAGGTTGTGGATTTCCACCCACGGGTCGGCGTCGCCCGCTTCGTCCTTGTACGCGCCGTTGTTCACCGTTACCAGTTCATTCAAACGGACATCAATCGGCTGCGCTTGCGAATTCAAATACGCGCGCAAATACGTATGCCGTTCGCGGACGAACTGCGTCACGCCGGGAATGGCCAGGTTGCCGCTGGTCAACTGATTGTTCAGGTTGTTTTCAAATTGCGTCAGCGTGAAGGCTTTGTTCGGGTCTTCGGTGACATGAGGGCGTATCAGCGTGGCCAGTTGCGAAACGCGCGCATTCATCGTGGTGGGATCGAAACCTTCGCGCAGGAAGCGCGCCAGAATGCGCAGATATAGCCGCCGGTAATCATTCACCGCCCACACTTTTTGCAGAAAGGGACGCGCATTGTTCCCGGTTCCGCCGCCCGGCAGATAAAACGGATCGGTCGTGAAGGGGTTTGTCAGCCGGGGCGTGCCGTCGCCCGTGATGCCGAAAGATTCGTTGTGATCCCATTGAATGTGAACGAACCTGCCGTCGCTGTCGCGGTCGTACAGGTAATACTCCGCCGCCACGCCCAGATAGGAATCCAGGTTGACCACCAGATTGTTCACCGCCATGCCATACAGCCAGTTTTCGACATCGCAGACCTGTTCCAATTTCGCAGGAAATTCCGCCGCAGCGGTGTTGTTCAGGATGTTGAGAAATTCGATCAGGCCGGAATAATTATTGGCCGATTCATTGGTCTTCAGGATGTAGATGTTTTCGTACAGCGATTGGCTCGCTCCCAGATACGAAAGATCAGGCCGTCCGCCGGTTCCGCCCAGCCGCTCTTCGCCTTCGTACAGATTGCCGTCTTCGTCATTGCCGTAGCGGCTTTGCATCATCTGCTTGTCGGGTTGTTCCACCGCCAGATAGAGGCCGTAAAAGGCATCGTTGATGTACAGCCGCACATAAACCGAACGCAGCGCCGCGACATACTTCCCGGCAAAATCATGCAGCAGTTTTTCCCGCATGAAATCCGGCGACAGATCGAAGTTGTTGAGGTTAAGTTTTTTCAGCCCCAGGAAGTTCGCGTTGTCGTCGTATTCGTTGAAATCCAGCTTGAAGGGCTTCTTGATCCCATTGCGCCGGAAAGACGAATTGCCTTTGAAGCGGCAGCCAATGTTGGGAAGCGATGTATTTCCGGATTGAAAACGGCAGGGAAAGTATGGGTCCGCCGTGCTGTTGTGACCTTGCGTCAGCGTGTTGTACCAGTTCGGATCGGTGAAGTAGATGCGGATTTCGCGCACCGCGCTGTCGTCAAAAAAGGCTGCGGCGGGGTCCGTGGGTCTGGCTTGCTGGGCCAGCGCGGGAACCGCGCACAGCAAAACCAGCAATGCGGCCAAAGCAATTCGAATCATAAGTCTGTGTCTCCTTGAAGTTGGTGAAGCTAGGCCAAAGGCAATCTTGCACCATTTTTTATCTGGATGACAGACGGGAAGAGCAAGCCTGATGCCGCGTAGCAGAATCGCCGAAATAGCTTCAGAGAGCTTTGCTGGCCCGCGATTTAGCGAGCTTGCGGAAGGATTGTTTCGGCGGAAAGTGTGGCGGAAACCGACAGTCGCCGGACCGGAAGTTCAAGCGGTGTGACGGATTTGCGCTTGAGTGCGACGCGGTACGCGAACGTGAGCGAGCGCCATGAGACTCTGCACTGGCGCTCGCTCACACTCGCGTACTGCATTACCGTTTCAGTTTTTCCAGAAACTTTTGGCGGAACTTGGCGACCTTTGGTTCGACGACCATCCGGCAGTAGGGCTGATTCGGATTGTTGGCAAAATATTCCTGATGGTAATCCTCCGCCGGATAGAAGGTTGTCGCCTCTGTGACTTCCGTGACAATCGGATTTTGCCAGACGCCTGCCGCCGTCATTTCCGCAATCACCTGTTCGGCGACGGCTTTTTGTTCGGGCGAGTGATAAAAAATCGCCGAACGATACTGCGTGCCGACATCCGCGCCCTGCCGGTTCAGCGTCGTCGGGTCGTGAACGGTGAAGAAGACTTCCAGGATTTCGCGGAAAGAGACGGCCTGCGGGTCGAAGGTGACCTGCACGACTTCAGCGTGGCCTGTGTCTCCGTAACAGATTTCCTTGTAGGTTGGATTCAGCGTCCGCCCGCCGGTGTAGCCAGAAATGGCGCTTTCCACGCCGCGCAGTTCATTGAAGACCGTTTCCACGCACCAGAAACAGCCTCCGCCTAGAGTCGCGATTTCTTTGTTTGTGTCCATAACCAAATCATAACACGCAGTTTGCGTACCTTTGCTAACGCAAGTCGCCAAACAGATGCTGCGCCAGCGCCACGGCGGCAATCGCGGCCGTTTCCGTTCGCAGGATTCTTGCGCCCAGATGGATGGCGAGCAGGTTGTTCTGCTCCGCCGTTTTCAGTTCGGCTTCGCTCCATCCGCCTTCGGAAGCCACGCAGACGGTGAGTTTGTTCACCTGCTGCATTTCCGCGGCGACTTCGCGCAAGGATCGCCCGTCGCGTTCGGAAAAGATCAAGTTGTGACCGGCAGATGACGATGCGCAAACATCGGCAAAACTGACTGGCTCGCTGATTTCCACCAGCCGCCTTCGTCCGCATTGTTTCAGCGCTTCGAGCGAGATGCGCCGCCAGCGTTGCAGCCTTTGTTCAGCGCGCTCTTCCGCGCGCCGAATATCACTATGGTCGGTAATGAGCGGAACAATCCGCGTGACGCCGAGTTCGGTGGCTTTTTGGACGACGAGGTCAAACTTGTCGCCTTTGACCAGGGCTTGCGCGAGCGTCAGATGAAGCGGCGATTCGACGGCGTCCGTCAACTGCCGGACGATGGTGAGCGCCGTTTCGCGTTTGCCGAGGCTGGCGATCTGGCATTCCCATTCGCTGCCTTCGCCGTCGAAAACAAAAACTGGCGCGCCTTCGCGCAGCCGCAACACGCGCGCCAGGTGATGCGATTCGTCGCCATCGAGCGTGATTTGAGACTCCGAGATTTGAGACTTAAGGGCGTGGAAGCGATGTCGTTGCACGGCAGGTTGCAGGTTGCAGTTTGTAGGTTGTAGGTTGCAGGTTGCAGGTGATTGGCCGTAAGTAATTGTATTCCTTGCCAATCATCTACCACCTACCACCTACAACCTATCACCTTTACTTGATTCTCAGTTTGACGACATTGCTGATTTTGCCATCTACCGTCAGGGTCAGGTCAACATCGCCTCGTCCGGCAAAACTTGCCGGGATTTGGACGTTGGCCTGATCCAGGCCGGCAAACTCGCTTTGCGCCGCGAAGCCGATTGGCGGCACGGCGGTTCCGCCAATGGACATCGTCATCGCGCCCGAAGCGAAACGGAATCCCGTGCCGAACAGCGCCACGAAATTGCCCGCGTCAATCGGAACCGGCGTGCCGTCCAGATTGCTCATTGCAATGGTAAAAGCCGCGCCATCCGTCGAAGCGACCGCGGCGGGCGCGCCCGCTCCGTTTGCCGTCCGGGTGAAAATGCCCGGAAAAGAAGACGTGACATTGACCGTGCCCCGCGAAACCGAGCCGTCTTTGGCGACGACGACGATTTGCGCCGGTCCTGCGGCGGTGCCTGGCGGAACCAGGTAGTTGATCTGACCCGCCGAAACGAAGAAAAGTCGGGCCGTTACGCCGTTGACGTAAACCGATGTGCCGTCAAGCGAAGTCGGCAGCGCTCCGGTGGCCGGAGCCGAAACCGTCGCCGAAGCCAGTTTGGTTCCAAACAATGCCGCGATGGAATCAGGCGCTGCGCCCGCGCCGAATTTGGCTGCGTCCACCGTCGAGGCTGCCACTGTGTTCACATTGGCTGCCGGTGCGACGATGATCTGAATCGGTGCGGACATCAGGCCCGTGCCCGTCCGTGCCTGCAAAAACAACGTGCCCGCATTGGCGCGCAATGCCGCCGGAACGGTGACATTGATAAAGCCCTGTTTGACGAAATCGGGCAACGCCAGCACCGTTTGACCATTGATCAGCGCGCTGCTGGTCAGGTCTATGCCCGTGGCCAGTACGCTGATCTGAACGTCGGTGCTGCCGGTTTCCAGGAAATAGGTGTCGGCAGACTGGAGAATCGGCGGTGCGGTGAGCGCCGAAAGCTGGTTGCGGATGATGCCCGCCGGATTGGCGCTGGTATGAACATTGACGTAAAAGTTCGCCGGCGTCGCCAGCAGCCGTTTGAAGGGTTCCAGGCTGTTGCCCACAATCGGCACAACGAAATTCGCCGAGCCTTTGCCGGTGGCCAGGGTAACGGTGTTCGAGCCGCTCAGCCCCGTGTCTATGACGATTGGGCCCGTGTTATCTATCGGGCCTTCGTGAATGTGCAGCCCGCGCAGAACGGATCCCGCCGGCAGGTCATATTGCATCGTAAAGGTGACGGTTCCGCCCGTGACCACGCCGGTTTCGTTGCGAACAGGGCTGGCGGTGATCGTCGCCACGCCAGTGCCGGACAGGCCATTGGTGGGTTGCGGAATTTCCCGCGCCGTATTCAGTTCAACGGTCTGGGACATTTTTTCTTCAAAGCGGATCAACTGGCCGCGCACCGCGCCGCTGCCGTTGGCCGTGGTATGCAGATTGACGTAAAAGCCCGCCGGATTTTTCAATAACCGGCCCAGCACGGCGACATTCGCATTTTCCACAGTCTTGTCAATCAAGCCCGCGCCCGATGTAAAGGTAATGGAATTCGTGCTGTTGTTGATGTCCGTGCCGATGACGACGGGGCCTGTGGAGGTGGCGATACCTTCATGGATGTGCAGTCCTGTAAAGGTGACAGTGCCGGGAAACGCGACGCTGCCGGAAAATCTGACCGAACCACTGGTGATGGCGCCATTGGCGTCACGAACCACCGTGACGGTGATTTGAAATGCGGCGCTGGCATTCAACCCCGCAATCGGCGGCACTTCGTTGGCCGGGCTTAATGCCAGTCCGGCCTGAACTGTCTCTGCTTTTGTTGATGTGACAAACGCAACCGCAAGCAACGCGAGTGTAACGAGAAATCCTGCTGTTCTCTTCATAGGTAATTTCCTTTCAACGTTCGAGCGCAAAGGCCCGGAGGTCGGAATTGATTTGGAATCGGTGATTGGCGGCGGGCGGTTGGTGAACGGTTTGAGCCGTCACCGAAAATCCACCGCCGCCGCCAGATTGGTACGACACACTGCGAAATCGGTTGGAGAGCGGGACTACGAACCGTTGGTTATTTGATATTGATGGTGACTGTGTTGGCGAGCTTGCCATTTACTGTCAGCACCACGTCGGCATTACCGCGTCCAATCAGCGAACGCGGGATCGGACCGACGTTGATTTGATCCAGTCCGACGAAACCTGGCGCGGCGGCAAATCCCAGAATCGGCGTCGGAGTTCCGCCAATGGTGGCGGTCACGGAGCCAGCCGCGGCGCCTTTGACGCCGGTGCCATAAAGAATCAGGTAAACGTCTGTGCCTCCTTGTAAATCAAGGTCAATCGGGATTGGCGTTACCTGTCCATTTTGAGACGTGTAGATCGAATCGTAGACCAACTGTCCTTGTATGACCCGAAGCGCCGTCGCCGCCGGAACGCCCTGACCGCTGGCGTTGGCGGTGAAGATGCCGGGCGACACGGTGTCAATCTGAACGGTTCCCTGTCCCACGGTGTTGCCCCCCCGGCGAACGCTGATGGTGGCCGCGCCAACCGCCGTGCCCGCCGGTATCAGATAGTTGATCTGCGTTGGTGCGACGAAAAACAGCGAAGCATTGCGGTCCACGTTGTTTGAATCGCGCACCACGATTTGCGTTCCGTCCAACTCCGTCGGCAGCGGCGTTGTGTCGGCGATAACCACATTGACCGACAAGTTCGTGCCGAAACCGGAGACGATGGTTTCCGGCGCCAGCGCGACGTTTTGCGCGAAACTCGCCGCTGAAACCGTTGCTACGGCAGGCATAGGTTGAGAACTTACATTGGTGGTGTAAATTCGATCTCCGCTGTCTGCCGCGCCATTGTCGTTGGCTGCATTTGCCGCGACGTAGAGGGTAACGCGCCCGACGCTTTGCGATGGAGCTCGCCAGCGGAACGTCCATTGCCCCTGGTTTGCTCCACCACTGGGGAACGTTCCTCCTAAGTTGTGCTGAATATATTGGCGAGAATTGTTTTGATTGAAAGATATGAATGTGCGTTGATCGATTGTCGTAATGGTTCCTGCGGGAGCTCCCTGATCAGTAATGACCGTCGCCTGAAATCCAAACCGCTCACGCCCCGAAAAACTGATGGTGACGGTAACGTCAACTTGCTGACCGGGCGAGTAATTGGCGGGAAAACCACTAACCGTCAGTGTGCCACCGCTGCTGTTGATAGGTGTGCCGATGTGACAACCTGCAATCGCACAGGTCAATTCGCCGGGTGCGCCTGTCCGGCTGACCGGGGGGCCGGTTGTATTGGCGGAAACTCGTTTCCCCTGCCATCCGAAGGTGACGAACAACGCACAGAAAAACACAAAGATAGAAAGTTTGAGTAGCTTACTTTTCATAGACAATGACATTTCCCTTTCGCGAGACAATTTCTTTCAACTCAGTTTAGGCTCACCAGGGAAAACAACGTTGGTCGTGCAGCTTGGGCGGCGCAGTCGCGTGGTTTTCTCCGTAATCAGCCCGATTTCTTTTTGACAAATAGTGGGATTCGCTCGGTCGCCCGCTTTTTGAGCATCCGATCTGATGTTTGGTCTGAAGTTCTCTCCTGCTCCGCGCCTGAAACTCCAGGCGAAAAGGGAAGGAGATTCCGAACTTCTGAACTGATCAAAGGGGAAACATACTTCTGCGCGGCCTTCACCGAGCAAGCGCTATTCCGCGAGGTAGATGAGGCAATGACTTCAGCAACAGCTTTGATGGCTTTGAGTTAATGAACTCAAGCGAGCCGTTCAAAGTGGTTGGGCTGACTCAAGCCGTGACAGGCTTGGGGACAAGTCTGGCACGATGGGTTTCTTTACCGGATTGCGGACGTTGCAGCCCTTAACAGAGCGACAGATTGAAGTGCTGCGGCTCGGCGCAGCTTTTCGTTCGAGGCGGCGTATTTCCAGGACAAGAAATACCGTAGTGGCGAACGAAAAGCGGTGCCAAGTCCCCGCGCTCCAAACTGTCGCACCCAGATTTATACACTTTGAATCGCTATGGGCATTCCGTCACGCCGTCTTTGACAAAGCTCTGATGCCAGGAACTGGGCGAATAGGAATTTTCCGTCAGCACAGGGGTGCGCCCTTCCAGATCGGTGCCGGGAAAAGAGATTCGGTATCGGATTTTCATCTCGCTCATTACTTCACGCTCGAAGCGTTCGCGCAGGCTTTGCTGGTTTCCTGCGATCTGGCCGCCTTGCGTATAGGCTTTGGTCGCCAGGCAGAAACTCTTTTTCTGTTCGTTGTAGGTGGCGTAACTCGGCACCATTTCAATGACGAAGTTGTAGGTGACGCCGCCTTTGAACGTCTGGCGTCCCGCCGCGAAAAGTTGCTGCCCCGGTTGTGCGCCTTCCGGCAGCGGCAGGACGCTGCTGCGCAGGATGCGCAAACTGAGCGCGCCGGTGTACGTGCTGGTGATGCGTTCGGGGAAGGCCTGCGGAAACGGCGAATACTGGCCATCTACTGGAAAACGAATCGAATATTTCAACCGCAGGCCAATGGGGTTGCCTTTTTCCGAAAGCAGCGGTTCATCCGACCAGTCAGCAACCTGGGAACGAACTATCTTGTATTCACCGATGACAGCATTTTTCTCCCAATCCGGAGGGGCTTGCGGGGAGACAACAATGTTGCCGGGAACATCGGGCTGAGCGGCGGCCGCTTCCGCCGCCACCGGGCGAATCAGCCAGTAAAACACCCGCTGAAACTGTTTGCCGTTCATGTCCCGCCCGCGCGCCATCAGCCGGAACGGTCTGTCCGGCGTTTCCATCATCAACGTGAAATTGTACGGATTGGAAAAATCGCTTTGCCGGATTTTCAGGGGCGCAATCAGTTCGCCCTGTTCGCTGATCAATTGAAACTCGATCACGTCAATGTTGTAGCCGGAGGCGTAAACCTGCGCCTGATGCCGCGAACCGCGCACGGGCTGAAACTTGTCCAGTTGATGAATCAGGTTGCGGGCGAAGAATTGCGCGCAACAGATGTACAACTCGCTTTGCGCCGTGGCTGAAAGCGTGAAATCGCCCGAACCCGTCAGCCGCGCTTTCCACAGCCCCGGACGCGGATCCCAGATCGAAACGGTTCGCTTGCCGTCGGCTTCGGTCACGGAAATGTTCGGCTCATTGAGCGCCAGCGGACGGCCTGACGGAGAAATCACCTCCATTTTCACATTGCCGCTCGACCGCAGGTTCAGGAACAGGCGGAAAACAGTGACTTCCACCGGCACTTCGATGTCGCGCGCTTCGCCCGACAGCTTGCCGGAAAGATACGTGATGTATTGCGCGTTGGCGTCTTCCTGCGCCATCGCCGACGAGGCCGCCAGCAGGACGGAGGAAAAAATCAACAGCGCCGCCAAAGACGATTTCAAAATTGCTTTCAGATTCATTGCCGTAAAGCCCCGATCAGAGGATGGTGATTCGATTTGATGAACGAAGAGCTTTCCAGCTTGGCAGGGGTTCGTCAAGTGCGGCGGAGAAAACTTTGAAGTGCGACGGCTCGGCGCCGCTTTGGCAATCGTCTTCCGAACGACCATCAAAGCGGCGCCGAGCCGTCGCATTCGCAAAAGCAGGTTCTGGTTTTAGAACGTCAGCTTCATCAGGTAACGGACGACGCGGCCGCCGCCGTCGCCGAACTGGGGTTGCAGGAAGCGTCCGGCGGGCGAAGTCGTGACATTCGCCGACGGGCCGGCGGTGGCCGGCGCAAACGGGCTGATGCTCAGGCTGCCGTATTGCGGATGATTGAAGACATTGAAGAATTCCGTGCGGAATTCCAGCGCGGAGCCTTCCGTCAAGCGGAAGCGTTTCCGAATGTTGAAATCGAAGTTGTTGGTTCCGCGCGAACGTTCGGTATTGCGTCCGAGCGTGCCGGTGCGGTTGGCGGTGGCGGCCAGACCGATGTACCGGGCCGTCGCCGGATCAATCGGCGCATTGCCGGCATCCGGATTGATGTACCCGGTCGGGCTGGCGGCGTTCGGAATGGCGCGCACGCCTGCCTGGCCGTTCGGATTGAAATCCGGACGGTCGTTGTTGCCAACCAGGCCGTTGGAATCCACGCCGTTAAAGACCGTGAACGGCACGCCGCTTTCAAAGGTCGTGACGCCGGAAAGCTGCCATCCGCCGGCAATCTGTCCCAGCACGCCTTTCTGGTCGCGCATAAAGGGCAGGTCGTAAACGTAGGTGAAAACCGCGCGATGGGTGCGGTCGAACAAGGACACCGCGCGTTCGTTGCGCTCGCCGCCCAGGATGTGCGGGATGATCGAAAGCGAGCCGTTGCTCAGGCCGGCGGAAGCGAAAACTTCGCTGTTGTTGTCAATGAACTTCGAGTAGGTGTAGGAACTGGTCAGCGCCAGCCCCTGGCTGAAACGCCGCGACACCTGAAGCTGCCCGGCGTGGTAGCTGGACGAACCGCTGTTGGAACGAATCGTCCGGACGCCTTGCAGATTATCCAGCCTTCCCGAAGTCGCGCCCGTGTAACCCGCCGGCGTGACGCGCAGATTCGCGGGGACCTGCGGATTGCGGTCTTCGTTCATAAACAGTTTGGTGCCTTTCGATCCGACATACGAAACGTCCAGCATCAGCGCGCCGGGCAGTTCGCGCTGAATGCCCAGCGACCAGCGCTGGAAGTAGGGATTGACCAGATTCGCATCCGACAATGTCTGTCCATCCAGCGGCGACAGCGGGCGGGGCTGCGCCGGAAACAGCGATGAGATATTAGCCAGCCCGCGAGGGGGAGCCGTGGACGGGGCGACGTTTTGCGTCGAAACCACGTTCGGCGAAGACGCCGCCGCGTTCGAGGCAATGTTGTTGAAGAACGAATCGTAGCCCATCTGGTAGCCGGTGCGGATTACGCTCTTCCGATCGCCGAACAGGAAACCGAGCACGCCGCCTTTGAACGAAGGGGTGTAGGCAACGCCAATCGTCGGGGCCCAGTTGTTGTTGTCATCGGCGACCTGACTCGGCTGGCTGTATGGTCCCTGCAACGTGACGGGATCAACATTGAACAATCCGGTGAAGGCCGCCGTCCGCACGGAGTTGGCCGGGTTGCCGAAGTTTTCGTAGCGCACGCCCAGGGTCAGCGTCAGCGCTTCGTTCACGCGCCAGCGGTCCTGGAAGAAGTACGCCTGGCGGAACAGTTCCGGGTAATAACGCGGGCTGCCGAAATCGCGATTGGCCGACCCGCCCGAACCCGAAAAATCGTCAATGTAATTGGCCAGCGCCGTGAAGTTGCCGCCCGCGTTGTAAATCAGCGAGCCGCGTTCGTTGATCGGCGCGAACTGCCGCGAACGCTGTTCCAGCAGGTCGAAGCCCATGCGGAAGGTGTGGTTGGATTTGATGTACGTGACGGTGTCCTGAATGACGTAGTTGTTGGCCACGCGGCCCTGGGGCAGGTTCGTTTGAATGCCGAAGTTGAAGCCCGCGCCCGTCACGTTCGTCACGCCGGCAATCGTAATCGCCGGAAGCGTCAGGCCCAGCGGATTCGGCGGATCGAGCGGAAAGGCCAGCGCAATGCGGTTGTAGGAGATGCGCAGTTCATTGGTCAGGCTGGGCGTGAAAACATGCGTTTCGCTGATCAGGAAGTTCTGGAAGCGATTGGCGATGCTGGTCGTGAAGCCGGGCAGTCCAAGCGCCGCGCCGCCCACCGGATTGGCCTGATCGGCGAACAGGTAGCGCGAGGAAAGCTGCGATTTTTCGCTGATCCGGTGATCAATGCGCGCCTGAATCTGCGGTTCGACGAAGGTCTGCGCGAAGGCCGTTACCGCCGTGCCGAATTGAATATTCGGCCGCCCGTTGCCCAGCGCGACATCGAACGGATTGGCCACGCCCAACGCGCCATTGGTCACTTCCAGCAGGGAATCCAGGCGCGGATTCACGCCCTGCGCGGCAAGCGACCGCAACGCCGTGCGTCCCGCCGCGGTTGGCACGGTGACGGTCGCGGTCGAGTTCGAGGCCTGACGCTGATTCTGGTAGGAAGCGAAGAAGAAGGTCCTGTCCTTGCCATCGTAAAGCTTCGGAATCCGGACCGGGCCGCCGAAGGTTCCGGCAAAAACGTGCTCGGTTCCGTAGGGCGCATATCCGCGCGCTTTGATGCCCGGATCGAGCGATTGCGTGTTGGTCAGCGCGTCGTCGCGCGTTGAATCGTATTGCCATGAAGCCGTGCCATGATACTGATTGCCGCCGGATTTGGTGATGGTGTTGACCACCGCGCCGCCCGCGCGCCCGAACTCGGCGTCGTAATTCGAGGTTTGCACCGAAACTTCCTGCACCGCGTCGGGGTTCTTGATTTGGAATCCCTGGCCGGCAATCGAAATATCGTTGTTTTCGGTTCCGTCAATCAGAAAGTTGTTCGAGCGTCCGCGTCCGCCATTGACGGAAAACGTTCCGACGCCGAAGCCGAAACGGTTCGACGAAACTCCCGGCAGGGTCAGCGCCAGCGAGACCGGATTGCGCGTGGCGATGGGGAGTTCGGTGATGCGCGTGCTGTCAATGTTGCCGCCGCGCACCGGCGCTTCGGTCTGCAACAGCGCGCCTGATTCGGCGGTCACATCCACGGACAGTTCCTGTGTGCCCGGCGCAAGCTGCGTATCCACCGTCGAAGTCAGATTGGCGCTGACCACGACATTTGATTTGTTGATTGAGCCGAAGCCCGTTGCGTTGAATTTGATGGTGTAAGTTCCGAGATCAACGGCGTCGAAACGATAGTATCCTTCGCCGTTGGTGACGGTCGAACGGGTGACGCTGGTCGCCGTGTTGGTCAGTTCGACGCTGGCGCCGGTGATGACCGCGCCGGTCGCATCCGTGACCGTGCCGCTGACCGTCCCGCGGCTGGTCTGCGCAAACGCCGTCAGCGACAAGCTGAAAAGCGCCAGCGCAAAAAGTACTGCCTTGAACTTCATGTTCCCTCCTGCAAAATTGTTTTACTCCGCAATAAATGGAGCTGTTGTTGATCGAGCTTGGATTGACATCCAAAGTGATTGAGCGAAATTACGTGGCGTCAAAGCGCAAGAGGTGTTCCAGCAAGCTTAATGCTGCGTAATAAGCCTGATTTCATTGGTCGAAATGCGAACGATGGAAAAATGTATAGACTGGCGCTTCAAAAATTCGGATTTGGTTTGAAATCTCGGATTATTGCCGTATCGGCGATTTGGATGGCCGTTCAGAGCTTTTGTAGCGTCGGCTGGCTGGATCCAGGATTGCGGCAAAGGGCTATACGGGTCAGCATGAACTGCCAATGACGGAACCACTGCAAGAGAAACAGAACCAGGAAACGATAACCGGCTCGGTTGAGCGCGTGACCTATCACAACGAGCAAAACGGGTACACCGTGCTGCGATTCCAAGTGAAGGGCCATCGGGAGCCGGTGATCGCCGTCGGCAACTTCTCCACGATTTCACCCGGCGAAAGTTTGCGATTGACCGGCCTGTGGACGACGCATCCACAGTATGGCGATCAATTCAAAATTAGTGAGTCGGCGGTCGTGCGTCCGGCAACGATTGCCGGCATTCAAAAATATCTTGGCTCCGGCCTGATCAAAGGCGTCGGCCCGGTCACCGCCAAACGCATCGTCGAATATTTCAAAGAGAAAACGCTGGACGTGATCGAAGGCGACATTGCGCGGCTCGCTGAAGTTCCGGGCATTGCGCGCAAACGCGTCGAGATGATTCAGCGCGCCTGGGAAGAGCAGCGCTCCGTCAAGGAGGTCATGCTCTTTCTGCAAAGCCACGGCGTTTCGACGCACTTCGCCGTCAAGATTTTCAAGCAGTACGGCAACCAGGCGATCTCGATTGTCGAGAAAACTCCCTACCGATTGGCGATTGATATTTACGGCATTGGGTTCCGCTCGGCGGATCAGATCGCGCGCAACCTGGGATTGCCCGCGGATTCGCCGGAGCGTTTGCAGGCGGGCTTGCGCTTCGTCCTGCTCGAAGCGAGTGAAGAGGGCCATTGTTTTCTGCCGCAAGGCGAACTGGCCAAACGCGCGGCAAAGGCGCTGGACATTGAAGAGGAAGCCCGGCTGACGGCGATGACGGCGGTCATGCTCGACGAGGGGTGGTTGAAGATGGAACCGGGCGCGGCGGATCATGCCATCTACCTGCCGGCGTTCTGGCAGGCCGAACGTTCCATCACCCGGCGCGTGAAGGCGCTGCTGGAAAAACCTGTTCCGGTGACGTTGTCGCGCGTCGAACAGTGGCTGGAACGATTGGCCGAAGCGAGAGGCGTTGCGCTTTCGCAAGAGCAGCGGCGCGCCCTTGAGCAGGCGGCAACGGCGCGCGCGCTGGTGCTGACCGGCGGGCCAGGCACAGGGAAAACCACCACGCTGCGCGCGATGGTGCAAATGTTCGAGGCGATGGGCAAACGCATCGCGCTGGCTTCGCCGACCGGCCGCGCCGCGCAGCGCCTGGCCGAAGTCACCGGGCGAGAGGCCAAAACCATTCATCGGTTGCTGGAATTCGACCCGTCGCAGATGGGCTTCAAGCGCAACGAGGAATCGCCGCTGGAAGCCGATGTCGTCATCATTGATGAATCCTCGATGATTGACCTGATGCTGGCCAACAACCTGCTGAAAGCCGTGGATGCGAAATCGCAGTTGATCCTGGTGGGCGACGTGGATCAGTTGCCTTCCGTGGGTCCGGGAACGGTGCTGCGCGATCTGATCAATTCCGGCGCGGTGCCGGTGGCGCGATTGAATCAGGTCTTTCGCCAGGCGGCGGAAAGTTTGATCATCCAAAATGCGCATCGAATCAATCGCGGCGAGTTTCCCGCCTTGATCAAACCCGGCGCGCAGGCGAGCGATTGTTACTTCATCGAAGCCGAAGACCCGCAACGGATCGTCGAGTTGATCGTCAAGTCGGTCGCCAGCAGTTTGCCGAAGCGATTCGGCTACGACCCATTGCGCGACATTCAGGTGCTGGCGCCAATGAATCGCGGATTGGCGGGGGCCACGAATTTGAATGATGTATTGCAAACCGCGCTGAATCCCGCAAACAGTCAAAAGGCTGAATTCAATCGGGGCAATCGTGTCTTGCGCGTTGGCGACAAGGTCATTCAACGCGTGAACAATTACAAACTGGAAGTTTTCAACGGAGACATGGGCAGGATTGAAATCATTGATCTGGAAGAGCAGACGCTCGGTGTGCGATTCGCCGACCGGATGGTTTATTACGATTCAGCGGACGTGCTGGAACTGGCGCATGGCTTCTGCGTGACGGTGCATAAATCCCAGGGCAGCGAATACCCGGCGGTCGTCCTGCCGCTTCATACCACGCACTTTTTGATGTTGAGCCGCAATCTGGTTTACACGGCGCTGACGCGGGCGAAGCAGACCGTGGTTATGATCGGCACAACCCGGGCGCTGTCCATTGCAATGAATAATCTGGAGACCGTGCAGAGGTTCACGGGCCTTGCGCGTGAACTGGCCGGTTGACCTCTGCCGTCCTCAATGGATGATTGATCCCGCTCAGGCTGTCGTCGCCGCCACTTTGCCCGTCAGACAGACAGCGTGCCCGCAGCCGCAGGTAATTTCTGATTTCGGAGCAGTCTCGCAATGCGGGCTGCAATAGGATTCATTTTGTGGAACAGGGCAATCGCAAGTCGGATGCGCACAGCGGTTCCCGTTTTCATCTTTCATTTTTATTTCCTCCTTCGAAAGAATGCACAGTCCCATCTTCAGGCAGGACTGCGTACATTTCATTGAATATCCTCGACGTTATTCACGAACTGAATATTCGTGTCGTTCAAGGATTGACCGGAATCCAAACGATTTCCGGACGCTCACGCTACAGGTTCCGTTTACGAATGCATGAATCAGCAATTGCCATGCCTGTTGCCGGTGGGGGGGAGACCTGCTGGGAAGAGGGATTGGAAAGAGGAAAATGAAAAGAGCGATGCCCGGCTGGGTCAGGCCGAGTCATCGCTCTTTTTCCGAATGGGAAATTGATTCGCGCGGCTTAGTTCGTCGCGGCGGTTTGTTGTTGAACCGGGGCGCAGAATTTATCGAAAGCAGCAGTCAATTCCCTGGCAATTTGTTCGGCGCTGCGGCCTTCGATCTGGTAGCGCTCCATCAGGTAGACGAGCTTGCCGTCTTTCATCAGTCCGATGGACGGCGATGAAGGCGGGTATCCTTTGAAATAACCGCGCGCCCGTTCAGTGGCGTCAATATCCGCGCCGGCAAAAACGGTGATTGCCTTGCCGGGACGCACGTTGTGCTGGAGGGCCTGGGCGATGCCGGGTCTGGCTTTGCCGGCGGCGCAACCGCAAACGGAATTGACAATGACCAGGACCGCCCCGGCGGTGTTTTGAATGGCGGCATCCACGGCTTCCGGCGTGCGTGTTTCTTCAACTCCCAGCCGGGTCAAATCTTCACGCATTGGTTTGATCAACATTTCGGAATAAGGCATTTCAGTTACTCTCCTCTTTCTCTGGTGTTTGGATTGGTTTGGGATTCGACTGGGAATACTACGCAGGTGAGGGCCGCAAGGCAAACGCCTTCTGGCGGACTGCTTTCTTCAGCAGGCTTTCCCGGCGAAGAGCCAAAATTGACTAAATCGGGTTTATCCCCTATAAATTCGCATTCCGCTGCTGCCGTGCGCCTTGCGTCGCCGCGAGCACCGTCGCCCTGTTGGTCCAGACACCGCCCCCTCACGAAAGGGCAGCAAAATTCAATCAGAAGAGGTGACTTAAGTTCGATGTCTCCTAATTCATCCGTTGCGCATGCAAGGAGCGAGACTCAAGAAATTCCTGTCTACGATTCCTCCCGGCGACGGTTGCCGATCATTGCCGAGGTGCAGGAACTGATCGCCTACCGCGATTTGCTCTTCCAGATGATCGCGCGCAACATCAAAACCCGCTACAAACGCTCGGTGCTGGGCATTCTCTGGACGCTGCTCAATCCGTTATTGATGATGATGGTGCTGACTTTCGTCTTTTCGGAAGTTTTCCGGTTCAAGACGCATCATTACGCCGCCTACGCCTTGTCAGGATTGGTGCTCTGGAATTTTTTTGCGCAAACCACCAGCGGAGCGATGAGCGAGTTGGTCTGGGGCGGCAGTCTGATGAACCGGATTTATATGCCGCGGGCGATTTTTGCGGCGACGGCGCTGGGCACCAGTCTGGTCAATCTGTTGCTGTCGCTGATCCCGCTGTTCGTCATCATGGTGGTGACCGGCGTGCCGATTCGGCCGGCGATTCTGTTTCTGCCGGTGCCGATTTTATTGACGGCGATGTTCGCGCTGGGGGTGGCGCTGATTCTTTCGACATTGGCGGTTTACTTCGCCGACGTGGTGGAAATGTATCAGATTGCCCTGACGGCCTGGATGTACTTCACGCCCATCATTTATCCGAAGGAAATCGTGCCGCGGAAACTGCTGCTGCTGTTCAATCTCAACCCGATGTACCACCTGGTGGAGGCGTTCCGCGCGCCGCTCTATCACACCTCACTGGCTGGCCCGAAGACGCTGGCGGCAGCGGCGGCGGTGGCAGTGCTGACGCTGGCGTTTGGCTGGTGGATCTTTGCGCGAAAGGCGGATGAGCTTGCTTATCGAATCTGAATTGGTGACGCCAACGCGAAAATCCGATACAGCGCCGGATGCTTTGCCAGATGCTGTGAATGCCCGCGCGGCGGTGATTCGTTTGGAGCAGGTGACGGTGGAATACCGCGCGCCGCGCGAACGCATTCGCACATTCAAGGAATACGCGATCCGCCTGTTGCAGGGCGGCGTCAAGCACGAAGAGTTTCAGGCGCTGCGCGAGGTCACTTTCGACGTGCGCGAAGGCGAAGTTTTCGGCGTCATCGGCCACAACGGCGCGGGCAAAAGCACGCTGTTGAAAGTCATTTCCCGTGTGCTGAAACCGACGCGCGGCCGCGTGCGCGTGCAGGGCCGCGTGGCGCCGCTGCTGGAACTGGGCGCGGGCTTTCACCCGGAATTAAGCGGGCGCGAAAACGTCTTTCTGAATGGCACATTGCTTGGCTTCAAACGCGCCGAGATTGAAGCGATGTTCGACGATATCGTGGACTTCGCCGATTTGTGGGACTTCATTGACGCGCCGCTGCGAACGTATTCGACCGGGATGGGGATGCGGCTGGGTTTCGCCGTCGCGACGGCGGCGCGTCCGGATGTGCTGATCGTGGACGAAGTGCTGGCCGTCGGCGATGAAAACTTTCAGGACAAATGCGCCGCGCGAATGGCCGAGTTCAGGCAAAACGGGACCACCGTTTTGCTGGTGACGCATGATGTGGGACTGGCATTGGCGATTTGTGATCGTGCGGCGTTGCTGGATCACGGTCAACTTCGCGCCATTGGCCCGGTGGGCGAAGTCGTCGAGGCATACCATAGCGCGATCACGGAATCCCGCGCGACTCATCGTTCAGGGAAAGCAACCGACGCGGATTCGGTTGCGGACAAAAAGCCTTCCGCGGTTGCGCGTCAAAACGCGCCCGCCGCGGACGCAAATCCTCTGGAAGAACTGGTGTTAAAGCGCAAATGGTTCTATCGCTTCGATCTGCCCAGCGGCCGCCAGACCGATTGCTCGTTGCCGCCGGGAATGGAGCGGATTCACGAAACGCGCTGGACAATGATCGAAAAGGCGCTGGAACCGTTGCCGGAACTCACGAAAGGCGCTGTTTCGCTGACCGCGCTGGATGTCGGATGCAATCAGGGCTATTTCGCGCTCAAACTGGCCGGTCATGGGTTTCGTCACGTGGTCGGAATTGATGCGCGGGCCGTCAATATTCAGGACGCCGACCTGATTCGCCGCGCCTGCGGCATTGATAACCTGCATTTCCGCCATCTCGATTTGCTGCGCATCAATCCCAAGGAATTCGGCCAGTTCGATGTCGTGCTGCTATTGGGCCTGATCTTCCAGACTGAAAATCCGATTGGAATGCTGCGCGCGGTGAAGGGGCTCGCCCGCCGCATGGTCATTATCGAAGCGCAATTCGCCCCTGAAGCGCAAGGTTCCTTCGAGTGGGGAGGCCGGGATTTCAGAAAAGAAGTCCATGGCTCATTCGCGGTCATTGACCAGAAAATCGAAAAAGAAACGCCGGTTGGCGGCCTCTCAGATTTGTCTCTGTGTCCGGGCAGGGAAGCGCTGTTCTGGACAATGAAGCGATTGGGATTTGCGCGCGTCGAAATTTTGCCGCCGCCCGCCGACGCTTATGAACAATTCGCCAGAGGCCACCGCGCGCTGGTGGCAGGATATTTATAATCAGTACCGGGAGCGGTAGCGACCGGGTGATGGCGTGAAGGGCACGCTTCGGCAAGCACCCGGTTGCTACCGCTCCCGGTACTGATCCAATGGAAGAGAATGCAGAAAGATCCGATTCAACTTTACCTGGACCTGATGAAAAAATGCCTGTCGTTTTTCATCTGGGGAGAAATTCCGCAGCCGGTGGAGATTCCCACCCTCAACCAGCGGCAACTGGATGCGTGGCTGGCGCTGCGCGAAACGCTCAACGATGACGCTTATCATTTGGCGCGTCACGTCGCTTTCGATCCGGCGCGCCGCGAAGAAGGCCTGGATCATCCGGCGCTGGCGCACACGATGGTGGGCTTGCGGCGGCTTGACAATATTCAGTTTTGCGTTGAAGACGCGCTGGCGGCGGGCGTGCCGGGCGATTTGATCGAAACCGGCGTCTGGCGCGGCGGCGCATCCATTTTTATGCGCGCAATTTTGCAGGCGCATCAGGTCGGCGACCGCAACGTCTGGGTGGCCGATTCTTTTCAAGGGTTGCCACCGCCCGACGAGGAAAAATATCCCGCGGACAAGGGCGATCAGCATTACCTGGTTCCGCATCTGGCGGTTTCGCTGGAAACCGTCAAAGCGAACTTCGCGCGTTACGACCTGCTTGACGATCAAGTCCGCTTCTTGAAAGGCTGGTTCAAGGACACGCTGCCCACCGCGCCAATCGAGCGCATCGCGGTCATGCGGCTCGATGGCGATATGTACGAATCCACGATGGACGGGCTAACCTCTCTATATCCAAAATTATCGCCGGGCGGATTCGTGATCATTGACGATTACGGCTACCTGGAATCCTGCCGGCAGGCGGTACACGATTACCGCCAGGCGCACGGCATCAACGACCCGATCTGGCGCGTGGATTGGACGGGCGCTTACTGGCAGAAAGGTTCGGGCGGTTCTGTCATTTCTGGAAGCTGACGCGATATTTTGATTTATGACCAGATCATTCAATCCCCTGGATTATCCAATTATTTTCAGCGACCCTCCGCGCCTGACCCGTTTTTCGTTCTGGCAGGAACACATACCGTTCGGGATGCTTCTGATGCAGTTGTTGAAGCCCGGCATCCTGGTCGAACTGGGAACGCATTACGGCGATTCCTATTGCGCGTTCTGTCACGCGGTGAAAAAACTGGATTTGCGGACGCGGTGTTACGCGGTGGATAACTGGCAGGGAGACGAACACATCCCGAATTACGGCGAAGAAGTGCTGGCCGATTTGCGCGCGCAGCACGACCCGATGTACAGCAGTTTCTCGACGCTGGTGCGCTGCGACTTTGAAGCCGCCCGCTTGAACTTCGCCAACGGCACGATTGATTTGCTGCACATTGACGGAACGCACACCTACGACGCCGTCAAACATGATTTTGAATCCTGGTTGCCCAAACTCAGCCCGCGCGGCGTGGTTCTGTTTCACGACACGAACGTGCTGGATCGAGGCTACGGCGTCCGGCAGTTTTTCGACGAGGTCAAGGCCAAATATCCGCACTTTGAATTTCTGCATGGCTACGGTCTGGGCGTGCTGGCGGTCGGCCCGGAGCAGCCGCCGGAGTTTCTGGCATTACTTCAGTCCTCTGACCTGGAAGCCGCCATGATTCGCCAGCTTTTTTCCCATCTCGGGCAGCGGCTGGTGCTGGGTGTGAAATCGAAGCGGCTGGAAGAAACCCTGCATAACGAGATTGTCCAGCGCGACGGGGTTCTCAACGCGCTGCGGGAAGAAGTCGCACAGCGTTGGCGGGCCGAGCAGGAGATGCTTCAGCAACTGAACCTCATCACCGGCAGTTTCAGTTGGGCGCTGCTGCAAAAATTCTGGAGCATTCGCGCCCGGCTGAAATCAGGCAACACAGAAGGCCCTGCCGCGTCGGTGGCCGTTGCTGCGCCAGTTGAGCCAGCCAGCGAAGCGCCCGCTGCGGCACAATTAAATGGATCGCGTGTCGTAACGTCCCTGGCTTCTCCCGTGGTGGAATTTCCTCCGGCGTACACCGAAGCGCAGTTGCAGGATTTGCTGGCGCAAAATCGCGCGATGCTCGGCGGGTTACAGGCGGATGGATTGCGGGCGATTGCGTTTTACCTGCCGCAGTTTCATCCGATTCCCGAAAATGACGAATGGTGGGGCCCTGGATTCACTGAATGGTCGAACGTGGTCAAGGCGAAGCCCAATTTCACGGGCCATTACCAGCCGCACCTGCCCGCTGATCTGGGCTTTTACGATTTGCGCCTGCCGGAAGTCCGTGAACGCCAGGCTGCGCTCGCCCGGGAATACGGCATTCATGGGTTTTGCTACCACCATTACTGGTTCGGCGGCAAACGCTTGCTGGAAAGGCCGTTCAACGAAGTGTTCAAAAGCGGCAAGCCGGACCTGCCTTTCTGTATCTGCTGGGCGAACGAAAACTGGACCCGCCGCTGGGATGGAGCGGAGCACGAGATTTTGATGGCGCAGAATCACTCCGACGAAGACGATCGTAATTTTATCCGTTCGTTGTTTCCGGTTTTTGAAGACCCGCGCTACATCCGCATCAATGGCAAGCCGCTGCTGATTGTTTACCGCGCGAACATCCTGCCATCGGCGTTGCGCACGGCGGCGATCTGGCGCGAGGAAATGCGGCGCGCCGGAATGGGGGAAATTTATCTGTGCGGCGCGCAAAGTTTCGACATGCGCGACCCCACGCCTTTCGATTTCGATGCGGTGGTGGAATTCCCCCCGCACGCGATGGAAGGCCCTGAAGAGCGCGAACGCGCGCCAAATTTGAATCCGGACTTCAAGGGACGAATCTTTGATTTCATGCTGGCCGCCAACAGCCTGATTCATCGCCCGGCGCCCAATTACAAAATATTCAAGACGGTTGTGCCATCGTGGGATAACACGCCTCGCAAGCAGAACGATAGCTACATTTATCATCACTCCAGCCCGGAGGCGTATGAATACTGGCTTGGCAAGGCCGTCGAATGGACGGTCCAGCACCACCTTGGCGATGAACGGCTGGTTTTCATCAATGCCTGGAACGAGTGGGCCGAAGGCGCGCATCTGGAACCGGATCAGCGCTACGGCCGCCGTTTTCTGGAAGCGACCCGGAGCGTCATGAGTGTGGGCCGGAAAGGCTGAAAGTTTTTTAGACACAACAAGCTCTTGGTTTATTTTGGAAGAATCCGGCAATTCGTAATTTACTTTTACCTTGGAGCATCCTCGCTGTGGAAATCGCAGCGGCCAAATGATTTCTTCCTGTGTTTGACCACTTCCCAAAACTATTTGACATCGCGCCAGCTAAAACGACATTGGATTAAATCCCGATCAATTCACAAGCATCGCTAAGGCTAGGTGATTTTGTGCCTGGCAGACTGACTGCTCCTTCCGGGCATTAAGTGAAAGGCAATGGCAGTAAAAGGCAATGGGAAAGGAACGCAATGGCACAGACCAAATCAGCGTTGGAAATCAGACAGATTATTCTGGAGCAATCAAAACGGGCGCGAGTGGGGCACATCGGCTCAGGGTTATCTGTTGCTGACATCGTGGCTTCGCTCTACGACCGCGTGATGAGCATCACCGCGCCCGATGACCCTGACCGGGATCGCTTCGTGCTGTCCAAGGGGCACGCCGCCTTGGCGCTGTACGCCGCGCTTTTTCTAAAGGGCTGGATTACGCGGGAAGATCTTGACACTTATTGCGGCGACGGAAGCCTGCTCGGAGTGCATCCGGAAAGCGCGCTTCCCGGAGTGGATTTTTCGACGGGATCATTGGGGCAGGGACTTTCCATGGGCGCTGGCGCGGCGCTGGCGGCTCGCCTGAGCGGTTCCGCCCGCCGTGTCTTCGTTTTGTTGAGCGACGCGGAATGCAATGAAGGCTCCGTCTGGGAGGCGATTATGTTCGCCGCCCACCGCAACCTTTCCAATCTGATCGCGATTGTGGATTTGAATGGGCAACAAGCATTCGGCTACACAGACCAGGTGCTGAAACTTTCGCCGATGGCTGAGCGCTGGCGAGCATTTGGCTGGGATGTTCATGAAGTGGATGGGCACGACGAGACGGAAATCGTCGAAACCATCTCCAGGCTTTCGACGACCAGCGGTCCGCCGCACGTTCTGATTGCGCGGACAACTTTTGGCAAAGGCGTGTCTTATATGGAAAACCAGATTAAGTGGCATTACTGGCCGATGTCCGACCAGGAATACCAACAGGCGCTAAGCGAGATAGGAGCGATGGCATGAGGAGCGCATTTGTCCAGACAATCGTCGAACTGGCCCGGCAAGATTCACGCATTCTGCTGTTGACGGCTGATCTGGGTTACATGGCGTTGGAGCCTTTCGCCGAAACATTTCCGGACCGCTTCTTCAACGTTGGCGTGGCGGAACAGAACATGGTCGGCGTGGCAACCGGATTGGCCGAAGCAGGTTACATTCCGTTTGTTTATTCGATTGCGACGTTTGCTTCACTGCGAACCTACGAATTTATCCGCAACGGCCCGGTTCTACATCATCTGCCAGTGCGCATCGTCGGCGTCGGCGGCGGATTCGAGTATGGCCCGGCCGGCCCGACGCATCACGGGCTGGAAGACGCGGGCGTGATGCGCATGCAGCCCGGATTGACAGTCATTTCCCCGGCGGATCATCAGCAAACGCGCTCCGCGATTGAAGCCACCTGGAATTTGCCCGGTCCGGTCTATTACCGGCTGGGCAAGGATGACAAGACGATTGTTCCCGGCCTGGACGGAAAATTTGAACTGGGGCGGGCGCAAACCATCCGCCATGGCGATGATATGTTGATCATCGCCATGGGCAGCGTGGCCAGCGAAGCCGCCGCCGCCGCCGCCGATTTGGAAGAGCAGGGAATCGCCTGCACTGTCGTTGTCGTAGCCAGTCTGAACCCTGCGCCGCTGGACGATCTGGCCAAAGTCCTGGGAGAGTTTTCGATGGCCGTGACGGTCGAAGCGCACTACGTCGTTGGCGGACTTGGCTCGTTGGTTTCGGAAGTCGTCGCCGAAAACGGCCTGGGCTGCCAGGTGGTTCGGCGCGGAGTTTGGACCGCGGCGGACGGGAGTTCCGGCAGTCAGGATTACATGCATCGCCTGCATGGGCTTTCACGGGAAGCGCTGGTCGAAACCATCCTCCACGAGTTGGATGCGTGCGAGGTGATGAAGTAATGGACAGTCTGGTTTCGGTCGTCATCCCGGTCTATAACCAGGCCGACCACATCGGCCAGATTGTCCGGGAATATGAAACGGCGCTGGCAAGAATCCCGAATCCCCGCGAATTCATTCTGGTGGTCAATGGCTGCCGGGATCATTCCCTGGAAGTGTGCAACGCGCTGGCCCGGGAACTGCGGACTGTCCGCGTGGTGCATAGCGAAAAAGGCGGCTGGGGATTGGCCGTCAAACTGGGGTTGCAGGCGGCGACCGGCGATTTGCTGTGTTACACCAATTCGGCCCGGACAAACGCTTCGGACCTGGTTCTGCTGGTGCTTTACGCCATCGCCAACCCCGGAGCCGTCGTCAAAGCGCACCGCCGCAGCCGGGAATCACTGTCGCGCCGGTTGGGATCGTTTCTTTACAACCTGGAATGCCGCATGCTCTTTGACCTGCCCATCTGGGACATCAATGCCACGCCCAAAGTTTTCACCCGCGAAACCTACAACGAATTCCGGCCTGAATCCGACGGCGATTTGATTGACCTGGAGTTTTACGTCAAGTGCCAGCGGCTGGGAAAAGTGATTCTCGAAGTCCCGATCTATTCCAAGGAACGGCATGGCGGCAAATCCACGACGAACTATCGTTCGGCTGTCCGTATGTACACCGGCGCGTATCAGATGTGGAAAGAGAGGCGCCGATGAAATCGTCCTCCAAAAACGTGGGACAGACTAAAGTCTGTCCCACAAATACTCTTGATTCTCTGTGGTCGCGGCATCACGCCGAGTGGCGCGATCAGGCGCAAATCGTCAGCCAGTGGCAGGAAGCCAACGACACCGATCCGGAATTGCTGAAATACAAAGTGCGCGGACACTGGTGGGAAACACTCGCCGGTTGCGGCATCACGCTGCTGGTAACGCGCGAATACGAACATCTGGTGATGGCGCTGCGCGCAGGCGAAACCGGCCCGGCGATTTCCTATTTGCGGATGCCGCATCCTTCCGGGCTGGTCGCTGACCGCGATTCCGGGCGCGTCTGTATTGCCAGCACGCGCAACCCAAATCAGATTTACGACCTTGCGCCGATAAGCGAACTGACTGCGCGGCTGGACGTAAAAGTGGAGCCGTTGCCGGCGTTGAATGACCGTCCGTTGATTCCCGTGCGCTCACGGTTTTATCCCGGCAGTCTGTACATGCACGATCTGGCTTTCATCAACGGCGCGCTGCACGCCAATGCCGTTGGCGAAAACGCCATTGTGAAGTTGCTGGAAGATGGCCGCTACGAACGCGTCTGGTGGCCGCACTGTATTGAAACTGAGTCCGGCCCGGTGTTCGGACAGAACTACATTCAACTCAATTCAATCGCGGCGGGGAAGAAATTGGCGAACTCGTTTTTTTCCGCTTCGGCGGACAAGCTTTCCGCGCGCCGTCCGGGGCACCGGAATTTTCCGGTGGATAAACGCGGTGTCATCTTTTCCGGCGCGACGCGCGAACCCATCTCCTGGGGATTGACGCGACCTCATTCCGCCCGTCTGCACGAAGGGCGCGTCTGGGTGGACAACAGCGGCTATGGAGAACTGGGCTTTGCCGATCAGGGATGCTTTGCACCGGTGGCGCGTCTGTCTGGTTGGACGCGCGGATTGTGCTTCCACGGGCAAATCGCTTTTGTCGGGACTTCGCGCGTCATCCCGCGCTTTCGCCAGTACGCTCCCGGACTGGATGTGGACGCCAGCATTTGCGGCGTGCATGCGGTGGATGTCAATACCGGGCGGGTTCTGGGGAGCTTGCTCTGGCCCGCTGGAAACCAAATTTTTGCGATAGATTGGATCGCCAGCAGCATCGCGACGGGCTTTCCCTTCGCCGCCGGGGCGAAGCGCCGGAAGGCGCGGGAAAAGATGCTGTTCTACGCTTTTCAAGCTGGCCCCGGACAGGCCACGGATTACACGTATTAACACCCCTTGCTGACGCTTGGTGGTGTCATCATCAAACACTGTTGATAGGAGTCATTATGGAGAATAACTTTCGCCTGCTGATGCTGGGCGCAATGTACGAAAACGGCGGCAATACCACGCACCGCTTTCTGGACGGCCACCCGCAGATGTTCGTTTACCCGTTCGAGTCGCAGATCGGCACGCGACTGGTGATGGATCATCTGTCTTCGATGTTCCCGGTCAAATACCGCTGGCCGGTTTTCGCGCTCGATGCCACGCCGTACCAGGATTACAAGGCGATCATTGACGAAGAGGGAAAGATTCGGACGCGCACACCCAACGTCAGCAAGTTCCGTCATATGCCGTTTGAACTGTCGGACGACGAACGCTGCGAAATCTACCAGCGTCATGTCGAACAGACGGGCCGCTCGCGCGCCAATAACGTGGCGGCGTTTTTCCGCGCGACCTTCGACGCCTGGAAAGATTTCAAGCGCACCGGCGAAGAATCCGTTTACGTGGGTTACAGCCCGATCATCGGCGTGGATTCGGATAAGATTCTGGAAGACATGCCTCAGGCGCACGTGCTGCACGTGGTTCGCAATCCGTGGTCGGCGTATGCCGATACGAAAAAGCGCCCCGTTCCGCTGTCGCTGGCGCATTACATGCTCGGCTGGACGATGAACCAGTACTTCGCGCTGCTGTTCAAGGAAAAATATCCTGACCGCATGCACATCGTCCGCGCCGAAGACGTGATGGCGGATTCGGTCAAAACCCTGGGCGCGGTCTGCGACAAACTCGGGCTGGAATCGGCGGACTCGCTGAAAACTCCTTCGTGGAACGGCGTTCCGCTCGAAGAGGTTTATCCCTGGGGCACCATCCGCAAGGCGACGCCGCAGGCAAACCGCGCCACGGGCGAAGAACTTTCGGACAATGAACGCGCGGAAATCCGCGCCTACACATCGCAGTATCTGGAAGTTTTCGATTACAAGAACTTCCTTTGAAGATGTGGGACGGGCTTTAGCCTGTCCACACACTGGACAGGCTAAAGCCCGTCCCACGTTTTCATTTGAAACACATGAAGCGAGTCATCGTCACCGGAGCAACGGGATTCGTCGGCGCCAATCTGGCCCGGCGGCTTCTGCAGGAAGGGCATGAGGTTCATCTGCTAGTGCGGCAGGGGTTTGCTCCCTGGCGGATCGAGGCGATTCGCGCCGACGTTAGTTTGCACGAAGTGGATTTGGGCGACAGGGAATCCCTGCTTCCGGTGATTGATGAAATTCGTCCCGACTGGGTTTTTCATCTGGCCACGCACGGCGCTTATTCGTCGCAGAACGATTTGAGCCAGATTGTCCGGACGAACATCCTGGGCACGGTCAATCTGGTTGAGGCTTGCCTGAAGTCCGGCTTTGAAGCCTTCGTCAACACCGGCTCTTCGTCGGAATATGGCTTCAAGGATCACGCTCCGTCCGAGAAGGAATGGCTGGAACCGAACAGTTATTATGCCGTGGGGAAGGCTTCCGCCACGCTCTTCTGCCGCCACACCGCGCAGAGCCGGGGCGTGCTTCTGCCGACTTTGCGGCTGTATTCGGTTTATGGCCCTTACGAAGAACCGGCGCGGCTGATGCCGGCGCTGATTGTGCGCGGTTTGCGGGGGGAGTTGCCGCCGCTGGTGAACCCGGACGTCGCGCGGGATTATGTTTACGTGGACGACATTTGCGAGGCGTACCTGCTGGCCGCCACACGGACGGGACAGGAACCGGGCGCGGTCTACAATCTGGGCACGGGGGTTCAGACTTCCCTGGGCGAGGTTGTTTCCACGGCTCGCAGGCTGATGAACATCACCGCCGAGCCGCAGTGGGGAGCGATGCCGAATCGCCAGTGGGATACCAGCGTCTGGGTGGCGGATCACCGGAAGGCGCTCGATGAACTGGGCTGGCGTCCGGAATTCACTTTTGAGCGCGGGCTGGGACGGATGCATGGATGGTTTTTGGAGAATCCCGAGCTTTTGCGGTTTTATGAAGAGCAGTTGTTGAAAGCGAAGTAATCATGTCGAAATTCAACCTGGGTCAGTACCGCACATCGCGCAAGTCTTTGTGGCTGGCGTTTCTTCTGGCCGGTGTGCTGCTTTATCTGGCGCTGCGGGGGGTGGCTTGGGGCGAAATGCTGGGGACGGTAAGGCAGGCGCGGCTGGATTATTTAACGCTGGCCTGTGTGACGCTCAGCGTCTCGTACTTTCTGCGCGGACTGCGTTGGCGCGTGCTGCTCAGCGCCGGCAAACCTGTTTCCGCGCTGACGGCTTTCTGGGCGACGTTGGTGGGGTACCTGGGAAATAGCCTGCTGCCGGCGCGCGCCGGGGAAGTGATGCGTTCGATGATGATCAGCCGCCATGCCGGGTTGAGCAACAGTTATGTCTTTGCCACGGCGCTGACAGAGCGAATCCTGGATGTTGTCGCTCTGGTCATGATCAGTCTGGCCGCGCTGATGTCGCTGGACGGCATGCCGCCGTGGCTGCTGAAGGCTTCCCAGGTGATGACGGTTTTAGGACTGGTCTGTGTCGCGGGATTATTCATCGCGCCCAGACTGGACGGCTGGCTGGATCGGCTATTGCACTGGCTGCCGCTTCCCGGCGGATTGCGTGAACGCGTGCGCGGATTGCTGACTCAGTTTTTACTTGGCATGCGCGCCTTTCAACACGGCAGGCGCGCGGTCAGTTTTACCGTCCTGGCAGTGGTGATCTGGTTGATGGATGCGCTGGTCGCGGTTTGGGTGGCAAACGCGCTGAACTTGCAACTGGCCTTTCCCGAAGCGTTGGTGCTATTGGCGGCGCTGGGGTTGGCGAGCGCCGCGCCTTCCACGCCGGGCTACGTGGGCGTGTACCAGTTTGTGGCCGTGACGATACTGGCGCCGTTCGGATTTTCGCGGAATCAGTCGCTGGCCTACATCCTGACCTTCCAGGCGGTGTGTTATGCCGTGGTTTTGTCGCTGGGTTCCATCGGTTTTTGGCGATTGAGCCGGCAGGAGTCTTCCGCCGTGGCTCAGACCGTTCCGGAGCCGGTTCGCGATGATTTCGATGCCGCCCCGGTCAAGGACATCGGTCTCGACCATTTTTCAGACCGTCCGCTCAGCGCAAGGAGCGCCAAGTGAGTACAGCAGGAATTCCATGGACACACGGAGCGGTGAGCGCCGTCTTCAGATCGTTACTTGAATCGCGAGCGGCAAAAATTGCCGGGCTTGGCCTGATTGCCTTCCTCACCCTAGTGCCTGTTTTGAATATCCTGTGGATCGTTGCTTCGACAGGAGTCAACACGGTCTCGAACGATTACCTTTTTTATGTCCGGATCATTGACCCGATCCTGAGCGGCACGTACAACTGGCGGCATTTTTTTTACGACACCTTTATCGCCGGCGCACACTGCATGGCGCTGCCGATGCTGGTCCGGCTTGGGGTGGTGAAATTCGCCAGTTGGAATATTTACTTTGAACTATCCATCAGCTTCACGCTGGCCGTGTTGAAACTGATTTTGCTTCACCAGACATTTACGCACCTGACGCCGCGCGCTTCTTGCGGCGTGTCGCGCGGTCTGTCCAGGTGCCTGTCCTGGTGGATGCTGTGGCCGGTGCTGGCCGCGCTGGTGTTTTCCACGTCGCAAATCAATGTCTTCACCTTTGGAGATGCGGGACTGCAAATTATGCTGGTCCAGTTCGGGTGCGCGTTGGGGATTTGGGGGGTGGTGCGGTTTCGTGGGCGTTGGCGGGGAATCGCGATCATGGCTGCGGGCGGAGCGATTGCCACACTCTCAGGCGGCGGCGGCTTGCTTGCCTGGCCAATCTGTCTGATCGGTCTGGTGCTGCTCGGTTATCGCAAAGTCTCCCATTATGCAGCCTGGCTGGGCGCGGCCGCCGTGGCTTCGCTGCCGTATGTTTGTTACATCGTCCTGTGGCCCACACAGCCCCGCAAGACGCCTTCCCTGTTCAACTACGAATTTATCATCAACGCCATCGGCTGGCCGTTCGCGAACGGCATCGGTTCCACCTACAACTCGATTCATGAAGCCGTCCTGGCGGGGTATCTGGGAATCGCGCTGGCCATCACGGGGCTGGTGTTGCTTTGGAGAAAGCGACGCACGCCGGTATTGACGCAGGCAACGCCGGGATTGATGTATATGGTTTTGGGGCTGCTCGGCATCTGGCAAACCAGCCTGTTTCGCACCACGATTGCTCCCTGGTACACCAGCGCATTCCTTCTTTTTTGGATTGGACTGGCGGGGCTGGCTTACGTGTTCTGGGTCAACCGGCAATTCAGGCCGGCGGAGGAAAGACCATTCCAGCGCGCGATCACTTTCCTGATTCCTTTGTGGAGCATCTCTCTGGCGGGCATTTTGGTGTACCTGTACGCCACATCCAATATCGCTTATGCGGACAAGGCGTTTTACTTGAGATCGCGCGGCCCGGCGGCGGCTTCCTGCCTGCGCAATTATCGCGTGGCTCCGACGTATTGCGAGCAGTACGTGTTTCAGTGGGGAGTAGGCAATTTTGGCCTTCTCGCTGATCTGGCCAGACCGCTGGAACGTCATGGCCTTTCCGTTTTTGCGCCGCGGCAGCAATGGACGCTGCAAGGCGACTATGTGCTTGACAATGTTCGCCCTGGCGAAACACCGGGCGTCCCGAATATTTTCTGGTCGGCGGACCTGACCGCCGCGCCGACGCTAGTTTCCGACTACAAACATCTGAACCTGTTTCTGCACAGCCCCAACACGCTTTCCTGGCGGGTGTCATTGCCTGGCAACGTCAAGCAGGCGGATTTCCATTCGGCGGTCGCGATCAGCAAATACGCCCCGGTGACGCCCTCTTCAGACGGCGTGACGTTCGAGGTTTCCGTCGAGGTTGAAGGGCAGTCAGACTTGGCCGAACAGCCGGTTTTCCAGCAGCATCTGGCGGCGAGGGAACACTCCTGGCAGCCGTTCACCCTTCCCTTAACTGCCTATGCTGGCCGGACAATCTTGCTCCGCTTGACCTCGAAGGGCGGCGCAAACATTGAGGGCGATTGGGCGATGTTCCGTTATCCGTATATTGACGTAACGCTGAACCCCGCCCCGCCCTCCGCCGAAGACATGCCCGGAAAGCCGTTTCGCGTTCAGCACTCGGCGGACGATACGCGATTTGACGCGACTGATGTCAGCCTGTGGCAAGCGTCAAAGATGCAGTTGGAGCAAACTGAAGCCGGCGTTGCCAGCACGTGGAAAGTGAGCCGCGAGGGAAGCTTGGAATACAAGCCTGCCTTGAATTTGTGCCTGGCCGATTACACGCATTTTTATGTGCGTCTCGCCGTTTCGCCGGATGTGCAGCCGCGCGCGTTGCTGATTTCTTACAAACTCGACGGCCAACCAGCCTTCAGTCCCGCTCAAGCGGTCAAAATTCCGCTGTTCGGCGATGGCGAGATGCACGAATACACTTTTGATCTCAAACTATTGTTCATCAACAAAGGGACCTCTTTAACCGGCTTGCGGCTCGACCCCATCTCTGACGGGATTGCCCTTGCGGAAAGTCGGGCAGAGATCGCAGATTTCCGTCTGCTTCGTCGCGATTCGCCGAAGTGGTGCATGGCAGCGCGGAATTAATCCTGTCGCTCAATCAAATCTACAGTTCCGTCGCTGGCTTGGCGGCGGACAGGGGAAAGGAAGGCAGTTTGAAAATTCTTTCAATTTTCGGCACGCGCCCGGAAGCCATCAAGATGGCTCCGGTCGTCAAAGCGCTGAAAAACCATCCAGACCGAATTACCAGCATCGTCTGCGTCACCGCGCAGCATCGCCAGATGCTCGATCAGGTGTTGTCGCTGTTCGAAATCGAACCCGATTTCGATTTGAACCTGATGCGCCCGGATCAGTCGCTGGCGCAAATCACGGCATCCGCGTTGACGGAAATTGACGCGGTCTTGCGCAAAGTGAAGCCGGATTGGGTGCTGACGCAGGGCGACACGACAACGGCGATGGTCGGCGCGCTGGCGGCCTTTTATCATCGAATCAACGTCGGCCACGTGGAAGCCGGTTTGCGCACCTGGGACAAGTACCAGCCTTTTCCCGAAGAGATCAACCGCAAGATCGCGGACGCCGTCTGTGACCTGCATTTTGCGCCGACCACGCAATCGCGCGACAACCTGCTGCGCGAAGGCGTCAGCGAATCCAGCATCGTTGTCACTGGCAACACAGTGATTGACGCGTTGCTGGATGTCGCCGAGCGCGACTATGACTGGTCGGCGAGTGAACTGGCCGCCGTCCCGCGCGACAAGCAGTTGATCCTGGTGACGGCGCACCGCCGCGAAAACTTCGGCCAGCCTCTGGAAGAAATCTGCAAAGCATTGAAAGAGATTGCGGCTCGCTTCAGCGACGTTCATCTGGTCTATCCCGTCCATTTGAACCCAAATGTGCAAAAGGTCGTGCAAGCCGAACTCAGCAGCGTCGCCAACATCACGCTGCTGGCACCGCTGGATTACCTGCCGCTGGTGCAGTTGATGAAGGCTTCTTCAATTGTGTTGACCGATTCCGGCGGTTTGCAGGAAGAAGCGCCGGGCCTGGGCAAACCGGTATTGGTTTTGCGCGAAGTCACCGAACGGCCCGAAGGCGTCGAGGCCGGAACCGTCAAGCTGGTCGGCACCGACAAGGATCGCATCGTGCGCGAAACTGCCCGGCTGCTGGAAGATTCGCAGGAATACGAACGAATGGCGCACGCCGTGAATCCATACGGCGACGGCCACGCCAGCCAGCGCATTGTCGAAAGTCTGCTTGCAAGTTGAAAACTCAGCACGTACACTCTGCGCCGTCTTACCCCTTGCCGGGGTGGTGAAACTGGTAGACACACAGGACTTAAAATCCTGAGGCTCGAAAGGGCCGTGCGGGTTCGAGTCCCGCCCTCGGCATCAAAAATAAAAAAGCCTGCGGAAGCATTTATGCCTCCGCAGGCTTTTTGATTGAACTCAATGCAATCAGCGAATTTGAGGGAAAAAGAGTTTCTTTTCTGGTTTGTCCTCTACAAATTTTTGTTCGGGTTTTTTGTCTTCAATCAATTTCGATGATTCTTCTGCCGGAGCATGAATTACTTGGTAAGAAGCGGATTCGACGAAATCCGTAGCGGATGTTTCCGCTTCCAACAAACTGGCGTCGAAGACTTCCAGTGGAGCCTGATGTTCCAGACAGACGCCCGGAGAAAGGTAAGTCGTCATCAGCAGGCGCTGTTTGTGAGGGCAGAATTCATTGGCGATGGCGCCGGTTTCAGGATCAATTTCCAGCACCTCGACGCCCGCTGGCCGGGGGAATTCTTTCGCCGCAAGATCAGGCCGCAATGCAAGGGCGCGTTTGACGAAATCAGTCCAGATGGGAACGGCAGCTTCGCCGCCGGTTAGTTTGAGGTCGCTGTTGTCATCAAATCCAACCCAGACCACCACTAGTAATTTCGGCGTATAACCTACAAACTAGGCATCGCGCGAGGTGCCTGTTTTGCCAGCCGCAGGGCCGCGATACCCCATCTGGCGAATTCGCGACGCGGTTCCGCGGTTGACTACATCCGACAACGCATCCGTCACCACATATGCCGTCGAAGCGCCAAGCACCGCTGATTTCGTGGCCTCACCGGTGATCAGATCAAACCCGTTCTGTTTCACGGCACGCACCGCCAATGGGTCGGTTCGCATTCCGTTATTGGCGAAGGTGGTATAGGCCCGCGCCAAATCCAGTGGCGTTGCTTCAAAGGCTCCAAGCGCCATCGAAGGATAAGTTTCCGGCCTGGGCAGTCCCATTCTCTCAGCCATTGCCGCGACATTGCCCAGTCCGGCTCGCATAGCCGCGTCAACCGCAACGACGTTGAGTGAACGGACCAGGGCTTCGCGCAGCATCACTGGCTGGTTAGAGTAGGAGTCGCCAAAATTCCGTGGACGGTAGACGGCTTTGTAACCGAATTCGATGTCATGCGGAGCGTTGACAAAGGTTTCGGCCGGAGAAATGCCTCGCGTCAGGGCGGTGGCATAAACGATCGGCTTAAAAACCGAGCCAGGCTGTCTGAAGGCATCCGACACGCGATTCATCTGGCTTTCGCGATAATCCCGCCCGCCGACCATGGCCAGAATCTCGCCTGAACGCGGGTCCATCGCGACCATGGCTGCCTGCGGTTGGGGTTTTCCATCGCGTTTGTATTTAGCAACGAGCTTATCAATCCGGCTTAAATGATCTGCAATGATCTGATTGGCCGCCTGCTGCAGTCCAAGGTCAATACTTGTTTCTACTCTCAGTCTCAAACGCTCTTCTTCATCAATCTTCAGATTACCGATTTCGCGTTTTACGTAGTCAATAAAATATGGCGCTGCCGAATCGTCCAGCTTCTGTGGCGGCAGCAACGCGAGTTGTTCCGCTTCGCCAATTCTGGCTGCATCTCCGGCAAGGAAACCTGCCTCTGCCATCGCCTGCAATACGATATTGCGTCGAATTAACGCCTCATCAAGGTTGTCATAAGGGGAATAACGATTCGGCGCTTTTACCATCCCGGCCAGGAATGCAGCTTCAGAAGCCGTTAGACGATCAAGCTCCTTTCCGAAGAACACCTGTGCTCCCTGGCGAAAGCCGTAAACGGCAGTGATGCCGCTATGACCCAGGTAAACGCGATCACAATACAGCGTCATAATCTGGCGTTTATTCAGCCGCCGCTCCAGTGCGATCGCCATCATTGCTTCGACGATTTTGCGGCGGTAGGTTTTTTCCGGAGTTAAAAATTCATTTTTGACGAGCTGTTGCGTAATGGTGGAACCGCCCTCGCGAATATTGCCATGTTTGAGATTCTTCAGCGCCGCACGTACAACCGCCGCGAAATCCACTCCGTTATGCGAAAAGAAGCGCCGGTCTTCGATGGCACAAATTGCGTTGAGCAGAACCTGGGGAAGCTCGTCGAAGCTAATTGCCCGCCGCGTTTGATTTCTGGCGTTAAAATCCGCTGTCAGCATTTCCGCAGGAAGCAAAATGTAGTTCAGCTTTTTTCCTGTCCCAGCTTCACGGAGTTCCGCAATTTCATCTTTCCTGAAGTTGGCATGCACTACTGCTGGAGAACTTTCGTCGCGGGCAAACCCATTGGTATGTATCTCAATGCTGCTGCCATCTACGGTGAAGTTACCCACTGCGAAATCGCCTGGCTGGCTGCCTTGCAGGTATCCGGCACGCAATAATTCCTGAATCAGATTCTCCTGTGTTACTCGCTGACCGGCACTAACACGCCGTGGGGATGCATACATCCCCGGTGGTTGAAATAAAGATTGGTCTTTCAGTCGAGCGTCAACAATTGCGGCGTAATGAGTGTAGGTAGAAATCAGTTCGGCGCTTACCAATAGAGTAACCAATAACAAGGAAAGACCAATACCAGCGATAATTTGCTTACGGTGGGTGCGCAGGGCGCAGATGGTGGTATTCCCAAACCCTCTGGATCTCTGTATTAGAGAATCAAAGGTATGTATCACGGAATCACGCCAATACCGACCATTCATGATCTTATCCTCCTGCCAACTGAACTTTCTGCTGTCCTCTCCGGATAGTTTGGAGTGCAAAGATGATGCCGAACCCTGTTTTTAAGCCTGTTCCTTAGATAAATGCTGAATCTGAAAAGGGATGGCGAGGCTGTAAACCAGTATGCAGGCACTGGCATGGGAAGATACCAATTAAACGAAGATATCAGGCAGGGATGCTCAAATCGGCAGCAGGATCAATTTATGAGCACCCATTCGCCAGGAAACTGCCGCCTGAAAGCAAAATGTTGTATTTGTCCACTACGTAAAACTCTCACTTTGTTGTATTGGCAGCATACTTCTATTTCGTCGTTGGGGGCCTTTGGTGGACTAAATCCTTGAATGGAATTAAGAATCAGGCGCATTGCCAGAGCATCAAATCTGGCACACGCTTTGAATCAAACATTGTAAGTTAGTGGGCAAAATCAATCTGGTATTTTGAACCAACACCTTTTAGGACCTGAATTAACAACCGCATTAGGTCTTTGAATGACTGGTAAGCCTTCAATGGTAACCACTGGTACTTGATCATACGCCAGAGAATTTCGATCAAGTTCAACTCCGGGCTATACGCAGGCAGTAGATAAGTATATAGGCCACGCGCTTCCCATTCTTCCAAACGAGCTTGAAATGCGTCGCTCTTGTGTGTTGGTGCTCCATCAATCACAACCAAGGTCGGTTTGGTGATGATTTGACTCAGGTGGTCAAAACAGGCAATCACGATTTCAGAGTCAACCGTCTCTTCAAAGACGAACGGATGAAAGCGAAGGTCAGGACTCAAAAAGGCCAGCACGTTGATTCGGTCACTGGAGGCAGCAGGGATTTCGATGGTTTCGCCGACCGTTTGCCAAGCGTAAGGCACACAAGGGTCAAGTGTGAAGCCTGTTTCATCAAAATAGTAAAAGTCGATCTCACCTGCTTCGGCCTCTGCGCGAAAGCCCGCCAGTTCGGCCTTCGCGGCTTGAAAGTCAACTTCGTCGCGTTTGCCGCGCAGGCTACGCCGGAGACGCTTCCAGGTTTTATGACCTTTCTTGAGAATGCGCTTGAGTGTGTCACGACTGATCTTCTTGCCGGTCTTTTCTTCGATCTTGGTCAGGCTTCGTTTGGAAGACCGAGGGTCTTTCTCGACGATTTTGATCGCTTGCTTTTGCTCTTTTTGATTGAGAGTCGTTTTGCGTCCGCGTCCCTCTTGATCGTGAAGACCTGTGGTCCCATCGTCTTCCCAATGATCAAGCCAGTGGCTGACTGTGTCACGATCTACTTCGTAAATGTCGGCGATCCGGTCCACGCTATATCCACGAGAACTGAGCAGCACAGCATGAGCACGTCGCCGTACCTGTTCGTTAGCTGTCTTCATCAACTCGCGCAATTCTTCGCGTTGCTCTTCGGTTAATTCGGCGACGAATCTTGTAGGGGTCTTCATGATTTAGGATTATGCCATAACGATTTTGCCGACCAACTTATAAGAACACACACGGCAAGAGACCTTTATCTTGCCGACATTACGGCTAATCACGGCAATAGTGGCGGTCCAGTTTATCAAGTAGGAACAGGAAAAGTTATAGGCATACAGGTAGGTATTATAAAAACCAGAGAGGTTAATAGCTATTACACTGGCTTGTGCGCAATTGTACCGATTAAGTATGGTATAGACTTGCTTGATAGGCAAAGGGTTCCATATTCCAAATAGAGAAACTCGTTGGCTGAATCGGGAGAACTGATATGTCCGTTACACAAAGAGTCTTCCTACACCAAAGAGCAGATACCCCAGAAATAATTGCTGATTATCTCAAGAACTCACGAGAAGAAGATGAGCAACTCGATTTTAAGGCTGTTGCTTGGCAGAAAAACGACAAGAAGAAGATTCCCTGGATAGAAGGTGAAACTACTACGCCTCCCCTACCTCCTTCTTTGGAAGCTGCGAAAGATGTTGCGGCGTTTGCCAATCATTTAGGCGGTGACATTATCGTCGGTGTGAGCGACAAGAATGACCGTGCTGCCGGATGGAATCCAATACCCAACGCTGACGTTACCGATAAAATCAGTAACATTCGTGATTGGCTGATAATACACTTACGACCACAATCATTCGCGGGGAATGTAAACATAATCCCTATTGCAGCAGAGAAGCCGGACCACTGCGTTATCGTTGTGTCTATCCCTCCTTCTCACGATCTGATTGGCGTGGAATATAGAGATTCGGATAAATTATTCTTTCAATATCCTATACGAGTTGATAAGAGAACAGTTTGGCTAACCTACGAGGAAGTTATGAATCGCGCTACAGTGACCACTCGTGTCGTTTACATCAAGCTTAGGCAGCTAATCTCAAATTTCCCTGAAGGTGCGGCTCCTTTCGTCGGTTTTTGTAGCCTAGTGCTCAATTATGGGGGAAGCGGAGGAGCAGGGAGACCTATGCGCGGAAATACTGGGATTCACGGCAAACTGATAGATATTTCTGAGAATACTATCACCGTTAATATGTTTAACAATGAGGGATCAAATCTCCAATCTGATAATAGAATTACTATACCCCTTGAGCTTATAAAAGCGGTCTGGCTTGATAGAACGCCTACTCAAGCAAAGGAGCAATTTCTAGCCTTTGTGATTGATGCGAATCTGGTGTGGAACAGTCAGTATTGGTACTTAATTGCAGGTAATCCGAGAGGCTTTCAGCAATAGACTCACTACTTCACAGGTTACTTCTTTCTCGGTGGTCTCGGTGGTATTTTCCCCTTCAGCGATTCCGCGCTATGCGGATGGATGTAGATTGCCTCATATAAATGCTCTACAATGTCTAACAGTGTAGATAAATCTTCAGCAAACGGATGAAACCCCCTATGAGTGGTAGCATTTCCGGCTTCGATTGCTGACTCCAGTACGTTTCCTTGCTTAGTAGAAATATATCCTTTTATCCCAAACTCTTTCAGATTATCTTTGAAGGTGCCATTATCGCCTACAGCCTCAATCATTATGTGTTCTATAATTGATCTCACTCCCATAGCTGCCAAATGGGAACAATTATTTCTAAGTGCGATATAAACCTCCTTGAAGAGAATTTCTGTAGTACCGTATTCAGCGATAAATGACATCCATTCTGGTTCACGGCGGGAAGTGGCGGGAGGATAGTAGGTGGTGTGCGTCATAGTATCTCCCTGCAAGTCTATTTCTGCGTCGTGCCAACTTTGGTGACGAACCTTAATGGACTCGCAACCGCAGCATTGAATTGTTTCAAAACTTTCGCCGTAGTTTAGATAAACTTCATCGTCATACGGGTCTATTAAGTCTCGTCTAGCGGTATAAAGCACCTCGTGATTTCTTTCGCCGAAACAGATGTTGCAATGAGCCTTCGTCTTTTCTTGCTTTTCCATAAAGTGTTTTCCCAACAATATGTCAATGTCTTTATATAGCGAGGTAACTGGTAAAGCCGATGAATGGAGCGAGTGTAATCTACATAACCATACAGGAAGGCGCAACAGTATTTTGATCTGACAATCATCAGACGAGCGGAGACGCAAGTTCCTGCATCTTTTTACGCGAGATTGAGGGACGACAACACTGGTTAGTATAGGTGCGCCGACCGTACCAATAGACAATATAGCGAACGACTGCTTCGATGCGGTCTGCGCGGCGAGAAGATCAACATCATCCGGGATAATCCAGGGAAATCGTCGGCGCACCTATCGGCTTTCAGGATTCAACATTTTGCGCAGAGTGTCTCCTACAGTTTCTGCATCTGCATTCGCATATACCGGGTGCAGATGCAGAAAGTGGAGTTCGTGGTCTCACAAAGAAGCTTCGATAAAAATTAGGAATACAACGGCAACATTCCTGTGAAGGGAAAAAACCTTTGAGGCAAAATGCCTTTCACCACCGTATATGTGCGCAGAGGTATTGGGGAGACCTTTGTACAACGTCAGAAAGGCGGTATACGTATACGGCAAAGCGTATGCGTCCCACGTTCGCAACACTTAGGATCATTTGTCTTCGTGTTTGCTTGACCTATATGTTCGGTTCGCTGGACGTGGCGCGCGTACACGCGTCCCTGGTCAGGTAAAATAATTTCACAAAGGGAAACACAAGGCATCGCTCATCTTCATCACAGTCGAATCGGCGCACCTATCCGTAGACTGGGGTCCAGGTAGGTGCGCCGGTCTTCGCCGCCTTCTCCATCACTCCTCCGCTTACTTTTTCGGAGCGTGGAAATAGTACGGCGGCTCCCGATCTCTCGAAGAGCCGCCAATTGTTTTAGAGTCCTTGTTTCAGTATTGTCACTGCCTCTACCAATTCTGATAGATCGGGTGATTCGCGATTGGGTTTTCGCCTTTCAGAGTACGCTCGATCATCTGCCGATCCCTGAGTTGAGGGAGGAGACGTTGAAAATCCTTCTCGGACGCCGAAGGGTTCGCTTTCTTGAACGCTGCGTGCAGTTCCCTCTCTTCGATTTCCTGATTCTGGCGCAGTGTCTCCGCTTCCGTTTTCAGCCGTTTCGCTTCTGACCGTAACCGATTGGCTTCCCGCTTCGCTCGTTGGTACTTCTGCTCTACGTCGAAAACCTTCTTTCGCTGTGCGTTTGTCCAGATTGCGCCGACGGCGTTCTTCTGTTCGATCTCACGCTTCAGGTTGACCACCTCCCAGCCGATCTCCGTCGCGCGAGCCTCTGCTTCTTCTGCTAGGCGCTCCGCCTTTGCGATGGCGATGGCTTCGTTGTCTTCTTCCCCGTCGTCACCGTCGTCATCATCATCGCTGCTGTCTTCCGCCTTCCAGCTCGCGGTTAGAGCCTCCAGTTCGGCGTCAAGTTCCGCATTTTCTGCGTCCCACTTCGCCTGCAATTCCGCCAGCAACTGATTCGTTTCTTCCGGGGACAGCTCCCGACCAGTCGCTTTCTTACTCTTGGTATTCGTTTTATTCATCTTTACCTCCTTCAGGAACCGCATCGTTTGGTTCCGGGTTACGTTTATTGAAATCTGTATCCGAGCACCCCGACACCCGCCAGTGGATGGGAGCACGCGGATAAAAGAAAACCGCCTGAAGCCATTTTCAGGCGGCGTAGATAGGTGCCGGAGACTGCAATAACGCGTCAGCACCAGTGTTTTTTATTCCTCCCGCACCCCTCCTCCAGTACCCCAATCGAGCCAATCGAGCCACAGTCGCTACGGGAGCATGGGACGCTACTGACGTTCCAGCAGTGCAAGAGTGTCTTTCGAAGGAATCTCACCGGATGATCACAACTGTGACCGCTTCTGCATCTGCATTCACATAATGCGTGTGCAGGTGCAGAAACTCCCCTAGACGAACGGCAGCGGAGTAGGGAAGTGGACGAAAGAATTTACACGTTCATCCCCACTTACTCCTTCCACAGAATCGTCGGGTCATTGGTCAGCTTCCTATAGGGGGTGACCAGTGACCCCAGTGCTCGTAAACTGCTGATAATAAAGAGTTAGTTCTCCGGTCACCCCTTGTTTTTTCTTGCATCTGCTGACCCGAAGCGTTCCACGCAAGCCGTGGAACATTTGTGGTCAGCCACAACATCAAAAAGAACCAAGTGACCAGACTGTAACCGCAATATCTTCAGCTAATTAGAGTACTTGTGGTCATCTGGTCACCTACTATAGTATGCTAACCGATGACCCGAAATGTTCCACGGCAATCGTGGAACACATCCCTATGGTTATTAAACTTGAGCCGGTGGCTCCTGCTCTTTCACGCGGCATAGCTTGCCTTTGCCACGTTCGATTAGTTTCGGCGGCTTTTCGTTCTTAGCGCGCCGAACGAACCGCTTTACCTGCTCATAGCTGAGACCAGCTTTTTCTGCCAACTCTTCGCGGGTGATCGCTGTGCCATCGGCTGGCAGCGCATCAAGCATTTGTTTGTACTGGTCATTAGGTGATTGCGGAAGAATTCCGCTTTCAACGAACCAACGATCAGCCGAATGCTGAATGCTCAAGTCTGGTTGAGGCTCGTCTTTCAGTTTGCCGAATCCGAGCACCACGTATTCACCACCGGCTTGAGTTCGATTTTCGAGATTCAAGACAAGTTGAGCCAACTGCGCGTTCGCCGAACCTCCGCGTCCACGATGCGCTTTCGGCGCACTTGCCGATCCATCACCCTCACTGCGCTTGCCTTCGTGGTGAACGAAGATGATCGCGGCTTCAGTCTCAATCGCCATCGCTTCGAGCCACTTCGTGTACTCCTGCCACTCCTCGTTCGCGTTCTCATTCCTGAAGGGAATGGCGGTAGTGATCGTGTCAACGATGACCAACTCGGCACGATTCCGCTTGATCAGTTCTGTCACGAAAGCGCGGTGCTCTGCGATCTTCAGATTCAGCGCCTGTCCCTGGTACCTGTGTTTCGGGTCGTCGTGGAGAACGAAGCGCAGGTTCTCACGCACAAGCTCACGCTCGTAATCGTCCAAGGCATCAATCATCTTCGACATTTCCCGGTAGAATCTTCGCCTGCCACCTTCAAAGTTGAGAATCATCGTTCTCGCCGGTTTGTTGTCCGGCGCAACTAGCGGTGACAAGTAATCTCTTCCGCAAGCCAGCGCGACGGCAATGTTCCTTGCGAGCGTGCTCTTGCCGACGTTCGTAGCGGCGAAGATCGCGCCAAGCTCACCGCGTTCAAGTCCAAAGACAATATAATTCGGCTCCACATCCTGGTACTCCTCGATGTCGTCCAAGCCGCCGCCGAAGGTATCAAGAGTTATCTCTTCCTCTTCGATACTCTCTTCAGCCGGTTTCTTGAAGATGGACCTGACCACGCTCAGGACTTCGTCGTCGTCAAGAGGCGGATCACATTTCTCTTCGTTCACCCTCATTGCAGCAGCAAATGCCGCCTCCTCTGAAAAGTCCTCGTAGCGACGAATCTTCCCGACAACGCTGGCGATGTAGTTGTTGCGTCCGCTGCCTTCCCTGACCGTTCCGGTCTCTTCGGCTTGCCATTTGATGTTTGGCTTATAGCCTCCGATCACATTTGGAATCAGGCTCTCACCATTGACTCCTGTTTCTGGAATTGCCGCGAGCAATTCTTCAGCCGTGTATCTGCACTCCTCGTCAAGGTGCAAGACCGGGACATTCGTTCTGATGATCGAGTCCGTTGTTTTGTCATACTTCGTGTGATCAAAGCCAGGTAATCGCATCAGGCGATCAGGGTTGCTTAGTGAGTCGCTAATGAAGTGCGCCTGTAACGCCTTCTGAAGCTTTTCCCACTGTTCCCTCTCGCATCCCGGCTTAAGAAACCAGTAAACGTGATAGCCGCGCGCAGCCTCGATCATCGCCGATGGTTTACGTGGAAAAGCCTTGATTCTTTTGATCTGCTCTTCCTTCGGGATGTCGTCCCATTCGACAAAGGCAGCGACGAAAACCTTTATGCTAGCGGCATTAGTACCGCCTACATTGACGACGAAGTAAACGCCGAATTCGTCAGCTCCATTTGCATCCTTCCGCGCTTCGTTGCGCAGTGCCTCTTTGAAAGAGGGTTGAGCAACACTCTGAACGGTTGGCACAAATTCCAGTGCCGTCTTGTAGGGATTGTGCGGCTTCCATCGTTGGTCTCCTTTCGGCGCATCCTTCGGCGGGAGAAGGCGAATCTCGACCTTTTCGGCGTTCTGATGACCCGCACGAAGAGCCGTAATAAAGTCACCACAACTGATGGTGTTATTGTTTGTTACCGTTGCAGCGAAATCTAAAGTTGCTGACTTGATCTGTGATGATTTATAATCTGACATACAGATTGACCTCCTTGCGGGACTGCTCCCGCGATGAGAAATTGGGTTCAAGCGTGGATGCGGAGAGTCGCCAAACTAATACCGCTTCCGCGCTTTTGCTTTTCTGCCTTCAGTTGACTTGTTTACACGCTCCAGTCTTCGATAGCCGTGGTCGAAACGGAACGTGCTTTGTAATGCGCTCCTTCATTTGGGAAATGTATTCAGCATCGAAGACGTAGACCTTTCCCACCATCCCCAATGGCATAACCTTTCCATCCTTCTGCCACTTGCTCAGCGTTAATCTGCTAATTCCCAATTCAACGGCGGCATCTTGAAGCGTAAACAACTGTCTTGTTTCCATAACTCAGTTCCTCCTCGTAATAAACGAAAACGCGAGCCAGAGCGGCTCGCGTTGTTTCGTTAGATATTTATGTCTTGCGTAAAGTGGCGCAGGCGGAATCTCTCCCACGATGCTTGCGTGTCACTTAACGTGTCTGCATAGTAGCATAGGTGCAAAGTCGCGATAATATTTTTGTTGACCTGACAACTTCAATTTTTTCAATTCACAAAATTTCTGTCGCAATCGTCCCCGCTCAGTATGTCATTGCTGCTGCGGCTGTGGATTTGATTGAGAATATCTGTGGCGCGCTGGATAGCTTGATTTGTGGTGCCAAGATAGTGGCTGTAGAGCGTAGAAAGTTGCGTGTGTCCCGACAACTTCGCGACCTGTTCAATCGGCATCCCAGCCTCTATCAGTCTCGTGCAAAATGTCGCTCGCAGGTCGTGGAAGTGCATATCGTCAAGACTGGCGATGCGGCAGGCGGTCTCCCAGGAGTGCTGAAACTTCGTGGTGATGCCAAAGACAAGGGACCGGTCGGGGAAACGTTCGTAGAGCCGCGTAAGCTCGGTAAAAAGCCTATCCGAGATCGGCACGATCCGCGAGGTGAGCGTCTTCGTCGTAAGTGCGCGAACGTTGATTGTGCGGGATACGAAATCTATGTCTTTCCAGGTGAGCGAGAGCAATTCACCCTTGCGCATCCCTGTATCTACAGCGGCAATGATGAGTGGTCGTAGATGTTGCCGGACAGGATTGTCGCAAGTGGCGAGCAGCAGACGCTCTTCGTCGTGGCTCAGGATGCGGTCTCTCTTCGCCTCGTCGGCTTTCGAGATCAGCGGCGTGGAGGCTCTTTCAAACGGAGAAAATTCGATCCAGCCTTCATTCCGTGCGTACCGTAACATCGCGCGCAGAACCTCCAGCTCTCTATTCACGGCGGCAATGCTGCGTTCCTTACCACTCTTCGTTTTCGTGTTCAGGCGTTTCGCCTTGAATCTTTCGATTTCACCGAGAGTGATAGTGCGGAGTTTCATTTTGCCGAAGTGGTCCACCAGTGCAGTGACGCGGTATTTCACCGTGCGAGAAGAGCGCAAGCCGCCAATTTTACGGTCACCACGATACTCGGCAGGCTTCACTTTGAACTCGGTTTACTTTTCGGCGAGATCACGGAAGGTGATGCGGTCGGTTTCGATGACCGCTTCAGCTCCCCGGTCTTCGAGGTCTGAGATAATCATCTTCAGCAGCTTGCTTGCCGCACCTTTTCCGCCGTCTGCTGTCTTTTTGATGTTCCGCCGCTTGCCGTTGGCATCGGTGACTGTTACTCTCGCGAACCATTTTCCTGTTGCGCGATCTTTGTAGACGTACCCTTTTGGTTTCGTCATTGTTAAAATCCTCGTTGAAGTTTTTGGACACAGTTTTGGACACACTCGACGTGTCCAAAGTCGCAGATGTGTTCAAGAGGATTTGTTGACCGACTGACTGTAAATGTAAGAGCGGGTTAGGCTCAGATGACAAGAGCGTTATTGATTGATGACCCTTGGGAAGGGTTCGAGACCCTCTACCCGCCCTTTCCCTTTTCTAAAACAAGTTTTCCCGCCAAAGCTCGCTACGCAGTAATCAATCAAGAATCAACCAGTCTACACTCAGGCAGCATTGTCTAATGGCTGTTGGGGAAAAGGGGTTTGAATGGCCGAACCGAAAAAGAAGCGTTTCAATCCGTCCGAAGCCTGGCGTGAAGCGAAGGAGCTGGTCGTTGCGCATCGCTGGCGACTGCTGCTCGGCGCGGTGTTGATGATCGTCAACCGGCTGGTGGGATTGGTGCTGCCGGCTTCGACCAAGTTCCTGATTGACGATGTCATCGGCAAGCAAAACGCCGCTTTGCTTATTCCGATCGCGTTGGCAGCGGGCGTGGCCACGCTGGTGCAGGCGGTCACATCGTTTTCGCTCTCACAGATTCTGGGGGTCGCCGCGCAGCGTGCCATCACGGACATGCGCAAGCGGGTTCAATCCAAAGTCGAGCGGCTGCCCATCAGTTACTTCGATTCAACGCAGACCGGAAAGCTGATTTCGCGGGTGATGAACGACGCCGATGGCATTCGCAATCTGGTCGGCACCGGGCTGGTGCAGCTTGTCGGCAGCACGATCACCGCCATCATTGCGGTGGTCGTGCTGTTTTATCTGAACTGGAAGTTAACCAGCGTGACGCTGGTCGTGCTGGGGGCGTTTGGCGGCGGGCTGGCGTATGCGTTCAAAAAGCTGCGCCCGCTGTTTCGCGAACGCGGCGAAATTCAAAGCGAGATTACAGGCCGTCTGGGCGAATCGCTCGGCGGCATACGCATCGTCAAAGCCTACACCGCCGAAAAGCGCGAAGAACTGGTTTTCGCACGCGGCGCGCACAAACTTTTTCGCAACATCGCGCAATCCATGACCGGCGTTTCAGCCATCACGGCGTTTTCGTCCGTGGTTGTCGGCGCGATTGGCGTGGTCATGATTACGATTGGCGGCAGGTCAGTCCTGGCGGGCGAAATGACCGTTGGCGATATGTTTATGTATATCGCCTTCACCGGATTGATGGCGATGCCGGTGATTGAAATCACCGCTGTTGGCACGCAAATCACCGAAGCCTTCGCCGGGCTCGACCGCATCCGCGAAATCCTGAACATGAAGACCGAGGACGACGAAGATTCGCAGCGCGAAGCCTTGCCAGCGTTACGCGGCGAAGTCGAATTCGACGGCGTCAGTTTTGAATACAATCCCGGCGTGCCGGTCTTGAAGAATATTTCGTTCAGTGCCGCCGCTGGCTCGACAACCGCGCTGGTCGGCTCCAGCGGTTCCGGCAAAAGCACGCTGATCAGTCTGGTGATGAACTTCAATCATCCGCTTTCGGGCCACATCAAAATTGATGGTCGCGATCTGGCCAATCTCAAGCTGCGCGATTATCGCCGCTATTTGGGTGTCGTGCTGCAGGATAATTTCCTTTTCGACGGCACCATTTCCGACAACATACGCTTTTCCAAACCACACGCCACACAGGCTGAAATTGAGCGTGTCGCCCATATCGCGCACTGTGCGGAATTTATCGAAGGCTTCGAGAAGAAGTACGACACCATTGTCGGCGAACGCGGCGTCAAGCTTTCCGGCGGGCAGCGCCAGCGCATTGCCATCGCGCGCGCTTTGCTGGCCGATCCGAAGATGCTGATTCTGGACGAAGCGACCTCCAGTCTGGACAGCGAAAGCGAAGCCTTGATTCAGGAGGGGTTGCGCAACCTGCGGCAGGGCCGCACGACTTTCGTCATCGCGCACAGGCTTTCGACCATCCGCAGCGCCGATCAGATTCTGGTGCTCGAGGCCGGCGAAATCGTCGAGCAGGGAACGCACGAGGAATTGCTTGCCGCCGATGGCCGCTACAAACAGCTTTACGACAAGCAGTACAAATTCGAGCGCGACCAGTTCATCAATCCGGGCGAAGATTTCACGCCTGATTTGCCCAAAGTTCAAATGGAAAAAGCCGCGCCGCGCAGATCGGCGCTGTAGTTTAGGAAAAAGAATAGGCAGGATTCACAGGATTTTTCCGGGATTGATTTTGATTTGATTGAATCCTGAACAATCATTTGGACCCTGTCTATATTCTGAAGGAAACCACTTATGCCCGAAAACACCCAAAGCTATTCCAACCACACCCGCTGGCATCCGCCATTTCACTTCTTTCTCTTTCCGGTGATGACGATTCATCTGGCCTGGACGATTTACAAGCTGGCGCAGGCGCCGACGCTGGACAACGCCGAACAGTTGCTGCTGGCCACCGGATTCATCGCGCTGTTTTTCCTGGTGCGCACCAACGCGCTGAAAGTGCAGGATCGGCTGATCCGGCTGGAAGAACAGCTACGATATCAACGCCTGCTGCCTGCCGAACTGGCGGCGAAAGCCGGCGCGTTGCCGGTTCGGTTTATCGTGGCGTTGCGCTTCGCTTCGGATGAGGAGTTGCCGTCGTTAATCAAACAGGTGCTTGATCGCAAGTTTGCCAAACCGGCTGAAGTCAAACGGGCCATACAAAATTGGCGAGGCGATTACTTTCGAGTTTGAGTGAAAGTTTGCCTTTGACGGCTTGTCAGTCATTCGTGTGATGACTAAGCTGCGAACGAATCAACATTAATCGGAAGCGAGCCAAGGCCGCAGGCCAAGGCAAATATCCAGGCTGGCATTGGGAAGAGAAGTTCACGCCTGACGCAGCCAGTGATCTTCTGGAGGGCGAGTCTATGAACATCGTTGGGCTGATCGTCGCGCTTTTGATCGGCGCAGGAATCGGTTGGCTGCTGTCGCGCCGTGGCGGCCAGAGCGGCGCAGGCAGCGAGCAGAGCTTGCTGGAAACCAGGCTTCGCAGCTACGAACGCGATCTGGAAGCGGCTCGAAATGATTTGAGTTCGCAGGCAGGCAAGCTGGACGCGCTGAAAACCGAACTGGTGAGTGTCTCGGCGGACCTGAAAGGCCGCGAGGTCGAGCTGGGCGTGCTGGAAGAAAAACTGAAATCGCTTGAACCTGTTGAAGCCGAACTGGAAGCGAAAAAAGCTGAGACCAGCGCGCTGAAATCCGAGCTTGGCTCGATGCAGGCAAAATTGACGGAGGTCGCTGCTGCCGCGGAAGTGGCAAAGATGAAGCCCATCGAACCGGACGCAAGGCTGACCGCCGAACTGGCCTCGCTTAAACAAGACCTGTCCGCTAAAGACGGCGAAATCACGGCGCTGCTGGGACGCGTCAAGGAACTGGCGCCGCTCAAACTGCAAATCACTGACAGGGATTTGCGGTTGCGTGACTGGGACCGCATACACAGCCACGCGCTCAGGGAAAAAGATGAAGCGTTGGCGAAACTGGCTGCGCAACTCAGCGACGCAGAGAGCGCCCGCCGGCAGGCGGAAGCAAAACTGGCCGAAATGGAATCCGAGCGCGTTTCCGCCAACCAAAACAACGATGATGAAACTGGCCGGTTGGCCGACCGTATCGCCGAATTGGAAAGTTTGCTTGCCACACAAAAGGAACAGTTTTCGAACCTCCTGGAACGGAATGCGCAGCACGAATTTATGCTCGGCGAAAAGGATTCGGTGCTTGCCGATTTGCGAGCGCAACTGACCGAAACTCAAAACAGGCTGCAATCGGCTGGCGCGGATCAAAACGGCGCCTTGCGCGATAAAGACGCGGCGATTTCGCTGCTGCAATTGCGGGTCAAAGAACTGGAGCCGCTGAGTTCTCAATTGGCCGAACGAGACACGAAGCTGCGGCGGTTGGAAGAGAATTTTCAACTGGCCCATGCGGCCGAACAGATTGGTGTTGAAAAAGAGGCTGAGATCGCCGCGCTGCGAGCCCGCATTGACGAACTGGAAGCAATCAACGCGGTCAGTCCGGCAACACCGCCAGCTTTCATTGATGAAGCCAGACTGCGTGATCTGGAAGCGCTGCATCAGGCCGCCCTGGCCGAAAAAGATGCTGAACTGGTCAGGCTGCAATTGCTGGCCAGCGCCGCCGGGGAACTACGGCTGCAAATAGAAGCGGCCGAATCGAAAGTGCGCGAACTTGAAGCGCGGCACAGGGCAGCACTAAATGAGAAAGATGCGGCGCTGGCCGAAAAGACCGCCGAACTGCTCCGGCTGCAATCGCTCGTCAGCGCTGGACAGGATTCCGATGCGCGCACTGATGCGACTGAGGCCAAACTGGATGAAGTCGAAGCCGAGCATCGCGCCGAACTCAGCGAACGGGACATTGAAATCGCGAGACTCAAGTCGCGAATCAATGAATTGGAGCCGCTCCACGCACAGCTTTTTGCTCGCGACGCCCGGTTGATCGAATTGGAAGCCCGTGTTCAGGGACTGGCCAGCGAAAAGCAGCGGGAGATTAATCGGCTGGAAGCCCAGCTTGCCGAACTGATGCCCGCCGGAGCACGCGCTGAAGCCGCCGAAACGAAACTGCAGGCGCTTGAAAACCGTCTTCAGGCAACGCTCAATAACAAGGATGTGGAAATCAGCGGGTTGCGGGTCCGGCTGGCCGGACTCGAAGGCTTGAACGCGCAGCTTCAAGAAAAACTGCACGCCACGCAAAGCCGGGAGACGGAATCCTGATGCGTTTCAACGACCAAATCGTCTGGGTGACAGGCGCGTCATCCGGCATCGGCGAAGCGCTCGCCTACGCCTTCAGCCGTGAAGGCGCGAAGCTGATTTTGTCCGGACGGCGGGAAGCCGAGCTTGAGCGCGTGAAGGCTGCCTGCGCAACCGCGCCGGAAAACATCCTTGTCCTGCCGCTCGACCTGGTTCAATTCGATTCCCTGCCTGAAAAAGCGAAGCAGGCTGCGGCGCGCTTTGGCCGCGTGGACGTGCTGGTCAACAACGGCGGCATCAGCCAGCGTTCGCTGGTTGCCGAAACCAAGTTGGAAGTTGATCTGGCAGTGATGAACACCAACTACTTCGGCACGATTGCCCTGACCAAGGCCGTCCTGCCACAAATGCTCGCCCGGCGTTCCGGTCACATTGTCGTCATCAGCAGTTTGATGGGTTATCTGGACACGCCGCTGCGTTCGGCTTACGCGGCATCCAAACACGCCCTGCATGGCTATTTCGATTGCCTGCGGTCTGAAGTCTGGGAGCAAAATGTCAAAGTCACGCTGGTTTGTCCTGGCTACATCAGCACGGATATTTCGCTCAACGCGCTGACCGCCGATGGCAGCAAGTACGCCCAAATGGATGCGAACCAGGCGAAAGGACTTTCCGCCGAAGCCTGCGCGATGCAGACGCTGAATGCCATCGCCACCGGCAAAGAGGAAGTGATCATCGGCGGCAAGGAAGTGCTGGCTGTTTATGCCAAACGCTTTCTGCCCAGGCTCTATTCCAGGGTCGTTCGCAAGATCAAGTTATAAAAGGAATGCTGCGCGAATTAACAGAATTCATTCTCCCTTCCCTGCGCGCGCCGCGCGAATGCGAAGCCTGCGGCCAGCCTTTTGTTTGCGGCGCCTCGCTGACGGGTTGCTGGTGTTTTGGCCTCAAACTCAGCGCGGAAACAAGGCAACAGTTGCGCGTGCGCTACCGGAATTGTCTGTGCCGTGACTGCCTGACAAGATTGGTCGACGGAGAACATTCCGATGCCGGCGACATTTTGTAACCAACTGATCCCCGCTTGTTTGTTTTTGTGAAAACGATAGAATCCAGGCCGTCTTTGATCTCGTAACAAAAGGTACTCCCGGAAAAATTCGGATGCGCCGCCAGCGAAACCCCATTCAGAGCGGCGATTTTTTTGACGATCGAGTAGCACGATTATTCTTCTTGTGTAACCGCAGGCGGAAACCGGAAGAGGCTGGATTTGTGGATTTTGGTGATATTGGCGGACAAGTTGGTGCTACGAATCTATTTTTTGTGTAATGAATGGCAGGCAATGGAGGGACTGCGATGCGGATTCAACTGCCCGGCAGGGCGGCAAACTCTTTTTTTCTACTGGTTCTAATTGCGGTTTGCGCGAATCAGGCTTCCGCGCAATCGGGGACAGCCATGCTGACCGGAACCGTGACGGACGAACGCGGGGCGGCGATTGCGGGCGCGAAGGTCACGATTACCGACACCGCCAAATCCGTCGAACGGCTGGTGGTGACAAACAGCGACGGCTTTTTCATCGCGCCGCAGCTTTCGCCAAGCCGGTACAAGCTGAAAGTTCAGCAAACGGGTTTTGCGACGACGGAACTTTCCGAAGTGACGTTGAACGTCGGCGACCAGAGCGCCGTGCGGATTCAGATGAAAGTCGCGCAGGTCGGAGAGACAGTCAACGTGGTGGATGCGGCGGTGACCGGCGATTCTCCGGGCGTGGCCACGCTGATTGACCGGCAATTTGTTGAAAACCAGCCGCTCAATGGGCGCAGCTTTCAGACGCTGGTGGAATTGTCGCCGGGCGTGGTGGTCACGCCATCGAATCTGGTGACGCCGGGACAGTTTTCGGTCAATGGGCAGCGCGCCGGATCGAACTACTTTACGGTGGATGGCGTCAGCGCGAACTTCGGTTCGACGGCCTCGACGACCCTTTACGAAACCGCTGGCGGCGGCGTGCCCGCGTACTCTTCGCAAGGCAGCACGGCCAGTCTGGCTTCGGTGGACGCGGTGCAGGAATTTTCGATTCAGACTTCGACGTACGCGCCGGAGTTTGGCCGCCAGCCGGGGGCGCAGGTGCAACTGGTGACGCGCTCCGGGACGAACGAATTTCACGGTTCGCTGTTCAATTACCTGCGCAACGACAAACTCGACGCAAACAACTTTTTCGCCAACACCCACAACCTGGCGCGTCCGCCGATTCGGCAAAACGATTTCGGCGGCGTGTTCGGCGGGCCGGTTCATTTGCCCAAAAAAGTCTTTGGGCCGATGGGCTACGACGGACGGAACCGCACCTTCTTTTTCTTTTCGTACGAAGGCGTGCGGCTGCGGACGCCTTTCGTAACCGTGCCGCTGCAAGTGCCTTCGCTGGCGTCGCGGCAAGCGGCGACCGGGGTGTTGCGCGATATTCTGAACGCTTTCCCGCTGCCGACTGGCGCGCCGCTGGCCGCAACGCCGAACGCCGCGCCGTATCAAGCCGCGTTCTCGAAACCGTCTTCGCTGGATGCCACCAGCTTCCGCGCGGATCACACGTTCGGCCCGAAACTGACGGTCTTTGGCCGCGTCAATCACGCGCCTTCGGTGACGGATGAGCGCGCGCGTTTCTGCGCCGCAAGCTGCGTGGCGCGGCTGGATCATAAAACCGACACGTTCACGGCGGGCGCGACAATGGTGCTGACCGCGCGGCTGAACAACGACCTGCGCGTGAATTACAGCCGGGCCAGCGTCAATCAGTCTTACTTCATTGACAACTTCGGCGGCGCAATCGCGCCTCCGAATTCCAGCCTGTATCCGCCGTTTACTTCGGGACCGCAAGGATACATTTACATCGAAGTGGACCCGGCGGGCGATAACACTATCAGCGACGGGCTGTTTTCCGATCAGCGGCAGCGGCAGTTCAATATCGTCAACAATCTGTCTTACACCATCGGCGGGCACGCGCTGAAGTTCGGCGTGGATTACCGCCGACTTGCGCCTTCAGCCGACAGCGGCACGTACCGGCGGAATTTTATCTTTCCGAACATCACCTCCCTGGTGGGCGGCATCGCGCCATCCGCGTCCATCGTGGCGATAGACGCGGTTCTGCGTCCGGTTTATCAAAACTTCTCGGCTTATTTTCAGGACACCTGGCGGGTGACGAACCGGCTGACGCTGACCTACGGGCTGCGCTACGAAGTCAATCCCGCGCCTTCGGAACAGGATGGCCGGGAACCGGTGACGGTGACGACGCTCGACAATCCAACCAGCCTTGCTCCACGCGGAACGCGGTTGTACGAAACCACGTTCAACAACTTCGCGCCGCGCGTTGGCGCTTCGTATCAGCTTTCCCAGAAGCTCGGAACGTTTGTGCGCGGAGGCTTCGGCGTGTTTTACGATCTCGGCTACAGCTTCACCGGTACGGCGTTCAGCACGACGTTGTACCCGAATGCGCGGACGCTGGGGCTGACCAATCAGACCTTCACCTCGCCGGCTGCCGCAGTGCAACCGCCGCCGGTCAATCCGAATCCGCCGTATCCGCGCATCTTCGCGTACCAGCCGGATTTCAAACTGCCCTACACGCTGCAATACAACCTGACGATCGAACAGAACCTGGGCGCACGCAACACCGTGACGGCGGCTTATGTTGGCGCGAACGGCAGACGGCAGGGGCGCGTGACGACGCTGACCAATCCGGGCTTTTTCACGCGGATTGACGCCGTGACGAACGATGCCACCTCGGATTACCACGCGCTGCAATTGCAGTATCAGCGCAGGCTGTCGCGCGGCTTGCAGGCATTGGCGTCTTACACTTTTGCCAAATCGCTCGACATCGTTTCGGAGGAATCCTTCCAGAACCGGCAGTCGCCGACCGGCAGATTTGATCCGAAACAGGATCGCGGCCCGTCCAGCTTCGACGTGCGGCATGCGTTCAACGCGGCGGTCAGTTACGTGATTCCGTCGCCTTTCGCGGATGGCGCGGGCAAGGCGATTTTCGGCGGCTTCGGTTTGGACGCCATCGTTCGGGCGCGGACGGCGACGCCGGTCAATGTGCTGAGCGGGCGCGATCCTTTCGGCCTGGGCTTTACGACCGTGGCGCGGCCTGACCTGATTGCCGGACAGCCCTTGTATCTGGAACGCGATTCGTTCGCGGGCGGCAAGCGGTTCAATCCGGCGGCTTTTGACGGCGCAACGCCGCTTGCGCAAGGGCGGCAAGGGACGATTGGCCGGAATGTGCTGCGCGGCTTTGGCGCGTCGCAACTGGACATCGCGCTGCGGCGGCAATTCAATCTGACCGAGCGCCTGAACCTGCAATTTCGCGCCGATGCGTTCAATTTGTTTAACCAGGCGAATTTCGCCAATCCGACAGGCATTTTGACCAGCGGCAATTTCGGGCGTGCGACACAAATTCTGGCGAGCGGCTTGGGCGGCCTGAGTCCGCTGTTTCAAATCGGCGGGCCGCGTTCGATTCAATTGGCGTTGAAGCTTCAATTCTAAGGTGATTATCAGTGTTCTTACTCCAAACTTACGCGAAGCGGGCAATGCAAATTTCCTGTTTCGCTTTTTTTGCGCTAGTGGTTGGCTGTCAGGAGCGGAAGGAAACAGGGGCCAATCCGGCTGCGGATAGTTTGCGCATTGTCACATCGTTTCGCGTGCAGAGTCTGGAGCCTGTGCGCCCCACATCGTATTTTCTGACCGAATTCGCGCTGGCGGAGTTGCCGTTGACGCTGAATGAAGAAGGGCAGCTCAAACCGCATTTGCTAGAATCATATGCTCGTTTGGACGAACGCAACTGGCGATTGACGCTGCGCCAAAACGTCAAATTTCAAAATGGAAAACCGCTGACAGCGGCGGCGATGGCGGCGGCGATGAATCGGCAATTGCAGCTTTCGGCTTCGGCCAAAGCCGTGCTGCCGGATACCATCGTGAAAGTGAGCGGCGAGCGCGAATTGACGCTGACGACAACGCTGCCTGATCCGACAGTTCCGGCGGCGCTGGCGGATGAACTGGTGTTTCCGATTTACGACGTGGAAGCGCTGGAAGCAGCAAACGGCGACAATGCGAAACTAATCGCTTGTGGCTGTTTCACCGGGCCGTATCGCGCGGTCAGTCTGGACGAGCGCGAACTGCGCATGGCGCGTTTTGACGATTACTGGCAAGGGCGTCCGCCGCTCATCGAAGTTTCGATTCGCTTCATCGGCGATCCGCAGGCGCGCGTGCTGGCTGTGCAAAACAACGAAGCCGATGTCGCGCTGTATCCTCCCAGCGAAGCCCAACAAATGCTTGCCGGGAACACGAACGCTTTTTTCGTCGCCCATTCGCGCAGTCACGGCGGGCCGCGTATTCTGCCAAATCTGCGGCGCGCGCCGTTTGACGAAGTCGCGGTGCGGCGCGCCTTCAGCTTGAGCCTGAATTATGAATCGCTGGCGCGCGATGTGATGGAAGGCATCGGTGAAACGGCGACGGGATTTTATCCGCCAACCTATTCGTGGGCGGTGCAAAACCAGAAAACGGATTTGGCCGAAGCGCGCCGCTTGTTGGATGAAGCCGGATGGCTCGCCGGAAGTGGCGGCGTGCGCGTGAAAAACAACCAGCCGCTGGAAATCACTCTGCTGGTGTATCCGCAGCAGCCCGATTGGGCGAAGATCGCGACGGCGATGCAGGCGCAACTGGCGGAAACCGGTTTTCGGTTGCGCATTCGGCAGGTCGAAGACATCAATGCCGCGATGAAATCACAAAGCGACTGGCATTGTTCGATCAATTCGCCGGGACTGGTGACCACGGGTGGCGCGCCCGATCCGTTTTTGCGCGAACACTTGCACAGCCGGGGCGAACGCAATTTCGGCGGCGTCAGCGATGCGGAGCTTGACCGGCTGCTGGATGAACTCGGCAACACTTTTGCAGACGCCCGGCGCAGCGAAATCCTGCGCCGCATTCAGCAGATTGTGATCGCCGAAAAAGTTTATGAAATGCGCCCGGTCTTTCTTCGTTCGCGCGTTGTTGTGGGCAAACGCTGGCGCGATTACAAACCGTCGCCGCAACTTCATCACATTACCTGGGAGATGAAACCCGCCACTTGATTGAACCGGAGATAAACAAAAAAAAGCAGGCATTCCTCCGCTGGATCGGCGCGCGGCTGGCGCAAACGCTGCTGACCGTGCTGGGCGCAAGCCTGCTGATTTGGGCGTTGCTGCCGCTGGCTCCGGGCGATCCCGCGCGGCGCACCCTGGAAGCGATGGGCAATGACAATCCGCGTCCGGCGGAAGTCGAAGCAATGCGCGCCGAATTGAAACTGGATCAGCCTTTGCCGGGCCAGTATCTGACCTGGCTTGGTCGCGCGGTGCGTGGCGATTTTTCCGTTTCCTGGCAATCGGGCAACCCGGTCAGCGAGGAAATCACAAAACGCTTGCCCGCGACGGCGCGGCTGGCGGTTGTGACGTTGCTGCTTTCGATTGGGCTGGCGCTGGCGCTGGCGCTGCTTGGCGCTTCGTTTCAAGGCCGCTGGCCGGATGCGGTAGCGCGCTTCCTGACGCAACTCGGCGCGTCGTTGCCGGCGTTTCTGCTGGGATTGTTGTTGCTGCAATTCGTAGTCATTCGCTTCGGTGTGGGGCGCGTGGTCGCCAGCGGTTCGCTGGCGGATGTCTGGCTTCCGGCGTTTTGTCTTTCGTTGGACAGGGCTTCGGAGTGGGCGCAATTGCTCCGCGCCGGATTGCTGGATGCGCTCAATGCGCGCTTTACGCTGACGGCGGCGGCGCGCGGCGCAACGCGCTGGCGAATTCTGTGGCGGTACGCGCTGCCAAATGCCTTGCTGCCTTTTCTGACCGTGATTGGAGTCGGCATCGGCAGATTGTTGGGCGGCGTGGCAATCGTTGAAGTCGTCTTTTCGTGGCCGGGATTGGGCAGTTTTGCGGTGACGGCGATCACGGCGCGCGACCTGCCGGTAATTCAGGGCTACGTGATTTTCTGCACGCTGACTTATGTGCTGGCCAGTTTGCTGGCGGATGTCGCCGGAGCGCTGCTCGATCCGCGTTTGCGCGAAAGAGAGGCCGAATGAACGGCGCGCTGTTTTTGTCCCGCCCAAATTACGAGCTTGCGCCAGCCGCATCGCGCGGTTTGTTGCGCGGCGTGTGGCGGCGGCGTTCCGGCAGATTCGGGCTGTTGCTGGCGGCGCTGCTTTGCGCGGCGGCGATGGGCGGAAATCTCGTCTGGCGCGCGGAGCCGGCACGGATGAATTTGTCGCAAAAGCTGTTGCCGCCTTCGCTCTCGCATCCGCTGGGGACGGATCAATTCGGGCGCGATCAACTGGCGCGGATTCTGGAGGGTGGGCGGCGCAGCCTGGGCGCGGCGCTAATTGTTCTGGCGGGCGTGCTGGTCATCAGCCTGGCTGTCGGCATCGCGGCGGGGATGATCGGCGGCTGGCCGGGAACGATTTTAATGCGGGCGGTAGACGTGCTGTTGGCGATGCCCGCGTTGGTTTTGGCATTGGCGGTGATGGGCGTACTGGGCGTGGGATTCGGTAATTTGCTGCTGGCGCTGACGGCTTCGCTGTGGGCGTATTACGCCCGGCTGGCGCGGAGTTCCGTGCGATTGGCGCGCGCGCGGCAAGACGTGATTGCAGCGCGGCTGGCTGGGATCGGCTGGTTGCGAATCGTGGCTGGGCATATTGTGCCGGGCACGGCCACGCAACTGGCGATTGTGGCCACGCTCGATCTGGGCGGCGTCATCATTGGCATTGCGGGATTGTCGTTTCTTGGATTGGGCGTCCAGCCGCCGGACGCCGAATGGGGCGCGATGCTGGCCGAATCCAGATTGTATTTCACCATCGCGCCCTGGCTGCTGGCGGCTCCGGCGGCGGCGATTTTTCTGTCGGTGGTGGCGGCCAACCTGATTGGTAATGCCTTGCGCGATGCGGCGGAGGTGAGATGAACGAATCCGTGCTGCAATACGACGGCGTGACGATCACCTATCCGAACGGCCATTGCGCGGTGCGCGAAGTCAGTCTGGCAGTTGCGAAGGGAGAATGTCTGGCGCTGGTCGGCGAATCCGGCTGCGGCAAGACAACGCTGGCGCGCGCGGCGCTGGGCTTGCTGCCTGCGGAAGTGAAGATCAGCGGCGCGATTCGCATTGGCGGAACCGAAGTCATCGGGGCGTCACCGGCGACCTTGCGCAGTCTGCGCGGGCGCTTGGTGGGATTCGTCGCGCAAGACCCTTTCGGCGCGTGCAATCCGCTGGCGCGCGTTTTCGATCACGTCGCCGAAGCCTGGCGCGCGCACGGATTGGCTCCGCCGCAGGAAAAAATCATTCAGCAAGTGGAAGCGCTGGGAATCGCCGATGCTGAAAACCGATTGCGCCAGTATCCGCACGAATGGAGCGGCGGCATGCTGCAACGCGCCACGATTGCCGCCGCCACGGCGCATCAGCCGCCGCTGCTGATTGCTGACGAACCGACCAGCGCGCTGGACGCCGAGCACGCCCAATCAGTGCTGGAATTGCTGCGATCATTCAATTCGGCGTTGCTGCTGATCAGTCATGATCTGCATCTGGTCGCGCAATATGCTGATCGAATCGCAGTCTGTCTGGATGGGCAAATCGCGGAAACCGGCGCAACCACTGAAATTCTGCGGCAACCGCGCCATCCGTATACCCAAAAGCTTCTCAATTCGCCGACGCAATTGGCGACTGATCCATTTCGTCAAAGCGGCGAAGTCGTGCTTGAAGCAAGCGGCGTCAGCAAAAACTATCACCGGCAGCCCGATTCGATTCGCGCCGTCAACCGCGCCAGCCTGCGCGTGCGCCGGGGCGAAATCGTCGGCATTTGCGGCCCGTCAGGCTGCGGCAAATCCACGCTGCTCCGCTTGCTGGGAACGATTGAGCCGCCGACCGAAGGCAGGGTTTTGTTTGGCGGAAAGCCCGGCGCGCGCGGCGGATTCGTCATGCCGATTTTTCAAGACCCGATCAGCAGCCTGGATGCGCGCTGGCCGGTCTGGCGAACGGTGACGGAACCTTTACTGGCCGTTCATCGGCTATCCAAGCCATCGCGCGAAGAGCGGCGGCGAATCGCCCGCGAACGTCTGGCTGCGGTCGGACTGGCTGAAATTGATCTCGAAGCCCGGCCAGCGGAACTGTCCGTTGGCCAATGCCAGCGCGTGGCGATTGCGCGCGCACTGGTGGCGGAACCGGCGTTGATCGTCGCGGACGAACCGACGTCGGCGCTGGATGCCGTGATCGCAAACGAAATTCTACAGCGGCTGGCGGAAGCGGCGGCGGCTGGCACGGCCATCATTCTGGTCAGCCACGACCGGCGGATGCTCAACGCTTTCTGCCATCGCGTGCTGACCATGCGGGAAGGAAACTTACAGGAGGACTCTTCACAATGAGATACAACACTGAGGGCTGGAATGCCTTGCTGGCGATGCTCTCAACCGGCGCGATTCTTGGTCACAACCTGTGGCTGCTGGCTTCGCGGAAAAATGAGGCGCGGCTGCGGTTGGAAATGAACACCAGCGATTTGTTTCCGTTGAGCGAATCCGCGATTTCGCCGGATCGCATTGCCGCGCTTTCGCTGATTTCATCGCGCGGCTCGCTGCCGGTCAAAGAATTTCAGGCTGATGGAACTTCGTTGGTCGCCGAAGTGGACGCGCCGGAAAGCGAAGTTCTGTTGGCAGCGCTTACGCTGCATCCGCGCGAAATCACGCTCGGCGCCGAAAAATTCGAGCATTACCTGGCGGAAGAAGACGCGCGCGATGCGATTGCGATTCGCCAGCAAACCGAGCAGAGCAAGGTTGATGGTCGCGAAATTTATACCAAATACGCCAAGGCAGTTTTTCAAACTGAAGGAGAACCGGACGAGGCTTTTGGACAAGTGGTTGGACAACGGCTGGAAATCGTCCCTCAGCGAAATCCCAGCGTGCTTCGCATCGGTGACCGGCTTTCCATTCAAGTCTTGTTCGATGGCGCGCCGGTGGCGGGGCTGCGGGTTTCCGGCGGCGGCGAGCAGTTGGAAAATGGACGCTACGCCAGGCAAGCGCATACGGACGAAACCGGACACGCGGAAATTGAAATCATCGGCGCGGGGCGTTGTTTTGTCCGAACTCACTTGATTCGTCCGCATGTGGAAACTGAGGCTGCGGATTGGGAAAGTTTCTGGGCTTCGCTGACCTTTATGGGCAACGATTGAGGAGGGAGATGAGTACGTACAAGACTTGGAAATTTGTGGGAAGAGCAAGCCGTTTCATCCCAAAGGAACAAAGGTTCAATGGGACAAAGGCAAAAATAGGTATAATTTATTCAGCTTTCGCCACTTTGAGCCTTTGTTCCTTTGAACCTTTGCGTTGATTTGGTCCTCTTCAACTGAGACTTTCCAAGCCGTGAGCACAGCCTGCTGCGTTATTTTGGTTTGTCGCTTTTTGAAGCTTGTTGTTGAATGGACGCCACCTCGGCCACCGAAGACAGCAGGCGTTGCCAGAAGTTTTGCTTCGGCGGCGGTGCGTGCAGACCCAGCAGAACGTGGACGACTTTCGTCACGCACAGAACCACCTGATCCACATCCTTGGTCGTGTACCAGGGGCCGATGGCGACGCGAACTTTGCCGTTTTCACACCAGGCTTCGACGTTTTCCTGATCAATGGCCTGCGCAATCATCGCGGCATCGGCCATCGCCTTATCTGTTTGCGGCGGCAGCTCGATTTCCATCGCGAACCGGTCGCTTTCCACCAGCCGGCTTTCGATTCCAACGGTTTCCAGCAATCCCTGCCGGACATCGCTGGCAATCGCCAGCAACACCGCACGCGTTGCGCGCAGCAGTTCCTGCTGCCGCGCGGAAACCTGCGAGCCGTTGGGGCTGGCGGTGATGCCGCTCTGCATCAGCGGCGGAATTGGCCAGGCCATCAGTTTGTTGCCTCGCACGGGCGGACCGCCCTTGACGGCGAGTTCTCAGAACGCTTCCCAGCGTCCGCAATAACGGCTCATTCGGGTTTGCCTCCTTTGGAAATGATTGTTTCAGGGTGATTTACGCAGCCGGAGCGGGCTTGGATTCCTAATGCTTATGCGGTGCGGTATGCGCATGTGTTTTGGGGTTTCGTTTGGTTATGACTTTGGCAGGCAGCGTGATGAACAGTTTGCCGTGTTTGACGCCCTTCAGTTTGAGCAGGGCGTCGGCCAGATGATGAATTTCGCTTGCCTTTCCCTGCATTGCAATGACTTCCATGCAGTCGTCGTGGCTGATGTGAACATGCAGGACCGAAATCACCAGACCATGATGTTCGTGCTGGATGCTGGCCATTTTATCGGCCAGGTCGCGCGCGTGATGGTCATACACCAGCGTCAGACTGCCGATGACTTCGGTCTGGTCAGGATGCGCTTTGACTCGCGCCTGCACCAGGGCGTCGCGCATCAAATCCCGCAGGGCTTCCGAACGGTTGCTGTAACCGCGTTCAGTGGACAAGCTGTCAAAACTTTCGAGTAACTCTTCTTCAAGGCTGACGCCAAATCGAACCAGACTGCTCATGCGGTTTCCTCCTTGTCCGGAAACAAAGCCGATTCAGAAAGCGGTTCAATCAGGGAAGGGTTATTCACCGACGGGCTGTTGACCGCGCGCGACACAGGAAAAGCCTCCAAATCGTTCCCGTCATAAGGCCGCAGCAGCGGCAGCACATCCGCCGGTTTGTTTTTCATCTCCAGCCAGAAAGCTTCTTCCTCCGGTTTCAGAATCACAGCCATCCGGTGATGAAACTGCGCGATCAGTTCATTCGGCTCGGTGGTAATGATCGTGAAGCTTTGAATCCGCTTGCCGTCGGGCGCTTTCCATTCCTCCCACAATCCTGCGAAGGCAAACAGTCCGCCATCCTGCCGCCGGATGTACAGCGGCTGGCTGGGCGCTTTGCCTTTCTTTTGCCATTCGTAAAACCCATCGGCGGGAATCAGGCAGCGGCGTTTGGCCAGAGCGTGTTTGAACGAAGGCTTTTCGGCCAGCGTCTCGGATTTGGCGTTGATCAGTTTGTTGCCGATGGCGGGGTCTTTTGCCCAGAAGGGAATCAAGCCCCACTTGCAGTTCACCAATTCACGCCTTTCGAGTTGGCGAATGATCGGGACAAGCTGCGTCGGCGCGATGTTGTAGCGGGCTTCGGCGACTTCGTCGAGTTCATCGCTCGAATCCGCGTCGAATCTTTCGGCGATTTCTTTTGGTTGATGGCGAAGCGTGTAACGTCCACACATAGAGAATCCTAAATTGAATCAACGGAACGCTGGTTGCTCTAACTCCAGTTGTCACTGTTGACTTGCGAGTTTTTACCCAACCCAAGAGAGGAGCAACCTGTTATGAAAAAATACCTGATCTTCCTGTTTCCCGTCGGCGCAATCTTTTTTGCGTTTTCCCTGCTGGTTGGCGGCGCCACAATGCTTGTGACCGTCTTGACCGGAGGACATGTTGGCGGAGATTTGCCAATGCAGTATTTCGAGTTCCTGAACTTTCCAATTCTTTCCATTGTCCTGCCTGTTCTTGGCATGGTGTTTATGCTTATCAGTTTGCCTGGGATCCTGGCCCAACGCGATGGCGCGAAAGAAACGACAGTTATTGAGTTAACAACAAAAACAGCGACCGCGTCACGGAATGCATCCACTGACCACCAGCTTAAGGCCGCTTGATCGGCCCTCGAAAGGTGATCGGAGTTATCTGGCGGAGACTAACTGCGATCACTGCAAGCGGTGAGGATTTTTCCTCACCGCTTGCGTAAAAATCCCTGGCTTTCCGCAACTCAAACAAATTCCATGGCTGCGAAACTGACGACGGATTGCTCGTCAATGTTCCACTGTTCATATCGCAGCAACTGCCCACGCGCTTCCGGCACGGCGCTCATAAATGTGTAGAGCGGCGAAAATCCACACCACTTCAACCGATCTTCCTCCGGTTTCACCAGTTCAAAGAATTCTTCGCTGTTGCCATCACAAATCTGCTGCAAACGTTCGTGATCTGCTTCTTTGACTTCGAGCATTTCGCCTTCGTCGGCAATTGCGGTCAGGTCGTCGCCATACCGTCTGCCGATGTGCGCCAGATCAATTCCCAATACCCAAAACAGTTCTGACCGGTGAAATTCGGCCAGTTCGCCCAGCGCATCGAAAAAGCGCATCACATGGTCATCGTTTTCAGGAGGTTCGCCGTAATAAAGCGCTTTCGCAAATGGACCGCAGAGGATGGGCAGGATCTTGAAATCCGAGCCGAGCATCTGCTGTAAAAACACGCACTGGAACTCAATCGAATGCTCCATGCTGTGACAGTAATCTTCCTGAACGATGGAAGCGCCTGCTGAACGAGTCAGCGCATCAATCATTTCCAGGTCAGGTTGGATTGTGCCGAGCGGCGTGACGAAGGGTTTGCGCGTCAGCCCAAAGCGCTCCGGCTGGCCGTAATGCGAAGTTCCCAGGACGACGACGGTTTTTTCCGCTGCGTGATTTTTCGCAGCGCCGCTCAATCTTCCGTAGGCGGCTGCGTAAGATTGCCAACCGCCGAATGGGCTGACGTGCGGCGCGGCCAGTCCAATGATCGGATCGGCAACAGGAGACAAATTATTTTTCAGATACTCATCCAGTTGCGTGCGCAATTCCGCAGTTTGATCCGGGTAACCTGAGCCGGAATGCGCGGGCAACCGCAAGGGCGCGGCGGCAAATTCGGCGTGCTTTTTGGCGCGCAGCCGTTCAAGTTCCTCGGTTTCAAGAAAGCCATTCCGCTGCATGACCTCGATCATGGATTCGATGATCTCGTTCGGCACAAGCTGGCCAACGAGTTTGGTCAAATACGCTTGCACGTCCAGCACAGTGCTTTCGCCATCAAAAAGGCTCAGCCCGGCGGCCAGTAGCGGCGGAATAATCAACACCTCATCCGAATACCGGAACGGATCGCGCAAAACCAGACCGGGCCGCTCCGGCACCGGCGAAGGAAACATATCCAGCCCGCGTCGCAGGCGAGGTAATTGCTTGCTCATAGTGTACAGCTCACCAACATCAAGAGTTTGAAGACTTTGTTTCAGTTACGCGCAGCTATGATGCGCTGGGGCTGAAGATTTGACAATCCGCCTTTGCCGGATGCTTTCCGGAAAATTCGTGACCACCGGCGGCAGGAAAAAGTCTCTTTCCATGGACTTGGACCAGGGACTTGCAAAAGACAAAGGGAAAATTTGCTTCTGAAACTATTTCGCCTTACTCTGCGTACCAAGTCACCGGAGAAGTGAGCCGTAGAGACGAAGATGATGAACGAAAGCAGAAAAACAATTTGGATTCGATTAGCGGTCGTATTGTTCGTGTCTGTGTTGATGGTTTCGACCGCTTCCGCCCAAAAAACGAAACGTAAAAAGGCCGCTCTTCAACCGCCACCTCCGCCCACCGTCACCGCCGAAGAACTGAAAGAACTTAACGACGCAGCCACCCAATCGCGGGAAAATCTGATCACCGCGTCAAACACTTATCGCCAAAGCCTGGAACGCCTGCTCGCCCTGCAACAACAGGATGAGAAGCGCGCCGCGGAACTGGTCGAAAAGCGCAAGCAATTGCTTGAACTCGGCATCATTGCCAAAAGGGAAGTCACGGAAAGCGAGCAGCTTTTGGCGGATGCACAGGCCAAATCCGCTGAAACCGGAAAACAGCTTGAATCGGTTGATCATCTGGTGGCCGAGGTCAACGCCGCCGAAGAACTCTCCAAATTGCCGCCCGAACCGCAAGGCACGTTTCGTTCGACCGGAATGCTGGTTCGTTTTGTCGGTCTGAGCCGCTGGAACCTGAGCGATTTCGGCAAGGTGGATGCTTTTTACCGGTTGAAGTTCAGCAAGCCGCTTCCGGTAAGTTCCTTCGGTCAGAGCGAAACGCACAACCGGCTTGGATTTAATCACAGTAACGCGCTGGATGTGGCCGTACACCCTGACAGTGTGGAAGGGCAGGCGCTGATCGGGTTTCTGCAAAATCAGGGAATTTCGTTCATTGCCATTCGCGGCGCGATTCCCGGCTCCTCCACGGGCGCCCACATTCACATCGGTCCCGAATCAAGAAGAATCTCAATCAAACCGTAATTCGCGACGTGGGACAGGCTTCAGCCTGTCCCGGCAATGTGGACAGACTAAAGTCTGTCCTACGTGTTACACTCCCGCCGAATTACTCCCAATCAACACAACCCAAAACTTCAAACGGACAAGGACGAAACACTATGATTTCTGGAATTGATCGTCGCGAATTCATTAAACAATCCGCGCAAACGGCTGCTATTGCAGGGATTGCGGCTGTTGCGGGCGAATCGTTGCTGGCTGCGCCCAAACAGGTTTTCAAAATCTCACTGGCGCAATGGTCTTTGCATAATGCTTTGTTCAAGAAAGAACTCGACAATCTGGACTTTGCCAAAGTCACCAAGCAGCAGTACGGCATCAGCGCGGTCGAATACGTCAACCAGTTTTTCAAGGACAATGCAAAAGACACTGCTTATCTGAAAGAGATGAACAAGCGCGCCAAGGATTTCGGCGTTGAACAACGGCTGATCATGGTGGATGGCGAAGGCGCGCTGGGTGATCCCGATGAAGCCAAACGCAAACAAGCCATCGAAAATCATTACAAATGGGTCGAAGCCGCCAAGTTCCTGGGCTGCAAACTCATTCGCGTCAACGCGCAAAGCAAAGGCAGTTATGAAGAGCAGCAGAAACTGGCCGCTGACGGCTTGCGCAGGCTGACCGAATTTGCCGCCAAACAGAAAATCGCCGTCACGGTGGAAAACCATGGCGGACTGTCGTCCAACGGCCAGTGGCTGACAGGCGTGATGAAGATGGTCGGTCATCCGATGTGCGGCACGCTGCCGGATTTCGGCAACTTCCGCATCAGCCGCGAAGAAGAGTACGACCGCTACAAAGGCGTAACCGAACTGATGGCTTATGCCAAAGCCGTCAGCGCCAAATCGCATGACTTCGACGAGCGCGGCGAGGAAACACAAATTGATTATCACAAGATGATGAAGATTGTGTTGGATGCCGGGTATCGCGGGTTTGTCGGCATCGAATACGAAGGCACCAAGATGAGTGAACCGGACGGAATCAAAGCCACCAAAAAGCTGTTGGAACGCGTTCACGACGAACTGTCAAAGAAGGCCAAGTGACGGTTGGATTCGCAAACGAGAGAACGCAATGCATGTGATTTTGAACGCGAGTTCCGGCGCGGGTTCGGATGAAACCGTTCAGCAGCGGCTGACAGCGCTTTTTGAAGCAAACGGGCTGGCGGCGGAACTTTTCCTGGCCCGCAGCGGCGCGGAAGTCGTTCAACTGGCGCAGCAAGCCGCGCACAGTAACAGCAAGGTCGTTGTGGCGGGTGGAGGCGACGGCACGATTAACGCCGTCGCCTCCGCGCTGGCCGGAAGCGAAAAAATACTGGGCGTGCTGCCAATGGGCACGCTCAATCATTTTGCGAAGGATTTGCGCATCCCACTGGATCTGGAATCCGCCGTGCAAACAATCAGCGCGGGACATTCCATCCGCGTGGATGTCGGTGAAGTCAATGGCCGTATCTTTGTGAACAACTCCGGCTTGGGGCTGTATCCCAGCATTGTGAATCAACGAGAAAAACGCCAACGGCTGGGCTATCGCAAATGGCCGGCGTTTTTTCTGGCTGGATTGGCGGTTTTGCGCAGGTATCCGTTTCTAGGCATAAGGTTAAGCACTGACGAACAAACCATTGTTGGCCGCACTCCGTTCGTTTTCATCGGCAATAACGTGTACGAGATGGAAAGTCTGAACATCGGCGGACGCTCCTGTTTAAATGCCGGGCAGTTGAGTTTGTATATGACAAAGCGTGTCGGACGGCTGGGGCTGTTGCGGCTGGCGGTGCTGGCTGTGTTCAGGCGATTGCGCGGAACAAACGAGTTTATTGAGCTATGCACGGAAGAAGTTTGGGTGGAAACCAAACGCAAGCGTCTGCGCGTTGCCACCGATGGGGAAATCACGATCATGACCACGCCGTTGCACTATCGCGTGCGTCCCGGTGCATTGCGTGTGCTGGCGCCCAAAGACCCGGAGCAGTAAATGCGTACCATCATCCATCTTTCCGATCTGCATTTTGGGAAAGTTGACCAATCGCTGATTGTTCCGCTGCTGGAAGCCGTGGAACGGATTAACCCCGATTTGGTGGCCGTTTCCGGTGATCTGACGCAGCGCGCCAAAGCCGGGCAATTCAAAGCGGCGCGCGATTTTTTGAATCAACTGCCTTCGCCGCAGATCATTGTTCCGGGCAATCACGACATCCCTCTGTACAACGTTTTCAAACGCTTTTTTACCCCGCTCAAGCACTATCACCGCCACATCACGGATGACTTGCAACCTTTTTATCAGGACGAGGAAATCGCCGTTCTGGGGTTGAACACCGCGCGCTCACTGGCATTCAAGGAAGGCCGCATCAACCGCGAACAAACCGAGCAGGCGCGCCAGCGGCTCTGCCTATTAACGGAAGGCGTCACCAAAATCGTGGTCACGCATCATCCCTTTGAACTGCCTGCCGGTCACGAAGGGGAATTGGTCGGACGGTCGAAAATGGTGATGGAGGTGCTGGCGGATTGCGGCGCTGATGTTTTGCTTTCCGGCCATCTGCACATCAGCAACACGGCCAGCACGGCTGCGCGCTACAAAATCGCCGGGCACGCGGCCATTGTCGTTCAGGCGGGAACCGCAACTTCCACGCGCGGCAGAGGAGAGACCAATTCATTCAATGTGCTGCGGGTTGAGCAATCGAAATCTCTGACGGTTGAGCGATTGAGTTGGCAGCCGGAACTGAATGCATTCACGGTTTCAGTCCAGGAGCATTTCCGGCAATCCGCCAAAGGTTGGATGCTGGTTCGCAAATAACCTATTTTTCCAGGAGCGGTTCCAACGCCTTCCAGACGGTTTCAGTCATGATTTTCTCGCCATCCGCATTGGGATGAATTCCATCCGGCTGATTGTATTCAATGCGCCCCCCGACGCCTTCCAGCACGAAGGGAATGAATGGCGTCTGGTACTGTTTGGCCAGGTCGCGAAACGTCTGGCGAAATTCGCGCGTGTATTCCGCGCCCATATTCGGCGGCGCTTCCATTCCCGCCAGAATGACTTTGACGCCTTTGGCCTGCGCCCGTTCAATGATTTGTGACAGGTTTTTTCGCAGTTCGGTCACGGGCAGGCCGCGCAAGCCGTCGTTGCCGCCAAGCTCCAGAATCAATACTTTCACATTGCCGGATTGCAGCGCCCAATCCACCCGCCGCGCGCCACCTGCCGAAGTGTCTCCTGAAACGCCGGCGTTGACGACGCGATAACGGTAGTTGTTCTCGTCCAATTTGCGTTGTAGCAGCGTGGTGTAGGAATCCTCGCTGCTCAAGCCATACCCCGCCGTCAGGCTGTCACCAAAAGCGACAATCGCGGGCAGGTCTTCTGATTTTGTCGAAATCGTCGCCGTTGCCGGCGTTGCCAGCGGATTGGATGCTGCCGAAGGCCGCGCCGGTTCGTTGGAAGGCGAAGCCTGCTGACAACCAAATGAAAGGAATGCCAGAAGAAAGGCCGTCAGCGCGTGACAAAACCGTGATTTGAAATTGCGATGATGAAGAGGCATATTGCTTGTCCAGGTTAAAAATAAAGGCCAACCAGCAGGTTTGGCTTAAAGATTCCTAAAAAACAGCCCCGCGAAAGCCGGGCCACTCCACAGCGTTAAGATAGCATGATTGCACTGACAAACGTTTCCAAAGTTGTCACCAGCGGCGCGGAGCAACTGACCATTTTGCAGCCGCTCGACCTTTCAATTCCGCAGGGACAATTCGTTTCTATCATCGGTCCGTCGGGCAGCGGCAAAACGACGCTGCTGGGTTTGATCGCCGGTCTGGATGCTCCGACAACAGGCAGCATCAAACTCGATGACAAAGACATTACGACCATGAGCGAAGACGACCTGGCGGACTTGCGCGGCAAACTGGTCGGCTTCATTTTCCAGTCGTTTCATCTGATTCCTTCGCTGACTGCTTACGAAAATATCCTGACCCCGATGGAAATTATGGGCGTCAGCAAGGCCGGCGAAAAAGCCCAGGCGCTATTGGACGAAGTCGGACTGCACGACCGCGGCCACCATTACCCGTCGCAGCTTTCCGGCGGCGAAAAACAGCGCGTCGCCATCGCCCGCGCTTTTGCCAATGATCCGCAAATCCTGCTGGCGGACGAGCCGACCGGCAACCTCGACTCCAAAAACGGCGAGCACATTTTTGAACTGCTGCTCAAATTCAACCGCGAGCGCCGCACGACGCTGGTGCTGGTCACGCACGATCATCAACTGGCGGGAATGGCCGGGCGCAAGGTCAGCTTTCGCGACGGGCGCATTGTGGAAGATGTCTTACTCAACTCAACCCCGGAGAACGTCAATGTCCAAAAAAGTTTTGTGGCTTAGCGGAGTGCTGATTTTCATCGCCGGAATTTCAACCGGCTTAGCTGTAGCTGGAAAATTCCCCTCCGCGCAAACGCCGCAATCGAAGCCGGTGCTCGATAACCAGCGCGTGACCATCACCGAAGTCTCGATGCCGCCCACCGCCCGCCGCGAAAATTACACGCGACCGACCGACCAGATTATCGTTTTCATTGACGAAGCCAATTACGAAACCACCGACGCCGAAGGCAAGAAACAGGTCAAACGCCGCCAGCTGGGCGAAATCGTCTGGCACAACAAAGGCGAAGCCGCGCCGCTGCTGGTCAACAAAGGCAAGGCGTATCGGAATCTGGTAATTGCGCTGAAGTGAATGAATGAGGATAGTCGGTTGGCTAAGGCGGTTCGCGGCAGGGTAAAGATGGTTCTTTCAGTACTTACTGTCTCACTGCATCACGCAAGGCATCGGTCATTAATCTGGAAGGATCGGTTTTCATTTTTGCCGCAAGGTTCTCAAAATGCGTCAGGACATCCTGTGGAATGGTCAACGTCACTTCCGCGGTTTGAATGCTTTCTGGCTGAACATCAGATCGGCGTCCGCGAAAGAATTTATATTGTCCGGGTTTGATCAGGAATTCTTCCTCGATGCCTTCGGCAAGTTGACCCTGGTAATCCGCCTCGGTCACTTCGAAGAATCCTTCTTTCGCTTTTTCAGAAGTCTTGTTGCTCATAAAGTTTTCGATGGTAATCGCCCGCTTCTCGTGCGGAGATGATGCGCGTGACATCGCCGCGTTCGGTGTAAACGACGAATAGCAAGTGCTGGCTCGACGCTCCCACAACGTTATAGCGAATTTCGCCGATGGAGTGGGCATCGTCAAAAAAGTGAAAAGCGTTGGAATCATCAAATACCTCACACGCTTCGTCAAAACTGACGCCGTGTTTTTGCTCACTGGCAATGGCTTTCGCTGAATCCCAATCGTATTTCACGATGTGGGATTATACACGGCATAATCGTACTTGAAATATGAAGTTCATCTTGAATCTTGCGTACCGCGAAATGCGGGCTTCGTGGCATCGGCTGCTATTTTTCTTCATCTGCATTGCTATCGGCGTCGGTTCGATTGTCACGTTGCGTTCGCTGGTGCAAAACCTGAAGGCTTCGGTCAATACCGACGCGCGGTCGCTGCTGACGGCGGATGTGCAGGCTTCGACCAACAACGCCTGGAACGACATGGCCAAAGCCGGGCTTCAGCGCGCTTACACTTCGCCCGTGGTCACCGGCCACAGCGAAATGATCGAAACCACTACCATGCTGCGCTCCGGCGAAGACTGGCTGGGCACGCCGAAGATGGTGGAACTGAAAGCCGTCCAGCCGCCGTTTCCGTTTTACGGCCAGATGATCTTGCGTGACGGTCAGGCGTATTCCCACGCGCTGCTGAAAGGACAGGGCATTCTGGTCAAGGAGACCTTGCTGACGGCGCTGGATTTGAAAGTCGGCGATCAGGTGAAAATCGGCACGCTGGATTTCACCATTCGCGGCGTAATCGAACAGGAGCCGGGAAACACCATGAACGGTTTCAGTTTCGGGCCGCGCGTGATCGTTGATTACGATGACGCCATCGCCGCCGGGCTGACCAGCGCGGGCAGCCGCGCCCGGTATCGTGTGCTGTTCAAAACCAGCGAAACGGGAATGGACAAGCTGGTCACGCAACTGCGCAATGATTTGCGGTTTCAGGCGGGCGTGACGGTGCGTTCGTTTCGTTATTCGCAGGACCGCATGAGCGAATCGCTGACACGGGTGGAAGATTATCTGAGCCTGATCGGTCTGGTGATTCTGGTGCTTGGCGGCATAGGCATTTCCAGCGTCACGCGCGTCTTCGTCCAGCAAAAGATGAAGACGATTGCGATTCTGAAAACGCTGGGCGGACGCAACGCGCGCGTGCTCGGCGCTTATCTTGTTCAAGTGCTCGCGCTGGGATTGGTCGGCAGCCTGCTCGGTTTGCTGATCGGGTTTCTGCTGACCTGGCTGCTGCCGAAATACCTGGCCGGAAGCCTGCCGTTCAACATTGAATTTGGTTTGACCTGGCAGGCCGCGTTGCAGGGGCTGGGCATCGGCTTGCTGGTGTCGCTGCTGTTTTCGCTGTTGCCGTTGCTGGAAATCCGGCAGATCAAGCCGATTGAAGTGCTGCGAAGTTCGGAAACCGTCAAGGGCAAAAGATTCGATTGGCTGAAAATCGTTACCGGCGTGGTGGTCGTCGCCGGATTGTTGGGACTGGCAAGCTGGCAAGCGGGATCGGTCACCGTTGGCGGCATCTTTCTGGTCAGCCTGGGGGTGATGACTTTCGTGCTGAATCTGGCGGCCACCTTGCTGATGAAAATCCTGCGTGGATTGCGCCGCGCGCCGTCGTTCACGTTGCGGCAGGGCATCAACAGTTTGTACCGTCCGGGCAATCAGACGCGGATTATTTTGGTCGCGGTCGGATTGGGCGTGTTTTTCGTCGTTGGCGTGCGTTCGTTGCAACTGAACCTGCGCAGTGAACTGGGCGTTGATTTAGAGAATTTCCGCGCCGATATGTACATGATTGACATCCAGCCGGATCAGGTGCTCGGCATCGAAGAATCAATTACCAAATTCACCGGCAGCAAACCGGAAATGGTTCCCACGGTGCGCGCTCGCATCGCCGCGCTGAATAACGAGGAAATCAACCTTGACCGCCCGCGCGCGAACGACAATCCCAGGGAAAACCGCGGCCTGCTCGGACGCGAATACGTGCTGACCTACCGCGCCAAATTCGATGACAACGAAAAGATCATCGCCGGAAAGCTCTGGGATCCAACGCCGACCGCGCCCGGCGCCGAAGCCGAAGTTTCCATTGAGGAACTGCTGCACCAGGACTTGAAGCTGAAAATCGGCGATACGATGACGTTCGACGTGCTGGGCCGCAAAATCACAGCGCGCATCAGCAGCGTACGCCGCGTGGATTGGCGCAACGCGCGGACGGGCTTTTTGATCGTGTTCCGCCCCGGAGCGCTGGATGATGCGCCAACCATGTTCATCAGCGCGTTCAAAGGCCCTGGCCCAACCACGGATCGCGGACAGCTTCAGCGCGAAGTGATAGACAAATACCCGAACGTTTCCGTTGTGGACATTCGCGACATCATCGAAGTCGCGCGCGGCATCGTGCAGAAGGTTTCGCTGGCGGTGTCTTTCGTCGGCGGATTCGTTTTTCTGAGCGGTCTGTTGATTCTGATCGGCTCCATCGCCATGACGAAGTTCCACCGGCTTTATGAGTCCGCAATTCTGAAAACGCTCGGCGCAAAGCGAAAACTGATCATCAGCACGTTGCTGGTCGAATACGGCGTGCTCGGTTTATTGGCGGGTGTGATCGGTTCGTCGGCAGCGATCCTGCTGACCTGGATCGTCAGCGAACAAGCGTTGAAACTGACCTGGCATTTCATCCCGTCGGTCAATTTGATCGGCGTGGGGGCGGCTTTTGTGCTGGTCACCCTGGTCGGCGTGCTGTCCAGTTGGGATGTGATGCTCAAAAAGCCGCTCGGCATTTTGCGAAATGAATAGTTGCTGAGGGGGCGAGCGTCTCGCTCGCGAATAACAAAAAATGAACCGCGAACAAACTTTACGACTGTTGGACCTTCATCAACCAGCAGACGCTCACGAAGCGCGGATGCTGGCAGACATCAAAGACTTCGTCCGCCGCTACGACAACTTTCACTCGCGTGCGCAACTCTCCGGCCACCTGACCGGCTCGGCCTGGATTGTGGACGAAGACCACACGCACGCCTTGCTGTGTTACCACGGAAAATTCCATTGCTGGGTGCAGCTTGGCGGCCACGTCGAAGATGATCCGGACATGCTCAACGCTTCATTGCGTGAAGCCCGCGAAGAATCCGGTCTGGCCGAAGTCAAACCGCTATCTGACGGCATCTTCGACGTGGACGTTCACGCGATTCCTGCCAATCCGAAAGAGCCAGCGCACTTTCATTACGACATCCGGTTTCTATTCACGGCGGATCGAAACACGCCTTTCATCGTTTCCAACGAATCGAAAGACTTGGCCTGGGTCGAGTTGGAAAAGATCGCCGAATTGACTTCGGAAGAATCTGTGCTGCGTATGGTTCGGAAGAGCTTGGGGCAATATCCAGACCGGTAGGGGGCGGTTTCTGCCGCACCGGACGCTCCCTACCTGATTGCTTACGACAAATCGCGGCAACGCTCTTGGACGTTGGCTTGCCACGACGCCGCCATCATTATTCTTGCAAGAGGCTCAGTTTGATTCAATTCGATGACGGAACCGCACCTGATTTGAGCGCGCGTCCCGCCAACTTTAGCCTCGTAGATCTTGACCGATCACAAAATTGACAAGCCTCGGATGCGGTCTTATAGTGCGCCGGTCATACCAAGTGACAACACAGGCAGGCAATCACAAAAGAAGAAGTCAAGAAATCAAACAGATACATCCATCAATAAAATTGCCTCCGCCACCAGCCTTTCGGGAGGATACATGACCAGTCGCAACTCACATAACTTGAAATCGGCGATGACGCCGATTGATCGGGCCGGGATTACAGAGCTTGTTGTTCAACGAATCAAGGAATTGCTGGAAGGCGGCGAATTGAAAGCCGGCAGCCGGTTGCCGCCGGAACGCGAACTGGCCGAGATGCTGCACATCAGCCGGCCCAGCTTGCGCACGGCGCTCAAGGCCCTGTCCGTGATGGGCATCATTCGCGCCAAACCCGGCGCGGGAACCTACATCGCCGATTCGCTGCCGGAAGTTTTCACCGAGCCGATGCACTTTATGACGCTGATCAACAACACCAGCGACGAAGAGTTGTTCGAGGCGCGGCGGATCATCGAATCCGGATTGGCGGAACTGGCCGCCGAACGCGCCAGCGACGAAGACATCAAGGCATTGAATACAGAAATCGAAGGTATGCGAACCAGCCTGGACGATCCCGAAAACTATCTGAAACACGACGTCAGATTTCATCAGGCCATCGCGCGCGCCGCCAACAACAAACTGATGAGCGGCGTAATGGACACCGTTGCGCAACTGCTTTTTCATTTGCGCCGCCAGACGATTGCTCGCGCCAGCGACCTGGACGAAGCAATTGACTGGCATCAGAAGATCGTCGAGGCGATGAAAAAGCACGATTCCAAACGCGCCAAGGAGATGCTCTCCGGCCATCTGCGCGCTTCGCAAGCCGCCTGGGCGCGCGAAAAGCGGGACGAAAGCAAAGACGCCACCTTCGAAGAATCCTCGCTCGCGAAACGTCGCGGCAAATAACCGCCTGGGTACGCATTGCTTGTGAGCGTGCAAACCGCGGCTAAAATTTACTATTAACCGAAATGGCTCCCATTGAAGATCGCACGCTCACAAGCGCTGCATATCCAATAAAGCTTTGACTACAAATAATTCTTTAGCAGTAATCAACCTGGAAGAAATAAGGCTGCGGCTGGTGCAAGTCGGCGAAATCGTCCGCGATCACGTTTTGAACGAATTGCGACAGCAATCCGCCGAATCGCTTTCGGCCATTGCCTTTGAAACCGCTGCCGACAAAATCTACGTCATAGACCGTTCGGTCGAAACCATCATGCTGCCGGCGCTGGTGGAACATCTGCAACCCCTTCTTTCCTTCGTCCTGATCTGCGAAGGCGTCAACGACGAACAGCCGCTTCCCTTCCCCGCCGACTGCCCGATAGACGAATGTCAGGCGCGGCTGATCATTGATCCGATAGACGGCACGCGCCCGATTATGTACAACAAACGCAGCGCCTGGTGGCTGGCAGGCCTTGCGCCAAATCTGGGTGAGCAAACCGGTTTGCGCGACGTTGAAATCGCCGTGCAAGTCGAAATTCCCACGACGCGCGCGGCGTTGACCGACACCTTGTGGGCAATTCGCGGGCAGGGCGCGCACGGCGAAACCGTCAATTTGTTCACCGGCGAACGAACCGCCTTCCTGCCTCGGCCTTCTGGAGCAACCACCATCAGCGGCGGCTTCGCGTCTTTCTTTCATCCATTTCCAGGCGGCAAGGAGGTCTTCGCGGCCATTGAGGAAGAACTGACCTTGGAAATCATCGGCGGCCTGGAACAGAGCAAAACGGCGATGTTCGACGAACAATATCTTTCAACCGGCGGCCAGCTTTACGAATTGATGGTTGGACGCGACCGCATGCTGGTGGATGTGCGTGGCCTGCTATACGAAAGGTTTGCGCGCGAAGGTCAGGCTACCGGCCATGCCTGTCACCCTTACGACCTTTGCACGGCCCTGATTGCAGAAGAATGCGGCGTCGAAATTACGAGTGGAGCAGGCGAACCGCTCAACGCGACGCTGGATACAACTTCGGATGTTTCCTGGATCGGTTACGCCAACCGAACCATTCGCAAGGAAGTCGAGCCGGTCTTGATGCGATTGCTGGCCAAACATCAACTAATCTGAGTTGATGCCATGAAAAGACGATCCCTCGCCATAATTCTTGCGTTCCTGTGCGCGCTGACAACCGTTGGCGCGCAGCAAAATCCGCCCGCGTTTGCGGTGATTGAAGGTATTTTCCACGATGGCCTGGGCACGTTCGCCGAACTGAAGCTGGCCAACAAACTGATCGAATTGGCCGCGATTGATCAATTTCCTTTTGACTTGACGGCAAGCGAAGCCAAGATGCGTGAAGCCGCTGAGCGCCTGCCGACAAATCATCCCGCCCGCAAAAAGTTTGAGACGGAAAAAGCCAACATCGCCGCAGCCACGGAACGCGGCGCGGCGGCATTGCTCAGCCGGACTGACAAAACCTCCCTGGTGCGTGTTCTTCACACGGCCAAAGATTTTAGTAATGCCAAAGCCGCGGATTTGGTGTTGGAGTTCAAACGCGGCCTTCAATGGCCGATTTCGGTCAAAACGGAGAAGTCGAACAAAATTGCCGTCGCCGAAGGTCAAACGCCGGAAATCTTCGGCAAGTGGGCGGCGCGCTACTTTCAAGTTTCGCAAGCGGAGTTTGATGCCTTGCAGCGCGAATTGGGCCACGATTCGTTAGGTGATTTGAAGTCGAATTACCGGAACGTGTCCCGTCTGGCGGCGCAGGTCCTGATACGCAAACTCGGCCTGGTGGATTGCCGGCCTGACGATTTCAGCCACGCCCGCGTCACCAATCTGGAAGCCGCGAAGTTCCTTTTTCGCCGGCTGATGCAATTCAAACACGGCAATGATGGCAGCACGGTGATCATCTTTGACCGGGAAAATGGCTCGGTCGCCTGGGAATCCAGGCTGGAAGGAATTGACATCGAAAAGCTGACGGCGGACCGGATTTCGTTTCGGCCATCGCGTCCACGCAACGGCCAGGCAATCGCTACTGAATTCGGCGTGAAGATTGACGGTCAGGTGATCGTGACCTTTCAGATCAAACACAAACGCGGCAGGTCACGTGGAAGCCAACGGCAATACGAATTTTCCGACATCACTACGCGGTTGATTATCTGATCAACGCCTGACCCGGACGTAATGCACGAACTCAATCGTTGCATCACGCTTGTACTCTCGGCCATTGTCGGCTTTGAAGCGGCTGTACTTTTGCTGAAAGGTTTTTGGCTCACCACGCAAACTCAGAATCCGGTTGATCTCCTCCAAATTCAGCACGCCTTCGTCATTGTAACTGAGCAAAATGTGTTTCGCCCGCGCCTGAACGATCAAATCTTCCATCGCTTCGGCGGCTTCTTTTGCCTGGCAGTAGCGGCTGCGCGGGTAATCGCGCATTCCGGTCACGCCGGAAAGTTTCGGGGTGTCGTACGCCGCGATGGTTTCCAGCACGTGATAATTCGCGCCGTACTGCCGGTGGTTGTACGGCGGATCAAGGTAAAGCACGTCGCATTCAATTTCGCGGATCAGCGCATTGGCATCGCGGTTGTGTACCTTGCAGCCTTTGACCTGATTGGATAGTTCAAGGGGTTTGAGTTTGAGCGGCTTCAAGGCGCTCGTCTTGAACTTCTTCAAAAATGCGCCGTAAACGCTGGCGGTATTGGCGACCTGATCAATCCCTTCCAGCAGCGAGGCGAGCAAATAAAACTGTTCCGGTTCGCTGATCAATTTCCGTTCGCGCCAGTCTCTGATAGCCTGACGGATGGCGTCGGCTTTCTCGGCGTTTTCCGTCGAATAATAGGAGCGATTCCCTGCCGGGCTGTAATTTTCTGAGATGAATCCCGGCGCCCCCTCAAGTCCGTTGAGCAACTCCAAAACTTGTTCAACCGGCGACTCCGCATTGGAGGCGTTGGCGGCGATGGCAAAGTTATAGGCGTTGCGCAATCGAGTGAATCGCGGCGGCTGATTGATTTCAAGATAAGCCTTGTTGAGCGCAAAAGCGTATTTCTGAATGTCACTGGCAATGACGCGCAGGCCCAACCGTTTGAACAGACGCCCAACCGCACCGGTTCCAGCAAACATGTCGCAAGCGGTCTGCTCGTCGTTATCACGGACTTCACGCCAAACCTGTTCAATAAAAGGAAGCAGTGAGTGTTTGGAGCCGATGTAGTTCATCCGTGATATTCGGCGATAACTTCGATTAAGCCGACAAGGTTGAGATTGAATTCAGGAAGGTCTTCGGCGGGAATCCAGTATTCCTGATGCATCGAACCGCCGACGGTTTGAACTTCGTAGCGAGCGAGGAAATCCGTTTTGACCTCAAACCGGGTGACATAACCGCGACGTTTCCCGCTCCTGGTGTTCCAATCGCGGGCGATTTGCGTTGCGTATTCCTGGTTAAGCACTGGATAAAAAATTTGCTGTTCCGGCAGTCTCGGCGGGAATTCGCGGTACCCGCCTGCCTTGATCAACTCCAGTTCCTCTTGCCCGACTGGACGATAGAGAATGGTCATGTCAGTCATGGCTTACTTTCCATCTCCAAACGAAACGCCAAGTTCCCGCGCCGAAGTAATCACGTCGTAATCCAGCGGGACTTGCTTGCGCTCTTTGATCGCGCTTTCCAGCGGAACGGTGATAATCGTGGAGGCTTGATGAGCGACCATCACATTGCGTTCGCCGCGTTCGATGGCGCGCACGGCGGCGGCGCCAAATCGGGTTGCCAGCAACCTGTCTGCTGGGGTCGGTTGTCCGCCGCGCTGCAAATGTCCGAGCATCAGCGAGCGCGTCTCGTAGCCGGTCAATTTGCCCAGGTCTCTGGCCAGACGTTCAGCAATCCCGCCCAATCGCGGAGCTTCGCCTTCCACATGCGGGTCCTGGTAAATCAATTCACCGCCGATTGCGCGCGCACCTTCAGCAGCGACGATGATCGCGAAGTTCCGTTTTTGCTGCCAACGCTCATCGAGCTTTTGGGCAATTGCTTCCAGTTTGTATGGGATTTCGGGAATCAGAATTACGTCCGCGCCGCCGGAAACACCGGAATAGAGGGCGATCCACCCGGCATTGCGGCCCATGACTTCGACAATCATGACCCGTTCGTGGGATTCGGCTGTGGCGTGGACTTTGTCAATTGCTTCAGTCGCGGTGGTGACGGCAGTGCTGAAACCGAAGGTCATTTCGGTCGCCATCAAATCGTTATCTATGGTTTTGGGAACGCCAATGACGGGAATGCCTTTTTGAGTCAGACTGTTGGCAATGGTTAGCGTGCCGTCGCCGCCGATGACAATCAGCGCATCAAGGCCCAGGCGATGAAACGCTTCAACAACTTGCGCGGAAATATCTACTTCTTGCAATTCGCCGTTTTCGACGAGTTTCAACCGGAAAGGATTGCCACGATTAGAAGTGCCGAGGATGGTGCCGCCGCGATAAATAATGCCGCGTACGTCGTGGGAGTTCAGCAAGTGAACTCGTTCGGGATGGAGTAATCCTTCAAAGCCTTTTTCGATTCCGAAAACTTCCCAACCTCGGTTAAGCGCGCTGATGACGACTGCGCGAATGACCGCGTTCAAGCCAGGACAATCACCGCCGCCAGTGACTACGCCGATTTTTTTCTGGGAAGATGCTTCGTTGGAATCTTGAGCCATGCCTGAAGCAGTTTAACGATTCACACACAAAGTGCAAAGTTGTGGCGGCAATCCAACCACCAACCAGGGCGATGGACACTCGAGATATCATCTTTGCCTGCACTCGCGGTCGAGCTGCCACCACAAATTGCGTGAACCGTTTTAGGCATCACCGGACAGAATCGCCATGTCATTGATGACAATATGCCGTTCGCAAATATCAATCAGTTCACGGCGGCGAAGCTCATTCAAATGTGCCGTCACCGATTCGCGCGTACTGCCCACCAGATCGGCAATCTCCCGATGAGGCAACTTCAAGTTGATGACTACCGAACCGTTTTCCTGCACGGTGCCGTAACGAAACGCCATTTCGGAAAGCACTTTCGCCAATCGTCCGGGCACAGCTTCGAGCGAAAGATTGAGAACGCGATCTTCGGTTCGTTTCAGCCGTTCGCCAATGGTCCTGAACACGTAGTCGTAAAGCTTGGGATACTGGTTAATCAGCCCCTGAAAATCGCTCTTGTCTGTGTAAACAACAATCACGTCTTCGTGTGCCTGCATACTGCGGTCTCGCGGCCCAGTCAGATAAAGCGCGTCTTCCCCGAAAATTACTCCTGGAGCAAAAATATCAATCAAAGCTTGATTGCCCCGCCGGTCCTGGCGCATCACTTTGACATAACCCTGGACCAAACCATAAATGGTGCTGCGATCATCTCCAACTTTGTATATCCAACTACGATGAGGAAAACGTTTAAATGAGAAATGGTTGGCAATCTCTTTAAGCGCCATATAGTCAAAGAGATAACCGAACTCCAAGCCTGCCAGGGCTTCGATCAGGTCGAGACCTGAAAGAGACCGTCTTCTCTGTTTGGCGTTTCCCTGAGAGCGTACATCGTCAAGAATTTCCATATGTTTTTGCTATGATTTTCAGTGATCGTTTAAGGAACTATTGGTCTCTAACTTATTGGGAGACTGATAGACAATTAATAAAATGGCCCTTAATCCAGCATAACAATCCGCTGGAAATAGGAGCCTCTCGTCATCAGGAGAACCTAGCTCCTAATCGAGTTTAGTTTTAATGTGGTCGCCGCCAATGATCATTAGGGGACTTAACGGCAAAGATCACGCGTAGTCTTATCCCACACTCCCAATGCTTATAGAGCAATGCTCTGAGAGACACTTTGCGAGGTATTCAAGCGACGTTATAGGGGGAAAAATCACCAACGTGTTTTACAATAACACAAATCTTCTTTAAGAAACAACCTTTTCCGACACAAATCTCTTACATTTTGTCATCTTTTATCTGACAAGGCATTATTCAGACCTCCTACCACTGTAAAATTAAATCAAGCAATCACTTTAGTGAATTGATAGGGCGAAAACGCTGTGCCGAAATTACTTTTCATTCCCAGTCATTTCATTAAATTCTCGTTTTCGCTGGCAGCAATTTGTTGCTTGTCGCCTGAAAGGAATTCCGATAAGATTCCGGACTGAATGAGCATTCATTCACTTTAAATTCCCAACAGACAAAGTCATGCAAACCAAACGTAAAATGGCGTCTCGTGCGAATGAACAGATGGATGAAAAGAACCGTATCGGCAAATCCGAACTGATCCTGCGTGCGGCCGCAAAAGTCTTCGCTCAATTCGGGTATTTCAACGCTAAAGTCTCCGATGTTGCACGAGCGGCGGGCATTGCTGACGGCACTGTTTACCTTTACTTCAAGAACAAAGACGATTTACTGACCTCTATCTTCAGTTGGGCGATGGGAGAATTTTTGAATCGTGCTCGCACGGAGCTGGTAAATTTGGGGGATGCGCGCGAAAAATTGCGCCGATTTGCCAGCCTGCATTTTTCCCTTTTGGAGCAGGAGCGCGACATTGCCATTGTCTTTCAAATTGAGTTGCGTCAATCCACCAAGTTCATGGAAGAATTCTCAACCACCTATCTGGCCGAATACCTGCAAATGCTCCGTGAAATTATCGAGGAAGGACAAAAGAGCGGGATTTTCCGTAAAGGAATCAACTCAAAATTGATGGCCAAACTGTTGTTCGGAATGCTGGATGAAATGGCTACCAATTGGGTGTTGAGCCACGGCAACCACAGCCTGACCGCGACGGCCGAGCCGGTGCTGGATATTTTCTTCAACGGAGTAACTGCAAGCCATGCCTGATCCCAAGCTGCAACTCAAAACTCTGGTGGACCTGTTTTATCATGTCGCCGCCAAACCGAAAAACGACTTGCTGAATTACAAAAGCGGTGGTCATTGGAAAGCGATGGCGACCAGCGAGTTGGTTGAAAAAGTCCGCCTGGCCGCCATGGGCTTGTTCGCATTGGGCGTTGAACCAGGCAATCACGTTGGCCTGCTTTCTGAAAATAGAGTGGAATGGACCATTGCCGACCTTGCGGTGGTGAACTGCGGCGCGGCGGATGTGCCAATCTACCCCACCCAAGCCCCAAAACAGGTCGCGTATATTCTGAATGACGCAGGGGTTGAAGTGCTTTTCATCTCCAATCAGGCACAGTACGACCGCGTCCGCGATGCGCTTCACAACTGTCCTAAACTGCGCGTGATCATCTCGTTTGATCAGGTGAATGCGCCAAGCGGCAAGGTCATGAGTTTTGAAGAATTGATGAATTGGGGAATCGCCGCAAATGATACCGATCCGCGCGCCTTTGAAGCATTGCAGGCAACCGTCACGGCGGAGACTCTGGCAACGCTGATCTACACGTCCGGCACAACCGGCGATCCGAAAGGGGTTATGCTGACGCATGGCAATCTGGTCGCGAATGTGTTGAGCACGTCTCAAGTCACCATTGTTCAAGAAGATGACCCGGGCCTGTCCTTTCTTCCCTTCTCACACATCTTTGAGCGCGCGGTCATCTACTTTTACCTGTATGCTCGCGGCAGGATTTTTTATGCGCAGAGCATCGAAACGGTCGCCAAAGATTTACTTGAAGTAAAACCCTACTATATGACCAGCGTGCCCCGGCTGTTTGAGAAAATCTACTCTCGGGCGATGGACAAAGCGGAAGAGAAAGGATCCACAACGGCAAAAATTGCGCGCTGGGCCGTAGAGGTCGCCAAAAAGTGGGCGGAAGTGGTCAATGGCGGCGGCAAGCCGGGCATCGCATTAAGTGTCAAACACAAGATCGCCGACGCGCTTTTTCTATCAAAATGGCGGGCGGCGATGGGTGGGCGAATCCGGTATTTCGTTTCCGGAGGCGCAGCTCTGGCTCCCGATCTGGCAAAAGTATTTTACGCCGCTGGAATGCCCATTCTGCAAGGTTACGGTTTGACCGAAAGCTCCCCGGGCATTTCAACCAACAGCACTACGGAAAACCGTCTGGGTTCGGTTGGTCGCCCGATGCCCGGCGTAACGGTGAAGATTGCCAAAGACGGGGAAATCCTGTGCGCCGGAGCGAATGTTATGCGTGGGTATTACGGCCGACCTGAAGAAACCGAAGCCGCGCTCGAAACCGACTCGGAGGGACGCGTCTGGCTGCACACGGGCGATGTCGGTTATCTTGACGCCGAGGGCTATCTGTTCATCACCGACCGCAAAAAAGATTTACTGAAGACCAGCGGCGGCAAATACATCGCTCCACAACCGATTGAAAATGCCATCAAACAAAGCCGCTTCGTCAATCAGGTGGTGGTTATCGGCGACGGGCGCAAATTTCCTTCCGCGCTGATCGTGCCCCAAATGGATGTTTTGCAAGCTTACGCCGAACAGCGCGGGATCACGGTTAAGGATGCGGCGGAATTGATAAAAGACCCGCAAATCATCCGCCTGATGGAAAGCGAAGTGGAGAAGCACTGCGGCGAGTTGTCGAAATACGAACGAATCAAAGCCGTACTGCTGCTCGAACATGAAATGACGGTTGAAAGCGGAGAGTTAACACCGACGCTGAAAATCAAACGCCGCGTTGTCGTGGATAAACATAAAAAGGCGATTGACCGGCTTTACGACAAAAAGCAGGCCGCGCACGCCGAAGTTCAATGAGTCCATCCATATGTTTCCGATCAATTTAAGCATCACACGCATTATCAAGCACACGCCGACCACCTGGAGTTTCTTCATGATCCCGCAAAATGCGCCGCGTCCGGGCTTCACCGCCGGGCAAGTGGCGGTGCTGGAAATGGACAATTACGGAGATTCCTATTACGCCTTTGCCTCCGCACCTGAAGAAAATGAGTACGAGTTCCTGATCAAACGCCGCGCTTCGGCCAATGTCACAGCGGCGCTCTTCGACCCGCACATCGCCAAGCGAATCGTCCTGAAGAACATCGTCGGAGCAGGTTTCCCGGTGGATGCCCACAAGGGCCACGATCTGGTATTTGTCGCAATGGGCACTGGCCTGGCCCCATTGCGTTCAGCGCTGCGTCATATTTTTCGCCAGCGAGAAGATTATGGCCGGCTGTTTGTGCTCTACGGCGCACGCACCATTGAAGACTTTTGTTTTGAGGACGAAATGAATACGGATTGGCGGCAGCACGGCGTGGAGTTGCGCCAGGTGATCAGCCAATCCAGTGATGCCGCCTGGGACGGCCCCACCGGCTACGTGCAAAGTCTGCTCGATAATGTCGTGCCGGACATGAACAATCCGCTGGCGCTGGTCTGCGGCTCAACCGAAATGATCGAGCAAACCAGGATCCGTCTGGGCGAACTCGGTTTCACGCCCAACAAGATTTTGACCAACTCCTGACAAGGCATCGAAGATGGAAGCAACAGCCACAACATGGATCAAACTGGGCGGAATCGCCAACATCGGATGGTTCCTCTTTCACTGTTTTTTCTGGCGGCTGTTCAATTGGAAATCGCAGTTGAAGCGGCTGAGCGAAGTCAACAGCGGCGTGATGCAGGTGCTGAATCTTTGCCTGAGCTTCGTCTTTCTGATTTTTGCAGCAGTTTCATTATTGTTCGCGAATGAACTGCTCAATCCAGGTCTTGGCCAAGCAATGCTGGCCGGGATCGGAGTTTTCTGGATTCTTCGATTGATTGAACAGCCGGTGTTTTTCGGCTTTTCCCGTATTTCAAATGCATTCAGCCTGCTCTTTGCCGCAACCGCCGCGTGTTATCTAGCGGCCTGGGCGCTGGGCTGAGACTGAAACTTATTCAAATTTCTCTGGGAGACATCATCTATGCAAATCAAAAAAGCAGCGGTTTTGGGCGCGGGTGTGATGGGCGCGCAGATCGCCGCGCATCTGGCCAACGCAGGTATTCCCTGTTTGCTACTCGACATTGCGCCAAAAGAATTGACGCCGCACGAACAGACAAAAGGCCTGACGCTGGAATCACGCGCCGTACGCAATCGCATCGCCCAGGCCGGTTTTGACGCCGCGCAAAAAGCCAAGCCCGCCGCCTTCTTCGTCGGCGACGCTGCAAAACTGGTCGCCGTCGGCAACTTCGATGACGATTTGCCGAAGCTGAAAGATTGCGACTGGGTGATCGAAGCCATCGTCGAAAAGCTGGAAATCAAACGTTCGCTCTACGAACGCATCGAGCCGCACCTGAAACCCAAGGCAATCATCACCTCGAACACTTCAGGCATTCCGCTCGCCAGCCTGGCCGAAGGCCGGTCGGACAACTTCCGCAAACGGTTTCTGGGGACCCATTTTTTCAATCCGCCTCGCTATCTGCACTTGATGGAAATCATCACGCAGCCCGAAACCGATGCGGAAGTGACCAAATTCATCGCCGATTTTACCGACCGCAAACTGGGCAAAGGCGTCGTTTATGCCAAAGACACGCCGGGCTTCGTCGCCAACCGGATCGGCAATTTCTCGATGCTGAACGCCTTCAACGTCATGGGCGAATTGGGGTTGAGTTTTGAAGAAGTGGATGCGCTGACCGGCACCGTGATCGGCCACGCCAAGAGCGCCAGCTTTCGCACACTAGACGTCGTTGGCCTGGATACGGCCTACAACGTGGCGAAAAACCTCTACGCTTCGCTGCCGGATGACGAAAAGCGCGAATCGTTCAAAGTGCCCGCGTTTATGGAACAGATGGTCGAACGCCGCCTGCTCGGCGACAAAACCGGCGGCGGTTTTTACAAGAAAGTAGGCAAGGACATCACCACGCTCGATCTGAATACTTTCGAATATCGCCCGCAGCAAAAACCGCAATTCGCCTCGCTTGGCGCAGCCAAGCAGATTGAAAACCTGCCCGAACGGCTGCGCTCTCTGGTTTATGCGCAGGACAAGGCCGGTGAATTCCTCTGGCGCACAATGTCCGAAGCCGGCAGCTACGCCGCCAACCGCATCCCCGAAATTGCCGACAACATCGTCGAAATTGACAACGCGATGAAGTGGGGTTTCGCGCACGAAATGGGGCCGTTTGAAAAATGGGACGCCATCGGCGTCGAAAAATCCGTTGAGCGGCTGAAAGAAGAAGGCCGCCCCGTTCCGGCCAACGTCGAAAAAATGCTGGCCACCGGGGCCAAGAGTTTTTACAAAACCGAAAATGGCGCACGGCAGTACTTCGATTTCGCCAGCGGCGAATACAAACCTGTGCCGCTGCCCGCGGGAATCATCATTCTGAAATCGCTGAAAGATCAGAACAAAGTCGTCAAGAAAAACTCCGGCGCCAGCCTGATTGACCTGGGTGACGGCGTCGCCTGCGTCGAGTTCCATTCCAAGATGAACGCGCTCGGCTCCGATCAACTGGGAATGATTCAGTACGCGATCAAGGAAGTCGAAAAGAATTTCGCCGGTCTGGTCATCGGCAATCAGGGCGAGAATTTTTCGGCAGGCGCAAACATCATGATGATGCTGATGGCCGCGCAGGAAGGCGAATGGGACGAACTGGCGCTCGGCGTTCGCCAGTTCCAGAACACGACCATGAGCCTTCGCTATTCCGCCAAACCGGTCGTTGTCGCGCCGCATCATCTGACGCTCGGCGGCGGTTGCGAAATGGTCTTGCATGCCGACCGTGCCGTGGCAGCAGCGGAAACATACATCGGCCTCGTCGAAGTCGGCGTCGGCCTGCTTCCGGGCGGCGGTGGGACGAAAGAGATGGCCGTCCGCGCCTCGGAAGCCGTCGAAAGTTCGCCCGGCGTAGACCATTTTGAAGTCCTGAAAAGCAATTTTGAGCTGACGGCGATGGGCAAAGTTGCCACCTCCGCCGTCGAAGCCCGCAAGTGGGGTTTGCTACGCAAAGCTGACCGCGTGGTAATGAACGACAAACGCGTCATCGAAGAAGCCAAACAAGCCGTGCTGACTTTGGTCGCCGAAGGCTACACACCGCCGCAGCCGCGTCAGGATGTGCTGGTGCTGGGCGAAGCGGCGCTGACCAAATTCAAACTGGGAATGCATATGATGCAGCGTGGTGGATACATCTCCGCGCACGATGCGCTGATTGGATTGAAAATCGCGACGGTCATGAGCGGCGGCAATTTGACTCGCCCGACGCGCGTTAGCGAACAATACCTGCTCGATCTCGAACGCGAAGCTTTCGTCAGTCTATGTGGAACCAAAGCGACTCAAGAGCGGTTGGCGCACATGCTCAAGACCGGCAAACCGCTACGGAATTAAGATTGATTGCCATCTTTCAAAGGAGAAACATCATGCGTGAAGCAGTTATCGTCAATGCACTAAGAACCGCCATCGGCAAAGGTGGACGCGGAGCGTTAAAAGATGCGCGGCCAGATGATCTGGCCGCCGCCGTTATCAAAGAGTTGCTGGCGCGTTCGCCCGAAGTCAATCCGGCGGAGATCGAAGACGTCGTCATCGGCTGCGCCACGCCCGAAGCCCAGCAAGGGATGAACATGGCGCGGCAGGCGGCGTTGCTTGCCGACATTCCCAACACGGCTTCGGCCATTACGATCAACCGGTTCTGCTCGTCTGGTTTGCAAGCCATTGCCCAAGCCGCCGAACACATCATGGTCGGTTCTGCCGACGTGGCCATTGGCGGCGGCGCAGAGTCCATGTCGCAATTACCGATGGGCGGGCACAATCTGTCGCCGAACCCGACGCTGGTGGACACTTATCCCGATACCTATCTGAACATGGGCTTGACGGCGGAAAACCTGGCGCGCAAGTACGAAATCTCGCGCGAACAGGCCGACGAATTCAGCGTCCGTTCTCATCAGAACGCGGCGGCGGCGATTGACAACGGGCGGTTCAAAGACGAGGTCGTTCCCTACACCGTCTCGACGCGCGAACTCGAAACCGATGAAAAAGGCCGGGGCAAGATTCGCGTCAGGGAAACAGTCTTCCAGGTGGACGAAGGCGTCCGCCGCGACACCACGCTGGAAGGCCTGGCCAAACTGCGTCCGGCATTCCACGTCAAAGGGACCGTGACGGCGGGAAACTCGTCGCAGACTTCCGATGGCGCGGCGGCGGCTTTGGTGATGTCCCGCGAAAAAGCGGAAAGCCTGGGTTTGCAACCGATGGCGCGTTTCGTCGCCTTTGCCACAGGCGGCGTCGCTCCCGAAGAGATGGGCATCGGCCCAGTCGTCGCGATTCCGAAAGTCCTGAAAATCGCCGGGCTGAAACTGGAAGACATTGACCTGATCGAATTAAACGAAGCCTTCGCCGCGCAGGCGTTGTCGGTGATCAAAGTTTTGAACCTCGATCTGGAACGACTGAACGTCAACGGCGGCGCGATTGCGCTCGGCCATCCGCTCGGCTGCACGGGCGCGAAGCTCACCGCGACCTTGCTTTATGAAATGCAACGGCGCAAAGCCCGCTACGGCATGGTCACCATGTGCGTCGGCGGCGGAATGGGCGCGGCAGGCATTTTTGAAAATTTGATGCGGTAAAAAACTATCCACGAAGCCACACGAAGGTCCACGAAGTTGTCTTTATACTCCTTTGTGCTGCTTCGTGTGTCTTCGTGGGAAAATATTAGGAGACAAAACCATGGCAGCAGCACTCGAAAAAGAAGTTATCAAAGGCGGCGCATTCCTGCTTCAGGAAACGCTGCCCGCAAGCGTCTATTCCCCGGAAGATTTCACCGAAGAGCAACTCCTGATCGGACAGACCACGACGGAGTTCTTCGACAAGGAAATCATTCCCAACAGCGAAAAAATCGAAAGCAAGGATTACGAAATTCAGCGCGAACTGATCAAGAAAGGCGCGGACCTGGGCCTGATCAACGCCAGCATCCCGGAAGAGTACGACGGGCTGGAACTCGATCACGTGTCGAATATGTTGATCGCGGAAAACATGTCCGGTCAGGCGTCGTTTTCGACCGGCTTCGGCGCCACCAGCAGCATCGGCTTGCTGCCGATTGTGCTGTTCGGAACGGACGAGCAGAAGAAGAAATACCTGCCGAAGATCGGCTCCGGCGAATGGATCGGCGCGTATTGTCTAAGCGAATCCGGCTCCGGTTCGGACGCGCTGGCAGCCAAATCCACCGCCCGTTTGAGCGAAGATGGCCAGCACTGGATTTTGAACGGCGAGAAGATGTGGATCACCAACGGCGCATTTGCCGACGTGTTCACGGTCTTTGCCAAAGTGGATGGGCAGCATTTCACCGGCTTCATCGTCGAAAAGAACGATCCTGGCATCAGCCACGGCAACGAAGAGCACAAGCTGGGTCAGCGAGGCTCTTCAACGACGCCGATCCTGATGCAGGACGCCAAAATTCCGAAAGACCGTTTGCTGGGCACGATCGGCAAAGGCCATTTAATTGCCTTCAACGTGCTCAACTTTGGCCGCATCAAGATGGGCGCTGGTGCTATCGGCGGATCGAAACGTGTGCTGTCGCAAGCCGCCAAATATGCCGCGCAACGCCAACAGTTCGGGCGTGCCATCGCGACGTTTGGCGCGATTAAATACAAACTGGCCGAGATGGCGGCGCGAATCTACGCCGGCGAATCCGCCGTCTACCGCACCGCCGGCATGATCGAAACCAAGGAAGAGACGATTGATAAGAAAAACCCCGCCGAAATGATGAAAGCCATCGAGGAATACGCCATCGAATGCGCCATTATCAAAGTCGCCGGAACCGAAACACTGTTTTACTGCGCCGACGAAAACGTACAGATTCACGGCGGCAACGGCTTCACGGAAGATTATCCGGCGGAAGGCGTTTACCGCGATTGCCGCGTCAACCGCATTTACGAGGGCACGAACGAAATCAACCGCCTGCTGATACCGGGGCAGTTGATCAAACGCGCGATGAAAGGCGGCCTGCCGCTCTTCCAGGCCGCGCTGAAGCTGCAAGACGAACTGCTGGCCGGGCCGTCCTTCGACATTGACGAAGACGATTCGCCGCTGGCCAAAGAGCGCAAGCTCGCGGCCAACGCCAAGAAGATCGCCCTGATGCTGATCGGCTCCGCCGCGCAGAAGTTCCAGGCGGCGCTGACCGAACAGCAGATGATCCTGAGTTGGGCAGCGGACGTGATCATCGAAGCCTTCCAGATTGACAGCGCCATTGGCCGCACCATCAAACTGATTGATCGCGGCGGCGCGGACAAACACAGCTACGCGATTGACGCAACGAAGCTTTACACGCACGACGCCATCAACCGCATTGATATCGCCGCCAAAAACGCGCTGGCCGCGATTGCCGAAGGCGACGAACTGCGAATCATGCTGACGGCGCTGCGCCGGCTGACGAAGCAGGAACCGCTCAATACGGCTGCCATCCGCGAACGGCTGTCGGATAAAGTCGTCGAGGCAGGCGGCTACATTTTCTGATTGCGGATTGTGGATTGCGGATTGCGGATTTTGCGTCGTGCGAAGCCCTCAATCCGCAATCCCAAATCCGCAGTCCGCAATTTCCCACTATGCCAATCAGTCCTGACCTGCCAATCATTGACGCCTGGGCGCAACCCGCGCGGCGTGAAGCCTTCGAGAAGATGCCGGAGGTCGCGCGTTTGTTCAAACAATCCGGCTCGGCACATCTGCTCGAAACCGGGTTGACCGCCGCGCAAATCGTCGAAGGGATGGATCGCGCCGGGATTCACACCTTGATGTTGTCGGCGTGGCATCGTCCGGGGGAGTGGATTTTTCATAACGACTTGATCGCCGAAATGGTCGCGCAATTTCCGGATCGCTTTGTGGGTGTGGCGGCAGTCAATCTGGAAAAGCCTGTCGAAGCCGTCCGCGAACTGGATCGCGCGGTGAAAGAACTCAACTTCAAGGCGCTGCGCGTCGTGCCGTGGCTGTGGAACCGCCCGCCGAACGACAAGTTCTATTTCCCGCTCTACGTCAAATGCATTGAACTCGACATTCCCTTCTGCACACAGGTTGGGCACACCGGCCCCCTGATGCCTTCGGAAACGGGCCGTCCGGTTCCCTACCTCGACGAAGTAGCTCTGGTCTTTCCCGAACTCAAAATTGTCGCCGGCCACATCGGCCATCCGTGGACGGACGAAATGATCGGCGTCGCCTGGAAGCACGAGAATGTTTACATTGATACGTCGGCCTATCTGCCGCGCTATTACCCGCCACAGTTGCTGCATTACCTGAAAACCTATGGGCAAGACAAAGTCCTGTTTGGCTCGAACTTCCCGCAGCTTTCGCTGGAAAAATGCGTTGGGCAGGTGAATGAGCTTGGTTTGTCCGAGGAAGTGAGGGCCAAGTTTCTTTTCCGGAATGCGCAGCGAGTATTCAAACTTGGGGCAGCCTGATGCGAATTGAAAAGCTTATCGTTCCCACGCCCTTCCCAGTCGGCCCGATCAATATTTATCTGGTCATCGAAGACCCACTGACGCTTGTGGACACCGGCCCGAAAACCGATGAAGCGCTGGCCGCCGTCCGCGATCAGTTGCGCAAGCTCGGCGTTGCCACCAGAGACCTCAAGCGCATCATCCTGACGCACACACATGAAGACCATTGCGGGCTGGCGGGAATTTTGCAGCGCGAATCCGGCGCGCGGGTCTTCGTTCACGAATGGGAATACCGAAACATCTCGCAGCACCGCGAGACGCGCGTCAACCGAGATTTGCTCCGCCGCGCTGGCGTTCCAGCGGAAGAATTGGAGCAGATGGCGGGCCGTTACGAATTGATTCACCATTACGCCGACCCGGTCGAAGATGTCGAAGCTTTCCGCGACGAGCAGGAATTCGTTTTCGCCACTGGCAGCCTGCGCGTCGTTCACACGCCTGGCCACACGCCGGGAAGCTGCTGCCTGCTGCGCGAAGCCAACCGGATATTGCTGGCGGGAGACACCATCCTCAAATCCATTTCTCCCAATCCCGTGCTCAACGCTGATCCAATTGATCCGAAACGGCGATTTCCCTCTCTTGGCGAATATCTGGTGTCGCTCGCTCGCATTCGCAGTCTTGCCCCAACCCTGATCAAAACTTCGCACGGCCATGACGTGACCGATTACGAAGAACATTTCCACCGCTCCATCCGGCAGATTCAGGATCGCCAAAGCAAAGTCATCGGCCTGATTCCAAAACAAGGCGTCACCGCCTGGGAAATGTCGAAGCTGCTTTTCCCAAAAGTGGACAATCTCAACCGCTTTCTCGCCACTTCTGAAGCCAGCGCTCATCTTGATTTGGCAGTCGCCGAGGAAAAACTGCGTTTGGAACGGCAAGGCGAAGCGGAAATTTTCCTGCGACACTAAATTGCACCCTCCATCAACTCGCCCTCCGTACCTGCTATCGAAGGCAGGCAACAGAATTTGACGCAAGAGCTTAGCGAAGCTGCGTTCTGCAATCAAAGCCTTTGTCACAGATCAAACTTCGCACAGCATCACCGTGTTGAAGCTTTTTACAAATGATTTACAAGCGATTAACAACTACTTGACGCAACAGGAGCATAATCGCACTCTGTTGTAGAAGGCATTCGGAATCGTGGGTAAAAAATATTCTTTGCCAATTTCGATTCATTGAAACCTTGATATAGGTTCGATCACCAACTCAGTCGAACCAGGAAGATAAAGTTCAAAGAGAGCAAGCCATCCAGGTTTGCTTCTCCAAGCAGTTTTCAAACTCAGAGTTCACTTTGGGTTCAGGACAGGTGGTAGATCTTGCCGCACGTCGGCAGATGGAATGACGGAGTTCGTTATGGCCAACAAAGCTGTTAGCAAAGTTGTCACCCAGGTAGCACTCGTATTCGGGCTAGTCCTCGCTGCAAACGCCATTAAGCCTTTTTCCCCCGGCAACCTCACATCGCACACGATGGCGTCGGCGCGTTCATTTTCATTTCTGTTGCCGGATGGGGCAGTCAAGAGAATCGAACAAGCAAACTACCTGGCACAGACATTTAGCAGAGGATTGTTTGAGCAGAGCGACAACAATTCGATGTGGACCCGGGAAAGCCTGTTGAAGTCAGGCTTTCTGGCGTCGAACGCTTCGGCGGAATCGCTTGATGATGCAGAAATCAAAGACATCAAGCCAGGAGACACATCCAAGAAGCCCTCTCCGGCAAAACGCGCCACTCGCCGTGTTAGACAAGACAGTCGAAACCATCATGATGAGGCTTCGGCTTCAAACTCGGGTTCAACTGAAGTTGGCCACCGAATACAGAGACTTCCGTTTGCCCACGCAATTGACTCAGTGGCGATGATTCAACCTGTGCAGTTGCCCATCTTCCGGCCGATGCCGGCCAAAGCCGATCTCACTCCGGCTTCAGCAATGTTTTCCCTGCCGCTGTTGCCGGCAAAGTTGAATAGCTGCAAGACCATCGAAGTCAAAGAAGTTAAGTTGATTGCGCTCATTCAACAATCGCAGCGCTCGTCGAAACTCAAAGTTGATATGCTGGCAACTCAACCGGCAAAGATCAGTTTGCAATGCCGTGAGGAAGAGAAGGCCGTCACGGAAGAAGCAGAGTCGGTGTTGGAGACAACGACCACGACGGGTCCGGAAGAAGAATTATTCTTTGACCAGCGTGCCACGGGGCCATTTTTCTCGGCTCCTGTTCCTGAGCGCGTCAAGCTTCCATAAACATCAGGTTGGATCCTGACGAAGCAAAAGGGAGAGGTTGAACAAGTTGTTCGCCTCTCCCTTTTCCTATTTCTACAAACATTGAGACAGGGACGCCCGGGGAAACTTCTGACTGTGTAAGCAGCAGGCAAGCTGCTTACACAGTCAGAAGGCAACTTTCCAATGCTGGATGCTCGATTTCATTTTGGGCAGGTCCGAGCCACCCAGCACAGGGAATTCCAGGGTCACGATTGCGCTTCTTAACGGCGTTTACTGTTTAGGCTTCTGTGCACGTCGCTGAATCGCTTTCTCCGCCTCTTCGTAAGCTCCGCCTTCAACCTTGCCGAGTTTGATTGCCAGGTCATAAGCCACGCCTGCATCGGTCGAAAGCTTTTCGGCCAGTGACTCGTTATTTTCGGCGATGAACTCAAGAATTTTCGCGGCGGCGACGTAGCTGCGTTGCATCAACCACTTTTCAGTCTCCGGCGAAGCATTCTGGGCAGCCTGCCTGTACATCTCAACGGCGGCAAACAGTGCTTCTTCAACGCGGTCGCTGTCGTCCAGCGTACTGGCCTGTTTACTGGATACGTCGGCCAGACCGAACAGAATGCGAGCGTTATTCGGCTTCTCCTTCAGTGCGGAGTCGAGCACGGCTTTGGCGTCGTCGTACTTGCGGTTTTTCATCATCTGGTCGGCTTCCATGATCCTGGCAACCAGCTTTTCATCGGCGTTGGAAATGGTCGGCGTCGGGGCAGGAGCGAACGTGGCTTCGGTTCGGAATTGTTTGTAACGCGCCAGCCGTTGCTCGTACTCTTTCAATCGCCCGGCTTCGCGCTCGAAATCAATATTCTTCAACATGGACGCGAAATAATCGCGCACGTTGACCCCGACGGCTTCGAACGCCTTCATCTGTTCATAAAAGTGATAGACCAGCACCGCGCCGCGCTCGTAACCCAGACTCAACTGATAGATGGCTTCGTCTTCAGGCGAGGCTTTGCGTGCGGCCAGTCCGAGCACATCCATGCGGGCATCGGTTGCGCGCACCAACGAATCCGTGATCAGGAAATAGGCGCTGCGCTGCGCGTATTCTGGATCAAGTTTGTCCCCGCGCGAGTCCATCAACTTTCGCAGGTCGCCGCGAATTGCCGCCACTTCCCGCACTTGCCGCTCCGTCAGCGGGTCAAGCACAAAAGCCAGAAAACTCCTTCGCATCGCTTCAACACTGGGTGCGTTGCTTGGTCCCAGCAGCAAAAAGTAAGTATCCCGGACGACGCGCAAGTTCGCAGCATTCGAAGCGTTGAACAAATCCGGAATGATGACGAATTGCCGCAGCCGGTTGGGTGATTCCGGCGGCAAGGCGGCTTGCTGTTCTGCCTCTCCGGACCTGTCTTGTATTCCCTGCTTATCGGATTTTTTCTCTTTCTTCTTTTCGGGTTTGACTGGTGCAGTGCGGCGCACGGGAAAAAGCGGCGGCAGTTCCAAAACCGGGTCGGTGTGCAAATAAGACAACACATGGCCGAGCGCCACGCCCGCCGCCTGCGGATAGGTTTCCGCGGACTTCATATATGCCGCAACGTACTTGGGCAGCAATTTTGAGAATCCCGTTGTCTGGTAAAACTCTTCCAGGATGAGCGGAAAATCGGTAAGGTCACGAACATCTTCCGGCAAACGTTCAATCGGCACATCGAACGTAAAGGCCGGCGGTTCATTCAGGGAAAGCGCCAGACTCAAGTACGGCGCAGCCGCTGCAACCTCGTTGTTGCTTTTTCGATGTGCAAGAAAATGGTTGCGCAATTTACGCACGACTTCGGGCGGCGTGTTTTTCAGATCCTCGCGCATCTGCTGGCGCAGAGCGGAAATCTGCCGGTTCCCCGCTTCGTAATCGTAGCCAGCAACGTTCAGCGCCGCCATCATCACAATGATTCGCTTATCCACGCCAATCAATGTGTTGACATCGTACAGCGACAAATTTGGGCGTTCGGCCAGTGGAACCTTCCTCCGGTCAATCATCGGAGCTTCTCTTTGCTGCGTTGAAGTTTGCTGTGTGGCAGGCTGCGACGCAGGCTGTTGAGCAATCGCCGTAAGTGCCAGAGAAAATGCCAGAAGGGGTGCTTGAATAAATGCGTTCAGTTTTTTCATCTTCAATGTTAATTCCGTTCAGTGCCGTTCAGTAATGGATTCCCGGTTGGTTTTTGCGGGGATTGCCACGGGCGCTTCCGTGCCGTTTGGATATTTGCGCCGGTAAGCACGCAAAACGTAAAGCATCAGCGGATAGGAAACAAGCGAACAGACTATCGAAACGATGCTGGCGCCAATTGCGAATGGCAGCAGTTGCGGCCATTGGGAAGCGATCTGTTGCCAGAATTCCCCGCTCAGAAATGCCCCCCACGTGACAGGTGGCAATTCAACCGGCGGCGTTTCCACAAAAAGCCTGCCAATTGCCCACGAAACCGCAATGACCGGCGCAACCGTCCACGGGTTGCTGATGTAAACTCCGGCGAAAAGCGCCACCTTATTCAACCGCCAGATAACCGCCAGGACGGCCGCAATGATGGTGTGCAAACCGAGCAGAGGCGAAAAACCAATCAAGGTCCCAATCGCAAAAGCCCGCGCAGTGCGTTCCGGTGGATCATCAAGATTGAGCAGATTCCTGAACGCTTGTCTCAACATAACTTGCCAAGCTCAGTGAAGGCCGGTTATTCGTAGCGCAGAGCCTCAATCGGATCAAGCCGCGCTGCCTTCCACGCCGGCCACAATCCAAAGCCAACGCCCAGGCCGACGGAAACCGCGAATCCGACAATCGGCGCCCACAAAGGCACAAAGGTCGGCATCACCAGTTTGATAATCTCCGCCAGCCCCCAACCGATCAGGATGCCGACCACGCCGCCCAATCCGGTCAGCGTCGCGGCTTCAACCAGAAATTGGAGGATGATGTCGCGGCGGCGAGCGCCAATGGCTTTTCGCACGCCAATCTCCTTCGTGCGCTCGGTCACGCTGACCAGCATGATATTCATCACGCCGATGCCGCCGATCAGCAAGCCGACGCTGGAAATGGCCACCATCAACAGAAAAATGCCGCCCGTGATCGCCTGAAACTGCTGGATGATTCCCTGCGAAGTCTGAATACCAAAGTTGTCCGGCTGGCTGTAAGCGACCTTGCGCTGTTTGCGCAGCGTCTGGCGAATTTCATCCACCGCCTGTTCCTGCTTGCCGGGCGCGAATTGCGCCATCACGAAGTTCTCTTTGACGTTTGGATAAATCTTCCGGATTGTGTCGTAGGGAATGTAAACCGCCTTGTTTTCGTTGCCGGGATCATCGGCGGGCGTGATGAACATCTCGCGTTTTTTCAGCACGCCGATCACGCGGTAGTTGCGCCCGTTGATCATGATGCTTTTGTCCACCGCGTTGACCGTGGGAAAGAGCGTGTTGGCGACATCGCGCCCGATGACACAGACATCGGCTCGCGTCATATTTTCGCCATCCGTGAAAAAACGGCCTTCGGTAACTTCGGTGTTGCCCATTCGGAAGTATGCAGGCAGCGTTCCCTGCACTGTCGCATTGACCATTTCAATATCTCCATGCCGAATCTTGACACGGTCGGCCATCGGCCCCTGCAGAAAATCCACAGGCGACATAAATGGCGCGACATCCACCACCGACGGACATTGATCGCGAATGGCCATCGCGTCATCGTAACTAATCGGCTTGCGCTGCCGCTCTTCCGCCGTCGGATTGAAGTTGAAGCCGGGATCAAACTTAAAGATATAGATTGAATTGGTGCCGAAGGATTCGATTTCCTTCGCCACTTGCGAATCAATGCCCGACACGAATGCCGCAATCACAATCACCGTCATCGTCCCGATGACGACGCCCAGAATCGTCAGGAACGACCGCAGCTTGTTCTGCCAAAGGGTGTCGAACGCCATCCAGATGTTTTCGCGAAGATCAGTGGTAGTCATAGGAGTGTTTCGGATTGTATGTTTTTTGGTTGGCCGAAATCCAGTTTCGCCGCCGTTTCGTTTCAACGAAGAAACATTTAGAAAAGTTCTCTTACCCAGGCAAGCTTTATGCGGCAAAGTACTTGACACCAGTCAAATCTCACTCTATTCTCGCCCCGCCTCGTCGCTAGTTTCACGCCGAAACTTCCCGGTCGTTCATATTTCAAATTCAAACCGCCTCGTGTGCGCCGATGCGAGATAACGGAGGAAATCAATGGATCATACCGAACCGCGTTTGCCTGAAGCCATGGCAATAGAACCTGATGCCCAAACACATTTAGCTCTGCCCAATTCCGACAGCAAAGACCTATTTTCCAACCTTGAAATTCCAGACACTCCTATTAACAGACTGCTGTCACAAAACAGAACCGAGACTTTACCGCTCCAGATGCCGACATTTTTCCGGCCATTCGAGGAAGCTCCAACAACTCTTGAATCCACCGCGGCGCCGTTGATCAGAACGCTTGAATCCGCAAAAGCATTGCCCCAGAAACCTGGTGCGGCCTTTTTCTTCTTCGGCATAGGAATCCCTGCCTCAGCAATTCTGCTGGAATTGGCGTCGGGGATTTGCGCCGAGACGTTTTTCGATCCGTTGCCAACTGTTTGGCATGTCCTGCTGGTTTGCGCCGTGCCGTTGGCAAACTTGCTGCTTTGGTTTCAGCTTAGACAAGAGCCTGCCAGATACACTGCGTGGCTGGCTGCGATAAGCGGTCTGGTGATCGGCATTTCAGGTTTCTACGCACTGATCTTTCTGCCGCTGGTCCCGTTCAGCCTTTTCGGACTGATTCTGATGGGGCTTGGCATTCTGGGATTATCGCCCCAACTCGCTTTTGCCTCGGCGATCAAAGGGGCAGTCTACCTGCGCCGCGTCGAACGCACGCAATCGGCGGCACAAGTTTCCGGGCTTTCGTTCGCAAAGTGTCTGACCGGCGGCTTGCTTCTGTCGCTGGGAACCTTGACCGGCCTGGAAGTCAGAACGACCTGGACGCGGCTCAATCTGCAACGAGCAGCGTCCGGCGATCCGTCGGCCAGTCTGAGCGGTATCCGCGCGTTGCGCTCTTTCGGCGATGAAGAAGTGATGCTGAACGCTTGCTACTGGCGTCCAAACGGAGTCACGGACTTGCTTGGCTCGCTGCTTTCACTGGCCAATCCGGTTGGACGGACAGACGCACAGAATGTTTTTTATCGCGTGACGGGGAAACCTTACACTTCCCTGCCGCAGCCCAAAGGGTCAGGCAATGGCAGATTTGGCTTGCGGGATTTTGACGGCCTGTTTGACGCCGACCGTGGAAGCGAACGTATTGGCGGTGTCATTCGCGGTTTGTCACTGGCCAGTTCCAGAATTGACGGCTCGCTCGATGCGGATGCGGCGCTCGGATATTTTGAGTGGACGATGGTATTCAAAAACGGAACTTTCCAACAGCAGGAAGCTCGCGCGCAGATTCAGCTTCCGCCCGGCGGTGTAGTTTCCCGCCTGACTCTGTGGGTCAACGGCGAAGAGCGCGAAGCGGCATTCGCTTCGCGCGGCAAAGTGCAAGCGGCGTATCAAGCCGTCGTCAGCGCCCGCCGCGATCCGGTGCTCGTCACCAGCAGCGGCAGTGACCGCGTGCTGGTGCAATGTTTCCCTGTTCCGCCGAGCGGTGAAATGAAGATTCGCTTCGGCGTCACCGCGCCAATCGCGCTGGAAACGAAAGCGCGCGGCTGGCTGCAACTGCCGGGCATCGCCGAGCGAAACTTTTCGGTCGAGAACCTGAATCACGCCGTCTGGTTTGAATCGAAACGCGCGTTGCAATCCTCAAACAAATCGCTGCTGGCCGAACATCCTGACCATCGTCTTTTCGCGATTCGCGGAATGCTCTCCGATGCCGAATTCAACACGGCGCATCCGACGATTCGCGTTGAACGCGCCGCTGGACTTGATGATTTCTGGACGCCGAATCCGCTGAACAAATCCGCCGAAGCCATCCATCAAACCATCGAGGAAAAAGACTGGCCGCGTCCGCAGCGGCTGGTGTTGGTGGTTGACGGCTCAAAGGCGATGCAGCCGCATTTGACTGCAATTGCCGATTCGCTGATACGATTGCCGGCAGGAATCGAATTGATCGCGCTCTCCGCCGGCGACGAAATCACGGATCTGGGCGGCATCATCGAACGCGGTTCGCCGAAATTTTACAGTTTCGTCGCCGAAAAAATCCGGCGAATCGAAGCCGCAGGCGGCAACGATAATTTGCAGGCGTTGAATCGCGCCTGGGATTTGGCGGCGCAAAGTCCTGGCAGCGTGATTCTGTGGGTTCACGAAGCGAAACCGGTCCTGCTCGGCAATCCCGACGAACTGCGGCAGCGCTGGGAACGGCGTCCGGACAATCCGCAGCTTTATGACCTGCCAACCACGCCCGGCGCCAATCGAATCACCGAAAAGCTGGATGGCGTGGAAGCCGTGCAGGCCGTTCCCCGCACTGGCAACCTGGCGCAGGATTTGGATTCCCTGTTTGCGCGGTGGCGCAGCGAATCCAAACAGGTCGTGATCTTCCGTGAAAAGGTGGATCGGAAAAATCAGGAGTTGCAAAACGACTTGCAGGAAACCTCATCGCATCTGGCCCGCCTGTGGGCATTCGATGAAACGCGGCGGCTGCTGGCCTCAAAAGATGACGGCAAGTTCGACAAAGCGGTCAAACTCGCGGCCAGCTATCAACTTGTCACGCCCGCCACAGGCGCGGTCGTGCTCGAAACCAAAGAGCAGTACGAACGCGCCGGACTGCAACCCGTGCCGCAAAACTCCGTGCCGACCATCCCCGAACCGGAAGAATGGCTGTTGATGATCGTGGCTGTGCTGGTGCTGTTGTGGATTCCCTTACGCCGGAGGTTCCATTGGCAATCAGCCTGAAAAATCCGCTCATGCCGCTCGGCTTGCAGGTCGTTGCTTTCTGGCCGGTCTGGCGATGGTATGCCGCTCGCTTCACCGATTCGTCGGATGACGCCTGGGGCTGGGTGGCGCTGGCGACAGCGGCGTTGATGCTCGTTCGATTCAAAAATGAATGGAACGAGCATCAACCAAAGCTTTGGCTGCCTGCGCTGCTGACGTTCGGTTACGCGCTCAGCTTTCCCTTCATCACGCCGCTCCCTCGCGCCCTGATCGCAATGACCGCAATAGGCGCAACGCTCAGCGCCTATTGCTTCCGGTCGAAATTGCAGCTCAGCTTTTGCGGATTGCTGCTGCTGTCGCTGCCGCTGATGGCGTCATTGCAGTTTTATCTGGGCTTCCCGTTGCGAGCGACGGTGGCGGCCATCGCGTCACCGCTACTGCAACTGGGCGGGCTGGCGGTCGTTCGCGAGGGCACTTGTCTGGATTGGAACGGCACGCTGATTTCGGTGGACGCTCCGTGCAGCGGCGTGAAGATGCTGTGGACGGGGCTGTATCTGACTTTTACGCTGGCTTGTTATTTCCGTCTGAATACTTGGCGGACGATTGCGGCAACCCTGCTTTCCTTCGCCATGATCGTTTTGGGCAACACCCTGCGCGCGGTGGCGCTGTTTTATCTGGAAGCCAAAATCATCAAACTACCGGAAAACCTCTCCGGCGCAGCGCATTCAGTGATTGGCGTGATGATGTTCCTATTCACGGCGTTAACCATCGCCTGGTTTGCAACCTGGCTGAAAGGCGAACCACGTGTTCGATTCATTCCATGCGAATCTTTACCTTCTTCTTTGTCTGCTGCACGTTAGCCGCTGTTGCGCCGTTTTTCGCGCGACAGCCAGCAAACTCAACCGAATCGCTCTCCTTCCCCGGCTGGCCCGCGCAGTTTGAAGGCCGCGCCCTGACCGAATTGCCACTCACCGAACGAGAGCGACAGTTCACTGAAGGCTTTCCCGGCAAAATCGCCAGATTCACGGATGGACGCCGCGAAATCGTCGTTCGCTGGGTGACGCGCGAAACGCGCGCGCTGCATCCCGCGGCGGATTGCTTTCGCGGCATTGGATATTCGATTCATCCACTGCCGCTGGCAACGGACTCGGACGGAAATCGTTGGGGAGCGTTTGAAGCTTTGCGCAAGGACGAAAGGATGCTCGTGCGCGAACGGATTTACTCAGCAGCCTCCAACCAGAGTTGGTCAGACGTTTCAAGCTGGTATTGGCAGGCGATGCTTGGCAATTCACAAAATAATCATGCGGGTTGGTGGGCAGTGACAGTGGCTGAGCGGCAGTAGCATTTTCAATTCAAAAAACTGCAGTAACTGCTCAGCCCAGTCTGCGAGCAAGCAGACAGACGAGCAAAAGAGTTTAGCGTAAAAAGCAAGCATGTTGAGTCGCGAAGAAATCAAAGCCGTTTACGATCAGGGCCCGGACGCAGTGATTGCGCTGGTCGAAGGA
>JAJNQA010000062.1 GCA_021155085.1 Heliomicrobium sp. | reverse complement strand
TCCTTCGACCAGCGCAATCACTGCGTCCGGGCCCTGATCGTAAACGGCTTTGATTTCTTCGCGACTCAACATGCTTGCTTTTTACGCTAAACTCTTTTGCTCGTCTGTCTGCTTGCTCGCAGACTGGGCTGAGCAGTTACATTTCATATTTGATATGAAATATGGCCGACATTAACCTCGCAAAATTCATTCAAATGGCCGGTTTTACTTCTGGTTTCCCGGCGTTGGCGGGAAGTTTTGGAACATCTTCGTCAGCGCCGTGGTGAGCGTTTTTTCGTTCTTTTCCGGCTTGCTGCTGACGGTTCCGCTGGCGGTTCCGCGCCAGACGAATTTCCTGGCACTCGCATCACCGATATCAACGACCAGTTGCCCCACCGGAACCTTGTCCACGGTCGCGGTTCCCGCTCCCAGCCGCCAGCCGCCGAATGGCCCGCCGCCGAAGGTGTTGATCGAAACCTGCGTATCCGTCGCCGCGTGATACGCGATGATGATGTCCGGATTGCTTTCGGCCTTGCGCGATCCCTTCAGCGCCAGTTGCGATTCGATGCCCGTGACAATTCGTTGATGAACCAGTGGATTTTCCGCCGGTGTGCCGGAGGCCCAGGCGTAGGTTTTGAACTTTGAAAAGTCCGTGGCCTTGTCGAAATCCACACTCACTTTTTGCGCCAGCGCGCTGCCGGCGGCCAGCAGCAGCAAGCCGAAACTCAGCCCCAGGTTCATAACGATACGCGATAACTTCATAGTGATTTCTCCTTTGATTTGATGATTGGTTTTCAAGTTCTTTTTCTCCGTGTTGGTTGAGTTGTCTGTAGAATGTCTAAACAAGCGTCTTTCGGTCGTGAAAGCTCGTTTCTGTGTTTGTGTCGCCGGGGGACGTTTCGCCTTCCATGTTGTTATTGATGTGAAGGGCAGCTACCACCAAAATAAGGGTGCAGCCTCCCATGAAAAGCAGCGTGGTTAGAAACATGACGAATTCCATAATTGATCGTTCTCCTTCCTTCTCAGTGATACAGCTTTACCTCTTCTTGCAAGTTGTGCTGCGGTCGCGCCGCACTACCTCTTGCCGTTGCCCATCGGCAGACCGCTTCAATTGCGGCTGCGTCTTAAGAGCCTTGCGACGCGTTTGAAAATGGCAATCGTCAGACCACTAGAGAGAAACATTGGAAAGATTGTTCAAGTGGTTGAATTGGAAGGGATAAACCCCATGCTGGCGAGAGCAGGCTCGAGAGAAAGCGTGGATGAGTTGCCGAGATGTCGGCACAAGCGCTGGCAGATGCCCAAATGCGGGCGCGATCTCAAACCTATGGCTCCATCAATTTTCCAGGCCGCTTTCCTTTCAAGAAGGCTGTGGAAGCAACCGGCTGGCCCTTTAGCCTATAAAGCAATGTCTTTGTATTTGTAATGCAGATGATTTACAAGATATGATCTGGCCTTGGCGTTGGACAGCCCTCTTGAACAGCACGGTTTAACCACTTGTAAACATATGAAACACTTTCGGGTAGAACACGGCATTGTGGATTTTCAGATGGAATTCACCACCATGCTTCCATCCCTTCCTATGCCTGGAACTACCTATTTTTCTCAACTGGTTAAAGCATTTAGACCTTTTGGCATCAATCCCGGCAGTATAGTTGTTAATAGACGCTCTAACAGTCTGGCCGATACAACGCTTCAAGTCGGCCTTCTAAACAGGACTGTAAATCTGCGCTTCGGGTATGGTTCCTTTAATCTTTTTGCAAGTAATCCACCCATTGAAGAAGGCTCAAAGATTGTTCCGATTATTGAACGGGCAGTAGTCCTGATCCGCGCGATTGATCCGGATGGCGATCAAGGACAGGCAAGCTTTCGGCTCGGCCTACATATGACCTTGATGGATGATACTGTTGAGGATTTTCTCAGCAGATATATTAATCATCCTAAAAGCGAGATGATGAAGGCGGATGCCTTATCATTTAAGCTTGCATTCGATGAAATGAGTAGGGGTACCGACATGAAGATGGTACTTACACCATCAGTGGCATACCCTAACGCGCTCTTCACTGAGATAACTTACAGCTTCAAAAATAAAGACGACGATGAGTCCTTGGCATTACTAACGGAACTTGAAAAACATTTCCGTGATCCCGATGAACTTCAAGGACATTTTCAAATGGCCCTCGGGCTGTTTGACTTATCTGGCGATCTGCCTGCGGACGAAGGGAATAACCAATGAGTACAGGTATACAAGAAAGTCCTATTAGAGCCGCCAACCGAACTCAGATAGAACCAGAGAACTGGAGCGGAATTACTGTTTTTATTTCCCATAATGCGGAGCCGGTTAAACGGTCTGCCAAATCCGGCTTCGCTTCTTTCAATTGGCTGACAAAGCCTGATCCTGGACGCTCGAAAGATATTAAAGATGGCTTCTGTTTTCTTGCGGCTAGCCTTTGCGCGGAGCATCCATTGATCAGCACAGATAAAAGCATCTTCGGTGGAATGCCCCACATTCAAGGGATGAGGCTGTCCGTAGGTGACATACTGGCCAAGCTTCATCTGTATGGCAGCGTAGAAGCGGTGGTTTCTCGGTACGAACCCAATCTGACTGAGGATCAGGTGAAAGCAGCCATTGCATATGCACAAGACTTTCTGGAGGCCGCTTGTGAGCGTAACTCATCTGAAGTTGATGGTTGATTACAATCTGAATGATCCTGAAATTATGTCCGAACTGCAAAGGATTGGTGCGTTGAAAGCCAAGACCATAATTGAGTGTGGCTTCAAGCAAGATACAGATGACAACACCCTGGTTGGAGCTACCGAGGACCACGGGCTTTTACTTACTGGCGATAAGAACACGATTGATGAGCATAAATACAGGCCATGCACTCATGGCGGAATCATAATCATTAAACACCGACGGCCAACCCCTCAAGAAATTTTTAGAAGAATGAAAGCATTTTGTGAGTCAGGAGAGCGTAAGCACGCGAAAGGCCATGTTACTCACTTAATGAAAGATGGCGGCATAATTTACACCCATAAAAAGCCAATTACCTTTTCATACGCTTGAAGATTAACCAAACTTACTCACTTTGCCGTTCACTCAAAACGGCTAGATATCCGAAGTTTTTCAGAGTCATGTGATCGGGCGCTAACTTCGGCGCGTAATGCCCAACTTCACCATTCTGTTTTGGAGAGTGGTTCGTTTCATCCCTAGCCGCGCTGCCGCCCCTGCTGGCCCCCCGACGACCCAATTGGTTTCGCGCAGAATGCGCAGGATATGTTCGCGCTCGAAGGCTTCGAGCGAGGTGGAATCGGAAGATGTGGGCGTTGTCCCCGCAATCCCCGCATTTGCGACGGCGACGGTGGACTTTGCCGGCAAATTGATTTCGGACAGAGGGATTTGAAGTTCCGCTCCCTGAGTGAGAATCACGGCGCGTTCGATCATGTTTTCGAGTTCGCGGATGTTGCCGGGCCAGTGGTAACGCTGCAAGGCCGTGACCGCTTCGACCGGGATTGTTTCGATTTGTTTCTTCATCCGTCCGGCGAACTTGTTGGCGAAAAAGCGCACCAGCACGGGGATGTCCTCGGGCCGTTCGCGCAGCGCTGGAATCGTGATCGGAAAGACATTCAACCGGTAGAAAAGATCGCTGCGAAATTGATTTTCCGCCGACATCCGCGCCAGATCGCGGTTGGTCGCCGCAACCAGCCGCACGTCAACACGCTGCGTCCTGGCATTGCCCAGGCGCTCGAATTCCTGTTCCTGCAAAACGCGTAAAAGTTTGGGCTGCAAATCCAGCGGAATTTCGCCGACTTCGTCCAGAAACAACGTCCCCTTGTGCGCCAGTTCAAATCGCCCGATGCGCTGTGCAATGGCGCCCGTGAACGCGCCTCTTTCATGGCCGAACAATTCGCTTTCCAGCAGCCCGGTCGGAATCGCGGCGCAGTTGAGTTTGACCAGCGTTCTGGCGCGGCGGTCGCTCAGGTTATGAATCGCACGCGCGATCAATTCTTTTCCGGTGCCGGTTTCTCCCTGAATCAAAACCGTCGAATCGGTGGGCGCGACGGTCGCCACCTGTTTCAGGATTCGCTTCAGCGCGGGGCTGCTGCCGATGACTTCCTCGAAGTTGTTGGCCGTGTTGATCTCTTCTTCCAGATAGAGCTTTTCTTCGGTCAGTTTGTTTTTGAGCGTTTCGATTTCGCGGTAAGCCAGGGCATTTTCGACGGCAATCGCGACCTGATTGGCAATATGGCCGAGCAATTCCTGATCGGATTCCGGGAAAGCGTCCTCGCAAAAACTGCCAACTCCCAGCACACCGAGTTTGCGGCCACGTGCCAGGAGCGGCACGCAACCTCCGGACCTGATTCCGGCTGCGATCTGCCGCCGGTCAAAATCAGAGCGCGCTTGTCCAATATCAGCACGATTGGCAAACATGGGCAGCCCGGTGGTAAACGCCTTGCCCCCAGTAGTGTCCTTGAGGGGAATCAGCGTTCCCTCTTCAACCGCGGGCAGATTGTCCGACTGGTCAAACAGGTAAGCGCGTAAGTGCTCCGTTTCAGGTTCGTAAAGCGCAACGCTGGCAATGTCATATCCCATTACCTCGCGCAGGCTGGTCGAAACGACACGCACAAGTTCACGCAAACCGAGCTGGGAAACAATCGCATTGTTAATTTCCAGAATCAGGCGTTCGCGTTCAAGCTGGCGCTTGACCTCTTGCTCGGCTTTCCGCGCGCGCTCGAAGTTCAATGCATTGTCCACCGCGATAGCGATTTGGCCGGCAATCCGCGTGAACATCTCCGCGTCCGTTTCAGTAAAGGCCCGGTCTTTCATACTGCCCATGGCAATCGCCCCGAGCGTTCGGCCATGTGAAATGAGAGGGGCGATGACGCCGGACGATAACCCACTGGCGAGCAGACGCCGGACTCGTTTCGAGGAAAACTTTTCAAGATCGCCGCGGTTGACGATCAGCGTCCGCTGCTCCGTGAAGGCGACGCCAGCCGGAGTGTCTTCAAGCGAAACCAGCCCGCCGGGTGTCGCTGGCTCTCCCTGGACGGTCAATTGCGAGTGCAACGCGACCACTCGCAACTGCCCGCTGGCCTTGTCATAGAGCGTCAGATTGGCGGCGTCGTGCGGAATCACACGGCGCAGACACGCGGAAATCGCGTTGAAAAGCTCGCGCAGGTCGAGGTGCGAAACGACGCTGTTGTTGACCTCCAGCAGCAATTGCAGTCCCTGTTCAGCCGCGCGGACGTCTTCAAATTTCAGCGCATTGTCCACCGCGATGGCCACCTGATTGGCGACCTGCTGCAAAAACTCCAGGTCCTCTTCGCCGTAGTTTGAAACTTTTGCGCTGCCGAATCCCAGCGCGCCCAGCCAGCGGCCCACCGCGTTGAGCGGAAGAAAGGAATACGACCGCAGCCCGTACTGACGCGCCAGGGCGATGAATTCCGGGAACCGCTCTTCCTGTTCGGTGTCGCTGATGATCAGCGGCTGTTGTAGTTTCCAGCCTTCACCATTCAGGTGAGCCTCGACGGACAATTCGACCGGCGCGGAGATGTTTTCAACCGGCGTTGCCGCAAGCATTTGAACGCGCATTGAATGGCTCATCGGGTCATACAGAATCGTGGCCACGGCATCGAATTCCGCGACAGCGCGCAATTGACCGGCGAGGTTCGTGAAAAGCGATGGGAGATCACGCTGCGCGGCGATGGACTCCGAAACCCTAAGCAATGACTGGTATTGCCCAAGCGCTGAAATGTCCTGCTGATTTTGAAGGTTGTCATTCATTCCCGGCCATTTTACGCAAGGCAGGAGAGTTTGAGAATCGTTTCAACTGGTTGACAGCGTTGTTACGAGCCTTGACGGGTCATCTTTGGACTGTCAAAGATGTCGCACCGCCTCAAACGCCAACTCGGAGTGGGCAGACCACCGGAAAACAATCCAAAGTCTGATCGAAACGGTACCTCCAGCCAATTCTGACCGGCATCCAGAATATTTTTTCAGCCAATGATACGCCGCAGCTTCTTTTCTCGCTTTAATCAGCAGGAGCACATCACTGTTCCAAAAAAGGGGCGAGGAAATGGAAATCCACTTTTATCAAACAATCAAAAGAAGTTTTCCGGTGGCTTTGTTGCTGAGCGCGCAGGCATTCGCTGTGCTGGCGCAGAGTTCAGAACCGCAACTGGCGAAGGAACGCGAAGTCTTGCTGACTGTCAGCGTGACCGATAAGCGTGGATACCCATTCAAAGGAATGAAGCCAGAGCACTTCAAAATCACCGGCGACAAGCAGCCGCAGGAAATCAGCTCTCTGAGTGATCAGGACGAACCGGTCAGCGTCGCTTTTCTGATTGACACTTCCGGATCAATGAGAGGGCCGATTGAAGGGACAACCAATCTTCACTTCATCATCAATGGCATCAGAGATTTTTTGCAAATCAGCCACGAAGCGAATGAATACGCAATGCTGGGCTTCAACAAGGAAGTACGCTTGTTGCTGGACTGGACGCCGGACGGAAAAAAGATCGAAGGCGCGCTGGCGAAATTGGCGTTGGAACCAGTCCAGGGGCAGACCGCCTTGTTCGATGCCTGCCATCAGGGATTGGAACTGATGCGGCGCAGTTCCCACCGTAAACGGGTGGTCATTCTGCTCAGCGACGGTTCCGACACTTCTTCTAAAGATAGCTGGCACCGCAAGGCGAGAGAGGAAATTCGCAAGTCCGACTCCATTTTCTTCAGCATCAATACGGACGTTTTGTATCTGGCGGAACAATCAAGGCAAAGCATCCTGAATCCAAGAATCGGAACATTCGCAGTCGAAAATCAGCGTGGGAGAGATGTGCTTGAGGAACTGTCAAAAGATTCGGGCGGTGTTGCCTTCAGTCCTCGCAATTTTGCCGAAGTCAATGGCGCGCTGGAGTTGATCAATCTGCTTTTGCGCAACCAATACGTCATCGGGATTAAGGCGAATCACGTTGACGGCAAATGGCACGAAGTCAAAATCGAGATCAAGCTCCCCCCCAATGCCCCCAGGGAGCTGAAGTATCCGGTCGTCAAATATCGCGCCGGATACTTCGGCCCGACTGCGCGCGATTGAGTGCGGGAGTAAATAAGTTGCGTCCACTCAGCTTTGGGTTTTATCAAACGATCAGCCGCCGGAACCTGCGAAGGTTTTCCGATAAAAAAAGCCGCAGGCAGTGCTGAAAAGCATTGTCCGCGGCTTTGGGTTTTTGGGACGGAAGCGAATGGCTTATTCGATCACAGCCAGGATTTCCCCGGCATTGACCGTTTGTCCTTCGGCGACGCGCATTTCGGCAACTTTGCCGGCTTTGGGCGAAAGCACTTCGTTTTGCATCTTCATTGCTTCGACAATTAGCACACCTTGATTTGCGGCAACTTCATCGCCCGCGCTGAGCATCACGCGGACGATTTTGCCGGGCATCGGCGAAATCAGACTGACTTTGCCTGCCGCGCCCGCGCTTCCGCCCGCAATGCCGCGCAGTCGCTTTTTGTCCTGGACCGTGACGGGAACTCGTTGGCCATTGACGATGACTTCGGTTTCGCCGCTCGGCGATTTTTCCAGCGCGCAGCGAAATACGTGATTGTTCAACTGCACGACGAAAAATCCCGGCTCCGGCTGGCTGACCGAAGCTTCATGCGTTTGCTCGCCAACTCTAAGTTGCGCTGTTCCGTTGGTCGCGGTGAATTCGGCGGCGATGATTCGCCCGTCAATCTCAAGTTCGAGTTTCACTTTTCTTCCTCATTTCTCTGTCTTGAACAGATGGCCATACTGCAACGGCTCGCCTCTCATCCACGGGCGGTATTCGTTGCAGAAATCAATCCGTTCGCCCAGCGGCGGATGGCTTGCCTGCCACAGTTTTCTCAGCCAGTGCGGGCGCGGCACGCCCAAATTTTCTGTCTGCAATTTGACGAACGCTTGTGCTGCCTGGCGATTCTTCTGCGTAATCTCCAGGCCGAAGCGATCCGATTCGTGTTCGTTATAGCGATTGAATGCCAGCACGCCGGGCGTCACGATGAAGATGTAAAGACTGAAGAGCAGTATGACCAGCGGCAGCGAGGCAATATCCGACAATTCGCTGAAGCCGAACTTGTCCTTGTATTTGTTGATCAGCCATCCGGCCGTCCGATGAATCGCATACAGCATCAAGATGATCACCAGCGCGAAGAACAAAATGGATTTCCAGACGTGGCCAAGCACGTAGTGTCCCATCTCGTGCCCCATCACGAACAGCAATTCATCCTCGCTGAGTTTGGCAATCGTCGTGTCCCAAAGGACGATGCGTTTGGTATTGCCGAAGCCTGTAACGTAGGCGTTCAGCGCTTTTGTGTCTTCGCTTTTGGCGACTTCATAAACGCGGCTGCCTTCAATGCCTGCGCGGTCCGCCAGAGCCAGAATCTTCGCTTCAAGCTCCTTGTTTTTCATCTCGCCGAATTTGTTGAAAAGGGGATCAATCCAAACCGGCTGCACCAGAATTGCCAGAATCAGAAATGGAATTGCCAGCAAACCCGTGTACAGCCACCACCGGCGCGGGCTTCGCTTCAGCAGCAGGTAGGGAATCCAGACAAACAGAAATCCGACGACGATGCTGATGGCCAGACCGATCAAGGAATCGCTGATCCATTTGCCGAAGGTTTGGTTCGATAAACCGTAGGCGTGCTGGCGCGAATACCCCTGGTAATACGACAGTGGAAAATCAATCAGGAAGTTGATCAGCACGAAGATCGTAAAATAAATGCCGATGACGAAGAACCAGTATTTGCCCAGCGCCTGGGCCCAGTCGCGAATCCGTGCCGAAAAGCCTGTGAACAGAAACAAGATTGGAATCGCCAGGCTCCAGAGCAGGTTGACCACCCACCAGAGCAATCCACTGCGGTGATACTGGAGCGCTTTTTCAGTCGGTTCGGGAACGGGAACAATCTCATTTGAGTGCTGAGAGGGTGAGGCGCCAGATGCTTGAACGGTTGGAGACGGCTCCGCATTGGATGTTTGCGCGGCAGCGAACGACGTGAACAGCAAACAAAGACTGGCAATCAGAAACAAGATACGCACGGGTGCCTCCTCGCTGACTCATTTGGGGGAGATTGGCACGGAGGAGTTCAACGGCTTACTCGTCCGGTCATTTTCCATCTGCTGACTTTTGCGGATTGAGAGGTTGAATTGCTGGTTTGCTGCGCACGCGCCTGTTCGGTAAAGCCCATTGCCGCAACGATGGCGGCGGCGATTTGAGAATCATTGAGGTCTTTCTGTTCAGGCGAGTCACTCTGTTCAGCTTCAGAGTTCGCTTTCTGTCGTTCAAGAAAGCGCGTGATATAGCCAGTGTCAATGTCGCCTTGCCGAAACTCCTCGTCCTTGAGCACGGCTTGGAAAAAAGGGATTGTCGTCCGAATGCCGCCGACGTGGTATTCGCCAAGCGCCCGCTGCATCCGGGCAATGGCTTCATCGCGCGTCGCTCCCCAGGTTGCCAGCTTGGAAATCATTGGATCGTAAAAGAGCGGCACTTCCCAGCCTTCGTACACGCCGCTGTCATCGCGCACGCCGGGGCCGGACGGAGTTCTCAGCCGCGTGATTTTGCCGGGAGAAGGCAGGAAATTCTTTTCCGGGTCTTCAGCATAAACGCGGCATTCGATGGAAGAGCCGGTCCAGCGAATGTCTTCCTGTTTGTAGGAAAGCTTTTCGCCCGCCGCGATGCGAATCTGTTCGCGCACCAGATCAACGCCGGTGACGAGTTCGGTCACCGGATGTTCGACCTGCAAGCGCGTGTTCATTTCCAGAAAATAAAAGTTGCGGTCGGCGTCCACCAGAAACTCAATCGTGCCGACGCTGAAGTAATTTGCCGCGCGGGCAATCTCGACCGCCGCCGCGCCCATTCGCGCGCGCAATTCCGGGTCATTGAAACTGGCCGGGCATTCTTCAATCACTTTTTGGTGGCGCCGCTGGATGGAGCATTCGCGTTCGCCCAGGTGAATGACATTTCCGAACTTGTCCGCCGCGATTTGGATTTCGATGTGGCGCGGACGTTCGATCAGCTTTTCAATGTATACCGATGGATCGCCGAAGGCGGCCTGCGCTTCCGCCCCAGCCATCTGGACTGCCGCGCCGATTTCTTCGTCGGAGCGAACAATGCGCATGCCTTTGCCGCCGCCGCCCGCCGCTGCTTTCAGCATCACGGGATAGCCGACTTCAGCCGCGATTTTCTTGGCGATTGCTTCGTTGCTGACCGGTTCAGTGGTGCCAGGGACAATGGGCGCTCCGGCTTTAACGGCAGCGATGCGGGCATTGGTTTTGTCTCCCATCATCTGTATTGACTCAGGCGAAGGACCAATAAAAGTAATTCCGGCTTCGCCTGCCGCACGAGCGAACCATTCACGTTCGGACAGAAAACCATAACCGGGATGGATTCCTTCCGCGCCGGACTTTCTGGCTGCATCAATGATCTTTTCGCCGACCAGGTAGCTTTGGGATGCTGGAGCTTCGCCAATGAAATAAGCCTCGTCCGCCAACCGCACATGCAGCGCCTGGCGGTCAGCTTCGGAATAGACGGCAATGGGTGAAATGCCCAAGTCTCGGCAGGCGCGAATCAGCCGGACCGCAATTTCTCCGCGATTGGCAATCAATATTTTGCGAAACATAACGGGAAGTATTCAGGGAACGATAGAGCTGCCTGGATTTTTCGGATCGTAGCGAACGGTGATGCTCGCGCCGGGAACATAAATCTGGCCATGCGTCAGTTGGTCGAGCGAAAGCTTCTGCGAAGTCTCATAATCCACATTGGCGATGTTGTAGCGGTAGAAGATTGTCGTGCCTGAATCGTCTTGTTGGGCGTCAATCACGCGGCCTTCTGTAATACGGCCAAACTGGATCAGCCAGGCAAGATATTCCGCGAGGGGGTCGCGGCCACGAATTCGATAGTAAAGTCGAGCAAGCCAATTATGGCGCATGCGTTTGCTTCAGCGTTGGGGGCAATGGGTGAATCCGACAAAAGCGGCCTCAAGTAAGTCTGTGGCCCGGGGCGCACAACTTGAAGGCCGCTTGGTTGAATCTTGAATAAAGCCTCAGGAAAGCTCCAAATCAGCTATGGACGCAGTTTCTCTGATGCGGGCAACGTGCCTGGCAGGCTGTTGTTGCTTTGTGAATCAACAATCACGCCGTCAACCATGGTGATGTCATCGGCCGTACCAAACTTGCCGTCAGGGCCGGGCGAGACCAGCTTATAATCACTGAAGCTGACGGCGCTGCCTCTGGAGGCGATGACACCTACCGGTAAATAACTAAAACTATTTTCCCAGTAATCACTGTGGGGAACGGACTCAGCATTGACTCGGGACAGATCGGTTAATTCCTGAGGGTAGCTTCCGTATTCCCGATGATACTTTTGCAGGGCTTGATAATGCATCGCGTACATCATTGCGCGAGTCGCTGCAACCCGCTTGGCCTGTCTTCTGGCAATTGCGCCGGGAAGGGAAGAGATCGTTGCCAGGCTAAAAATCGCCAGCAGGCAAACCGAAAATATCGCCGAAAAACGTGCCAGCGAAAAGCCTCCGAAAAGTGCGGGGTTGGATTTTGCGTTTTTCATTGCCCGCCAGCCAATCCAAATCCCAATCAACGACAAGGGAATCAATCCCGCCGAAAGCGTAAAAGCCAAACGGTACGCATCAAAGCTGAAAATTCGATAGTAGGGCAACTTCGAATCCGCTTGCAGCAAACTGTGAGTCAGCTTTGTGCCATCACCCAAAAGAGAAACCAGCAGGACGCGGCCCACTTTCATGTCGTTGCCGAATACCCACACGGCAAGAAAGGTCACGACGACCAATGCCGCGCAAGCCAAGGCAGCGAAGGGCAATCCCAGTTTGGGAAGCAGGACCTCCGGTGGAGCCAACGGTTTGCCAATTTGACGAGCACCGCAAGCACTGCACTCCATCACGGAAACCAGACGAACCTCCCCACAGCAAGGGCAGATCATTGAGTCTTTCTGAAGTTTTTTCATAGGAATAACGAATTGGGAGCAACAAGCAATGAAACTTAGCCGGGTTGCTTGTCTGCTGGTTGCCTTTCTGATTGCCGCCAGGCCGCGAATAGAACGATCCAGCCCGGCAAATTGCTTTTATCAGGCTGGATCAGGTCCTAAACGAAGTGACGGACCATCCTGCGACTTGGCCGTTCCGGATTCGGAAGCCAATTCCTGGCGCTCGATTTCGCGAATCTGACGCCAGGTATGAAAAAGCCGTTGTGCGAAAGTCCAGTAAGACAACACTGCCATAAGCCAGATCGTCGCAGGCATCTTGTTCAGAAACAGACTCGACGATTCAGGCCACACCGTAAGTGAACCAAGAATTAACAAAACCACGCGCTCTGGTCGTCGCAAAAATCCAACATCGCATTTGGGGATGAGAGATTCGGCACGGGCGCTCGTGTAACTGACCATGACTGAACCAATCAACGCCGCACCCGTCAGTGCTGCGTATAGCGTGCTGTGAAATTCGGTGTCGCGTGAATAAAAAATGATAATACCGAGAAACACCACCATATCCGAGAGTCTGTCCAGGCTTGAATCCAGAAATGCACCAAATTTGGTCACGCGGCCCGTCAGTCTCGCTACCCGCCCATCCAGAAGGTCGAAGATATTGGCAAAGATCATCACCAGGCCTGCATAAAAGAATTTCCCATAGCCGTAGAGAAACGCGGCAAATACATTGATGCCCAATCCAATTACCGAAAGCAGGTTCGGATTTGGATTGAGGCGTGAAAGTTGGCGAACGATGCCATTCAGGATTCGCTGGCAAATGTCGCCTATATATCCGCCTAGCATAACTGCTTACTTCTTTCTCTAGCTTGTAATTGTGAATTGTTATCCAATAATCGCCGGGTCTATACCAATTTCAAAAAGTCAATTCGCATCATACGTTGTGGTCAGTAAAAGTGTCAAGAAAATGCCCTTACAGTCCTGGAGACATCTGCAATCAACTCCATCATCACGTTTTCCTAAAAGAAATTTACTTGAACGAGAGAACTTTCAATTCCCCAAAAAAGAATTGTTGATTATTTACGTTTAGTAGTGTAATGTCCTACGACTGACTGACAAGCTTGTAGGACAAAGTGAAGCTTACTTCCTACAGAGAGCTTTTGAAAGTCTTACTGGACGGATTAAGTAAACGGGTTAAATCATTGATAACTATTTCTTGTTTACACACGGCCTTTTATGAGCCTCTGGTTTTGTTTGTGACCTTTAGAGTGTCCGATACAAATTTCAAGGGCACTCAAATCTAAGAACGCGTTGTTTTTATAAGGTCTTAGTTGTTTACATCACCTGGCGGCTATCCCCACATAGCCATCTCACAAGATATTTTCAAAAAACGCGTACTCTTACTCATAGCAAGAATGGGAGATTTCCCTATATTTACTCCCCCTGTCTTGTAGGACAAGTGTAGTTTAATTAGAGGGGAGTCGTGTTTTAGTGGAATCTTTGTTGAAGTCGAGGCGGTCAAGCATGCAAATGACTCATGGGAATCAGGACAATAAAGTCGGTTTTTCCCTGCGAGAAGTGGCGACTGCGATGTTTCGTCAGAAATGGATGATCATTTCAGTTTTTATCGTAATTTTTGCATTGGTTGGAGTTACCACTTTTCTACTGCCGGATCAGTTTGAATCGAGAACGAAGATCCTCGTCAAGAATTCTCGCGCAGATGTCATCGTCTCCCCAGAGCAGAACAATAACTTGACGTTGACTGGGGAGGTTTCAGAGGCGCAGGTCAATTCGGAAATCGAGTTGATTCAAAGTTGGGATTTGCTCGAAGCGGTGGTTAAAAAAGCAGGTTTGGCTCGTGAATTTGAAAAGAATGGGCAGGAAAAGATGCCTGTGGCTATCGAAAAGGCCATCCGGCAATTGGAAAAGAAGCTTTCGATTGCTCCTGTCAAAAAGGCAAATATTATAGCGATCAGTTATTCAGCCGCTTCCCCGCAACAGGCGGTTACAGTATTGAAGTCTTTAACTGAGCTGTACTTGGAAAGACATTTACAAGTACATCATGTTCCTGGAACGGATGAATTTTTTAAGGCTCAGGCTGTGGAGTATGAGCGGCGTTTGAAGGATGCCGAATTCGCCTTGTTAGAGTTTGAGGTTAAAAATAATATCGTTTCTCTGAACCTGCAAAAGGAAATTGGCTTGAAGAGAGTTGTTGATTCAGAAACGGAGCTGCAGGCGGCGAGTATGGGCGGTATTGAAGCTGCTCGCCGTCTGGAGACGTTGAACCAACAGCTTCAAGCCCTTGAACCCCGAGTCACTACTCAGATGAAGTCGCTTCCTCATCAGTACTCCATCGAACGGTTGAATACGATGAAGATGGAGTTATGGCATAAGCGAACGCAATTGCTAAACAGGTTTCAGCCTGAAGACCGGCTGGTGAAGGAAATTGATCAGCAAATTGCCGATACTGTAGCGAGCTTGGAAAAAATCTCCAAGCTACAATCGGTTGAGCAAACGTCAGATATAAATCCGCTGCGACAATCAGTAGAGCTGGAATTAGGCCGCGCGCAGACCGAATTGATCACTAAACAGTCCAGGCAGGAGAGTCTGACAAGACTTGCACAGGAAAACCGCGCCAAACTCTCCGCCCTGGAAAGCACCACCCTGAAACATTCAGAGTTGGAACGGCGCGTAAAGGAATTGCAGGACAATTATCAGCTTTTTGCCAAAAAACGCGATGAAGCTTTGGTGACAGCGGCATTGGACAAACAGAAAATCTCCAATGTCTCAATCGCCGAGACGCCGTCAACTCCCAGTCTGCCTTCCAGCCCCAATCGAAAACTGAATCTGTTGCTGGGGCTTTTTCTGGCAGGTTTTCTTGGAGTGAGCAGTGCGGTCGGGGCCGAATTTTTGAGAGACACTGTTCATACCCCGCGTGAATTGGAAGCTATCAGCAAATATCCGGTTCTGGCCACGATCCCGCATCAAAATTTGAGCGAGAGGAATCATTGGGAAAGCCGCATGCTGGGACCGGGAGAACGGTAATCTCCGCATTTCGCCAAGCTTCGCATTGTAGAAATATGTTTATCGCCGCATTAGTAAAAATGCTACCTGCCCCCAAAACGGAGGTAACCGAAACAGAGAATGGGCACTATGACCAGCTAGTTCATGGCATTTTTCAACCCGGGCATTCAAAGACGAAGAACAATACAGTGATTGCTTTTACCTCCATTTCCGCAGGCGCGGGCACCAGCTTCGTTGTACGGGAAATTGGTTTGGAATTGATGCGTTATGAAGGTGAAAAAGTGGCAATCATTGATGCACATCGGTTGCAAACAATCTCAATAAAAGACCTGGAAAAATGGGCAAAGCTTTGTGCTGCCACCGAATCAGGGCTTTCCTGGCTGAATAATGAGATTGAGGCTTCGGACCTCGGGAAGATAAAGTCACGAAAAAAAGCGACTCTCTGGCAAAGCGACGTAACATTCAGGCAGGACTGTCTGCATCTTCTGAGGAAGCATTTTAACCACGTTTTGATTGATTGCCATTCCGTCAACAGCCCCGCTACTTTGACGGTGATGGCGAAATTGGTGGATGGCGTTGTGCTAGTCGCTTCGGCCGGGCAAACGCGGCGAGATGAGATCTGCCGCGCGGAACGCGTCGTTGAGATGGCACAGGGCAAAATATTGGGACTGGTTTTGAACAAACGAAAATATCCAGTTCCTGATTGGTTGTACGGAAGGATTTGAGCTTAAGCATCGGCGCCTCATGACTCCGTAACAGTGATTCAGCGAATCACTGTCAGTTACTCAATAAATCCGAAGGGAGATCTGGCCTGGAAGGATGCGCCTACAGCATCCTGCAGGTTCAGGGAAAAGTGTTGCCCAATGATCGAAAGGTCCATGAAAGTAACAAAAATAATCAATTTGATCTGTTTTGCGATTCTGGCTTCGACGACGGCCACCGCACAGGACGGTGGGCAGCGATACCTTCTGCGGTCAGGCGACGAGATCACAGTGCAATATCGCTACACGCCGGAATTTGACCAGGTTGTCCGGGTCCAGCCTGATGGATTTGTGTCGCTTGAGCTTGTCGGCGATATCAAACTTGGCGGACTGACGCTTGGCCAGGCCCGTAATGTGATCGTCGAGAAGGCAAAAAGCCGATTGAAAGACCCTGAAATCGCTCTTGCCCTAAAAGACTTCGAAAAGCCATTTTTTGTCGTTGCCGGAGAAGTGGTAAACCCCGGAAAGTTTGATCTGCACAAGAATGTCACCGCCTTACAAGCGATCCTGCTGGCCGGAGGCTTCAAGGATCAAGCCAAGGCTTCGCAAGTGATCGTCTTTCGCCGTCTTGATTCCGGCCTGTCAGAAACCCATATGCTCAATTTCAATAGCGCTGCTCGAAAGGGCGGCAAGTTTCAGGATTTAACGTTACAGGCGGGAGATATGTTGATGATCCCTCAAAATACCATCACTCGTATCGAACGCTATATGAAAGCCGCCAATGTGGGGTTGTTTTTTAATCCCTTACAATGGCTGTTCTAGCATTGCAACGAAAGTATCTCGTTCCCCCACGCGGGTGCCAAACATAGGTGCTGCAAAGTACCAAAATAAGAAGAACAGGAAATAACCATATGTTCCCGCAACATTTGACAAACACACTATTTACTCGAGCTAGCTTGAATGGAGAATCTGAAAATAATTGGGTGCCTCCGGGCCGGGATTACCTGGTCAAAACATACCGTCTGTTTGATGTGGTTGCTGCCCTGCTGGCTCTGGCCGCAGTTTTTATCATTATAAACTTACGGGTGATTCCAAATGGATTAGCAAGTTTTCTGACGATGCGCATAACAGTCAAGAACCTGTTGCTTCTGGCTGGCTTCAGCTTACTGTGGCAGAGTATTTTCAAACTCTTTCGGCTTTACGATCTGACGGCGATCAGAAGCTACAGTGAAGAAGCCAGGCGGTTGCTGGCAGCGTGCTCACTGGGTAGTTTGTGTGCCCTGGTTATTCCTTTGGCCAGCAACAGCGGCGCTTTCTCATACCTGATGGTGATTTATTTCTGGGGGATGGTAACGATGACGACGCTTCTGACACGGCACATCGTTCACATTCTGACGCCAGAATGGACGCCGGTCGGGCAACGCACCCGGCGGCTTTTGATTCTGGGAAGCGGCCCGCGCGCGCTAAGGCTTTACAATTCGATCGCCGGTCAGCCGAAACCCATGTACCGCATTGTCGGTTTCATGGACTCACGCTCCACGCAGGAAATGAATGTGACCGTCGCGACCCGGTTGATTGGCTCGCTGGAGCAACTGGAAGAGGTTTTGACGGGCCGCGTGATTGATGAAGTTTTAATCGCCCTGCCGATCAAATCCTGTTACAGCCAGATTCAGCAGGCAATTGAAACCTGTGAGCGGATTGGTATCGAATGCAGGTACCTGTCCGATATTTTTCGGGTTTCCCATTCCAAGACGCAGGTTGAGAAATACAGTCATTTTTCTCTGATCAGCTTGAAAATGGTGAGCGATGATTATCGTATGCTGGTAAAGCGTGCGCTTGATATTCTTGGTGCTTCGGCGGCTTTAGTTATTTTTTCTCCCGTCATGCTGGTTGCGGCACTGGCAGTCAGGCTAACCAGCAGCGGGCCAGTGGTTTTTGTGCAGGAGCGATATGGACTGAACAAGCGACGCTTCAAAATGTTCAAGTTCCGCACAATGGTGCAGAATGCCGAAGCCTTGCAATCCCAACTGGAAAAAAGTAACGAAGCTCAGGGACCCGTCTTCAAGATCAAAAATGACCCACGAGTAACTTCCATCGGCAGGTTTCTGCGCAAGACTTCAATTGACGAACTGCCTCAGCTTTTCAATGTACTGCGAGGCGATATGTCCCTGGTTGGGCCACGGCCATTGCCCGAACGGGATGTTTCCCGATTCGCGGAATCCAGTCTGCTGCGCCGGTTCAGTGTAAAGCCAGGGCTCACCTGTCTTTGGCAAATCAGCGGCCGGAGCAACACACAATTCGATCACTGGATCCGGCAGGACCTGCAATACATTGACCAGTGGTCCCTTGGTTTGGACATTGCCATTCTTCTAAAAACCGTGCCTGCCGTGATCAAAGGCCGCGGCGCGGTTTAATTCAAGGGTTCTCCGGAGAAACGCACCGTCGTTCGTCCATGTGGCTTGTGGAAGCCGCAAAATATAGGGGGACGGGCGGGCGGCGGTGTGTTTTATCAGCGGAAATTACACAAAGGCGCGATCTTGAAAGTTATTTTTTACAACCACACGGGGCAGGTTAGCGGCGCGGAGCGGGTCATGCTGATGATTCTTTCCAGACTGGACCGCGCCAGGTTTCAGGCTTCAGTCATTTGTCCGGCGGAAGGGGAGCTTACCTGGCTTTCTGAAGGTATTGGTGCGCCGGTGAGTAACATTGAATCACTTCAGGCCAGATTCACCTGGCGTCCTGATACCCTGGTCGAATATCTCAAATCATTTTTTCGAGTAATCCTGAAGCTTCGGCGGATGGTTGTTGAAGCCAAACCGGACTTGATTCACGCAAACACCATTCGGGCAGGATTGGTGGCCACGACGGCGACGATCGGCACTCGCATCCCGGTGATCTGGCACCTGCACGACATGTTACCTCATCATCCGTTGAGCACACTGATTCGGTGGTTTGCGGCGCTTTCCCCGCGAACCGGCCTGCTGGCGATTTCGCAGGCGGTGGCTCTGCGGTTTCGTGGCGGTCTGCTGCGGCTGTTAAATGCCTGCACGAAGGTTCGGGTGATTCACAATGGAATCAACTTGAAGCGGTTTGCAGCCGACCCAGCGGCAAGCCAGAGAATTCGGCAGGAATTGGCAGTTGGCGACGAACAGTTTCTGATCGGTATTGTTGGTCAGATTACTCCTCGAAAAGGCCAGTTGGAGTTGATCCGCGCCTTTGCCAAGGTGGCAACGCAGTTGCCGAAAGCAATGTTGGCGGTTATCGGTGCGCCGCTGTTTAACGATGATCACGACTACGAGGAAGAACTGAAGCGTGCCGCCGAAAGCCTGGGGATTGCGGATCGCGTTATTTTCACGGGGCCGCGAAACGATGTGCAGGTGATCATGCAGGCACTGGATCTGCTGGTGCTGAATTCCAAGGTTGAGCCGTTTGGGCTGGTGGTGCTTGAGGCCATGGCTTGCGGCTCCCCGGTACTGGCGACGGCGGTTGACGGCGTTCCGGAATTGATCTGCCACGGCGCCAACGGCTGGCTGGTTCCGGCAGGAGACGAAAAAGAACTGGCGAAAAGCCTGGTTATGTTGGCGACTGACCGCAAGCTGCGAAGTAATCTTGTGAAGGAAGCGAAAAGCAATACTGTGCAGAATTTCTCAGAGGATAAATATCTGCGGCTGGTCGAAAGTTATTATTTGCAAGTTGGCGCATCTTTTACTGAAAAGGCTGGGCGGAAGATGGCGGGAGAAGCCGGGCTTTCCCCAGAACGGTTTTAGAGGAGGAGTTTGATGGCTCGTGTTGCTCTGGTTCACGACAATTTTGCGCAGATGGGAGGGGCCGAGAAAGTGGCGGAAGCGCTGTACCGGTTGTTGCCGGAAGCTGATCTGCATTCGACGCTCGCTGTGCGCGAAAAGCTTTCCAGCGGCTTGCGGGGCGCGGAGATCCGGACAAGCTGGATGCAGAATCTGCCTGGACTTTCGCGTTACTACCGGCACTATTTTCCGCTGTATCCGTTCGCTGTCGAAAGCCTGGATTTGTCCAATTACGATTTGATCGTTTCCAGTTGCTTTGGTTACGCAAAAGGGGTCAGGAAAAATCCCGATGCGGTACACGTTTGTTACTGCCACACGCCCGCGCGCTGGATTTGGCGCTACGATGATTATTCCGCGCGCGAACAGTTCGGCGGGTTGAAGCGGATGATTTTGCCTCCCTTGCTGGCTGGGCTGAAGCGGTGGGATTTACGCGCCTCGCGCCAGCCGGATTATTACGTCGCCAATTCCCAGGTCGTGGCGCAGCGAATCAAGGATTTTTATCGCCGTGACGCGGTGGTGATTCCGCCGCCGATTGATGTGAACCGGTTTCAACCCGGCGCGGAACAACAGGATTACTACCTGGTCTTGTCCCGCCTGACCGCCTACAAGCGGATTGATCTGGCCATTGAAGCCTGTAACAAGTTACGTCGAAAGCTGATTGTGGTGGGGGATGGATCGGATCGGAAGAGGCTGGAAAGCCTGGCCGGCCCAACCGTCACCTTGCTGGGCAGGCAGCCGGATGAAGCGGTGGAAGCCCTGGTTTCACGCTGCCGCGCGCTGTTATTCACTGGCGAGGAGGATTTCGGAATGGTTCCGCTGGAAGTGAATGCCGCTGGGCGTCCAGTCATTGCGTACCGTGGCGGTGGTGCGATGGAAACGGTGATCGAAGGGGAGACGGGAGTCTTTTTCGATCAACCGACGGCGCCATCGCTGGCGGCCGCGATTCAGGAATTCGAAAGTTACACCTGGGATCAGGCGGGGCTCCGGCGGCACGCCGAAAAATATGATTCCCAGGTGTTCGCCAAAAACTTTCTGGAATTTCTGAATTCGGTGAGTCCGGGTCTGCTGCCGGAAAGGGCGGCTGACAAGTTCCCGGCGACCTTTCCGGGTTTGCTGGCCAACGCGGGCTGAGTTCGCCGGTCAGGGACAAGACAACATTCCCTACAGGATTTCAGGGTTAAATCGGAGACTAAAGAGTGCTTCCCCAGAAACAGGAAAATTTCAGACGATTAGCGATTACGGGCGGGCGTCCGGCGTTTGACGAAAAACTTCATGTGGGCCGTCCAAACCTGGGTGATAAGGAGCGGCTGCTCCGACGGGTCAGCGATGTGCTCGAGAGCGGATGGCTAACCAACAACGGGCCGTACCTGGTTGAGTTCGAGCAGCGGATTGCGGCTTTGACCGGCGCCAGACACTGCATTGCGGTGTGCAATGCAACGATTGGATTGGAGATTGCGATTCGCGCGCTGGGGATGAGCGGCGAAGTGATCGTGCCTTCGTTTACTTTTGCGGCGACCGCGCACGCATTGCAGTGGCAGGGAATCACGCCTGTCTTTTGCGACGTTGATCCGGTCACGCATTCGCTGGACCCGCGCGATGTCGAGCGGTGCATCACTTCGCGCACGACCGGGATCATCGGCGTTCATCTTTGGGGAAATGCCTGTGACACGAACGCGCTGGAAAAGATCGCGCAAAGGCGCGGGCTGAAGTTGTTGTTCGATGCGGCGCATGCTTTCGGCTGTTCGCACGATGGGCAAATGATTGGCAATTTCGGCCAGGCCGAAGTGTTCAGCTTCCACGCCACGAAATTCTGCAATTCGTTTGAAGGCGGCGCGATTACGACCAATGATGATGAATTGGCGGATCGGTTTCGTGTCTTGCGTAACTTCGGCATGTTGCAGGATGGCGTCGCTCACGAAGTGGGGACGAACGGCAAGATGAGCGAGATTTCGGCGGCGATGGGTATTACCTCGCTGGAAAGTCTGAACGAGTTTGTGACCATCAATCGCGCGAACTATCTGGCTTATAAAAAACACCTTGATGCAACGCCGGGTTTGAAGTTGTTTCAGCACAACGAAGGCGGCCGGAATAATTTTCAATATGTAATCGTCGAAGTTGACGACGCCGTGGCGGGCGTCAGCCGCGACGAGTTGCAAAAGATTTTGCAGGCCGAAAACGTGATGGCAAAAAGCTATTTTTCTCCCGGCTGCCATCGGCTGAACGCGTATCGGCGCCGCGGAGGACATCTGAACCGGCGGTTGCCGGTGACGGAACGGCTGGCGGACAGAACGCTGGCTTTACCGACCGGAGCCGCGATTGGCGAAAAGGACATTCGGATCATTGGCGAAATTATCGCGACGGCCATTGGCCGGGCTGGGCGGGTGGTTCAGGAACGGACGCCACAAACGAGAGGCAAGCAAGCCGAAGAATACGCCCGAATCGGCGCAAGATGGGGAGGCGAGCTGATATGGGGCGCGCTTCAGGTCGGGTTGTTGGCGGGGATGTAGACATGGACACCGGTTGGATCAGTAAATTGCAACGTGTCGGCGGAGGGCAAAGTGGCCTGAGCGCTGTGCTGCAATCCCTGGTCGTCAAGCTGTTGGTTGTCGCCATCAACACCGCGACCGGCATTATTACCGCGCGGATGCTGAGACCGGATGGGCGCGGTGAGTTGGCGGCCATGATTTTATGGCCGGTCTTTCTGGCCAACGCGCTGACGCTGGGAGTTCCAAGTTCGCTGGTCTACAACCTGCGCCGCGAACCGGAGCGGGAATCGCAATTTTTATCGGCAGCGCTGTTGCTGGGTGTGTTGCTGGGACTGGCGGCGATTCTGGCCGGCGTGGCGCTGATGCCGTATTGGCTGGCTCAATACCGGATGGAAACCATCCTGATTGCCCAATGGATGATGCTGCATGCGCCGCTCTGCACGCTGATGCTGGTGGGGCGGGCATCGCTGGAAGTTCGCGGCGAATTCGGATTGTCGAACGCCACATTGTTTTTCACGCCGCTGCTGGGCCTGGCCGGACTGACCGGTCTGGCGCTGGCTGGAGCGATGACGCCTTTTCGCGCGGCGCTGACGTATGTGTTCAATGGCGTGCCGGTTTTCTGCTGGATGGTGTGGCGGATGTGGCGATTGTTTCGTCCCAGGTGGACGGGGCTTCTGGCTTCGCTTCGCACATTGCTGCCCTATGGCGTCCGTGCCTACGGAATTGATTTGCTGGGCGCGCTATCCCTGCAGATTGATCAGGCGCTGGTGATTGGTTTTCTGAGTCCGGCGGCGATGGGAACCTATGTTGTCGCGCTCAGCCTGTCGCGGATGCTGCAACTGTTCCAGCAGGCAGTGGTGATGGTGCTGTTTCCAAAGGCGGCCGCGCGTCCGGCGGACGAAGTCATTGCCCTGACCGGACGGGCCGCGCGTATCAGCACGGTGATGACCTCGATGGCGGGAATTGCCGTCATGCTGGGGGGACAGTGGATGCTGCGGCTGCTTTACGGCGCGGAATTCGTCGCGGCGACGAATCTGCTGCGGCTGCTGGTGCTGGAAGTGATCTTTGCCAGCACGGCGCTGGTGCTGGCGCAGGCCTTTATGGCTTTGGGCAGGCCGGGGATCGTGACCATGCTGCAAGGTCTCGGACTCGCATTAAGCGTGCCGCTGATGCTGGTCCTGATTCCGCGTTACGGCTTGCTGGGCGCAGGGCTGGCATTGGCGATTTCAGCGGCGGTTCGGTTGCTGCTGATGATGTTGTGTTTCCCATGGCTGCTGAACGAACGGTCGCCGAAACTGCTGTTCGGGCGCGAGGACTGGATGTTTGTGCGCCAGCAACTGATCAAGGTTCAGGCGTAATGGAGTTGGTTTCAACGGAATTGGCAATCGTGCAGGAAACGCCGCAACGACAACTTCCCGTGTCGCAAACCCTCTGGGCCTGGCTGGCAATCGCGGCTGTGGTCTTGCTGGTGGCGGGTGGATTGGCGGTTGGACAGGGTTCGATTGTGCGGCTGGCGTTTCCGGCGTTCGCGTTTGCGGTTGGGCTTTACCTTTACTGGAAGCATCCGGTTCAGTACATCGTCTTTGTCTGGTGGCTGTGGTTTTTGTCGCCTTTCATCCGGCGGCTGGTGGATTCCCAAAGCGGCTGGGTGGATCCGTCGCCGGTGTTGCTGGCGCCGGTGATTGTCAGCTTTATTGCCGCTCTGGGATTTCTGCGGCACTTTCTGCCTTCGCTGCGTGAGGGGGGCGCGCCGTTTGTACTGGCGTTCGCTGGCGTGGTGTATGGGTCGGGCGTCGGGCTGATCCGCAGCAATTTCGATTACACGCTGGCGCAGCCGATGCTGGTCTGGCTGACGCCGCTTTTCATCGGGTTTCACCTTTTCAACAACTGGCGCGAGTATCCGCGTTACCGAAGCGCATTACAGTGGACGTTTCTGCTGGGCGCATTGGTGATGGGGATTTACGGCGTCGTGCAGTTTCTGACTGCTCCGGTGTGGGACCGCTTCTGGATGATCAATGTCGAGTTTCTTTCATTCGGCCAGCCGGAACCGCTCGGCATTCGCGTCTTCAGCACGCTGAATGCGCCGGGGCCGTTTTCGGTGGTGATGATGGCCTGTTTGCTGGTGCTGTTCAGCGTGGGAGGCTGGTTGAAGTTCCCGGCGGCGGCGGGCGGGTATCTGTCATTTCTGCTGTGCATGACGCGCGCGGCCTGGATCGGCTGGGTGGTCGGGCTGATCTCGCTGATGACGACCATGGATTTGAAAGCGCGACTGCGGGTGATCGCGGTGATGGTTGTGCTGGCGGCGGCGGTTGTGCCGCTGGCCATGATGCCGCCTTTCAGCAGCGTTGTTCTTCCCAGGCTGCAAACGATGACCAATCCAAAAGATGACATCAGCCTGGCGGCGCGGATGGAAGGTTACGGCAAATATTTGAGAGATGCTTTTTTTGATCCGCTGGGCAAGGGCGTCGGCGTGATGGAGCGGACTTACGCCGTGGATGCGGACGATGAGGGGATTGGTCCGCACGACAGCGCAATTTTGGAACTTTTATTGTCCCTGGGATTGCCGGGGACGCTCTTTTACGGAACTGGTTTGATTGCGTTGCTGCTCGGTTTGCGGCCACGCAGGGAAGCTCGCGGCGACGCGTTCGTGAATGCCGCGCGAGCCGTTTCATTGGGAATGTTCGTGCAGTTGGTGCTGGGCAGCGTGATGCTGGGGGTGATGGGCGTGGTGTTGTGGAGTTTTTCAGGGGTGGTCATCGCAGCGCAAAAACATTATGCCCAGCAGAACGGCGAAAAATGTACGTCCGGCTGTCAGCCGGCTGAGGTCTGCTTGAACTGACTACTGGCCGAGACCTCCGCCGGCTGACAGTCGGCTGTACATCAGAAGGAAATTATGACGGGAAACAAGTTTTCGATTTTTGTGCCTCACGCATCCGACTTTCTGACGAATCATCGGTCGCACGGAGATGGACTGACCGCGTTTGGTTTTATCAGCCGTCTGGCCGCGCGCGGCCACATGCTGCACGTTGCCGCGCCGGAGATGGACATCAAGGGCGACCTGCCCGCCAACATCAGGCTTTATCCAATTAAAACCCTGGCGAAAAGCATGATCCTGCACCGGCTGGAATATATGCTCAGAAGCCGGTTGCTGCTGAACAGGCTGCGCCGCGCCGGCCAGGATGATTCTCCGATAGACGTGATCCACCAGCTCAATCCGGTCAACAAGGGATTGAGTCTGGCAATGCTTGGGTCAGGACTGCCCGTGGTGCTGGGTGTGATCGTGCCGGGCTGGCCGCAGGATGCCGAGGAAGGTTCGGTGAAACAACCCATCTGGAAGCAGTTGATCGAGGGATTAAAAATGTGGTGCAAGCGCCGGTTACTGACGTTGCAGCAATGGCAGGCATCAGCATTACTGATTGCAACGCCGGCAGCGCGGGGCGACCTGCATCGTGCCGAACGTGTCGAACACAAGATCGTTCAACTGCCACTTGGCGTGGACACGGCGCGCTTTCATCCGGCGGAGGATTCAGAAGAGGGAACAGCGGATGGGCCGAATATTCTGTTTCTGGCGAATCTGTGGCGGCGCAAAGGCATCTTCACGCTGCTGGACGCCTTCGCGCAGGTGGCGGAGGAAATTCCAACTTGCCGTTTGACGATTGCCGGCGGCGGCGGCGAACTGGAAGAGGTTGAACGCCGCATCGCCGCATCGCCTTATCGCGACCGGATCAGGATGCTGGGGCCGGTTGAACGCGACCGGACGCCGGAGTTGATGAGGAACTGCACGGTCTACTGCCTGCCGGCCTATGGCGAACCATTTGCCAACAGCGTGCTGGAAGCATTGGCCAGCGGCAGGCCCATCGTGGCGACCAACGCGGGCGGTATTAAAGAGATGATCCCGGATGGCGGCGGGCGCAAAGTGCCGCCTCGCGACGCCAACGCGCTGGCCGAAGCCCTGATCGAAGTCCTTGGTTCGCCAGAGTTGCAAACTGAAATGGGACGCTGCAATCGGCGCAAGGCTGAACAGTTTTTTGCCTGGGATCGCGTGATTGACCGGCTGGAGGCTGTTTACGGGCAGTTGATGGCCACGCAACACCAGCAACAGGAAGCGCCTTCCCCGCAAACCTACTGAAATGGAAAAAAAGTTGCCCAAACTTACGATCTTCGTTTCGCACCCTTCGGAGTTGCTGACCGATCACCGCTCGCACGGCGATGGTTTGCTGGCCTTCGGTTTCATCAGCCGCCTGGCCGCTCGAGGCCATACCCTGCACATCGCCACGCAGGAAGCCGCCATCGAAGGCGAACTGCCCGAAAACATCAAACTCCATCCGATCAAAATGCGGCTTCAGGGACGCCTCACGCACCGGCTGGAATACATGCTCAAAAGCCGGCTGCTGCTCAACCGGCTGCGGCGCGAACATCAATTCGATCTGATTCATCAGCTCAATCCGGTTGTCAAAGGTTTGAGTCTTTCGCTGTACGGCTGCGGCCTGCCTGTCATCCTGGGGCAGTTTTACCCGGATTGGCCGGGCGATGCGGACGAGGCGCAAGTGAAGCTGAGTTGGCCCAATCGGTTCAGGCTGAAATTCAGAACGATGGTCAGAAAAGCCAGCCTGCGCTGGCAGCAGCGCCTGGCCACGGCGCTGATCGTTGCCACGCCGAAATCGCTGGAGGTGCTGTATAAACCGGAGCGGATGAAGGAGAAGATTTTTCTGGTCAATACCGGTGTGGATGCCAGCCACTTTGCTCCGGCCAGCGACCAGACCCGGAATAAGGACGACCAGCACATTCTGTTCGTCGCGAATTTGTGGCGTCGAAAAGGCATCCTGACCCTGCTGGAAGCTTTTGAAAAGGTCGCCGAAACACTTCCCGGCAGCCGGCTGACCGTGGTCGGCAGCGGCGGAATCGAAGAGGAAGTTCACCGCCTTGCGGATGCGATGGCCTGCCGCCCGCGCATCAATTTCATCAAACATATTTCGCGTCAGGAATTGCCCGCCGCGCTCCGGGACTGCACGGTCTACTGCCTGCCGTCATATGGAGAGCCGCTTAGTTGCGGCACGCTGGAAGCCATGGCGTGCGGCAAGCCCATCGTCGCCACCGACGCAGGCGGATTGGGATTGCTGGTCCAGCCCTCAGGCGGCCGCAAAGCCCCGCCGCGCGATGCCAACGCGCTGGCCGATGCGTTGATCGAAATTCTGGTTTCCACGGAATTGCAGGAGCGGATGGGACGGTTTAACCGGCAGTTGATTGAGGAAAATTACGCCTGGGAGCGCGTCGTTGATCAGCTTGAGTCGGTCTATCAAGCCGTATTGAATGAAAAAAGCGGCCTCGCTTCTGAATTGGCCGCCAAACCATTTTTCGCCGCTGGCCACTTGCGGTAATCGGCAGCGCCGCCATTCCGGCAACGCTCGCCTATGCCCGACGCCCTTCTTCCAGATCATCTTTTCTTGCCTTCAATTTCCGTGGATGCCGGAGATTCCTGAAATTCTTTGGCGGCTGTCAAAATCGCAGCGCAACCGGATTGACTCCGCGTTCGGACGCTCGAATTGAGCGACGGCGGTTGGCCTGTAGCCGTTGCCTTGCTGTATGATGCCGCCTGCCGTGCCCCCATGGTTGTCGAGCTTGAACAGGCTTATGGAAGCCGAATTTTCATAAGGAGCGGTATGAATCTGAAATCAGCCAACAGGGCATTTAGCCGGTTTTGCGGCAAGTTTTGCGTCGCCATCATTTGCATCTCGTTGTCCGTCACCAAAACCGAAGCGCAGTCCATTGGGCATCTGGGCGTCAACGCCGACCCGATTCCACTGGTGCAGGCAAAACGTCCGCAACCGAAGTATCTGGCGCGTAGAATCAATCGTCCTGATCCTTCCAGCAAGAATTTGCTGGCTGATGTCGGTGATGGCGGCGGAAGCGTAAGCGGAAAAACAACCACGCCGAATCCAACCACTTCAGCCACGGTCGCAGTTGTGGAAACGCCGAAGAAAACACAACCGGTAAATTCAACTCCAACGCCCAAACCGTTGCCGCCAGCGCCTGTCAAACCCGCCGAGCCGACCGCCGATGATTACCTGGCCAAAGCCGCCGATTTCGTGATCAAAGGCAACTCCCAGGCAGCCGCGGAAAATTTTCGCACGGCGCTGAAACTGAAGCCGGATTCGCTGGATGCCCAACTCGGATTGGCCGACGTGATGTTTGATCTGAAGGATTATGCCGGCGCCGATGCCGAGTATCAGAAGATCATCGCGCAACATCCCAATTCCGCTGAAGCTCGCCGTGGCCGCGCCGACACGCTGTACGAATTGAAAAAATACGATGAAGCCGCCGGCGAATATCAGGCCGCGATTCAGGCCGGCGCGACAGACGCTGGCGTTTACAACAATTTCGCCAATGCGCTTTTCCGCACCGGCACGCGCGAAAATCGCGACCGTTCGATTGAAAACTACCGGAAGGCGATTGATAAACAGCCAACCTGGCCGGACGCTTACGCCGGAATGGCCAACGCGCTGCGTGTGCAGAAGCGGCTGGAAGAAGCCAGACAGGCGGTTGAAAAATCCATCGAGCTTGCGCCGAATTCGTCTCTGGCGCATTCGGTGGCAGGGCGCGTTTACGCTGATCTGTCGGATTACAATCGCGCCAATACTGAAGGCCAGAAGGCCGTCCAGCTTGCGCCGAAAGACGCGTTCGTTCATCTGAATCTGGGCGGCATCCTGTACGCGCAGAAGCGTTATGCCGAAGCGATCAATGCCTACGTCGCCGCGCAATCCTACGACCCGCAATGGGCCGTGCCGCGCAACAGCCTGGGAAATCTGTTTTTGACCGCGAATCGTCCGAACGAGGCGCTGGACGAGTTTCAGACTGCCGCCAGGCTCGAGCCAAAAAGCTCGATCATTCACAACAACCTGGGAACAGCCTACCTGCTGGTGCAAAAGCTGGATGCGGCTGTTGCGAACTACCAGATGGCCGTGCAGTTTGATGAACGGAACTCGTCGGCATACTACAATCTTGGCGGGGCTTATTACCGGCAGGGGCGATACAATGATTCGGTCAATGCGTTTCAGAACGCGCTCAAGCTGGAACCGAACAACCCACAGTTCAAAACCGGCGTCGCCGAAGCAATGAAAAAAGCAGGCCGCGGCAAAGAGGCGAAAGAAATGGATCGCGGCAACGAGTCTTCCGAGAAGGGCAAAAAGAAGAAGAAAGGATAGACCGGCGGTCGCCGGAATCTCCGATTGAGAGGGCTTTCTCAACACAAAGGGTCAAGGGATCAAAGTTTCAAAGGCATTCATTCCAATAATTCCTTTGTCCCTTGATCCTTTGACCCTTTGTGTTGAAATCGTTTCTCCAGTTATTCCAGCGGGATGCACAGTTTTCATATGGACAATCTGATCGGCAAAATCGTCTGCGGTTACCGGATCCTTTCGGAAGTCGGCGAAGGAGGAATGGGCAAGGTTTATTTGGCGGAAAGCGCCTTCCTTACCGAATACAAACAGCAGGTCGCCATCAAGACCTTGACCAGTCTGGGCGCCAGCGAGCGGCAGGCCGCGCTGTTGCGCGACCTGTTTGTTCGCGAAGCCAACATCCAGGTTCAATTCAAACATCCTCAGATCGTCAGCGTGATTCAATTCGCGGTCGAAGGCGACCAGCATTTTCTGATCCTGGAATTCATGCCCGGCTATCAGCATAAAGGCCGCCGCATTACCAATGTCGCCCAGATGATCGCTTACGAAACGGGGCCGGTTCCGCACAAGCGCGCGCTGAAACTTTTTGCGCAGGCGCTGGATGCAATGCAGTACGCGCACAATTTCAAATACCGCTGGGAGGGCGAAGAGCGTGTCGGCATCGTCCACCGCGACATCAAGCCCGCCAACCTGTTGTTGCAGGATCCGGACACGGTCAAGGTCAGCGACTTCGGCATCGTCAAGGTTCAGCAGCGTAAAACCGTCACTCAGAAACTGACGCCGGGAACCAGCGCTTACATGTCGCCTGAAGCGATTCTGGGGCCGCAGCAATTCGGCTTGCCGGAATTAGACGCGCGTTCAGACATCTACAGCCTGGGCATTACGCTGTACGAAATGCTGGCCGGGCGGCTGCCTTTCACGCCGGACCCGCAAACCAACCCGGATGTCTCGCTGCGCCGCAAACACACCACTGAAACGCCGCCTCCGCCCTCCGCGTATTACCCTGGGATTCCGAAGCAACTGGATGAGCTGGTGCTGCGCGCTTTGGAAAAGCGGCCTGAAGATCGCTATCAATCGGCGAAAGAGTTCAAGAACGCGATTTTGGCGCTGGATTCCACGCTCGGACTGGCGATGGGGACGGGGAATTCCCGCCCGTTTGAATCCTCCTCCGCTTCCGCGCCGACGGAGCGGCTCGATCCTGCCGGCACGGATTCCGCGGTTGTCATCCAGACCGAGTCCGGGAGATTGGTCACTTCCGTCACAGGCGCGCGCGGCGCCACCGCGCATCCGACTCTTCAAAAAACTCGGCCCGGCGCGACCAAACTGGTTTGGGGCATTGCCGCCTTGGCATTGATTTTGGCGGCGGCGATGACCGTGGTCTTTTTTAGGAATCGCGACAGCGGTCAGGCGAGCCAGACGAACCTCGGCGGTGCGCAAACCGATACATTGCCAGCCATCCCCGAAGGAATGGCGCTGCTGGAGGGCGGCAGTTTTATGATGGGCCGCGACCTGACAGACGAGGAAAAAAACTTCGAGATCGGTCCGCCAGGTCAGCGCATCAAAATTTTCAGCTACGATTACCCGGCGCATCCGGTGACCGTGAAAACCTTCTATCTGGACAAAACCGAAGTCGCGAATGCGCAGTATGCCGAGTTCATCAAGGCCACTAATCACAACCCGCCGGATGATTGGAAGGGAACGGAGCCGCCGCCGAATGCCGACCTGATTCCGGTCACGCATGTCAATTATCTGGACGCCAGGGCTTATTGTTCGTGGCTGACGACGAAACGCAATGACGGTTTCACATATCGTCTTCCCAATGAAGAAGAGTGGGAATTTGCCGCTCGCGGCAAGGATGCCGGGAGGCAATCAGACAAGCAAGGCGGGAAAATGAACTTGTATCCGTGGGGAGATAATTGGATGGAGGGCTGGGCCAATACCAAAGAGGCCAGGCTGGAACATACGCGAAACGTCAATGCATATCCAAACGGCGCGACGCCCGCCGGCGTGCTGAATCTGGCGGGCAACGTGTTTGAATGGACAGCGACGGATTTCAGCCACTATCCCGGCAGCGACCGGCAAACCCCGCGCGAACCGGGATATGAGGGGACTTATCAGGTTGTGCGGGGTGGCTCCTTCGATTTCACCAAGGAATACGCGATGACCACGACGCGTGTTTGGGCCAAGCCGGAAGACAAAGGCCCGCGGCTCGGTTTCCGCTGCGCTGCCGAACCGAAGCGCGCCACCACAGCTCAAGCCAATTTACCTGACAGGAAAAAGTCGGTGGAGACAAACGTCAAAATGGAGGTTGCTTCCGCCAGGTCCGGGCTAAGCCGAGGAACTGCCCGAAGAATTCAGGACTGAGTGAAAAGACGTGGCGGCTTCCTTATCCGGATCAGCCAATTCGACTACTGTATTCGAGAGTTTTGTACTTATATTTTGATCTCCCTGACAGTGTGTCCAAAACTTTTGCTGACGCATGACGCAGGTCTTCAATGGGGTCATCTTTTTGTTTTGACTTGCCGTAACAGGTCATCTAAAACTCTTGCCGTCTCTCCATCGTCGTTATAACATCCCGCCCGCACTCCAACAGCAATTGATTCAAAGATTGCTTTACCGACAAGACGACAATCAGGGAAACAAACAAACGTCGGCAGCTCAACTGGGACACCGAAACAATTCGCATCATTGGTTTCAGCAGTAGCTTTCTTCCATTCAAATTTACAGGAGGTGTGCTATGCCTGGGTACCCATTCCCCTTACGATCCCTGTGGAAATTGACCGTGACAATTTTGCTGTCATTGTTTTGTGTGTTGACCGCGGCCGCACAAACAGCAACCACGGGAACCATTGTCGGCACTGTGACGGACAATAACGGAGCGGTGTTGTCCGGTGCGGAAGTCGAATTGGTCAACACCGCGACCAATCAATCCGCCAAAATCCTGACCAATCAGGAAGGGCAATATGTTTTTCCTGCCGTTGCGCCAGGCGTTTACGCGCTGAAGTTCAGCAAGGCGGGATTTCGCAAGGCGAACGTCGCCAATTTCAAAGTGGACGTGGCCAAATCCTACACGGTTCCCATCTCGCTGGAGGTCGGAGACGTGCAGCAAACGGTCGAAGTCACGGCCACGGCGGGCGTTGAATTGCAGACGACCGATTCGACCGTCGGCAATGCCATTGCTGGCAAGGAAATGCCGTTATTGCCTGCGCTGACCCGGCAGGCCAATGACCTGCTGCGCATTCAGCCGCTTTCGACGCCGGGCGGCGAAGTCGCCGGTTCACGCAATGATCAAACGACCATCGCACTTGATGGGATTGATGTTTCCGACCAGAACGTGGGCGGGTTGGGGACGGTCATCCCCATCCCGATTGACAGCATTGAAGAGTTTCGCGTCGGTGTGGCCAATCCCAATGCTTCGTTCGGACGCGGCGCGGGCGGGCAGGCATCCGTCATCAGCCGTCGCGGCACCAATGATTATCACGGCCTGCTCTTCTGGTATCACCAGAACGACAACCTGAACGCCGCCACCTGGACAGCCAAGCGCACCATCGCGCAAACGGTCACCGATCCGAAGCTGCGCGCCAAGCAGCAGGAACCGGAACTGAAGGACAATCGCTTCGGCTTCCGTTTGGGCGGCCCGGTCATTCCCTGGAGCGATTCCTGGGAAAAGAAGCTGTTCTTTTTCACCAATTACGAAGGCCGCCGTTTTCCGCGCACGACTCAGATTTTGCGCACCGTGCCGACTGAGAGCCTGCGCCAGGGGATCCTTCGCTTTCGCGACGCTTCCGGGACAGTCAATTCTTATGACTTGAAAACCTCTCAGTTGTGCGGTCCGAATGGCGATCAGGCTTGTGATCCGCGCGGCATTGGCATCAGTCCGGTGGTGACGAATCTGTTCAGGAACCTGCCGGCGGTCAACGATCCGAGCGCGGGAGACGGCTTCAACACCGGGGGCTTTCGCGGCATTGTCACCAATCCGATCAATAATGATTTTTACAATGCACGCTTCGATTACAACGTGAACGATCGCTGGCGCGTGGATGCTGCGTTCCGTTACTTCGGCCAGGTGGCGACAGGGGCGGGCCTGATAGACATTCGCGGCGGCAATGTCCAAAGCCGTGAGACTGCGCCGACGCGCCAGAACATGGTCAGCACTGGCCTGAGCGGTCTGATTACCAACAATCTCTCGGGCGAATTTCGCTTCGGCTGGGTGCGAACGCGAACGGCGACGGACCGTCTGCGCCCGAACGGCTCAGCAGCGGAACTGGCCCTGGCCGGCACGGAAACGGGCTTTTCGGCGGGCCAATCCCACGTCGCGCTCGACTTGGGCGCGCGGGGCGGGGCGCAGAGCATCCTTTCCGAGCCAATTGACGTGGACACGCAACTGGCCCGCAGGCAGACCAACGACAACCGGAATTTTCAATGGAACGCCGATTTGAACTGGGTGCGTGGCAATCACACCTGGCAGTTCGGCACGCATGTTCGTTATCTGCCGGTGCTCCACACGCGCGATGACAAGGTGCTGGGCGCGCTGGGCGCGCTGGTGGCGCAGATTGATTCCGAACTTGGCTCCTTCTCGCTGCCCAACACCGTGCGTCCGCCAACCTGTACGGCCACACTGACGCGCAACTGTCTGGCGACGGGAGACGTGCAGACCTGGAATCGAACTTTGGCGTCGGTTTTAGGGATCGTGGACAACATCAGTGTGCTGGCGGTGCGCGACGGCGAATTGAAACCGCTGCCTTTCGGTGAAGCGCTGGAGGCGGACACCAGACTCTGGACGCCGGAATTTTACTGGCAGGATGTCTGGCGCATGCGTCCCACGCTCACACTTACCTATGGTGTCAGCTATGGCTGGCAGCGTCCGCCGAGCGAGCGGCTCAATCGGCAGAGCATTCAGGTGGATGGACAGACGCTGACCGCGCAGACGGCGCGCGAATACCTGGCCACCAAAGAGGCCATCGCGCGCGAAGGCGGCATTTTCAATCCGCCGATTGCCTATCAGCCGGTCAAAAACGCCAATCGCAGCGTTTTTGATACCGATTGGAACAACGTCGCGCCGCGCGTTTCAGCCGCCTGGAATCCGACAGGTGGCGGCAGCAGCGTCTTTGGCAAACTGCTTGGTGAACGCAAGACAGTGGTGCGCGCCGGTTACAGCCTGATCTTCGACCGGCAGAACACCATCCAAAGCGTCGTCATTCCGACGCTGGGCGTGGCCTTTGCGCAGACGCTCAACGTCACCGCGCCTTTATGCAATGTGAACGGCGCGGGTGGCGCGGGCTGCAATGCAACCATCGCCAATCAAGCCATCAGCGGGTACCGTGTCGGCGTGGATGGCAAAATCCCGCTGCCGGTGGTGCCGACCTTGAGCATTCCCGTTTCGCCTTTCTGGGGCCGAAATGCCAATGGCACGCTGACACTCTTCCCGGAACTGCTTTCCTTCCAGGTAGACCCGAAAATCAAGGTGGGCGAAAACCATGCGTTCAATCTGACCGTGCAGCGCGAGTTGCCGGGAAACCTGCTTCTCGAAGCTGGCTACGTGGGCCGGATCGCCAAAAAATTGCCGCAAAGCATGAATTTGGGTCAGGTGCCATATGTTCACCTCGACCGCGCTTCGGGACAGACATTTGCCCAGGCCTTTGATGCGGTCGCTCGGCAACTCCGCACGGGAACTGCGGCCACGGCCGTGACGCCGCAGCCATGGTTCGAAAATCAATCGCCCGGCGGCACACGTGTGCTGGCGGCGGCGGCAAGCAGCAACTTCATCAATGGAAATCTCAACAACATTTTCCTGAATATTGACCAGCGCCGGTTACTGGCCGGGCTGCCGTCGTTCACCAACTATCTTTCCCAGAGCTTCTTCCTGCGTTCCAGCACGGGAAGCTCCAATTACAACGCCGCGTTTGTGACGGTCAACAAACGCTTTTCGCGTGGAGTGCTGGCGACGGTCAATTACACCTTCTCGCGTTCGCTGGATCAACTCGGCGCGAATCAGAATTCGGCCAACACCACGCCCAACAGCTTCGATCTGAATGCTGAATACGGTCCTTCCGTTTTCGACATCACGCACATCGTCAACAGCACGTTCCGTTACGACCTGCCCTTCGGCAAAGGCCGTTTTTTCAATACGGGAAATGTATTGGACAAGGTGGTGGGTGGCTGGTACCTGTCGGGCATCGGCACGGCGCGCAGCGGCGATGCGCTGACGGTTACTCAGGGTGCGGGCGTGTGGGGCGGCAGTCTGTTTCTGGGCTTCGCTTCCGGTGCAATTCCGACGGTTGATCCGACCTCGTTCGGAAATGATGTCAATCGTGGCATCAATGGATCGAACAATATCGGCACCAATGGCGATCCGGCTAATCGCGGTACGGCATTGAATCTGTTCAGTAACCCTGAACAGGTGTTCAACAGTTTTCGCCGTGTCGAAATTGGCCGGGATGGCCGCGCCGGGCGCGCCAACCCCTTGCGCGGGCCATCGCGGTGGAATGTTGACCTCTCGCTCGGCAAACAGACGACCATCACTGAAAGCTTGAAGGTCACCTTCCTGGCAGACTTTTTCAACGCCTTCAACAACGTCATCTTTGCCAATCCGACGCTTGATCTGAACAATTCGCGCGCCTTCGGCGTGCTGACCACTCAGTTCATCGCGCCGGAACGCGCCGGTACCGCAGGAAGCCGTTGGATTCAACTCGGTATGCGAATCGAGTTCTGATTTCTTTCGGAAAATAACCCCAAAGAAAATGCCCTGGGCTTGGAAAGAAGGTTCTTCCCAAGCCCAGGGCATTTTCAGGCTGCAAAAGATTGCGACCCGGCTTATTCCTTCGGCGCGTAATATCCGTTGCGCGCACGGATTCGCAACTCGGATCGTCTGGGGGCTTTCACGGTGATGCGACGAAACTTGCCGTCCGGGGTTTCATTCGTTGAGTAGTAACCAAGCAGATATTGCGCCTGAAGCTCAGCCGTAATCTGGCCAAAAACCTTGGGTAAATCCTCCATCTTGTCCGGTAGGAAGGCCATGCCGCCGGTTTCCGTGGCCAGCTTCGTCATTCCTTCCTGCCCCTTAAGGCTGATGCGGTTCAGGTAGATTGAAGGGCCGCTGGGGTTGATGGAATAAAAGAGACTTTCGGCGCGCTGCAGTTCGCTGACTGCATCCCCGAGTTTGAAGCGCTGGCTGTTGGTGTCTTCACCATCGGAAAGGGCAACGATGACGCGCCGGGTTGTCGGATTGGACGAATCGTTAATATGCTGCGCCGCCTTGACGACTGTGTCATAAAACGCTGTGGAATCATCCGTCGGCTGAATCTCCAATGCGCCGGTAATGGCTTTTTCCGTGCTGTCAGTGCGTTGAACGGAAAGCACGGGTTTCGTGCCGATTGAGAAAATGGAAATTCCATCGCCTGGCTTGATCACCTGTTTGAGAAATCGTCCGGCGGCTTCGCGCTGAAAATCGAAACGGTTGCGGATGCTGCGCGACACGTCGAAGAGAAGGACCATTTCAATCGGCGTTTTGCCTGGTTCACCAAGAGTTTGCACCTGTTGACTTGTGCCATCTTCTTCGACCGCAAAGTCCTCGACTTTCAGACCAAGAACAGGTTGGCCGTTGGCATCGGTCACTGACACAGGAACCGTTACAAGCCGTGAGTTGATACGGATGGTTTCTGGCTCAGGGTCAGGCTCTTTTGTCGGAGGCTTTTGCCCCTGTTGGTCCTGTTGCCCAGGATTCTGCGGTTGCTGAGTCTGGGTTGGCGGATTCTGTTTTTGATCTACCGGAGGCGGCTGCGTTGGCTTGGACTCTTTCTGCGGAGATGGGGTAGAGGGATCAGATTTGGTCGAATCCGGATTTATACGTCGCGGGCGATCAGACTGGCCAGATACGTGAATAACAGTCCAACTCGCCATAAATCCGAAGAACGCCAGCAATAGCGCCAAACGAAAATTCATCACTCTGTTTTTCCAGATCATTTGTTCTTCTCCCTTCTTCATCCTGCTAACCCATTATTTCACTTTCAGAAAAAAAACGAGTGGCAAGCGACGAAACACGCCTACCACTCGTTCGCATCAGTCACCGCTTTGGATTAGCTCCAGTATTCGAATTACTGCTGTTCGCTGGCGCCAGGTCTGCGAATTTCCACTGCTGGAGGAGGAGCACTGATCATGGTATTGACCAGGACTCTGACTTCGACGCGGCGATTCTGCTCGCGGCCATCGCGCGTGCTGTTATCCGCGACAGGATTCAATGTGCCGTAGCCGTACGGTGTGATAATGCGGCGGAGTGGGATTTGATGGTTTTCCGCCAGATACCGGACCACAGCGTCGGCGCGCTGCTGGCTCAGACGACGATTCAACTCGGCCTTGCCTTCAGCGGAGGCGAAACCGGTAACCTCGATCATATAAGCCTTCTCGACTTTGGCCTGGCTGGCGACTTCATCCAATTTTGATGTCTCTTCGGGTTGAAGCTTGAAACTGCCTGCCTTGAAATTCACGGAAATAATCCGCTTTTCCTTGTAATCGTCGAGACCGGCAACAATCGTATCAATCCGTCTGTTGGTTTCGCTGACGCCGGCAACAGCAGCGTCGGCGGTCTCCTGGGCAGCTTTCGCGCCGCCGCGAGCTGCGTTTGAAACAGCAGCCAGTTCTTCAATTTGTCCAGAAATGCGCTGCGCATTGGTTTCAACTTCACCGATGCGATTTTCCGTCGTTGACACCCGGCCTTCAACAGGAGTCACGCGAGTTTCAACCGTGCGCGCGGTGACCAGTGCATCGTCGGTCATCTTCACCTTATCCGCGACCAGCATGCCCTGCGCGTCACCACGGCCCTCGACTTCAACCGTCAGGCCACGAAGTAGCTGTGTCGTACCATAGTTTCTGCTGCGGCGGAACGGATTGCTCTTTTTCTCTTCGACTTTCGTATTCCCGGTCAACATCACCTGAATATCGCCGCCCGCCATATCTCGGAGGATAAAGTTATCCGCTTCGCGCCGAACGATTGTGCCAAGGATTTTTTTCTTCACACCGGTCGGAATCTTCACGACCTGGCTGGAATCGGCATTGGCACCTTCCTGAGCAAGTGCCTGAGCACTCGCTGTCACCATCAAGCCGCATAACAGCAAACCAATCAATGTCTGTTTCATTGTCTGACCCTCCCAAATAGATTGTTGAATCTCAAACTCTGCTGAATTTCATGAATCGTAAATGCCGTTCATCAATTAGGCAAACCCCATACCAATAAAACGATCGCCTACAAACCAGTTGATTCTTAATGATTTACACTATATCCACAAGGAGAATTTTGGGTTTGAATCTTTCGGAATGTCCTAAAGTCGCTCACTCGTCAAAAAGTGAATGAAGATATTACATACACGAAAGAAGGATTTCTAGAATCACCTTATTTGGCAATGGGATAACCGGCACGAATGATAGCTTGTAAAGATTAGAAAGTGAAGCTGCCAACCTCTGACCGAACCAAATCGGCGAATAAGTAGACGATCTGGGATTGGTGTTTGTTGTACCGATGCTTGATTACCTGCCAACCATAGCTTTTAAGGAAAAGAAATGTACAGCCGACTGTTAGTCGGCTGAGGTCGTGGTGGGCAAACCCTTTGTATCAGAAAAAGAACTTCTCAGAATGTTTCCGCAGATGAACGGTCCGCGGTACGTTTTTTTCCTGAAGTCAATAACTGCATGAGGGGGGGCGATTGAAAACGGGACTGAAAATCATCCTGCTCCTTCACAGTGTATCTGCGTTTGGCTTCCCGCTCCTGCGCGCGACACGCAATCGAGCCAGCGCACGCCCGTCGCTTCAACATCTCCGAGCGTTGCCGCATAACGCGCCGTTAATTGCCCCGGCTCGTGCGCCAGACATAAACGCGCTTCTCGCCAGATCAATTCCTTCCGCTTCCGACGATCCACCTTGGCCGCTCCAGCAACCTCCTCATTGCGGACAATCGGAACCAGGCTCCCATCCGCCTCCGTGATTATTCGCTCTCAACCTGCTTCCGGCCCAAGCTGGCGGATCAATTGATCTTCTTGTTGCTCTCGCATCCGCTCGCCGTGCGACTCGGTGATCTGGCGAACCGCGCTCACCGAAACCTCCAAGTCATAATGCTCGCGCATCTTCTTGACCACTTCCGCAAAGGGCACGTCAGGGCCGAAATCCGTCAACGCTCGCTGCAAAGGCAGCGAATAACTCCGACTCCCGACTCCCGCCCGCAGACTGAACGGGCGCAACTGCCCCCATTCTCCTTGCGCCGAAAACTCTGTTCTTCAAGCTCAATCGCGCCGAACAGGGTCAGCCACTTCAGAGTTTTTTTTCCTTCCGACTGAAGTCCTGGCGATTGTCCCAGGCACGCTCGACCTTCTCCGCGCCCTCTTCCGCCCAGCCTTGCAACAGTTCCCGGCCAAGCCCGCGGACTTGCTCCAAGACGCGCAACTCGGCGTCATCAGCCAAGACGCAATCCCCGTCAGCGTTTTCCACAATGTCGAGCATCTTCTCGAACCGCTCGCGTAACTCCGGATGTTCTCGTAATCGTTCTTCCAAACCTCGTTTCATTTCTGTCCTCCGAGTTCAGATGATATTTCGCTTCCAGCGCCCTATTCTAACAACCAGTCCCATTTTCAATCGCACCCACAGCGATTCGCTAATAAGGTAAGGTCTTGGCGGCTTGGCGGGCGCTGAACTATCATCCGCGTGCCTTTTATGAGTACCACAAATCTATTCCTCAATCCGGAAACCAAACTGTTGCGCAGCGGCTGGCGGGCGCTGGCATTTCTGTTTGTCCTGACCTTGCCGCAGTGGATCGTGGACGTCTTCTTCAAATCCAACGTTCAATCCGGCCAAACCCAGACAAACGCTGTTTTTGAAACCAGCCCGGCGATGATCTTTACCTACATGGTGCTGGTCGCCTGGGTGGGACTCATTTCGTGGCTGTGCCTGCGATTTCTGGATCGAAAGAGTTTGCGTTCGCTGGGGTTTGCGTTTCACGCGAATTGGTGGCGTGAAGTTCTACAGGGATTTACGGTCAGTGCCCTGATGATGACGCTGATCATCGGAATCCAGGGAATTGTTGGAAATACGAAAATTGGCCCCAATCCCATCTGGATCAATGGGAACCAGTCTGAAATCGGGCTGTTGCTCAAAGATGTTCTGCTGGCGCTGGCGCTGCTGATTCTGGCCGGAGCGTTTGAAGAACTGGCCTTTCGCGGATACGCCTTTCAAACCTTGCTGCGCGGTATGTCGCCGGTTGTGCCAATTCTATTGCTGTCGGTTTATTTTGGAATGGGGCATTGGGGAAACCCCAGCCGCACGCTTTTTTCCACCATCAACACGGTACTGGCAGGCGTCTGGCTGGCGGTGGCGTACCTGAAAACGCGCAGCCTGTGGTTTCCGACCACGCTGCATTTCGGTTGGAACTGGATGATGGGAGCATTTTTCGGACTGCCTGTCAGCGGTTTGCGGATTCCCCGGCAATCCATCTTTGAGTCCATGATTGGTTCTCCCAGTTGGTTGACCGGCGGGGCCTACGGGCCGGAAGGCGGGGCCGCGGCCACCGTCGTGATCCTCCTTTCCACGTTCGTAATTTGGCGCGCTGACTGGCTGAACGCCTCGCCGGAGATGCAAACAGCCCTTTTGGAAACCATACCAGCCGAAGACTCAGCCATCCGGCTTGACCTGCAACGCGAATAATCAAGTGAATGCCCCTTGCGCTCCGCTGCTTCTCGACAAGCTGTGGCTTTTTGGCTATGGTTATCGCGCTATAAAAATCTGAAATGAAACTCCGAGCGCGGCCCTAACCGCGCTTTCATCCATTTTAGAGTCAAAACTTGTTCCGATTGTCTGACCAAAAGCACCACTAAGGAGAGATATGAGCAACTACACTGGTTGGAATCCGAGTTCTTTCGGTTTGGAAAACCATGGCATCACGAACGTCAACCATGCGTACTGGAACTTAACGACGGCTGAATTGTATGAGCATTCAATCAGGCGTGACGAAGCGACCGTTGCGCATCTTGGCCCGCTGGTCGTCAATACCGGACAGCACACGGGCCGTTCGCCGAATGACAAATTCATCGTCCGCGAAGCCACGGCGGAAAAGCATGTCTGGTGGGGCAAGGTAAATCGCCCTTTTGAGCAAGCGAACTTTGAGCGGCTACTGACCAAAGTGCTGGCCCATTTGCAAGGTCGGGACGTTTATGTGCAGGACTGTTTTGCCGGCGCCGATCCGGAATTTCGCATTCCGATTCGCGTGGTTACGGAATATGCCTGGCACAGTTTATTCGCGCGCAATATGTTCGTCCGCCCCGACTGGAACGCTCAAGCCGCCAGCCACATTCCCGAATTCACCGTCATCAATACGCCGTCGCTGCAAGCCGATCCGGAAACCGACGGCACAACCTCCGGCACTTTCATCCTGATGGACTTTGGCCGCAAGCTGATTTTGATTGGCGGAACCAGCTACGCGGGCGAAACGAAAAAATCCATCTTCACACTGTTGAATTACCTGTTGCCGCTCGGCGGAACGCTTTCGATGCACTGTTCGGCAAACATCGGCAAGGACGAGGACGCGGCCATCTTCTTCGGTTTGTCGGGCACGGGGAAAACAACGCTGTCGGCTGACCCGGAACGCCGCCTGATTGGCGATGACGAACACGGCTGGTCGGAGCGCGGCGTGTTCAACATTGAAGGCGGCTGTTACGCCAAAGTCATCAATCTTTCAGCGGAAGCCGAGCCGGACATTTACGCCTGCACGCGGCGTTTCGGAACCGTGCTGGAAAACGTGGTGATGGACCCGATGACGCGGCGGCTGGATTTGAGCGATGGCAGTTTGACGGAAAACACACGTGCGGCCTATCCGCTTTCGCACATCCCGAACTTCGAGCCTTCCGGAATGGGCGGCCATCCGAAAAACATCATTATGCTGACCGCCGATGCCTTCGGCGTGCTGCCGCCAATCTCCAAACTGACGCCGGAACAGGCGATGTATCACTTCATTTCCGGATACACGGCAAAGGTCGCAGGCACGGAGAAAGGCTTGAGCAATGAGCCGCAGGCAACATTTTCAGCCTGCTTCGGCGCGCCGTTTATGGTTCATCATCCGGGTGTTTATGCAGAGCTGCTGCGCGAACGTATCGCCAAACACAATGCCAATTGCTGGCTGGTCAACACCGGCTGGAGCGGCGGACCGTACGGCGAAGGTCAGCGAATGAAAATCGCATACACGCGAGCGATGGTGCGGGCGGCCCTGGATGGACGATTGGCCAACGTTCCGACGGACATTGATCCGATCTTCGGCGTTCATGTGCCGATTTCCTGCCCGGACGTTCCCAGCGAAGTGCTGAAACCGCGCAATACCTGGAAGGATGCGAACGCCTACGACCAAAAAGCGAAGCATCTGGCCAAACTTTTCCGCGATAATTTTGAGCAATTCGCGGCGGGAGTTTCGGATGAGGTGAAGGCTTCCGGGCCGAAAGTTGAATAAATCCGGGTCCTAACAACATCGCAAAAAGAGCCGACGGGATTCAACTAATGAGAGTTGATCCCGCCGGCTCTTTTATTATGCTGCAACCATTGTCTGAGAGTTAGGTCATTGCTCCGATGCTGCGCGCAGGCCCATTCTCACCGCAGAACGCCACGATTCCGCATCGCCCAGGCGTAGGCGAGTTGCAGGATGGCGATGACGACAATGATCGCAGTTAGGATTAGCCAGCCCCGGTCTGCGACAGCAAGTGAGGTTCCTGCCGCGAACTCGTAGGCGTTGTTAACGATGATCGCGATCACGGAAAGCGCGAACAGCACTACCGCGCTCCGGCTGCCCAGCAATAAGGCGATTGCAGCCGCGAGCGGCAAGACGAGCGTAATGTCCGTGACGATGACGAACCAGGTTGGCTGTGCCGAGTAGTACGCAGTCTCCTGGGCGTCGACATTGGAAAGCCGACCGGCTTGCGCCATCAAGATGGTATACGCGCCTGAGCCGTTCCATAGAAACGTCAGTATGGCTACCACCCACAAATGCCACGGCCTCTTACGGACCGACGTGGAAATCGCTGACATGCTTCCCCCCGTTTGGACGACTATAAGCAGATGTGTGCCGCTTCCGCATACCTATTCATCACCAGCCGATTTGCGTTTGCCGGCCACCGCCGCCGGAGCTGCTGCCGCTTTTTCCGCCGGAGCGGGAGCAGGCGCCGCCGCCGGTTTCGCTTTGCCGATGCCGAGTGCGGCGCGAACTTCCGCTTCGACTTTGTCGCAAAGTTCCTTGTTGTCCTTCAAGGTGTTTTTGGCATTTTCGCGGCCTTGTCCCAGGCGCTCGCCTTTGTAGGAAAACCACGCGCCGGACTTGTCCACGACCTTGTTTTCAACTCCGATGTCAACCAGTTCGCCGTATTTCGAGATGCCTTCGCCATACATAATGTCGAACTCGGCTTCGCGGAAAGGCGGCGCGACTTTGTTTTTAACGACTTTCACTTTGGTGCGGTTGCCGATGATGCTGTCGCCGTCCTTGATCTGGGTGATACGGCGAATGTCGAGGCGGGCTGAGGAATAAAATTTCAGCGCTCGCCCGCCGGTGGTGGTTTCCGGGCTGCCGAACATGACGCCGATCTTTTCGCGAATCTGGTTGATGAAAATCAGGCAGGTGTTGGATTTGCTGACCACGGCGGTCAGTTTGCGCAGCGCCTGCGACATCAGGCGGGCTTGCAAGCCGGGAAGTGAATCGCCCATTTCGCCTTCGAGTTCGGCGCGCGGCGTCAATGCCGCCACCGAATCCACGACCAGAACGTCAATGGCGTTTGACCGCACCAGCGATTCGGTAATTTCCAGTGCCTGTTCGCCGGAATCCGGTTGCGAAATGAACAGGTTGTCAATATCCACGCCCAGCTTTCTGGCGTAAATCGCATCCAGCGCATGCTCTGCGTCAACATAGGCCGCGATCCCTCCCGCCTTCTGCGCTTCGGCGACAATGTGGAGCGCCAGCGTCGTTTTGCCGGAGCTTTCCGGGCCGTAAACCTCGATGATTCTTCCGCGCGGGACTCCGCCAACGCCGAGCGCGGCGTCAATGCCGATGCTGGAAGTCGAGATGACTGGAATGTCTTCCTGAACGTTGTCGCCGAGGCGCATGACCGTGCCTTTGCCGAACTGCTTTTCCAGATTGGCCAATGCCGCTTCGACGGCTTTCATTTTTTCGCTTTTTTCGATTGCCATATATTTTTGATAACTCCCTTTCGGTTTCTGATTCGGTTGAACAGCCGCTAATGCAGGCATTGATCAAAACTCAAAGCCTGAGCATCGGCGATTCGGTTTACGCCATACCCGCGAATTGTTTCCCGCCTGATTTTTCCAGCCTTCGCTGCAACCACTTGAACCGACCTTCAACCTGACAACTGAGTGGCGTGGAGTATAACACGCCAGATCGGAAAATCCTGTCCGCCGAAGCCGGACACTCAGGAAAATTTCACGCGTGGCTGAAACCTTCCTTTGCCAGTCGCCACTCACCCCATCGAAACGAATTTGACCAACCACCAAAAAACTCGAAAGGAACGGTAAACATTATGAAAAGATTCTCTCTTCGTTGGGTCGCTCTTTCCAGCCTGGCCTGCCTGATGCTCAGCCTGACGGCGTTGGCGCAGGATTTTCAGAAAAACTACAGTTTGGGCGGCGGCGGCTCAATCAACATCCGCAACATCTCCGGCGATGTGAAAATCACCGGCTACGACGGCGAAGCCGTGCTCGTCACCGCGTTCAAGGAAGGCCGCAATCTCGACCGGGTGACAATTGAAGACCAAAGCTCCGGCAACAGCATTGATGTCCGCGCACGCTACCCGGAAAACTGCGAGGATTGTAACGTCAGTGTGCGGTTTGAGGTGAAAGTTCCGCGCGGTGTCGCGTATCGCTTCAACTCCATTTCCAGCATCAGCGGCGAAGTCGAAGTCACTGGCGTGAACGGCGACCTCAACGCCAAATCCATCAGCGGGGAGGTGACCGTTAATGATGTCAATGGCAAAGTTACGGTTTCGTCGGTCAGCGGCAGCGTCCGTGTGGGCAAAATCGAAGGCACGGTCAATGCCAAATCCACCAGCGGCAATGTCGAAGTCGAAATCCTTTCGCTGGAAGGCGGCGCGGGAAACATGGAGTTCGGCTCCGTCAGCGGCAATGTTCGCGTCCGAATGCCCGGCAACCTGGACGCCAACGTCGCTCTTTCCACAATGACCGGCGATTTGAAAACCGACTTTCCATTGACGATTGAAGAATCCAAGTGGGGCTCCGGTCGTAAGGCCAATGGCCGAATCGGCAGTGGCGCGCGCAGTCTGAAACTTTCGTCCGTGTCAGGCGATGTGAACTTGCTGAGCAGATAAGTTGTTTGCTGGACAAAAAGAGCGGCAGTGGCCATCGAATCCGTGCTGTAAATTTCGATGACCACTGCCGCTCTTTATTTCCGATTGCGGCGCCAATTTAAGGCTCCTTGGTGACCTTCCCTTTTTTGCCTTTTCTTTCCTGATCCTGCTGTTTGGATGGCTTTGATTCAGCGGGTGGCCGCAGAATCTTCGGATTTGATTCGGTTCGCGCAGGCTCTCGCGGCTCTTCACGAATCCGTTCGCGAGTGGCTGGCGGCGGCGTCGGTTTGTTCACAATTGGTTCGGGCTTGATTGGAGCCTGATCCGGATCGCCCAGCGGATCCAGGTTCGGCTCCAGCGAACCTGGCAGCAAATCGCCATCACGTGCGGCGATTTTGGCAAGTTCGGCTGCGTGTTCGCGCGCTCGCGCGGCCTGAATCGGCCGCAACTCATCCGGAACATCCGGAATGGAAGGGAATTTCCCTTTCGGTTTGTCTTTCAGGTAATCGCGCATGAAATCAACCCAAAAGGGCAGGGCAGCGGAACCACCGGATTCGCCTTTGCCAAGCGGCTTTTTGCGGTCGCTGTAACCGATCCAGACGCCGCAGGTGACTGACGGCGAATACCCGATAAACCAGGCGTCGGTGAAATCGTTGACCGTGCCGGTCTTTCCGCCCAGCGGGTGGCCAAGGCCGCTGGCAGCCGTTGCCGTGCCGCCCGTCACCACGCCGCGCATCAACTCAACCATCTGCGCTGAAATATATTCACTCGTGACCTTGAATTTTTTGGGATCGGATTGATCCAGCACATTGCCATCGCGGTCTTTGACCATGCGAATGCGAATCGGTTCGACGCGTACTCCCCCATTGGGAAAGGTCGAATATGCTGAAACCATGGAAAGTAATGGCTCTTCTGTCGCGCCCAACGCCGAAGGCAGGTAGGGAGCCATCGGTTTCGGCAAGCCGATCCGTTTGACCAGGTCTGCCGCGTTTCTGACGCCGATTTCGTCCAGAATCCGTACTGCCGGAATGTTGCGCGACAAGGCGAAGGCCTTTCGAATCGGCATCGCGCCCTGGAAGCTATTATCGTAATTATGCGGTTCCCAGTTGCCGCGCTGGAACGGCGAATCGTCCACAATGTCGTCCGGCTTCAATCCCTGTTCCAGAGCCGCCGCGTAAATGAAGGGTTTGAACGCCGAGCCCGTTTGCCGCTCGGCCTGCGTCGCATGATTGAACTTGCTGGTGGCGTAGTTGTAACCGCCGACCATTGCCTTGATCTCTCCCGTCTTGGATTCAACCAAAACCAGGGCCGCTTGAACATCCGGTTCGGGGTCGAGTTTGACCTTCAATGTTTTCGTTAATGAATCAACCGCTTCGACTTTGAACTGTGCCAGATCGCCGCGCTTGAAAAGCTTTGACGGCGGGCGGCTCAGCACTTCGGTGTCAGCGGCAGTGATGACGGCGGAATAGTTGCCGAATGAGACTTTCGTTCCTTTATCGCTGACCTCTTTGATCAAGCCGGTGCTGATGTCGCCGACTTCGGGCACGGCAATCCAGGAAGGATTTTCATAGGTCGCCAGATCGGCATTTTCTTTTTCGATGACGTTATCGAATTTGATCCGCCAGCCGTGGCGCTTTTCATACATCCGCGCGCCCTTGCGCACGGCGTCCACCGCCCATTTCTGCGCCTGGGCGTCAATGGTGGTGTAAACGCTCAAGCCTGTCCGGTAAACATCCATCGCATCCTGCGCATGTTTTTCGACCAAAATCTTTTGCAGTTCCTGCCGGACTTCTTCGACAAAGTAGGCAAAGGGCGAGCGGTCGTTTTTGCCGCGCTGATCGTCCAACTTCAAGCCCAGTGGCCTGGCTTTGGCGGTGTCAGCCTCATCATCGGAAATATAGCCGGCATCAGCCATCGCCTGCAGGACCAGATTGCGGCGCTCTTTGGCGCGCTTTTCGCGAGTGGTGGGCGAAAATTGGATCGGGCTTTTCGGCAGCGCCGCCAGCAACGCATATTGATCCAGCGACAATTCGTTCAGGTGTTTGCTGAAATAATAATTCGCTGCTGCTTCGAACCCGTAAGCGCCGCCGCCAAGGAAAATCTGGTTGCAATACATCGTCAGAATTTGTTCCTTGGTGTAGACACGCTCGATCTGCAAGGCGTAGATCGCTTCGTTGAGCTTCCGTGTATAACTGACTTCGCGATTAAGAAAGAGGATGCGGGAAAGCTGCTGTGTCAATGTCGAAGTGCCGCGGGCACGCTGCTGGCGCATCAGGCCCTGGACCACTGCGCCCGCCAACCGAATCGGATCAATCCCGATGTGTTCATAAAATCGAACATCTTCGATGGCCATCAAGGCCTGTTTCATCTGTTGCGGAATCTGGCTGTATTCGAGCGGGATGCGCCGTTCCAGCGACAGTTCGCCAATAACAGTTTTGCCGTCGTCAGCGTAAACCTTGGTGACTTCGGGCGGGCGGTATTCAGAAAGGCCGTCCACATCATCCGCGAAGCGGCTGACGCTGGTCTGACAGGCGAAGGTCACTCCAGTCATTAACCCAGCCACAACCGCCAGCGCCGCCAGCGACCCAAAGGTCGTTGAACGTAGAAAGTCTTCGACACGAAATCTGAAATCCGTGAGTCTGTCCTGCCAGGTTGATCCGGCAGAACTGCGACGCGATCCATTCGGGTCGTCGTCCGGTGACAAAAAGAAGTTGTCTGACATAGCGGTGCGATTATACCAGCCGAAAGCGGTTCTGGCTCAAGCCCCCGAACGCGCCGTTTGACAATTCATTCCGGCAGCAAAGCGCCGTGCTGCTCATCGAGCCAGTGAAGGTTACTTCGCCATATCAGCATTGTGCGAATGCGTTTGCCCGCAATTGCGAGGACGACGTTGGCAATTGCGGGCAAATTCAATGGCAGGTTTGCCGGCGGCCTACTTTGCCGGGCGTTGCAGAATTTCTGCCAGCGCCTGCATTCGCTTTCCGTCCACGGCGCTCCTGGCGTTGAGGGCGCCTTCTTTCAGCGACAGCGCGAAACTCCGAAGTGTTGCGCGTCCTTTTGTCAGGCGCGAACTCTCTGCGGTCTGAATCGCACTGCGCAGGGCGGTGATTTGATCCGCTGGCAACGCTTGCGAGCGCTCCAACTGATCCAGATACGCCTTGGCGACGACCAGCCTGGCTGGCCACACGATCTTTTGCTGATTCTGCACATTCAGCTCGGCCACGCGCACCGTTTTCGCGGCATCAATTTCATTCTGGGTCAGCAACTCGCTGGGGCTGAGTTCAAGAATATCCAAACCGCGAGCGATTTCAGAAGCGTAGATGTGACCGTTGTACCAGTATGCAGACCAGTCGCCGCCAAGGATCAGCATCTTGGGATCAATCGGCCCGCGGTCGAAATAGGCAATCTCTTTCGGATGAGCCGCGTCGGTAAAATCCATGATAGAGATGCCGCCCTGATACCAGGCTTGCACTTTGATGTCCCGTCCGGGAACCGGGACCAGCGAACCGTTGTGCGCCACGCAATTCTCTGAATCGCCCTGGGCTGCCGGCAATTTGTAGTAGCCGGCGAATTTCAGTTTGTTGTCCTTCAAATCAAACAAGGCATTGGCGCCCCATACATTCGGGTCGTTGGGACGGCAACGGGCGCCCATTCCTCCGCCCCATTCATCCGTGAACACGACCTTTGTTCCATCGTTTGAAAACGAAGCCGAGTGCCAGTAGGCGTAGTTCGGATCGTTGACGGCGTCCACGCGTTTCGGATTCGCGGGGTCTTTGATGTCCAGCAGAATTCCGTTGCCGGAGCACGCGCCTGCCGCCAGTCCCTTTTCCGAATAAACGGTAATATCGTGGCACTGGTCGCTGTCGGCGGGCTTCTGCGTGCCGTGGGAGCCTCCGTTGCTCAAGCCGTTGATTGCGTTTGTGCGGGGATCAATAAACACGCGAGGACTGGACACCACCTTGGCATTCTGCGGCGCAGCCAACGGAACTTTGATCACATCAATGCGAAACAGCGAGGTGTTTGGATCTTTATCCGGTGTTTCCCCGGAACACCCTGCCAACTCTTCCCCCTGGCGCACGAACGATGTGCCGGAGACGTAGATATAAACGTTTTTCTTATCCTTTGGGTCTACGACCAGGGTGTGGGTGTGCGAGCCACGGCAAGTTTGCACGGCTGCGATCTGCCTGGGACTTCTGATGTCGGAGATGTCGAAAATCCTGACGCCGCGGAACCGGTCTTTTTGCGGCGCGGGCAACGACGGCTTGTTCTCTTCGCCTGGTTTCGGCGGCGGAGGCGGCGCAAATCCCTGAATGCCGCAATCCGTCCGGCCATTGGGCATTTCAACCGACATAAACATCAGATTCCTGTAAACCGACACATCGCCTTGTCCACCGGGACAGACCATTGACGTGACCAGCCTGGCCTTGGCGGGATCAGAGATGTCAAAGATATTGACACCATAAAAATTGCCCATAAACAGGTATTTTCCCTTGAATGCAAGGTCGGAATTGGCAAAGGCCAGTTGCGCCATCACCAACTGGAACGGCTTCGGTATCTTCGAGGTGTCGGCCATGCCGAGCAGGCCCAGTGTTTTTTGCACCTTGGGATTATCAGCGTCGTCCGAGCCGAGTTGAAACGGGCCAGGCTTTTTGAGGAGCTGGATGTGTCTCAACCCCTTCGCTATTTCTCCCGCGTCGTACAATCCCGGTTTCAGATTGAATCGCGGGTCGCCGGCATCCGAGCCGGTCATCCCAGCGGGAAGCGGCGGCGCCTGCTCCGGCGCCAACGGATCCTGCGCGGCTTTTTTTTCTTCTGGTTTGGCGTCGGCCGCCTTCGCTGGTTCCTGCGACGGAGGCGTTTGCGCCTGCATCTCGCCGGCAACACAGAGCGCCAAAAAAAGGGATACCACGAGTAAACGGAAAGATGCGGTAAGTACTTGATTCATCGTTTTTCCTTTGAAGGGATTTTCTCCAGCATGTTTTGCATGATTCGGATTTCGGCGCGCTGGCCGCTGTCTACATCGGTTGCGAAGTTAAATAATTCCGCCTCCTGGCCTGCGCCTGCGGTATCGTGCAAATCTTTCACCATCGTCAAGGCGCCGCCGTGGTGCTGAATCATTCCTTCCAAAAACAGACGGTCGAACTCTTCGCCTTTCGCTTTTTTGAGTGCTTCCATCTGTTCCGCGGTCAGCATGCCCGGCATCAGCGCCATCTGCTCGTGCGACATGTTTTTATGGTTCATGTGCATTTTGTGCATGTCATTTGCCGGGTCTGAAATGGCCTGTCCACGCGACACCAGCCAGCGTTTCATAAACGCGATTTCATCCGCCTGCGAATGGCTGATGCGCGCGCCCAACGACCGCACATCCTTGTTTTCGGTCCGCGATTCAATCAGCGCCGTCATTTCCACCGCCTGCGCGTGATGCGTGATCATGCCCTGCATGAACTGCACATCCGCGGTGGAAACCGGCGGCAGTTTGCCTTTTGTGGTCGAGGGAAGAACCCGCGTCCGCTTGCCCGGAGCGCCTGGTTGCACCACCACCGGTGTCGCCGGTACAGGCTGCTGTGCGCGAGCGCGCAACGAGAACACACTTGCAAGGGGACTTGCCGCCGCAAGCACGCATGAACACGCTGCCACGCTTACCACAAGGCGAAGCTTCCAGGTGCGCCTCATTCCGAGAGGTATCCTATGTCGTAAATATTTGGTCATTGTCGGTCTCGCATTATCGAATTTTGCCGGAACTTTATCTTGTCTTTGGGCAAAATGAAATCGCCCGATCGTCGTGCGAGCGGCGTTGGACAAAATTGGCGACAGCTACGTCGCGCGTGGCATCGGGAAAGGCTGCGCCAATCCGGATCAATCGCGAGGTCCGGCGTGACAACGTGAAGCTCGCGATACAGATCGGAGAAAGCCGGCAGGGGAGGCGTGCGGATACTGCGTTCAGCGTATCACTTGCGCGCCGGGCTGTTCCCCTGACCCGCGAAGGCCTGCGCGATTTTCACCGCAATAGAGAACGTGTCCGCGTAAGAGATGTTCGATGTGACGGACACGACGATCCCGTGTTCGGGGAACGTCATGAAAGACGCCGCCATCCCGCCCAGCAACTCCCCGTCATGTCCGACCAGGCCGGTTTGTTTCCCCGTTATCTCGACGGTCTCGAGGTCCCAGCCAAGACCGTAACCCGTCTCCTGCCCCGAGGCCAGTCGCTGCGCCGTCTGGAGTAATTGAACCGTGGCCGGTTGCAGGAGCTTGCCGCTGTTGATCGCCATCGCGAAGCGCACCAGATCGGACGGGGTGGACAGGAAGACGCTGGATCCCGCGTAGCAGGAATAGTCGAGCTGACGCATCAGGTGCAGGCCGTAGCGGGGATTCGCTGCGAACCTTGGGAAGTATGGGGTTGCCCGCTCCGGGACCGGCTCCGTCGCGGAGTCGGCCCTCGTGTCGTCCATGCCCAACGGCCCGAAGACCTGCTTCCGCATGAACGTGAGGAACGGCTCGCCCGCGGCGGCTTCGACGGCCGCGCTCACACTGATCCAGCCGTAGCTCGAATAGTGATATTTCGTCCCCGGCTCGAACAGCAGCTTACGCTCATAGCCCTTGAAGAACTGCAGCGCCTCGACCGGCCGCCCGCAGCGCTGCCCCAGCAGCGGCCCCTCATCCCCACCATCATTCGGGACCCCCGCCACATGCCCCATCAACTGGCGCAAGGTCACGGGCCACTGATGCTGAGGGAACTCAGGCACGTAGGTCTGAATCTTGTCATCGAGTTTCAGCCGGCCTTTCTCCAGCAGCAGGCCAACCGCGGCCGAGGTGAGCGCGGTGGAGGCGGTGCCGATCCTGAACCGCGTATTTGGCTTGACGGGAACGCGGTTCGCTAGATCCGCCCAGCCAATGCCTTCAGCCCATACGATTTCGCCACCAGCGCCGACCGCCACCGACAGCCCGGGCAGGCTGTGCTCGGTTAGAGCCGCAAGGGCAATCCGCCGCCCCTGCTCCACGGCGGCGCCCCACTTTGGCAGCGGGGCCGAATCCGTCACGGATGGCACTTCCTGCGGGTTTGGGTGGAGGGGCGGTGTCGCTTTCATATACTTCCAAAACCCCATGATCGCTATAAATAGAAGGCCAATGGCAAGGGCGATCATTATCAGCCAGGTCTGCGTACGCCCTTTCGACATGTTTCTTCCTCTCAGTTACGGAATCTTCACAGTGTTAATGTTGTCATTGGTCATCAGATCATTCAGCGGTCGCTCTGCCGCGTGAACTTGACCTTGCGAAGAAGCGGGTTGCTGTACTCCAACCCCGTCACCTTTCCCGCCTTGTCTCGAACGAAGCGAAGGGTCAACCCGGAAAACTGGAAGGTGTCTCGATCAACGGGCTTGAAGACGAGAGGTGGGCCGGGCGCATCGTTGGCCTGGCCCATCAAACCGTCTTTGCCCGGCGTCATCTCAAAGACAGCCATTAATTCGTTGCTGTGATAGCGTCCGGCAAAGGCTTTCAGATCGTCGGCGGTGGGCGTGAAGGGCTGGGCCCGGGTGTACCGCATCGTTTCCCCCTCCTTTGTCTTGATCTCGAACTGGTCTGCTGACAGAAATCGCAATTCGAACTCGGCTTCCGACATGAAAGACAGGGATTTGCGCTGGTTACGAAAACGGTCAGCGGCCAACGTCACGAGCGGGCCGCCACCAGCGATTGCCAGCGTGTTGTTATTGACCGCCAAACGCAACGGCTGACCGGTCTTTTCGTCGAAGAACAGTCCTGCTTTTCCAGTCAGTTCCCCAGGCGCAACGTTTGTGCTTGCGGCATTGCCAGACGGTGTGCTGGCTTCAGAATTACCGCCAGCGGGAAGAAACAAGTCGAAAAGACGACCTGCGTATGCAGAGCGCGCGCTTCCGTCCGCATTGCACATAATTGCAACCGAAAGTCCATGTTCCGGCAGACGGCCCGCGATTGTGCTGTACCCGGCCGCCCCGCCACTATGCCACACGAGCTGGCCGCCGCGGCGGAAGGGATCCACTTGCAGGCCGCGGGCATAACTGAGTTTCCTGCCATTGTTCAAGGTTGCCGGTTCCTGGAGTTTTTGAGTAACAAACGTGCCGAGGCGGTTATTGCTCAGGGCGTCGTTCCAGGTAACGAGGTCGCTAGCCGTCGTGAACAAGCCGCCGACTCCGCCGCGATCATTGCCAAGATACATATCCATCTTCCAGTTGCCCGCTTCCTTTTTGTAGGCCAGCGCCCGGTTCTTGATCAGGCGGAGCGGGTCATCAACGTATATCGTCAGCTTCGTCCCCAGCGGCTCGAACAGGCGTTTGCGAGCGAATTCGGAGAACGGCATTCCGCTCACGCGCGCAACAATTTCCGGCAGCAGCACATAGCCGCTGTTCGAATAGGACCATTCCTCGCCGGGAACGAAATTGAGTTCGCGCTGGCGCAGGATCATGGTCATCGCGTCGGGATCGCCGCCCGCCAGGTTGAGCAGGGGCTGCCAGTCACGAATGCCACTGGTATGCGTGAGCAGGTGGTCAACCGTGATCTTGTGGCCGTAACTGGGGAGTTGCGGAAGGTATTTGCGAACGTCGTCGTCGAGAGACAGTTTTCCCTCCTCGACCAGCAGCAGGATCGCCGCGGCAACAAACTGCTTTCTCACTGAGCCGGCGTCGAAGACCGTATTCGTGCTGATCGGAACATCACGCTCCAGGTCGGCTGAGCCGTATGCTTTGTTCACGACGATTTTCCCGTTCTGCGAAACAGCGACCGCGCAGCCCGGCTCATTCGGCTTGGTCCAATTGAAAATCTTGTCAACCTCGGCAGTTTTGTCCTGCGCATAAGCTGTTGTTGCAATCAGCAAGGCGCTAAGCACCCAGGATATTAGCCGGAAAGAATAACTGTTATTACTGGTGTTCTTCATTGTGTTCTCACTTACTGTTGCCCTTAGCCTTAAACGGCTTGCCATCAACCTCCAGCACTTGAGCGCCCTTGATCAAGCGCCCACCTTGCGGCGGATACATAGAGGGCGGGCGGTGCAAGTCAACCCGTTCAACGTCGGTCCAGGGCACGTACTCGGGGCTTTGACTGCCCTCGCCGAAGATCAGCAATCCGGGATTCCCTTCGCCGAGGTCGCCGCGGCAATCAAGCTGCATCTCCTCGCCGTTATGGAGCGTCACCTTGGCGTGCTGGGTGACGCGCTCTTCGCTACCGGGAAGCACGATCGAGGCGATCAGGCCGAAGAGAATGGTGTAGTCCACGCCCTGGGATGGGGCGTCGAGTGTCTCGGTGGTTTCGCTCTCGTCGAGGTCATAGACCAGGCGGCCAGCGAGGTGGCGGCCGTCGCGGGTGGTGACGCTGCCCGTGAGTGGTTGCCCTGGCGGGAAATCGCCGTAGGCAGGGCCACTACCGCCGGGGGTGAAGTCGAGGCGCTCAAAGGCATCCCAGGAGATCAGAACCCGACCGTAGCGCCTGTCGTCAACGTAGATCCCCAGGTTCTCCTTGCCGACCTCCCGGCTGCCGGAGAGGATGATCTCGCGGCCGTCGAGCAACGTCACCAGGGAACTGTCGCTTGAGTGGCGCGCAATGGAGCGCAGGGTGTCGAACCGCAGGCTGAGATTCCCATTGGCACTGCGGCCGCTTAGTTCGTCGGTGCCGACCCCCTTGTTCCGGTTCCACTGGACGAAGCCGGTAAAGTCGCCTTGACGCGTGCGCACTGTACCGTGGAGTTGCTGGGGGACCACGCCTGCCGGGGCAGCGGGGAGAAATTCGATGGCGCGGACCCGCCGAGGGCCGAAGTCTAGTACGCCCCGACTACTGTCCCACACACGCACGCCGTCATCCAGGTCGTTGGAGGAGTACCAGTCGGAGTCGAACACCGTCCCGCTCTTGAGCGTCACCCGGACGTTTCTACCGAGCAATTCGATGCGTGTGATGTCGCCCAAGCGCGCCATGAAGGGCCTCACGAGATCTATCTGCTCCTCACGTTTCGCGATTGTGATGCCGAAGATCTTGATCGGGTGCGGCTCTTTGCGCAGACGTTCGGGCGGCACGTGGGTGGCCCAGGGGTTTTGTTGCTTGAAGCCGTTGAAGTAGTCGCCCCAGAACGCTTCCTGGTGTTGCCCAAAGCGCAGCCGCCCTTCGTAGGTGGCGCCGTCGGTGAGGGTGATGCGGCCGTAGAGGAAGCTAGGGTGCGCCTCTGCCACTGCGGTTGAGGGCGTGCTTGCGGTCGAGGTAGGCGCGGGGGGGGCGACGTTCCGCTTGAGCGCCAGGTAACCGGCGATGGCGAGGCCGAGCACGATGGCGAACGCTCCGCCGACGATTGTGGCTCTCTTCATGATCGGCTCTCCTGGGTTACTGGCGGTGTGTACACGGTCACTAATTCCACGACGTTTATATGCTTTGCAGCTATCATTGGCGGTCGCTCAGCTTTTACCTCTTGGTTTTTTGCGCGCGCCATTGAAGAACAGTCGCACCGACTGCCGCTACGCTCGAAAGAAAGGTAATCAGAATTGCCGGCGCGACAATCCCTGTGATGTCTTCTCCTGTTCCACGAGCGAGAAACATCAAGGTAGCGATTCCTGCCACTATCAAGCCGCTGATGGTGGCTCCAGCGTATTTGACAAATTTCAATGTGGTTAAGTCTTGTTGCATGGAATACCGCCTAATTGTTGTCGCGTTGCTATAGCGAAGCGAGCTGCTGCTTGTCTCCTTCGCGGCATCTTTTCAGCCTACCTTTTCGGCATTATTTGTCCTTGGTGAAAATTCGCTGCCCGCCGCTCCGTTTGATTGTCATCTGGTTTTTCGCGGCGTCGAACTCAAAAACGATGCCCGCAGCGGTGCCATTATCGAGTTTGAATTTGTCCTGCGCCGTCGCTTCGAGCGGAACAGCAGCTCCCGCTCCGGGCGGTTGCGCATAAAGCGTGGTGCCTTGCCTGGTGATCGTAAATTTCACGGGAGCGTCGGCGGTTGAATAAACCCCAACGTATTTGTCCAGCACTTCCGTGCTGACGGCGACGGATTCAAAGGCGGGAATCTGAAATGGCTGATTGTAGTAAATGTCCATCACGCCGCTGACAATATCCTTGACCGGGAAAACTTTCGCGTTCGTGGTGTAGGCGAGCGCCAGTTTTTCTTCCGGCAGGTACATCAGCCACGATCCGTAATTGTCTGCTCCACCCGTGTGCCCGTAAAAGGTCTTACCGGCGTACGTGAAGTGCTCCATTCCCGATAACTCGCCGTTCTTGATCGCTTTCATCTGATCCACATTCTCTTTTGATACGATCTTCCCGTCGAACAGCGCCTGGATGAATTTGGCCAGGTCGTGCGGTGTCGAAACAATCGCGCCCGCGCTGAACAGGATGCTTGGATGTGTCTCAGCCACCGGTTTCCACCCGTCGCCGAAGTTCATATAGGTCAGCGCTTCGTTTTTGCTCACATCAATATTGCCGGTCGCCAGGTAGGTATCCGCAAGGCCGATCTTTGAAGTGATTCTCGTCCGTAGGGCTTCCTCGTAGGATTTGCCGGTCACCTTTTCCAGGAGAAGACCTAAAAGCTGATAGCCGGAATTGCTGTAGGAATATTTAGTGTCCGGTTCGAACTCGGGCGTGGCTTTGACGATCAGGGCAAGCATTTCATCCTTCGTCATCGGAAGCGTGTTGACGTTTCCCTGAGCATTCTGCTGAGGCCTCACGTTGGTGATCCCGCTCCGATGCCAGAGGATTTGCTCAATTGTAATTTTTTTGGCGTTGGGAACCTGCGGGAAGAATTTGTCGAGGGTGTCGGTCCGCTTTAATTTTCCTTCCTCGACGAGCTGCAAGATCATCGAGGCGGTGAACATTTTGGTGATCGAACCGATCCGGAACCGGTTCGCCGTGCTCAACGGTTTCTTTTCGGTTCCGTTAATCTGGCTGTAGCCGATGGCGCGGGTGTAAACAACGTTGCCGTCTTTGGTGATTGTCAGACTGCCCATCGCTTTGTTCTTTTCGGCGAGCCGGTCAAAAAGCTGGTCGAGTTTGGCTTTGTCTAGCGTCTGCGCATAGCTGGTAGTGAACAAGGCCAAAGTCAGTATGGTTGCAAACAGGGTTTTAATGTTCATGGAAGCCTTTCTGCTTTCGCAATATGAAAGCAGGAAGGCTTTTAGAATACTCTCTTGGGTGTGTCAAGGACTTTACGTCAAAAAGTCCTATTTAGTATTCAGGTTTTGGAAAGGACGGATCGCTTTCAAGAAAAGGAAATGTATCGCCGTCTGTTAGCCGGCGGTGGTCGCGGCCGGCAGACAGGTCCTTTGGATTTAGAAAGATTGCTTGCCTGACCGCCTCTACGGACAGACCGTCCGCAGTGTGTCTTAATCTTGAAATCTATCTCTCAGCCATTTTGGTAAGCCTGGATAGATTTTAGAGGAAGCGGTTTTGAAAAAACGCCTTCAGATAGGGACGCGCCCTTTTACGGCGTTCGCCCAGGCGCTACAGGTGATAGGACCCGAAGACTCTGCCGACAGGCGCGCCCGCATCCGCGCTTTGAGAAGAGCGAGATCTTCAGACGCCATTGCCGCAAGTGTCGGGCCGACGCTGGGCCCTCCGAGGATGGTCGTCCAATAGTCGTCAAAATCGGCAAAGGTGCGTTGCACGGTGATCTGCAGCGTTTCAACGGCCTCCAAACCCGCACCAGTCCACAAGTTCTGCAATGCATCTATTTTTGACGCATCAGGGTTTGGCGGCGCTGGAACTGCAAGGCCCAGTCCACGCATTTCAGATTGCAAGGCCTCATAGGGAAAGCCGCCTCCAGGCATGTCCCACGCATAGGCCGCGACTGTACCGCCCGGACAAACCGCTCGTGCCATTTCGGCGACGCCTTTGGCCGGGTCGGGAACGAAGAAAATCACGAGCGGCATGACCGCCACGTCGAACGTGTCATCGGGGAAAGGCAGTGCCATGGCATCGGCGTGACGAAACTGGGCGATACGCGACGCGGGACGTGTGCGCGCATAGGCAAGCTGTTCCTCGGACGGGTCTATGCCCTGTACTGAAACTGGCCCGCATCGCTCGACCAGCATTTCGGTAAATGCGCCATTGCCGCAGCCGACGTCGAGCCAGCGCAAACCAGCTTTCGAAGCCAACCAGTCAAGGAAAACTTCACCGGCAAGCTGGCTCCACTTCCCCATATATCGTTCGTAGGCGGCTCCGTTATCAAAGCGGATTTGGTCAATTGCCATTCGCGTTCCTCCTGTAAGGTTATCTGCGGAAAGTAATGCCTTGTGACGAGAGGCAATGAATATCATGTACCCCGATTTCACGCGAAGCTACAGTGCTGGCTTTCTTAAGGTCCATAGCTTCACCGGGGCCGGCCCAGCGAATTTGGCCGAATCATCTTGCTAAACGCCCTTTCTCTTTGGTGTGGGCTTTCGTTCTGCCCTAAAATCAGTTTCCATTTTCGTCTTTTTTCTTGTGAATGAGCCAGTAAGCGATGTTTCCAGTGGTGGAAATAAATAGAGGAAATCCATGGTCCGAATCGTTTTGGGCGTGATTGCCGGATTTTTTGCCTGGGTGATCGCGTGGGTGGGAAGCGAGAAGATTCTTTCGGCCATTTGGCCGGAGTTCGGCACTCATCAACGCGCGTTCCAAGCGGCCATTGAGAATGGCGGTCCTTTCACAGCGGACACGGGCGCGCTTCTCACGCATATTGTCCTGGGTTCAATCGTCTCGGTGATGTCCGGATTTCTGGCCGCGCTGATCGCCGGTGAAAACCAACGCGCGCCGGTCTTCCTTGGCTTTCTGCTGCTGGCCGTTGGTGTACTGAAGGCGGTTATGTCCTGGCCGTATGTTCCCATTTGGTATCACCTTGTCTTTACGGCGCTTTTACTTCCAATGGCGATTCTGGGCGGTAAATTGAAAAACACCAGTTAGGAAAGAAATGAGAATCATACGAGGCGCCTCGCTCCGAATTGCCATCGTTCCAGCCGGAGTTGAATACGCATGTCCGAGTCGCTGAAGAGCGCTTCAAACAGCAGGATTGTAAACTCATTCACCCAGAGTGGAGACACGACAATGGCGAACACGAATTCTCGCGTAACCATCCACATGGTGGCGAGTCTTGATGGTTTCATCGCTCGAAGGGACGGACGTGTGGACTGGCTCGAGACCTCAGACAAATTCGAAGACGGGGACACCATGTCCCAGGAGTTCGTGGAAGAGTTCCTCAAGACGATTGACTGCTACGTGATGGGATCGCGAACCTACGAAACCGCATTGGAGTTCGAGACCAAGGGGTTCGGCTGGGCCTACGGCGACAAGCCAACCTTCGTCCTCACCAGTCGCGAGCTGCCGAGGACCAGGGATACCGTCGAGTTCTACTCAGGAGACCTTGCACGGCTGGTGAATGAGCGATTGAAACCCGCCTTCCCTGGTATTTGGTTCGTTGGAGGTGGGGCAGTTTCCGGTGAATGCCTTCGCCTCGGGCTGGCCGACGAGGTTCGCTATTCGATCATGCCCATCCTCATTGGCGATGGAATTTCATTCTTCGAGGGGCTCGACAAGGACATTGCCTTGCACCTTGTGGAGGTGAAGGCTTACGAAAGCGGCATGGTGGCGCTTCGCCACGAAGTGCGGAAGTCGGCCGCCGCACCGGTAAAGAACAAGCCGTAAGAAGGCCGGACGAGCATCGGCCAATGAAACCACCGCAGAGAGGCAAAGACCGAAAATGTCAAAAGCAAAAAACATCAACGCAAAACAACGTGAAGAACTACTCGGAGCATTGAAAGCCCGTTTTGAGAAAAACCTGAGCCGCCATCAAGATTTGGACTGGGCGAAAGTACAAGCAAAGCTGGAAGCGAATCCTGAAAAACTGTGGTCGCTCAATGAAATGGAAAGAACCGGCGGGGAGCCGGATGTTGTCGGCTTTGATAAAAAGGCGGGCGAATACATTTTTTATGATTGTTCAGCCGAAAGCCCGAAAGGCCGCAGAAGCGTTTGTTACGACCGTGAAGCGCTGGAATCAAGGAAAGAGCATAAGCCGGAAAATAACGCGATGGATCTGGCTGCTGCCATGGACATTGAGCTTTTGACGGAAGAACAATATCGGGAGATGCAGAAGCTTGGAAATTTCGATTTGAAAACATCGAGCTGGGTGAAAACCCCTGCTGAGATTCGAAAGCTCGGCGGCGCGCTCTTTTGTGATCGTCGCTACAACACGGTCTTCGTCTATCACAACGGCGCGGAATCGTACTATGCCGCCAGAGGATTCCGTGGCTCGCTCAGGGTCTGAGTTTTGCACGGATAGCGAAATTGCTCAGACACCGCTGAATTGCCGCGTTCGGCAACGATATGAATTTGGTACGCGTCCCTTTTCTTCTAATCGCGACTTTCCCTCTTGCCGCCAGCGTTGTTGTTCTGGCCTTTGCTGATGCGGGAAAAACTGTCTGGCTGATGCATTTGTCGCTGATTGGCGGAGCCTGCCTTTTGGCGGCGGCAGGGCAATTCCTGAATCATCGGACTCACCGCTTTACGCCAGCAAATGGAATTGCTCTGTTGACCTTAATCGGTCTCGCCGCACCACTATTTGTCAACTCATCCGGACCGCATCGCTGGGTTCGCTTGGGGCCATTGAGTCTGTATATGGCGCCACTGCTTTTGCCGTCTTTTTACGCGGCCTGCGCGGCTTTCCTGCGCCAGCGCGGCAAGTTGGAGACAATTGCTTTCGCCGCACTGATCAGCGCAAGCCTCCTGTTAGCTATGCAACCTGATGCCTCTCAAGTACTGGCCTTACTTGCGGGTTCAGTGGTTCTTCTGTGGCGATACTGCTCGGATTTATTCCGGCCTGCGGTTACTTTAGCCATCATTGCCCTCGCCGCCGCGTGGGCGTTCACTCGCCCTGATCCGCTTGAGCCGGTCCCGCACGTCGAGGAAGTTTTTGCGCTTGCGCTTGGGCATTCGCTGTTGGCTGGGCTTGCCGTCATCGCCAGCGCTTTTATTTTCGTCGCGGGTTTATATGCCTGCTCGCGGCGAGGCTTTGCATGGTTGGCCGCCGTGGCCGCTTACTATGCGGTGTTATTCCTTTGTTCAGTGGCAGGGCTGACCCCGGCGCCGCTCATCGGTTACGGCGCCGGTCCGCTGTTGGGCTTTGGCCTTCTGGCAGCGGCCTCAGGGTGGATTGATCCTGTAGCGCTGCCTGGCAATTCACTCAAGCCGACGCCTATTCGCAGTGCGGATTAACGCACGCGAGATTGGCGAAGGATACAACGTGAACGTTTGGCGAATGCAAACCGATTACTACAGTAGAAATCCGCCGGCGACTTCGATGTCTTGCGCGGTGACCCAGCCGAAGTCATCCGAGAACTGATTGGCGATCACCTTCATCACATCCGGCGGGGAACCAATGCGTCCGAGGGCGGTTTGTTTCGCCAGCGGGTTAATAAACTCCGGATGCGTATCGAAGGCTCCCTCGCCCAATCAATCGAAAGCAAGCGAGTCGCGGCGGAATCCGGCCTGGGCGTGACGACCTTTCACCGCCAATTCAAACAAATCACCGGTCTCAGCCCCATCCAATTCCAAAAGCAATTACGGCTGCTGGAAGCGAGAAGACGGTTGATTTACAGCGGTCATTCCGTGGCGGAAGCCGCTTATGAAGTCGGCTACGAAAGCGCAACGCAGTTTAACCGCGAATATTCCAGATACTTTGGCGCGCCGCCTGCCCAGGACGCTTCGCGATTACGACAAATGGAAGAGAAGAGACAAGCCGTTTGAACCCTGCTGGAAAAGCCGGCAGCCGTATCGTTAAAGTCTGAAAAATCGCCTGGAATCAACCCGGAAACGCAAAAGCGCCTGTCCGTTAAGACAGGCGCTTTTGCGAACTTCTCGCAATAGAAACATTCCCAAGAGCTTGGGCTTTTACGCGGTTATCCTGACCAATGAAGGGGAGGCCATTCCAATCGGTGTTGCCAGCGTTAAATCTAACCCAAACTTTAAATTTAGATTGCAGTTCTTTTGCCAGACTATTTTGCGATAAATGAGAAGCAGGCACCGCCAAAAGTAAAGGTTACGTCTGTCCCGCCACCCTTTGCAGGTTGGGATTGAATCGTAAATTTATCATTGGCCTTGAGGGGTTTTGAATTCGTGCAAACCCCGTTGACTTTGGTGGTTCTACCGCTTCGTTTGTTGTTGATGATGTCCTGAAGCTCAGGCGTATCCGCCGCATAATACAAATAGATGATTTTGTTAGGCTGTCTCACTTCAATTCGAGAAAAGGTCGCGCCTTTTGGAATTCCATAATTCCCATTACTGGTCGCAATTGAGGCGACGATTTCATTTCCATTCTTGACGGAAAATTCAGTGCTTTTGGGGACATTGTCATCATTGACTGTTAACACTCTGCCATTCCCCTTATTTTGAGCCGAAGCGCTGCCGGTTAAGGCGATCATCAATCCAAACATCATCGTTAAGAACATTGTTTTTTTCATTTTCCTTGTCTCCGTTTTTTACTCTTCAAGAGTGATCTGGGTGTAAATCTGCCTGCAACCCAAGTCGTAATTGAGCGAGGCAAACTGCTTGCTGCCAGTTAGCAATCCCATCAGCGCAACAAGCCGAAGGGAACTTGTATAGTTGAGGCAGCTTGTTTTCGCCGCCAAAGCAAGATTTTCTTGCTCTACTAGGTAAGGGGGGAAAAGTTGGCAAAATCGTTAACTGGCTGAAAATATTTTTTAGCGGCCTGGGAATTTTCCGATTTTGCGGCGTTGTGTTAGCCTTCAGCCACTTGGCACATTCTGCCAAGCATCTCATCGCAACAATCTGGCGGAACCATGACACCCCCAACGATCACCCAATTATTGGTGGCCTGGAATCAGGGAGACCAGAGCGCGCTTGAACAACTGACGCCCCTGGTGTACCGAGAATTGCACCGGCTGGCGCACGACTATCTCAAAGGCGAACGGCAAGGCCACATCTTGCAAACGACGGCGCTGGTCAACGAAGCCTTTGTGCGGCTGCTTGATTGGAAACAGGTTGAGTGGCAGGACCGCTCACATTTCTTTGGTGTATCGGCGACGTTAATGCGCCATATTCTGGTGCAATTTGCGCGCGAACAGCAGGCCAGCAAACGCGGCGGCGGACAGGCAATTCAAGTCTCATTGTCGGAGGCCGCCAATGTCGTTGGGCCGAATAATCCGGATCTGGTGGCATTGGACGATGCGCTGAAGGTGCTGGAAAAACTAAATTCGCGCCAATCCCGCGTCATTGAATTACGGTTTTTCGGCGGGCTGAGTCTGGAAGAAATTGCCGAAGTGATTCAGGTTTCGCTCGGCACAGTGCGCCGCGATTGGCGTATCGCTCAGGCCTGGCTGCAACTGCAACTGAGTGCCACCCAATGACCCCCTGCCCAATGGCTCCTCCTAAATGACACCTGCCACATGACACCTGAACGCTATGAACGCATCGGCGAACTTTTCGATCAGGCGCTGGAACTTGCGCCTGGCGAACAAAGCGCCTTTTTGCTTCGGGCTTGCGGGCCGGATCACGAGTTGCGTGAGGTGGTCGAAAAGATGCTGGCGCAGCACCGCGCGGATGATGAATTTCTCGCACGTCCGGCCCTGAACGTGGCCGCGACCCTGCTGGCGCAACACCCAGATGCTTCGCTGGCGCAGGTTTCGTTGTCGGGGCAAACGTTCAGCCACTACAAAATCCTCGCGCAACTTGGCGCAGGCGGCATGGGCGAAGTCTGGCTGGCGGAAGACACGCAACTGAGTCGCAAGGTCGCGCTGAAACTGTTACCCGACAAATTCGCCGGCGAGCCTGCCGGTCAGTCTGAACGCTCACGCCGCTTTGAAACAGAGGCCAGAGCTGCCAGCGCCACCAACCATCCCAACATTGTCACGATTCACGAAATCGGGAAATCAGGTAGAACCTATTACATCGCACAGGAATACGTCGAAGGCGAAACGCTGCGCAGCCGCATCAGTCAGGGGCCCATTCCTCTGCTCGAAGCTCTGAACATTGCGTATCAAATCGCCAATGCGCTGGCCGCAGCCCACGCCGCAGGCGTCCTTCACCGCGACATCAAGCCGGAAAACGTCATGGTGCGGCCTGATGGATTCGTGAAGGTGCTGGATTTTGGTTTGGCACGCATTCAACCGGTCGAAACAGATTCCGATAGTTTTTCTGAAGCAAAGACGCTTTCGAAAAACACGGCGCCGGGCGTGATTCTGGGCACGGTCAGTTATATGTCGCCCGAACAAACACGCGGCGAAAAACTGGATTGGCGCAGCGATCAATGGAGCCTGGGCGTAGTGCTTTACGAAATGCTGACTGGCCGACGCCCATTTCACGGCAACAGCATGCCGGAAATTTTTGTCGCCATCCTGGAACGCCATCCGACGCCGCTGACTGAATCCCTGGCCAATCCGCCCGCGCAGTTGAAGCAAATCCTGGACAAGCTGCTGGCCAAAAACGCGGAACAACGCTACCCGTCATCCGCTCTGTTAGCCGATGAACTGAAACGAGTTCACCACCGTTTGGAACTCGACGCCGAACGCGAGTCCGGCGCTTCATTTGGCGACGGGCAGGATCATTCGCCCGCAGCCAAGTCGTTCAGGTTAGCGGGCAACTTGGCGGGGATGTTTCGGCAGGTGCAACACCACAAAGTCCGTTTTGCGATCATCGCCCTGATTCTTTTGGCACTCGTCGCGTCTGCCGCATATCTGTTTTTTCGCGCTCCTGCCGGCGTTCTTACTAGCAAGGGGGCAATTGATTCGATCGCGGTTCTCCCGTTCCAGAATCTCAGCGGGAACAAAGACCTGACCTATCTGTCTGACGGTCTCAGCCAGAGCTTGATTGACCGGCTTTCAGAGTTGCCGCAACTGAAGGTGATCTCGCGCAGTTCCAGCTTTAAGTTTCGGGATGAAAATATTGACGTACGGAGCGTGGCTTCTCAATTGGGTGTGCGTGCCATTTTAACCGGTAGCGTCACGCAGATTGGCGAAGAAATTGTGATCCGGTTCGACCTGACGGATGCAACCGAAAACCGACACATAACCGGAGGCCAATACCAACGGAAACCCGGCAATATCGTAGGCGTTCAACATGAAATCGCGCAGGTGGCCTCCGAAAAGTTACGCTTGAAACTAACTGATTCTCAATCACAGCGTTTTGACAAGAACGGCACAGAGAACTCCGAAGCATACCGTTATTATCTCAACGGGCTGGTTGAACTGAACGGCCCTCAAGATGTGCGAGGCAAAGCTCTGGAATATTTTGAACAGGCTGTCGCGCTCGATCCGGATTTTGCCGCAGCCCATGCCGAAATCAGTTGGATTTATGTGAGCCGGGCAATCGGCAGCGATAACCCGCACGAGTTGATGCCAAAGGCCAAGGCTGCGATAGAGCGAGCCTTGGTGACAGACCCTAACCTGGCGAAAGCACATGCCTTACGCGCTGTCATTTACGGATACGAATTTGACTGGATCGGAGCTGAGAGAGAATACCTGCGGGCAATTGAATTGAACCCCAACCTCGATTTTACTCGTAACAACTATGCTTTCTTTCTTTCGGTCATCGGGCGCCATAACGACGGACTGGCAGAACTTGAACAGCAAACAATCCGCGATCCAATTAATCGGCGGCTGAATTTGCTTCAGAAAGGAATCATCCTTACGCAAGCAAGAAGGTTTGATGAGGCCATTCACGCTTACAAGGACGCGCAAGCTGTAGAACCTGATAAGAAAATCCCGTTCTTTTCTTTGGGATATGCCTACGCCGGGAAAGGTTTATACCGTGAGGCTGCCGAATATTATAAGAACTCAGTTGACCTGCTCGGCGGAGAACAAAAATACAGCCAGTCGCTTGTCTATCTGGCAGCCACCTATGCCAAAATCCCGGAAAGGCAAAATGAAGCCCGCACGATTCTTAAGCGGATCGAGGCAATGAGCGATTATCATTCTCCAGCCGTATCGGCAGCCGTTTATTCGGCACTTGGCGATAACAACAAAGCGATGGAGTTACTCGAACAAGCATATCTGTCACGCGACCCGCTACTGCGCTATGTGGGCAGCGGCTATGAATATGACGAGTTACGCGCTGATCCGCGATTCAAAACGATGTTGAAACGCCTGAATCTGCCCGAATAGAACTTGCTGAGCCTTGCGCTAAAATTTGAGCCATGAGCGTGTCGAGGCTTCTTTGTTGCAACTCAGATCGCGTTTGTGTAGCTGATCTATGCCCCCTGCACGACATTCGGGTCCATCTCCTCCGCGGTATTCGCAGCCACTATCTCCACGGCAATCGGGGCAAGTCGTTCCTTGGTCAGGCGCGCGGTTGGTGCAAATTCAGCTTCGCGCTCTGGAACCGCATAGGCGGCTTCGGTTTCTGACGCATGCGTAAAGCCGTAAATGTCTTGATGAGCCTCAATGTTCTTCCATAGTCTCAAGCTGTCAAAGAGCAGGTTCGAACCACCACTACCCATCTTGTTTCCTTCCTGTCCCGCTTGCTTGGTGCCTTCCTGCCCGGCTTGCTTGGTGCCTTCCTGCCCGGCTTGCTTGGTGCCTTCCTGCCCGGCTTGCTTGGTGCCTTCCTGCCCGGCTTGCTTGGTGCCTTCCTGCCCGGCTTGCTTGGTTCCTTCCTGCCCGGCTTGCTTGGTTCCTTCCTGTCCCGCTTGCTTGGTTCCTTCCTGCCCGGCTTGCTTGGTGCCTTCTTGCCCGGCTTGTTTGGTTAGCCCCACCACATTGGCGTGTAATTCATCACTAAATCTGAACGGCGATAGTTTCCTGATCTTCTTTCCGGGAAGAGGAGCCTCTGTGTAAGCCTCATATTTGCGACGTGAGACCTCACCGAGGTATTTCTTGAGAAAATCGCCCCAAGGAAGAATGCCTCCCGTCTGACTAAACCCGGCAGCTTCTGTAGTTGCCCATAGTGCGTTGTAATCCTTCTCCGCGGCTTTATATGCCTCCAACGACCAGGGGAAAAAGATCGAGACCCCATTGGAGTATTGATAGGTTCCACCGCTAAAACCGCTCTGGATCACCACCTCTTGAAGTGTCTGCAAAATACCCTTGCAGTCCCATTTCAGATCATACAAAAGCTGTTCATGAGTGCCGCTCCCCAGTTCCTTCTCGATACAATCACATTCCTGTAAAAGCAACTCGCAAAAATCGCCCAGGTCAACATTCTGATCGTACATATAGGACTGGCATTTCCAGTGAACCCTGAGAATCGCTCGTTCCATCGGTAAGTAGAGAGGGTGGCCCGGCTCGAAGCATTTGAGCAAGTTGCTGGAAAGCCCACCGATGAGAACTTGCAAGTTAGAGAACTTATCCATATTCCACGCGGCCATATCAACAGAAACGCCTCCGATGACAAATTCGCTCTGGCCTTTGATGTAATTCTCGACGAGCCCCGCCGCTAAGTCTTCGGTGGTTTTGTCATTGCCTGCACAGAGGGCCCGCAGCAGTTTTGCATATGTCCAGCCTGCGCTGGGGATGCTCCCTTCTGAAACGATCATTGTCTTCGCGCAGGCCCGGAACTGAGACCCCACCTCGTACATGCCCATCACACAACTGTCGAATCCCAAAATATCGAGTTGCTGGCCGAGTAACTCATCGGCATTTTCACCCAATAAATACCGTTCGGTAAATTTGTCGTCTCCCCATGGATTGAATTGATTGAAGTCCGATGGATTGGCTTTCACGTTCGACAGAAACTCCTGATCCGACGTCATCCGATCGATGGCATACATCAGATCACGAAGGTTCATGGATTTGCTGGAGGTCTCATCCCGGAATAGCCCTTCGCCCAGAAATCCCAGCGAATGGCCTGAAAGAATAAATGCATATCGTTCGGCACGTCCTTCCCGCATATTCACGCACCAGTCAACAAAGTTCAGGATAGACTTTGGGTCTGCCGCATTTTCATTGATTGTGTTTTCCGCAACCTTGAAGGGCTTATCTGCGATCACATGCGAGCGGTAGTATTTCGCCTCTTTCCCGGAGAAATCGCAGTACAGTGTCGGCGTAGCAGGTGAGTTCCCATCATAATAAACGAACAAGTTCAGCTTACCGTCGGCTTCATTGGCAAACTCTTTGAGCTGCCCCATTGCATAAGCCATATTGACGGCCAGATTATTATCGCCGGCCATATACAACATGATCGTCCATTCTTTTTTGTCCATTGTTCATCCACCGATTGAATAGAGAAAGTTTTCAGACTTATTGCGGGCAGGTTTTAACTTCACCCGAAGCCCGTTTTTCCGTAGCTCGACTCAAACCAAATGCAAATCAAAAGATTAGCGACGTACGTCAGGTTATGCGTGCAAAAGCTGAACTAAAGTAACGCATGTTGGCCGTGCAGTAGAATAGTCCCGTGCATTTTCTGCGACCCAAGCGTTTATAAAGCGATTTGCTTTGTACCTAGAAAGAGCTGCAGGCGGAGCACTCGCGCAACTCTTGTTCGACTGCCCAAAATCGCGGATACTGCGCGCCGTTCGCGGGCGAGCGAACATTTCAGTTTCAGGCCAGTTTTAGCTACAGGCAGGGGTCCCAATGTCAGCCGATACAGTTTCCAATTTCTTCGTTCACTCTTTGTTGCGCGCACACGATTGGCAGCACCGGCCGCAGCTTGATGACGTTTGCCAGTGGTGGCGCAACGGCGGTCGCGGCGTATTGGCGCTGGTCGGCATGGGCGGCGCGGGCAAGACGGCAATCGTCGAACGCTTCCTGCGCGTCCTGCCCGGCGGGCTGCCGCCAGACCCGGACGTGCCCAAAGACGGCTCGCTGCCCACACCGCACAGCGTCTTTGTCTTTTCCTTTTACGATGCGCCCAACCCCGAAGCGTTTTTTGAAGCGCTGCAAATGTGGCTGGAACATACGCCGCGCGTCCAGACTGTGTTGTCCATCGGGCAAATGATTTACCTGTTGCAGCAGACGCCGGGGCTGATGGTGCTGGACGGTCTGGAAAAAGTGCAGGAAGACGGCGTGCGCGGTTTGCTGGGGCGGCTGGCCAGTCTCAAGCTGCGCGAGTTTCTGGATCGCATCGCCGCCGGGTATTTTCCGCAACTCAGCGTGGTGGTCACTTCACGGTTCCCGCTGGCCGATTTGCGCGACGCCCGGCCACAGTTTTTCCGGTCGCTGCCGATTGAAGAGATTGATCTGCCAGCGGGCGTACGGTTGTTGCGAGCGCGCGGTGTCCATGGAACGAAGCTGCAATTGGAAGGCATTGTGGAGGCGTGCGGACGGCATGCGCTGACGGTAGATTTCGCGGGCGGTTACATCACCGAATTTGGCGGCGGCGATCCGGCGACGCCGGTGGATTTCGACATGGACTCCGAGCGGTTGCGGCAGCGGCTGGACGACGAGCCGGACGAAGCGCGCCGCCACGTGCTGAAGCAGGGACACCGCTTTGCGCGGCTGGCTGAACGGTATCGGGAAGCGATGCGCGGCGACACGGCGGAACGCGGCGATGGCGACGCCGCCGCGCTGGCGCTGCTCGAACGCATCTGCCTGTTCCGGTTGGGTGTAGATGCCGAAACGCTGGCCAACATTTTTACCGGCGAAAAGGCGGTCAACATCTCTGGCCCTGCACTGGCCAGCCTCAGCGGCGCGCAATTGCAGAAGAAGCTCGACTGGCTGGTGCGTATGCGCATCGTCGAATCCCAATCCGTACCTGGCAATCCGCAATCCACAATCCGCAATCCGCAATCCAACATCCGCTATTCCATCCACCCCGCCGTGCGCGACGGTTTTCTGAGCGGCATCGGCGACGCCGCGTTGCGCGAAAATCACGAAGCCGTCCGCCAGGGACTGGAAGTTTCGTTGGGGGATGCACCGGGCGAAAACCCTTCTGATCCCACCACGCTCGATATGCTGGAAGAGATCGTCCACCACACGCTCCAGTCCGGCCACGTCAGCGAAGCCTGGGACATTTACTGGAATCGGATCGGCAAATTCGACAACCTCGGCTGGCGTCTGGGCGCGTACGAGCGGGGCGAGCGGATTTGCCGCGCGTTTGCCGGGGGCCGTGAGATCGGCGTCCAGCCGGTCAGCGCGCCCCCTGCCGACCGGCAGGCTGCCGCTGCCACGGCGCTCCCCTGGCAATCCCTGCCCGAAGCCAGGCAAGCGATCTTCATCAACGAGTGGGCGCTGTATCTGAAGAACCTCGGTCGGCTCGCCGCCGCCGCACGGGGCTACGAGCTCGGCACCGAAATGGCGATGCGGCAGGAGAATTGGGCGAACGCCTCTATCGTCAACCAGAACCTGTCCGAAGTGTGGCTGCTCTCCGGTCGCCTGACGGCGGGCCAGGCGACCGCCGCCGAGGCCCTGCGACTGGCCGAACTCGCCGACGACACGGAGCAGCGATACAAGTCCCACGCGTATCGCGCCCACGCCCACGCGCTGCGGGGCGAGGTTCAGTCCGCCCTGGCCGACTTCCGCGCCGCGCTCGACTGGCAGCACAAGGCGGAATCGCACGCTCCCGACCGACCGCTCTGGAGCAACCGAGGCTTCAGGCACACCCACCTGCTCGCTCGCCTGGGCCGCCGCGACGAAGCGATGCGATTGACCGAAGCGAACATTCAGGTCTGCGATACGGTGTTTGCGGCAGGTGATGGTGATCCAGACATACCAAGATGCAATCTCATCCTCTCCGACCTGCACTGCGAAGCGGGCGATTTCGCGCAGGCCGAAACGCTGTGCGCCTCGGCGCACGACTGGGCCGTGGCGCGCGATGCCAAAGAAACCCTCTGCCGGGCCGCGCTGGTTGAAGTGCGGATTGCGGCGTGCCGAATGCGGAATCGTCAGGCAACGCCGTCCTACCATCCGCCTTCCGCAATCTCCAATCCGCCTGCGGCCCTCGCCGATGGCCTCGCGATTGCCCGCGACTGCGGCCTCGGCATCTACCACATTGATCTGCTGCTCGAACGCGCGCGGTGGCATTTGCTCGGCGGCGCACCGCAAGCCGTGCTCGACGACCTGCACACGGCGCTCGAGGACGGCATTCCCGCCAACGAGCAGACCGGCCAACCGGAACTGCTTGCCGCCACGCACGCCGAATGCGGCTACGCTTGGGGCATCGCCGAGGGACTCCAACTGCGCGGCGAAGCCTTGCTCTTGCTGGTCGCCCAAAAACACGGCCAATCCACCTTCGCCCCCGCGCAGCGCGCCACGCTGCCCGCCGCCGTCCGTGACCTGATCGCCCAGGCCGAAGCCTGTCTGACCGAAGCCCTCGCCCGCTGGCAGCCGCTCCACGACCCGGAACCGGAACGCCCCGACCAGAACTTCCAACTCGACGGCAAGCAATACAACTACCGCGCCGCCGAAACGCACCGCATCCTGACGGCACTCGCGGGCGGCGTGCTGACGAACTATCCGCTCGCCAAAGCGCCAGCCGCAACCAACGTACAGCCCCATCACACTCAAACCAACGCAAAGGAAAATGCCATGTCCAAGAGATTTGCCGTCGCTCTGTCGTTTCCTGGCGAGCATCGTGACTACGTTAAGCAGATTGCCGACGCACTCGTCACATCGCTGACGAAACCGCGCGTGTTTTACGACCGCTATTACGAAGCAGAGCTTTCGCGTCCGAACCTCGACACGTATTTGCAGAAGATTTACCACGACGAATCGGAGCTAGTCGTGGTTGTGCTTTGCAAGGAATATGACGAAAAGGAATGGTGCGGCCTGGAATTCCGCGCGATCCGCGACCTGATCAAGCAACGTCGTGACGAAGAGATCATGTTTGTGCGCGTCGCGGACGGTGATGTGAAAGGCGTGTTCGGAATTGACGGTTATGTTGATGCCAAGAATCGGCCAGCGACGGAAATCGCGCAGGTGATTTGCGACCGACTTGCACTGCTTTAATGTTGCATCTCTTTTGGTGTGGGGGAATAGAGTTTCCCCCAATGCTTAGCCACCTGATTTCAGTTTCAGTTGCACTGGGTCCCAGCGAATGATTTTTTTCTTGAAATAACTTTCGTTGCAAGCCAGGGCAGGGGCCGCCGCCCTGAATCCAAATTCAGCATCTTCGACGACAGGTTTGCCCGTTCTGATGGCATCAAAGAAATTTGTGAAATGGTCTAAATGGTCGCTATAGCCAGCGGGCGGTCTGAAAGTAATATCCGCTTTGGTTTTTCGGTTTTGTTGTTCGGGTGTCCACTTCGCGTCATACTCTTTTTGCAGTTCCTCCTGCATCTTTTTCGAGAAAGTGAACAGCGAATCGTACCCACCGAATCCGGGCGCTTCCGGCAACAGGCTATGTTTGACGGTGAGGCTATTTCCTCTGACGACGATAATGCCTTCTGACCCGACCAACTGAATGATCTCTTGTCCGCCCGTACCACTGATGAAATTGACCTGTAAGGTCATTTGGAACGCCGCGTGTTCTTTGCTGTCGGGATATTGCAGCACACCGGACATCACATCGGGCATATTGCGCCCGTCTTTCCAGTAGCTGAACTGACCGGTGCTGTAAATGGATTCCGGGCCTTTGGAGTTGGTGATCAAGTGCGAGCCGCTCAATAAATGAATGAACAAATCGCCCGCTACGCCGGTTCCGACTTCTTTGAACGCCCGCCACCAAAAGAACTTCTTGGCATCAAACGCCATTTTCTCAGTCGCTTCAATAAACTTATCCCAATTGGTGGTCATGGCATCGGCGTCTTTGGGAATCGTGTATTCCCACGCCCCGATAGAACTTTGCCGATCATAGACGGCATTGACCATATTGAGTTTGCCGATTTCACCCGCCGCCAACAATTCTTTGGCTTTGAGATACCCGATGCTGCTTACCCTTTGGCTGCCGACCTGGAACACTTTCCCTGATTTTTTCGCGGCGGCCATGACGGGATAACCTTCGGCGATTTTGTAGACCATCGGCTTTTCGCAATACACATGTTTGCCTTTCGCCAATGCGTCCAGGGTCATGCGGGCATGCCAAACATCGTGGGTGGCGATGATGACCGCGTCAACGTCTTTTTTATCTAAAAGGTCTTTGTAGTTTCGGGTCGTGTAAAGGTCGTTGCCGAATTTTTCTTTCGCATTTTCAAGCCTGCCTGTATACAAATCACAAATCCCCGCCAATTCAACGCCTGGTACTTTCAATGCGGTATCCAGATCAAAGTGTCCTTGAACGCCATAACCAATCACGCCGATGCGGATTTTGTCGTTGGCTGAGATGGGCTTTTCATAGCGCAAAATGCGTTCTTCCGCTTTTTCACGTGCGGCCAGTGACGTCAACGGTGTTGCGGCAGTTGCTAGACTGGTTGCCGCTATTTTTCGTAAAAATCTTCTTCTTGAGGACGGGTTATCTTTTTGCATGATGTCGTTTCGTTAAGTTATCTGACCGATAACACAAGCATTGAGTCTTTGAGGATGTGAAAGCCACCTCACCGTATTGCTGTACCAGAATGCAAATTGTACGACTCTTTTACAAGGAAACCTTGACGGACTCGCATATTTCCCTTCACCGTAGAGCGAAATCAATTTCAGTTTCTTTCATCTTTTAGAATACTGTTACGCAAAACTAAAGCCCAGCTTCGTCTTCGGCATTGTGCGAATGCGCTCGCCCGTCGCCGTGAACACCGCGTTCGCAATCGCAGGCAGAAGCGGCGGCAATGTAGGTTCAGCTAAAACGGTGGGCGGGTTGCAGGATTTGATCCAGTGCACTTCGATAGACAATCTCTGCGACATTTTCACCAGCGGGTGTACGTGATAGTTCGACTACGCGATGCGGCCATTTTGCAATGAGATTGCCAGCAACATTTCGCTCAGGCCGGGCTCAATGGCCATAGAGGTTCACAATTCTCGGTGCGCGACATATTTGATTTCGATGGGGACGAGCGCTTGAAAGCGCGCGTGAATCACGACCTGATAATGGCGCGGGAGTTGTCCGGTTGAGCTTTTGAGTTTGGTGAGTAATTCGCGGGCATAGCGAGGTTCTGTCATAAATTCTACGGCGGCCCAGAGGCCGGAACTTGAGGCACCGCCGAATGCAATGATTTCGCCTTTGCCGTGCAAACCAGGGATGACGCTGATGAGGGCGTAATCTTCCATCTGTATGAAATCTTTGGGATCAGGGGCAGGCGTTTTGAATTCAAGCGGCTCGCCTGCTTGCGGGTGCAGGTTGAGAATCGTGTTGTTCTTTTGCTCGAAGGCCAGTTGCACAGGGATGCGCTCGAACATGCCCGCTTTGCCGGAGCCGACGAAAATCACATTTTGCACGGCCAGTTCTTCCCACGTCAGCGCGTCCTGCCGCTTCAATTGCAATTCTCGTTCATACCCATCAAACAATCGGGTCAGCAAGAAAATGCCCGTCGCTTCGCCAAAGCTGGTGTAGGTCTTATCCCACGGTACGAGCCGCTCAGTGTTGAGCAGTTGTTTCAATTCGCGCAGGCGGCGTTCCTGGGTTTCCGCGTCCAGATTCGCCAGATTCCATTCGCGGATGACGCCGCGGTCATACCGAAGAAACGGACGCATCGTCATCGCCATCGTAATCGGGCGCTCGCTCTGTAAAAACGGTTGCCAGAGTTCTGTGAGTTCGGGGCTGGCGGCAACCCCGGAAGGACGAATCGGTTCGCGCGATTTCAGCAAGCTCCAACCGGCCCACAACACGGCCACGGCGAGCGCACCCGCCAATAACGACGGCCACGAAATCCTGCGCGGCGCAGCAGGCAAAGCAGGCGGAGGCGGCAATGGCGCTTCCGTCTGCACGACTTCGGGCGGCGTGGCGGCAATCTCGACAGGCCGTTCGTGAAAGAGCAGGGCGAATTGCCGTTTGGGCAATTCGATGACGAGCGCGTCCTGCGCGCCCTCGGTGCGGTAATACTCTTCCAGCTTTTGCCGCAACCGTCCGATTTGCACGCGCACCGAAGCGTCTTCCTGCGGGTTGTAATCCGCCGGTTTGCCGAACGCTTCGACGCCGATGGTGTATTCCTTCAACGACTCAGCCGAGCCGTCCAACGTTCGCTCCACCAGATAAGACAAAAGCGCGCGCAGCGTATCTTTGCCGCGCAAGGTCTCGCCGCCGAGGATTTTTGCCAGTTCAGCCGCGACGGTTTGCCGCGTGATTTCCTGCCCCTTAACCATTGCGAAAAAAGCCGTGTAACAGAAAGCAACAGGCGCTTGTTACCGGTTGTTACTGAGTAATTACTTCAAGCGAATCATTGAGATAGCTATGTTGGCGCGCACTGTCCGCCGCGACAGGATTCTATTTCATCAACTCAAAAAAAACACGACTACGGAGACCTGCATGCAAATTCAGCTTCGATTCACCCGCTTTTTATGCAGCGCCCTGCTGGGGCTGTTGCTCACAACCAATGCTGCGGCACAAACCATCTTTGGCCGTATTTCAGGCACAGTGACGGATAGTTCCGGCGCGGCTGTACCCGGCGCTACGGTCAAACTCGTCAACGAGGCCACGCAATTGACACGCGAAGCCGTGACCGATCCGAATGGATTTTATGTGGCGACGAATTTGCCCGTCGGCATCTATCGCGTGACGGTCGAGGCACAGGGTTTCAAAAAGCTTTCCAAGACCGGTTCCGATCTGGTGGCCGATGGCCGTTTGACCGTGGACTTTACGCTTGACCCCGGAGCCGTCACCGAGAGCGTCGAAGTCACTGCTTCGGCGGGTGAAACCGTCAACTCGACTTCAGGCGAAGTGGCGCGGGTGATTGACCAGTCACAGGTGCAGGAACTGGCGCTCAACGGACGCAATTACATGCAACTGACTGCGTTGATTCCCGGTGCGCCGCTGCTGATAGACGATCAACTCGAACTGATGACCAGCCTCAGCGTGTCGCAACCGATCAACGGCAATCGCGGCAACACCAACAACCTGACCGTGGACGGCGGATTCAACCTGGATTCCGGCTCGAACGGCTCCCAGATCAACAACGTCGGCATTGATTTCATCCGCGAGGTCAATATCAAAACCTCGAATTTTTCGGCGGAATACGGTCGCAATTCCGGCGCATCGGTCAATGTCGTCACGCGCAGCGGTGGCAATCAGTTTCACGGCAGCGCGTTTGAATTTCTACGCAACGACAAGCTCGACGCGAATAACTTTTTCAGCAACTCGCGCAAAGTTGCGCGCCCCAGTTTGCGCTACAACAACTTCGGTTTCAGCCTTGGCGGCCCGATCATCAAGGACAAATTCTTTTTCTTCGCCGGGATGGAGTGGAAATACATTCGCCGGTTTACCAACGCGACGCTGCAAACGATTCCAACGCGCGCCGAACGCCGCGGCGATTTCAGCGCCCGCGCCAATGTGTTTTTGAAAGACCCGACGAAAACCGGAACGTGCAACGCAACGGTGCAAACCGCCTGCTTTCCCAATCCGAAAGTGATTCCCGCCAATCTGCTGACGCCGGACGGCAAGGCCATTGCGTCGGTTTATGACGCGATGGAAAAACAGGCCGTGTCTTACACGGACACGCCGACGGCGAACAATGCGCTCTATCAGCAACCGAATCCATTCGATTTCCGCCAGCAAATTCTGCGTCTGGATTATCGCGTCAACGAGCGACACACGGTTTATGGCCGCTACATTTACGATTACAACAGCGTGATTGACCCTTTCGGCACGTTTATCAATTCGCCGCTGCCGACGATTCCGGGCAATCGTCTGCGTCCCGGTTACAGCTATCAGATCGGGCATACGTGGATGCTGACCACGCGCTTGATCAACGAAGCGAAAATCAATGCGTCGTGGAGCCGCCAACGCACGCCACCCGTCGGCGAGGCGTGGAAGCGCGAAACCTATGGCTTCACCTTTCAGCAACTGTTTCCGTTGGGACGTTATGAAAACGGCATTCCCGACACAACGGTCACCGGTTTCGCGGGTTTTCGTGGCCCGGCGGGGACGCTGATCTCGCCCGCCGTTGACATTGCGTTTTCCGACAATCTTTCGTGGGTGGCGGGCGCGCACACGCTGAAGACCGGCGTGCTGATTGTGCGCGACCGCAAAGACCCGAACGGGCGTCCGGCTTACACCGGCAGCGTAAACTTCAATCCCAGCGGCAATGCGCTTTCGACCGGCAATGCACTGGCGGATGCGCTGCTCGGCAACTTCCGCACGTACACCGAAGCGAACAACGATCCGCTGACCTTCTTTCGCTTTTCGCAATACGAAGCCTTTGTCAGCGACAACTGGAAAGCCAGCCGGCGCTTGAGTCTGGAAGTCGGGCTGCGGTATCAATACGGCCCGCCGACCTATTCACAAGCGAACAACATCACGAACTTCGATCCGAGCCTTTACAACCCCGCGCAGTCTGTGACGGTTTTGAATAATGGGTTGATTGACACCACCAGAGGGGGCAATCGGTACAATGGATTGATTCGCGCCGGCTTCGGTGTGCCGCAATCGGAGTTGGAGCGGTTCCCGAACAGCAACAGCCCTGAAGTGTTGAGCGTGCCGAGCGGCGCGCCACGCGGTTTCTATGAGCCGCAACATTTGATCGCGCCGCGTTTCAGCTTTGCCTACGCGCCGTTCAGCGATAACAAGACAGCGGTGCGCGGCGGCTTCGGTTTGTTTTATGACCGTCCGGCGATGACGCTGATTGCGCCGCTGGCAAACAATCCGCCGCTGTTGCTGAGTTCCTCGTTTGAAAACGGCAACCTGGCGAACATCACGGGCGGGCGCGCTTCGGCGCTGGCTCCGTTCGGCAACCTCAACGCGATTGACCCGAATCTGGTCACGCCGTACACGATGAATTTCTCGCTGGGCGTGCAACGCGAATTGCCCGGCGGCGTCTTCGGCGAAATCACGTATGTCGGCAATCTCGGTCGCCATCTGATGCGCCAGCCCGACATCAACCAGGCGCCGTTTGAAATCCTGCGCGCCAATGCCGCGCTGCCCGCCGCGCAACGCGCTTCGGTCAACACGCTACGCCCGTACAAAGGGTTTTCCGGCATCCTGATGCGGCTGAGCGATACGACCTCGAATTACAATGCGCTTCAGGTTTACGCGACCAAGCGCAAAGGCGACCTGACGATGACGGTGAGCTACACCTGGTCAAAAGCCCTGTCGGACAGCAGCGGCGATTCCGACAATCTGGAAGACCCGTTCAATCGCAGCTTCAATTACGGCCCGACCACGTTTGATCGCCGCCACATCTTTGTCACAACGTATACCTGGCGCTTGCCGCTGTTTCGGCGGATGCAAGGACTCGGCGGCAATCTCCTGAAAGGCTGGGAAGTCAGCGGCATCACGCGCTTTCAAAGCGGGCAATACCTGACGCCGACGGGCGCGACTTCGATTGGCGGACGGCGCGCGGATTACGTCAGCGGCGACATCGGTGGGCCACAAACCATCACGGAATGGTTCAATAAAGCGGCATTCAAAACTGCGCCGGATGAACGGCGCGGCACTGCCGGCATTGGCATCATTGAAGGCCCCGGGCGGCAAGTCTGGGACATCTCGCTGCGCAAGCGGTTTGCGTTGCGCGAGAAAATCGGGCTGCAATTTCAAGGCGATTTCTTCAATGCCTGGAACCTGGTGAATCTCAATAATCCCAACGTCAATACGACGGATGTCGCTTACGGCACGATCAACGGCGCCGCGCCGGGACGGAATCTGCAATTCGGGCTGAAACTGACTTTCTGAAAAAACAACACCGTGCTTCAATCAACTTTATGACCATTACACGCAGAACCTTTCTCTCGCAATCTGCCGGCGCCTTTGCTCTGGGCGCTCTGCCAACTTACGCCAACACGCCGCCGCGCATTCTGCTGCGTTCGTCGTGGCAGGTTGTCAACATCGGCGACATCGCGCATACGCCGGGCGTGCTGTCACTCATTGAAAAATACCTGCCCGAAGCCGAAGTTCGATTATGGGCGTCGCAGGATCTATCCGCCGAAGTCGCCGCGATGGAGCATCGGCGCTTTCCCAAACTGCAAATCGTCAAAGGCACGATCGGCCCAGATAGCAAAGACGGCAAAGCGTCGAATCCTGAGTTGCAGGCGGCGGTGGACTGGTGCGACTTCCTGCTGCACGGTTCCGGCCCTTCGCTCGTCGCGGCCAAAGACGTCGCCGCGTTCATCAAACATACCGGCAAGCCGTTTGGCGTTTACGGCATCACACAAGGCTCGTTTCTATCCGGCACGAACGACAAGGAAGTGCTCAATCAGGCGAAGTTCGTCTACTTCCGCGACTCAGTTTCGTTGCAAGTGGCGCGTGAACAAGGCGTCAAAGCGCCAGTGATGGGCTTTGCCCCCGACGGCGCGTTCGCCTGCGATTTGCGCGACGACGCCAGGGCGACGGCATTTTTGCAGGCCAATCAACTGGAAGCCGGAAAATTCCTCTGCTGCATTCCGCGCCTGCGCTACACGCCCTATTGGAAGATTCGCCATCAGCCACTGAATGCCGAGCGTGAGGCGCGTAATCAGGCCATGGCCGAACACGATCACGCGCCGCTGCGGGCGGCGATCACGGCGGTCATCCGCGAAACCAAACACAAAGTCCTGCTTTGCCCCGAAGACATGTCGCAGATGGAAGTCGGCAAACAGTGGGTCTATGACAAGCTGCCGGACGACGTGAAACCGCGCGTCGTCTGGCGCGAAAAGTTCTGGCTGACGGATGAAGCCCTCAGCGTGTATGTGCGTTCCGCCGGGTTATTCGGCCTCGAAATGCACTCGCCGATTATGGCTGTCGGCAACGGCATTCCCGCCATCGTCGGACGCTTTGCTGAACAAACGAGCAAAGGCTTTATGTGGCGCGACATCGGGTTGGGCGACTGGCTGTTTGATTTCGATCAGGAAGCGGAGATTGCGAACTACGTTTCCGCGGTGCTGGCAATGGCGAAGAACCCCGCCGCCGCCAAAGCCAAAATCAATGACGCCCGCAAATTCGTTGCAAAGCGCCAGCACGAGACGATGGAGGTATTGAGAAAAGCCGTAACCAGGTAAGTGAATTACAGCGTTTCAAAAACACCGCAAAGATTTCCCCCATAACCACCCGCGAAGAGAAGCGTTGACAGCCAGCCCGCTTCTCTTCGTTTCATAGTTTAAGCGAAACTGAAGCCCTGCTTCGTCATCGGCATCGTGCGAATGCGTTCGCCCGTGGCTGTGAACACCGCATTGGCAATCGCGGGCAGGATCGGCGGCAACGCAGGTTCGCCCAGGCCTGTCGGCGGGTTGTTGGATTTGATCCAGTGGATTTCGATGGGCGGCGTTTGCGACATCTTCACCAGCGGATGCTGATGGTAGTTCGATTGCACGACGCGACCATTTTTCAACGAAATCTCCTGCAACATCTCGCTCATGCCGTCCACGATGGCGCCCTGCGTCAGGTTTTCAGAGGCGCCGACGTTGATGATGTGGCTGCCGATGTCGCCTGCCACCCAGACTTTGTTTACTTTGATTTTCTTGTTCGCGTTGACGGTGACTTCGGCGACTTCGGCAAAGTAGCCGCGATGGCTGTAATGGAAGCCGATGCCCATCGCAGTGCCCTTTGGCAAGGTGCGTTTGCCCCAGCCGGATTTTTCCGCGACCAGTTTCACCACATCAATCATGCGTTGGGCATTCATCACGCCTTGCGTTCCGGCGGGCGGCGCATTGCTCAAAAGCTCAAGGCGAAATTGTACCGGGTCTTTGCCTGCGGCGTGCGCCAGTTCGTCAATAAACGATTGGTACACCCACGAGTAGACGTTGGAACGCGGCGCGCGCAAGGCGCCGGTTTTCAGCCCCAATGGCATCATAGTCGCCTGCATCAGGTAATTCGGCACGAACCGCGAAGGAAATTCGTTGCCGTCCACCTGGCCCGAATGCGTAAAGGTATCGCCTTCGCCGTAGCCGACGAAATGATTTTGCCAGGCGGCGATTTTGCCGGAGTTGTCCACGGCGGCTTTCAGATACTGGAATCCGCCCGAACGATAGTAATCGTGTTGCATATCGTCTTCGCGCGACCAGAGCAATTTGACCGGCGCACCGACGGTTTTGGAAATCCACGCCGCCTCGCACATGTATTCGTTATACAACCGGCGACCGAATCCGCCGCCGCCTCGAATCATGTGAATGGTGATGTCGCTTTCAGGCATTCCCATCAAACGCGAGACGATGGTTTTGCCGATTTGCGGCGTCTGGCTGGTGGACCAGATTTCGAGCTTGCCGTTTTTGTAATGCGCCGTGCAGTTTTGCGGTTCCAGCGGCGCGTGCGCGATGAAGGGGAAAACATAGGAACTTTCGATGACTTTCACATCGCCGCGTTTGAAAACGGCTTCGGCATCGCCGTCCTTGCGCAGCGTGCGTGCCGCAGGCTGTTTGGAAAGCTCGTCGGCTTTTTTGGCAATATCCACGCTGTTCAGCGTTGCCCATTTGCCTTCGTCCCATTTCACTTCCAGCTTTTCGCGCGCCGATTGTGCCGCCCACCAACTGGTTGCCACGATAGCCACGCCTGATTCGAGTCCTGAATCGTCGTTGAGATAATTGGGGAAATTGCTGGGTTGCGGTTTGCCTTCGACGATGAACGCCGCCTTGACGCCTTTCATCGCCTTGATCGCGTCGAGGTTTGCGCTGATCGCTTTGCCGCCCATCACCGGCGTTTTCTGAAATACGGCGTAGAGCATCCCTGGAACGCTTACATCAATGCCGAAAATCGGTTTGCCCGTCACGATGTCTTTATTCTCGACATCATTCGTGGTGGTGCCGATGATTTTGTAATCCTTCGGGTCTTTCAGCTTGAGCGATTTGAAATCCGGCACCGGCATCGTCGCGGCTTTCGCAGCGAGTTCGCCATACGAAGCAGAACGATTGGAAGCTTGATGAATCACGCGGCCGGAAGCCGTCGCGCATTCCGCAGCCGCGACGCCCCAAGTGTTTGCAGCTGCGGCAATCAGCATCTGCCGCCCAGCGGCTCCGATTTGCCGCATCGGCTCCCAGTTGTTCGGCGTCGCGGTGCTGCCTCCGGTGAATTGAACGCCGTATTTGTTATCCGCATCAGGGCGAATGATTTTGACATTCTTCCAATCCACATCCAGTTCATCGGCAATCAGCATCGCCAGCATGTTGAGCGAATGCTGGCCCGTTTCAGGATTCCTGGAAGTGATACTGACGATACCGTTCGATGCAATGCTGATGAAATCAGACGGAAGCAGCGCGGTCTCTGCCCTGCGACCGCCTTGCGCCAATGCCGCGGCAGCTTTGGGATACAGACCCAGCATAAAGCCGCCGCCTGCCAGCGCGGAAACGCGCAGAAAAGAGCGCCGATTGAAAGTTGTATTGATCATGATTTTCTCTCTAAAAATAGGTGGACAAGTTCGTAACCAGTCTCACTGCGTAAGCAGGATAATCGTGGGGCAAGTTCATAACAGGGTAGTGTCACTATTTTTGAAAAATCATACGCTAAGGCCGACAAAAATGTGTCCCTATCGAACAACAGGTTCAAGCATCTCCTCGCGCAGCGCGGCCCATTTCAGCAAGGCGTCAAGTGCTGGACATAAGGCCTGCCCCCAATTTGTCAGGCAGTACTCGACCTTCGGTGGAACCTGGGGGTGGACGATACGTCGGACAATTCCATCGGCTTCCATCTGACGAAGCTGCTGGATGAGCATCTTCTGGGAAATCGCCGGGATCGCGCGTTCCAGATCTGAGAAGCGCAGCACTTTGCCTCCGAAGAGCTGAAATAAGATTAACAACTTCCAGCGACCCTCAAGAATCTTGAGCACATCCTCCACGCCTTGCGCGGCTGAAGTTGGCGTCAATTCTGCCTCCTTACTTTTAGGTAAGTACCTTACTTTTTCGTGTGTTCTTGTCATTTAGAATGTGTATTTATACACTCTGGTTGATGCAATGGGGAGCGAGCAATAACGGATCGTTGCTCCCCGAACTATTAGAGCAAAGGAGATGTCCATCGGGCTATCCAGCCACACAAAGGAGGCAGCATTATGTTTACACAACTAGCCGAACCCATTGCCGCGTACATCAAGGCGACCAACAACCATAATTCCGACGCGTTCCTCGCTTGCTTCACCGATGACGCGCTCGTTACTGACATCGGGCGTGATTTCCACGGCGCTGTCGCAATCAAGGAATGGAGCGACCGCGAGATTATCGGCGCCAATGTCAACTTGGAGGTCACCGCCGCTAAACAGGGCGATGGCGCAACCATCGTCACCACCAAGGTAGACGGCGACTTTGACAAGACCAATCTCCCCGACCCTCTTCTCCTCGACCACCACATCACGGTCAATGGCGACAAGATTTCCAGGTTGCTGATTTTGCAGAATCAGGACGCCGAATAGCCGGGACACAACAAAAGAAACCGACAGGAAGCATCCGCGTATGACTACATCATCCAACTTTCCATTCGACACGAACGAATTCGCGGGCAAGCGCGCCCTGGTCACAGGGGGCACCAAGGGGATGGGCGAAGCTATCGTCAACCGCCTGGCTCGTGCAGGAGCGATGGTTCTTACCACAGCACGCTCCACACCAGCCAACTCGCCAGCGCCTGTCCACCTCATCCAGGCTGACCTCAGCACGCCCGAGGGAGGCGAGAAAGTCGTCAAGGAAATACTCGACCGTTTCGGCGGCGTGGACATCTTGGTCAATAACGTCGGCGGTTCCACAGCGCCGAGCGGTGGCGTTCTTGCCTTGCGTGATGAAGACTGGCAAGAGGCCTTTAACCTCAATTTGTTTTCTGCTGTTCGGCTCGACCGCGGACTGTTGCCGCCGATGCTCAAACATGGATCCGGCGTCATCATCCATATTTCATCCATCCAGGGGCGCTTGCCGTTGTTTGAGGCGACGCTTGCTTATGCTGCCGCCAAAGCAGCGCTGACGAATTACAGCAAGGGGCTGTCAAAGGAACTGGGACCGAAGGGCATCCGCGTGAACACAGTTTCGCCCGGCTTCATCGAGACGACTGCCGCCCAAGGCCTCATCGCCCAACTCGCCGAAAAGGGCGGCACCGACGAGGGCGCAGCGCGCCAAGGCCTGATGGATTCGCTGGGAGGAATTCCAATCGGTCGGCCTGGACGCCCGGAAGAGGTCGCTGAGTTGGTGGCCTTCCTGGTGTCTGACCGCGCGGCCTCGATTCACGGGAGCGAATACGTGATTGACGGTGGTACTGTGCCCACGGTCTGATGATCATAAGTCACCAGTTCTTTCCGACAATGTTGCATCGCTTAGCGTATGATTTTTCAAAAATAGTGACACTACCCCATAACCTGTCCCACCTATTTTCAGTGTCTTACTTGCCCTTCACGTCGTAGCAAGTCAGTTCGTTCTGATTACGGATGTAAAGCTTGCCGCCGATGATCACCGGGTGTGCCCAGCTATCCCAGCCCCGGTCGTTAATCGGGAAGCGGCCTTTTTCGACATAGGCTTTGGGATTGGCTTCGGCCAGCCCGACCAGTTGTTTTTCGCCGAGCAGATACAGCATCCCGTCCGCGTAACCGATGGAGCCTTTGCCGACGCTGCGGTCTTTCCACATCACCTTGCCGGTGCTGAATTCGATGCACGTCAGAATCGCATTCGAGAAGCCGTAGAGGTAACCATCCACCAACACCATTCCGCCGTGATGGTTCTGCATCTCTTTGGTGAAATAGGCTTCTTCCGCTTTGACCTCGCCGTTCTGCGCCGTCAGGTTCAGCAACGCTCCGCCCGTGCCGTAAGCCGAAGAGAAAAAGACTTTGTTATCGGCGAAGATTGGCGTCGTGCAATTGGCAACTTTATTAGCGACATTGGCATAACGCCACATCAGTTTGCCGTCGCTGGCGCGCACGCCGACTGCCGCAGTCGAAGTGAAATTGATGTAGGTGCGCACGCCGCCCACTTCCGCAATGATGCAGGAGGCGTAGCCAGTCTGGTCGCTCAACTCTTTCGTGCGCCAAATCTCCGCGCCGGTCATTTTGTCCAGCGCCACAATGCCCGCGTTCGTGCCGCCGGGCGAAACGATCAATTTATTGCCGTCCACCAGTGGCGATTCGCTGATCAGCCATTTGGGGTTGCTGCCGCCAAACTCTTTCAGAATGTTTTTGCCCCAGATGCGCGAACCGTCTTTTTCCCGCAAACAAGCCAGGTCGCCGTTTTCGGTCAGCACATACAATCTGTCTCCATCCAGCGTCGGCGTAGCGCGCGGCCCGTTGCCCTTGTCCTGATCCACCTTCGCCCCGAAGGCGACTGACCAGATTGTCTTGCCGTCGGCGCGGTTCAAACAAAAGACCGTGCTCTTGGCTTCGCTTCCTGTCCCGCTCGTTCCCTGCACATAAATGCGATCCCCTTTGAGCGCCGGCGAACCGTAACCTTCACCGAGGTTTGCGACTGACCAGGTCACAGCCGGGCCTTTTTCAGGCCAGGCTTTGAGCAAGCCGGTCTCACTGGATAAACCATTGCGCAGCGGGCCACGCCACTGCGGCCAATCGGCTGCTGGCGCGGTCGTCCCCACCGGGATCGTCAGCAAAGCGAAAGAACAGAGCAACGCAAACGAAAACAAAAATTTCAAAGTATTTCTCCTTACTTTTTGCCATTTTTGGCGGGGAACACCTTCGCGCCTGCGCGTGGTGCTTTGGGAGTCGTGTTGGAAGCCGTCAATTCTGCGGCTTTGTGAACCGCGGCGCGGATGCGCAGATAGGTGCCGCAGCGGCACAGATTGCCGTTCATCGCCGCATCAATATCACCATCCGTTGGTTTGGGGTTTTTCGCGAGCAACGCGCAGGCCGACATGATTTGTCCGGCCTGACAATAACCGCACTGCGGAACGTCCAGGTCTTGCCAGGCCACCTGCACCGGATGCGAGCCGTCGGGCGAGAGGCCTTCAATCGTTGTGACCGCAGCGTTGGCCGCAGCGGAAACCGGCGTCAGACAGGCGCGGGTGGGTTTGCCATTCAGGTGAACCGTACACGCGCCGCACATTCCGAAGCCGCAACCAAACTTGGTTCCCTTCAAGTTGATTTCATCCCGCAAAAACCAGAGCAACGGCATTTCGGGATCGCCGTCAAACTGCTGGTTCTTTCCATTCACTTTCAGCTTGATCATAAAATTTTCCTTGCAACAGGTACCCTATAGACTTCAAGAAAAAGATTCTTCCACGAAGGAACACGAAGGTTCACTAAGGGAATTGAATGACCTGACCCGAATTGCTCTTCTCTTTCTTCGTGTCTCTTAGTGTGGCTTCGTGGAGAAATTCCTTTCTTAAAAGCTATAGACGCCCTTATTTCGGCGTGGTTGTTTGTTTTTGAATCCATTCACTCAACAAATCCAGGTAACCCGGCTCCGGTCTGCGCACATGTAACCAACTCTCGGTTTGAATGCTATGGTCAGCATCGGCGTAGACGCGACAAGTGACGTTGCGGTTACCGCTTCGTGTGAAAGCAGCTTCGATGGCGGCGCGGCTTTCTGTCACCGGCACAAGCACGTCATTTTCTCCCCACACCGCCAGGACTGGAACGCGGACTTTCTCAAGCATGGGGATCGGGTCGTAATCCATCTTGGTGCGATACCAGGTCCACCACCAATTGTCCGGCGACAGGAGCGAACCCAGCGCCGAAGCCCAGGCCTTTTCTCGAACAGCTTGTCTGGCCTCCGCATACGCCTGCCAGCGGGTTCCCGTCCGTGCGTAATGCTGCTGCAAATTCACAATGTTCAGACCCTGTGCGACATCTGCTTCTGAGTTGGTAACGGCTCGCAACTGGCGCTCGTTTTGATAAAGATTCTGCTGCGCAAAGGTCACACCAGTCGCCGCTTGCATCACGACAAATGCGACATCCGCGGATCGTGAAGCTGCCCACGGCGCGATGATGGCGCCTTCGCTCCCGCCCCAGGCTCCGATATGCCTGGCGTCAATCGCCGTATGCCCTTTGAGAAATTTGACTCCCGCCAGCGCATCGTCCGCCAGGACGCTAAATGGGCTTGCCTTCCAACTGCCGGTTGAAGCGCCAACGCCGCGTTTGTCATAGATCAGAACCGCAATCCCGCGCCTTGCCAAAATGTCAGCGAAGTAACGATAGGTTTCCCTGCCGTCATCGCCTGAGCCGTGAATGAAGATCACCGCGGGATGCGGGCCGGTTCCTGAGGGAACATACAGTGTTCCGGCCAGTGTGACCTCTCCGTTTTGAAACCGGACCTCTTCCTGACTAGGCGAATGAACCCATCGTATTAGCCCAAGCGTTATCGGGCTTAGAACAATTGCCAGCGTGATGAGGATTGCCTTCTTGCCCATACGCATTTCATAGCAACTGGAATTACGCGAAACTGAAGCCCTGCTTCGTCATCGGCATTGTGCGGATGCGTTCGCCCGTCGCCGTGAAAATCGCATTGCAGACGGCGGGCAGAATCGGCGGCAAAGCCGGTTCGCCCAAACCGGTCGGCGGATTGTTGGTTTTCAGGAAATGCACTTCGATTGGCGGCGCTTGCGACATTCTCAGCCACGGATGCTGATGATAATTCGATTGCACAACGGCTCCATTTTTCAGCGTAATTTCCTGCATCATTTCGCTCAGGCCATCTATGACTGCGCCTTGCACCTGCGTTTCAGCGGAACTGGGATTGATAATGTGGCTGCCCACGTCAGCCGCAACCCATACTTTATTCACTTTGATTTTCTTGTTCGCTGCCACCGTAACTTCGGCGACTTCGGCGAAGTATCCGCCATGGCTGAAATGGAAGGCAACGCCCATCGCGGTGCCTTTCGGCAAGTTGCGTTTGCCCCAGCCGGATTTTTCAGCGGCCAGTTTGATGACGCCGATCATGCGTGAAGCGTCCAAGCCTCGTTCACGCTGCCCTAACGGCAGCGGCGTATTTCCCAGCAAATCCAAACGGAATTGCACGGGGTCTTTACCTGTGGCAGCGGCGAGTTCGTCAATGAAGGATTGAATCACCCACGCCGTACTGTTTGAGTAAGGCGCGCGCAACGCTCCGGTCTTGAGTCCCAACCCCATCACTGAAGATTGCACGCGAAAATTCGGCACGAAACGCGCCGGAAATTCGCCCGGTTGAAAACCGCCGTCGTGCGCGAAGTTGTTCCCTTCGCCGAAAGCAACAAAGTGATCGTGCCAAGCAACCAGCTTGCCGCTGTTGTCTACCGCAGCCTTCATAAACTGGAAGCCGCCGCAGCGATAATAATCGTGTTGGATGTCGTCTTCGCGTGACCAGAGCAACTTGACCGGCGCGTTGATCTGTTTAGAAATCCACGCGGCGTCGAGCATGATGTCGTTATATGCACGCCGCCCGAATCCGCCGCCGCCGCGCACGACGTGAACCGTCACGTCGTTTTCAGACATCTTGAGCAATTGCGCCGTCGCCGTACGTCCGGGTTGCGGAATCTGGCTCGTAGACCAAATTTCGAGCTTGCCGTCTTTGTAATGCGCCGTGCAATTTTGCGGCTCCATCGTGCCGTGCGCGATGAAAGGAATCGTGTAATTGGCTTCGACGACTTTGACAGCTTCTCGGGCATCCGGGCGCTTGAAAACAGCCTCGACGTCGCCATCTTGCCTGAGCGTTCGCATCGGAGCTTGTTTGGAAAGCTCAACTGCTTTTTTGGCAAGCTCGGCGCTGTCTTGCGTGCCCCATTTGCCGGCGTCCCATTTTACTTCCAGTTTTTCGCGTGCGGATTGGGCCGCCCACCAACTGTCGGCCACGATGGCGACGCCTGATTCAAAGCCCGGGTCTTGGAACAGGTAATTGGGATAGTCATTGGCGAGCGGGCGGCCTTCGATGATAAACGCATGCTTGACGCCTTTCATCGCTTTGATCGCGTCGAGGTTTGCGCTCACGGCTTTTCCGCCCAGCACTGGCGTGCGCTGCATCACGGCGTAAAGCATCCCCGGCACTTTCACATCAATGCCGAAAATCGGTTTGCCGGTCACGATGTCTTTGGTTTCTACGCTGACAGTAGACGTGCCAATGATTTTGTAATCCTTCGGGTCTTTTAGCTTGAGCTTACTAAAATCAGGCACGGGGCGAGTCGCGGCTTTCGCTGCGAGTTCGCCATAACCCAACGAGCGATTGGATGCTTTGTGCGACACGCGACCAGAAGCGGTCGAACATTCGGATTCTGCCACGCCCCAGGTTTGGGCGGCTGCGGCCACGATCATTTGCCGCCCGGCGGCACCCATCTGCCGCATTGCAACCCAGTTCCCTGGCGTGCCCGAACTGCCGCCCGTAAATTGATTGCCGTATTTGGGATGTGCATCGGGACGCACGACGCGCACGTCCTTCCAGTCCACATCCAGTTCTTCGGCAATCAGCATCGGCAGCGTGTTGTAAATGTTCTGTCCGATTTCCGTATTTCTTGAAGTGAGTGTCACGATGCCGTCAGCCGCGATGCGAATGAAATCATTCGGAACCAGTACGGCTTGTGGTGGTCCTTGCGCAAGCGCAGCCGCCTTGGGATACATGCCCAACAGTAAGCCGCCGCCCGCCAACGCGGTTACCTGAAGAAACGCGCGACGATTGAGGTTTGTCTTTGTCATGGGTCTCCTTATTTCTTGTTGGGTGATAAGCGTGCGCCCGTGCGCGGCGCTTTGGCGGCAGGCTTGGCAACCGCTTTCGCAGGCGTGGTCTCAGCCGCTTTATGAATCGCCGCGCGAATGCGCAAGTACGTTCCGCAACGACACAGGTTGCCGTTCATCGCCACATCAATTTGTGCGTCAGTCGGCTTTGGCGTTTTGGCCAGCAGTGCACATGCCGACATCATCTGTCCGGCCTGACAATACCCGCATTGCGCTACGTCGAGTTCCTGCCACGCAATCTGCACCGGATGCGAACCATCGGGCGAGAGGCCTTCAATCGTCGTCACGGATTTGTTCGCCACAGCCGACACGGGCGTGAAGCAAGCGCGCGTCGGCTGTCCATTCACATGCACCGTGCACGCGCCGCACACGCCCATGCCGCAACCGAACTTCGTGCCCTTGAGATCAAGCTCGTCGCGCAACACCCAGAGCAATGGCGTCTCAGGATCGCCATCGAATTGCTGGTTCTTTCCGTTTACTTTCAGTTTGATCATCAGTTTTCTTCTCCGAAAAGGTAGGACAGGTTCTCAACCTGTCCAGCTCGCACCGCTATCGGTAGAACAGGTTGAGAACCTGTTCTACCCGTTCATTTCATTATTTCCGGGAGTCGTCCAGAACATAAATGACTCTTTTGCATCCTATTTTGTGAGTTGAATTCTAAAGGCTTCGGGTCAGAAGGAGATAAGACGATACTCGCGGATGATTGTACAATCCTGCAAAAACGTTGCGGGCGGCGTGCGGGTAGAAATCAAAGAGGCTAAGATGACCGTATGAATCAAACAGAAGCGAAACGCCTGGAGCAAAGGACGCAAAACAATAAGGAAGAACTGGTTGAGCGAATTGCACAAGCTCTTCCCCAAGACGGAACGCTGGACGTCTCTTCCAACTTTCGCCTCGCACGTTCCTCCAAACCCACAACGCCGATTCATTCCATGTATCAACCAGCCTTTTGCGTGGTCGCCCAGGGACGTAAGCAGGCGCTTTTAGGCGAGGAAGTCTTCCGTTATGACCCCGGACAATATTTGATCTACACGGTTGATTTGCCGCTCACTTTCCAGGTCGAAGAAGCGTCGAAAGACCGGCCGTATCTAGGTTTCCGGCTCAACCTGGATTCCGCGCTGGTCGCTTCGGTCATGATGGAATCCGGTATGGAATCGAAAAAGGGCGAGGTGAGCCTGAAGGCAATGGACGTCAGTCCGATGGACGCCAACCTGCTGGACGCTGTGGTCAGATTGGTCCGGCTGCTCGACACGCCGGTTGAAGCCAAGGTTCTGGAGCCACTGATTGTGAGAGAGATTGTTTTTCGGCTTTTGGCGGACGGGCAGGGGGCGCGGCTCAGCCACCTCATGGCTCCGGGAGCAGATTCTCGCCGTATTTCCAAGGCAATCGGGCAACTGCGCGAAAAGTTTGACCAGCCGCTCAGAATGGACAATCTCGCCCACGAACTTGGAATGAGCGTGTCCGGCTTCCATCATCACTTCAAGTCCGTCACGGCGATGAGCCCGTTGCAGTTTCAGAAGCAAATCCGGCTTCAGGAAGCGCGCCGCCTGATGCTCGGCGAAGACCTGGATGCCGCCAGCGCCGGGTTCCGTGTGGGTTATGAAGACCCGGCGTACTTCAGCCGCGAATACAAAAAGCTTTTCGGCGCGCCGCCCCAACGCGACATTGCCAAGCTGCGCAGCAACCTTGAACTTTAGTACGCCACCTTCTGCCAGAACTTGGCGTTTACCTGGCCAACGCACGTCCGCTCCTGTCAGCAGTACGCCGATTTGTAACTGGATAATGTGATAAATACGCTACAGCTTGCAGCCCGCGGCCTGAAACACAGGCTGCGGACATTCAAACAACCTGGTGTGGCGTGCCGCGCGGCAATTGGAGGGTCTCGCTGGCAACTTCGCACAGGTCAATCCGCCTGCGCCGGGTGCATCCAGCGCGAGGCGGCGCGCTTCCACGCTCTTTTCCATGCGGTGTTTCTTGTCAATCGTCGCCACCAGGTCTGACTTGGCGTCTGCCGGCTTTGAACTTTCCAGAAAAAGAAAGCCGCCCGCACGCAACGCGGAATGAAGCCGTTCCGGCACATTGCCCGGTCGTGCTCTGTCAGGAACTTGCGGTACTTCGGTTTCTTTGGTTGCGTCAGGCCATTCGGGAGAACTGTAAACAGGCGAAACGGCTCTTTACAGCATTTTCTCTCGCGCTTGTTGCGCTCTGGCGGCTCCGATTGCCGTTTTTACATCTTTTTCTTCTTCCGGCGGTGGCAGGACAGCGGGCATTCCCAGAGAGCTGATCCAGAGTTCACGGCACCAGCCCTTGCTATGGTAAATGTGCTCGTCTTCCTGATCTTCCACTTCGTCCACGGCTTCTTTTATTGCCTTGGCTTCTTTTCCTTTCCCCTTTTCAGCAAATTGTCCCAGCAATTCCCAATTGGCGTGATCCTTTGTTTCCGCCAGGACCACGCATTCGCACGCCACCAATTCCGCCGCTTCCGGCGGGCCGTTTTTGAGCGCCATTTCCATTGCCTGCACCAGGGATTTTCCAATGTGACGGACAATTTTGCGGCCTGGCGTTTCCTGCGCGGCATCAAGCCCTAACTTTTCGAATACGCCGATCAGGATCTCCTGATGATGGGTGGTTTGGTCAAGATACTTTTCCCATTCCTCTTTCAAGTCTTCGTTGATCACGCAGCGAAGCGCTGTCTGATAGACTTGAATTCCGCCGGTTTCCGTTTCCAGCGCCTGAATCAGAAGTTCATTTACCTGTGATTTCATGTTCGTCTCCTTGTTAATGAATTCTCGATCTACCGCTTATGGTTTCAGCACGACCTTGATGCAATTGTCGTCTTTACGCTCAAAGACATCGTACCCCTGCGCCGCCTGCTCCAATGGCAGCCGATGCGTGATGATCCGTGAAGGGTCTACTTCGCCTTTTTGAATCCGGTCGAGCAGGAAGGCCATGTACCGGTGAACGTGCGTCTGCCCCATCTTGAGCGTCAGCCCTTTGGCAAAGGCCGCGCCGAAAGGCACCTTGTCCAGATAGCCGCCGTACACGCCGGGCACGGAAACGGTGCCGCCCTTGCGACATGCATTGATGGCCTGCCGCAGCGCATGCAACCGGTCCGTCGCCAGGTACATGGCGGCTTTGGCCCGATCATAGATTGCGTCCACGCTGCTGCCGTGCGCTTCCAGGCCCACCGCGTCAATGCAGGCGTCGGGACCGACGCCGCCGGTCATCTCTTTCAGCATGTCAAAAACATCCACCTTGCTGAAATCAATGGTTTCCGCCTTGCCAAACGTGCGCGCCAGTTCCAATCGCTCCGGCACCTGGTCAATGGCAATGACGCGTTCGGCCCCCAGCATCCAGGCGCTGACCAGCGCAAACTGTCCGACCGGCCCGCATCCCCAGACGGCCACCGTGTCTCCCGGACTGATGTTGCAGTTTTCTGCCGCCATAAAACCGGTGGGGAAAATATCCGACAGGAAAAGCACCTGTTCATCGCTGATTCCATCAGGAATCTTGAAGGGCCCGACATCGGCGAAAGGGACGCGAACGTATTCGGCCTGTCCGCCCGCATAGCCGCCGTAGATATGCGAATAACCGAATAGTCCTGAGCCGGAAAAGCCATACAGTGCTTCGGCTTTCCGCGCGTTGGGATTGGAGTTGTCACACAGCGAAAACAGTTCCTTCCGGCAGAAAAAGCAGTTGCCGCAGGCGATGGTGAACGGCACCACGACGCGATCGCCCACTTTCAGTTTGCGGCACTCGCGCCCGACTTCAACGACCTGGCCCATAAACTCATGGCCCAGAATGTCGCCTTTTTCCATGGTCGGGATGTACCCGTCATACAGATGCAAATCGGAACCGCAAATGGCGGTGCTCGTAACCTTGATGATCGCGTCATGCGGATTGACCAGCACCGGGTCGGGAACCGTCACCACGCGCACATCCTTCTTTCCATACCAACATAAAGCTTTCATGGTTGTCCTTATTGCTCCAGGTTCATTTGGAACTGCCGCGGGCTGCGGCGCGGCCAGATGGTTGAACATCAGTCGAGGCAATTTCGCCGGTTTCCATCAACTGTTTGAAACGGCGCAGGTCTTCCTCCACCTGCTGCCCAGGCTCTTCGCCAAAGAGTTTGGCGATGCTTGATCCCAGCCAGCCGCCGAAAGGTTCGTAACTGAGCGACACGCGCACGATACAACCACGGTTGCCCGGCGCCTGTTCGAAGCGCACCGAACCGGCATTGGGCACGGACGCCCCTTCCAGAGAACGCCAGGCAATCAATTCATTCTTCTGTTCATTAATAATTTCGGCGTCCCATTCGACAGTCATTCCGGCGGGGGCCCTGGCCACCCAATGTGAATGTTGCGGACCGGTTTCGCGGACCGATTCCAGATGATTCATAAAGTGCGGCAGATTGCCGAAGTTTCTCCAGAAGCTGTACAGCTCTTCGGGCGATTTGTTGACCGTCACACTCTTTTCGATTTTGATTCCATGGTTATGTCTGACACTTGCATAACCCTGTTCGCGGGGAACTGAATCAATGCCGAGCGCCTGATACACGCCGCAGTGGCCGGTCGCGCCGCGATAAACCAGGCCACCTCCCGTCAGCGCCAGCAACCATCCGCCCCATCCGCCTTTTGCAATGCCGATGACGGCCAGGGCTCCTCCTGTCACGGCTGAAGCCATCCGCTCTGTTTGGTTCACATTGACTTCGGATTTCAGTGAGGTTTGTCTCGATTGCGGCCCTGATTTGGTGGCCGCCGAATCACTTTTCATCGTATTTATTGTCTCTGCTGAGATCATGACCTTCTCCTTATAGAGCTTAACTACCTGCTTAAGTCGGGAATTTGATGTAAGTAGTACATTTGGAACTCGTGCGATTAGTAGGCAAGCCTTATGCCTGCCAATTACACGGGCAGAAACAGCCTTTGCGCCTCAAACTTTTTCCGCACTGTCTTGTGGGCCAACGTCAGAGCCGGACGATTTAACAACACACGTACCATTTAGAGACTGGGTAAAGTACCAGGGAGAGGCTGGCAGTAACTGTGTGGCAACGCGCAAGCATCAATGCCGGCGATCAATCAATACTGATGGCCCGGCAATATTGATGACCCGGCCAAAACGGTTGATTTTCCCGTGGCGTGAACTTTGCCTGGAACTTGGCCTGGAGTAAGTCGAAGAAAGACAACGTTGGGACATCAGGGAGAAAAATGAGTTTACAGACAAAGGTTTTGAAGAAGGTCATCCTGGACTTCGTTCTTCCAGGCGCGGTTAAACGAGCCAGGCGCCGGAATGGGAAAACGATCGCCATCGCTGCCGGAGGCGTTGGTTTGTTTTTGGCAGGACGCGCCGTCGTGCGGCGACTGGACGAATACGATTTACGAAACAAAACCGTGCTGATCACGGGGGGATCGCGCGGGCTGGGACTGGTTCTGGCGCGGGAGTGCCTGGATCAAGGGGCGCGGGTGGCCATTTGTGCCCGCGATCAGCAGGAACTGAATGCGGCGCAGGAAGAGCTGATCCAGCGTGGCGCTGAGAGTGTTGCCATCCCCTGCGACCTGACCAATCAATCAGAAGTTGGCCGAATGGTCCAGACGGTGCGGGACAAATTCGGCGAGATAGATGTGTTGATCAATAACGCCGGCGTCATTACGGTTGGGCCCGCGGAAGAGATGACCATTGCCGATTATGAAGAGGCCATGCAGGTCAATTACTGGGCGGCGCTTTACACGGCCCTCGCCGTGCTGCCGGGCATGCGTTTACGCCGCGAAGGCCGGATCGTCAACATTGCCTCGATTGGCGGCAAGATCAGCGTTCCCCATCTATTGCCGTACAGCGCCAGCAAATTTGCTTTATACGGCTGGTCCACCGGGTTGCGCGCGGAAGTTGCCAAAGATGGAATTGTCGTCACCACCATTTGTCCAGGGTTGATGCGCACGGGAAGCCCGCGCAATGCAACCTTCAAGGGCCAGCATCGCGCGGAATATGCCTGGTTCAGCATCAGCGATTCGCTTCCCTTTTTGGCCATGGGCGCGGAGCGGGCTGCGCGTCAGATCCTGACAGCCTGTAAACGTGGCGAGGCGGAAGTGGTTCTTTCCTTGCCAGCCAAAGTCGCGGTCACCGTCCAACGTCTTTTTCCTAATCTGACGGCGGATGTCCTGAGTTGCGTTAACCGGTTACTGCCCGCGCCCGGAGGCATCGGAACACAGGGGGCTCAAGGGGCGGAGAGCGAATCTTCCATTTCACCTTCGCTGCTTACGGCAATGGGCGATGACGCGGCCGTGCGCAATAACGAATTGGCGGCAAGTCAGGCGCGCTGAAAGCCGTTCCTTGGCGGCTGGAATTTTCAGGACTCGATTACAGGAGAAACATAGATCTTTGAAATCGGCCACTTATTCTTTCAAGCCGCAGGGGAGGCGTGGCGGCTGGCCCTGCGCCCCGGAAATAAAACGGTTCATCATGGCGAAGTAGCGGCTGGTCACATCCCCATTGCCGTCACGCCGCGTTGCCACTATTCTTGCGAACCGGTCGAAGCCGGCCTGACGGAACTTCAGAGGCTGTAATGAGTACTGCAAACAAGTGGCAACAATTGGCGCTCAAATGGACGGCGATCGCGGGAGTGTGGACGTTGATCGGCCTGTTCTTTACCGGCGAAACGCTGCTGCGCAGCCACGCTTCAGGCCACCCGTTGTCCGCGATGCGCGTCCTGAGCTGGGAGCTTTTCTCGTGTTATGTGTGGCTGGCGTTCCTGCCGCTGATTCTCTGGCTGGGACGGCGCTTTCGCTTCGAGCGGGGACAATGGCGGCGCAGTCTGTTGATCCATTTAGTGGCTGGATCGGTAATCCCGCTGCTGCAGCAGGGAGTGGCGGCGTTGGTGCTGCCACATTTCGGCTACCCGCCGCTCCAGCCAGAAAATTCCTTCGCGGCAACGTACAAACTGTTTCTGCTTTTCAACTACTCCATCAGCCTTGCCGTTTACTGGGCCAGCATCGGCGCGCAATACGGCATTGGCTATTACCAGATGTACCGCGAACGCGAATTGCGCGCCTCGCAACTGGAAGCGAAGCTGGCGCAGTCGCAGCTTCAGATTCTGAAGATGCAACTTCACCCGCATTTCCTGTTTAACACGCTCAATACGATCTCGGAACTGATTCATAAGGCGCCGGAGGTTGCTGAACACATGGTCACCGATTTGAGCGATCTGCTGCGGCTTTCGTTGCAGACGGTGGGGCGGCAGGAGGTGTCGTTGCAGCAGGAGCTGGATTTTCTGGAAAAGTACCTGCAGATCGAGCAGACGCGTTTTCACGACCGTTTGCGCGTGCAGTTGGAAATTGATCCGCTGGCGCTGGATGCCTGCGTGCCGAATATGATCCTGCAGCCGCTGGTCGAAAATGCCATCCGCCACGGCATTGCGCCCCTCGCTCTGGGGGGGCGAGTCGAGATTCAAGCCGTACGCGAAAACGGCTCGCTGTGTTTGCGCGTCAGCGACGACGGGCTGGGCCTGCCCGATGGCGATGCCAGCGCGATTCAGGAAGGCGTTGGGCTGTCAAACACCCGGGCGCGCCTGCAGCGCTTGTACGGCGCGGCGCATCAATTCGAACTGCAGGGCGCGCCGGATCAGGGCTTGACGCTGCGGATGACGATTCCCTATCGCAGATTTACCGAGCAGGATGAAGATTAAGACCCTCATTGTGGATGACGAGGCGATTGCCCGCGAACGGGTGCGCCGTTTCCTGGACGCGGAAAGCGACATCGAAATTCTCGGCGAATGCCGCGACGGGCGCGAAACCGTCACCGCTATCAGAAAGCTCCAGCCGGATCTGGTCTTTCTCGATATTCAGATGCCGCAAATGAGCGGCTTCGAGGTGCTGGCCGCCATCGGTTCGCAGCCGCTTCCCGCCATTGTCTTTGTCACGGCCTACGATCAATACGCAATTCAAGCCTTTGCCGTGCACGCGCTCGATTACCTGTTGAAGCCATTCAATCAAGAGCGTTTTCGCCAAACGCTCAATCACGTCCGCAAACAACTTGCCCGCCGCGATGAAAGCAGCAGGCACAACAGTGTGGACAGCCGGCTGCTTTCCCTGCTCGAAGACATCAAATCCGGACCGAAGTACGCCGAGCGGCTGGTCATTAAAGCGACCGGCCGCGTCTATTTTCTCAAGACCGGCGAGATAGATTGGATCGAAGCCTGCGGCAACTACGTCAATCTGCACGTCGGCGACGAAACGCATCTGTTGCGCGAAACGCTCAGCCATCTGGAAGGCCGGCTCGATCCAGTTAAATTCCTGCGCATCCACCGCTCGCGCCTGGTCAACCTGGACCGGATCAGGGAACTGACGCCGCTCTTCAATGGCGATTACACCGTCAGCCTGCAGGACGGCACCGAACTGACCCTGAGCCGCACCTACCGCGACCGTCTGCAAGACCTGATTGAAAAACTTTCCTGAAGCGCTTTTCAATTGAGTGTAAGGCAATTCATTCAATTGAATATTTGCCGGCCCAATCCTTCTCCAAAAACTGCTCGTCACAACCATCGCACGGCTCGTCACATAAGAATTGCGGCTGTCACAGGCCGCGGTATGCTCGGCGGCACCGGAGGAAAATTGTCAATGCAAATGAATGGTGTCTGGGCCGTGCGTTTTGCTGTGTTGCTGTCGCTGCTGGTTTTCAGCGCGGGAGCGCAAACCAAACAGTCTCGTCTGCTGGTGCTGAACAAAGGCGAAAACACGCTGGCCATCCTGGATCCGCAAACACTCAAAATTATCGGGCGTGTGCCGACCGGCAATTCGCCGCATGAAGTCGCAGCTTCGGCGGATGGCCGCTTTGCTTACGTTGCCAACTATGGTCCCGGCCCGGAGCCTGGCAACTCGCTGTCGGTGATTGATCTGGCGGCAATGAAAGAAACGCGGCGGGTGGATTTGGGAGGCTTGCGCCGTCCGCACGGGATTGTCGAGGCCGGCGGCAAGGTGTATTTCACCTGTGAAACCAATCGCCTGATCGCCCGCTACGATCCGGCAACGGACAAAGTGGACTGGTTGATGGGCACGGGGCAGGACACTTCGCATATGCTGGCCGTCACGCCGGACCAGAAGAGGATTTACACCGCCAATATTCGCTCCGCCAGCATCACGGCTTTTGATTTCTCCGTGCAGCCTTCCACCATCACGCAGATTTCCATTGGTCCCAATCCAGAAGGCATGGACCTTGCGCCCAACGGCAGGGAAGTGTGGGCGGCGCACCGCAACAGCGGCGAGATTTCGGTGGTTGACATCGCTACCCGGAAAGTTTCGACCTTCAACGTGGGCGGAGACCCGTATCGCGTGAAACTGACGCCCGACGGCAAGCGCGCACTAGTCTCCAATCCGAAAGACGGCGAACTGATTGTGGTGGATGCCGTCACCCGCAAAGAGATCAAACGGATTCCGGTGGAAGGAATGCCCGCCGGAATCACTGTCACGCCGGATGGGAAGCAGGCCTTCGTCACCACGATCCAGGCGAATGGCATTGCCGTCATCAACCTTGAAAGCTTGAGCGTGACCGGAAAAGTCGAAACCGGGAAAGGCCCTGATGGACTGGCCTGGGCCGGTCAATAAGGAGTGAGTTCTTGAAAAGAAGCTACCTACTGACAGTTCTTTTTTTTCTGTTCACCCCCGCAAGCATCTGCTTATGGCAGCCTGCAAATGCTTCCTCGCACCACGCGTCAGGCAAGCCGGCTATCACAGCGACAACTGAGGCCGTGACGGCATTCATCAATGTGAATGTGATTCCGATGGATCGCGAGCGCGTGCTGAAGAATCAAACGGTCATCGTGCGCGGCGGGAGCATTGCTGAACTCGGCGATGCCGCAAAGGTCAAAGTGCCCGCCGGAGCGGTGCGAATTGACGGGCGCGGCAAATACCTGATGCCGGGTTTGATTGATATGCACACGCACCTGTTTTCGGATGATGAATACCCGGACAGCATTGCGGGCGATGAGCTGGCGATTATGGTGGCAAACGGCGTGACGACCAGCCGCTTGATGATCGGCACGCCGGAACATCTGGCGCTGCGCGAAAAAGTGGCGAAGGGCGAGCTGCTCGGCCCGACCCTGTATGTCGCCAGTCCGGAGCTGACCGGACGCGCGGCGCGCGGCATTTTTAACGGGCGCACGGTCAGAACGCCGGAGGAAGCGCGGCAGGCAGTGCGCGAATGCAAAGCCGCCGGGTACGATTTCATCAAACTGACCACGCAGATTACGCGTCCGGTTTATGACGCGGTGATCGAAGCGGCCAAAGACGCAGGCATTCGCGTCGTTGGCCACGTTGATCTGCCCGTCGGGCTTTATCGCGCGCTGGAAGCCGGGCAGCAGATTGAGCACCTCGATTCGTATATGGAAGCCGTGCTCAGGGACGATGCGCCGATGAAGGTTTCCGTTTCTGACAGCGGCGTCGGGCGCAAAGCCAACTGGGAAAGTCTGGATTACATTGACGACCGCAAAGTCGCGGCGGCGGCGAAAGCCACCGCAAAGGCGGGAATCTACACCTGCCCGACACTTACCTTTTTCAAACTTTCCTACGCCGTTCCGCAAACCGAAGAACAGTTGCGACGCCGCCCGGATTACCGTTTTTTCCCGCCGAAAATGCGCGAATCCCGCCACCGTGCGCACAACCGGTATTGGAGTTCACCGCCTTCAACGGAACGTTTGAAGCGTTACTTGAGCGTGCGCAATCAACTGGTCAAAGGCATTCACGAAGCGGGCGGCAAAATCATGACCGGTTCGGACACGCCGGAATTATTCCTGCTCTATGGCTTCAGCCTGCACCGCGAGATTCAAAACCTGGTTGAAGCGGGACTGACGCCCTATGCCGCGCTTGAAGCCGCGACGCGCAATCCGGCGGAATACCTGCGCGCGCTCGACACCATCGGCACGGTTGAGCGCGGCAAACGCGCCGATCTGGTGCTGCTCCATGCCAATCCGCTCGAAGACATCACCCGCACGGAACGGCGCGCAGGCGTGATGGTGCGCGGCAAATGGATAACAGAAGCGGAATCGAAAAAAATGCTGGACGAAGCCGCAACCAGATTTCAACAAGCCTGGGGAAATTGACCCGCGCGAAATTTCGGAATGCGCCCTTCGCCATTACTCATAAGGATTTGATCATGCGACGAAAACCACTTGGGACATTTTTTCTAACTTTGCTGCTTGCCGCTGGCGTCATCGGGCAGAACGGAGCGCCACGCGGCGGCTTCGACCGCGGCAATCTGGATGAGAGCTGCGCGCCATGCCAGGATTTTTACAAGTACGTCAACGGCGGCTGGTTGAAAAAGAACGAGATTCCGCCCGCCTTCAGTTCCTGGGGTGTGCCGCACAAGTTGAATGAAGAAAATCAGGAAGCCCTGCGCGCCATCCTGGAAGCCGCCGCCGCCAACAAACAAGCGCCGGCAGGTTCCAACGAAAAGAAGATCGGCGATTTGTACGCCACCTGCATGGATGAACAAGCCATCGAGGCGCGGGGGACCAAATCGCTTGATGCGTTTCTGGCCGAAATCAAAAAGGTCAAAGACGTGCGCAGCCTGCAAACGGCTCTGGCGCATTTCCATATGAAGGGCGTCGGTGGAATGTTTGGGCGCTTTGTCGGAGCGGATCAGAAAAACAGCACCATCAATATCGCCACCTTCAGCCAGGGCGGGCTTTCCCTGCCGGATCGTGATTACTACCTGAAGACGGACGACAAATCGAAAGAAACGCGCGCCGAATTTCTGAAACACGTGGCGAAGATGTTCGCGTTGCTGGGCGACGCGCCCGCGCAGGCCGAAGCGCAGGCGAAAACCGTGCTGGTCATCGAAACCAAACTTGCCGAAGCTTCGATGGATCGGGTCGAGGCCCGCAACCCGCTCAAGACTTACCACAAGAAAACGCTCGCCGAACTGAAAGAATTGAACACCAGCTTTTCGTGGGAGCAGTATTTCAAGGACATCGGCCATTCCGAAATCAAGGAAGTCATTGTTCGCCAACCGGATTTCTTCAAGGCGCTGGACCGCGAATTGATCGCGACGCCGCTCGGCGATTGGCAGGTCTATCTGCGGTGGCGTGCGCTCACCGCAGGCGCATCGGCGCTGCCGGCCAGGTTCGATCAAGAGAATTTCCGGTTTTATTCCGCCTATCTGCGGGGCACGAAAAAGCAGCTTCCACGCTGGCGGCGCTGCGTCGCGGTTGTGGACAACAACCTGGGTGACGCTTTGGGTGAGCAATACGTCAAAAAACATTTTCCGCCCACTGCCAAAGCGAAGATGAAGGAAATGATTGACAATCTGCTGGCCGTCCTGCGCGAAGATTTGGGCCGCGTGGAATGGATGAATGACGCAACCCGCAAACAGGCAATTGAAAAGTTGGGGCAGTTCACGCCGCGCATCGGTCATACGGAGAAATGGCAGGATTACGGCAAGCTCGCGATCAATCGGTCTTCCTACAGCGAGAATTTGACGCGCTCGGCGGAATTCGCCATTCGCGACAATTGGAACCAGGCGGGCAAAGCGGTGGATCAAGGCGAATGGCCGTTTTCACCGCCCACCCTCAATGCCGGATACGTTCCGACAGCCAATGCCATCTTCTTTCCGGCGGGCATTTTGCAGCCGCCGTTCTTCGATTTCACGGCGGAAGACGCTTTCAATTACGGCGCGATTGGCGCGGTCATCGGCCACGAAATCGGGCATGGGTTCGATAACAACGGGCGGCGCTACGACGGCAAAGGCAATCTGCGCGACTGGTGGACGCCGGAAGACGGCAAGAAATACGAAGAGCGCGCCGCCTGCATCGAAAAGCAGTTTTCCGGTTTCGAGGCGCTGGAAGGGCTGAACGTCAACGGCAAGCTCGTGCTCGGTGAAGCCATTGGCGATCTGGTCGGGTTGAAACTGTCTTACCGCGCCTGGAAAAAATCACTTGCCGGAAAACCCGCGCCGCCCGTCATTGACGGCTTTACGCCTGAGCAGCGCTTCTTTCTGGGCTTCGGACGGGTGTGGGCGAACAACTCGCGTCCGGAAGCCCTGCGCCTGCAAGTGCAGACCGACCCGCATCCGCCGGGACGTTTCCGCGCGAACGGCACGTTGATGAATATGCCGGAATTCGCCGCCGCTTTTGGCTGTAAAACTGGCGATGCAATGGTGCGCCAGCCGCTTTGTGTGGTGTGGTAGTTCGTCCGCAACTTAACCTCATTGGCTTTTAGACGGAATCCCGGCTTGCCACGCTTCCGGCCACAAGCCGGTACTACAAACTTGTTCGAGGAGAAAAAAGAGAAAATGAAGAGCGTCTGTTTATTTTTGCTGATCCTGTTTGTGTCGGCGGGGACCAGCCTGGGTCAAACTGATTCCCCACGGCTGTTGCAGCATCCAACCATCAGCCAAACGCAACTGGTCTTTGCGTATGCCGGTGATCTGTGGATCGCCGCGCGTGAAGGCGGCGAGGCGAAACAATTGACGAACGGCATAGGCATCGAAGCCAGCCCGTTTTTTTCGCCGGATGGCAAATGGATCGCCTTTACCGGACAGTACGATGGCAACACTGACGTGTATGTCGTGCCAGCCACAGGCGGTGTGCCACGCCGGTTGACCTGGCATCCCCTGCCGGACAATGTGGCGGGGTGGACGCCGGACGGCAAACAGATTCTCTTCCGCTCGCTGCGCGATTGCGCGGTCAGCCGTTACCCCTTTATGCGGCTTTACACGATTCCGGTGGATGGCGTTTTCCCGACGGCGCTGCCGCTGCCGATGGGGTACGAGGGCGCGTATTCGCCGAACGGTATGCAACTGGCGTACGAGCCGCTGCTGCGCGCCTTTACGCAATGGAAGAAATATCGCGGCGGGCGCACGTCCAAGGTTCTGTTGATGAACCTGGCCGATTCCAGCACCGTGCAAATCCCGCGCGACAATTCCAACGACTTCAATCCGATCTGGCCGGCGGAAGAGCCAGGCAAGGTCTACTTTCTGTCCGACCGCAATGGCCCCGTCAGCCTGTTTGTTTACGACACGGCCAGCCGCAAGGTCGCGCAAGTGGTGCGGAATGATGGTTTCGGGCTGGTTTCAGCTTCAGCCGGGCCGGGCGCGATTGTTTACGAACAGTTTGGCTCCCTGCACCTTTACGATCTGAAAACCGGCAAGGCAAAGCCGGTCGAGATTCGCCTGAATGCCGATTTGCCGTCGGTCAGGCCGCGTTATGAAAAAGTGCTCGGATACATTCAAAACTACAGCCTGTCGCCCACCGGAGCGCGTGCCGTGTTTGAAGCGCGCGGCGAAATTCTGAGCGTGCCCGCTGAGAAGGGAAACGTCCGCAATCTGACCAACACGTCCGGCGTGATGGAGCGCGATCCGGCGTGGTCGCCCGACGGCAAATGGATCGCCTATTTCAGCGACGAGACGGGCGAGTATGCGCTACACCTGCGCGAACAAAGCGGGATGGGCGAGGCGAAGAAGATCAATCTGGGCAGCGCCCCCTCGTTCTTTTACGGGCCGACCTGGTCGCCTGACAGCAAAAAGATTGCCTACCGCGACAAACGGCTGAACATCTGGTACGTCGAATTGGAGAAGGGAACGCCGGTCAAGGTGGACACTGACAGGTACGAAAGTCCCTCCATTTTCATGACCCCGACCTGGTCGCCTGACAGCCGCTGGATCGGTTACGCCAAACAACTCAAAAACCATCTGCGCGCGGTTTACGCTTATTCCCTGGAAACCGGCAAGACCACGCAAATCACCGACGGGATGAGCGATGCGCAGGATGTCGCGTTCGATAAAAACGGCAAGTATCTGTATTTCACGGCGAGCACGGATGTCGGTCCGACGACGGGCTGGCTGGATATGTCCAGCGCGCCGCATCAGATTTCGCGCAACGTCTACGCCGTGGTTTTGCGCAAGACTGATCCTTCGCCACTCGCGCCCGAAAGCGACGAAGAAAAAGTAGCGGAAGCCAAACCCGACGACGCACCGAAAGGGCCGCCCAAAAAAGAGCCGGTGACGGTGACGATTGATTTTGACGAGATAGATCAACGCATCGTGGCGCTGCCGATTCCGGCGCGAAATTTCACGGCGCTGTATGCAGGCAAAAGCGGCAACATTTTTCTGATGGAATTTCCCCCGGCGGGAGGCGGGTTTACGCTGCACCGTTTCGATCTGGACAAGCGCAAATTCGACAAGGTGACGGAGGGGCTGACCGGCTTCGACCTGGCCGCGAACGGCGAAAAGATGCTGCTGCAGCAAGGGCCGCGTTACACCATTGCCTCGGCGACCACACCGATCCGTCCGGGCGAAGGCGTGCTGAATCTGGCCGATCTGGAAGTTCGCGTTGATCCGCGCGCTGAGTGGAAGCAGATGTTTGCCGAAGTCTGGCGCCTGCAACGCGACTTTCTTTACGATCCGGGCCTGCACGGCCTGGACCTGAACGCGACGATCAAAAAGTACGAACCGTTTCTGGACGGCATCGCGCATCGCGCCGATCTGGTTTATCTGTTCCAGGAAATGCTCGGCAATATCACCATCGGCCATCACAACACCGGCGCGGGCGACTTGCCGCAACCTTCGCAGGTTTCGGTGGGATTGCTCGGCTGTGATTATCAAATTGAGAATGGGCGCTACCGCTTTGCCCGCGTGTACAGCGGCGAAAACTGGACGCCGCAACTGCGCGCACCGCTGACCCAGCCGGGCATCAACGTCAAAGCCGGAGAGTATCTGCTGGCGGTCAATGGCCGCGAGTTGCGGGCGAGCGACAACATTTATAGCTTCTTCGAAAGCACCGCCGGCAAATCCGTCGTCATCAAGGTCGGCGCTGATCCGGCAGGAACAGGCGCGCGCGAAGTGACGGTGGTGCCGCTCGGCAACGAACTGGCCATCCGCAACCGCGCCTGGGTCGAAGACAATCTGCGCAAAGTGGACAAGCTGACGGGCGGGCGCGTGGCATACGTGTATGTGCCGGACACCGGCGGCCTGGGCTACACCAGCTTCAATCGCTACTTCTTTTCCCAGGTGGGGAAAGAAGGCGTGGTGATTGACGAACGCTTCAATGGCGGCGGCTCGACGCCGGATTACATCATTGATTACCTGCGCCGCACGACGCTGAACTACTTCACTTCGCGCGAAGGCGAAGTCTTTACAACGCCGGTTGGCGGCATCTTTGGACCAAAGGCGATGATCGTTAACGAATACTCGTCTTCGGGCGGCGATGCATTGCCATTCTACTTCCGCGAAACCAATCTCGGCCCGCTGGTCGGAAAACGCTCGTGGGGCGGACTGGTCGGAATATACGGCGAACCGCTGCTGATGGATGGCGCGCGCGTGACTGCGCCGCGCGTGGCCTTTTTCAACACGCGCGGCGAATGGGCCGTCGAAAACATCGGTGTTGCGCCCGACATCGAAGTTGATCTCGATCCCAAAGCCTGGCGCGCGGGCCATGATCCGCAACTCGAGAAAGCCGTCGAGGTTGTCATGGAAGCTCTGAAGAAGAAGCCCGTGCCAACCCCGAAAAAACCTGCTTACCCGAACTATCAGCGCGGCGCTGGCGCGGTTTCATCCTCCTCATCGCAACGCTGAGCCAATCAATAAGGAGACGCATCATGAGAATCTGCAATTTGCTGATCACCATCTTCCTGGCGTTATCGCTGTCAATCTTCGCCATCGCCGCGGACAAAGCCAGTTTCAGTGGCGTCTGGATTATGGACAAAAGCAAATCCACCGGACTGCCGGAAAATATGGAGCAGAAAATGCGCGTGACGGTGGAGGGCGACAAACTCGATCTGGAAACAGACCTCTTCGTCGGCGATGACGTCAATACCGTTCATGACAGCTACACACTGAACGGAAAGGAAGTGGATTTTCCAGTGCATCTGCAATCAGGACAGCAAACCACAGGCAGGCGGACGGCCAAATGGAGCGAGGACGGCAACGGACTTGAAGTGCGCGAAAGCGCCACATTTGACGCTTCGGACGGGAAGGTGACGACGACCATGCACCGCAAATGGACAATGTCTTCCGACGGAAAAACGCTGGTTATCGAATTGAATCACACAGGGCCGAATGGACCGGTTTCATCAAGACGGACGTTCAACCGAAAGTAACCTGCGCCAGTCGGAACGCAACCCACCGAAGCCGCCCGCTCGAAAGACCGGGCGGCGTTTTTACGTTGTGCAAATCGAAAACCTCACCCCTCCACTTTCCGGGTAACGGTCATCATCAACGGTTGCCAGCGTGAAGCCGGGATTTTTCAAAAGCATTCGCACGCCGTAGCGCAAATCCTGCCAGAATATTTGCATACCCATCTCCAACTTATTTCAGCAGCGAGCGCAACAGCCCTTCCGCCTTCTGGTGCAGGTCTTCGGGCGCACCGTAGAAGACCTGCGCGGTTTTGCCCTGCCGGTCAAAGACAAACATTGTCGGCACGCTGGTGATTCCGCCAAAGTCCGCCGCCAGGCTTTCGGTGCCCGGCACGACGCGCAGCGGATGTTTAAGCGTGGCAATCTGCTTTCGGATTTCCGCCTCTTCCGATTCGACCGCCACGGTCACCACTTCCACCTGTTGACCATAACGTTGTTTGATTTCGCCCAGCCAGCCCAGCGTTGAACGGCACGGCCCGCACCACGTCGCCCAGAACTCCACGATCACCACGCGGCCCGCCAGCGCGGCGGATTCCACCGGCTGCCCGCTCAAATCGGTTGCGGCCAGCATTGGCAGCGAAGCGATTTCGCCGACGGTTTCCGGTGGCGCTTGTTTTGCCGCAGGCGCGCGGCCACGCAAGGTCAACTCAATCATCCGCTTCAAGTCCTGTTTGAAGCGGGCGTGCGTGGCCGAGTCTCTCCACGGATGATATTTGCCTGAAGCCCTGCCCCAACCGCCGAAATCTTCCGGGCGCGCCAGCAGCACTTCATCCACAAAAATGACCGGGTACCGCTTGATGCCGTAGCGTTCGGCCAGCCGGGAACTGCCCCAGTTCTCACTGACGAAGCGCGCGCGGCCCCGATAACTTTCCACCACATCCTTGGCCAGCAAACTTGCCGGGTCGGACAGGTTTCAGGTGTAAGGCCAGCGCACCAGTGTAACCGTCACGGGTTTGCCGCCAGGTTTGACCGCGCGGCTTTTGGGCTTGGTCTGCGGCAGCGCGGTCAGGTTGAGCGCCGCCAGCAAAACAATACTGAAGAAAATGCTCCGTCGGTTCATCGTTTATTCCTTGTCATGGATTTGAAATAAAGGGGCAGAACGTGATGCAAAATCGCGTTCGCCTGTTTCAGATCGTCCGTGGCCAGCGCCGCTTCGGCCATCTGCCAGTACAACCAGCCGATGCTGTGATCGGCGCGGTGATTCGATAATTGCGCGCGGAAGGTCTCGCTTTGCGTGCGGAGCGCGGTCGCGGCGCGGTTTTCGGCGGTCGTCACGCTCATGGCGGTCAGCGCCCGCCGCGCTTCCAGCCCTTGCAGCCACGCGCCGCTGTAGCGCCGCTCATGCTCCAAATCCTGCGCCACCTTCAGCGAAGAATTGACGCGAATGAACGCACTGTGCTGCTCCGGCGTGTCGAACTGCCGGTAAGCGGCCAGAACTTCCTTTTCCAATTCAGCCAGTTCCGGCGCAAATGAACGCAACGGCTGCGTGGCAGGGGGAGCATCGAACTTGAGGCTGCGGCAGAATGCGACGAAATCCAGTTGTCCTTTCACCAGGCCCAGATAGTACAGCCCGTTTTCAACCGACGTTTCCGCTCCGTACAACCGGCTTGCCTGATAATTCGGCTGCACCTGCGTCAGCGAACGTTCGATGACGGCTTGCACGGCCAGCGGCAAGCGTTGCGCGATGGCCAATTTGCGTTGCCGCGCCGCCAGTTCCGTGCCAAACCGTTGCCATTCCTGCTCGAACGCGGGCAGGCCGCCTTTGCCGATTTCGGTCTTTGCTTTCAGGTATTCAGACACTGCGATTGACGGCGCGGCATATTGCAGCAGGTGCAGGCTCAGAAAGATGTGGCCGGACTGCGCGGCGCGTTCGCTGCGGCTGAGCAACGAACTGAAGCTTTCTGCTTCGGCGGCGGAAAGTTTGAGCGAGGCCAGCACACCTTTCAACCGGCGGACTTCCGCCAAAATCGCGCCCGCATTCGGGCTGGCAGTTTGCCGCGCTGGTTGCGCCATCGCCTTGGGCAAAAAACTGAGACACAAAATGATCAAGACCAATCTTTGGGGCATAAGCTCCTTTGTCCATGCGCCATAAAAAGCAACGATGGATTTCCCTGGTGGCGCTTCCGGCCTGGGTTGTTTCTGTCTTACCGGCCTGATGCTGGTTCGGAAACGGACGGCGTGACTGTCAGGCGCACCCCTGACGGCGTTGCCGTGCATGGTCAGAATCGGCTGCAATCCGGCGCGCACGTATTGCAGCGGCGAAACACGGCGCGCGTCTTCTTTATAGTCAGGCTGGTCACCCAGCCAGCGCACGGCAAAGCCTTGTTGATTTGGGCCTTCGATCATATCCACGACATCCGTGACGCCATACCAATTAACGATGGCGGCAACTTTACAATGCGAATTGTGTTTGGGCGCCCCGGAATTCGCCGGTTGAACCATGTCTTGCCATCGTGTTTCCACGTCTCGCCGCGCATCTTGTCGCCAAAGCCCCCGCCAAATAACACCAGCTTGCGTCGTTTGGTGTCGAAGACCAGCCCAGGGCGATCTACGCGCTCGGGGCTTTCCGACATTGTTTGTGTGGTTGCGGCTGTTTTAGGAATTGTCTCTTGAGCCAGACCAATGCTGGCTGCCAGGACGATGACCGAAGGAAGACGAATCATGAGAGTCGCACCTCTTCAATTCACGCGTTTCCAGTTGTTGCCATCCCATTCCCCCGTGTCGTCGTAGCGCGTTACAACTTTGCCGTCCCAAAAGCCGCCGCCGTAGAGCATGGTTTTGCCGCGCGCTGCGTCATAGGCCATCACATGCCCGCTGCGCCTGCCGGGGCCGGTTGTTTTGATCTCTTGCCAGCGCTGACCGTCCCAGACCCAGGTATCATCCAGGGCTTGTGTTGGTTGCCCTGTTTTGAGACCCCCGAACAGAATGATTTCTCCGCGACGACTATCAAAGGCCATGCGATGGTGCGAGCGGCGTGGCGGCCCTTCTTCACTGAGCTTTTGCCAGGTTTTGCCGTCCCAAGCCCAGGTGTCGTTGTGATACTTATAGCCTTCGCCCAGTCCGCCGAAGAGCACTACCTGTTTGCGCCTGCTGTCATAAACCAGGGCGAAATGGGCCCGTCCGCCTGGGCCTTGCGTCGCCACTTGCGTCCACTTCGCGCCATCCCATTCCCAGGTGTCGGTTTCCAAATGTTCGCCCGCTTTGTTTCCGCCAAACATCACGGTCTTACCACGCGCTTCGTCATAAGCAAGCGCATGATGGTCTCGCGTGCCTGCACTGGCATCGGTCATCTGCTGCCAGGTTTTTCCGTCCCATTCCCAGGTGTCGCCGCGGCGGTCTTCTCTGGTTTGCAGCCCCATTCCGCCATACAAGACGACCCTTTTTCGGCGCGCGTCATAGGCAGCGCCGCTGAACTCTCGAACCAACGGACCAGTGCCGGGGATGAACTGCCATTGCTTACCATCCCAACCCCACATTTCTTCGCGTTCCGCTTGCCTGGGGGCGGCCAGTAAAATCATCTGCCGCCGTTGAGCGTCATAAACCATATGATTCGCGGAACGTGGTTTCACTGCTGCCGCTTGTGGCCCTGTTACTGGCTCATCACCAGCAGCCATTTTGGACGGCGTGAGGGCCTTGCAAAAAAGGAGTAGGAACGCAATTCCCAAGGCAAAAATCACTTTCATGAATTTCCTCTTTACGAAGATTGCCCCATCTGGTGCGAATCATTTTGGGTTACAACTTCGCTCGTTTGTTGATGCTGCGCAAAAACTGCCAGAGTAAAAGCACGCATACACCCGCGATTATTGTGATGGACGCCGGCCCAAGCCGCGCGTAAACGAGTTCCTGCCGCGCCTCAAAAGTCACTTGGCCCGTTTCCCAGTACACCCAGTCATGCACCAGTTGATTCGTCGCGCCGCGTCCGCCGGAAGCCGTCAGGACAAAACCATTCCCGGTCGCGGGATTGACACGCACTGAAGCCCCTGCGGCGGGAAATGCCGCGCCGCTATGACCGACCACATAACCACCGGCGTCGTTCGCAACGTACAGCGTCTGCCCCAACCCCCAGGTTCCGGCCGTGCCTGGCTGGGGCGTCATCATTTGCTTGAGCGTCTCCGGCTTGAGCACGGGATTTTCCCTGGTGTAAGCCAGAACAAACTGTGCCAGATCGCGCGGCGTAACCCGCAAGGCCACGGCGGCTTGCGCGGTGTAGCGGCGCGGCGGATGAACTTTGAGACTTGCGTCAAAACCGGGCGCCAGGTCTTGCGCGCGGCCTTCGGCGGCGAGCGCCTCCAGATCGTAACTTGATTTCGTCATCTCCAGAGGCTGCAAAACAGTTTCTTTCATATACTCGGCAAAGCGCCGGTTCGTGATTTCCTCAATCAGCAGTTGCAGGATTGAATTGCCCGCGCTGGCGGAGTAGGACATCGTTGTTCCCGGCTCTCTGACCACGAGAACGCCGCGGCGCGTGCCTCCATCCATATCCTTGGGGTGGGTGAGAGATTCTTCCAATGTTTGAAGGGGTTCGCCCGGGGCAAAACTGGCCGCTCTGAATCCGTCGTCTATCCCGGCAGTATGGCTCAACAGATGCCGGACGGTGACTTTCTCCCGATAAGTTTCGCTGCCCGGAAAGCGCCAGCGTTTAAGATGGCGCATGACCGGTTCATCCAAACCAAGCCTGCCCTCTTCCACCAGCTTCATCACACCCCAGGCGGTGACGGCTTTGCTCACCGAACCCAGAATGAAAAGCGTTTGGTCAGTTTTTACCGGCGCTTGAGTTTCAGCGTTGGCAACGCCAAAGCCATGTTCGGCGACAATCTTGCCGCCTTGCACCAAAACCAGCGCCGCGCAGCCCAGCTTCTTTCCTGCTGTCGCCGCGCGGAGTTTCCGCACCAGATGATTTTCAATGGAAGCCAGGTCGCCCCGCTGAACTGCCGGTTGCGGAAACCACAGCGCTTCGGCGAACACCACGGCCAGGACCGCCCCCGTCCAAAGCAGGATCAGCCCCAGTGTGACCAGGATTTTGCGCCGCATCCCCTGACGGTTCATCGTGCTCAATACCGCCTCTTTTCCAGCATCGTGGTGAATACCACTGCATCCGGAAAAGCCTCTTTGATCTGGCTGGTGATGCTCGCCGCTTTCAACGTTTCCGTGTGAACAGCAATCAGGTGTTTGGGTTTGATGTGTTCTTTGACAATGGCCTGCCCCTCTTTCCCGGTCAGAAACCAGAAGGGCAGGATGGCTACGTCAATGCCTGCTTCCACCAGCTTGAACTTCGCGAAAATTTCGGCGTCCGGTTCCACATCGCCGACGTGCAGGAGCTTCTTGCCGCCGAGTTTGACGATGTGGCCGAGGTTTTGAATCTCACTGAACGAGCCGCTGCCGTGGCCCAGCCCCAGCATTTCAAACTCAAGCCCGGCGATTTTCACATCCACGCGCTCTTTCAATGGCGGTGTCACGGCCAGCACGCGTGTTTTGATCGCCTCGTACTCTTTGAAATTCTGTGCGACTTCGCTGACCACCTGCTGCGAAGAGACCAGCACGGCTTTCGGGTTGTGCTTCAGATGCAGCCCGACCCCTTCGGCATGGAAGTGATCGTAATGCCGATGCGAAACGAGCAGCAGATCAATCTTGTCGAAAGGGGCTTGCGCGGTTTCGATCTTGTCGCGTTCCGCTGGTGGCAAAAACGCATAGTGCGAAAAAGGGCGTTCATTGCGATGCAGCCCATCAATCAGCACCTGTTTGCCGTCGGCCGAAAGGAGCACGCCTTCGTTGGCAATGTAGGTGATTTCTACTCCGGACCGCTGTTGAGTGGCAGCGTCTGCCGCAGGCGTGGCCATAACTGAGAGCGGAGCGCCCTTCGACAGATACAGTGCCGCCACTCCAATCGAAATGGATAGGGCGGCGATCAGGATGCCGAAAACAAGCCGTAGACGTCTCATGGCGAAAATCCTCTTTTGGGGTTTCCTGTTACTTCCGCAAGGTCACGTCCTGCGTGCAGTGCCAGACGCCCTGCGCAGCGCGCGTTAACTTGCGAATCGAAAATGCGCTGTCCGCCTGTGCGGCATTGGCGCGAATGGCGCTGCTGATCTTGGAATCGCCTTCAAACACAATCTCGAAGACGCGCTCCTGATAGCCCGGTGCGTTGACGTGGTAATGAATATGCGCGGGCGGACCGTCGCCAGGGTAGGGCGCGGGCTTGATCGTACTGTATTCGTAGCGTCCCTGCGCGTCCGTGCGCATATAACCGCGCAACCGCGGATTGCGGTTGTCGTCGGTGGCTCCGGGCGTATATCTGCCCGTGGCGTCGGTGTGGAAGACATAGACCGAAGCATTCGCCAGTGGCGTTTTCCCGTCCGTGCCGAACACCACGCCGGATACTGTCAGCCGCTCGCCCGGCTCTTCTTTCGTTGTAATGGTGACTTTCGACGGCGCGTTCTTTTCCGCCACGGTGGGCGCTTGCGCGCAGACCGTGAGCGACAACAGCAACAGCAAGCTCATCAGCTTCATCAAAACCTCCTTGATGCGGGCGGCGATTGCCGCCGCGAATCGGAAACATTATTTGCCCTCAGCCAGGGCGCGAAACTGTGCATTGGCCCGCAGTGGTTCAAAATCCGGCTCCATTGCCTCCGGCATTACTCTTTTCCGGTCAAATTCTGCCGGGAAACCTGCTCAATTCTTTTTCTGGTTGCCGCATCCAGTGCGGGATCCGCATCGCTTTCCAGCAAACGCAATGCTTCATTGAAATGCTTTTTGGCCAGTTCACGATCATTCATCTGCATCGCCTGACCCGCGAGGGAAAAATGCGCGCGGGATGATTGCGGGTAACTTTCCACGCGCAGCAAGGCCAATTCTTTCCGAATCTTGTTGCCGGGATCGTCACTGACGAAGGTCAGCCAGTTTGTCAGGGCCAGAAACTGTTCGTGGGAGAAAGGCTGCGGATCATCCTGCCGGAGTTGCCGGAAGAGCGAAACGACGCTTTGAACGCCCTTGCGGCGGATCATCGCCTTGAGTTCGGCCAGCGTGGGCGGCGCTTTCAGCCCCGGTTTTTTGCTGGCGACCACAACGCCGCCGGGAACCTGATTGGCTGCGGGAGATCGTTCCAGGAATTCGCGGCTGGCGGGCGCACCTTCCAATTGCGCTTTGAGAAAATGCAGGACGTAGCGGCCGGCCCATTCGAATCCTGTTTTCGTGTCTCCCGGCGCGCGGCCAATGACGCCAGGAACGAAAGTTTCGAGCATGCCGTAGTTCAGAAAGTGAAACTCAGACATTTTCGGGAAGTGAACGACGTAGCGATCGGAATATTTGTACTGGTTCAGCAAGTCCGGAATCAGCGACGGATGCGGCGCGTAAATCGCCAGGATCGGCGTCCGCACGGCAGCGGGATCGAAGTAGGGCGTGCGTTTCAGGGTTCCGTCTTCGCTGGGAGAGATGATGCCGCCATCCAGGCTGACCACGGCGTCAATCAGCGGATTGCGCATCTGGACGCCCAGACAGGCATTGGCCGCGACTCCGACTCCCATCAGCCCCAGGCGTTCACCGTCAACATTGGGCCAGGTGCGCAACAGGCCGATGATGAATTGCAGGTCCTGGATTTGCGTTTCCATCCCGGTCAGGCCTGTGTCGTAATCGAGGTCAAACGTTCCTTTCATCATTGCCGAAGCGACAACGAAGCCGTGACTGGCCAGGTATTCGCACAAAATGCTGTTGGTGGCCGGGGCGCGATATTCGGGGAAAACGACCAGCGGGAAGCGGCCCGAGGCGGCGGGAGCATCCTTGATGGCGGCAGCTTCCATTTGCATCAAATCGGGCAGTCTTGCTTCCAACGCGTTCGCGCTGCCGCCAAGTCCGCTCGCATTCCTGACGAAGATTGTCACGCCTTTCTGTTTGTCAAGCTCCTTGAAGTTCAGCGCCTGCGCCAGCAAATGCACATATTCCGCGTAGCGCATCGGGCGCGCTTTCGCGCCTGCCCTCGCCGGATACCAGACATTGAGCTGCATCTGGCGCCCGGGATTGTGACCGGAGTTTGGCTCAGGACTGGCGGCGTCCATGATCGCCGCTCTGGAAAGATCGTGGGTGAAGATCGTCTTGTACCCCGTGCGATGCGGCCCGGGCTTCAGATTTCCCCAGAGCGTTGCCGAAGAAGATTTTGAGCCCGGCTGCGCCAGGCAGGGAATGCTGAACAGCAGAAGGAGAAAACACCCCAGAAGGCTTGCTTTCAAATGATTGGTCAATGGCTTCATTCTGGCTCCGGCAGTTATCTGGTGGATTTCTCGCGTTCCAGCACGATGTCGAAAACGCCGGTCTCGAAACTCCTGCCATTGACGGTGCGCTTTTCCGCCGCGATGGCGTTTTCGGCGCGGTACATCGGGTCTTTCTTTTGCGGATCGTCCTGAAAGTGAATCTCCGTGACCAGCGGCTGGTAGCCCGGACAAACCGCCAGCAGGTGAAAATGCGCGCAGCGCCAGAAATCCGGATTGCCCGCCGCGTTGGGCCGGTAGGGAATTGGACGGATGCTTTCCAGTTCGTACGCGCCTGTTTCCGACGACACCAGCCGCCCGCGATTGCGAAAATCACTGACGCCGTCCGAATACTTTTCCTGCGCGTCCACGTGCCAGAAATCCAGCACCACGCCCGGCAGCGGGCGTTTCGTGTCGAAAGCCCAGACGCGTCCCGTCAGCACGAACGTCGTGCCCGGTTCGCCCGGCAGACTGAGCTTGCCGCGAAAGGGCGCGCCAGGCTTGTAAAACGGCCCATACGGTTGCGGGGTGACTTTTTTCAACTCTCCGTTGGGTGTGATCTCCACTTTTGGCGGGGGCGCCATTTGGATCAGGACGCGATTGGTTTCTTCGGCGCTGCCGATCATTGGCGTCGGCAGGGCATCGGCGCGCAGGATCAATCCGGTTGCGCCCGCCAACCCCAGACCGCTCTGGGCTAAAAATTTGCGTCGCTCAGCTTCAAACATAAATCACTCTCCTTGTCTTACAAGTGGTTCCGGGTTTGTTCTGAAATGAATGTTTACTGCGGGATTGGTTGTCAGGCTGGCATAACGTATAAACCGCAGAGACGGTTCATCATAAGATTTGGAGCGCAATGCTCAGGCAATGGATTTTCCCCGGGCCGGGTGTGCGGGCGTCGCATCATCAGCGTCGTGAAAATTCTTGTCGTGGAAACTCAACCTGGAACTTGTTCAAAGGCAATGACCATTCAAAAAAACTTTAACCGGCGATTCTTTCACTCTTGCAGGCTTTGCCTGCCTGCGCTGATTGCCATTGTGTTCCTCTGGTCCCTGCTGCCAACATCCAGCCGGGGAAGGGCACAAGACGAAAAGCTGAACATTTTGATTTTGTACGCCGACGACTGGCGGCACGACACGCTGGGCATTGCAGGCAATCCCGTCGTCAAGACGCCGCACCTGGATCGTCTGGCCCGGGAAGGCGTGCGATTTCGCCGTTCGTATGTCACGACAGCCATTTGCGGAGTCAGCCGCGCCACCTATTTCACGGGGCAGTGGATGTCGCGGCACGGCAACCGCGCGTTCGACGCCTTCGCCACACCCTGGGCGGAGACTTTTCCGGGACGGCTGCGCGCTGCCGGATACCGTGTGGGCCATATCGGCAAATGGCACAACGGAAAGTTTCCGGCGGAACAGTTCGATTTCGGGCGCGCGTATGGCGGAACGCACTATTTGAAGCAAGCCGACGGAACGACAATTCACGTGACGCAAAAAAACGAACGCGACGCGCTGGAGTTTCTGCGCGATGCGCCACGCGACAAACCGTTCTGCCTGACACTGGCCTTTTTCGCCACGCACGCCGAAGACCAGAATCCGAAGCAATACCTTTACCAGCCGGAAAGCGAATCGCTTTATCAGAACGTGACCATCCCGACGCCGAAAACCGCCAGGGATGAGTTTTTCAAGCGGTTGCCGCCATTCATCGCCAACGAAAAGAATGAAGGCCGCAACCGCTGGCACTGGCGATTTGATACGCCGGAAAAGTATCAGCAGTACATGAAAGCCTATTACCGGCTGGCGAGCGAAGTGGATGCCACCGCAGGACGCGTGCTGGCGGAGTTGAAAGCGCAGGGCCTGGAAGAGAAGACGCTGGTGATTTTCACCACGGACAACGGCTACTTTCACGGTGAACACGGGCTGGCGGACAAATGGTATCCATACGAAGAATCCATCCGCGTGCCGCTGATCGTTCGCGACCCGCGAATGCCCGCAGGCAAACGCGGCGCAATCAATGACGATGTGGTGCTGAACGCCGACCTTGCCCCGACCATTCTGGCGGCAGCCGGTCTTCAGCCGCCCGCTCGAATGCAGGGCCGCGATTTCGCGCCGCTTTATCTGGCCGCGAAAAAGCCCGCCTGGCGCACGGAGTTTTTCTACGAACACGCGACCATCCGCAATACAGACTTCATCCCGGCTTCCGAGGCGCTGGTCAGCAGGGAGTTCAAATACATCTACTGGCCGGATTTCAAGCACGAAGAGTTTTTCGATCTGAAACGCGACCCTCTGGAAGTGCGCAATGCCGTTCGGGATTCAAAATATTCAAAAAGGCTGGCCGGGATGCGAAAACGCTTTGCGGAACTGAAAGCCGCGGCAAGATGATCGGCTGCAAATCGCCGCGCAAAATTTGACTCAAGCCTGCGGCTCGAAGTCCAATTCCAATTCCGTGGCAAGTGCCGGGCGGTATAAGATGCGGTTCGCCGCAAAATGAAATCCGGGCGGCGAACGTCAATCCCTCCAAATTATCGGCAGAGAAAACATGAACAAACGACTAAAATTCATCGCTCTTCTTGCGCTGGCGCTGGGTGCCGGTTGGGCAATGCGCCCGAAGCCGCAAAACGTGGGCGCGGACGCGCGGAAGACATCCCGCGCGGTGAATGTGCGCGATTTTCTGGCAGCGAACTGTTTCGCCTGTCACGACAGCCGCACGAAGAAAGGCAATCTTGACCTGACCGCGCTCAAGTTCGATCCGGCGGATGCCAACACCTTTGCCGTCTGGGTGAAAGTTCATGACCGTGTACGCGACGGAGAAATGCCGCCGAAGGGAATGGATCCGCCGGATGACGCAACGCGCGCGGCTTTCCTGAAAGCGCTGTCCGGACCAATGATCGCGGCGGACGAGGCGCGCATTCGGCGCGAAGGCCGCGCGGTATGGCGGCGGATGAACCGCTACGAATACGAAAACACGTTGCGCGATTTGCTGGATGCGCCGTGGCTGCAAGTCAAAGAGTTGCTGCCCGAAGACGGCGAAGCGTACCGCTTCAACAAAGTCGGCACGGCGCTCGGCGTATCGCACGTGCAAATCAGCCGCTACCTGACGGCGGCGGAATACGCCTTGCGCGAAGTGATGGCGCGCGGCGAAAAACAGCCCGCCGCCGTGACCAGGCGGTACTACGCGCGCGAACAGCGGGCGTTCACCAATAAGGTCGAGTTCTCGCAATTCAATACCGCGTCCGAACGCGCGACCTTCCCGCTGCTGGGCAATGCCGCCGATGTGGCGGTTCTCAAAAAAGAAGCGCCGATGACGGTGGGTGCAGCCGATCCTGCTCAACGCGAACTGGAAAGCATGGGCGTGGTGGCAAGTTCGTATGAACCGCTGGAAATCCGCTTCAATCAATTCAAAGCTCCAGTGCCGGGGCGGTACAGGCTGCGGCTGAACGCGCATTCATTCTGGGCCGGGCCACAGCAGGGGGAAAAATGGTGGCATCCCAGCCGCACCGAAGCTTTCGCCGGACGCACACGCGAACCCATTACGCTGTATGCCGAAATTCCGCCGCGTCAGATGCGCCTGCTGGGCAACGTAGACGTTTCGCCCGAACCTTCCGTGCAGGAACTTGAAGTCTATTTGCTGAAAGACGAAACCATCCGGCCTGATGCCGTGCGATTGTTCCGTTCGCGCCCGCCCAACTGGCGCAATCCGCTGGCGGAAAAAGACGGGCAGCCGGGCGTCGCCTTTCGCTGGCTGGAAGTCGAAGGGCCAATTTGTGATGCCAAAGCTGGGTGGCCCGGCAAAGGTCATCGCCTGATGTTCGGCGATTTGCCGATCAAGAAAAATGCCAAAGGCCAGATCGAAATCCTTTCAACGAATTTGCACGCCGATGCTGAGCGGTTGTTGCGCAACTTTCTGTTCCGCGTTTATCGCCATCCGCAGCAACCCGCTGTCGAAGAGGATGTGCAGCGCTTCCTGAAGCTGGTTGACGCCGCGCTGAAAAACGGCGGCAACTTTACGGATGCGATGATTACGGCCTATTCCGCCGTGCTGTGTTCGCCCGCGTTTACGACGCTGGAAGAAAAACCTGGCCGGCTGGACGATCACGCCCTGGCGTCGCGTCTGGCCTATTTCCTCTGGAATTCAGAACCCGATGTGGCTTTGCGCGAACTCGCCGCGCAAGGCGCATTGCGCAAACCCGCCGTGTTGCGCGCACAAGTGGATCGCCTGCTTGGCCAGCAACAATCGCAACGCTTTGTGACGGCCTTCCTCGATTACTGGCTCGATCTGCGCAAGGTGAACATCACCTCGCCGGATGAGTTGTTGTATTCCGATTACTATCTGGATGACCATCTGGTGGAATCGTCCGCCGCTGAAACGCAGGCATTTTTTGCCGAACTCGTGCGCGGCGATTTGCCCGCGCGCAATGTGATCGCTTCGGATTTCGTGATGATCAACGAAAGGCTGGCGGCGCATTACGGCTTGCCGGGCGTCCAGGGTTCCCGGATTCGCCGCGTCGCCTTGCCGCCGGATTCCGTGCGCGGCGGATTGCTCACCCAGGCCAGCGTGCTCAAAGTCACCGCGAACGGAACAACCACTTCGCCCGTCGTGCGCGGCGCGTGGATGATGGAACGCATCCTCGGCAAACCGGTACCGCCTCCACCCACTGGTGTGCCCGCCGTTGAACCGGACGTGCGCGGCGCAACAACGATGCGTCAGCAACTTGAAAAACATCGCACCCAGCCGAGTTGCAACGCTTGCCACGCCAAAATTGATCCGGCGGGATTTGCGCTGGAAAACTTCGACGTCTTCGGCGGCTGGCGCGACAAATACCGCGCCCTGGCCGAAGGCGAAAAAGCCCCCGGCATCGGCAAGAACGGACAAAAGTTCGCTTTCCGTTACATTCAGCCGGTAGACGCTTCCGGCTCTTTGCCCGATGGTCAGAAGTTTCATGACGTGCGCGAGTTGAAACGTTTGCTGCTCAAAGACGAAAGGCAAATCGCGCGCAATCTGGCGACGCAACTCATCGTGTTTGCGACTGGCGCGCCGGTGCAGTTCAGTGACCGCCCGAAAGTCGAAGCGCTGCTGGATCGCGCGGCAAGCAAAGGCTATGGCGTGAAAACGCTGATTCAATTGCTGATTGAGAGTGAGTTGTTTCGGAATAAGTGAGGCCATGCCGGGAAATAGATTGGCGCCTATCAGGGAAAAGATTCGGCTTCGTCAGTACGATATGACGGCCCACGCTGCGGAAGAAATGGCCGAAGATAATTTGGACATCTTCGATATTGAACAAGCGGTGCTGAATGGTCGCTTGGCGAAAATTGAGAAAGATGATCCGCGCGGAACCAAGTATGTGATTGAAGGCATCGGGACTGATCAAGCAACACCTGTGGGTGTAGTGGGCAGGTTTACCGGTGAAGAACGTTATCTGATTATCACGGTGTATGTAGTTACCGAACGCCAGAGGTAAAAACTATGTATGGATACCAGTGTCAGTACTGTGAGGGAACAGTGCAACCGAAGCAGGTCGCGCACGAAGCCTTCAAACATAAAAAAGGGTTTGTCATTTTGGAGCAGGTGACGGTGGGGGTCTGCGATGTCTGTGGCAATCGCTATTACAGCGCGGAGATTCTCCATCGGGTTCACGAAATTGCCGTCGGCAACCGACTGCCCGAGCGGACGACGTTGGTTCCTGTGGCACAAGCTGCGTAAGACTGTCCGGATGGACCCAACGTGCGTGAGTTGAAACACCTGCTGCTCAAAGACGAACGGCAAATCGCTCGCAATCTGATGAACCAACTCATCGTCTTTGCGACTGGCGCGGTGTGTACAATTCAGCGACCGCCCTAAAGTCGAAGCCATCCTGGATCTCGCGGCAAGCAAGGGATTTGGTGTGAAGTTACTCATTCAACTGATTATCGAGAGCGAGTTGTTTCGGAATAAGTAGCTTAATGAGGAATAAAACCGTGCCGACTCATACTCGAATCGTAACTTTGTGAGATGAAAAAGCACGGCTTTGTCATTGATACCAACATTTTAGTCTCCGCGCTGATGTCCAAGCGGGGCGCGTTGTACAAAATCCTGTCGTTGATGCTGACAGGCAAATTCGAGTTTTACATTTCGGTACTGCTGGTCTGTGAATATGAATCAGTTTTGAAGCGTAGCGAACTCAGGCAGACTTGGACGGTGGATGAGATTGACGAACTGCTGGATATCATTTGCCTGCTTGGTGTCAAACACGAGGTTGGGTATTTATGGAGGCCGCTGCTGCAAGACGCAGGAGATGAGTTCGTGGTGGAATTGGCTGTGACGGCACAGGCTGAAGCCATCGTCACGCTGAACACCAGAGACTTCAAAGGAAGGGACAAGTTCGGCATCAAGCTGCTGACGCCCAAAGAGTTTTTGCAAAGAATAGGAGAAGCAAAATGAGCGCAATTACCCTTAAGGTTCCTGAGTCACTTTTCGGAAAGCTCAAAGAAGTTGCGGCAAAAGATCGAAGTACGCCGGAGCAATTCGCGTTGCTTGCCCTGGCCGAGAAGCTATCAAGCGTCATTACCGTAGAGTACCTGGAAGAAAGGGCCAAAGGCGCGAAGCTCGAAAGATTTGAGCAATTGCTGGCGAAAGTGCCGGACGTTGAACCAATAGAAGGCGACAAACTCTAAACGAAGATGAAACATAACCTTTCCCACCTACAATCCAGACGCAACTTTTTGCAACAGGCCAGCTCTCTTGCAGCCTCAGCCCTGATGTTCCCGTCCGCGTTACAGCGGAGTGGCAGCAACAAGTTCAAGTTGGGGCTACAGCTTTTCACGATCCGGGAGGCGATGGCGAAAGACCTTCGCGGCACATTCAAACAGATCGCGGCGATGGGCTATCAGGAAGTGGAAACCTACGGATTCAACTATGGCAATAACAAATATTACTGGGGCCTGGAGCCGAAAGATGCCAGCCGGTTGCTCAGCGATTGCGGCCTGACGACCGCTTCTGGGCATTACGATCTGGACAAGTATTTCGGTAAAACCCAACAGGATGAGCTGAAACGGTATACCGATCAGTGCATCGCGGGCGCGACGGCGCTCAAGCAAAGTTATATCGTCTGGCCGATTCTCTCACCGCAATACCGCACGCTGGAGGAAACGAAACGGCTGACCGCCACGCTCAATACGATTGGCGAGCAAATCAAGCGCGGCGGCTTGCAGCTTGCCTATCACAATTATGGCTGGGATTTTATGGAGCAGGGCGGCGTGATTCCCTACGATATTATTCTGAAGGAAACCGACCCGGCCCTGGTGAAAATGGAGTTGGATTTGTACTGGTTTTCCTTCGGCTCGCGCATGAAGCCGCTGGACTGGTTCAAAAAACAACCGGGCCGCTTTGTCATCTGGCACATCAAGGATATGAACAAGCAAAACCGGGAACTGCACGAGGTGGTGGGCGACGGGCAAATTGATTTCAAACCGATTTTCAAGGACACCCAACTATCCGGCGTCAAACACATGTTCGTCGAGCAGGGGAATAATTACGTGCCGGATGCAATGAGTTGCGTGAAGCGCAGCGCGGATTATATGAAGAAATCGTTATTGAATAGTTTGTAGCAAACGAGTCATTGCCGGAGAAATTTTCAGTGGGCGAATTTGAAGTCATCAATAAACTTGAAGACGTCGAAATCATCGCTGTTGGCGGCAACATCCGTGACCTAAAATGGTTGCAGAAGACATATGGCAAAGGGCGCTGGCGTAAGTTGAAAGGATTTGCCCGCATTCGTTTTCTGGATGACGGCGAAGAGTTTGAAGCAGAACTGCATTGGTATGAAGCGCATGGCATCGGCAAGGTAGAAATGAAAATCAAAGAACTTCTCGATTAAAGCTTATGAGTACGAAACCACAATTTGTCATTTGCATAAAAAACGAGGATTACCCCGCTTCGTTACAGCTATGGAAAGTGTATCGCGTGTTACCCGACGAAAAGGGATCACGGCATAACATGATTCGAGTCATTGATGAGTCGGGCGAAGATTATCTTTTTCCTGCGAACTATTTCGTTCCGGTAAAGCTGCCACAGGCGGTGACATCAGCGATTCTTGCAACGGCTTAAAAGTAGCAATCGGTCACCTAACTTCTGGTCTTTGCTACTGACGCGTGCGTGCAATTCAACGACCGTCCGAAAATCATGAATCGCGGTTATGGTGAATAAAAACTACTATGAAGAACGGGTCAACCGCGTGCTGGATTACATCACGCAGCATCCGGACGGCGATCTTTCGCTGAGCAACCTGGCCCAGGTCAGCCATTTCTCTCCCTTTCATTTCCATCGGATTTTTCAGGGCATCACCGGCGAAACAGTGAACAGTTACGTCCGGCGCGCGCGTCTGGAAAGGGCCGCCCAGTTGATGAAGGCTGCGCCCGCCCGACGCATTACCGACATCGCGCTGGACGTCGGTTTTGCGGGCCTCGCCGAATTCTCGCGGGCATTCAAGGCGCAGTTTGGAATTACCGCTAGTTCCTGGGATCGGCGAGCGCCGCTGGAAATTAGCAAGATTTGCAAAGCGCCGGGTGACTTGATCTTTTACTCTGTCGAAGAACTGGAACAACAGAAAAAGGTTTTGGGATTGAATGTTCGCATCGGCAAGTTGGACCGGTGCCGTTACGTCTACCATCGCGTCTTTAACTCTTACGGCAATCAGGGGTTGATGGACGCTTATCATTCCTTGGTGAACTGGCTGGCGGAGCGGCAAACCGACTTGAATGATGTGGTGATGATCGGGATGTCCCCGGACGATCCAACCATCACGCCCGCGGAAAAATGCAGCTACGATCTCGGCGTGGTATTTCCCAGGAACGCCAACGATCAGGGAATCGTGGGAGAACTCCTGAAATCGCGCCAGCGTGCAGGCCGCAGTGTGGTAATGCCGGATCGTGCCGAGTGCGAGTCACAAGGCCTAACGATGCGCGATTTTGCAGACGAAGCCGTTGCGGTGCTTCATTGTGTGGGAGACATCACGGTGGTGAGTTACGCCTGGCAGTATTTGTTCAGAATCTGGCTTCCGGGGAGCGGCTACCAGCCGGCAAATCTGCCTGGCTTTGAAGTCTTCGTGCGCACCCCGGAAGAGATCGGCTGGGAAACTTTTGATCTTTACGGCTGTCTTCCGCTTGTCCGGCTGTAAAGACTGAACCAGGAAAAGGAGATTTTTTATGATTGGCAAATTTCTCTTGCTGCTAAGCCTAGGTTGTCTGGCTTTCATGCCATTGAAAAATCAGGAAACTGACCCGGTACAGCAGCAACCGCGTCCGAACCAAAAGGAGCAACGCATGGAACTTGGCAATTTTTCGATCAGTTTGGCGGTTAAGGATATCGAGGCGTCAAAGAGCTTTTATGAAAAGTTCGGTTTCAAGGTCTTTGGCGGCAATGCCGCGCAGAAATGGCTGATTATGAAGAACGGTGATCACGTGATCGGTCTGTTTCAAGGGATGTTCGAGAAAAACATGCTGACTTTCAACCCCGGCTGGGACAGCAATGCGCAGAATCTCGCCTCGTTCACCGACGTACGCGAATTGCAGCGGCAACTGAAGGCGAAGGGCGTGAAATTGCTGACAGAAGCGGATGAGAAAACCACCGGGCCAGCCAGCTTTATCGCCGTGGACCCGGATGGAAATCCGATCCTCGTTGACCAGCATCGGTGAGCCTCTTTGTCTGTGCCAAAGAAATTGTGAGAGAGCGGCAAGTTTGATGGCGACCCGCGCCGAACTGTGGTATTAGTCCGAATGTCTGGCGGTCTGAATCTCACAAAATCATCATTGTCAGGAGTTGGAACCGATGAAATCAGTCAATATCTCGACGCAAAGCGCGCTTTCACGCCGCAGCTTTTTGCGTGGCGCCGGTGTCGCGCTTTCGCTGCCGTTGCTGGATGCGATGCTGCCTGCGTTTGCGCGGGCAGAGGGAAAAGCGGCCGTGCCGCGCCGCTTCTTTGCGATATGCAACAACCTTGGTGTGTTGCCGTCGAAGTTCTTTCCGGCGGTTGATTCCAAAGGTTTCAATTATCAACTCTCGCCTTACCTGGAAGAGCTCAAAGCGCATCGCAATGAGTTCACGGTGTTCAGCGGCGTCTGGCATCCTGACGTGGACGCCGGGCATCCGGCGGACAATTGTTTTCTGACCGCCGCGCCGCACCCGTCGAGCGGCGGCTTTCGCAATACGATTTCGCTGGATCAATATGCGGCGGAACACATCGGCAACCAGACGCGCTTTCCTTCGCTCACCCTCGGCGTCAATATTCAGCAGGGCCAGCACAGCCTTTCCTGGACCAGCGGCGGCGTGTTGATTCCTTCCGAAGAAAAGCCGTCCGAAATTTTCAAACGCATGTTCGTCACCGGCACGCCCGCCGAAGTGCAGGCGCAAATGCGCCGTCTGGCATTGGGACAGAGCGTGATGGATAGCGTGGCCGAACAGACGCGCCGGTTGCAAAGCAACATCGGCCCGCGCGACCGCGAACGGCTGGATCAATACATGACCGGCGTGCGCGATCTGGAAAAGCGTTTGGGTCAGGCCGCCGAATGGGAGCAGAAACCCAAGCCCGTCGTCAGCATGCAAGCACCCTCCGACACGGCTGCGCCACGCGATTATTTTGAAAAAGTGCGGTTGATGTACGACCTGGCCGCGCTCGCCTTCGAGACGGATTCGACGCGGCTGGTGGCGCTGATGCTCGACAGCGTGAATTCGCCCGCCATCAGCATCGGCGACGAAACGATGAGCGACAGCTACCACGCGATTTCACATCACGGCAAACGGCCAGAAAAATTGCGGCAGCACGAGATGGCAGATCGGCTGCAAATGAAGGCGCTCGATAAATTGTTCTGCGATTTGAAAGCGCGCAAGGAAGGCAGCGACACCTTGCTCGACCGCACGATGATCCTTTACGGCACGAACATGGGCGATGCGAATACGCATGTGACGACGAACCTGCCGACGCTGTTTGCGGGCGGCGGATTCAAACACGGGCAGCATCTGGCGTTTGACCGTGAACGCAATTACCCGCTGCCGAATCTGTTCGTCAATGTGCTGCAACGCCTGGGCATCGAAGCTGACAAATTCGCCACCAGCACCGGCACCATGCGCGGCCTGGAACTGGCATAGCGGTAAACGTGAGGCAGGGACGCAACACTTTGCGTCCCTGCCTCGCGTAACATCAGTCAGATTTTTCCTCTCAGCCTGCCCGTATTAACCAAATATCGAAAACCATCAACCAAGGCTTCGCGGCTGTCCCATTGCGGCTGGAAGCCGAGCACACGTTTGGCTTTCTCATTCGACAAAAGCTGATGGTAAAGCGTGTGGTGCCGGCTGGTGCGTTGCGGGAATTGTTTTTCAAACTTATCCAGGGACAGATGTGACGCTGCGGCCTTTGACCCGAAAAGCTCGCGGGTGAATTCAAACAGCCCGTTGTACGTCATTCCGGAATCACCTGCGGCGTTGAAGGCTTCACCTGCTGCTTGATCCCGCTGGGCGGCGGCCGGAATGACCATTTGCGCGACATCGGCGGCGTGGACCAGGCCGAGCAGGGTTTCCCCGGTGCCGGGGATGATGATTTCCTTGCCGTCGGCGATTTCCTGATGCACTTCCAGCAGCCGCAATCCTGTTGGGCAATTTGGAATTTTGGGTGCGCCTTGAATGGCGGGCGGGTCAATCTGGGTTCCGGCGAAACCATTCGTCTGAAATTCGCTCCGCAGCAGTTCCCGGATCGCCTGTTTTTCGCGCCCGTAATCGCTTTGCGGCAATGCCGGGTCGTCTTCACGGGTGGGCAAACTGCGCGGCGCGCCGAAACGCCAGCCGGTGCCGATGACGATGTAATGCCGCGCGGTGCCGCGAATCGCTTCAATTGTCTGCCGGACGCTTTCCAGATGATAGGCGATCAGGTCTATCACCAGATCAGCCCGGACGGTGTTTAACATTGCCTGCCACTCAGTCCGGCCGCTTGCGTCAAATCGGCTTTCCGCCACGGCGCGATCCAGCGAAATCATACGCACCTGATTCCAGAACGCGGCGCGGTTTTCGCGGCCATCCGGACTGATCGTTGCCGTTTGCCCGCGGGCGGCGACGATGACTTCCGCGCCATCGTTGGCGTAATGCTGCGTCAGGGAATGACCGATGTGTCCGGTGCCGCCAAGAATCAGAACTCGCATAGAACTTCAATCCGCCAGAACGGGCGCTTGCGCGGTTTGTGCTGCAAGCTGCCGGGCCGCTTCCGCGTGGCGATGCTTACGTTTCATGGCCCAGCCGAAGGCGAGCAGAATGACCGCCGCGCCAAAGGTCACCAGCCGATCCAGACTGCCCTGGGGCAAGGCAACAAGCAGCAGAAAAAGAACTCCAATCAGGCTGGTGAAAGTGCCGATGATGCCCAGCGGCGGCGGCACGCCGTGGTCGGCCATCACGACCGGCCGCGGTCTGGTCATGCGCGCAAAGAAATCCTTGATCTGCTGCTCGCTTTCCGCGTCCGGATGCACCACGGAGGTTCCCAGCATGACCAGAATCGCCAGCGCCGTGCTGATCAGGATTTCGTGCTCGAAGGGCAACGGCGCGCTCCATCCCAGCAGCGCATAGCCGAATTTATTGAGGCTGGCGAAAGCGACGCAGACGACCAATCCGGCCAGGCCCGCCCAGCGGCTGCCGCGCCTGACCAGCAGCCCGAACAACAGCGGCAGGATCAGCGGAATGACCACCAGACCCATCAGGTCCTGCGCCAGCGCAAACAGTCCGCCGGATTTGAACGCGACCAGCACGGCGATGGCGACAGAGATTCCACCGATGCCCAGCACCGCCAGCCGGCCGGCCAGAATCTGTTCGCGGTCGCCTGCTGCGGGCCGCAGAAAGCGGACGTACAGATCATTGACGAAGGAAGTAGCGCGCACATTCCAGGCCACACCCAGCGTGCTCCTGGTGGCGGAGAACATGGCGGCGGCGACAACGCCGATCATTCCGGCGGGCAGCAGCTTGACGGCGACTCTGCCATAAATGCTTTCGGCCTGGCTGACGACGTTCGGGTCGGCAATTTCCGGCGCCCACAGCACGCGCGCGATGAACACAGGCCCCAGCAGCAGGAAGGCATGCGGCACGCTCAAGGCGGTCGCCAGCAGGGCGGCCTTGCGCGCGTCGCTTTCGGTCGGCGTGCAGCACATACGCTGAATCGTTCCCCAATCGCCGCCCACATCCAGCAGATAGGCAAACCAGAAAACCAGCAGCCAGCCCAGTGTCCGCCCGTGTTCAGGGTTCGGAAAGCTGGCGTAATTCGCCGGAATGCGCGCGATGAATTCGGCCCAGGAGCTTTCCATGAAAATGTGCGCCACCGCGATGACCAGCAGCGGCACAACGCCCAGAAACAGCACGATGAACTGCACGATGTCCGTGACGATCACCGCCCACAGGCCGCCCAGCATTGTGTAAACGATCATCACCGCACCCATCAAAATGATGGTCCAGACCAGCGGCAATCCCATCAGCGATTCGGCCATCTTCGCCATTGCATACAGCCGCGTGCCGCTGGCGATGAACGACGTGATAATGCCCAGAATGCTGAACACCTGCCGCGTCGCCGGATTGAACCGCGCTTCCAGATATTCTGGCGGCGAAGTCAGATTGAGCCGGTGCCAGCGTTTGGCGAAAACGATGGCAACCGTCAGATAAACCAGCGCCGGCCCTGTTTCCAGCAGCAGTCCGGCCAGGCCGTCAATGTAGACGAGCGAGGCGATGGCGACGAAGGTGTACGCCGTGAAGTGCGCGATGTAGGTGGAAATGCCCGCCGCCCACCAGGGAATCAGGTTGCTGCCTTTGAAATAGGCGTCCGCCGTCCGCATGTACTTCGAGTAATAACTGCCGGCCAGCGTGATGATGACCATATACACGATCACCACCGCCCACATCACCGCCACGTTGTTTTGAATGAGAGGCCGCATTTATTCCGCGTTCCCCCGTTGATGCCCGTTGGGCGCGGCCCAGGTCCTCAGTTGTTCGATGTTCTGCGTGACCTTGCGGAAAGCCTGAACGTACTGCGCAAAGAGGTCTTCGCAGGGAATGGCTTTGTTGTAGGAGGGTATGGCCAGCAGGCGCGGATGGAGTTTTTCCGTCACGGGCAGGTCGCCCTCCCGCGCGCGCACCTGGCGCGTCGCCTGGTTGAAACTCCACGGCCAGCCGCCGCCGATGGGGTTTTGTTCGGCGAACATCGGTTCCAGATGCATCAGCGGATACCGCTCAGCGGCAATTTCCACGCCTTCGGCTTGCAGCGCGGCCAGGAAGGTTTCTTTGGGCAGGCCATCGAGTTCTTCGGAGTTGTATTCAATCGGGTAACCGTAGTAACCGCCGCGCGTCACATCGGGCGCGGTGTAGGGCGGTTTTATTCCGTTGATTTCGCGCAAACCTTCCGTCAGAACGTCCAGGTTCCGCTGGCGAATCTCGTTGCGTTCTTCAAAGTGTTCCATCTGCTGGCGCGCCAACACCGCGTTGATCGGGTTGATGCGATATTTGAAACCGCCAAAGCCAGTGTTTTTGAAGCGGCGATGCTCTTCCAGTTGCAGATGCAGATTCAGCCGTCCGGGGCTTTGCGCCAGCAGCAGGGCGCGTTCGAAATATTCGCGCCGGTGGGTCACCAGCAGGCCGCCTTCGCCGGCGGGCAGCGCCTTTGACGCCTGCAGGCTGAAAACGCCGATGTCGCCCAGCGTGCCGACCTTGCGACCGCGATAAATGCCGCCGTGCGCGTGCGAGGCGTCTTCGATGACAACCAGGCTGTGTTCGCGCGCCAGCGCATTGAGTTCATCCATCGCCGCCGGATGCCCCCACAGATGCACGACCATGATCGCTCGCGTGCGCGGCGTGATGCGGCGGCGCACATCCGCCGGATCCAGCGTCAACGTCAGCGGGTCAATATCGGCAAAGACCGGGACGGCGTTGGCCGCCAGAATCGTCCCCACGGTCGCGATCCAGTTATAGGATTGCACGATCACTTCATCGCCCGCGCTGACGCCTGCCGCAAACAGCGCCGAATGCAGCGCGGCCGTGCCATCCACACGCGCCAGCGCGAACTCTGCGCCCAAATAGGCCGCCCAGTCTTCTTCCAGCCGCCGCGTCGCATCGCCATAACCGGCATCGGAAATCGCTCCGCTGCGCAGCAGGTCGGCGACAGCCTGAATCTCCGCCTCGCTGATGATCGGCCAGCGAAAATCTTTATGAATCGTGACGGCGGGAGATCCGCCCAGCAAAGCCAGCTTGTTCATTTGTTTTTCTTCTCCGCGTAACGCAGGTACGCGCCCAGCGCGTATAAGTTGTTGTTCTTCGTCTGGCGCAGCGCGTTGATTTCCGCATTCAACGCGCGCTCCCAGTTTTTCTTTGGTCCGTACTGTTCCAGCAACTCACTCAGGGCAACGGCTGCGCTTTCGCTGGCAGTTACGCCATCGCGCAGCGCATCATCCGCCCGGCTATCCGCCGCCAGGAAGACGCGCTGGCGAATGAACCGAGAATCGCGAGAGCCTTTCGGCAGGGCTTTCAACAGCGCATTCAGCGCGCGCACCATAATCCAGTGATAACTGCGCTTGGCGTTATGCTGGTCCATCCATCTGCCAGGCCACCGTCCCGGCAGACTTTTATCCGTCATCTGCCCCGGCAGCACTCCCAGCCGCGCCTTTTGCAGCGCGCTGTCCAGATATTTCCGTTCGCCGGTCGCGCTGAACATCCTTGCCAGCAGCCAGACCGAAAATGAGTTGTAGTTCCAGTTCGGGACAATAGCCTGAACCATCGCCCAGTCGGCGGCGCGTCTGGCGGCGTTCAAATAGCGCGCCTCGCGCAATAGTTCGTAACCTTCGACCAGCGCGACGCCGCACACGCCATTGTCGAATTGGAAGCCGCCATCGGGCGGAGGCCGCACGATGAATCCGTCGCGCACCGCGTGGGGAAACTCTTTGACATATCGTTCGACCACCGCGCGCAGATTCGGCGGCGCGTTTCCGCCGGGCTGCGCTGGGTACGCGAAAAAGCCTTCCGGCTGCTGGCGGCTGATCAGGTAATCCAGCTCCGCGCCGGCGCGTTGCAAATACGCCTTGCCCTCTGCGGAGTCTGTCCCCGCCGCCGCCGCCGCGCGCAGACAGCCGAGCGCCAGATAACCCGCTTCGCGCAACTCCATCTGATTCTTTTGCGCCAGTTCGCTGCGGCTGCCGCGCGTCCGGGCTTCAGATTTGAAGGCGGCGGCGAACTCTTCGCGCATCGTTGCAGGCCGTGTGGTCAAAATCGGCAGCACGAATTGTTCGGGGTCTTCAGGCACGCCGGCGTAATCGCCCAGCGCTTTCTGATAGTTCCGCGCGGCGTCGTAAATCCGTGTTTCGTCTTTTTCCAGTAGCGCCGCTTCGAGGGCGCGCCGCGCCTGTTTGAGCCGCGCCTGCGCCTCAGGTGAAGCCGGGCGCTCGCCCGGTTGCGGCAACTGGCGAGCGGTCTGCGCCCAGGCGCAAACACTGAAGACTGCGATGATCACGACGAGCCAACCGATGCGCTGCATAATTTCAACACTCCGGGAATTCAATCAGGTTTGACGGCGATGACGGCCACCGCGAAGGACGCGCTGGCTGTGGGCAAGCCTTCAAAGATCAGCAGTGTGCTGGCCGGAGCGCGCGCTTTGTCATAAAAATCAAAACGAACTTTCCGCACCAGCTCGGAACCGGCCTGGGTAATGGGATAAAGCTGGGACATGGCCACCTGTTTAATCGAGCTGCCAGCGCCGGTGAGTGCCTGCTCCAGCCGTGCGAAGGCATACACTGCGTCCGCCTCCCGCGCGCTTGCCGCAACCACCAGTTCGGAAAAAAACAGGCGCCGTGCGCCGATCAGCGCCAGATGCGAATAGTTCGGCGAAGCCGCAAGTCCCGCTGGGTTGATGAATTGCAGCCCGTCTTTCGCTGGCATTCGCAAACGCGCAACCGTCTCGCATTCGACCAGGCCGCGGCTGGCAGTTCGCTGAAGTTGAATGATGCTGAGCGCAGCCTGCGGGTACTCGCGCCGCATCATCTGCTTCACTTCGCCCACATCGGCCAGCGAAGAAACGAAACAGGTGGCGCGCAGCACGTCCGCCGGTTGGGCCTTGATGGCTTGATGCGCCGTGCGCAGCGCGGACAGGGATTTTTCGATCAGCGGCGCAACCATTGCGACGGGCTGTTCCGCGGAGGCAGGCTGTCCGGAAACAAAGGCAATGCCATTCGGGTTGACGCTTTGTTTCGCCGTGGTGACCGCTTCGATCAGGACGCGCGCATTCTGCTGCGGCAGTGCGCCGACGATGATGATGCTCAGGGCCGGCAGGGAATGCCGCCGCTTTTTGAACTCATCTTCGATGGCATCGCGGACGGCTGCGGCGTTTTCCTGCCCAACGACGAACGCGCGCAGCGCAACCACTGGCGAAGAAAATCCCCTCAGACAGTGGCGAACCTGTTCCGCCACGGTTCCTGTTTGCGGCAGGTCCGACACCTGAAAGCGCAGCCGTGCGGTTTCTGCGTCAACCAGACGAGGCACACGAGGCACGTGCGGTTGCGCGCTGGCGGTTACAGTCAGCAGCAGCAAAAAAAGAAGCACGGTTGCGGTGCATTTCCGCCGGTCGCCGGTTGCCTTTCGACGTTTGACTTTCACCCGATTTCCCCTCGTTTCATCTGGTCAGCCAGATATTCAGAAGCGCGCCACGACAGCGCCATCATCCAGGTGGTAATGCCGTGCGTGCCGGGCAGCGAAACAAAACAGCTTCCGTCGGTGACAAACAGGTTTTTTACGTCGTGCGATTGATTGAACTGGTTCAGCACCGAAGTCTTCGGATCGTTGCCCATGCGCGCCGAGCCGCATTCGTGCGTGGCATCGCCCATCGGTTCAATGTATTGCCGGGCCGGAATGATTTCAGCGCCCAGTGTGCGCAGGATCTGTTCCATCCAGCCATACATATCGGCCATCATCCGGCGGTCGTTGTCTTTCTCTCCGGCATGGAAGCGCACCTGCGGAATGCCGTAGGCGTCCACCTTCTGCGGGTCCAGCTCGAAGTAATTGTCGTAATCCGGCAGCCGTTCGCCGTAACCGCGCAAACTGACGGTCGCGCCGTATTCTTCGCGAATCTGTTGTTTCATTGCTCCGCCGAAGCCCATCAGCCCGGCAGCGCGGCTGACACCGCGCCCGAAGCCGTTGCCGAGCAGCAGGAAATAGCCGCCGTGATAATCGTTCTTGCGGTTGTAATTGAAGCGCGGAATGGTGACGTGATTGCCGCCCGCGCCGTCTTCGTTTTCGCGCGGGCGGCTTTTGAACTCCGGCACGATGCCGACCATTGCGCCGGATTTGACGTTGTCCATCAGATAATGACCGACCAGCCCCGATGAATTGCCAATCCCGCGCGGGTGAAAACGCGATTGCGAATTCAGCATGATCCGGCCCGATTCCACAGTGCTGGCGGCCAGCACGACGGCGCGGCCTTCCACTTCATAATGACGTTTGGTGCGCGCATCAATAAACGATACGCCACGCGCCTTGCCGTTTTTATCCACCAGCACCTGATGCGCAACCGCGTGCGTGCACAGCGTGAAGTTCGGTTTCGCCTGCAGTTTGGGAATGATCACGTCCAGGCTGGAAAAACGCGCGCGCACGTCGCAGCCGTTGCCGCACGCGCCGCAGAAATGGCACTTCGGACGGCCATCGTAAGGAACGCTCAGCACCGCCGTGCGTTCGGAGAGCACCGGCACGCCGAGTTTGGCCAGGCGGTTTTTGATTTTGACTTCGTTGCAGCGTGGTGGGTGCGCCGGCCCGCAATACAGCCCGTCGGGCATGTTTGGATAGTTGTCCCTGGCCCCGCACACGCCGACCAGCCGCTCGGCTTTGTCGTAATAGGGGGCCAGGTCTTCGTAACTGATCGGCCAGTCTTCGCCGAAACCCTGCGTCGTTTTCGTTTTGAAATCCAACGGCCCGTGGCGGAAACAGGCGCGCCCCCAGGTGTTGGTGCGCCCGCCCACGGCGCGCAGCCGCGTCCAGTGGAATTCAGGCTCGGAATGGTAGGTATCCTGGCGCGGGTTGGTGTACAGGTGCGCGGTGTATTCATTGATTTTCCACAATCCGTCGTAGGCGCCGGGTTTGCCGCGCCCGCGAAACTTTAGCTCGTACGGCCAGGTGTGCGTGTGAAAGTCTTTCGCCGGATCGAGCCTGCGTCCGGCTTCCAGCAGCAGGACATTCAGTCCCTGATTGACCAGCACGTAAGCCGCCGTCGCGCCGCCCGCGCCGGAACCCACCACCACCACATCGTATTTTTGTTTTGCCATGCTTCACCACACAGTCTATTTTGCCGCGCCTGCCGGTTTCCGCAGTGCGGAGAGACACTTTTCCAATTCGATTTCGCAGGCGGCGGCTTTCCCACTCTTGACGCGGCGGTATAACAGGTAATTAGCGACGGTTTCAGTCATCGGTTCGCCGCGTTTTTCCAACTCCGGCAGGAACAGATTACACAGGTAATTCACATCAACATTAGCCGCCCGCTCCCATTTCTCATTTTGCCCGAAAATCAGCAATCCCCGCGCGAGCGCATCCAGACAAAGCATTTCGTGTGCCTTGCCGCGCGGTATGCCCAGCGTATTGACCTCGTTCGCCAGGCTGTCCAGCCCCAGCGTAATGCGTTGTTTAACTTCGGCGGCGTAGGGATGTTTTGCCTTATGCAAAGCCAGATAAAGCTCCATCAACTGCGCCATCATGATCGAGTGATATTGAATCGCCGCATTGTGTTGATCGAACCATCTGCCTGGCCAGCGCCCGTTGGTCATCTGCCCCGGCAACACGCCATATTTCATTTTCTCTATGGCCTGGTCCAGATACCGCTGTTCGCCCGTCACGCGGTACAGCCGCGCCAGCAATTCGCCCGAAAAACCGTTGTAGTTGAAATTGGACACCAGCGGGCGTTTGGCCGCCCATTCGCCCGCGCGCCGCGCCGCGTCCAGATATTGCTGCTTACCCGTCAGCGCATAAGTGTGCAGCAGCCCCAGCCCGCTTTCGCCATTGTCGAACTGCAACCCGCCGTCGTCCAGGTCTTCGATCACCCAGTTGCCTTCGGTCATTTTCAACCCGCGTGCTTCGCCCGCCTTGACCACACGGGCCGCGGCGGAAAGCAATCCGTCTTTCGCGTTTGGAAAATATGGATAGCCGAAAGCGCCCGTGCTTGCCTGCGCGCTGAGAATGTAATCAAAACCCTGCCGCGCGGATTTCAAATACTCGTCCTTGTCCGGCAATCCCGCTTCATAGGATTGCAGGTAGGCGCGGGCGCTGCGAAAACTGTTGCGCAGGCGCGGTTGCGGCCGTCTCTGTGTTTTGGCTGTCGCGGCCTGCTCCCAGCCGTGCCGCCCTTTCATCCGCGCGAAAGACTGCGCCCAGAGCTTTTCAACCCCGGCCAGGTCGGGTAGGGAAGAATCAATTGGCTGGCCGTAATCGGGCTGATCTTCGGAAATGCCTGCGTATTCGCCCATTCCCTGGATGATGGCTTCGCGCGTGCGTCGCAACCCGTCGTCGTCGTGGCGGCGCATCGCCTGTAAAAACTCATCGTACAACGGGCGCAGTTTCGCGCGGGTTTCGGCAGGCATTCGCCCCGGCCAGGTTTGCGCGCCAGACGCGGGCCTCTGCGCCGCCGCGCGGAGGCCGTCAGGCAGAACAGTGCGGCGAAAAAATACAGGATGTATTTCATGAACTTCCTCCTCTCTTTTCGGCTTTCCTGGCCGGTTTTATCGGCCAGTTTTATTTCGTTGCCCGATTTCGCGTTGTCTCTTCCGGATGGTAAGCCCGTTCGAGATGGGCCTTGATCTCCGGCAACATAAACCAGGCCGGTTTGAACTGGCCTTTGGCATACAGTGGCGATTGATCGAAATAGTGTTTTGAATTCGGATCGCTGCTTTGGCCGAAGACCATAACGGAGCGCGCCTGTGGCTGCCGCCCGAATTCAACCACGCTGACGTAAGTGTTGCCCGCCGTGCCGTATCGCCGCTTTTGCCCTTTGATTTCGCGTGCACCGAAGTTGAAGACGATTCCGACTTCGCCGATTGCGCCTGCGACGGGCAGGCTGGGACGGGCGTCGCTGAATGCTTCTTCGCTGCCGGCGCGTTGCAGCCGGTTGATTTCGCCCCAGGCCACGCGCCACGTGCCCCAGGTGCGTTCCAATTCGCCGCAGACCTCTTCAAGCGCGCGCAGGTTCAATTGCGGATCGCGGTTGCCCGATTGCGTCAACCGGTAGAGGCGCTCGAACCAGAAGGTGAACAAGGTCATCGCGGCGGAATCCACCGTGCTGATGCGATTCCACGATTTGAGTTCAGCCATGGCTTCGGCGAGTTTGCCCGCGCGCGCGGCATCGTTCTGTTTCAGGGTTTCCCAGGCGGCGAACAAAGAGGGAAGGGCATCTTCAGCCTCCCGCACGCGCGTGTCCACCGCGGCGCGCGTCCATTCGTCAAAGGAGAATTTCGTTTGCTTCGATAAAATCTGCCGCGAAACGCGGGCGCGAGCATTGTCGCCTTCGTTGGTCATGTACGGCGGGAACAGGCTCTTTTCGGGGTTGCCACTGCTGGTCGTGACAAACGGCGAGGAATTGCAGTTTTGCAGCCAGCCGCTCGCCGGATTCGTCAGTTGCGGCAGTTCCGCGAGCGGGTGATAGCCCTGCCATTCCGTTTCGCGCAGGCTGCCATCCACCGGTTTGGCCCAGTCGAATTTCGCTGACCGGCGCGGCACTGCCCCGCCGTATAAGTAAAAAATGTTGCCCGCGTCGTCGGCGTACATTACGTTCAGAAACGGCAGCGCCAGTTGCGCCAGCGCCGTTTTGAATTCAGTCAGTGAACGCGCCCTGCCCATCGCATACCATTGATCGAGTTGCCCGCCTTCGGCCAATCGGGCCAGCCGTAAGGTCACGGGCTTGCCAGTCACTGTGCCGATGACTGGGCCGTGATGTGTTTTGCGGAATGTGTGCTGCCGCGCTTCAACGCCGCTCGCGGTTTTGACTCTGATGACCTCTGTCCATTCAGTCGCGGTGCGGTAGCCGTTTTCGTAACGTTACTTCAGCGGCTGATTCGGATCGTCGAAAGTTTCCTGGTAAAGATCGGCGACATCCGGGCTGTTGACCGTATGCGTCCAGCCCAGATGGTTGTTGTGCCCGATGACCGGAAACGGCTGACCAACCATTGCCGCGCCGGACAGGTTCCAGCCTTCGCCGCTGCGCAGATGGCCTTCGTGCCATTGAAAGGGGCCGAAGAACGGCAGATGCGGATTCAGAAAAAGCATGGCGCGCCCACTGGCGCTGTTGGCCGGACGGATGGCCCAGGCGTTGGAGCCGAATTGTTCATCGGAGGGGGCGTCCAGCGCGGCGATGCGCACATCATCAAATTTCAGATTCATGCGCCGGATAATGAAAAGCTGGTAATGGATGAAACGGTTGTGGGCGATGATGTGCCACGGTTCGAAGCGGGTCAGCAGGCGGGGTTTCACCGTTGGGTTGCGCGCCAGAAAGTAATTCATGCCTGCCGCCGCCGCGTCCCACAGGGCGCGCATTTTCGGGCTGGCAGCCTGATATTCTTCCCGCGACAGGCGGCTGATTTCGAGCGCACGGTTCATCAGGTCATGCGGCAATTCCTTTTCCCCGTAGGCTTCCGCCACGCGGCCCAGCGCGCGGATGTAGCTGTCTTCAACCTGCTGGAAATTGTCTTCACATTGCGCGTACAGGTACCCGAAGACGCAACTGGCATCAGTCGGGCCGTAGACGTGCGGCACGCCGTAAGCGTCGCGGTAAATCGTCACCGCACGCGCCATCTTTTCCGCCGCCAATCCGGTTTTGTGTTGCGCGGGCGCTGCCACAAAGGCCAGCGCGCACAGAAGCGCGGCGAATCCTGCTCTGCGCGCTTTCAGCCAGCTTCGATGACTGGTCATGGATTCCCTTTTTCTCAAAACGTCAGTTTGAGTCCGAAGCGCAATCGGCGCGGACTGTTCTGCTGATTGCGAATCTGACCGAAGGTCGAGCCGGCCAGATTGTTATCCGGCGGCGCGAAGATTGGATGATTGAGGAAATTGAAGAATTCCGTGCGGAATTCCAGCCGCCAGCCTTCCGCCAGCGCGAAGCGTTTGAACAAACCCAGATCCAGATTGTGCAGCGCATCGCGGCGCAGCACGTTGCGTCCGAAACTGCCGATGCGGCGCGGTTCAGCCGTATTGCTGAATGCGGCGCGCGGCAGCGGATTATTCGGATCGTCCACCACGCCGTTGAAAGGCGCCAGCAGATTTGCCTGGACCAGGTCTGGACGGTCGTTGTTGATGCCGTCGCGGTTCAGATCAACGCCCGCCACAATCGGGAACGGATTGCCGCTCTGTAAAAAGATGATGCCCGAAATCTGCCAGTCGTTGAGCAGCGTGGCTGCGAACTTTTGTTTCGTCAGCGCGGGCGTTTGCCAGATCACGCTCGATGAAAACGCATGGCGGCGGTCGAAGATGGCCGGGCCGTATTCCAGATCGAGCCGCGGCTGATCGTTGGCATCCTGCGCAACTGCAACGGCGCTGCCGGATTCGCTGCCGAAAGGCGCAACGGCGTCGTGCGTCGTATCCAGCGCCTTCGACCAGGTGTAGGCCGCCGTGAAAGAGAGTCGCTTGCTGAACCGCTGCTGCAGCAGCGAAGTCAGTCCGTGATAGTTCGATCTGCCCACATCATCCACCAGCGTAATTGTCGCGAAGTTCGGATCGGGCCGGCGGCCCGTATTTGGATCAATTCGATTAAACGTGACCGGAATGCCCAATTGCCGCCCGGCCGTGCCCAGATACCCGACCTCCAGGGACAACCCTTTGGTCAGTTGCCGCTGCACCGCCAGATGCCAGGAATGCGCGTAGTTCACTTCCAGGTCAGGCGTCAGCATCAACGAAATGGCGAGTCCGGTGGCGCGCGCCACGCTCTGTCCCTGGCCGAACGGAATCGCCTGCACCTGCGGCAACTGCACGGCGGAGGTGTTGATGTAGGGCGGTTGCAGCAAACTGCCGATGTTGTAATAGTCCTGCACGATGCGGTCATAGGCCAGCCGGTAACCGCCGCGCACCGAAGTCCTGCCGCCGCCGAACGGATCCCACGCCAACCCCAGCGAGGGCGAAAAGTTGTTTTTGTCGGTTTCCCAACTGACGAATTTTCTGGCCGCCGGGTCAAAGGCGGCAAAACCCTCGACGCCGCTGTTGACCCCGACGATTTGCGGCGGCAGTTGCAGGTCGTACCGCACGCCCAGATTCAACGTCAGGCGCGAATTGACCTTCCAGTCGTCCTGCACATACCCATTCACATCCCAGATCGTGAAGCGGCGCAGAAAATCGCCTTCGGCTTTCGAGAAGGAAAACGCCCGGCCCAGGCGGAAATTGGTCAGTGCATCCGTCGCGCCCAGATTGGCCGGCAGAGCCGCGAAACTGTACGCGCCGCGCCCCTGGAACAGCGCAAAACCTTCCGTCGGTTGCCAGGTGAAATCAAATCCCACGCGCAGCGCGTGATTGCCCCGGATCAGCGAAAGATTGTCCGCCACGCCGATGTACTTATCCGAAAATTTCTGCGGCAGATTGCTGGGCGCGCCGACGCCGGAAAAGCCCGCGATGCTGACATCGGGAAGTTCCGCGCCGACCTGAAAATCTCGCGTGAAATTGCTGAAGGAAAAGATCAGTTCATTGACCAGTTTCGGGCTGAAGACGCGCCGCCAGGTCAGGGCCAGATTGCTGTCAGTCTGCGTGTTGTCGCGGTTGTTCACCGCCAGGGCGGAAGTCGCCAGACTGTCCAGTTTGCGGTAAAGATACCTGCCCGTCAGCGTGTCCTGGCTGGTCAGGGTATGGTCAACCTTGCCGCTGAATACACGCTGGTTGGTGTTGCTGCGTTGCAGCGAAGTGAAATCGCAGGAGGGCGTCGCCGCCGCGCACGGCGGCAGCAGCGCGAACACGCTGTTGATCAGGCGCGCCACGTCCGCGCTGGTCGCCAGCGAAAGCGGGTTGTCCGTGATCGGGCTGCGCACGGCGTTGGCGGGAACCAGCAGCCGTTCCAGGCGGCCTTCGCGGATGTGCGTGCCTTCCAGCGCGCCGAAAAAGAAGGTTTTGTCCTTGCGGATCGGGCCGCCAAACGTTCCGCCCCAGATGTTGTGAATGAATTTGCCTTTGCCCACGCCGCGCGCGTTGGAAAAAAAGTCGTTGGCGTTGAGCGCGGCATTGCGGTGGAATTCAAACAGCGAACCGTGAAATTGATTCGTGCCGGATTTCAGCACCAGATCCACCACGGCGCCCGCGCCTTTGCCATATTGCGCCGAAAAGACATTGGTCAGCGCGCGCACTTCCTGCACGGCTTCGGGGATGATGGGCGTGCGGGGGCCGCTGGAAATCTGGAAGTTATTGCTTGACCCATCCACATTGTAGATCGTGCTGCGCGGGCGCAGGCCGCCGACGGTCAGCGCGCCGTTTTTGTCTTCGGTGATGGCGGGCACGCCGGGATACAACTGGATCAATTCCGCTGGATTTCGGCTGAGCACGGGCAGTTCCTGAATCGCGCGGTCGTTGACGTTGCGCGAAACTTCGGAGTTCGATAATTCAATCGCCGCATTCTGCGCCGAAATGGTCACTGTTTCCGTCGTTGCGCCCACAGCCAGCACTGGATTGACCGTGACGGGGCTGCCCAGCGTCACTCGTGGTTCCACGATTGCCTGTTTGAATCCCTCCCGGCGCACAGTGACGCGGTACGGCCCGATGGGAAGCTGCTCGAAACGGAAAAAGCCGGTTTCGTTGCTCGCCAGTTTGCGGGTCAGGTTGGTTTCCAGTTGCGTGGCTGTGATTTCAGCGCCGGCCACCGCCGCCCCTTGTTCATCCTTGACCGTCCCTTCAATCGAACCGGTCAGCACTTGGGCCGGTGCGCACAGCGGCAGCAACGCTGCCCAGAAAATCATCAGTAAACAACGCTGGATGCGCGGAATCATGCCATTCTTCATTCTTGTCCTCCTGGCGGGTTGTGTTTGTTTCACTTCGATGCCACTTGTCGGATTGCGGCCCGGAGTCTGTGTGAGGACGCCGTTTTTGAGAATGGACGATATTTGCAGGGGATGGAGTTTTTTGCTTTTTTCGGCAGGAAGGCCGAACGAGACCGCAGGGAAGGATGCTTCGCTATTCGGCGGCGCGCTGCCGGTATTCTGAGGGCGGGCAGCCGGCCAGGCGCGTGAAAATCCGGCTGAAATAGTAGGCGTCGCTGAATCCGACAAACTCCGCCACTGCGGCCACCTTCAGCCCCGAAAGCAACAGCCGTTTGGCCGCATCCACGCGCACCTTGTGCAGGTATTCGATGACTGTCAGACCGGTTTCGCGTTTGAACTGGCGCGAGACATGCGATTTGTTGGAACCGACGGCGCGCGCCAGTTTTTCCAGACTGAGGTCGGATTGATAGTACTGCTGCCGCAATTGCTGAATGATTCTGTCGCTCAACCGCGAACCGGTGGCGGGCGCAGGCAAGGGCGCTGCGGCGAAATCTTCACTCAGGCGTCCCGATTCCGCCGTCTGCCCGCGCCACAATCCCACAACCATTTGCAGCAGGGCCGACTTGATCATCAACTCGCTGCCGGGGCGCGGCTGGTTCAATTCATTGGCGATTTGTTCGGCGCAACTCTGGCTGTGGTGCGACAAAAACAATCGCCGCGCCGTGCTGCGATGAACCCCGTACGCGCTTTCGCAAAGATTGACCGTCGCCCCGAACGGAAAGATGCTGATCCAGACCAGGCGCGAAAACACCTCCTCCGGCACGGAAGTGACGCAGTGCAGGATGCCCGTGGAATGTTCCGTCCCCGAAGGGATCACCACCCACTGTTGCTCTTCGCAAACGGCGATTTTCGGCCCCACCCACATTTCGGCGCGCCCGCGCAGACAGCAGCAAAGCTCGATGAAGTGATGACGCTCGATCCCTTCCGCAATTGGTTTGCCGCCGCTCTCATCAGGTTGGGGCCGGCAGACCAACCGCGCGGCGGCGCTCCGTTCCACGGCGGGAACCAATTGCTCCATCAGTAAAGCCCGCAGGCCATCGGGAGTTCCGTCACTTTCTCGCAACAAGGGCGTACCTCTTCAGTAATGAATCGCTGACCAGACAAGACCGCCGCAAGCAGGATTGCCCATCGCAATCGTTGCGCCAGCTTATCAATTTGAAAGTGCCTCTGCACCTGTTCGCGCAGAGAACCTCGCTGGACAAACAATCCTGACAGGCAACTCTGTTCTGATCCTCAAGTTGATTTTGCCTTTTCTGTGGGCAATACCTCCGTAGTCGGCTACACTTTCCAACAGCAATCCCCCCAAATTTTGAAACCCAGGCTTTGCATTCCAGGCTTTGAATTTATGACCCATCCCGGTGGAACAATGAAAACTTACAATAAGCCTTCCTGGCAGCGTCTGCTGCCTGCGATCCTTGCCGTCCTGCCGGTTTTTATTTGCGCCATTCTTCCAGTTCTGGCGCAGCAGGGAAAGGAATTCCAGCTTCAGACTCTCGTCCAACAGTTACAGGGGCAGGATAAGCTCGCTCGTCTGTCCGCACTCAAAGAGGTCAGGAAGATCGGACCGGAAGCGAAAGCCGCGATTCCGGTCCTGACCTTGTTGTTGAAAGAGCCGGAAACCGATGTGCGTGAAATTGCCGCTGAAGCTCTGGGAAAAATGGGCGCGGCGTCGAAAACGGCAGTTTCTGCCCTGACGGAAGCGCTCAAGGATCCTGTCCCAACGGTCAGAAGCAATGCCGCTTTCGCGCTGGGTCAGATTGGCGTTGACGCGAAGAGCGCTGCGCCCGCATTGAGTGAGTTATTGAACGATCAGACTTCCTGGGCGCGCGGGAGCGCGGCGTTCGCCCTGGGCAGAATCGGCGAGGCGAAGGCCCATCTGTCCGCTTTGATCGGTCTGCTCAATGATTCGAGTGAAAGTGTGCGGAAGGATGCCGCCGATGCCATTGGCAGGGCCGGCAGCGGAGCCGTGGCGGCGGTTCCGGCCTTGATTGCTTCATTGAAAGATAAGAGCGCTTCCGTCCGCAGGTATACCGCCGAAGCGCTGGGCAAAATCGGGCCGGAAGCCAAAGCCGCCCTTCCTGGATTGACTGAATCCCTGAAGGATCGCGAATTCGTTGTCCGTACCTACTCGGCCTATGCCCTCAAACAAATCGGCCTGGAAATGAAAGATGCCATACCGGTTTGGATGGCTTTGTTGAAAGACCCGCACGAACACCTGCGCAGTTATGCTGCGGACGCCCTGGGTGCTTTCGGGCCGGAAGCCAAACTGGCTGCACCCGTATTGATTGAAGCGTTGAAGGATCAGGATCGGTTTGTCCGCCTGAGCGCTGCAAAGAGTCTGGGAAAGATGGGCGCTGAAGCCAAAACCGCCGTTCCGCAATTAACCGGGTTGCTGAAAGACGCAGAGGCGCTGGTTCGATCAACCGCCGCCGAAGCTCTGGGCCGGATTGGCGCTGAAGCCAAATCGGCAATTCCTGCCTTGGCCGAATTGCAAAAAGATCAGGCGCCGATTGTGAGGCTGGCGGCGACCAGCGCCATTGAGCGAATTAACGCGTCCGCGGCAAAACCTTAGCCTGGTATTTCTGCCTGCCGCTTTCAACAGGAATAAAACTGAGCCGGTTTCGTCCGCAGTTCCCGCGGGGAATTGAAGTCCGCGACAGCTCTCACCGGACTTGATCATCAAACACACACCGAACTTCGCCAGGCGCATAAAAGTGTAGGTGATGGAAAGTAAAAGTGTGCCATTTCATCTTTTTACTTTTCGTTACGGTTATTTGAATCCCTGTTTGGAAACTTTCGGTTGGGGGTTGGCAGAATCTCTCTGGAATGCGGTTTCGGGATTGAATGAATTGAAGCGGCCCCGCAATGATCTCCATTGCAAACCTCGCGACAGGCAAAAAATCACCCAAGATTTTGAAAGAAAATGTCTGCCCCGTGTGTCTAAGGGAATGTGTGATCACTGTGAAAGGGAATATCGCCACAACCGACAACCAGTCCGACGAGGCATTGGTGGAGGCCGCGCTCGCCAACGAGACGGCGGCGTTCGCACTGCTTTACGAACGGTATTACACGCGAACCTACCGCATCGCCTTCGGCATGACGGGGCGACGCGAAGCAGCAGAAGACCTGACACAGGATGTGTTTATCAAGGCGATGCGAAATCTCGGGCAGTTCAATCGGCGGTCGAGCTTTTCCACCTGGTTTTACCGCCTGTCAGTCAACTGCTGTTTGAACCACCATCGGGTCAAAAGCAATGGCAACGAAGAGCTGACTGACGATATTCAACTGCTTCGCGCAAATGAGGACGATGGCATTTTGCGGAAGGAAATGCAGGCGCATCTGCACAAAGCCTTGCTCAGCCTGAAGCCGGAATCGCGCCTGATGATTTTGCTGAAAGATGTCGAGGGGCTGAGTTACGAGGAAATTGCGTTGCGGATGAATTGCCCGGTCGGAACCGTCGGGACTTCCCTCAGCCGCGCCCGCAAGCTGCTGGCGCAAAAACTGGGGCATTTAAGGGGGAAGTTCTGACATGACTTTCCATGGGCTCACATCGTTTTTTGACCGCTTCGGGCACCGCCGTTACCGCGCTTTGCTTTCTCCTTACATTGACGGCGAACTGACTGCTGATTTGAAAGGACAGGTTGAAGCGCACCTGGAACGATGCGCGGGCTGCCGGGCGGAACTGGAGGAACTGGTTTTCGCCTGCCGGTTGGCGTCCCGGCTTTCAATCTTGAACCAGGCTCCCGCCCCTTTCCCGCGCTGGCAGCACGCACAGGCGGCAGAGGGATTTGCCCTGGAAGCACCAATTGGACGAAGGCGTCTGGGCCTGATCGCCGCCACCGTTGCTGTCGCTCTGCTGGCGCTGACGGCGGGTTGGTTTTTTACACGAGAAAATGGAGACACCTGGGAAGTGATGCGGATGGCTGGCGCGCCCGCCATCGGAAAGACTCAGGTGAAGCAGATTTCGCAGTTCAAGGCGGGCCAATGGCTGGAAACAGATGAGAAATCCCGCGCCATGATCCGGGTGGGATTGATTGGAGTGGTCGAAGTCAGTCCAAACACGCGCATCGGCCTGGTCACGGCCCGTCCCGACAATCACCGTTTGTCTCTGACCAAAGGGCGCATCGAAGCGGCAATCGCCGCTCCGCCCAGGCTTTTCTTTATTGAAACCCCGGCGGCTACGGCCATTGATTATGGCTGCGCATATTCGCTGGAAGTCAACGAAGACAGCGAGTGCGTGCTTCGCGTCACCGCCGGCTGGGTGGCGCTGAATTTGGGAGCGCGGGAATCGCTCGTTCCGGCAGGCGCGCTCTGTCACGCGATTCCAGGCAAGGGACCGGGAACGCCTTATCTGGAAGACTCCTCCGCAGCTTTCCGGTCGGCGCTCCGACTGATTGATTTCGGCGAAAGCGGCGGCAGGCAGGTCAACGGTATTCAGGTCAACATTCTGCTTGCGGAAGCGCGGGCAAAAGATGCGCTTTCGCTCTGGCATTTGCTGGCGCGGCTCAACGGCGAAGCGCGCGGGCGAGTGTATGACCGGCTGGCGGCACTCGTTCCGCCGCCTCACACCGTGACGCGTGAAGCCGTGCTGCGGCTGGACCGCCAGGCACTGGACGCCTGGAAGGAAAGCGTGGAACTGGCGAGCGTCGGTGTGACACTGCCTGCGATTCCTATGACCACGGGAGCGTTGCAGCCTGTGGCAGGCTTGAATCAGGCGCGTTACGCACACGCGGCGGCGTTGTTGGCGGACGGCCGCGTGCTGGTGACGGGCGGCGTCGGGCCGGAATTCGTATCCCTGGCAAGCACGGAAGTCTTCGATCCGGCGACGAACCGCTTCACCGCATTCGCGCCGATGCTGGCGCAGCGCGCCTCGCATGCCGCGACACGGCTTAACAATGGACAGGTGTTGATCACTGGAGGGTTCCAGGATGTGCGGCCGAGGGTGACACTTTCCACCGCCGAACTATTCGACCCGGCCACAGGGTCTTTCCGTCAAACGGGCCGGATGACTGCCCCGCGGGAATCGCACAAAGCCACGCTGCTGCGCGATGGCAAGGTGCTGATTACCGGCGGCCACGACCGGACCGGACGCCATCTGGCCAGCGCGGAAATATACGATCCCGCCACGCGGCGATTCACGCCCGCGGGCAGCATGCTGACGCCGCGCTCGGATCACGTGGCGACGCTGCTGGGCAACGGGATGGTGCTGGTGACGGGGGGGATGACGAATGCTCCAGCCGAAACACTGACCCTTTCCAGCGCCGAATTGTTCGATCCGGTAAAGCGTGTCTTTAGCGCTGTTGGAAGTATGCACACCGTTCGGGCCAAACATTCCGCCGCGCTGCTGCCGGACGGAAAAGTCATCGTGATGGGCGGAACCGACGTGCGCCTGGGGCGCGGCAAAAAAGCCAGCGCCGAACTTTACGACCCCGCGAAAAGGCAATTCGCACAGACCGGCAACATGAACACGGCGCGTTACAAGATTCGGGATGCCGTTGTTGTCTTGCGCGACGGCAGAGTGCTGGTCGTGGGGGGCGGAACCCAGGTCGAAGTTTACGATCCGGCCAGCGGCGTCTTCCGCCTTGTGAAAGGCGACCTGGGCGCGGCGCGGCATTACGCCACCGCAACGCTGCTCAACGATGGACGCGTGCTGTTTGCCGGCGGTTATGCCACCGGCAGCAACGCCGGCCTGATTGCCGAAGCAGGCGCCTGGATTTACCAGCCCTGAGCATTTTCCATTTTCCAGTCGTCATTTTTCATCTGGCATTGCCGGTGACTTCGCGCATCGGTCTGCCTGCCATCGGTCTGTCTAAAATAACGGAGGAAGGTTGCGACCCATGTCAAACAAAGTAGTTTCCACCATTGGCATCCTGCTGGTTTTCGTCACGCTGGTTTGCGCCGAAAACTGGCCGCAATGGCGCGGACCGCTGATGAATGGCGTCAGCGGCGAAAAAAATCTGCCGCTGCGTTGGGGCAGGGAAGAGAACATCGCCTGGAAACTGGCCTTGCCCGGCCTGAGCGCGGCGACTCCCGCAATTTGGGGAGACAAGGTCTTTCTCAATGTCACCGAAGGCGAGCAAATTTATCTGTGGTGCGTGGATAAAAATCGCGGCAGCCTGCTCTGGAAAAAGCTACAGGGCGGTAAAAACATCCAACTGAACAAACACAATCCTTCGTCGCCCTCGCCTGTCACGGACGGAAAGAATGTCTATGTGCTCAATGCTTATGGGCATTTGTACGGCTTTGACTTTGGCGGAAACGAAATTTGGAAGCGGGAACTTTGGAAAGATTATGGCCGGTTTGGCCTGCGGTTTGGACACGCCTCTTCGCCGGTGCTGTATGAGGATTCGCTGTACGTACAGATTCTTCAGGTGACTGAGAAAAACGACCCGTCTTACCTGCTGCGGATTGACAAGCAAACGGGCAAGACACTGTGGAAAGCGGATTTTCCTGCACCGGCGGGTTTCAAGGCAGCGGAAGCCTATTCCACTCCGACCTTGCTGAAACGTGGCAACAACGTTGAATTAATCGTCAATGGCAGCGATCAGGTGACCGGGCATGATTTGACTACCGGACAGGAAGTTTGGCGCGTTGCCGGTCTTAGTTCGCAAGCGCAGCCTTCGCGGATTGCTTCCTCGCCCATCGTGGCCGATGGCGTGATTTATGCGCCCGCTTCGGATCGTCCCCTGCTGGCGATTCGCGCGGGGGGACGCGGCAGCCTGAGTGAATCGCACCAGCTTTGGACATCACGCAACGGCCCGGATGTTCCCAGCCCGGTGACGGACGGAACGTATTTTTACATCGTCAATGACAAAGGCATCGCGCGGTGTCTGGACGCCAAAACGGGCAGGGAAATCTGGGGCCCGCAGCGGCTGAAGCCCGGCGATTACAGCGCATCGCCCGTGCTGGCGGACGGCAAAATTTATGTCGTCAGCGAAGAGGGCCTGACCACGGTGCTGAAAGCCGGCCCGAAGTTCGAGGTGCTGGCGGAAAACGATTTGGCGGATCAATGTCTCAGTTCTCCGGCAATTTCAGGCGGTCAAATCTTTCTGCGGACGGCGCAGTATCTGTATTGCGTTGGCAAACAGGCAAAACCTTAACCCATTGGTGGACGCTGGGAACCCAGCGCGAAGGAGATCACGATGAAATTAATGCTGACGTTGTTACTTGCGGTTTTCCTTTTCACGGCGCAGGCCCCGCAGGTGGCCGAAAAAAACGCGCCCGCGAAAATTGCCGTGGCTTCAAAAGAAGAGCCGGGCGAGCGGCTGATTGTGACGGGCCGGGTTTGGGGGCCGGATGGGAAGACGCCAGTTTCAGGCGTTTCGCTTTACGTCTACCAGACCGACAAGGATGGGATTTACTCCAAGCCGGTCAATGACAGCCGCAATCCACGGTTGCGCGGTTACCTGAGGACGGACGCGGACGGCCGCTACGAATACAGCACGATCAAACCGGGCTCCTATCCGAACACGAACAATCCTGCGCACATTCACTACGTGGTCACTGCGCCGGGGTACCGCGAGAAGATCTTCGAAATCGTTTTTGCCGATGACCCGCTGGTGAATGACCGCATCCGCGCGGACGCGGCGAAGGAAGACAGCGGCTTTTCCATCCGTCCGCTGACGCGCGACGGGCAGGGCGTGCTGCACTGCACGCAGGACATCAAATTGAAAAAGTAAGGGAAGGGAAAAGAACCGCCATCGCGACGCGGGGCGATGTTTGACTTGTCCGCCAATATTCAAGCATCGCCCCGTGACAGATTATTCCAGAGCCGCATATCCGCTCGTATCGAAAACAAGGAAAAGGAAGTTGCGCCCGCCGGTCCTGACGCGCGTGACTCCTTCGGGTTTGAGTTTTGGATCGAATGTGTCTGTTTGACGGAGTTTCGATTGCTCCGCCCCGCCATCCCATTCCCAAAGCTTGAACTCCATTTTCTCGTGATTCATCGCCGCGCCTGTGATGATGCGAAACGTGTGCCTCTGATCATCGTATTCAATGCTTCTGATGCCGGCCCCGCCCAGCGGCAAGCGCAGGGCTTTTCCCGCTTCCACTTCCAAATTGCCGGCGGAAAACGCCTTGCGCGAGTCACGCAGCCGTAAAGGCACGATCAGCGCCTGGTCATTGATCACCGGCGAGCGAAGCCCCAGCAGCCATCTGTTTGCGCGCGCATCCCAGGCGATGCCTTCAACGTTGATTCCTCCATCCTTGTAGCTGCGGTCGGCCATTCCATGAAGTTCGGCCACATTTTCCGCGAGGAAATTTTTCAGTCCACTGATGGATTCCAATCCTTCGACGCGCTGCTGGCGCGCGTCGAATTTGAATCGCACCAGCCCGGCCTGGTCGCTGCCCTTGGATTTCGATTGTGAGCCGACGGCGTAAAGATAATCGCCATCGGTGGTAATGCCTTCCAGGTCTATGACGTTGACGCCCAGTTCGATGGCCCTGACTGCGCCTGCCTGGTTGCCGCTCTCATCAACACGCATCCAGAAAACTTCGCCGGGCCGCCCGTCATCAACGAAAAGCAGGCCGTCCGTTCCCGGTGCCTGAACAACGCCGGAGGCTTCAAACCTGCCATCGGCGAAGGCTTTCATCCGCGGAGTCGCCGCCAGATTGTTAACCGCCAGCACGGCGTAACCGAACAGCAGCAACATCCCGGCGACCGGCAGAATCATCTTCATCTGATCGTTCATCATTTCTCCTTCTGACGGGCGCAGAACGCCTGTTGCATTTACCTTGGGAGCGTAGCAAATCCTGGGTAAACGTCCGGTAAACGAGAAGAAATCATCATGAAGTGGCCGGGAGTTTCGCCACAAATGTGGTGCCGTCGGGGCCGGAGTGAGTCAATTTCAGGCTGCCGCCGTGCGCTTCCGCGATCCAGGTGGCAATGGAAAGTCCCAATCCCGCGCCGCCTCCGCCTGCATCTTCGGAACGCGAACGCGCCTTATCCACGCGGTAAAAGCGCTCGAAGATGTGAGTGTGAGAATCCACTGGAATGCCCGATCCGGTGTCGGAAACAGTGATGACAAAATGCCGTGATTCCCGCGCCAGCCGCAAACGCACAACGCCGCGCGGCGGAGTGTATTTGATGGCGTTATCCACCAGATTCAGGATCATTCGCCGCAGCAGGTCTTCGTCGCCCTGACAGTTGGCTTCGGGCAGGTTGGCGACTTCCAGGGCAATGTTTTTCTCCGCGGCCAGCAGGCTGCCCGCGCGCGCGACCTCTTCCAGAAGGTCGTTCAGGTAGAACGCTTTTTTATGCAGCGGGTAGCGCGCGGCATCGGCGCGCGCCAGCGTGAACAGGTCCTTCACGATTCGGGTCAGCCGTTGGGTCTGCTCATCCATCATGTGAATGGCTTCCCGGTATTCGTCTTCCGACCGGTGCTGCTTTTTCAAGGTCACGCCCGCCGTCGTCCGCAGCACGGACAAGGGCGTGCGCAGTTCGTGGGAGGCGTCGGCCATAAACTGCCGTTGCTGCGCAAACGCCGCGTGAAGCCGCGCCAGCAGTTCATTGAATGTGACCGCGAGCTGGCCCAGTTCATCGCGCGGATTGGCGACCGGCAATTGCTGGCCCAGATTCCCGGCCCCGATCCGGCGCGCGCTTTCCGCCATCGCCACCACCGGCTTGAGGCTTTTGCGGGCGAGAATCCAGCCGCCGAGGCCCGCCAGCAGCAGCGCCACCGGTCCGGCGAAATAAAGCGGCTGCCGCAGCGCTTCCAACTCGTCTTCAACCACATCCAGCGGCTGGCTGGCCAGAATGATGTAACGGCGATTGGCCGGAGAAATGCTCACGCTTCGCACCGCGATCCGATGGCGATCTCCGTCATCATCTTCTTCCGCGATGGTGTAAAAACGCGGCTCGTTATCGGGAATCGAACTCAACTCCGGCAATTTTTCGGGGAAGTCGTCTTCGGGATGGTTGTCGGTGAGCAGTTTTCCGCCGACATCGAAAATCAGCAGTACTTGCGGGAAATGGGACAATTCCGCCGCCGTGCTCTGGGCGGCGTTTTGATACGACTGGCCTTCTTCCGCGTCGTTGTTGAGGGATTTGGTGGAAACTTCGATCAGCGAACGCAGGCCGTCGTCCAGGCGTTGATACAACGCGCGCGCCGCCAGCACGTAAAGGATGACGCTGAATGCCACCAGCATCAGCGCCAGCGCGCTGACGTACCACAACGTCAATCGTCCCCGGACGCTGTCAATCATCGCCGCCCGCCCCCTTTGCCGAAAGCAGATACCCTTCGCCGCGGCGCGTATGGATCAGTTTTGGGGCGTGACCTTCATCAATTTTCCGGCGCAATCTTTGGATAAAGACTTCGATCACCTTCGAGAAAGGATCCAGGCTTTCGTCCCAGACATGAGCGGCGATGTCCGCCCGGCCAACCACTTCGTCCACGCGGCGGGCCAGATATTCCAGCAGCGCGTATTCCTTGGCCGTCAGGTCTAATTCCAGGCCGCCGCGCGTAACTCGACGCGCCCGCAGGTTGACGGATAAATTCGCGATGTTGATGGATTCCGGATGGAGGGTTTTCCCGCGACGCAGCAATGCCCGCGCGCGCGCCAGCAGTTCATCGAAATCAAAGGGCTTGGCCAGGTAATCATCAGCCCCGGCGTCCAGCCCGCCAATTCTGTCTTCGACCGCGTCGCGCGCCGTCAGCATCAGGATTGGCACGGCCGAACCGGAGGCTCGCAGTTCCCGGCAGACCTCGAAGCCATTCTTGCGGGGCAGCATCACATCCAGAATGATGAGGTCGTAATCGTTGAGATACGCCTGCATCAGGGCCTGCTCGCCATCCGCTGCGACATCCACGGCGTAAGTGTCTTCGCGCAACCCCTTGGCCAGAATCTTGGCTGCGCTTGGCTCATCTTCGACTAATAGAATGCGCATCCACCACCTCTTGCTTGCAGCATTGCCGGACGCGCAGTTCCCAGTGCAACCGCTCTGAGGAAGCTTGACTGCTGCGGGATCCGGCAGGATTTCGGGGCGGTTCTCAAGGCCTCAGCTTACCAGAATTGGTCGCAACTAGCCCGCCTGAGGTAAACGCGAAACCGCGTGCCGGTAGAAATGGTTTGAACACAAAGCTGCCCAGGCGGGCAGGCTGGACACTCCGCAATCGGTTGCGATCCATCGTGAAGTCAGGACAAGACGATGCTCATTGACTGGCAGAGTGGTTCGGGGATCAGTCTTACTCTCGCTGTCCGGCAGTCACGATTGTTTTGGCATTCCCCGCCGGGCCTTTGGATACGCGCGCCTGCAGGTTGCGGTTGTAATCGTAGACATAATCTTTATAACAGCGATGGCCGAACCGGGTGTAGAAGTCGTAGTCCTTCATCTCTTTGTAAGAGCGCTCAATGTCCCACCCATCCACTTCCATTCGGTACACCGCCAGCATCACTCCCGTCCGGTGACGGCCACCCGCACAGTGAACGTAGAACGGGCCATTGGCTCGATCGTTGACGATGGCGAGAAAGCGCTGGGCGGCATCTGCTTCCGGGTATCCCTTGGGAGCCAGTGGCAGGTTGATGTAGCGCAGACCGGCTTTTTCAGCCGCTGTTTGGGCGCCAGGTTCATTGTCGCTGCGCAGGTCAACAATCGTCTTAACGCCGAGCGCATGCAGTTGGCGGTAGTCATCGCCTTCGGGTTGTCCGCCACGGTAAAGATGGTCATTGACCTTCCCAAAGTTCTTGATCGTTGCGCCCGCTCGGCCGTGGGCTGTTTCGCGCTTACCAGCAGCGGCGACCAGGGACGGCAGCAGCAGCAGGGTAGCCAGCAAGGTGACTGATAGCGACCGTCGCATCCGTTGAAAACGTATACGTCTTTTCATTTTCATCCCTCTAATTTCTGAAATGATGGTTGATCTACCGGGGAGAATAAGCTGCGACAAGTCTGCTTTTATGCCTTCAGCGTAAATCTTTTCCGGCTGCGAATGAGCCGGGAAAGAGTCAATTAATTGTTGTCTGTTTCGATCTTCTGGGGAACGATTGCGACTCTACCATTTGGAAGGTAAACAGAAAGTAAACACACCGGCAGGATCAGGGCCGGCAGGCTGTGGGCTTCACCAGAAATAGTTTTTTGTTTTCAGGCAGTTGGCAGCATCGGCGAATTGCGAGATGATCCACCAGGCTTGAGCCTGACGGCGCAGGCAAACTCAGGGACTAAATTTACTGTCATCGAATGAATCCGGTAAGGACTTGCTATGAGACTAATTCAGCTTATCAATTCTCACGGCGATCGCCGCGTTTGTCTGGTCGAAGACAACCGGTTGCGGCTGATTGGCGAACACCATTCTGTTTACGCCCTGGCGCAGGCTGCGCTGGAAAATGAGGCCAGTCTGTCAGCGATGGTAAATCGCCATTTAACGACGGACGAGCTGGGCTACGATGCAATTTACGAAGGACGCTCTACCTGGCGAATTCTGCCGCCCATAGATCATCCGGATGAACCGGCCCGCTGTATGGTCAGCGGAACGGGACTGACGCACAAAGGCAGCGCTGCCGACCGGCAGGCGATGCATGCCGCGGACACCGCGATGACCGACAGTATGCGCATGTTTCAATGGGGCATGGAAGGCGGCCGGCCTGCCGCCGGCCAGGTGGGGGTATCGCCTGAATGGTTTTATAAAGGCCCCGGCACGATTTTGCGCGCGCATGGCGAACCGCTGGACGTTCCGGCTTATGGCGAAGACGGCGGCGAAGAGGGAGAACTCGCCGGCGTGTACTTGATTGATTCGGCGGGCAGGCCGCGCCGTCTGGGAATGACCACCGGCAATGAGTTTTCAGACCATCGCGTGGAAAAACAGAATTATCTTTATCTGGCCACCTCGAAATTGCGTACCTGCGCCATTGGGCCGGAACTGGTGATCAATCCCGATTACACCTCCGTGCCGGGCGAAGTCACGCTTGAACGGGACGGCGTCCCCTTCTGGTCCAAACCGATTCTGACTGGCGACGCGGCCATGTCGCACAGCCTGGAAAATATGGAGCATCATCATTTCAAACATGACGCGCATCGGCGTCCCGGCGACCTTCATATTCACTTTTTCGGCGCGGCGGTGCTCAGTTTTGGCGAAGGAATTGAGCTGAATCACGGCGATGTGATGCAGGTCCGCTTTGAAGGTTTCGGACGTGCATTGCGCAATCCGGTTCGGATCATTCAGTCAGAAAAGATTTTAGTAGACGTTTCTCCGTTGTAGGAATGTCCAGCGAACTGCCGGGCGCCACATTTCACGGAGATGGATTTAGTTCGGGAGGGGGAATCAAATGTCCAGGCTTCATCGTTTCTTTGCTGCCGTGCTGATTTTACTGATGGCTTCGCAAACTGCCGCGCCGCAGGAGAGGCCGAAACCAACAATGGCTTCGCTGAAATCCGGAGCCGGAAAGGAGCCCATTGTCGCGCGGCTTGAAAGTGTGATTCCGCGACTTTTGGAGCAGGGAATGGTGCCCGGCCTTTCCATCGCCCTGATCCAAAAAGGCGAACTGGCATGGCATCGCGGCTTCGGGGTGAAGAATTCGCAGACGAAAGAATCCGTCGCCGCCAACACCATGTTCGAAGCCGCCAGTTTGAGCAAACCGGTTTTTGCCTACGCCGTGCTGAAACTGGTGGATGCAGGCAAACTGAGCCTGGACACCCCGCTCAATAAATATCTGCCCGGCAAGTACGACGTGGGCGAAGACGCGCGAATCAACCAGATCACCGCGCGCCACGTCCTGAGCCACACGCCGGGTTTTCCCAATTGGCGAAGGCCGGGCGGCCCGCTGACCATTCATTTCACGCCCGGCGAACGCTTCAGCTATTCGGGCGAAGGCTTCGTTTACCTGTCCAAAGTCGTCGAACACATCACCGGCGAAAAGTTCAATGACCTTATGAAAAAGACGGTTTTTGATCCGCTGGCGATGACCGACAGCAGCTACATCTGGCAGGACGATCAGGCGGCGCAAAATACTTTCCGGCACCGGGCGAATGGCGAACCGAGTGGCCAGAACAAGTCGCCCCAACACAATGCCGCCGCCAGCCTGCGCACGACGGCCCAGGATTACGGACGCTTTCTGGCCGCAATCCTGAACGGCACGGGACTGAAAAAAGAGACCGCCAAGCTGATGCTCACGCCGCAAATCAAAGTCAGCGCCGCCGGCACGAACAACCTGTTCGGCACGCCGGAAAAACTTTCGCCGACGCTTTCGTGGGGCTTGGGTTGGGCATTGCAAACCACTGAAGACGGCACGGCCTTCTGGCATTGGGGCGACAACGGCGACAGCAAAGCCTACGTCGTTGTTTACGAAAAGCAGAAACTCGGGCTGGTTGTCTTTGCCAACAGCGCGAACGGCCTTTCGATTGTTTCCGAAATCATCCAGGAAGCCATCGGCGGCGAGCAGCCCGCGCTGGCCTGGCTGAAATACGAAACCTACAACTCTCCCGCCAAATTGCTTTATCGAAACATCGTCGCCAAAGGCGCTCTGGAAGCCTTACGCGAATATCGCGAATGGCGAAAAGGGCGCGCGGCGACTGAAGTCCTGAATGAAACTCAGATGAACCGCCTCGGCTATGACCTGGTCGGCGCGCGACGGCTGAAAGACGCCATCGAAGTCTTCAAGCTGAACGTCGAAGATTACCCGCAATCGGCAAACGTGTATGACAGCCTCGGCGAAGCCTATCTGACCGACGGCAACAAGGAACTGGCGATCAAAAACTACCAGCGTTCGGTCGAACTTGATCCAAAAAACACCAACGGCCTGGAAGCCCTGAAAAAGCTTCAAGAAAAATAGCGACTTACCACGGAAAGATCGTGTGCCCGCTGGATCGCGGACGTTCCGTCCGCGATCCAGCGGGCACCTTCCTGCAAAGACATTGCCCGCCTGAAACCGGAATGGTACTTTACGCGCCGTCCTGGCCATTGAAGCAATGGTGAGCGGCAACATCTCCACACAGCATTTCGGATCATTAAACAGTACCAGGCTCGGCAATCAATTCAGCCTCCGGGAGGGGAACCATGAAATCGAGAACCATCGCGTTCGCAGTTTTACTGACGGCAGTCGTCATCCTGTTGTTGAACAAGGCTGGAATCATTCAGCGGAGTTTTGCGCAAAACGCGACCGGCAGCGTAACAACTGTTTCCGCTGCCAGTTACGCTCGCATCATTGCCCCCGAAGAAATCGCCGCAGCATTTGGCGTAAATTTAGCGGCAGATGTCAGCTTGGGGCAGGACTTCGATCCGAGCGCGCCGGGAGTTCAATTGCCAACGCTTTTGGGCGGTATCAGTTTGGAAGTCAATGGACGTTCCGCCGGGATGTTTTTCGTTTCGCCGACTCAAATCAATTTTCAGGTACCGCCGGATTTGGAGCCAGGTACTGGCAGCGTGATTGTGCGTACGGATAAGGGCGCGATTATTGCCTCTGGCGAAATTGAGATTCGCCCCAACGCGCCTTCGATCTTCACCGCCGACGCAAGTGGGCAAGGCGTGCCTGCGGGCGTCCTGTTTCGTCTGAAGGCCAACGGAGCGCAAAGCTTTGAACCGATTGCCAGGCTTGACCAAGGCACAGGCCGGTTGGTTCCCATCCCGCTCGACCTGGGCCCGCCGGGCGAACGCGTATTTTTAATTCTCTACTTGACGGGCGCGCGCCGTGTGGCCAAGGCTTCTGACACGCGGTTATTGATCGGCGGCGCGGAATTCATCCCGGCGTTCATTGGTGCGCAGCCGGATTTTGTCGGAGTCGAACAACTCAATTTTGAACTTCCTCGGACACTGAAAGGCAGACTGTCATTCGTGCTTTCAGCCATTGGTTTTCCGACCTCCAATGTTTGCGAAATCGAGATTGCTCCTCCCAACGATCTCTCCGTTCCAAACGCGGCGCCGCCAAATATCAGTAGTTTGACAGTGGCTCCGGCGGGAGCATTGGCGGGCGAGACCATCGAAGTCGCAGGCAGCGGCTTTTCCGCCCATCCGTCAGAAGTGCCGGAAGTATTGATCGCGGACAATAATCAAACCCTATTCAATGCACAAGTTGTCGAAGCATCTGCGACGCGCACCAGAATCATCGTTCCGTTCGGCGCTGGCTCCGGTAAGTTGATTATGCGCAATCCGCGCGGCGAGAGTTCGATTCCCTTCACAATGCGCACTTCGGTCAGTGGCAACATCCAGACGGCGCAGTTGCAAGCCAATGGGCAGATCTTGCGTGTCGGACTGCCAAATGTCACCGTCCGCGCTTTTACAGCCAATGGCGTAATTGAGCGGAAAACCAATAACGATGGAGTCTTTCTGCTGACGGACGTGCCGCCAGCGTCGAGAATGAGCCTGGAAATTGACGGGACGACAACCGGCTTGCCATATCCGAATCCATTGATCAGCATTCGCGTCAATGCCGGGCGTGACAACCAATTTCAGGGCTACCTGGAGTTGAAACAGGCGACCGGCACAACAGTGCCGACAATCAGTGCCGGTGTCCTGCCGGAAACTGCTTTCAGCGCGCCTGCCTCGGCGACGCCGGAAGAAAACGAATTGACCGGCCAGACCGGACAGGTTGTTTTCGAGCCGAACGGTTCGACGGTGCGGTTACCGGACGGCACGCCGGTTAATGAATTGAAAGTCACCGTACTTGATCCAGGGCGTACGCCGGTGGATTTACCAGAATCGCACTTCAGCACGACCATCGTGCAACTGACGCCGTTCGGCGCGCGCATCACGCCGGGCGGAAAGCTGACTTTCCCAAACACGGACAGTTTACCGGCAAGCAGCACGGCGACGCTGTTCCGCTACGATCAAACGGCGGGCAGCGCAACACTCGGCCAATTTGTGTCTGCTGGATCAGCAACCGTCACAGCCGATGGGCTGCGCGTCGAAACGGCGCGCGATGCGATCAAGGAAGCGACGTATTACTTCATTTCCGTGGCGCGCACGACAACGACGATTTACGGCAGCGTGGTGGAAGAAGACGACACCCCGGCACGCGGAGCGTTGGTACAAGTGCGCGGCAAATCGGTCTTTGCGCTGACCGATGATAACGGCGCGTTCATTCTGACCAACGTGCCGGTGCTTGGCAGCGAACAGTTGACGCTGGAAGTCAGCTACCTGCGTCCTGACGGGACGGTGGACCGCACGGAACGCGCCGGGATTCGTCCAGGGGGCAGCGCGCTGACGTTCGTTTCGCCGCCGATTGTACTGACAGGGCGAGGTCGCACTCGAGCGCCGGCCATACTCGCCCCGCGCTTCCTGACCATCGAAGCGGGCAAGCCGGCGGATTTCAACTTCATCGCTTTTGCGCGCGGCACACAAACCAGCCTGCGCAGCGTGACGGTCGCGGGCGCGAGCTTCGCTTCGGTCAACGCTTTGGGCGGGGATCGCTACAACCTGCGGTTAGCGCCAGGAACAAGTGTCACGGGCAATTTCACGCTGACCGTGACCGCGCGCGACAGCCAGGACGCGAGCACGACCGAAGCCGTCATCGTTGAAGTGAAAGCCGCCGACACAAATCAGCCCATCGCCAACAGCCAGAGCCTGATTACAAATGAAGACAGCCCACTCGCTCTGACGTTGCAGGGCAGCGGCGGCACGGTTTACCGAATCGTCAGCTTTCCCCGGCGTGGCAGTTTGAGCGGGACCGCGCCGAATCTTGTCTACACGCCGGAACCGAATTACAACGGCGCGGACAGCTTCAGCTTCACCGTCAGCAATGGAACAACGACGAGCAGCGCGGCAGTCGTGACGCTGGCGATTCGTCTGGCGGATGATGCGCCGCGTTTGGACGTGGGCGCGGTGTTTACGACGAACATCGGCACGCCGCTCAACGTGGTCATCAACGGTTTTGACGTAGACGCGGGGCAGCGGCTGACGTTGGCGGCGACAGGCTTGCCAGCGGGAGCAGCGATTGTGCAGACGACGGGGACGAGTTGGGTGTTGCGGTGGGTGCCGAAGTTCGATCAGATTGGCAGTTTCACGGTGAATCTGCTACTGCGTGATGACGGCTCGCCAGTGTTAAACGATAGTAGAGCGATAACGGTTAGAGTAGATGCGAAATGGGCGGCGACCTCACAGTTAGGGGCCGGCACTATCAATTCATTCACTTCGCTTGGGGACATTTTGTTCGCGGCAACCGCTGGTGGTGGCGTTTACAGAACAACTGACAAGGGAGTCAGTTGGGCAGCGGTAAACAATGGTTTGGTCAATCTGAGTGTGTCAGCCTTAACAGTCAAAGATGCCGCACTTTTTGCGGGGGCTAGCAACAACGGTGGCGGCGGCGGCGTTTACCGTTCGACAGACAAAGGCGCGAGTTGGATCGCAGTGAATAATCGCTTGGGTAATCTAGATGTGAGGACTCTGATTGGCAAAGGGAATGCTCTCTTTGCAGGCACCTTTGGCGGCGTTTATCGCACGACCGACAACGGGATGAGTTGGACAGCGGTCAACAACGGCTTAGGCAACCTGAATGTACAGACCTTTGCAATAAAAGAAAACACTCTGTTTGTGGCGACCTTTAGTGGTGGCGTCTATCGCACAACCGACGATGGGGCAAGTTGGAGGGCGGTCAACAACGGCCTAGGCAATTTGTCCGTGCTTTCATTGGCTGTCAAAGACAACGCGCTGTTTGCGGGACTTAATGGCACTGGTGGGGTCTACCGGACAACCGACGATGGGGCCAATTGGATAGCCGTCAACAATGGCTTAGGGGCCCAATTCGTGCCTGCTTTGGTGGTCAAAGATAATGCATTGTTCGCGGGAACTGGTAGTGGCGGTGTCTATCGCACGACGAACGATGGCGCAAACTGGGCGGCAGTAAATAACGGCCTAGCTTCCCGGTCGGTGCGCGCTCTGGCAGTTAACGAGAGCATGCTGTTCGCCTCGACTGATGGGGATGTTATTTACCGCACGATCGACAACGGCGCGAATTGGACCGCGGTTAATAGCGGTTTGGGCGATTTGACCGCAAATACTTTGGCCGTCAAGGGGGACCTGCTGTTTGCAGGAACCAGCGTGCAAGTGTTCAGTAGGGGGGGCGTCTCTCGGACGACCAACAATGGCACGAATTGGATGGCCATCAACAACGGTTTGATGAATCAGGCTGTGCTTTCATTGGCTGTCAAAGAGAATGCGCTGTTTGCTGGTACTTTCGGCGTTTATCGCACGACTAATGATGGCGTGAGTTGGACGGCAGTCAATAACGGCTTGAGCAATAATTTTGTGCAGGCCTTAGCCGTCAAGGACGCCGCGCTGTTTGCGGGGACTTCTAGTGGAGGTGTCTATCGCACGACTAATGATGGCTTGAGTTGGACCGCCGTTAATAATGGCTTGGGCAATTTAGGAGTGCGTTCATTGGTTGTCAAAGAAAACGCTTTGTTCGCAGGGACTGGGGGGGGCGGCATCTATCGTACAACGGACAATGGCGCAAGTTGGACGCAGGTTAATAACGGCTTGGGTAATCAATTTGTGCAAGCCTTGGCTGTCAGAGAGAACGCACTGTTTGCAGGAACTGGTGCCGGCGTCTATCAGACAACCGATAATGGGGCGAGTTGGACAGCCATCAATAATGGCTTGGGGCTTCTAACGGTGCTTGCCTTGACCGTCAAAGAGGATGCCCTATTTGCAGGGACATTTAGTCGCGGCGTCTATCGTATGACCGGAAACGTCGCGAATTGGACAACGGTAAATAATGGCTTGAATAATCGAGTGGTAAGAGTTTTGACCGTCAAAGGTAATGCGCTTATTGCAGGGACGGACGCCGGTGTTTTCTTACTAGCTGAGTCCGCCACAACCTGGGCAGAAAGCAACACGGGACTGGGAAACCGCAACGTCAATGCTGCAATTTTCAGCGGCGATGCTTTCCTCGTTGGCACTTTCGGCAGCGGCGTCTTCCGCTCCACCGACAAAGGCCAAGGCTGGTCGCCCACAAATACTGGCCTGCCGCCCGCCGCCGACGTGCGCGCCTTCACGCCGTCCGGCAATGGCGTCCTGGCAGGCTTGGCTGGCGAAGGCGTCTACTTTTCCAACGATCAAGGCCGGAATTGGGTGGCGCGCAATGCGGGCCTGACCAATAAACTGGTCAATGCGCTGGCGGGAGATGGCGCGACGGTTTACGCGGGGACGAACGGCGGCGTCTTCCGCTCTGGCGATGGCGGCGCGAATTGGACGATGGTTAATTCTGGGCTGACGCGGTTGCAAGTCTTGAGCTTGGCCATCAGCGGCGGCGAGGTCTATGCCGGGACGGATAACGGCTTGTTCCGCTCGACCAATCAAGGCGCGTCGTGGACGGAGGTCAGCGCGGGGTTGACCGACCGCTACATCGTCTCGCTGGGCGTTGCGCCAAACGGAACGACATTGCTGGCCGGAACGAGCAGCGGACTCTTCCGTTCGACGAACCAAGGCCAGAATTGGACGCCGGTCACGAGCGGCGTGCCGGAGCGGGTCGTCGCGCTGACTTTCGTGCAGAAGGGAACGAAGCTGCTGATGGGATCGGTCAACGGCTTTTTCGTGTCGGAAGACAACGGTGCGAGCTTCAGGCAAATCAATGGCGGCTTGCTGACCTTGCAAGTCGGCGCGCTGGCCGTCAGCGGCGACACCGTGTTGGCCGGGACGCGTAGTGGCGGCGTATTCGTCAGCCAGTTGCCGTAACAAGGCGGTTGGCGGGACGATTGGACAAGGAGAAGACTTTGATTCCTGAGTTTGACGCGGATGGTGATCTGCCGCCGGGAATTCACTTGGCAACCCTGACCGAAGTAGAACGACGGTACGGGCGTTTCAACGCGTCGGACCGGCGGGTAAAGCTTTTTGCGCGATTGGCTCAGATTTTCAACCTGGCGCGCGCGTCTGGGATTGCCGAGCGACTCGTCATCGGTGGCAGTTTCGTCACAGGGAAAGCTGAGCCAAATGATGTTGATTTGGTCATCATGTTGGCGGCAGAGATTGATTTCGACGCGCTGACACCAAGCCAGTATGTGGTTGCTTCCCGCCAGGCGATGCGCCGAGTTGTGCGCGGGCACGATTACGATGTATTGATGGTCCGTGCGGGCACGTCCAGCGTCGAGCCGACTCTGGAATTCTTTCAATCCACTCGTAGTGACAAAAGAGTGGGGCTTGTGGAGGTGAAGTTGTAATGGCAATCGAAAACCGGCAACAGTTGGAACATACGCAAAGCCAGATTATGAAACTGGAACTGGTGCTGGATACGCTCAAGCGTGAAGAATCCACCGCTGGCTACCGTCTTTTGTCGGAAGGCTTTGTCGAACAGATCGCGCAAATGCGGCGGGAGATTGATGAATATCTCGGTATTGCCGAGGCTACAGCGAAAGCTTCAGGACGCCAGGCACGGGTTGTACGCAAGTCAACAGCGGCCTGATCAATTGCCACTTTACGAACGTACTTTTCTCAGCCGTTCAAGCAATGCGGTCAGATCGCCCGGCAGCGGCGCTTCATAACTCAGCGGGCGTTGATCGGTGGGATGTTTGAAGCTCAGCCGGAAGGCGTGGAGCGCCTGTCGCGCGAACTCGATTTTCGGTTCCGGTGCGGGATCGTAAACGTACATTCGCTCGCCGATGATCGGATGGCCGCGCAATCCGGCCTGGATGCGAATCTGGTTGCGTTTGCCGGTGACCAGGCGGATTTCCACCAGACTGGCATGTTTGAACTTTTCCACTACACGGTAGCGGCTGGTGGCCTGTTTGGTGAATCGTGTTTTCTCTTCCGCCGATTGCTGCTTCAACTCTTCCTGATCCCATTCCAGAAAATCTTTCCAGGTGCCGGATTCCGGCGTCGGATGACCGTGGACGGCGGTCAGGTAGACGCGTTCGGGTTCGCGGCGCTCGAATTGTTCCTTCAGTTTGAACTGGGCTTCGCCGGTTTTGGCGAAAACGATCAGGCCGGAAGTGTCGCGGTCAATGCGGTGGACGACCAGCGGATCGCGTCCGCCGTGCGAACGCAGGTGCTCTTTGACTTTGTCGAACAGCGACGGTTCATCGGGTTGCGCGGGGAGCGGCACTGACAGCAATCCGGCGGCTTTGTTGACCACCAGCAACGAAGAGTCTTCGTAAATCAGATGGATGCCGGATTCGTGCCGCGCGGAATAGCGCCGCTCGGAACTGCCCGGGCGATCCATCCACAGCCGTACGGTTTCGCCGGGCTGCAATCTGCGACCGGCATCGGCGACGCTCTGTTCGGCGTCGTTGACGAAGACCTTGCCTTTTTCAATGGCGCCCAGCGACTTCGACCGTGACCCCAAACGTTCCGGGGCGGCCAGCCATTTGTCCAAACGGGTTTCTGCTTCCGCTGGGCTTACTTTCCAGGATTGATTATTCATTGCCTGGCTACTGTAGCAAATTTTTCAGGGCTTGGCAGACATCGCCTCAACGGCAAATGATTGGGCGGATTTTGTTTTGGCGGAAATCGCAGTTGGGAATGTTTTTTTGAAAGGGTAGATGTTGCAATAGCAGATCGAATCAAGCCCGTAGATGAAAGCGGCGGCTGGAAAATAGCTGCTAAAACCGTTTTCCATTCGCTGCTTTCAAGCCGGTCAAATGTGGCCTAGGGAGTGTTCATTACTTTGAGCTTGGGGAGCAGTGTCTCTAATCTCTGCATTGCATCGTGTCGCATCAGCTTTGCATCGTCGAGCAGATAGTGTTGAAACAACATTCGGTACTTCATGTCCGGTAGCAGGGAATTGCCTCTTTCAATGGCCAACTGGGCGCCGAACTCTTGCGGGGATGACTTCTGACAAGCGGCAAGCAAACGTTCCGCCACCTGTCTCATCTCTTCTACATCCCGTTCCAATCTATGGTAGACCTCGCCAGCATCATCCCCCCACCGCGTGAGATCATTGAAAACCACGCCGGTAATCCAAATGGAGATTTTGACGATCCTGTGCGGCGGTTTGACGGTCAGATTTGGAGGGCCTGTAACAGGAAGAGTGACATGTTCACCAAGAATCAATCCACCTTTGACGACGGATGAAGCTCCGCCATAGTGCCAACCGTCTGTCAGAATGCTGCCATCACTGATATGGATTTTCCAGGCACCCTTGAATGCCAGAACTGGTTTGGCGCTGACATTTTTCAATTGAAGCAGCCCGTCTCCGTAGGCTTGCTGGCCAAGGCGTAATTGCGCGGTGGCTTTGATGGGGGCGTTCTGCCCAGAATTTGAAACTTTAATTTCTCTAGTTTCACCTGACTCTCGATCAATTGCAGACTTGATGGGGGGGAGTTTTTGCGAATGCGCTTTGAAGCTGAAAACTGTCGCGACCAATAGTGCCGATACGAAAACTATTGGCTGATTTGCTGTTTTTCTCATGGTCGAGTTCCTCCAATCGTTAAAGTTACAAGCATTGTGGTTTGATTTCCGGCGAGTCAAAAGGCGTCAGGGGAGATAGGCAGTCCAATTGGGCTCGCCCAATGGCACCCATCCATTACTCTGGGTGTAGTACATCAACTGACAACACAATTGTCCCTCGTAAACCCGGCAGCTATTGCAAGGATTGCCGCATCCTCCGGATTCATCATATGGGACATTTACAAAATTGGCGCTGGTTGGCATTGCCAGCAGGATCAGCAGAAAAACCATTTTGAATATCGTCTGGCTCACAGTCAGACCTCCTTTTCTGGATAGGCTTGCGGTTCTTGGAAGAGTTGGGATGTTCTTCAAACAGAGAAGAACCGTGGCGAAAGTACGCTTGGAAGTTCAGCCTGTCAATGGTTTTGTAAAAAAAGACACGGTTTTAGTTTTTCCTGAGCTTTGCAGACTTCATGGCTAAACTGGGCTAAGATGTCATTCGTTAATTCGATTCTGATTCCAGTTGCTGTTTCCTGGCAGCAACCATTGACCCAAACCTTGATCCGATTTTTTCATCGTGACTCCGCAAACGATTTCGCATTACCGCATCCTATCGAAGCTCGGCGCGGGCGGCATGGGAGAAGTGTATCTGGCCGAGGATTTGAATCTGGGCCGCCGCGTCGCCTTGAAGCTGCTGCCGTCGCGTTTTACGCAGGACCCGGAGCGCGTGCGCCGCTTTGCACAGGAAGCGCGCGCGGTCAGCACGCTCAGCCATCCGAACATTCTGACAATTTATGAAATCGGCCAGGCGGGCGAGGAAGCCGGCCCGGATGCCCTGGGGGCGCACTTCATCGCGATGGAGTACGTCGAAGGCCGGACTCTGCGCCAGCAGATGGCTGCCAAACGGCTGACCTTGGAAGAGGCGCTGGATGTCGGCGTTCAAATTGTCAGCGCGCTGGTCGCCGCGCACGGCGCGGGGATCATGCATCGCGACATCAAGCCGGAAAACGTCATGCTGCGAACCGACGGGTATGTGAAAGTGCTGGATTTCGGCCTGGCCAAATTGACGGAGAACAATTTCCTGCGCAGTTTCGATCCTTCGGTGACGCAGGCGGAAACGATTGGCGAACCGGTTGGAGATCCATTTGCGACGACGCCGCTGGCCGGAGGCCAGGCGAATACCAGTCCCGGAGTGATTCTGGGCACTGTCAGTTACATGTCGCCCGAACAGGCGCGCGGGCAGAAGGTAGACGCGCGCACGGACATTTTCAGTCTCGGGTTGATGCTGTATGAAATGGTGGCTGGACGTCCGCCGTTTCAGGCCGCCAGCACGGGCGACATGCTGGTGGCGATTCTGGATCGCCAGCCGCCGCCGCTGGCGCGCTTCGCCGACATCCCGGATGAACTGGAATGGATTGTCACCAAAGCATTGGCCAAAGATCGCGAAGACCGCTACCAGCTTGCCAAAAGTCTGCTGACCGACTTGAAGCGCTTGCAGAAGCGGCTGGAACTCGGCGGCAGCTTCGACCGCGACGGCGCTGACTGGGGACAGACGCAGCCGTTTGACGCTGAAGCGCGGAATTCCTCCGGCGATTCGGGCGGAGTGTTGACGCCGTCGGGCGAGGTTCGTTCCGGGGCCAGGCGCGCTTTGCGTGTGATTGATTCGCTGGCCGTGCTGCCGTTTAGCATTAGTAGCGGGGCGGGCGACGATCAGGACCTGGCCTACCTGAGCGAAGCGATTCCCGAAAGTCTGATTCTGAATTTGTCGCGGCTGCCGCAACTGCGCGTCAAAGCCTGGAGCACGGTGGCGCGCTACCGCAACCGTGATGCCGACGCGCTGGAAATTGGGCGGGAATTGGAAGCCCGCGCCGTCTTCACCGGGCGGCTGTTCCAGATTGGCGGCCAGTTGGTGATCAAAGCCGAATTGGTGGACACCGAAGACGGTTCGCAAATCTGGGGCGCGCAATATCAGCGAAAGCTCGACGACCTGTTCGTCGTCGAAAACGAACTGGCGCAGGAAATCTGCGACCATTTGAAACTGCGGTTGAACGAAGAGGAGCGCGAGCGGCTGGCGCGCCGTTACACGGACAATGTCGAAGCCTACCAGCATTACCTGAAAGGCCGTTATTACTGGCATCAGCGTTCCGGCCCCGGATTGCGCAAAGCCATTGAGCATTTCAACGCGGCCATTCAACTCGATGATGATTACGCGCTGGCGTATTCCGGCCTGGCCGACAGCTTCATTTTGCTGGGCGTTTATGGCGCGACGCCGCCGCGCGCAATCATGCCCAAAGCCAAGGCGGCGGCGATGAGAGCGCTGCAAATTGACGAATACCTGGCCGAAGCCCACGCCAGTCTGGGCGCAATTCACGCCTGGTACGATTGGGACTGGGACGCCGCCGAACGGGAATTCAAACGCGCGATTGAACTGAATCCGGCCAATGCCAACGCCTATCACTGGTACGGGTCAATCTATTTGACGGCCATGTGCCGGTTTGAAGAGGCGCTGGAAGCTGAATTGAAGGCGTTCGAATTGGAGCCGATGGCGATGGTCATCCGCTCCAATCTGGCCTGGATTTGTTATCAAGCCCGCCAGTATGAAGATGCCATCAAATATTGCCGGCAGGCGCTTGAGATCGAACCGAACTTCGTGCTGGCGCAATTCTATCTGGGCATCAGCCTGACGCGGCTGAATCGGTATGACGAGGCCATCGGCGTGTTGAAGCGGGCCGTGGAAACTTCCGGCACCGGCGCGCTGCTCAAAGCCGGCCTGGCCAATGCCTACGCCGAAGCGGGAAATCGGGAAGCGGCCCGCGAAATCCTGGACGAACTGCGGTCATTCCCCACCAACAAGGATGTTTCCCCGTTCTTTCTGGCACTGATTTACGCCGGGCTTCGCGAACGCGAACGCGCGCTGCAAATGCTGGAAGACACCTACGAAGAGCGGTACTGCTGGATCGTCCATCTGAAATCGGAACCCGCCTTTGACGTGCTGCATACGGAAAAGCGTTTTGTGGATTTACTCGGACGGTTGGGGGTGGCTTAATCGCGCCATTGCCATTAACATCTCGCCCTGAGCGATTCCGCTCGGTTACAAAACAAACGACTGAATGGTTGAGCAGTAAAAACGACTTATCGCCTTGATCCCACAGACGATTTCACATTATCGCGTTTTGCGTCACAGCGGCACCAGCCTGATCGGCGAGGTCTATCTCGCTGAAGATTTGCAGCTCGGCCGCAAGATCGCGCTGTTGTTGCTGTCTGAAGATTTCACTCGCGACACGGAACGCATGCAGCGGCTGGCGCGGGAAGCCCGCACCATTTCCTCGCTCAATCACCCAAACATCCGCACGATGTACGAGGTCAGTTCCGACACGGCGGATGACGGCAAACAATACTTTATCGCCAACGAATGGGTCGAAGGCCCGACGCTGCGCGAGCATCTGGTGTACACGCGGATGCGGATGGAAGAAGCGTTGGACGTGACAACGCAGGTGGTGACCGGCCTGGCGGCGGCGCATGCGGCGGGCGTGCTGCACAGAGATTTGAAGCCGGCGAACATCATGATCCGGCCCGATGGCTTCGTGAAGATTTTGGATTTCGGCCTGGCCAAGCTGATTGAGCAGGACACCATGCTGGTGAGTCTGGGAAGTTCGCCGCCGCTGAACCAGACGACGGATTTGACGGAGCCGCCAGTGCAGATTGACGCCACGACGGCGGAAATTCGAATTGACGGTTCCGCGGAAACCGATCCCTATGGAACGAAACCGCTGGATCCCGCGCAATTGGCAAAGCTGACTTCCGTGCTGAATCAGGATGGCAAACCTTCCGCCGCGCATTCGACGACCGGGTTGTGGTGGATGCCGGGAACGACTGGCTATTTGTCGCCGGAGCAGGTGCGCGGCGAAATGGCCGATGAACGCAGCGACCTGTTCAGCCTGGGCGTGGTGGTTTACGAAATGTGTACCGGGCGGTTGCCGTTTGAAGCAAATACGACGACCGGTGTGCTCAGTTCGATTCTGCAAGCCGCGCCGCCGCCGATTCGCCGTTTTATGCCCGACGCGCCGGAAGAGCTGGAGTGGATCGTTACCAGGCTGCTGGCCAAAGAGCGCGACGAACGCTATCAAACCGCGCGGGAATTGCTTAGTGATTTGAAACGGCTGAAGCAGCGGCTGGAGCTTGGCGCGGAAACGGCCCGGCAGAATACTTCCGGTTCTCTGAGACATAGCGGGAAGCAGGTTTCCCTGGAAACCGCGCCGATGGTGCGCCGCGATTCCGGGCCGGGACTGGGACGCGGCACGGAAAACCTCGGCAATCATTCCGGGCAGTCAGGCCGGGCAGGAACAACACGTCAGGCAATCTCCAAATCATCCAACACTTCTGGCAATACTTCTGGCAATGCTTCTGGCAATACTTCTGACAGCTCTTCTGGCAATTCTTCTGGAACTTCGCGAACCATCGGCGACGCGGTTGATTCCGTGGCGATTCTGCCGCTGGCAACCACTGGCGACGATGCGCACGCCGAATACCTGAGCGATGGCATCACCGAAAGCGTCATCCGGACGCTGTCGCGCGTTGACGGATTGCGCGTGATGGCGCGCAGTACGGTTTTTCGTTACAAGGGCAAAAATGCCGACCCGATGGAAGCCGGGCGCGAATTGAAAGTTCGCGCGGTTTTCGCGGGCCGCCTGATTCAACGCGGTGAAACCATCGTCATCAAAGCCGAACTGGTGGATGCACAGGACGGCTCGCTGCTCTGGGCGGACCAGTATCAGCGCAAAACGGGCGACATCTTCGAACTGGAAGCGGACATCTCCAAACAGATTTCCGAAAGCCTGCGCGTCAAACTCACCGGCGACCAGCAACAAAAACTCGCCAAACGGCAGACCCAAAATCCCGAAGCTTTCGATCTGTATCTGAAAGGCCGCTATTTCTGGAATCAGCGCAGTCTGGAAGGCATGAAAAAAGGCGCGGAGTGCTTCATTCAGGCGATTCGGAAAGACCCGAATTACGCGCTGGCTTATGCGGGAATGGCTGATTGTTACCTGATGCTGAGCGTCTATTCGCTGCCGCCGCGCGAATTCGTGCCCAAGGCGCGGATGGCCATCAGCAAGGCGCTGGCGCTGGACGACCAACTGGCCGAAGCGCACGCCTCGCTGGGCTCGCTGCTGTTCTGGTACGACTGGGAGTTCGACCGCGCGGAAGCCGAGTACAAGCGGGCCATCGAACTGAATCCCAATCATTCAGACACGCATCAATGGTGCGCGTATTTGTACGCTTCGCAGGAGCGCTTCGACGAGGCGTTCCAGAAGCTTCGCCATGCGCAGGCGCTGGATCCGCTTTCGATTCCCATCACGGCCAATGCCAGCGAATTGCTCTATCGCGCGGGACGATTCGATGAAGCCATCATTCAAGCGGAAAAAGCATTGGAAATGGACCCGGCCTTTGCCAAGGCGCTTTACTGGCGCACGATGGTCTGGCTGGTGACGGGAAAGTACGCCGAGGCAATTGAATTCGCCAAATTTGCCATGAGAAACCCGGAGGCAAAGACGCTGGCAACCTTGCTTCTGGCGATTGCGCTGGGCCGCGCCGGTCAACCGGAAGCCGCCCGGCGGATTCTGTTTGAAGTCGAAGAGCAGGCCGTGAACACTTATGTTCCGCCGTTTTATCTGGCTTTAATCGCCGCCAATCTGGGCGATCACGCCGCGGCGTTTGTCTGGCTGGAAAAAGCGTATCAGGAACGCAGCGGCTGGATGCCGTGGCTGAAACTGGAACCCTTGCTGGACAACTTGCGCACCGATGCGCGATTTAACGATTTGCTGCGGAAAATCGGATTGCAGCCGTGAATGAAAATAGCGCGGCAGCGCACGGAAGCAATTAAATGTGGGACAGACTTCAGTCTGTCCGCACTGTGGACAGACTGAAGTCTGTCCCACATTTGCTAAGGAGACTCATTCCATGAAACACAGGATTGCGAATCAGGCGAGCCGGATCGCCATCATCACCCTGGCCGTCACGCTCGGCATTCTGCCGTTGGCTTCCGGCGCGCAAGACCGTCTGAAAACCATGCCCGGCTACGACCGGTATCAGCAGATGAGCGGCAAAATTGCCGGTTCGGTCAAACCGGGAACGCTGGCCGTGAAATGGCTGGAAGGCGGCAAGGCGTTTGAATATCAGAAAGACGGCAAAACATTTCGCTACGATCTGGCCGCGCGTCAGGCTGCCGAAGCGCAGCCTTCGCCAAACGCTGAACCTGGTTCGCCGGGCAGATTCGGCGGCGGGGCGCGTCAACAGGGGGTGGAACGCGGGCGGCAGGCGGCATTCGCGCTTTCGCCGGATGGCAGGCTGAAAGCGTTTTACCGTGACCGAAACCTGTGGCTGGGCGATGCCAGCGGCGGCAACGAAACCGCTCTGACCACCGATGGCAGCGAAAAGGCCCGCATCAAATACGGCACGGCAAGCTGGGTGTATGGCGAAGAACTGGGCCAGACCACGGCCATGTGGTGGTCGCCGGACGGCAAGAAGCTGGCGTATTACCGCTTCGACGAAAATCCCGTGACGGATTACTTCCTGCAACTGGATCAAACCAAGCTGCAAAGCAAGATGGACATTGAAGCTTACCCGAAGGCCGGCACGCCAAATCCGGTGGCGGATCTGTTCGTTTACGATCTGGAAACGAAGAAGAGCACGAAGCTGGATATTCGCGACGGCAAGCCCTTCGAGAATTCAGTGGTCGGCCATTACGCCTACCGCGTGTCGTGGTCTCCGGACGGAACGGAATTGCTCTGTAACCGCACCAACCGGCGGCAGAACATCATGGAATTCACCGCCTGCAATCCGCAGTCGGGCAAGTGCCGTGTGATCATTCGCGAGGAATGGCTGCCAAGCTGGACGGACAACTCTCCGTCCATGCAGTACCTGAAAGACAAAAACCGCTTCATCTGGATGTCGGAGCGGACGGGCTGGAAGAACTATTACCTGTATGACCTGAGCGGCAAGCAGATTGCGCCGCTGACCAATCATCAGTTTGAAGTCGCCAGCATTGTCCGCGTGGATGAAGAAGCCGGACTGCTCTATTACATGGCGCGCAGCGGCGACAACCACATGAAGCTGCAACTTCATCGCGTGGGCCTGGACGGCAAGGGGGACAAACGCCTGACCGATCCTGCGTTCAACCACACGGTGAGCGTCGCTCCCGATGGCAGGCATTTCATTGACACCGTGCAAACGCACGACACCGCGCCCGCGACCCGGCTGGTGGATGCGGACGGAAAGGTCATCGAGGAACTGGCCAAAAGCGATCTGACGCAGTTCAATCAACTGGGGCTGAAAAAAGCGGAGTTATTCACATTCAAAGCCGCCGACGGGAAAACGACCTTGTACGGTCTGCTTAACTTTCCGTCGAATTTCGATCCAAACAAAAAGTATCCCGTGTTGATGAGCGTGTACGGCGGTCCCGCTTCCGGGGGGAACGTGGCGCGCGAGACCTTCTCGCCCTCCAATCCGCTGACCGAATACGGCTTTCTGGTGGTGAACCTGGATTCGCGCGCTGCGCCGGGCCGTGGCAAGCGCGTGCTGGATTCGATTTACCAGAAGCTCGGCGTGGTCGAAATGGACGATATGGCCGAAGGCATCAAATCGCTCTGGAGCCGCCCGTATTTTGACAAGAACCGCGTCGGCGTTTACGGCACTTCCTACGGCGGATATTCGTCCGCGATGCTGCTGCTGCGCCATCCGCAGGTTTTCCGCGCGGCGTCGGCTTCGTCGGCGGTGACTTCGTGGTATCACTACGACACCATTTACACCGAGCGGTATATGTGGATTCCGCAGGAAAACAAAGAAGGGTACGAAGCCGGCAACGCCATGAATTTCGCCGACAAGCTGACTGGCCGGTTGATGATTTATTACGGCACGGCGGACAACAACGTCCATCCGAATAACTCCATGCAGTTGATCCAGGCATTGCAGCGGGCAGGGAAGAGCTTCGAAGTGCAGGTCGGCCCGGACGCCGGACACTCCGGACTTCGCCCGGATCGAATGATGGAATTCTTCATCGAAAATCTGGTCATGAAGGCGGCAGAATGAACACTCTGACAAAACAACCAAATCAAAGCATAAACGTGGGACAGACTTTAGTCTGTCTGCATTGCGATGAGGACAGACTCAAGTCTGCCCTACGCTTGTGCATCGGTTTTGTGAGTGCCGTGCTGGTGATGCTGTTTCCCAGCTTTGTCAGTTTTGCCGCTGAGCCGCAGTGGGTCGAGCAGGTCAGCGGAACGACCGCCCGGCTGCGCGGAGTCAGCGCGGTCAATGACAAAGTCGCCTGGGCCAGCGGCGCGAACGGCACTTGCCTGCGAACGACGGATGGCGGCGCGACCTGGCAGTTGCTGAAAGTGCCGGGCGCGGAAGCCCTGGATTTTCGCGATGTCGAGGCTTTCGACGCGAACACTGCCTATCTGCTGAGCATTGGCGAAGGCGAAAAGTCCCGCATCTACAAAACCACCGACGGCGGGCAAACCTGGAAGCTGCAATTCACCAACCGCAATCCGAAAGCCTTTTTTGATGCCATGGCCTTCTGGAACCCTGAACATGGCATTGCGGTCAGCGATCCGCCGGCGGACAGCAGCTTGAACGCGGGCCGGTTGCTGGTCATCAAAACCACGGATGGCGGCGCGACCTGGCAGCAGGTGTCCGCTTCGAGCATTCCGCCCGCCATGCACAAGGAAGCCGCCTTTGCCGCCAGCGGAACCTGCATCACCGTGCAGGGGCGCAAGAACGTCTGGATTGCAACGGGCGGCGGCGCGGCGCGCGTCTTCCGTTCCACCGACGCGGGCGAAACCTGGCAGGTCGTGCCGACGCCGATTGCCATCGGGCAGCCTTCTTCCGGCATTTTTTCCGTCGCTTTCAAAGACGGCAAAAACGGCGTCATTGTCGGCGGCGATTACGCCAAAGAAGCCGAAGCCAGCAATCAGGTCGCCACGACGACCGATGGCGGACAGACCTGGACGCTGGCCAAAGTTTTGCCGAAACGGTTTCTTTCCGGCGCGGCCTACGCACGCGGAAAAGACGCCCGGCTGATTGCGGTCGGCCCCGCCGGAACGGACTATTCGCTGGATAACGGCGCAAGCTGGACGAACCTGAGCACGCCTGGCTACCACGCTGTCAGTTTTGCTGGCGCGGCTGGTTGGGCGGTTGGCGAGGGCGGGCGAATCGGAAAATACGAACCCGCCAAATCCGGCAAGTAAATTTCGCCTGTGCGTTGTGCGGCAGGCGAAGCCTTTGGAGTGCTGCGGTTTGGCGCAGCTTTGGTGTTCGGTCGTGGCGAATTGCTGGGACATCGAGACTCAGGTAAAGAACGAAAAGCGGTGACAAGTCCCCGCACTCCACAAGCTCACGCTGATTCAAATTCAATGTATTTTGGTGGAGGACAGCAGCATGGCCGCAAATCTACCCACGAATCGAGTGGCGGCGCTTTTTCGCCCCTTCATTCCCGATCAGACCAATTTACGCGAACTGACGCCGTTGCCGCTGATTATGGGCACGCTGCTCGGCATTGTGTTCGGCGCGTCGTCGCTGTACCTGGTGCTGAAGACCGGGCTGACAGTCAGCGCTTCCATTCCGGTCGCGGTCATCTCAATCACGCTCTTCCGGCTGTTTGCCAAATTCGGCGGGCGTAACGCGACGATTCTGGAAAACAACATCGTCCAAACCGCCGGTTCGGCGGGCGAATCCATCGCTTTCGGCTTTGGCGCGACGATGCCGGCGATATTGATTCTGGGCTTCAATCTGGAAATCGTGAACGTCATGCTGGTCGGTGTGCTGGGCGGTCTGCTCGGCATTCTGATGATGATCCCGCTGCGGCGGGCGCTGATCGTGCAGCAGCACGGCGTCTTGAAATACCCGGAAGGCACCGCCTGCGCCGAGGTGCTGAAAGCGGGCGCGGATGATGAATCCCTGCGCGAAGCGGAAGCGGCCGGAACCGCCGAAATCAGCGCGACCAAGATCGGCGCGAAAACCATCTTTACCGGCTTCGGCATCGGGCTGGCGTACAAAACCGCAATGTCTGCGTTCAAGGCCTGGAAAGAAGTTCCCGAACGCATCTTCGGCGCGCCGTTTCGCGGCGGTTCGGTGTCGGCGGAAATTTCACCGGAACTGCTCGGCGTCGGTTACATCATCGGCCCGTACATCGCCGGATTGATGGTCGGCGGCGGAGTCTTGGCGTATCTGGTGCTGATTCCGGCGATCAAGTTTTTCGGCGATTCGCTCAGTGCGCCGCTTGCGCCGGCGACCACACTGATCAGCGACATGTCGCCGGACGACGTGCGCAGCGCTTATGTGCTGTACATCGGCGCGGGGTCGGTCGCGGCGGCGGGCATCATCAGTGTGATTCGCTCGATGCCGGTGATTTGGAGCAGCATCCGCCGTGGCATCAGCGACCTGCGCGGCGCGCAAGGCGCCAGCACTGACAACCTGCCGCGCACCGAACAGGACGTGCCGATGAAATGGGTGCTGATCGGCATCGTCGTGCTGATGGTGTTGATCATGGCCTTCCGCAGCCTGCACATGAATTTTCTGGGCGCGGTGCTGATTGTGCTGTTCGGCTTTCTGTTCGTGACGGTCTCTTCGCGGCTGACGGGCGAAGTCGGCTCTTCCTCGAATCCGATTTCGGGGATGACCTACGCCACGCTGCTGCTGACGTGTTTGATCTTTCTGGTGGTCGGCTGGACAACGCCGCCTTATTACGTGACGGCGTTGTCGGTGGGCGCAATCGTCTGCATTGCGGCTTCCAACGGCGGGACGACTTCGCAGGATTTGAAAACCGGCTTTCTGGTGGGCGCAACGCCGAAATATCAGCAGTTGGCGATTCTGTTCGGTTCGCTGGCGTCGGCCATTGTGCTGGGGCCGATTCTGCTGCGGCTCAACGACACCGGCACGGTTTACCTGCCACAGGCGCAAACGCCGGCTGCCGTGCTGCGCGCGGACACTTCCACCTTGCGCGATCGCGAAGCCATCAAAGGCCCGCAGGCGCGCGAAGACGCCAATTCCTACTTGGTCTGGCATCACACCGACGAAAACGGCGAAACCAAAAAATACCTGGTCAACGATCAGGGCGTGCCGGTGTATCTGGTAGACCCCGGCATCAATGGGACCGCCGACAAACGTCCGGATGGTTCTTCCGTGCCGAAGTTCGACGCTCCCAAAGCCGTGCTGGTGTCCTACATCATCAAGGGCATCCTGAATCAGAAACTGCCGTGGGGACTGGTGCTGCTGGGCGTGATGATTACCATCATGCTGGAATGCGCGGGCGTGCCATCGCTGGCGTTTGCGGTCGGCGTGTATTTGCCGCTTTCGACTTCCATGCCGATTTTCATCGGCGGGATGATTCGCTGGGCTGTTGATTTGTGGTTGCGCAAACGCTACGAAGGCCAAAATCTGACCGAAGAACAGTTCGTCGCCGAAACAGACAAAAGCCCCGGCGTGCTGATGGCTTCCGGATACATCGCGGGCGGCGCGATTGCCGGCATCGTCATCGCTTTCCTGGCCGGCGTGCTGACCGACACCAACGTGAAGATCGAGCAGTGGGCAAACACCAGCAATCCGCTTTTCAGCGGGCCGAATGCGAACCTGCTTTCGCTGATTCCGTTTGCCGTGCTGGTCGTGCTGCTTTACCTGACCGGGCGGGAAAAGATTCTGGCGGGTAAAGCTAAAACCAGATAGATGTTCAATCAAAATACTGGATCGCGGGCGGAACGTCCGTGATCCAGTATTGACCTGCTGTAGCTAGCGCGGGCGGAACGTCCGTGATCCAACTTGCTGTTAATGAACTTAGACTTACATCGTGGATGAATCATCAACCAGAGGCACAAACATGAAATTGAAATCAGAAATCTGCCGCGCTCTCTCGACCATTGCAGTCTTCTGCCTGTTGTCTGTCGCAGTTTTTGCGCAGGACCGCGTCAAAACCGCCAATGGCACGCTTGAAGGCGTCGCCAATAAAACCAATGGCGTACGCAGCTTCAAAGGCGTTCCCTTTGGCGAACCGCCCGTCGGCGATTTGCGCTGGAAGCCGCCGCAACCCGTCAAAAACTGGCAGGGCGTGCGCAAGGCAGACAAGTTCGGAGCACGCTGTATGCAGCGCAATGTGTTTGGCGACATGAATTTTCGCGCCAACGGAATGAGTGAAGATTGCCTGTACCTGAACGTTTGGACGCCTGCCAAAACAGGCAGGGAAAAGCTGCCCGTGCTGGTTTACTTTTTCGGCGGCGGCTTTATCGCGGGCGATGGTTCAGAACCGCGCTACGACGGCGAGAGCATGGCAACCAAAGGCATCGTGGCGATTACGGTGAATTACCGGTTGGGCGTGTTCGGTTTTATGGCGCATCCCGAACTGACGAAGGAATCGCCGAACAAAGCTTCGGGGAATTACGCGTTGTTCGATCAGCGCGCGGCGCTGCAGTGGGTGCAGCAAAACATCGCGGCGTTCGGCGGCGACCCGAAGCGCGTGACGATTGCGGGCGAATCCGCCGGTTCCATCGCGGTCAGCGCGCAGATGGCTTCGCCCTTGTCGAAGAATCTGATTGCCGGAGCGATTGGCGAAAGCGGCTCGATTATGGGCACGCTCTCCGCTGCGCCATTGGCCGACGGCGAGCAAAACGGTGTCAAGTTCGCGGCAGCCATTGGCAAGGATTCGCTCACCAGCTTGCGCGCAATGCCTGCCGATCAGTTGCTGGAAGCGACTGCGAAACCTGGCTTGCCGCGTTTTTCACCGGTCGTGGATGGTTACTTTTTTCCGAAAGCGCCGATTGAAATCTTTGCCGCAGGCGAACAGGCGCGCGTGCCGTTGATGGCCGGATCGAATTCCGAAGAATCAGGCGCCGCCGGAGTTCTGGGCCGCGAACAGCCGACGGTCGAAAATTACCGCAAGGCCCTGCAACGGCTTTATAACGACCAGGCCGAGACGGTTTTCAAGCTCTATCCAGCCTCGAACGAAAACGAAGTGCTGGACGCCGCGCGGGATTTGGCGGGCGATAGATTTATCAGCTACAGCACCTGGAAATGGGTGGAACTGGCGACGAAGACCGGCGGCAAGCCGACGTATTACTACCGCTATGACCGCCCGCGTCCGGCGATGCGCCCGGAGATGGGCGACGCGCAACCCGGACTGGCTGGCGGCGTTGTTCGTGGTCAGCCGCCACGTCCGCCAGCGCGCGGCGCGGTGCATTCCGCCGAGATTGAATACGCAATGGGGAATCTGGATGGCAACAAGGTCTACGCCTGGACGCCGGATGATTACAAGGTGTCGAAGATCATGCAGGAATACTTCGCCAACTTCATCAAGACGGGCAATCCGAACGGCAAGGGATTGCCGAACTGGCCGACGTTCAGCGCCAACCAGCGCCTGATCATTGACGTGAACACGCGCGCCGAAGCCGATAAGGTGCGGGCGCGGTATGAATTTCTCGACCAGCTTTACACCAGGAAATAGCGATTCCTCATCCAGGATGAAACAAGCAGGATGAAACAAGAAGCGATTCAAACCGCCGCCGAAACGATCCTGCGACACTGGCATCAGGCGACTCGCATTGCCGAATTGCCCGCGCAGTTTCGGCCCAGTGATCGAACCGAAGCGTATGCGATTCAAGCTGAATTGGAACGTCTTTCCGGACAAGCCGTCAGCGGTTGGAAGATCGCGGCCACCAGTCTGGCCGGGCAGGCGCACATCGGTGTGGATGGCCCGCTTGCCGGACGATTGCTCCGTGACCGTGTGCTGGCGGGCGGCGCGGAGGTTTCGCTCAATGGAAACCTGATGCGCGTGGCCGAAGCCGAATTTGCCTTTCGCTTCGGCCAGCCTTTGCCCAAACGCGCCGAGCCGTACGGCCTGGAAGAAGTGATGAAGGCGGTTGAATCGCTGCATTGCGCCATTGAAATTCCGGACTCGCGTTACCTGGACTTTGCCCGCGTGGGCGCGCCGCAATTGATTGCTGACAACGCTTGTGCCTGCTGGTTTCTTTTGGGGGAAGCCACGCAGGCGGATTGGCGCAAACTCAATCTGGCGAAACACGAATTGACGGCTTATCTGAATGGATCACACGCTGCCAGCGGCATTGGCGCAAACGCGTTGGGAAATCCATGTATTGCACTCACCTGGATCGCGAATGAATTGAACACCTTTGCCGACGGATTGCAGGCGGGAGAAGTCGTGACCACCGGCACGTGTATTACTCCGGTTCCCATTGCGCCGGGCGATCAGCTTCGCGTTGATTTCGGCGTGCTTGGCGAAATTGAAGTGGCTTTTACATAAACAAGTTTTTTTCCAGATCGGGTTGCAATTGGGTGTATGGGAGCCCCGGTCGCTCGGCATGCCTTGGACTTCGGTCCGTTGCTTTTTGTGACTCGGCGGCTGACCGTTAGCTAAACTGAAAACCGATCGAATCTCTGAAGAGTACCCAAATGATAGAACGCAATTTTCAGATGATTGAAACAAACGGCATCCACCTGCGAGTTGTTGTCGAAGGCAACGGCCCGCTGGTCGTCCTGCTGCACGGCTGGCCGCAATGCTGGTATCTGTGGCGGCATCAGATTGCCCCGCTAGTCGAAGCTGGATTCCAGGTGGCGGTGCCTGACCAGCGGGGTTACGGCGGCAGCGATAAACCTGCGGAAATCGAAGCCTACAGCATCATTGAATTGACGAACGATGTCGTCGGAATTGCCGATGCGCTGGGGCACGAAAAGTTTTTCGTCGTCGGGCACGATTGGGGCGCGCCGGTGGCCTGGCATACGGCCTTGTTGCATCCGCAGCGGGTGAAAGCCATCGCGGGGTTGAGCGTGCCGTACTCGCGCTGGAAAGCGCGCACGCTGACGCAGCAGGAGTTTTACGGCGACAATTTCTGGTACATGGTCTATTTCCAGCAGCCAGGCGTGGCCGAAGCCGAACTCGAAGCCGACCTGCGGAAAAGCCTGCGGACGATTTATTACTCGATTTCCGGCGACATTCCCGACGAATTGCGGCCCGGGCGGAAACCTGCTTCGGCAAAGTTTCTGGACGGGATGATCGACCCGGCCCAATTGTCTGGAAGCCTGCCTGCCTGGCTGACCGAAGAAGACCTGGATTATTACGTCGCGCAGTATCAGCAGAGCGGTTTTCGCGGCCCGATCAACTGGTACCGGAACATTGACCGCAACGTGGCGCTGACGCCGCAACTGGATTCGCTGGAAACGGGCATGATTCAGCAGCCTGCCTTTTTCATCGCCGGGACGAAAGACCCCGTGCTGCAATTTCATGGCGGTCGTGCGTTGACCGGGATGGACAAGTGGATGGCCGACCTGCGCGGCAAAGTCCTGATCGAAGGCGCAGGGCACTGGGTGCCGATGGAACGGCCAGCGGAAGTCAACGAAGCGCTGCTTGGCTTCTTGAAATCGCTGATCTGAAGATTGCGTTCAATCAAACCGGAAGCCTGCTAAATCGGAACAACCAAGCGTGGGACGGACTTTAGTCTGTCTCCACGTCGGGACAGACTAAAGTCCGTCCCACGTGTACCAATCTTTTATGATCTGATTTAGATCAAACCTCAACCGTTGGCGGCAGCAAAACGTCTGGCGTAGACTGCCTGCCGTATTCATCAAATATCCATCTCTTTCTGTTGAGGAGCATCAGCATGCGAATTCGATTGATGGCGCTACTTCTGTGCGCGGTTCTATGCGGGGTTCTGTTCGTGAGTTACATACAGGGGGCGACGGCGCAGAGTCAGGCCGACGTTCGGCTGGAAAAACTGCCGCCCGCGTTGCGCGAATCCGGGCAGGCGATTCTGAGCCAGACAGACGAAAAGCAGCGGGCGCGGTTGGCGGGAGATTTGGTCAGAAAAGATGCGGCGGGCGCGATGGAATTTCTGCTGGCGCTGCTGGCCAGCGAACCTTCGGCGCAGGTGCGCACCGCCATTGTTGACCGGCTGGGCCGCTATTCGCATCCGCAAGTTCGGCAGGCCCTGGAGCGGCAGGCGCTTTCGGATGCAAATACGGACGTGGCGTTGCTGGCCGTCGAGCGTTTGCGCGCGCAGCAGGCGCAGGAATTGTCGAAACTGGTCAGTCAGCGGCTGGAAAAGGAGCGGGCGACGGGCGATGACGCCGCGTTGCGCAAACTGGCGCAGGAGCAGGAACGTTGGATTTCGCTGGTCAAAGGAACAATGCTGCCCGCGTTTATGCGTGTGCCGCCGCCGCAGTTTTCGCTGAAGCCGGAAGACAAGACGATTCGCGTGCTGGCTTTCGGCGATTTCGGAAACGGATCGAACGAACAGAAGCAGGTGGCGGCGGCAATGCAGAAATTCCATCGCCAGACGGCTTTCGATTTCGCGGTCACGCTGGGCGACAACTTTTACAGCTACGGCATGGAAAGCACTGCTGACCCGCGCTGGAAAACCTGGTGGGATGAACTGTACGACCCGCTGGGCATTCAGTTTTACGCCACGCTGGGCAATCACGACTGGGGGTTTGCGGACAGTCCGGCGGCGGAAATTCTCTACGCGCGGCAAAGCCCGAGCTGGCGCATGCCCGCGCCGTATTACACCTTCACGGCGGGGCCGGTGCAGTTTTTCGCGATGGATACCAATGAAGTTTCCGAAGCGCAGTTGCTGTGGCTGCGTGATGAACTGGCGAAAAGCCGTGCGCGCTGGAAGCTGGTTTACGGGCATCATCCGATTTATTCGGACGGGGCGCATCTGAATAACCCCGGGTTGATCCGGCGGCTGTTGCCGGTGTTGAAAGGGAAGGCGGATGTTTATCTGGCCGGGCACGATCATGACCTGCAGCATTTGAAAGAAGACGGCGGGGTGCATTTCTTCGTGGCGGGCGGAGGCGGCGCGGGGTTGCGACCGCCGAAGCCCGGGCCGCGTTCGCTGTTTGCCAAGGACGCGCACGCGTTTTGCGTTTTGGAAGCGGACGGCAAGCAGTTGAAAGTTCGGTTTATTGATACGGCGCTGAAGCAATTGTACGAAGCGACGCTGACCAAGCCGGGATCGGCTGCCGTTTTGGAGGCGACCCGCTAGCTTCGATTTGCCTGAGATAAAGATTGTGAAAAATAAGCTCAGCCTGCTGCTGATCGCATTGGTTTATCTGGGCTTTGTCAGCATCGGTTTCCCGGATGGATTGCAGGGCGTTGCCTGGCCTTCGATGCGCAGATCTTTCGGTTTGCCGTTGGATGCCTTGGGCGGCTTGCTGGTGATGTATACGGCGGGCTATCTGATTTCCAGTTTCACCAGCGGCCGCATGCTGGCGCGCCTGAGTGTGGGAATGCTGCTCAGTCTGAGCTGTCTGGCAACGGGCGTCAGCCTGCTCGGCTACGCGGCGGCGGGGCGCTGGTGGATGGTAATGGCGCTGGGAACGCTTGCCGGGATTGGCGCGGGCGCGATTGATGCGGGGCTGAATACGTACGCGGCAACGCACTTCAGTGCGCGGATGGTCAATTGGCTGCATGCGTTTTACGGCGTCGGCGCGCTCAGCGGTCCGTTGCTGATGACAACCGTTCTGAATGCCGGCCAGCCCTGGCAATTGGGCTATGCCATTGTCGGCGCCGGACAATTGGCGCTGGCAGTTTGTTTCGGGCTGACGCAACGGCGCTGGAATGATGATCATCAGGTCGAATCTGCGCCAATCGTTTCCGGGCCGTCCGCGCTGTCCAATGCCGATGCGCCGGCATCACTATTCAGCACGCTGCGGCTGCCTGTGACGTGGTTCAGCGTGGCGGTCTTTTTCATTTATTGCGGTGTTGAGGCGGGCGCGGGCGCATGGGCGTACAGTCTGTTGACCGAATCGCGCGGAGTTTCAGCGACGATTGCCGGCATCTGGGTGAGCATTTACTGGGGCGGGCTGACGGCGGGACGCATTGTTTCCGCAATGATTGCCGGAAGAGGACGGATGCGAACCTTGCTGCGCGTTTGCATGGCTGGACAGGCTGCGGGCGCGGCGCTGCTTTGGATCAACTTCACGCCGCTTTTCAGCTTTCTGGGATTGACACTGATCGGGTTGGCCTCCGCGCCAATCTTTCCCTCCCTGATTGCCACGACGCCCGAACGCCTGAACAAAAAACACGTAGCCAATGCCGTGGGATTTCAGATTGCGGCGGCCGTGCTGGGGCTTTCCGTGTTGCCCGCCCTGATCGGTTTTTTCGCGCGCCGGTTCGGATTGGAGGTGATTCCGCCCGCCGTGCTGATCGCCGCCCTGTTACTGATTCTGTTTTTCGAAGGATTGTTTTTTATCCATCTGAAAAACCCGCCCGCGCAAGAATCCTCCGCTTTTGGGACAGGTTGATTCCACGAACGAACACCCCTACCGGCGCCGGGCTTTCCCCATCAAGACAACTCAACCTGGCTCAGCATTTACAAATCCGCCTTGCCTGGCACGTCATTTGGATAACGCAGGGAAAACCAGAAGTGGTTTTTTGCCGCTGAGATTCAACCCTGTTACCGGAGTGAGAACATGGACAGTTTGTGGAAAGACCTGCGCTACGGCGTGCGAATGTTGTTGAGAAAGCCCGGCTTCACCTTGATTGCCGTTTTGACGCTGGCGCTGGGGATTGGCGCAAATACCGCGCTATTCAGCATTGTGGACGCGATGCTGTTGAAAATGCTGCCGGTCAAGGAGCCGGAGCGGCTGGTGCTGTTCAAATCGAACGCGCCGCGTGAATTCAGCGCCGGAAGTTATACAGGGAATTCAAACAACGATCCGGTTACGGGGCGTCGGATCATGACTTCCTTCCCGTACCAAAGCTTTACGCGCATGCGCGAGCAGCAAGGTCCGCTGTCGGATATTTTCGCTTTCGGCCAGGTCAGCTTGAATGTCAATGCAAACGGGGAAGCCGATGTTGCCAGCGGGCAGGCGGTGTCTGGAAATTACTACGCGGGATTGGGCGTGCAGGCGATGATGGGACGTACGATCACGGACGAAGATGACAACGCATCCGCCAGTCCGGTTGCCGTGCTCAGTTACCGTTATTGGGAAAAACGATTCGGCAGTGACAAGGGAATCGTTGGCAAGCAAATCAATCTGAACAACATCGCCTTCACGGTCATCGGCGTCACGCCGCCGGGGTTCGATGGCACAATGCAGGTCGGATCGTCGCAGGACGTGAGTATTCCGATTGCGTGGGAGCCGCAACTCCATGTGGATCGCGAGCGTTCGCGAATGTTCGGCGCGGGCGTCTGGTGGCTCAGAATCATGGGCAGACTGAAGCCGGGCGCAACCGCGGAAGCAGCGCGCGCGCAACTGGAAAACGCATTTCACCAGTCGGTTGTGGAACACCGCGCGGCGCGGCAGACACAAGCGCAGTCACAAGGAGGCAGGCCAATTCAGGCGCTGGAACCGAAGGATTACCCGCGCCTGAACCTTGATCCGGGAGGACAGGGCGAGATGAATTCGCGGCAGTACTACGCGCCGTCGCTGTACATGCTGCTTGGTGTAGTTGGGCTGGTGCTGCTGATTGCCTGCGCCAATGTCGCGAATCTGCTGCTGGCCCGCGCGGCTTCGCGTCAAAAAGAAATCGGCGTCCGGCTGGCGCTGGGCGCCAGTCGCTGGCGGCTGATCCGGCAATTGCTGACGGAAAGCGTGCTGCTTTCCGCAGTCGGCGGCGCGCTTGGGATTGTTTTTGCCTTGTGGATCAAGGACGGCTTGCTGGCGGTGGGCGATTGGGGCGGCAGAGGCATGCGCGCCCTGGAACCTCAAATTGACTGGCGCGTGCTCGGCTTTACCTTCGGATTGTCGCTGCTGACGGGAATTGTTTTCGGCCTGGCCCCGGCCTGGCGCGCGACAAAAGTTGATTTGACGCCCGCGCTGAAAGACAGCAGCCGGGGTTCCAGCGCCGTTTCGCGTTCCCTGTTGAGCCGGTCGCTGATTGTGTTGCAGGTGGCGCTGTCGCTGTTGTTGCTGATCGGCGCGGGATTATTCCTGCGCACGCTGATCAATTTGCAGCGCGTCGAACCGGGCTTCAACGCGCGCAACCTGTTACTCTTTGGCGTCGAGCCTGGGCTGATCGGTTATAAGGACGAGAAACTGACGCAGCTTTACCAGCAAATGACCGAACGTCTGGAAGCCGTGCCCGGCGTGCAAGCGGTGACGTTTTCGCGCACTGCCTTGCTTTCTCAAAGCACAAGTTCGCGCAGTGTTTTTTTGCGTGACGCACTGAGCGCCACACCTGATGCCGAAGGGCGGATCAAGCCGAGCGGTGATGGATATATCCATCAGGTTCGTGAAAACTTTCTGGAAGCGATGGAAATTCCTTTGCTGGCGGGGCGCACACTGAAGCCGCAGGACGACGCCAAATCACCCAGAGTTGTCGTTGTTAATCAAACCTTCGCCAACAAATATTTCCCCAATGAAAGTGCCGTCGGCAAGCGCTTCACGTTTGATCCAGCAAAACCCGATGAGATCGAAATCATCGGCGTGGCCAAAGACGCCAAGTACGCGCGGCAACGCGACGAGATTCCGCCGACGGTTTATTCCTCCTGGCGGCAGGAACTGCGTGGAATGAGCGGCGCGACATTTGAAGTTCGTACCGCTGGCGACCCAAATGCTGCCGTCGCCGCCGTTCGGCAGGCCGTGCGCGAAGTTAATGGCAATCTGCCGCTCAACAATATCAAGACGCAAATCGAACAGGCCGACGAAACGCTGCGGATGGAAAGGCTGTTCGCCAAACTGCTCAGTCTGTTCGGTCTGCTGGCGCAGCAACTGGCTTCCATTGGGCTGTACGGCGTGATGGCGTATTCAGTGGCGCAGCGAACGCGCGAAATCGGCATCCGCATGGCGCTCGGCGCCAGCCGTGGCCAGGTGCTGAAGATGATTTTGCGGCAGGGAATGACACTGACTTTGCTCGGCGTGATTTTGGGATTGGTGGGCGCGTACGTGATGACAAAGTATCTGGCCAGCCAGTTGAACCTGACGACCATGCTTTACGGCGTGAAGGTCAATGACCCGATGACTTACGGTGTGATCGCGGCGCTGCTGACAATTGTGGCGCTGATCGCCTGTTACATTCCGGCGCGGCGTGCGACGAAGGTGGACCCAATGGTCGCGCTTCGCTATGAGTGATCAAAAACAGAACGTAGGACGGACTTCAGTCTGTCTATCGCATCGGGACAGGCTGAAGCCTATCCCACCTTTTGCTTCCGCTTGAATTCGCGCAGCGTGGCGTGCAGCGTTTCCGCCGCCAGCCCGTGCAGCAGCAGGCGGAATCCGGCAGCTAGTGTCGAAAGCGGCACCATCGGATGTTTGTTGTTGATCAGCCCCAACTGGCTGGAGTTGTTCAGAATTCGCGCGACGTACACGCCGATGGTTTCGTCCAGTTGCAGCGAATTGGCCGCGCGCCAGAAATCGTTGTCGGTCAGGAAGAGTTGGTAGAGCGGCGTGTAAAGTTCAATCGCGGTTTGCACGTCAATCACATTTGTCCAGCGGCGCGGAAAGTCTTCGATGGGAAAGGGGCCGTCGGTGATGGCGTCGAAGTTGATATGCGCGGGCGCTTCGATGTCGCGGTCCTGCGCGCGAAGCTGCTCGCTCAACTGAATGACGAAGTTGAACAGATTCAAATCGTGTTTCAGAAACAGATCGTCCAGCACATCTTCCAGCCGCTCAGGCCGCAGCGGATTCATGTCCATTTTGACTCCGCGAATGTTGCCGGCGATAAAGGCCAAAATCTCTGAGCCGATGTGAAAATGGCGGAGGATGATGAAGTTCGCTTCCGGCGTGACGAAGTACTTCAAGCCCCAATAAATCAGCCGATGCAGCAGCGGCGAAGACGTGAACCGGTTCGGAACCAGCGTCTTGACCAGTTGAATGAAAATCATCGCCAGCCGCGCCAGCGGTCGCAGAATGGGCAGCATAAACTGCCTGGGTTTCGAGCGCATTGAAAGCAGCATGGCCGCCTTCGCTTCGTCATCCAGCCGGATGCTGCGGTCCAGGTACAACGCCAGCCAGGGATCGGGATCGCGTTTGTCGTGACGTGACGGGTCGAATGAGGCCGTGAATTGCATTTTGTTTTTCTCCGAAAACGTGGAACAGGCTTTAGTCTGTTCCACGTTACGCGTTGTTCAGCTCTTCCAATTGCAGGGAATAAAGTCTGGCCGTCACTTTGGCCGTTTTCACGATTCTGGCGACCAGTTCTTCCGTCAGAATCCCGCTGCCCAGTGCGGCTTCCAGCTTGGCAAAATGGTTGGTGTCATTCGCTCCGTGATAAAGCAAAAACGAAACCTGACTTTCATCAAGCCGCAACTGCTCGCGGATTTTTGTTCCCCAGCGCCAGGCCAGCCTGTTTCCCAGCCCTTCGATAATGAACATTGCGCCGAATAGATCGAAGGGATTTTCGTGACTTGCGCGATGGAAAATCCAGGCCGAAAGCGCTTCCGAGCCAATGTTCTTTTCCGCACGCTGAATCTCTTCCAAGGTGCCGCCAATGGAGACAAAGTCCTTTTCGATCAATTGAAAGTCACGATGCTCTTCGGCGGCGTGGCCGATGAACAACGAGCGCAGCGGAAAGTGTTCAATCGAGATGTTCGACGCCGCGCGCGCAATCCACCGTGCGCCTTCCATCACCTGCTGGCGCATATTGACCAGCAAGTCCTGATAATCCTCGACGCGCAGCTTGCCGCGATTCATCTTGTCAATGATCGGAACCTTGTTCAGCCGCGTCTCGAAATCCACCCAGACCTGCGTCAATTGCCTGACCAGCGAATGCGCTGGCTGGATCGCGGACGTTCCGTCCGCGAGTGAAAGGCTAATTGGTTCTTCGTCAGCGCAGACAGAATGTCCGTGATCCAACGCGGAACGTCCGCGTTCCGGCGCGGTTTCCGGCTCTGAACCGACGACCGTCAGTTGCAGGTAGGAAATCACGAATCTGCCGCTTTCGGGAACCATGCATAAAATCTTCTGGCCCGGTTTCAGATTGCCTTCATTGAAAAGCTCTTCGAGCATGATCAACACCGACGCCGCTCCCGTGTTGCCTTTGGTGCACAGATTGGTGAACCAGCGTTCTTCGGGAATCATTCCACCGCCTTTTTCCAGCAGTTCGATGATCTTGCCGCGAAACGTGTGCGAAGAGTAATGACAAACCAGATAGTCGAAATCCGATGGTTTGAACCGTCCTTGCTCAATCAACTCAAAGTAGCGCGCGACGCCCAACGGGACGATGTTTTCCAGCAGATTCAAATCCTGTTTGAGCAGAATCGCGCCGTCCGCCGCCGCCGCCGCGAAGTTCGGATAGTCAAACCAGGAACGGCCCAGCCTGCGCTCTTCGACTTTATTCGCGCCGGAATACATACAAACGTCCAGCCGGTCGGCGTAAGAAACCAGATCAATCCAGTCAATCCGCAGCGACAATCCGTTGGCATTCGGTCGCGATTCCAGAATCGCCGCGCCCGCGCCGTCTGACAACATCCAGCGCAGAAATTCCGCGTCGAAGGGGACGCGGCCTGTTTCCTTGAAGGCGCGTGTTTCTTCAAACAATCCGGCGCGGAAAAACCGGCTGGTGAATTCGCTGGCGCAAACCGCCGCGTTGTCGTGCTCGCCCGCGCGGATGGCTGTGAAAGCGTTCTTCAACGCCATGACGCTGCTGGCGCAGACGCCGTGCTGGCTGGCGATTTCGCAGGGCGGCATTTCCAGATTGCCGTGAACCAGACTGGCAAAGCCCGGCGCCAGCAGATCGCTTTGTGAAGTTGCCGTCGCCAGCAGTTTGATTTGGTCGAGATTCAAATTCGATTTGGCAACGGCGTCTTTCACCGCCAGTGCCGCCAGATCGCAGTTCCAGTAATTAACCTGGCCGTGGCGGTCAATCGCGTAATGGCGGGTCTGAATTCCGTTCTGTTTCAGGATGCGCGATTTCAGCCGCGAAGGCTTTCCGCCGATCAATCCCAGATGCGCTTCCATTTCGTCGTTGGTGACAGGTGCGCCCGGCAGAAACTTGCCCAGGGCGGTGATGTAAACTTCTTGACTCATCCGATGCTCCTCTGCAACGGTGGGACAAGATGGCATTTGTCCCACAATCAATTTGCATTATTTCCCATAATCCTTGTGCTGACCCAATTGCTTGCGATGACGGGATCATAGGTTGTCACCGGCGAAACGGCCACGGAGGCTGTGACAGTTTGTCCATTGTCACAACAGTTTGACGCTTCGGCGAGAAGTGTTTACTCTTGCGCTTACCACTAGCAGGAACTCAGTACATCAAAAAAATTCGTGAATGTCCCCGCACTTTCAAAACAAATTTTTACCCGTCAGAGGAATTGAAATGTCGAAATATATCTTCGTCACCGGAGGAGTGGTCAGCGGTTTGGGCAAAGGGATTGCCGCCGCCTCGATTGCCGCGCTGCTGGAAGCGCGCGGATTGAAAGTCACCATGATGAAATTCGATCCGTACATCAACGTGGACCCCGGCACGATGTCGCCGTTCCAGCACGGCGAGGTTTACGTCACCGATGACGGCGCCGAAACCGACCTGGATTTGGGGCATTACGAACGCTACACCAAGGCGAGTTATTCCAAAGCCAACAACTGGACTTCGGGACGCATTTATCTGTCCGTCATCGAAAAAGAGCGGCGCGGCGATTACCTGGGCAAGACAATTCAAGTCATTCCGCACATCACCAACGAAATCAAGGACGCGATCAAAGCCGTTTCCGAAGGCCCTTCCGGAATGTATGACGTGGTCATCGTCGAAATCGGCGGCACGGTCGGCGACATCGAATCGCTGCCGTTTCTGGAAGCCATCCGCCAGATGGGCAACGAAGTGGGCCGGCACAACGCGACGTTCATTCACCTGACGCTGGTGCCGTATCTGGCGGCTTCCGGCGAGATGAAAACGAAGCCGACGCAGCATTCAGTCAAAGAATTGCTGGGCATCGGCATCCAGCCGGATATTCTGCTCTGCCGCTGCGAACGCGAACTGCCCGGCGATATGAAAGCCAAAATCGCGCTGTTTTGTAACGTTTCTCAGGAAGCCGTCGTCACCGCGCAGGATGTGAAATCAGTCTATGAAGTTCCAATTGTCTTCAATCGGCAGGGACTGGATCAATTGATCGTGGATTTGCTGCGCTTGCCGCTCGGCGAAAGCGATTTGCGCCAATGGTCGGCGCTGACGCAGCGGATTCGCGGCCTGCGCGAATCAGTCACCATCGGCATCGTCGGCAAATACGTCGAACTGGAAGATTCGTATAAAAGCCTGAACGAAGCGCTGACGCACGGTGGATTCGCCAACAACGTCAAAGTCAATTTCCGCTGGGTGGAAAGCGAAGACCTGATGACAGACAACCATTGGGAAGACCGTTTGCGCGATCTGGACGCGATTCTGGTTCCCGGCGGTTTCGGCAAACGCGGCATTTCCGGAATGATCCGCGCCATCGGTTACGCCCGCCGCGAAAAGAAACCTTTCTTCGGGATTTGTCTGGGAATGCAATGCGCGGCTATCGAATTCGCCCGCAACGTCTGCGGTTTTGACCACGCGGATTCGACTGAGTTCGATCCCGATACGCCTGATCCCGTGATCTTCAAGCTGCGTGACCTGCTCGGCGTGGAAGACCTGGGCGGCACAATGCGGCTGGGCGCGTATGCCTGCAATCTGCGCGAAGGCTCGCTCGCCGAAAGCATCTATCGTTCGGAGCAAATCTCCGAACGCCACCGCCACCGCTACGAATTCAATCCGAGTTATGAAGACCGGCTGGCGGAAAACGGCCTTGTTTTTGCCGGAAAGTCGCCGGATGGAAAGTTCATCGAGATGATCGAACTCGAAGACCATCCGTGGTTTCTGGGCTGCCAATTCCACCCCGAACTGAAATCGAAGCCGCTGGCGCCGCATCCGCTTTTTGCGAGCTTTATCCGCGCGGCTTACAATCACCGGCTGCAAGAGGAAGTGGGAGAAGAGCAAGTGAAGAGTGAGGCTGTGGGCGCGGATTGAAAAAGTGTAGAGAGTTTTCATATGCATTATAGGTTTCGTGGAATGCTTTTAGCTCTCGCCGTGTTTCTGAGTTCGTCTTGCCTTGATTTCGACAGCTCCTTCGACGAAGTCGCCCGAGTGACGAGTCCAACGAGCAAGTTTGATGCAGTTTTGGCAGAGACAAATGGTGGCGCGACAACCTCCTTCGGCTACGAAGTTTTTCTGGTCCCGAAAGGCGAAAAGATTGCGAGGGGGAAAGGAGTGGCTAGTTTTTACGGGGCAGTCCGAAGCGAGCACGCTTACGGTGTGAATTTGAAATGGGAAAGTTCGCATTCTTTGGTTATCGAATATCTTGAGGCGAGAGGCGCAACGCTGAGCCAACAAAAAATTACGATAAATGACGAAGTCGTGTCGGTAGCCATGCGTTCCGGAGTTTCTGATCCCAGCGCGCCTCCGGGAGGGATGCTTTACAACTTGGAGAAAAACCAGCGCCGATAACGAACCAATGATCAAACCTCCACTGCAAGTGACTGACGAAAGTACGTTCCAGCAGCAGGGTTTGATTTAAGACAATGAAGAGTATTTACCAAACCATTCGACGCCGCGAAGGCGACCTGTTTCTGATCGCCGGTCCGTGCGTGATTGAATCCGAGTGTCACGCGCTGATGATGGCCAGCGAGATTGCGCGCATCGCCGAGCGGCTCGATGTGCCGTACATTTTCAAAGCTTCGTATGACAAGGCCAATCGTTCTTCGGCGCGCTCGTTTCGCGGCATCGGGCTGGAAGAAGGTTTGCGGATTTTACAGCGCGTCAAAGACGAAATCGGCGTGCCGGTCATCACCGACATTCACGAAACGGAGCAAGTCGCCGCCGTCGCCGAAGTCGCCGACATCTTGCAGATTCCGGCGTTTCTTTGCCGCCAAACCGATTTGCTGCTGGCGGCAGCGGAGAGCGGGCGCGTGGTGAACGTCAAAAAAGGACAGTTTCTCGCTCCGTGGGATGTCGCCAACATCATCGAAAAAGTTGAAGCCGGCGGCTGCCGCGAAATCATGCTGACCGAACGCGGAACCAGTTTCGGGTATAACAACCTGGTCGTGGATATGCGTTCGTTTCCGATCATGCGCGGCTTCGGCTATCCGGTGGTTTTCGACGTGACGCACAGCGTGCAGTTGCCGGGCGGATTGGGCGATGCGACCGATGGACAGGCCGAATACATCGAACACCTGGCCCGCGCCGGAGTCGCCTGCGGCATTGACGGATTGTTTATGGAAGTCCACGACAATCCGCCAATGGCGATGAGCGATGCGACCACGCAATTTGCCTTGGAGAAGTTGGAGCCGCTGCTGGAAACGCTGCTCAAAATTCATCAGATCACACAAACCAGTTTGAACACTTCCGAAGTGTCGCTGAACAAATAACCTGTAGACGCTTATGAAAAGACTATTCGTTAGCCTCGTTTTCACTGTTCTTTTGAGTTCCATTGGCCTGGCGCAGGAATTCGAGATCAAAAAGTACGAGATCAACGCGACCGTCGTGCCCGCCGAATTGAAGGTGGACGTGCAGGCCAAACTGCGCCTGGTAAATCTTTCTGATCCAAGGCTGGCCGATAATATTCTGCTTTCGACCGCCGACCGTCCGCGTTTTTCGTTCTACATCAACTCCAAGGCCAAAGTGACGGAGATGAAGGTCAACGGCTCGACCGCCGCTTTCAAGACCAACGAAGACCTGCGGAACAACCTGCTGCGCATTTATACGGACGTTACCACTGGCATTGCTTCGGCGCGCGAACTGGAAGTGGATTTTGTTTATTCGGTTCCGTCCGCCGACCGGAATACTTCGCTGCACGTTTCCTCTGGCGAAAGTTTTCTGTTGCCCAACAGTTTCTGGGTTCCGGTTGTTCACACGCCCTACGCTGAGCACGGCGCCGACACCGCGCCCATGTCATTGACCGTGAACGCGCCTGCCGGTTTGAAGGTGGTGTCTTCCGGGATTCGCAAAAGCGAGAACTCGTTTGAACAGTCCCTGGCCGCGCAGCCATTCTTCATCGTCGGCGATTACGATGTCATTACTCGCGGGGGCGAAAGTTATCCGGTCGAAGTTTACGTACCGCGCGGGCTGGGCGAAGTTGGCAAACAGCAGGCGCAGCGGCTGGCGACGGAAGCTGAGCGCATGCTGGCTTTTTACGTCAAATACTTTAATGCCGCGGCGGTTGCGCCTTTTCGCATTGTCGCAACGCAGGCGCGGCAACTGAGCACGGTGACCTCGGACGCCTTTTCCGTGGCTCGCGAAGTGGCTTTTATGACTGCCGGGCTGGCGACGGTGGATGACAATCTGCTGCGCCGCGACGTGCTGGATCTGGGGACGATAGAACTGCTTTCCGGCGCGGCATCGCGGGCCTGGGTTGACGGTCAGGTTTTGGTGCGTGGACGTGGCACCGGGATGTTGCGGGATGCGCTGCCGGTGTATCTGGGCGCGCAATACCTGGGCGAACGTTTCGGCGTGGAACAGCGGGACGCCGCTTTTGATCGCTACCGTGGCGCTTACGCCATTGTCGCGCGCAACGATGCGCCGCTGCTGATGCAGAGCCAGCTTGACCGGAATTACATCACCAGCGTTTATAACAAGGGCGCGATGATTTGGCGTTTGCTGGAATATCAGTTGGGCCGGCAAAACTTTGAAAATGTTCTTCGCAACAGTCTGACTCGCACAAAGGTGGACGCGCTTTCGCTGAGTGGATGGTATTCCCCTTCGCAAGGCGGAAAACCCCCACAGATTCACCCCCTGTGTTCGTTGTCGCGCTGCGCCAATCTCAAGGAGAACTTGCTCGCCGCCGGAGGAGACCGGCGCTTGATTAATGAAATTTTCGCCAATTGGATTGATTCAGTCGTTCTGCCTGATTTTGCCATTGGACAGCCCCAGTCAGCGACAAACGGCGTTGAATCAACCATCGCAAATTTCGGCAGCGGTGACGTGACAATTGAAGTCGTTGCCACGACGGATAAAGGCGAAAAACTCAGCCGGAATGTAACCATCAAACCGGGCGAATACGGCACGGTAACGTTTCCAGCCGGGATAAACATCACCAGAGTGGAAGCTGATCCGAATAATCTATATTTGCAAAGCGATTACACGAACGATGTGTTCCCGCGCCGCCCGTCAGAGTCAGAAGCCTTCGGACAGGCGAACCTGGCCTTCGTGAAAAACGACTTTGCGACCGCTGAAGCGAAAGCGCGCGAAGGGGTGAAGATAACGCCGAATGCTCCCACGCTACAGGCCTTGCTCGGACGTGTTCTGCTGGCGCAGAAGAAAACCGAAGAAGCGGCGAAAGTCTTCGAAGCAGTGCTGAAAAGCGAACCGCTGCCGCTCCAGGCCTATGGCGCTGCCAACCTGGGCCTGGGGGAAATCGCCTTGCAGCAGAACAATTTTGCCGAAGCGTCGCGCCGTTTCCGATTTGCAGCGATGTCCGATTTTGATGCCGCGACGACCATGGCGGCACGTGACAATGCGGCGAGTGCCGAGCGCGGCGCCAGCGCGATTAAAATCCCAGAAGACATTCGCGCTTTCCTGCAAAAGTTCGACGGCGCAGTCCTGCAGGGGACGACAGATGCTGTTAATCAGTTCATCGAACTTGGCAATCTGCGCAAATTTGCCCAATCATTGGTGGTCCGAAAACCGGCAATCTGGGTGACAGAAGCCATTCGCACGGAGGAATGGGACGCCAACCGAATCGCAGTTGATGTAACGCTGAAGATCAAGATCGAAGGCAAGGATTATGCTGGTCGCGCTGTTTATGTGATCAGCCGGGCAAATGGAAAGATGCTGTTGAGCGAAGTTCCTGTCTTTGACGTGAAGTGATGGCGTTGATGATGGCTTGCCTGTTCAAGCAATTTTTGGATATTCAGGCGGTTGACGATTCAAGTTTCGATGAGTATTATCTCGATTCGTTTGAGCGGCTTATTTGCTGAATCTCAACACAAAGATCTTTCCGGGCCGTTAGCTCAGTCGGTAGAGCAACTGGCTTTTAACCAGTGGGTCGGTGGTTCGAGTCCACCACGGCTCATAAAAAGGCTGCCAATTGGCAGCCTTTTTTACACCTCTCTTCAGAGAGTTACTTTGCTGGAAATGCCCTGGTCAGGAGATGTACCGGCGATTTACCCACCCGATTTGCACTCCTTCATTTGTCTCAATTCGCACCTGACTCCAGACATCCCCATCAGGTTCACGATAAGTTTCACCAAGAAGTGTTACACGAGTGCCTCTTGGCAACACATAAGTTGCCGGAGAGTTATTGCCAGGGCCACGGCGCATGTAAAGGTTATCGGCAGTCACATAGTTAATCGCTTCCGAAGGGCTGAAAACTCCTCCACCAGCCGCAGGCGCGATCACCCCTGATCCGGAGTTTGTGTTGTTTATTGCGCCAGGTCTTAAAGTTGTAGAGGCATTTGTAAACCAAGGTAAGTAACCGGAAAGGTACAGGACGAGTAACAACAGAATCACAACAGCGGCGGCGCTGCCACCACCGACTCCACCCTTACTACCATAGTCTCGTTCATCGTACTCAATTATGCGTGCCATATTTCCTCCTTGCTAAACTCGAAATAACTCCGAAATCGCCATACGAACCATTCGTGACTATTTCAATCTGCAAAGCTTGTGCCTCCACATCTCTGCTTTTAGGCAATGAGGTAAATGTAGGGAAATACTTGTTTTATGGTGACCGCGGGGTGCTGGGCAATTATTGGCAAAAGGGAAGGTGTACCACGCGCGAACATACGTTGTTGCTCACGCTGTATTTATTGGCTGTTTCCAGCCGATTGGTGGGCCTGACTGAAATGCAAACGCGGGCAGGGCGGCGATCAGTAAGACGTGGGATTCCAGCGAAATACGTCGTTAATTGGCGGCCTTTCGTTGAGGAGGAACGGAAATCACGGGAGTCTTTTCTTCTTCGGTCACGCCATAATATTTGTTGACCGGTTGGGACACGATTGCCTGCACTCTTGCTCGCAGCGGCTCGACATCGTTTTTGCCCAGCCCGGCTGTTTCGATCGTGTCGTGCATCGTCACAGTGATTTTCGATGGGAAGAGTTTCCAATCGCCTTTTTTGCTGAACTCATAGGCGCCAACGATGCTCATCGGAGCAATCGGGTAGCCATATTGAATCGCCATCCGAAACGCACCGGGACTGAATTCCCCGACGAATCCATCACGCGTTCGGGAACCTTCCGCAAAGACGATCAGGCTGACGCCGGAATCCAGCCGCTCGCGGGTGAGTTTCATCATCTGTTTGTATTTGGCCAGATTGCCTTCGGGCGGGACGGGCACGTTGCCGAACCGGCGCATCATCCAGCCATAAGCCGGGATCTTGAAATGCGATTCGTGTTCCAGGCCGCGCACAAACTGCGGGATGGCCGAGTAGATGATAAAGGCGTCCCACAAATCCACGTGGTTGGAGATGAAAAAACTGGTGCGCGAGCGGTCAAAACCGGGCGCATATTTGACTTCAAAATCCACGCCGGCCAGACGCAGGATATTGCGGAACAGCCAGCGTTGCGGCTTGTCGTTTTTGCGCGGATCAATCAAATACCCCATCAAAACCAACGCAGAACAGACCGGAAAGAAATGAACGATGCTGATGATCCAGACAAGGATTGAGCGCAGGAAGTAGTACAGCTTCTGAAAAATGTTCAGGGATTCCCAGCGGTGCGTGGGATGGTTGCGGACTTCGGATTGGATAATTGCGTGTTCAGTCATAAAGGTGGCAGGTGGCAGGTGGTAGGTGGCAGACAGAAAAGTTTTGGCCTGCCACCTGTCGCCTGTCACCTGTTTCAAACCATCACATTCAGGGCGGACGGTAAAACCTCCAGCGATTCCATCTGCACGGTCATCACTTCGCCGTCCACCATAATGTCCATCGGCTCGGTAAAGTTCAGATCAATCCGCTTCGCCTGTCCCGTCCAGATCAGCGGATGATGAATGTGCGAGCCATCGTAGCATTTCGGAAAGTTGCGAATGAAATCGAAGCGATCCGCCGACCAGCGAACAATTTCGATCAGTCCGTCGCCGGTGTCGGCGTTTGGCGCCAGCATCATGTTGCCGCCGGTGAATTTGCTGTTGTTGAAAATCAGCAGTGCCGTGCTCGGCGAATCGGCGGGCGACTTGCCATCCAGCTTGATCGGAAAAACTCGCTTTTGAAATCGCGCCAGCGTCAGCACCACCGCCAAGCCGTAACTGGCCGCGCCCAGCCGTTTGAACTTGCCCGCCAAGGTGCAGACATCGGCGACAAAGCCCAGGCTCAGGATGTTGATGTAATAGACCGTGCCGGTTTTGTGCTTCAGCCGGATCACATCACAGGGGCGCGAACGGTTTTCGATGATCGCTTGCAGCGCATAATCCGCGCCATCTTTCGTGAAATCGCGCAGGAACGAATTCCCCGTGCCGAGCGGCAAAAAGCCCAGCGTCGGCTTTTCGCCGTCTTCATAAGCTTCGGGAAACAAGCCATTGACGGTTTCAAACGAAGTGCCGTCACCGCCAACCGCGATAAATCGGCGGTAGCCCTGCCGGTACGCTTCGCGCGCAAGTTCGGTCGCGTGACCAGCATGTTTGGTTTCGGCCACGTCAAACTCGACGCCCGCCGCGCGCAGACGATCCATCGTCGGGCCAAGCATCTTCGCCGCTTTGCCGAATCCCGCAGCCGGATTGACGATGGCCAATGTGTGAACGATCATTTTGGTAGTGGGGTCGCTAGTTCTGCCTTGATCAAAGCTAAGTTTGAATCGCGTCGTTCCATTTCTAATCTTATACAACCCAAGACAAACTCAAAGTCATTGTCACCAAATAAGTCAATGGATGCTGACGTATCTCTAAAAAGAACAAAATATTTGTTCAGAATGGATAGAGCGCGTTCTATAAGCGCTTCTATTTCTTTGTTTGTTAAAGGTTCTTTCTCCATGGGATTAATGCCACGGAGGATATATTTGGGCCCTCGATGTGCAAACAAATTATTTCTCCAAATAATGAGCTTCTTCACGTTTGGATTACTTTGACCGGCTTCGTCCTTGTCCGCATCAAGTTGCACGTTATTTAGGGGTGACATGAAAAAATTGGGGTTCTGTTCTGCAGTCTCGAGCCAATTGCGTAAGCTGAGCGCGTTGGACTCTTGGTCATAAATTCTACAAAGGCAAATTAGCGCAGAATCGAGTAACGCTCTTTGAGTGAATGTCCAAAAGACAGGCGACTGCTCAATCTCTCTTCGGTATTGACCGTTCTCGGCATATAGAAGACCACAGTATATTTTGAACTTAGTTGAGCATTCAGTCAGTTCGTAAATGAGCTGTTGCAGAAGCAATGCAAATTCATCAGCGTTTTTAACTGCTATTGCCATCCTTTACCTCAAATTGTGGCTACAACTCCTGCAACGCCGCGTGCCGATCAAACTTCGCGCGGATCTCTTCTGCCAAGACAAATCGTTTGATCTTCATCGAGGCCGTTCGTGGAAAATCCTGTTCCCAGACGACGTAGCCGCTGATGCGCTTGAAGTTGAGCAGCTTGCTGTTCCGTTTGATCAAGTCCTGCCGCAACTCTTCGGTGAATTGCTGGCCTTCGTTTAACCGCAACACGACGATCAGTTTTTCGCCGAGCATTGACCTTTCTGGCCAGATGTAATTGGCCGCGAAGACGCAGAACTCTTTGACCGGCAAGCCTTCAAATGCAGCTTCGATGTCTTCGGGATAAACGTTCTTGCCTTCTTCGGTGACGATCATGTTCTTGGCGCGACCGAAAAGCTGCAAATGGCCCGTCGAATCGAAGCGGCCCAAATCGCCGGTCATCAGCCAGCCGTCCACGATCGTCTCCGCCGTCAATTCCGGATCGTCCAGGTAATGCGACATCAGGGTTTTGCTGCGAACGGCGACCTGGCCAATGCCGTCTTCACCTTGATTAACGACTTTCACTTCCATGCCCGGCAGCGGCTTGCCGACCGTGTCGGCCCGAAAGGGCTTCAGGTCGTTGAGCGTGATTGTGGTGCCGGCCTCGGTCAAACCGTATCCGATGGAGACTTGAATTCCGAGGTCATAGAAAAACTGGATGATTTGCGGCGCGCAGAACGTGCCGCCGGTGAAGATCGCGCGCAATTCGCCGCCGAAAGCTTCGTGAACCTGTTTCAGCAGCTTGCGGCTCAGTTCCAGATTCGGCTGCTGTTTCGTCATCGTCTTGTTGACCGACAACAGCCGATTGAAAACAAACCGCTTCAGCGGCGGTAGTTCGGCGAAGCGTTGTTCCAGCCCGGCTTGCAGATTTTTCAGGATCAGCGGAACCAGCGCGACATAAGTGATTTTGAAGCGTGTGAAGGCTTCGCGGACGAACTCGGGGCGCAAGGTACGCAGGTGGACAACCGTCGCCCCGCAGACGAAAGGCCCGATGAAGCCGACCATGAAATCAATTGCGTGATTCGTCGGCAGAATGCTCAGGTAACGAACTCCCGGCCAGAATGCATACAGTGAGGTCAGCGCCGCGCATTGCTCCAGGTAGTTTTCGTGCGTCAGCACGCAACCTTTCGGACGCCCGCCGGTGCCGGAAGAATAGACGATGCAGGCCCAGTCCTGCCGGGAGCGTGGAACGAAGACGGGGTCGGATTGGACGCGCGCATCTTCCCAGCGAATCGCGCCCATCAAGTCGGCGTTTTTCGGCACATCGGTGACGATGACCGTGTGAGGCAACTGGGTCAGGTCAGGGTTCTGCTGTTTGATAGCCCGCCAGAAGTGATATTCGGTGATCAGGATTTCGGCTTTGCTGTGCGCCAGCAGCGGAATGTGTTCCGGCGCGCTCAGCTTGTAATCAAGCGGCACCAGAACGCCGCCTGAATGAAAGATCGCGTAGGCCGAGACCAGCCATTTCGACTGATTGGTCATGATGATGGCCGCCCGCGAACCGGCTTTGAACTCGCGGGCCTGTAGAAAACCGGCCAACGGCAAGGCCATCTCTTTGAACTGGCGATAGGTCAGCCGGTGGTTTTCGCGTTCGCGGTCGGCTTCGATCAGACAGGTTTCATCAGCAAATCTGTCCAGTGCTTCGCGCAAGGCAGAGCCGAGTGAGGCATGTTGGTTCAGTTCGATCATCGGGCGTCATTTGTGTCGCTGTTTTACCAAATGATTGGCGTCAAAGCAGCGTCGGTAATACTTTGGTCTTTTGTCACAATGGCTACTTGGTGGCCAAGCTGTTTCAACCACATTGCCGTCGCCACAATCAGCCGGTCGTGCATTTCCGGTACGGCAGCCGCGGCCAGGCTTTGTTGTAAAACATCAAGAGTGAGCGGATGAAGTCTGATACGGTTATCAGTCAGCACACGATTTAGCAGCGTCTCAACGTCAGGAATGCTCGTGCGTTTTTTCTGCACAATATCAATGGCCTCTGCCAATGCGATTGTCGGCAAGATCATTTCACTGGTCTCGTCGGCCATCACGATTTTGGCTGACAATCCGAGGCGAAAGTTGCCCTCAATAAACCAGATGAGCGCATGAGTATCCATGACGTAAACGTACTTATTCGCCATTCAACTGTTCCTCAGTCGGGCGCCATTCAGCCAGCTTGAAATCCTCTTCAGTGGACATCTTTTCCGGTGAGCCGCTGAACTCTCCATAAATCAATCCCCGGTGGTGAGAAGTTGAAGATTCTGGTTGTAAGTCTTCGGCGACCCACTGCAAGAGTCGCAGCTTATCTTCAAACTTCAGCGGTTTGATTTGCGTGAAAATGAGTTCGAGTTGCTCTGTTGCCATATGGTTACCTCATAGCCTTGATTCGATTCGTTCGGCCAGCGTGCGGAAATCGCTGACTCCCTGGACTTCGTAATCCGGGAGTTCGACGCTGAAATGATTCTCCAACCGGGTCAGCAATCCAAGCGCCTGCAAGCTGTCAATGCCGAGCGTTTTGAAAAAGTCGTCGTCGGGTGAAAGCGTTTCGCGCTCAACTTTGAAATGAGTTGCCGCAAGGTTGAGAATTTCGTCAATGATTTGTTCAGTTGTTCGCATCTGAAAGTGCTCTCCTATAAATCAATACGCCCATCGCACCAGCACCGAGCCGGCTGTGAAACCCGCGCCCACGGCGGCAAACAAAACCAGGTCGCCCTTTTTCAGTTTGCCGTCGTCAATCGCGTCGCCGATGGCCAGCGGAATCGTGGCGGCGGTGGTGTTGCCGAACTTGTGAATGTTCTTGATCACCTTTTCGGGCGCCAGGCCTGCTTTTTTCGCCGTTGCATCAATAATCCGCAAATTGGCCTGGTGGGCGATGAAGCAGGCGATGTCGTCGCCGGTCAGATTGTTCTTCGCCAGCATGCCGGTGCTCAGTTCTTCCATCTTGCGGACGGCGAATTTGAAGACGGCCTGGCCGCTTTGGTGAACATAGTGCATTTTCTTGTCCACGGTTTCGTGCGTTGGCGGGTGAAGACTGCCGCCGCCGGGCATGAACAGGCTTTCGCCGCCGCTGCCGTCAATCTCGTGATGATAATCCAGGATGCCGAACTCTTCTTCGCCGTCTTCGGTCGGCTCCAGCAAGACAGCGCCCGCGCCGTCGCCGAACAAAACCAGCGTCGAACGGTCTTCCGGATTCAGGATGCTGGTCATCACGTCCGCGCCGACGACCAGCACTTTCTTATGCTTTCCGCTTTCAATGAATTGCGCGCCAGTGGTCAAGGCGTATAGAAACGATGAGCAGGCGGCGGAGATGTCGAAGCCCCAGGCTTTGGTCGCGCGAATCTTGTTTTGAATGACGCATGCGGTCGAAGGGAAAAACATATCCGGCGTGACGGTCGCGACAATGATCAGTTCGATCTCGTCGGCTTCGATGCCGCGGCGTTTCAGACAATCGTCCACGGCTTTGACGCCCAGTTCGGATGTGGGGGTGCCTTTTTCGACCCAATGGCGTTCGTGGATGCCCGTGCGTTCGACAATCCAGTCATGATTGGTGTCCACCATCTGGGCCAGATCGTCGTTGGTGACAACGCGAGGGGGAACGTGGCGCCCCAGGGATGTAATTTTCGCTCTTCGTTTCTCAGCCATTCGTAAAACTCCTTTTGATAAATGCGTGGCGCGTTATGGGGTGCGCCGTAAAATTCCTTTGTTGGGCAATCGCCTGGCGGAACCCAGGCGGTTTCCGACAGTCGGGCCGCTGGCGTCTCTGCTTTGGGTGACAATGCTGCCGCGCGTGAATTGGTATTTGAGTGAGGGCGTGATCTGAATTTCGCAGATCACCTCGGAAAGCGCGGGATACTTCTCAAGCAGCATTGTCGTCAATTCCTTGTTGACGATCTCCCAAAAGGTCATTTCATTCGGATACGCGGTCAGGAATTTGTCCACGTCCTTCCTGATGGGAATGAAATCAGGATATTGCGTGGCGGTGATGTTCCTGATGTATCTATATCGCACTCTGATGTTCAGCGTATTAACCTCAGTCTGATGCTCCATTTTGTAATCATTCATCAGAAAATAAAACTCTTCGGTCAAGGCCGGATGATTTTTTGAACGCGGCGCGGATTTGGCCGCTACTGTGGTTCCGGCGCTATTCTGTCCAGGAGCCTGGATCACACTCAGGCAGACGAACAAGAACGCGGCAATCAACCATTGAAAGCGGGATTTATTCTTCATTTGAAGCCAGACAGATAAGAAGGCAAGCCAACTGTGACAACCAGACTTTTGCCGCTTATGGCAGATAGGGTTGTGCATCAGTGCTTTCGACAAACTTGCGTAAACCCGCTTCAACAGCGGGTTTGGTGAAGAGTTCGCAAAAAATATCGATCTCCTGCTGTAATTCAGCGAAGGGGATCGGCTTCAGAAACTGTTTGGCGGCGGCGCTCACTTGCCGATCGAACTTTTTGACTTGTGAGGCGGTAAAGCGAGCCAGCTTCAATGATTCGCCCTCGGCGGCAAGTTGGCTGACCAGGCCAACCGTCTGCGCCTTGGTGGCATTGATGCTGCGTCCGGTCAACAGCAGATCGCGGACAACGGCATTGCCCAGATCGCGTTTCAATCGCGGAATTCCGCCGAAGCCGGGAATCAAGCCGAGCCGCAATTCGGGAAAACAGAATCTGGCCATCTTATCGGCGAAGATCAGATCGCAGACCAGCGCCAGCTCAAATCCGCCGCCAAAGGTCACGCCATGAACTGCCGCAATCGTCGTCAGCGGCGAAGCGTCAATCGCATTCATCACCGCATGGATGCGGTTGAGAAAATCGCGGACGAGCGGCGCGGCATTGTCAAAGCCGATTTCTTTTGCGTTGTGATAAAGGTCGCGCAGGTCTGCTCCGGCGCTGAAGCCTGCTTTCTGATTACTGTGCAGGATTAGCGCGTGCGCCTGATTTTTCAGTATTTCATGTGCGGCGACAAATTTTTCCAGCTCTTCCAGCGTCTTCAATCCGATTTCGTTGGCGGGTTCGCGGTGCAGCGTAAGTTCGATGCAACCATCCACCAATTTCCACGAAAGGGTCTCGCCCGTATAACTTTGCATGTTGTTTCTACTTCTCGCTTTCCTTCTCCGCCGCTTCGCGTTCGGCTTCTTTCTGTTTCTCTTCTGTCACCCCACGAGCGCCCAGTGCCATCAAAAACATAATTCCGATTACCACGCCGAGGAAAAGACAGGTCAGTCCTAAAATTACCATTCGCTCTCCAATCAGACTTTTTTCGAGCGGTAGAGTTGCTCGAACTCATTGGCGAACTGTTTCGCGATGGCGTCTCGCTTGAGTTTGCCGTTGGCGGTCAGCAGCCCGCTTTCAATCGTCAGCGGCTCTTTGCTGATGTGGAAAGCCAGAATTCGTTTGTAATGCGGCAACTCGGCATTGACGGAATCAATCGCAGCCTGAACCTGATCGTTGGTTAAATCGCCCGTCACCAGCGCAACCAGGAAGCCTCTGTCGTTCCCTGCTACGACGCATTGCTGAGCGGTTGTCAGATTGAACAGGACTTTTTCTTCAATGGGTTCGGGCGCGACGTTGTGGCCGGATTTCAGAATCAGCAGATTTTTGATACGGCCCGTTATGGCCCAATTTCCTTTTTCGTCCACCTCGCCTTGATCGCCAGTATGAAACCATCCGTCTCGCACGGTTGCCGCCGTCGCTTCTGGCCGGTTCCAATACCCGGCGAAAATATTCGGACCGCGAACCAGAAGCTCGCCGCCTTCGCCCAATGCCATCTCAATGCCGGGAACGGCCGGCCCGACGCGGCCCGGCGTGAAATCGTTCGGGTCGTCCATCGTGCAAATCGCGGTCGTTTCCGTCAAACCGTAAACTTGCAAAACACGGATTCCCAGCATCAAAAAGAACAACTGGGTTTCTTTGGCCAATGGCGCGGAACCGCAGATCAGTGCGCGCAGGTCAGTGCCAATCTTCTTTTTGATGTTGCCGAAGATCAGCCAATTGGCCAGCGAAAACGACAAACCCGCGCGGCCTCTGCCTTCATATTTTCTTAACCAGGCCGCTTTGCCGTTGTGGTAAATCTTTTGAATGATTTCTGGTTTCGATGCGATCTGACTCTCGACGCCGGTGCGAATGCGCTCCAGCAAGGTGGGCACGTTCAGGCAGTAATTTGGCGCGGCCAGTTTCAGCTCATCGGCCAGTTTGTTCAGGTCCGTTGAAAGCGAAAGCAAACTGTTTCGCGACAATGCCGTCAGCAGCAGAATCCACGAACCGGCGAAACAAAAAGGCAGGTAATGAAAAACCTGGTCAGCGGCTCGCTCGGTCTGGCCTTCCATCAATTGATCAAGCCGTGCGCCGGTGCAGGGAACCATGTGATTGAGGTTTTCGACATTGAGCATGACGCCTTTCGGTTCGCCCGAAGTGCCCGAAGTGTAGATGATCGTGACAATGTCTTTTTCGTCGAGCGTGTTCGCCCCGTCCTTGATTTCAGCGGCAGGCGGGGTTGAGAAAATGTCGTCGAACAGCGTGAGCGGCGGCGGATTGTCCGGCCAGTTTTTGGCAATTCCGTCTAACAGGGTTTGGTCGCCACAACAGACCATGGCCGCGCCGCAGTCTTTCAGCATATTGACCAGTTCATTCGGCGCCTGGCGCGAATAAAGCGGCACGACAATTACGCCTTCGGCCATCAACGCCAAATCCATCGCCGCCCAGCGTATCGAATTCGGCGCAAGCAGGCCGCAGCGTTCGCCTTTTTTTAAGCCGGAATTGCGAATGAAGGTGCGGGCGGCGCGAACTTGCGAAAGCAGTTCGGCGGAAGTCGCGATGACAAATCCCCCGTCTCGAATTTCTTGAATGACGGGGCGAGTTGGTGTTTGTGATAGTCGTTGGAGGATTTTTTCAAGAAAGTTCATCAAGCGAATGATACAAGGCGGATGTGGGATTGGGCAAAACGAATGCGGCGGATCGCCAGGTTTTCCGCCTGCCGCGATCCGCCGCATTTGTGTAATTGGTTGATCGCAATCAACCGTAATTTTCCATCAGTCTCCGCAGATTCGGACTCAGCGGCGGCAGATAGTCTTCCCAAGACTGCAACCCTTGACGGATGGGAAAGTCAGGGTAGCGGCGCTGTACGTGCTCTTCAAAATAAACGCCCATGCGCGCCATCACCTTCAGGTTTTTGGCTACTGTTCGGCCGATGCCTTCGCGGATGGATTCATTTTCCTTGAGCAGTTTCCCCATGATCACGAAGAGCTTGTCTTCCAATTGAGGGTCATCAACTGTCAGGCACAAATCCGAATGGCCACGCTCGTGCATTAAATTGCGGATGCGTTCATCCATCGTCACGCCAGCCGAAGCGACCAGCCCCGGCATGCTTGTCACAATGCCGTGATAGCGGGATGAAACCATCATGTGACTGCTGCGCATGATGCTGACCAGTTGATACATGTCGAATTCGCCGGATGAGAAGATCGGAACGCCGCCGAGTTTGGCGGACATTTTTTCGCAGGCATCGTTATCGAGCATTTCCGTCGCCACCAGCACGGGGAAAACCCGATTCTCCTTGCGAAAACGATCCACGGCATTCGCCATGCCCGTCAGATATTGATCATAGGCGCGATCCACCTCAGGACCGGAGCGGTGGAAATAGATGGAGCGGTAATGGCTATCCTGATACGCGCCGGTCAGTGATTTGGCAATATACTTCGTAATCGAAGCTTTGACCGGCCACCAGAAAGGATTAATCGGGCAGACGGCCATCACCGGCGTCTGTTCATCCCAGCCGGCGATACGCAGAATCTTGCGCCCGAATCCGTTCAGGTGCGGCTCGAACGTCCAGGCCGTGTCCGTGCCAAGTTCGGTGGAAACGCCAAGCTTGCCCAGCACTTCCTGCGACTCGGGATTGCGCGTGACGACCATCGAATCGCTGCAATATCGCGCGACCATCTTGGCGATCAGTGGATCCATCTGGCCGGCTTCCGCGCCATATCCGACGCTCAGCTTGTTTTGGACGGAAGCGATGCCCAGGCTTCCGATCATCATTGTGGTCAATGCATTGGCGAATTTGCTCTTGAACATCGAGCCTTCGCACGCAACGACACCATCATATTTCGGGATTTCCCGATAGAGCATCGGGGGGAAAATGTCCGGCAATCTGACCTGATTGACGCCCTTGAAATAGCCCTGCGTCAGGTCAAAGTTTTGGCTTAAGACACTCAACTGGCAGTTTTCTTCGCCCAGAATATGTTTGACCTGGCGAAGCATCTCTTCGACGCGCACATCCGCGCCGGTATTTCGCGTCCCGTTGTAGCCGGTGAAAAGGAGTTTGAGTTTTTCACCCGGATGCCAGCGATGGCCGGCTCCGAGCATCCATTTGAATTTCGATAATTCGATTAAACCACTAACCCAACCTTCCAAGGCGATATCCATGTTCATAGCTTTGATTCCTCCTGTCTGGGGATTGCTTCGCGGCTTTCAAAACAAAGCCTGCGATGGCCAACTGCCGCCCAAGGACTCTCCAGCGATGCCTTTCGGGCAGCGGGTGTTCCAAGAGTTACCAAAGAGCTGTGTGAGGATGTCTTCTATGCCGTCGCGAAGGTGAGGGCCTTTGCAACTGAAATAGTCGAACACATTAGTCAGCTCCGTTTCGTCCAGGCAATCAAGACTTGCCGGCCAAGCCATGTGCATTTTCCGAGGATGTGCTTCAAGCGGTGTGAAAGGGGGCTTCGGTGGGGACAGAAGCACGCTCGAAACGCTGGATCCGGAAAGCCACAGCCGCAGCGCGGCCACGATTTTGCGATAAAGATCAATCGCACTCTGAAGTGAGGACGATGACCGTTGGGCCACTGGAATAATTTTAAGCAACGCCGACACCTTGCGGTGAGCGTCCTCCAGGTTCTTACACCGGTGGCGAAAACGATCCGACGGGGCACTTGTCATAGATGAAAGCTGTACTGCTGTAAATCGAACTACAGGGAATTATTTAGCTCCGGGCAACACTGACTTGCGAAATTGAATTGTTCAGGGGGATTGAACCAGCACCTGAAACGTCACCCGGCCAATCTGTGTGAGGATATTTGAAATTACCCGCCCGGCTGAACTGAAGCAGGGGGTAACAATACTCTGAAAACGGAACAGGCTTTTTGCCTGTCTCGCCAGTAATGCGCTCGTTATCAAAAACCGTGTTGAATGTGATATAGGGTAAAAAAACCTTCAACAACGTTGCGCTCTGACCGATTGGATTGTTTCTAAAGTTATCCGCCAACCAGTTATTGAGCTTTGTAAACGGTTTCTCCAAAAATGGCAAGAAGACCGGCGCATTTTTATCCTGAAATTTTGCAATCGCGTCAGTCAGGACTTTGAATGTCTGTGAGCTTTTGCCTGACGACAAATGGTAAATGTCATGAAGCGGCTTCTCTTTTTGATGGATGGTGACGATGGATTCGGCGACAAAATCCACATTGACGATGTCAATCTGGTCAGTTGGGCGGAAGGGGAGCATGGGCAATCCAGCCAAAAACACGAACGATCGGACCATATCGAACTGGGTAGTTTCGGCAAAGCGACTGTCGCCGAGAATGATGCTCGGACGAAAGACAGTATGGGGAACGTCTGGCAGTAATTCCGCGACCATATGTTCGCAAAACTTTTTTGTCCGGGCATAAGGGTCGTAATCAGAACGATTCCAATCCAGCGATTCGTCTTCCTGTACGACTTCGCTGAATCGCTGGCCGCAAATGGCGACGGTGGATACGTCGCTGAAGCGTCGCAGCCCGTGCAGGTCGCGGGCGGTTTGTGCCAGTTTGATTACTTCAAGTGTGCCGCGCAGGTTGACGTTCAAGCAGGTCTTTTCGCTTTTGCGGTTGAGCGAGGCGGCGCAATGGATTACCGAATCGGTCGTCTCTGCCAGCCGGCGGTAATCGTCGTTCGACAGGCCGAAATGTTTCTCGGTCAGATCACCACAAAAAACATGAACGCGCGATTTCAAAAACTCATAAAAGCGAGGGAAATCCAGATGCAATTGCATTGATTTCCAGAGCCTTTGTTCGGCTTCGCGCGCGGTTTTGGCGCGCACCAGCAGATTGAGCTGATCCTTGTGATTTTCGAGCAACAACGCCGCAACGTGTGCTCCAACATAACCGGTCGCGCCGGTCAGGAAAATTGCCATACAAATTTGACTTGCCTTTATGAATTTTTGGTTCGCACAACCGCCGCAATGATGAGTGTTGTAATGATGCCCATAACCAATGCGCCCAGGGATGCCTGCAGCATGTAACTGTTCAAATTGAAAAATGCCTCAGCCTGTTCACGCGTTTGTAATCCAGCCTGAACCGCGTAGTTGATCGCGTTCGGGAAGTAGTTCGGAGAAATTACGCGGGCAGTGATCCACTGCGCCAGCGGAGAAAGGGCGGCCACCACCACACTGACCGCCAGGCCGCATAAAAAAGCCTGTGTAAAACTGATCTTGCCGCCGAGAAGGCGCTTTTTCTCTTTGATCGCCAGTACCATCATCACGATCGCCGGGATGGCAAAAAGATTGGTCAGAAACGGGTGAAGATGGATGTATTTGTCGTGGAGTCCGGAGACGCGTTCAAGAACCATCCACAGCAATCCCACGATGGTAAAAATTACTCCCCACTTAATTTCCGTTTTCATCGGATTCCCCCTGTCAGCACTGTCAGCTTGCCGCGACGCTCTGTTCCGGCGCCGGTAAGGTCACCGAGCGGGTGGATTTGTTTTCGACCGGGCGGCCTTCAATAATCGGATAAGACCATTTTCGCAAAGCCGGAATGTGAACGTTGATCCAGTAATCCCACCAGTCAATGCAGGCAGCGTCGTAGCCAAATGCCGCCAGTTCATCCGCGGGCAATGCCGCGGAGAGCATCTCGACGTTCCGGGCTTCAAAGACGTATTCGTTGTGAAGAATGAACGGTTCGTAAAGCTCGACCAGCTTTTCGACCTTGTTCAGGTCGCGTTCGCGGCGAACCAGCGGGGAGCGCATCATCGGCAGCGGCGAAACAATGCGCAACAGCGCCTGCACCAGTTGTTTCTGCGCCGGGGCGGAAAGTTTTTGATAGCGCTCTTTTGAAACCGGGATCGAATCAAACATGGACAACAAACGATAGTTGAAATCGTCCTGCGCGCGGTAATGCTTGCGGTGCGCCAAACCGGTCAGTTCAATCGTCCGCCGCATGTCGCAGGGGTTCACCGCTGAGGTCGCCAGATGATACATCGCGTCATGACGCCGCTCGACCAGGGCCGCCGCAATCAACGCCATTCCACGGCAGACCAAATCAACTGGAATGATGTCCAGGCATTTCTTGCCGTTCGATGGCAGTTGGCGAAAGAACGTGCCGAGCAGGTAGGAGATCGGCGCCGAAGTGTTGACCCCCTCATTCCATCCTTTGAAGGGATCGTGTGTGGAGGTTTCCACAATTGACGGGCGGACGATGGCGACCGGCAAATCTGCGCCACGGTCATCCTTTCCACGCAGGGCGATCAGCGATTCGGCCAGACTCTTGGTAAAGGTGTACGTGTTGGGCCAGCCGAATTCCCGCGCGCGGTGCATCCCGGATTCAGTCAGTTCGTTGCGAACCCAGCGCTGGCGTTGCTTGCGGATTTGCGCCTCGATCTCCGATTCGGTTAATTCCTTGTTGGCGCGCCGGCCTTTTTCCAATACCTGCTGGCGAAGCTCTTCGGTAATTTCCGCACTCTCGGCGCGCGCTTCAATCTCTTTCGCCAGTTTGTGAAGCGATTCGTATTCGATCTCGGCGTCAAAATCCGAAATGCCTTTGGGGGTGTAGTTGGGGACAAGCGTTTCAGCGATGCGGCCGTCCCGGTAGCCGACGACATAACAGGTCGAAAGATGCAGCAGCGCCGCGCGCGAGCATTCGCGCAGAAAATCGAGCACGTGGAGCGTGCCGTCAATATTGATTGCCAGTGCCTGGCGCAAATCGGGATTGAAATCGGTCAAGCCGGAACTGTTGATGACGACATCAAGCTGCGGTTTCAGACGCGCGCTGACTTCGGGCGCCAAACCCAATCCCGGCTGAGTGACATCACCTTCAATCACTTCAATCTTATCGGCCAGGAATTGGCTGAAATTGTCCCCATGAATTTTGTGCAGGTTATCGAAGACCGGTGATTCGGCGGCGATCTTTTCAAAGCGGCGTTGCGCGGTCGTCGAACGCTGGCGACGGATCAACAGATAAACCTTCCCGACATCGGGGATTTCCTGAAGCACTTTCACCAGCCAGACTTTGCCGATGAATCCGGTGAAGCCGATGAGCAGGATATTCTTTCCCGCCAGCGATTCGCGCATGGAGAGCTTGTCGAGCCTTTTGTGAGAATCGAACACCACTGTCGGAGAACTGCGTTGCGGCACGATGCGAAGCGCCGGGGCGACCACGTTCCGCAAAACCTCCGGCGAATTTCCCAGATTTCGCGAAAGCTTGTCCATCGTGACGCGGCCGTCTGGATTCCCCCCAATGATGCGTGCCAATACCTGGCGGGGGCGGATGACCGGCGACAGCAATCTGCCCGTCGCCCGTCCATCGCAAAATTCCAGCCGGTTTGCGATCAATTCCTCGATGCCCAGGTAATGCGCCAGCGGACGCATTACATGATCCAGCCCTTGACTGACCAGAACGATCTTTTCGCCCCTCGCCAAGGCTTCCTTCAGTTTGGCGACGCCTTGAGATTTAAGTTTTGGCTTGAGCACATACTCGAAATATTCTTCGCCGAGCATATCCAGCCGATCCCGGCTGATGCCGCGCAGCAGCACATGCAGCACTCGCGTGGCAAAGATTCGATCCGCCGCGTAAACCAATGGACGGAATAATGCCGACAACGCCAGACTGCTGCGCCGCAGCCAACGTTCGGAAAAGCTCTGCGCGTTCCAGGTAAAGAAGGCCACCGGACGCACGGCGCTTAAATTGAGCAGACTTCCTTCGACGCGCCAGAAGGTTGTTTCTGGCGTGCGAACAGTAGTTGAGGTCTGCGAACCAGCCTGTTTAGGAGTGTGGACTGTGCTCACCATCAAGAATTCAAAATCAAAAGTGTCTTCGGTGTCAGGCGGAGATTTCGCTCAATGATTCACCAAAAGTGCCTTTTATCCCCTTATTTTTTGATGCCGCATGAAACATGAAATTCAGGCTCTAGTCAAATCTGAGAACTTTCCGAGCGGTCGGTGTGCCAACTTGTTCCGGCCCTGATTGACCTCACTTGCCTCATCCAGTCCGCTGGCATAGCATGCGCCGCGTCAAAGTTTTCAGTCGCCGTCTTTATCATCTGTTTTATCAATAGGCCGGATTTTACAAAGCCTCAACGCGCAAAAGACATATGTCCTACGCTTGGATCGTTTGGCTCATCATTGCCGCCATCTTCATCGGCGCGGAAGTCCTGACGCCCGGTTTCTTTTTGCTCTGGTTCGGCGTCGGGGCATTGGTCGCGATGCTGCTGGCGCTGCTTGGCGTTACCAGCGTGGCCGCGCAAGTGGTTGCATTTCTGCTGGTTTCCATTGCCCTGCTGATCGCTTCCCGAACCATCTTTGAGCGCTTTCTTTCGCTTTCATCGTCCTCTTCGCCGGCCTTGAAGACAGGTGTGGAAAAGATGATCGGCCAGGTTGGCATGGTCGTCGAACCCAGCCGGGGAGCGCTGAATGAAGCAGCGGTTAAGGTCTATGGTTCGGTCTGGACGGCATTCCCCATCGAAGGCGAAACTCCATTAACCGAAGGCGAAACCGTCGCCATCGAACGTCTTGAAGGCAATTCAATCTATGTGCGCCGCGCATCCCGCCGCGCACTGCGTTTCAGCGATAATTCTGAATAGACGCTGCGTCGGAGGTCACTTATGGAACTGCTTATTCCGTTGTTCATCATTGCGATCATCGTGCTGTTCATCGCGGCCAAGACGATTCGCATTGTCCCGCAGGCGACCGTGCTGATGATCGAGCGCCTGGGTAAATTCGACCGTGTCGGCATCAGCGGGTTGAATGTCCTGGTGCCTTTCCTGGATCGCCCGCGTTCGGTGAACTGGAGCGGCCAGCGGCCAGGCATGACGCAAATTGACCTGCGCGAACAGTTCACCGATCTGCTGCCGCAACCGGTGATTACGCGCGATAACGTCACGATCATGGTGGATTCGGTCATTTACTGGCAGATCACGGATCCGGGAAAGGCCGTTTACGAAATCAATGACCTGGTCGGCAGCATCATTCAGTTGACGATCACGGCGATGCGCAACGTGATCGGGGAACTGGATCTGGATCACGCGCTTAGTTCGCGCGACACAATCAACAGCCGTTTGCGCGTCACACTGGATGACGCCACGCACAAATGGGGCGTCAAAGTCACCCGCGTCGAGTTGAAAAATATCAACCCGCCCGAAGACGTCCGCATCACGATGGAAAAACAGATGACCGCCGAACGCAATCGCCGCGCGGTGGTTTTGCAGGCGGATGGTGAAAAACAGGCCGCGATTACTCGCGCCGAAGGCGAAAAACAAGCCGCGATCACTCGCGCCGAGGGCGAAAAGCAATCCGCCATTCTGCAGGCGCAGGGCGCCGCCGAAGCCCGTCTGACCGCCGCCGCCGCCGAAGCCGAATCCATTCGCCACATCGCCGTCGGCATCACCGGCGGACAAGGCAATCCGGCGCAATACCTGATTATGATGAAGTACATCGAATCGCTGCGCGAGATGGCCAAGTCCGGCAACTCGAAGGTGATTTTTATGCCGTTCGAAACCAGCAGCGTGCTTTCCAGCATTGGCGCGTTCAAGGAAGTTTTCGGCGATCAAGGCCAGGCGATTCAGGGCGAAGCGATTCCTTCGCCGCGGCAGCCCGTCGTAAGGCGATGATCGGACGCTGGCCGCAACTTCAATACTTGAGGGTTTCAAGATACTTCAGGCTTCCCCGAACTCCCTGCCAGACTGTGGAGGTTTCGTCTTCGATGATGTACCACCGGACGCCCTCTTTTCGCGAAGCCTTCAGCACCTCCGGCCAGTTGATTTTTCCCTGGCCGAGCGGCGTTCCATCCTGATCCTTGAAATCGCCAGAGTGATCGCCTACCGCGTCCTTGCGAATGTCCTTCAAATGCAGTGAGGTGAATCTTCCCGGAAATTTTTGCAGCAGTTTCGCCGGATCCTGTCCCGGATATGCCGCGTGGAAAGTGTCCAGTTGAATGCTGACAAACTTCGGATTGGTTTTGGCCATCAGCAAATCAAACAGCGTTCCTGACTCACCTTCGTTTGGAACGAATTCATAACCGTGCAGGTGATAGAAAAACCGCATGCCACTGGCCGCCAGTTTTTCGCCCGCCTGGTTGAAGACCTGAATCGCCTGCAAACAATCCGCTTTGGTAAACGGAGACTTGATCCACGGCACGCCGACCTCCTGAACGCCAAGCACTTTCGCGTCGCGAATCACTTCGTCAATCTTGTCGCGCGCCTCTTCATATTCAATGTGCATGCTGACGGCTTTCAGACCCGCCTTGTCGAGTTGCGCGCGGAATTGCCGGGCGGTCATTCCGTAATACCCGGCCAGTTCAACGTGCCTGAAGCCAAGCGAGCGCACACGTTTCAAGGTGCCGGGAACATCTTTCTTGAAATCCTCGCGAAAGCTCCACAGTTGCACGGCCAGCGGCCCCTTGAATGATTTGCCTGTCTTTGGTCGCACACCTTGCGCCAATCCCTGATTTGCGAAAATAGCGATGATCACGATCAATGCGGCGTTTCTGGCTCGATTCATTGCGGCTCCTGCTTCTGGGATTTTTCAGGAAAGACGTTTCCACTTCTCATCATTTCGGCATATTCCGGCGGAAAGGCGCGCGCCCGGCCCTGGCCGTTCATCACGATATGATGCGTTTCCCCTTCAGCCAGTATGGCGTCGTCGCCTGTCCGCCGAACCTCGTACGCGAACTTGATCGCACGGCTGCGGAGTTCCGTCACGCGGGAACGGATGATGATTTCATCATCGTATTTGGCCGGCACGCGGTACTTCACGCGAACTTCGGTGACGGGCAGATAGGCGTCGGCCTGCTTTTCCATGTCGCGGTAGTTAAAGCCGTAATCGCGGCATAATTCGACTCTTCCGACTTCAAACCAGACCAGATAATTTGAATGGTAGACAACGCCGGCTTGATCGGTTTCGGCGTAACGCACACGCACGCGTGTTTCGCTCCAATCGTGATTTTCAGTGAAGCTCATAGGCAAAGTTCCCGGTTTCAAAACCTGTGATCGAATGTTAGATTTGCCCGCGTTGTTTATCGTGAAAGGATCAATCATGTCAAAACGAACTCTGACCGGTCTTGCTCTGCTGCTGCTCATCATCATCCACGCCACATTTGTCGCTCAGCAACCGGCGCGAAAGACGCCTGGGCCGAAAGCCGATGCGGCCTCCACGAAAACCAGGGCGGAGGAAGTCGTCGCCGCCACTGGCGAAATCCTGGAAGAGGTGAGCAAGCTGCGGCGCTTGAAACCGCTGACACCGGTCAAAAGCGGCACGAAGTCGCGCGCCGAAATCGAGCAGGAAATCATTCGCGGTTTTGAAGAAACCACCACGCCGGAAGAAATCGAAGCCGCCAACAAAGCCTTGATCGCCTACGGCCTGGCGCCGAAGGATTTCCGCTACCGCGAATTCATGATCAAGCTGATGACCGAACAGGTCGCGGGATTTTACCGGCCCAAGAGCAAGGAACTTTTCATTGCCGATTGGAACGATCTGGAACAGCAAAAGCCTGTCATGGTTCACGAACTTCAACACGCGCTGCAGGATCAACACTTCAATCTGCGCCGGTTTGAAAAATGGCCAAATGGCGACAGCGACCGCGAAGCCGCCATTCACGCCCTGATCGAAGGCGACGCCACCGCATTGATGTATGCCCACCAACTCAAGGGAATGGGGATGGACATCAGCAAGCTGCCGCCGATTTCCAGCTTTTCCGACCAATCCCTGGCGCAGGCCGAACGCGACAAGCAGGCGGTCTTTCTCGCCGCGCCCGCTTCGCTGCGCGAATCGCTGATTTTCCCTTATGTTTACGGCGCGACCTTCGTCCAGGAGATGTTGAAAAAGCGCGGCTGGGACGGCGTCTCGCAGGCCTTCACAGACTTGCCGCAATCCACCGAACAGATTCTTCACTTCGACAAATACGCCGCGAAAGAAGTACCAATCAAAGTGGAACTGCCGGACATTTCCAAACTGCTGGGCGCGGACTGGAAACGGATTGACGCCGATGTGAATGGCGAGTTCGGCTATTTTCTGATTCTCAGCGAATTCATCGGCAAGAAAGAAGCGCGGACTGCAACGGCAGGCTGGGGAGGCGACCAATCCACGCTTTACGAAAACGCAAAGACTGGCCAACTGTTGCTTGCTCATCTAAGCCAGTGGGACACCGCGAAAGACGCCGCAGAGTTTTTTCGCGCCTACGCTGAGCGCACGCGCAAACGTTATCCGCAGGCCAGGACAGCCACCAAAACAGACACCGAATGCGCGTTTCAAACTCCTGACGGAGAGAGCGTGATTCAATTACGCGAACAATCTGTTCTGGTCATTGAAGGTTTCCCGGCGAATCAATCGGCGGAATGGACGAAGTTGAGCGACGCGCTTTGGAAAAAATGATAAAGCTGCGCACACTCAAACCGCCGCGATTCCAGCAATTCCCGGCTTGAACGTACTGTAGGTTGTCCAATTGGCATCCACCTAATTCCAGGTTCGCCGTCAAAACCATGCTGCGACTGCTGTATCAACAACTCGAGATCCATATCGAGAACGATCCGTCGTTTTCGTTCGGTTTGGGCGACAATTTTCACGCATACGACCAGGCATACTGGCTGGATGATGAATCATACAATCCATCATCACTTCACACGGTCCGTGTCATTCAGGAGGATGGCAATGTGGTTGCATCCTGCATCCTCGGCACAGCAGGAGGTGCTTCTGGTGTCCACGAACATACCGCCGTGATACATGCAGATTCCTTGCTCATCGCTGTTGGGCCATTTGTCGCGTCGCTGCAATTGCCAATACTAACGCTGAACTGGAAAGTGAAAACGGACTGGGCAACATGCTTTGGGGTGTATTGGTCGCCTGAAAATCGTTGCTACATTTCCCACGGGGAAATCGCTGTCGCGAAGGTCTCGTATGACGGTGCAATCATGTGGTCCAACAGCGGCGTCGACATCTTCACAAATGGATTCTGCGTCTCGCAGAATCAGGTCACTGCGATTGACTGGAATGAAGACAAATACGTTTGGGACATCGTGACCGGACGAATGATCGAAACGACGGCGAACAAGGCGGTCAACCTGAGCGGCGGATCAGGCAGGTTCTGAAATCAAAGATTCTCGGCCGTCGGGTTACATTGGTCATTGGGAAACACTTCGGAGTTTCCGCAAACCATAAACAACAATCACCAAAAGCAGACAAAAGCGGAAAGGATCAATCAAGATGCGACCACTTCGATATTCCATCAACGTCACATTGGACGGGTGCTGCGATCATCGGGCCATCGTCCCAGACGAAGAGTTGCATCGTCACGCAGTGGAAAACCTCGAACAGGCCGATGCTCTCCTTTTTGGCCGGGTGACTTACGAAATGATGGAGGCAGCGTTTCGGTCGCCGACGGAAGGATTGCCTGATTGGATGAAGCCCTTCGCCCGGACGATTGATGCAGCAAAAAAGCACGTCGTGTCGAGCACCCTGGAGCGGGTTGATTGGAACGCGGAGTTGGTGCGCGGAGATCTGGGGAAGGCCGTCGAGCAGCTCAAGCAGGAGTCGGGGAAGGGGCTGTTCGTGGGAGGCGTGGAACTGCCGCTGGCGTTGGCGGAACTGGGATTGATTGATGAGTACGAGTTCGTGGTGCATCCCAGGCTCGCGGGCCATGGGCCGACGTTGTTCGCGGGGCTATCGAAGAGTGTTGACTTGAAGCTCGTAAGCCGGCTGGAATTCGGGTCGGGCGCGGTGGCGATGCGATATGAGCCAAGAAGGTAGCCATCGAAGCGCTGCCCAAGACAGTTGGGGGGCAAGTTCAGGAATAACGCTGGGCTCATCCAGCTTCGTCTCCAGGTAGAAAGAAGGACCATGCAAAAACATCGAGTTTATACAATTTCGAGTTTAGATAACGCTCTTCCGAAGCCCGACCTTCCATCGGGCTGCGAAGAGCTGATTGATTTCAACGTTTCACTCGCTCTTTGACATTTCCAGCGCCTTTTTCCGCTTTTTCGATTCCAGGCGATAGGTTGCCGGT
>JAJNQA010000053.1 GCA_021155085.1 Heliomicrobium sp. | reverse complement strand
GTGAGCGAGCGCCACCCAGGCATTGGTCACAGGCATCGGCCAGGCGCTCGCTCACGCTCGCGTACTGCACCAACCGCCATAAGCCACGGACATGGCACGAAAGCAGTTTCATGGCATAAACTGCCTGCACCTCGAACGGTGGGCAATCTTCATCAATCCGAAAACCATCTACTGAACCAACGAAAGGAATCACCATGGAAAACAAAACTCGCCGGGATTTTCTCGCCACGTCGGCGCGCGGCGCGGTCGGCGCGGCCCTGACGGCGGCGTCCTACGACAAAGTGCTCGGCGCGAACGACCGCGTCCGGCTGGGCATCATCGGCCCTGGCGCGCGCGGGCAGGAAATTATGGGCAGCTTTCTGAAAGCGCCCAACACCGAATTCGTCGCGGCGGCGGATGTGTATACGCGCCGTTTTGACGAAATCAAAAAGTTCGGTGCAAACATTCAAAGCTACGGCGACCACCGCAAGATGCTGGAATCGAAAGACGTGGATGCCGTGCTGATCGCTTCGCCGCTGCATTGCCACTCGCGCCACTTTCTGGATTCGCTGGCCGCAGGCAAGGATATTTATGCCGAAAAGACCATGACCTGGTCCATCGAAGAAGCCGAAGCCTGTCTGGCGGCGGCGAAGAAAAATCCCAAGCGCGTCATCGGCGTCGGCCAGCAGCACAACAGCGCGGGTTATTTCATGGACGCCCGCAAATGGGTGAAAGAAGGTCTGGTCGGCAAAGTCACGCACGTCGAATCCTGGATGAGCCGCAACACGCCCAAAGGCAAAGGCCAGTGGGTGCGCCCGATTCCGGCGGATTGCAACGCGCAAAATGTGAATTGGAAAGCCTTTCTGAATGGCCGCTCCGACCGTCCCTTCGACGCCAACAAATTCATCAACTGGCGGCTGTGGTGGGAATTTTCGGGCGGCAACGTGACTGAAAACATGGTCCACCAGATTGGCTGGATCATCGGCGTGCTGGATCTGGGCGTGCCGACATCGGCGTACATGTCCGGCGGCGTGTTTTCCGAAAAAGATGGCCGCGAAGTGCCGGACACCATTTCAGTGATTCTGGATTACCCCAACGACCTGACCGTCGCCTGGCAATCCACCTTCAGCAACGCCCGCTTCGGACTCGGCATCCGCGTGCTGGGCACGGACGGGACAATTGAATGGCTGGCCGGCACAACCGACATGGTCAGCGGCAAGTCAGCCAGCGGTTGGAGCTACGCGCCGGAAAAACTGAACCGCCCCAACGGCGAAATGATCAAGGGCGACGCGAAAGGCGACGACCATTACGCCAACTTCGTCGAATGCGTCCGTTCGCGCAAAGAGCCGAACTCATCGGTTGAACTCGGCTACCGTTCCGCCATCGCCGCGCACATGTCCAATCTGTCCTATCGCCGCAAGGAGAAGGTGACGCTGGAAACCGCGCGCCAGTCGGCTCGCAAATAGCTTTTTCAGCACTCAACGCAAGGGCGCAAAGACGCAAAGCTGCAAAGGTTTTATTAAACCTGAACTCTTTGTGTCTTTGCGTCTTCGCGGTTTTGCGTCAACCCTGGCCCTCAAACCGATAGTTTCAAGCTGCAGAAAGCATCTTGCCTGGCTTGACCACCGGCAGCGAACGCGTCGTCAGCAATTCAATAAACTCAGTCACATAAGCCGGCGTGAAATCGTTTTTGAGCAGCGCCGCACTCCATTGCCGGTGAAATCCTTTGCGCGTCAACGGGCGCGCCGCCAGCTTCCCCGATTCGATCTGCCCGGCAACTGCCCAGCGCGCCAGCGCGCTGACGCCTAATCCCGCCTTGACCATTTCGATAATTGCCTCTGTCAATTGCACTTCACTGAAACGCGCCGGCTTGACGCCCGCCGGCAGCAGGACTTTGTTGTACAACGTGCTTTCGGCAGGAGGTGAGTAGGAAAACAAAGTCTGGTCGGCAAAGTCTTTCGCCGTGATGAAGGCTCGCGCGGCGAGCGGATGATGCGGGGCCATAATCACGACCACTTCGTCGCGAAAGAGTGGTTTGTAAATCAGCCGTTTGTCGCGGACGAAGTCGGACACAATGGCAAAATCCAATTTGCCGTTGAGCAGCGCTGGAATCGGACGGTGGGTCGCTTCCAGCAGAATCTTGACTTCGACTTTGGGAAATTTTCGGTTGAACTCCTTCATCATCTCCGGCAGCCAGTGGTAACAGGTGTAACACTCTGTGCTGATGCGCAAACTGCCGTGGTCGCCGGCGGCGATTTGCGCAATGTCGTCTTCGGCGCGTTTCAACTCGTCCAGCACCTGCCGGGCGGATTGCAACAATCGCTCACCGGACTGTGTCAGGATCATTCGCTTGTTGAGGCGGCTGAACAGCGGCGTTCCCAACCGCTCTTCGATGTCGCGAAGCTGATGACTGAGCGCCGATTGCGTCAAATGCAGACGCTCGCCCGCACGGGTCACGCTTTTCTCTTCCGAAACCGCCACGATCAATTTCAAGTGTCGAGTCTCCAGTATCATGATTTCCTCCGCTCAAATTTGAATGAGCATAGATCATCGAAATGATGAAAACAATGAATTGGTCGAATTCAGAGTTGACTCGTATGATTCGTTCCTCGGAACAATCAAACGTGGGACAGACTTCAGTCTGTCCACAATGCCGACAGGCTGAAGCCTGTCCCACATTTTCGTAGGAGACCCAACTGTGACTGACCTGAGATACCCCATCGGAAAATTCGAGCCACAGATTGAGCTGAACCAAACACAGCGCCAGCGACTGATCCAAAGCATCGCCGAAGCGCCTGTCAAATTGCGCCTGGCCGTAAGCGGTTTGTCATCCAGCCAACTTGATACGCCGTACCGCTCGGAAGGCTGGACATTGCGGCAGACGGTGAACCACGTCGCCGACAGCCACCTGAACGGCTACACCCGATTCAAATTCGCACTGACGGAGCACGAACCGCTGATCCGGCCTTACGACGAAAAGTTGTGGGCGGAATTGGAAGACGGGCGCAACACGGATCCGTCGGTCTCGCTGGCGCTGCTGGACGCGCTGCACCAGCGCTGGGTAACGATGCTGGGTTCACTGAAAGCCGAAGACTTTGCGCGCACGACACGGCATCCGGAACACGCTGACTGGGGCGCGTTCTCGCTGGATGTGATGCTGGAGTTGTACGAATGGCATGGACGCCATCACACGGCGCACATCACCGCGCTGCGTCAGCGAATGGGTTGGTAACCAAAAGAAGGAGAAATTGTGCTCAACGATTTACGATTCGCGGTTCGTTCGCTGCTGAAGCGTCCGGGCTTTGCATTGGTGGTCATCATTACGCTGGCGCTCGGCATTGGCGCGAACACGGCCATTTTCAGCGTGGTCAACGCGGTGCTGCTGTCGCCGCTGCCGTACAAAGAGCCGGAACGGCTGGTCGCCGTTTGGGCGAAAAGCACCAACCGAAATTTAACGAACCAGCCCGTCTCTTATCTGAATTACACGGACTGGAAAGAACAGACCCAGGCATTCGAGCAGTTGGCCGCGATCCGCGCCGAATCACTGAATCTGACCGGGCAGGGCGAGCCGGAGCGCATCAACGGCGTCCGGATCACGGTCAACATTCTTTCAACGCTCGGCGTCACGCCGGAACTCGGGCGCGATTTTCTGCCCGAAGAAGGTCAGCCGGAAAAGGCTTCGGCGGCCCTGGTCAGTTACGGATTGTGGCAGCGGCGTTTCGGCGGCGATCCGAAATTAATCGGGCAGACGCTCACCCTGGACGCCAAACCTTACACCGTCATTGGCATTCTGCCACCGTGGCTGAAATATCCCGGCTTGATCATGCCGCAAACCGGCGCGGACATCTGGATTCCCTACCTGGTTTCGCCCAGCCAGAACCAGCGCGGATTTGCCAACCTGCGTCTGGTTGGCAAACTCAAGCCCGGAGTCACGCTCACCGCAGCGCAGACCGATGTGGATTTGGTTGCCCGGCGGTTGGAACAACAATATCCGCAAGACAATACCAATCTCGGCATTGGCGTGGTTCCGTTGCAGGAGCAACTGGTCGGCAACGCGCGGCTGGCGCTGTTGATTTTGCTGGGCGCGGTCGGACTGGTGCTGCTGATTGCCTGCGTCAATGTGGCGAACCTGATGCTGGCGCGGGCCGCCGGGCGCAGCGCAGAAACTGCCATTCGCGCGGCGCTGGGCGCCAGCCGCTGGCGGCTGATCCGGCAGTTGCTGACAGAATGCATCTTGCTCAGTTTGCTTGGCGGAGCGGTCGGAATCCTGCTCGCTTACGCGGGTATTGACTGGGTCAAGACGCTCAACATCGCCAGTCTGCCGCGCCTGGATGAAATCAGCATCAATCTGAAAGTTCTGGCATTCACCCTGGCGGCCTCCGCCGTCACGGGATTGATTTTCGGCCTTCTTCCCTCGCTGCAATTCTCCGTGATTGAGCTGAATGAAAGCCTGAAGGAAAGCCGAAAAGGCGCTGGCGGCGGTGGCCATCATCGCCGCTGGCTGCGCGGTCTGGTCGTGGTGGAGATCGCGTTGGCGCTGGTGCTGCTGGTTGGCGCTGGACTGCTGCTGCGGAGTTTTCAGCGGGTTACAGAAGCCGATCCGGGTTTCAATCCACGGAATGTACTGACGCTGAACGTGCCGCTGCCGCAAGCCAACTATCCGGACCAGCAGCGCCAGCTTCAGTTTTATGAAACCGCGCTGCCCAAACTGGGCGCGCTGCCGGGCGTCGAATCTGCTTCGGGCGTGTTCCGGGTTCCGCTGATTGGTCTGGCCACCAGCACGTTTTCAATCGAAGGAAAGCCCGTGCCGGTGGGCAATAAACCAAACAACGATTACCGAACTGTCAGTCCGAATTACTTCCGCACGATGGGCATCGCCCTGCGGCAGGGACGCGAGTTTACTGAACGCGACAAGGCGGATGCGCCTGACGCCGTCATCATCAACGAAGAGCTGGCGCGGCGCTTCTTCCCCGGCGAAAACCCAATCGGCAAACGAGTGCAGATCGGAGCGGAAAACTCTCGCTTTCGCGAAATTGTCGGTGTGGTTGGAAATGTTCATTTGACCAGTTTGGATGGTCCGGTGGATCCGGCGATTTACGTCCCGATGGCGCAAAACACCTGGCCGCAGGCATTGCGCATCAGCACCTTCGCCATTCGCACCAGCGTCGAACCGCGCACACTGCTCGCCGCCATCCGTAATCAACTGCATTCGATTGATTCCTCGCTGCCCGTCACCCAGGTGCAGACGATGGAAGAAATCGTTTCCGGTTCGCTGGCGCAACGGCGGTTCAATCTGACGCTATTGATGATTTTCGCGGCGGTGGCGGGTGTGCTGGCCATTGTCGGGATCTACGGCGTGATGTCGTACAACGTCACACAGCAGACGCATGAACTGGGCATCCGCATGGCGCTGGGCGCGCAGCAATCTGAAATTCTGAAGATGGTGGTGGGCGATGGCGCAAAACTGGCGATGGCCGGGGTCGCCATTGGGCTGGCCGGTTCTTTGGCGCTGACACGATTGATGGCGGGATTGCTGTTTGGTGTCAGCGCAACCGACCCGTTGACGTTTGTGGCCATTGCGCTGGCACTGACGGCAGTTTGTATTTTGGCCGCGTTGATTCCCGCGCGCAAAGCGGCAAAGGTAAACCCGATCATTGCGTTGCGCGGAGAATAAAGTCAGCGAACGATCAGCACCCGGCTGAGACCGGCTTTCACCTTGAAAGTTGCCGCCGCGCCAGGCGTGGTGCTGCCGAGCACCTTGTCGTCAACCGAGACGGTGACTTTCCGGCCTTCGCTGCCGGGGATCAACACGCGCACCTCGGCTTTGGCTTCGACGGTGAAAGTCAGCGCCCGTTCGTTGCTGCGATAGCCGCGCAATCGGACCGGCGCTTCAAATTCGACTTCGATCTTGTCGCCGCGCCGCACGACGGTTCGCTTCGGCCCAATGAGTACATCCAATGTGGCATCGCCGATTTTCACGCGTTCGATCCGGGATTCTTCAGCGACAATCGTGTTGCCAATGGTCAGCCCGACCCAGGGATCGGCGCTGATGACTTCTTCGATCCCCGGCAGAAAGATCAATCCGGCGAACGAGCTGCGCGGCGAACGATGGCCGTCATCAATCGGCTGTCCCGTGGTGCTGGCAAACAGGTCAAACAGAATGCCATTTTTTTCGCTGGCGATTTCGCCAGGCTGCTCTCCCTGTTTTTCCAACGCGGCGCGCGCCATCGCGGTGCTGCTGCGCGCAAGCTGCGCCGCTTCCGCGTCAAAGCCGTAGCGCTTCAATCCCAGGTAAAGCAGGTAATTCATCGCCGCATTCACCGCGCCGGTGGTGGCGGTCTGCTCCTGCGCTTTTCGGGCAAAGGCTGGATCATCACGCGCAATCGAAGGCAGCATCCATTCGCCGCCGAACTTCTGCTTATCCCACAACACGGCCAGCATGCGTTTGGCGCGGGCCTCGTCCGGGATGCCGGCAATCAGCGGATAAAAGTTTTCCAGCGAAACACGGCGCGAAAACCGTCCGTCCCAGTGGCGATCCAGATACAATCCATCCTCTTCGCTCCAGAGCTTTTCGTTGATCAGTTTTTTGATCCCGTCGTAGCGCGCCCGCCAGCGGTCAGTATCGGTCGTCAGCCCGATTTCGCGCGAAATCTGCGCCATCAACTCCGTGTCCATCGCATACAGCGAATTCAGCGCAACCGATGAAAATTCCAGCGTGTGGCTCTGATCGTTGTATTTCACATCGCCCGGCAATGACTGCGATGGATCGGCTGGCGGTTGCGCAGGCACATCCGTCTTTCCAAATTGCGTGTTCATCCACTGCGGGCGGTCGGCAAAGCCCGATTCGGCGAATGCCAGCCGGCGTTTATCGGCATTGGTCAAGGTTCGCGCGCCGAGCGCTCCATATTCGACTTCCGCATCGAAGCCCCATTCCAGCAACCCGTCCTTGTTGCCGTCGCGCCATGCTTCGCCGTCGCCGCGATTGGCCAGCCACCAGTCATTCCACTGTTGCAACCGCGGATAGGCCCAGGCCAGAAACTCCAAATCCTGCCTTGTTAAATAAGCTTTCAGCGCGCACATCGCGCCCAGCGGCGGCATCGAACGCCCGGTCAGCACCGGTGGCTCGTCCGTCGGTTCCGACTGCAAATACCGCCGCAATGGAATGCGTCCATCCGGCGTTTGTCCGGCCAGCAAAACCCGCAGCGTGGCATTCGCAATTCCGCCGTCGGTCAAACCGGTCATGGCGGTGGCCAGCAGCGAATCCCAGCCCAGCGCATCGCCGCGCATTCCCTGCCCGGAAAGCCTGTGCATCGTCACATATTCGTAACGTTGACCTGCCCAGAAGAACCGGTTCCACATCGTGACGCGGCTGATCGCTTCAAAACTTTCACCCAGCGCTCCCCCGCTCAGGGCACGGATCGCGCTGTAATTTGCCTCTGCCTTGTCCAGCAATTCCACGAGGGGTTTTTGCAACAGCTTTTCCGCTTCGTCCTGCATCGCGCCATGCTCGTCTCCGACCCCGGCCACGAATCCGACCGGAGCATTCGGGCTGAGATCAAAGGTCAAAATACCGCGAAGTCCAGGAAGCGGATTTTCCGCCAGCCCATCCCGGACCAGAACCATGCGCAGTGTGCTGACATCGTTATAGTTTGCCGCGCCAATGCCCGGACGGTCCGCCCGCAGCAAAAAATTGCGCAGCGAAGGTTTGGTTTTCTGGTTGTGAACCTGCTCGCCCAAAATCGTACGGCGGTCGGATTGCGCGGCATAGGAAGCCCAAACGGTGCTTCCCTGTTCGTTGCGCCACGGACGATAAGCTTCAATCGCGACGCGAACACTGGCCGAGGCCGACAGTTGGCCAACGACCTGTCGCCTGCCAACGCGACTCCATCGGAAGGTGATCATCGCTTTCGGATTGAACTGCGGCCGCCAACTGACGCGCGCATACGAACCATCCGGCGCGTGTGGCCCCAGATCGAACCAGCGGGGACTTTCATCCACACCGCCGCCCGGTTGATAGGCCAGAAAGCGTAACCCAAAAAGATTCTGCTCCCCCGCGTTCTGCTCCCCCGTCACAAAAACCAGTCCGTTGACGTGCGCCACGTCGTAGGCTTCGACCAGCACACGCTCTTTCTCAGCCGGTGGCGAAGTTTGCGATGGGACAGTTTGATTGGTTTGCTGGCTTCGCGCCGTGAACGGACGCACAAGTACGATGGCTGAGATCAGGATGATGGCAAAAACTGCTCTACTCCGATTGCTCATAAAATAACGAAAATCCGAAGCGAGTAAATTCCGGGAACGCGTTTGCAAGCTTAGTCATTCGCCCAGGCCGCAGCAAGTGCGGGAATCCGAATTCGCCTTTTAGTTGATGCCGCCAAGCCGCCAAACCTGACACTTTCCCCCGCATCGCGTACAATCCGCGCGGCAATTCGCCGGTAATTCATTCTTCACAACTGATCGAAAATTCGCATGGCGACTTATGATGATTTGAGCCTGCACGTCAGGCTCTTTATGAAAGGCTACCGGTTTTCGCGCTACGCGATTAACCCGCTGCCGCACGCAAAACTCCGGCGTCCGCTGCACGAAGCGCGCATTGCGCTGGTGACGACTGCCGGGTTGATAACGCCTGAACAGCCGGAATTCGATCATTCAATCAAAATGGGCGACACCTCGTTCCGCGAAATCCCCAATACGGTTGAAACAAGTACGCTGATTGAATCGCATCGCAGCTATGCCTTCGATCATTCGGGCATCGCCGCCGACAACAACCTGGCCTTCCCGCTCGACCGGTTTCGCGAACTGGAAGCGCAGGGCGTCATCGGCGAATTGAACCATCGTCATTTCAGTTTCATGGGCTCCATCGTCGGCCCGCACCGCCTGACCGAGGAAACCGCGCCACAGGTCGCCCGCAGTTTGCGCGAGGACCAGGTGGACGCCGTCTTTTTGACGCCCGTCTGACCGATGTGCAATCAGACCGTGTGTCTGGTACAAGCCGCCATTGAACGCGAAGGCATCGCAACCGTTTCCATTTCCCTGCTCCGCGAAGTGGTCAGCGTGCTCAAACCGCCCCGCGCATTGTTCGTTCCGTTCCAGATGGGCTTTCCGCTGGGGGAACCGAACCACCCGGAATTGCAGCATCGGGTGATCGCTTCGGCGCTGCGGCTGCTGGAACGCGACGATCTGCCGGTCCTTGAAAGTTTTGAATCCGTCCCAAAGGAGAATGAATAACGAATGTCCGAAATCATTTATAGCCTGGCCGTGCCCGAAGACGCCGCCGCCATTGTCGAATTCCAAATTGCCATGGCGCGCGAAACCGAAGACCTGGAACTGGACCGCGACATCTGCGCCAAAGGCGTTGCCGCCGTTTTCGACGATTCCCGGCACGGGTTTTACCTGATCGCCGAACTGGAGGGCAAAGTCGTCGCCTCCACAATGATTACTTACGAATGGAGCGACTGGCGCAACGGCGTCGTCTGGTGGATTCAGAGCGTCTACGTCATGCCGGAAGCGCGCGGCCAAGGCGTGTACAAAGGGCTTTACGCGTACGTGCAGGAACTTGCCAACGACGACGACAACGTGCGCGGCATCCGGCTGTACGTGGACAAACGCAACGCGCGCGCTCAACAGGTGTATGCCAAACTGGGCATGAATGGCGAGCACTATCAGGTTTTTGAATGGATGAAGTGAAACAGGTGGTAGGTCATAGGTGGCAGGTAACAGGCGAGGAGCCTTAAACAACCGACCTGTTACCTACCACCTACCACCTACCACCTACCACCTATGACCATTCTTCTTGAACGCCTCTTCAAACTTTCCGAAAACAAAACCACCATCCGCACGGAAATCGCCGCCGGAGTGACGACCTTCCTGACGATGGCCTACATCATCTTCGTCAACCCTTCGATTTTGAGCGAAGCGGGCGTACCCTTTTCAGGCGCGCTCTTCGCGACCTGCATCGGAGCAGCAGTCGGTTCGCTGATGATGGGATTGGTGGCGAATTACCCATTCGCGCTGGCGCCGGGAATGGGGCTGAACGCCTATTTCACGTATACGGTCGTCAAGGGGATGGGCTACGACTGGCGCGTGGCACTGGGCGCGATTTTTCTGTCGGGCGTGGTCTTTCTGATTCTGACGCTGGCCCGGATTCGCGCGATGATCGTGGACGCGATTCCGATGACCATGAAAACAGCCGTGGCCGCCGGAATCGGGCTATTCATCGCCTTCATCGGATTGAAGAACGCGGGCGTGATTGCGGCTTCGCCCGCAACGTTCGTCACGCTTGGCCACATCATTTCCACGCCGGTGTTGCTGGCGCTGGGCGGATTGCTGATCACCGCCGTGCTGATGGCGCGCGGATTCAAAAGCGCGATCATCATCGGCATCATCGCCGTAACCGTGGCGGCGATGGCCTTGGGGCTGGCCAAACTCCCGACCAGCGTGGTGCAGATGCCTGACTGGCGTTCGACCTTTCTGCAACTGGACATTCGCGGGGCGCTCAAACTGGGACTGTTCGATGTCGTCTTTGTTTTTCTGTTTGTTGACCTCTTCGACACGATTGGGTCACTGATGGGGTTGGGCAGGCAGGCAGGTTATCTGACCGCCGACGGCAAAATGCCGCGCGTCAATCGGGCATTATTTGCCGATGCGATTGCGACAATTGCCGGTTCGCTGTTCGGGACTTCGACGGTGGTCACCTACATCGAAAGCGCCACCGGCGTCAGCGAAGGCGGGCGCACAGGATTGACCGCCGTGGTCGTCGCCGTGTTGTTTCTGCTGGCGGTGTTCTTTTCGCCGATTGCCGGAGCGATTCCGCCCATTGCCACCGCGCCGGCATTGATCATCGTCGGCGCGCTGATGATCAGCGCCGTCAAAACGATTGACTGGGAAGACCTGACCGAAGGGATTCCCGCGTTCCTGACGATTCTGGCCATGCCGCTGACCTTTTCCATCGCCAACGGACTGGCGCTCGGCTTTATCTTTTATCCACTGTTGAAAGTCCTGACCGGACGCGGGCGCGAAGCCAGTCCGCTGGTTTATGTCCTGGCCGCGCTTTTCGTGCTGCGATACGTTTATCTGGGCACGGAATGATTTGTCGTAACCTGCTCTTATCTCCTCACGTCGGAGCGAGCAGCGAAAGAAGCGCTTTCGACAACCGTCAACGCAGGAAACACCCAGGAAAGGAAAAAACCATGAAACGCTACTCCACCTTTATCCTTGCTGTCGTCTTCGCGGGCACGCTTTACGCCCAGAATGCAGCCCCAGCGCAACCCGCGCAAACTGCAAATCCGCTCAGCGCGGAACTGAAACAGATGTACAACGGCGTCAAAAACAACCTGACCAAGATGGCCGAGAAAATGCCCGAAGAGCATTACAGCTTCAAGGCCACAGCGGAAATTCGTACGTTCGGCCAGTTGATCGGCCATGTCGCTGATTCGCAGGCGCGCACCTGCTCGGCGCTGGGCGGCGAAATGAAGTCGCTGAACGCTGGCGCAAAGACTTCAAAGGCCGATCTGGTCGCCGCGCTGAAAGAATCCTTCGCGCTGTGTGACAAGGTTGTGGATTCGATGACCGACGCCAAAGCCACAGAAATGGTAACGATGGGCAACCGCCAAAGCACACGCCTCGGCGCGCTGGCCCGAACGATTTCTCACTCCAATGAAGAGTACGGTTATATGGCCGTTTACCTGCGCTTAAAAAACATTATTCCACCTTCGAGCGAAGGCCGTTAAGGACCGGACTGGAAATGAAAACGCCAGTCGCCAGACAGGAAAATGGGGGACAGAAAAATAGAAAAAACTCTCCCGCTGGCTCTTATTTTCCTGTCACCTATTTTCCTGTCCGGCGGTTTTGTTTCGAGCGACTGTGGTGTTCGCAAACCAGCTCAGCTCATCAGAAACCGGCTGCGGCTCCGCAAGCGTTCAACGATTTCGGCGGGCGCTTTTGACGGCGAACCGCTATCGAACGGCGGCTGCGGATCGTATTCGATGCCGAGTTGAATGGACTGTGCAACACCAGCGCCGCATTCGCGCGCCACCAGCGTCAAGGCCATATCAATCCCCGCCGACACGCCCGCCGCCGTGATGATCTTGCCTTCGATCACCACGCGCTGTTCGGTGGGTTCGGCGCCAAGCTGCCGCAGCGCGTCGTACGCCAGCCAGTGCGTCGTCGCCTTCAATCCTTTCAGCAGTCCAGCCGCGCCCAGCACCAGCGATCCCGTGCAAACCGAAGCCGTCCATTTGGAAGTTTCGTGCGCGCGCCGAACCCAATTCAAAACTGCTTCGTCGTCCATCAATGCTGTCTGCCCCGGTCCGCCCGGCACGACCAAGATGTCAGGCGACTGAACCTGATCAAGCACGTAATCAGCGACCAGCGCCAGGCTGCCCACGTCGGTGCGAACAGTTCCGGCTTGCTTGGCGACGAACTTGACGGTTGCGTTTGGAATCCGGCTGAGCACTTCATATGGCCCAATGGCGTCGAGCGCGGTCAGCCGGTCAAAAATGAGGATAGCGATTTCCATAACAATTCCTCTCTTTCGTCGTTTCTCTCGGACGTGACATAATCCCGCCTGGAGGCCAATATGAGTGCAAATACAGTCGCATCACCGCAAGAAATGATTTCCGCATTGCCGGTTTCGACAAAACGTGAGCTTGCCGTTTGGCTGCTAAACCAATTCGACAGCAACTCCATTCTTGAACTGCTGCGCGAAGTCCAACCGGCAAGCGAGCCGGTTTACGATTACGAAGACCCTGGCCCGCTCACCGATGAGGCATCATTAGCTTGCGCGGAAGAATCCTTTCTTCAATATGATCGCGAGGAGGCGGCTTATGAAAAATCCGCTGCGCAGTGAAGTGTGGATCGTGGATTTAGGAATGGTCGCGAAAATTCGCCCCTGCGCGGTGATCAGCGTTCCAATCCTGGATGAAGACCGCGCGCTGATCGCCGTCATTCCTCATACCACGCAACCTCGCGGCACGCGCTTTGAGGCGCAAGTTTCCATGCCTTTTCTTCGCGCCGGCGTCTTCGATGCGCAAGGTTTACAAAATGCTGTACCTGCCAGATTTGAACGACGGCTTGGCGCACTCACCGACGAACAAATGCAAGACATCGAAGACGCCGTTTGTGAATGGCTCGGCCTCTAGTCGTCACTTCGCCTTATCGTACTCCGCGAAAGTTTTTCCGGCTTCCGCCAATTCTTTCAGCAAAGTTGCGGGCGTCCACAGTTCGCCGTGCTCTTCGTAAAATTGACAGACGCGGTCGTAAACTTTCTTCAATCCAACCGTGTCGCCATACCACATCGGCCCGCCGCGCCACGCCGGGTAGCCGTAGCCGTTGATGTAGACAATATCAATGTCCACGGCCCGCAGCGCGATGCCTTCTTCCAGAATCTTCGCGCCTTCGTTGATCAAGGCGTACTGCGTGCGTTCGATGATTTCTTCTTCGGTGATCGTGCGGCGGTTGATCTGGGCTTCGGCGGCGACATCTTCGATCAGCTTTTCAACTTCGGGATCGGGTGTGGCTTTGCGGTTTTCGTCGTATTTGTACCAGCCCGCGCCGGTTTTCTGGCCGTAACGTCCCATTTCGCAAAGCAGGTCGGCGATGAGCGGATGGCGGACGCCGGCCTTTTCCAGATGCTTGAACTCTTTGCGAATGCGCCAGCCGACATCCAAACCGGCTAAATCCCCAACGGCCAGCGGTCCCATGGCCATGCCGAATTTGTACAGTGCGCCGTCCACTTCCTGGGGCTTTGCGCCTTCTTCGACCAGGAACTGCGCTTCGCGTCCGTACTGATGCAGCATCCGGTTGCCGACAAAACCATAACAGTTCCCGACCAGCACGCCGACTTTCTTCAATCGTTTGGCCAGCGCCATCGAAGTCGCGATCACCTCTTTGCTCGTGACTTGACCGCGCACGATTTCCAGCAAGCGCATGACATTCGCCGGGCTGAAGTAGTGATGGCCGATGACGAATTCAGGCCGTGACGTGGCGGATGCGATTTCGTCAATGTTCAGCGTCGAAGTGTTGGACGCCAGAATCGCACCGGGCTTTGCGATTTTGTCGAGTTCCGCGAAGACTTCCTTTTTCAGCGCCATTCCTTCAAAAACGGCTTCGGTGATGATGTCGGCCTCTTCGAATCCATCGTAGCTGAGCTGCGGCGTAATCAGCGCCATCCGCTTGTCCATCACCTCCTGCGGAAAGCGGCCTTTGTTGACGGAGTTCTGGTAGTTCTTGCGGATGATGGCCAGGCCGCGATCCAGTGCTTCCTGCGTGGTTTCCTTGATGATCACCGGGATGCCCGCGTTGGCGTAGTTCATGGCGATGCCGCCGCCCATCGTCCCCGCGCCGATGATGGCGGCTTTTTTGATTTCGATCTGCTGCACGTCTCTGCCGATACCGGGAATTTTTGCGACTTCGCGTTCGCCGAAAAAGACGTGGATCATTGCCTTCGACTGATCGGAGTGCAAGCATTGGTTGAACAACTCCCGTTCGCGCGCGACGCCTTTGTCAAAGGAAAGCTTGGTAGCGGCTTCGACGGCCTCAATCGCGGCTTGCGGAGCCATCAATCCGCGCGCTTTCTTTGCCTGCGCGCGGGCGGCTTCAAAGATTGGCGCGTTCGCCGCTTCGTCGCCCAGCTTTTCATTGCGTTCGCGCGTCTTCGGCGGCTGCTCACCCGCGGCGATTTTTTCGCGCAGAAACGCAAGCGCGCCTTCCAGCAGATCACCGTCAACGATTCGGTCAATGATGCCAACCGCCAGCGCTTCTTTTGCCGAAACCGGGTTGCCGTCGGCGCACATCTGCACGGCTTTGGCGACACCGGCCAATCGCGGCAGCCGCTGCGTTCCAGCCGCGCCGGGAATGATGCCGAGCTTGACTTCCGGCTGACCGACCTGCGCCGAAGCAACGGCGACGCGGTAATGAAAACCCATCGCCACTTCCAACCCGCCGCCGAAGGCCGTACCGTGAATGGCGGCGACGGTGGGTTTCGGGCAGTCTTCGATGGATTTGATCACGTCCAGGAAGTTGATGCCTTCTTTTCGTTGACCGGAAGTGATCTTGCCGAACTCCTTGATGTCGGCGCCGGCGATGAAGGTCTGGCCCGAGCCGATCATCACAGCGCCTTTCAGGGAAGCATCGGCGGCGACTTCGGCGATGGCGGCGGCAATGCCTTCGGGAACGCCCGGACTCAGCGCGTTGACGGGTGGATTGTTGATGCTAATGACGCCGATTTCGCCGGCTCGGCTTAAAGACACTAACTCGCTCATTTGATGGTGCTCCTCTTGAATTGAAATGATGATGGATGGTTGTGACAGCGCGCGGATGGTGTACTCAATCAGCCGCTACCGCCAGAAATGCTTCTGATGCGACCGGTGGCAAATCCAGTAGAATGAAATAGTCCGCTGGATAAAGATAATCTTCACCCGATTCATCCACGATACGAAGATAATCGGCCTCAGCGGCTTTCTCATCAGGCAACACGCGATAGACTGTGTGCAAATGCAGATCTTCAGCCGTTCCGGTTTTTAGACATAAGGCAAAACGTATTTCGTTCATAACGTTCAATCCAGCAATCGTTTGATTTTGATTTTTCTCTTCCCGACTCCATGCCCTTCATACCAATGCAATTCAGCTCGGTACAACTTGCCATTGCGCAGTTTGACCATCGCTTCGCCTTTCAGCTTTCGCCAGTTTCCGCCTCCAAACTCTCTTTGCAACTCAGGCAGTTCCCGAATTCCGCGCCCTCGCGCAATGATTTCAACATGGTTCAACGGGCTGATGATCTCAAACTCTTCGATCATAACGGAAGATAGCTTAGCCGGTTTGCCCTTTCAACTTTTCGCTGCTTGCGCTCCAGAACGAGCAGGGCTTTGGATTTCAGTATCGGGAAAGCGGTCTGTCTTTGTCAGCCTTCGCCTTCAATCGTTCGAGGTGCTGCTGATTGAATTGTTCGGATTGGCCGCGCGGCACGCTCAGAGTTTTCCAGTGTTCCGATTTCAGATGCTTGGCCAGAAAAACGATTTGGCCGACGTGCGTGGCGTAATGTGTCAATTGCCGGTTGATCGCCTGGACGACGGTGTGCGGTTCCTGCCGAATGATGACCGTTCGCATCGCGTCTTCAGGTTGCAGCGGTTCCAGCGCATTGAAAAGAATCTGCCAGCCCTGCTCCCACCAGTTCATGATTTCTTCGCGCGTTGTTTCGCCGGCAAGCTCAAATTCCTGGTCGCGGAAGCGATCGGGCTTCTCGCCGTCCGAAGTCAGAAAATCCGTCCAGCGGGAACGCATATTGCCTGCCACGTGTTTGACCAGAACGGCGATGCTGTTGCTTTCCGCGTCGAGCACGACGAAAAAATCTTCGTCGGCCAGTTGCGCCATCGCGCGTTCGCCCTGTTTTTTCAGCAGGCGGAATTCAGCGATGGCGTTGGCCAGATAGTGCGCTCCGAGATCACTCATAAATTCCTTTTGCGACCGTGGGACAGGCTTTAGCCTGTCCCACATTGTCATGAAATTTCCTCGCGAATGACAGCATAGATAAATTCGTCCATCACCACGCCTTCCTTGATGACGGCATTGCGCAGCCGGGCCTCGAACTGGTAACCGGCCTTTTCCAGCACGCGCATCGAAGCCGGGTTCCATTCCAGCACCCCGGCGTAGATGCGATGCAGGTCGAAATTCTCGAACGCCCAGGCGGTCAGGCCGCGCACGGCATCGGCCACAATGCCGCGTCCCCAGAAATCTTCACCCAGCCAGTAACCGATTTCCGCGCCGCAGCGGGCGATGTCGTCTTTGAAAACCAGGCCGATGCCGCCGACCGCCTGGCGGTCAACAATGATGGCGAAATTACTCGGCGGGTCTTCGGCGGCAGCCACGCCCACCCAGTCGCGCGCGTTTTCGATGGTGTACGGATAGGGAAACTTGTCGCGCACATTGCGCCAGATTTTGTAACTATTTGCGTGATAGGCGAGTGATTCTTCGTCCCCGCGCCGCCACGGGCGAACCGTGCAGGTTTTCAGCTTGAGTTCCATTCGATTATGGCCGGCAAGGATGTCGGCGCTCCCAGGGCTTAAAATCCACACGGCGGCATCTCCTCACTGCGCTGCAGCCAGTTCGTTGCCGGATATTCCGCCCCGCCGTCCACGATGTGCAGTGTGTAGGCGTGGCGCGATTTCGGCGAGCGGTTGGCGTAGCTCATATGCGGCAGCAAACCATGCAAAACGACCAGCGTCCCCGCCTTCACTTCCAGCGGCGTCAGTAAATCTTCCGGCCACGGCGAATCGTCCAACGCTTCCATTTTGGTTCCGCCGCCTTCGGCACGAGAAAAGCGCTTTTTCAAACCGAGTTTGTGTCCGCCGGGAATCGCCCACAGACAGCCGTTTTCCAGCGTGGCGTCTTCCAGCGCGTACCAGAATCCGGTGACGGTCATCGGTTCGGTGTACAGAAACGTCGCGTCCTGATGGCAGGTGACTTCGCCGCCGATGTTCGGCTGTTTGAAAATATACATGGATTGCATCAGCAGCGGCTGTTTGAAGCCCAGCACCGCCGCCGCCGCCGCCAGTTCCGGCTTGCGCGAAAACCGATTGAACACCGGATCGAGGTCGTGCAGCGCGTGGCCGATTTTGTTGATCGAACGCTGCTTGCTCTGCCGCAAACTGCCGTCCGGCGCAAACGCGTCCTCTTCAAAAAAGAAGCGAATCTTGTCGCCCGATTCCAGAAAGTATTCATTGCTGATGCGCGTCTGATCTTTGGTCGTGAAGATCGAAATGACGCCTTGTGGATCAAAGGCGGCGACCAATTCTTCGGCGCGCTGTTTCAACTGTTCGCATTCTTCGCTGGTGGCGAAGTTTTCGATGACCAGATAGCCGTCACGTTCGTAAGAAGCGAGTTGGGAAGAAGTCAGAAAAGTATTCATCTCGAAAAAGATCAGTTCAAATATGCAGCCAACTGATGAAGCCGCGAGCCACCGCCCATTGCAGCAAGCCGCAGCCGAAGATAATCACCACCGGATTGAGCCGGGCGCGCAGCATCAGCAGAAAAGCGAGCGTCGCCACGGCGTAACTGAGCGGCGAGCTTAAGCCGGATTTCGCCAGACTGACGCCCGCCGCCGCCAGCATGCCGACCACCGCCGGAGCCACGCCCGCCAGAAAAGATTGCACCAGGAAGTTCGTGCGAAAGCGGTTGAGCGAAGCGCCCGCGATGACCGTCATGATGAACGACGGCAGAAAAGCGGCAATTGTGGCGGCAATCGCGCCGATCAGCCCCGCGACTTTGTAGCCAATAAAAGTCGCCGTGATCAGCACCGGGCCGGGCGTGATCTGGCCGAACGCCATGCCGTCGGCGAACATCTGATGATCCATCCAGCGATGCACTTCAACCACGTCGGTTTCAATCTGCGGAATCATGACGAAGCCGCCGCCGAACGTCACCGTGCCGATGCGCAGGAAGATCATGATCAGTTTCCAAACCACCACCAGTTTCGACAGCACGGGCCAGGCCAGCAACAACAGCAAAGGCCAATACGGCAGCAGGGCCAGCGGCGCAAAACTCTTTAATTTGCCGGTGACGCCTTTTTTTCCCGCGAAGGGAAGAAAAAGTTGGACCTCGCGTTCGGCGGGTTTCGGTTCTTCGGTTTTCTTTTCGGCGGCGTTGTCGCCGGTGACTGGATCGGGTTTGGGGAAGGGTTTGCTGGGAGATCGTTTCTCGTCGTCCTTCTTTTCGCCGTCGCCGGCAGGTTTGGGCGGCAGAGCGACTTCGACTTTGTAATCGTCCGCCAGTTTGTCCGGACTTTCGATCAACTCCGCCGCGTGCTGCCGGGCCTGCTGTTCCAGCGCGACGGTGCGGACGCTGGTCTGGCGCTCTTTGCGAAATTTCTGGCGGACCTGCTGGCGGGCGCGGGTTTTATAAAACTGCACGAAAATGCCGATTGTCCCGGCCAGCAACACGGCTTCGGCCACCGTCGTCGAGGTGAAAATAAGCATAAAACCGGCGGCCACGCCCAGTTCCAAATGCCATTGCTGCTGCATCGCCGTCTTGCCCAGGCGGGCAACCGTGGCGGCGATCAACCCGACGACGGCGGCATTGAAGCCTTGAAAAATGCGCTGTGCGTCAGGGAACCGGTACAAATAACTGTGCGCAACGGTCAACCCGATCATCATCAGAAACGACGGAAAGATGAAACTGGAAACAGACGCCACCGCGCCGCGAACTCCGCCCAGTTTCAATCCGACATAAGTGGCGGCGTTGGCGGCATTGGCCCCCGGCAGGCTTTGCGCCAGCGAAACGGCGTCGAGAAATTCTTCTTCAGTCATCCACCGGCGTTCGAGAACCACCAGCCGGCGAATCTGTGCAATCACGGCCACGCCGCCGCCAAACCCAGTCGCGCCGAGTTTGAGAAAGGTTTTGGCCAGCGCACGCCATTCCACCTGGGCCTGCTGCGGCGCGAATTGCTCCGCCAGCCATTCACGCGCCTGGCGAAATCCATCGCTGACCATCGTGACCAGAGCTGATTTGAACTGTGTGCCTGAAGCTTTCTCGCTCACGTTCTTGCTTACCTGAAACCGGCACGGTACAGGGAGCGGTAGCGGCCTGGTTGTCTTGAATAAGCGATTTCCCAGGATGACCGGGTCGCTACCGCTTCCCGTACTGAACAGGCAGACCAACAGTGAATAGTTTGCGGCGCAGGGGTAATGCTACAATCCGGTCCATGTCGAACGAATTACCAATCAAACGAATCGCTATTATCGGTGGGACAGGCGATCAGGGCAAAGGCCTGGCTTTGCGGTGGGCGCTGGCCGGTTTTGACATCATCGTCGGTTCGCGCGCGGCAGAGCGCGCTGACGACGCGGCCAAGGAGATGACCGAAGCCTTGGCCAGGTCCGGCGCGGCCCAGGCCGCGATCAACGGCGCGCACAATACCGAAGCCGCCGCCAATGCCTCCATCGTCGTGCTGACCGTTCCCTTCGCCGCGCAGATTGCCACCCTGAAAGAAATCCGCGACAAGCTGCAACCCGGCGCCGTGCTGATTGATGTCACCGTCCCGCTGGAACCGGCGGTCGGCGGCAAGCCTTCACGCGTGTTGGGCGTCTGGGCGGGGTCGGCGGCGGAACAGTGTAAAGAACAAGTCCCCGAGACGGTGCAGGTCGTCTCGGCTTTTCACAACGTGGGCGCGGAAGCTTTGGCGGATCTTTCGCACGAAGTCGAATGCGATGTGATCGTTTGCGGCGACAAGAAAGACGCCAAAGAGAAAGTGCGTCCGCTGGTTGCCGCCATTCCCGGCTGCCGGTACGTGGACGGCGGCGTGCTGGCCAATTCGCGCACGGTTGAAGCCGTGACGGCGCTGCTGATCGGCATCAACATTCGCTACAAGGCGCATTCAGGAATCCGCATTACTGGGCTCAACTGAACATCATGAACTACGAACAACTTTTTCGGCTCGATGGCCGTGTGGCCGTCGTGATTGGCGCGGGTTCCGGGATCGGTCAAGCTGTTGCCAAAGGTCTGGCGGCGCACGGCGCGTTCGTCGTGTGCGGCGACATCAAACTGGAAGCCGCCGAGGAAACGGCCAGGGAAATCGGCGAACGCGCGGAGGCGCGCGCCGTGGATGTCATCAACAGCGACAGCGTGAAGGCGCTGTTTCAGGATGTGGCCAAAAAACATGGCAGCGTGGACATCGCCGTCGCAACTCCTGCCGTCAACGTCCGCAAACCGATTCTGGAATACGCCGACGACGAATTCGACCGCGTCATCGCCGTCAATCTGAAAGGCACGTTCAGCGTCCTGCGCGAAGCCGGGCGCGTGATGGCCGAACAGGGACGCGGCAGCATCATCGTCTTCTCTTCGATTCGCTCCCAGGTGGTCGAACCCGGCCAGGGAATTTACGCCGCAACCAAATCCGGCATCGTGCAAATGGTGAAAGCGCTGGCCGCCGAACTGGGCCAGAAAGGGGTTCGCGTCAACGCCATTGCCCCCGGCGTGGTGGATACGCCGCTGACCCGCCCAATCAAGAATCAGCCGGAATGGTATCTGGCGTACGCCGCCAAAAGCGCGCTCAACCGCTGGGCCAGCGCCGATGAAATGGCCGGCACGGTCATCTTTCTGGCGTCCGAAGCGGCCAGTTATGTCACCGGCACGGTGATTTTTGTGGATGGCGGTTGGACGGCGGTGGACGGACGATTCACGCCGCCCTTGTAAACATTCATGCCCACGATCTTTTCCCACGCCATTTTTTCAACGGCGCTCGGCGCGGCTTATGCAACAGAGCCAATGCCCGCGCGATTCTGGGTCTGGGCGGGATTGTGTTCGGTGTTGCCCGATCTGGATGTGATTGCGTTCGCCTTTGGCGTTCCGTATCGCAGCATTTGGGGACATCGCGGCTTCACGCATTCGCTGGTGTTCGCGATTCTGGCTGGCTGGGTAATTGCGCGGTGGGTATTTCACGACGAAGACCTGAAATTGATGAAGTGCAGCCGCGCTTCGCTGGCGATCTTTTTCAGTCTGGCCCTGGCTTCGCATCTGGCGCTGGATTCGCTCACCAACGGTGGATTGGGCGTGGCAATATTCGCCCCCTTCGACAACACGCGTTACTTCGCGCCCTGGCGGCCGATTCGTGTTTCGCCGATTGGCGCGGATTTTTTCAGTCTGCGCGGGCTGCTGGTGCTGGGAAGTGAAATCGTCTGGATCTGGCTGCCCGCATTGGCGTTGATACTGCTGGCCAAACTTTACCGCCGAGCGTCTCTGACAAAACAAACGGACTGATTGCCATGCCTCTTTCTCCTTACATTGACTTCACCCGCGACGAATGGAGCCAGTTGCGAAACTCCACGCCGCTCACGCTGACCGAAGACGACCTGACCAGTTTGCGCGGCATCAATGTGCGGCTTTCCCTGCGCGAAGTGGAAGACATTTATCTGCCCTTGTCGCGGCTGTTGAATTTATACGTCGCCGCGACTCAGAGTCTGCACGAAGCCACACATACCTTTCTCGGAAACAAGACCGCCAAAGTTCCCTACGTCATCGGCATTGCCGGCAGCGTTGCCGTCGGCAAAAGCACGACCGCCCGCATCCTGCAGGCGCTGCTGGCGCGCTGGCGCAATCATCCGAAAGTTGACCTGATCACGACCGACGGATTTCTACATCCAACTGCCGTGCTGGAAGCGCGCGGCCTGATGAAGCGGAAAGGCTTTCCCGAAAGTTATGACCGGCGGCGGCTGGTCAAACTCGTCGCTGACGTGAAATCCGGCGAGGAAGAAGTCACCGCGCCGATCTATTCGCATTTGATTTACGACATTCTTCCCGACCAGGTGCAGACCATCCGCCAGCCGGACATCATGATCGTCGAAGGCTTAAACGTTTTGCAGACTGGTGTCGGCAGCGCCGAACAGCATTCCCCGGTCTTCGTTTCCGATTATTTCGACTTTTCGATTTACGTGGACGCTGACGAAGAGCACATCAAACACTGGTACGTCGAACGCTTTCTGACCCTGCGCCGCACGGCGTTCCGCGACCCGGTTTCGTACTTCCACCGCTACGCCAGTTTGTCGGACGCCGAAGCGCGGCAGACGGCGCTGAAAATCTGGGAAGAGATCAACGGCCCCAACCTGCGCGAAAACATTCTGCCGACGCGCACTCGCGCGCACCTGATTCTGGAAAAAGGCTTGGATCATTCCATCCAGCAGGTGAAGCTGAGAAAGCTGTGAGGCGAAAGTCATCGCAACGGCTTGTACATCCGATTCAGCCAATTTGGATTCGCGCCCAGCCAGTACCCGGTCTGCATCAGCGACCACAGCGCAAAAGTGCGAATGAACCGGCCTTCAAACCTGCGCGAGGAAGTCGTCGCGCAGGCTTTCAGCCGGACAAAGCGTCCAACTCGTTTTACCCTGCGGTACAGATCGCAATCTTCAAAGATCGGGTAGTCGCGATAACCGCCCAATCTTTCAAAGACATCGCGCCGCACGAAGATCGCCGAATCGCCGTAACACATTCCGCCCAGCCGCAGCAGCGGATAGAGTTTGGTCAGCAGCCGCGCTTCCCGCGTGTTGCCCTCAAAAACCAGGCTGAAATTGCCTCCACAAACGTTCGCATCACCGAGCGCGGATTCGATCCTCGCCAGCGCTCCGTCCGGCAACCGCGTGTCGGCGTGTAGAAAGAGCAACACATCGCCGGTTGCCAGCTTCGCCGCAGCATTCATCTGCTGCCCCCTGCCGCGCGGCGCTTCGATCACGCGCAGGCCGCATTTGCGCGCCAGCCCGACCGTATCATCCTGACTGCCGCCGTCAGCGACAATGATTTCGGCAGCGTCACGCAGCCCAGCCAATGACGCGGCCAGTTCACGAATGGTCGTCGCTTCATTGAAAGTTGGAATGATGATGGAGATGCTCATAAATCTGTAGTCCGGCGCTTCTCTACATTGTCAAACGCGGCTGCCGCAAGGTAATTTACGCCCGTCATTCGGGATTTCGATTTCAATCCAACCACAACCAGGCAGGAAAGGGCTAGCAACAATGATTTGGCGATGGACTGGCCGGTTACGGCCGTTTCTGATTTTGGCTTTGCTGACAAGCTTGACGTTACCTGGCTTTGCCCAGGAGCCGACCTGGCAGCGGCTGATCAATTCCGACCAGGAACCGCAAAACTGGCTCAGCTATGGCGGCAATTACTCTGCGCACCGGTTCAGTTCGCTGAATCAAATCACACGCGAAAACGTCAAAAACCTTGTGCCCGTCTGGATGTTTCCGACCGGCGAAGTTCGCGGCGGTCTGAACGCCACGCCAATCGTGATGGACGGCGTGATGTATCTGATGGGGCCGATGAACCGCGTTTTCGCGATCAACGCCGTGACTGGCGAAATCCTCTGGAAATATTTCTACAAACTGAGCACGAGAAATATCCCCTACCAACCGGGTTCGCGCGGGCTGGCGATCGGCTACGGCAAAATCTATTTCGGGACGGTGGACAATCACTTCGTTGCGCTGGATATGAAAACCGGACGCGAGTTGTGGGATGTGGAAATCGAGGACATGCGCCAGTGCGGCTGCAACGTCACTTCGCCGCCGCTGATCGTCAAAGACAAGGTCATCGTTGGCGTCACGGGCGGCGAACACGCGCATCGCGGCTACCTGAACGCGTTTGACGCAAAGACCGGCAAACATCTCTGGCGGTTTTACACGATCCCTGGACCGGGCGAGCCGGGTTCTGAAACCTGGGGGCCGCAGATGCTGAAATTCGGCGGCGCTTCCACCTGGCTGACCGGCTCTTACGACGCGGAGTTGAACTTGCTGTACTGGGGCGTCGGCAATCCGTCTTCTGATTATTACGGCGAATTGCGTCCCGGCGACAATCTCTACACCAATTCCATCGTCGCGCTTGATCCTGACACAGGCAAGCTGAAGTGGTACTACCAGGAAGTGCCGCACGATATGTACGACTTCGACTCGGCCTACGAATGCGTGCTAATTGATTATGAAAAAGACGGCAAAACGCAGAAGCTCTTGGTTCACGCCAACAAGGGTGGTTACACGTGGGTAATAGATCGCGCGACGGGCAAATTCGTCAGCGCCTATCCGCACGTGGACGTGCTGACATGGCTGAAAGGCGTGGACAAAAACGGGCGTCCCGTGGATATGCAGCCCGTCCCGCCGGACAAGGAAACCTTCGTCTGCCCCGCTGGTTTCGGCGGACGCAATTACGACCATTCCACCTACAGCCCGCGAACCAAATGGTGGTACAACATCGGCTGGGAAGCCTGCAACGTCATCAAACCCGAAAAGCTGGACATTAAGGAAGGTCAGCCTTTGTTCGGCGGCGGCACGGACACCAAACCGCCGAAGGACAAAGCGGCTTATGGTCACATTGACGCCTTCGACCCGCTGACCGGAGAGCGCAAGTGGCGTTACCTGACCGATGGAATGAATCTGGCTTCGCTGTTGGCGACCGGCGGAGACCTGATTTTCAGCGGGGACGTGTATGGCAATGCCTTTGCGCTGGATGCCAGGACGGGACAAAAACTGTGGTCGTTCCCGACCGGTGCGGGCATCAGCGGTTCGCCAATCAGTTATTCGGTCAACGGGCGGCAGTACGTCGCGATCCCGGTGGGAATGGGATCGCTGCTGAGCGGCGTCAACGCGATTCTGTGGCCGGAAAAGGCTGGCAAATTGCCGGAAGGCGCTTCGATGCTGGTTGTTTTCGCGCTGCCCGAAGCGAAAGGAGGCGCTGGCAATGGAAAGTAACTTCAAACAATCATTCCGGCAGCGTAGGACAGGCTTTAGCCTGTCCCGGCAATCGGGACAGGCTAAAGCCTGTCCTACATTTAAGCGAGCGTCCTTTGCTGTAGTTTTATCTTTTGCCTTTTGCCTGTTGCCTTTTGCCTTGCAAGCGCAACAGGAAAGTTCGTCCGCAAGTATCGAAAATGGCCGCCGAATCTTCAGCGGTTCGTGCAGCATGGGGTATTGCCACGGATTGAATGGAGCGGGCGGCGGCGGGCCAAAGCTGACGGGCCGGAAATTCAGCGTCCGATACCTGACCCAGGTCATCAACGAAGGCGTGCCGGAAACAACCATGCCCGGCTTCAAAAACAACTTGAATAAAGAGCAGCTTGCCAATTTGATTGCCTACGTGCAGTCGCTGGCAACTTCCACCGCGACCGAAGCGGGCGAAGCGCCCACAGCGCAGGAACACATTCAAACTTCGACAGCAAAAAACGCGGAGCCAAAGCCCGAAGCCGCCGCCGCTGCCGCCAAGCCTATCGCTATCAGCAAAGAAGACCGCGCGTTGATGGGTGATGCCGTTGCCGGACGCGAGTTGTTTTTTGGCAGCGGCGAAACCACCAATTGCCGCGTCTGCCACACGATCGGAGGCATCGGCGGCAAAGTCGGCCCTGACCTGACCAATCTGGCCGCCAAACCGGCCAAGGACATTTTGCAAAGCATCACCGCGCCGCACGCCAGCGTGGACGAAAACTACGCAACGCTGGTTCTGACGTTGAAAGACGGCCAGCGCTTCGCGGGTGTCAAACGCGACGAAGACGAAACGGCTCTGCGGCTGTACGACACGTCTTCCCTGCCGCCGGTGTCACGGGCATTCCTGAAATCCGAAATCGCCGCGACGGAAAAGCTGAAGACTTCGCCGATGCCTGCGAATTACAGCGCGAAGTATTCGCGCCAACAGTTACTGGATCTGGTTGGATTTCTGAAAACCAGCGGAGCGCGGTAAGGCCAGTTGCGGGCGGCGGTTTCGGCAATACGGTTGCAGCGGTATGATTGCTCCTCGTTTCCGAACCAAAGGAGATAATGAAATGATTGCAGTACTTGAACAAATCAAACCGGAAACTGCCGAATTGCTGGCCCATGAAGCAGAGGCCAACCATCTTTCAGTGGATGAATACCTGCGAAGTTTGCTCCCTCATTCCAATGGCGCGGCAAAAGCGGAAGAGGCAAAAGAGGAGTTGACGCCGCAGGAGAAAGCCAGGAGATGGAGTGAATGGGTGGATAAGAATGCTGTCAGCGTGAATCACTTCGTTGATGACAGCCGGGAAAGCATCTATACCAGAGAAGATGAACAGCTATGAGCTACGCCATTGATACCAATGTGCTGGCTCGCACCGTTCATAAAAATCATCCGATGCAGCCGGTCGCCAAGCGTGCAATCAATCAACTGCTTGAAGATGGGGAAACGTTGTTTGTTCTATCTCAAAGCCTTTATGAATTTTGGGTGATGGCCACTCGTCCGACTGAGGTCAACGGTTTTGGCATGAGTTTGGCGGAGGCGACAACCAAGATTGCCGATTTTGAAGTGCTTTTGACACTCAAGCCTGACCAGCCAGAAATTTATTTCGAATGGAAAGCTCTGGTCACGCAACACGTTGTGATGGGAAAACCGGCGCACGACGCGCGCATCGTCGCTGCGATGAAAGTTCACGGCATCACTCATCTGCTGACTTTCAACGGCGGTGATTTCAAACGTTTTCCGGGAATCACCGTCGTCTCTCCAACCGAAATCAAATAATAACCATGAAACGCACGATCTTGCTGCTCCCCCTTCTCTGCTTATTTGCCGTCACAGGTTCAATTCAACCTGTCGTCACGGGACAACCAGGCGCGGGTAAATCCGGCGGCGCGGAAATCCTGCGCGATGAATTTGGAGTTCCGCACATTTTTGCTTCGACCCTGGAAGACGCCGCTTTCGCCATTGGCTACGCGCAAGCCGAAGATCGCCTGGAAGAATTGCTGAAAAATTATCGCAAGGCCGAAGGCACCATGTCCGAAGCATTCGGGCAGGAATGGTTTCGCCACGATTATCGCCAGCGCGTCTGGCAACACGCCGCCATCAGCCGCGAACGATATAAACAGGTTTCTCCCAAAATGCGCGCCGCCATCGAAGCGTACCAGCAGGGCATCAAGCGGTTTATGGCGGAACATCCGGAGCAGGTTCCCCAATGGGCGCCGCAGCTTCACCCGGCGCAAGTCATCGCGCTGGGCAGATACATCATTTGGGGCTGGCCGGAGGGCGAAGCCGGAGCCGATTTGCAACGCGCGGGGATCAAACCCGATCCGGTCGCCTATCGCGGGTCAAACCAAATGCTGCTGGCTCCCTCGCGCACGGCCATGAACGCGCCGATTGCCGTGATTGACCCCCATTTAAGCTGGTACGGCGAATTTCGATTTTACGAAGTCAGAATTTACGCGGGCGACTTCAATGTTTCCGGGGTCAGCATTCTGGGCATTCCCTTTCCCAGCCTGGGGCACAGTCGCTGGGCATCCGTGGCGATGACCACCGGCGGCCCGGACACTTCCGACATCTTTGAAGAAGAATTGAACTCCACCAATCCGCGCCGGTACAAATTCAAGGATAAATGGCTGGCGATGAAAGTTCGCAAGGATGTCGTCAAGGTTTTGGACGGCGGCAAGCTGATCGAAAAGCCGATTGAGATCGAATACACCAATCACGGCCCCGTTGTCGCGCGCAAGGACGGCAAAGCCTATTCGATGGCCATTCCCTACTTCAACGAAATCGGCCTGACCGACCAGATTTACCAGATGTTCACGTCGCGCAATCTGGCCGAAATGAAAGACGCGCTTTCGCAGTTTCAGTTGATGTCGCAGAACGTGATGATTGGCACGACGAAAGGCGACATCTTTTATGTGAGGAATGGCCGGGTGCCGGTCCGCCCCAAAGACTGCAATCCGTCAAAACCGATGCCCGGAACCGGCGCGTGCGAATGGCAGGGGCTTCATCCCATGAGCGATCTGGTTCAAATCGCCAATCCGCCGCAAGGCTACATGCAGAACAACAACTGTTCGCCATTTGCGATGATGAAAGACAGTCCGTTGCGCGCTGAAAAATACATTCCGTACATTTACAACGACGGCAACAATCCGGGCCATCAACGCGCGGCAATGACGTTGGAAGAGCTGAGCGCGGCAACCAAGGTCACCGCCGAACAGGCAATCAATCTCGCCTTCAGCACGCAGGTGTACAAAGCCGAAGACTGGCAGAAACGCATCCTTGCGCCTTGTAAATCGTTTGCCAAAGCGCACGGATTAAACCCTGAGGAAATTGTCTGCGCTTCGATCTGGAACTGGAAACGCCACAGCACGCCCGATTCGGAAGGCGCGCTGACCTTTTACGCCTTCAAAATGGGCTTCGAAAACCCGGAATATCGCAAAGCCGTTGAAGTTCCCAGCACGCTGACCGATAAAGAAGTGGCCACGGCGCTCACGAACGCCGCGAAATGGATGTGGTCTGAATTTCGCTCTTACAACGTTCCGTACGGCCGCTACTTCCGCGCAGGCCGCCAGGGAGGCAAAACCTATCCGGTCGGCGGCGGAACCTTGCGCGATCAGGGAATGGCAACTCCCCGCGCGATCAGTTTCAACAAAGTCGAGAAGGAAATGGTTGGGCAAGGCGGGCAGACTTCCACGCAGATCGTAATTCTGACCGAAACACCGCAATCGTTCACGATCATTCCCCTGGGCGAAAGCGATCACCGCAGCTCCGGCCATTGGGACGATCAAGCCGAAAAACTGTTCAGCCAGGGCAAAGCCAAATCCACGTATTTTTTGAACAAAACGGAACTGCTGAAACACGTGACTGCCAGGAAAACGCTGACTCGTTAGGCTGCGCCGGCAAGCACAACCAAACTTCAAGAACCATCATGAATAAACTCGACCGCCGCCAATTTTTCAAAACCGCCGGAGCGTTCGCCGCCGGAATTTCCCTGCCCGATTCGCTGCAATTCCGCTGGCTGCGTTTGAAGCCAAGAAAGCCCCAGGTTAAAGACTTGCTCGTTTATATCGGCACCTACACCAACGGCAAAAGCGAGGGCATTTACGTTTACCGGATGAATCTGGCGACCGGCGAAATGACGCACCAGAGCACCGCCAAAGGCGTTTCCAATCCGGCCTTTCTGGCGATTGATCCGTCGCGGCGATTTCTGTATGCCGCCAACGAATCCAACCAGTTTTTGGGCAAGAAAGGCGGCGGCCTGACGGCCTACGCAATTAATCAGACGACCGGCGCACTGACCAAAGTCAACGAAGTCGGTGTTCCCGGCGTCCCCTGTCACGTGTCGGTTCATCCGACGGGAAAATATGTTTTGGCGGCCAATTATGGCGGCGGCAACATCGTCATCTGTCCGGTCAGGACGGATGGCGGATTGGGCGAAGTCAGCGATGTCGCGCAGCACACCGGCAAGGGCGCGGATCCGAAACGGCAGGATGGCCCGCACGCGCATTGCGCCGTGCTGGATGCCGCGGGACAGTATGCCTTCGCGCCCGATCTGGGGCTGGACAAGGTCATGATCTACAAAGTGGATCAGGCCAAAGGCAAACTGCTGCCCAATGGTTTTCTGGCGACCAAACCCGCTGCCGGGCCGCGCCATTTCGACTTTCATCCTTCGGGAAATTTCGCCTACGTCATCAATGAACTCGATTCGACGATGACTGCCTGCGCCTACGACAAAACCAAAGGCGCGTTGAAAGAGTTGCAAACCGTGACGACTCTGCCGCGCGGGTTTGACGGCCAGAATTATCCGGCGGACATTCACGTCCATCCTTCGGGCAAATTCGTGTACGGGACGAATCGCGGTCACGACAGCCTGGTCGCCTTCGCGATTGACCCGCAAACCGGGCGGCTGCAACTGATCGGGCACGAATCCACCTGGGGCAAATGGCCGCGCAATTTCGGCATTGATCCGACCGGGCAGTTTCTGCTGGCCGCCAATCAGAACAGCAACACAGTCGTCTCTTTCCGAATTGATCCGGCGACGGGCAGGTTGAAAACCGCCGGGCACATCACCGAAATTCCTTCGCCGGTTTGCGTAAAGTTTATCCCGGCGTTCTCCTGAGCGAATAAACTTATGAACTTGTTTGGTCTGGCCCCAGAATCCGTGACCGCGCGCCTTCGCTCCGTTGGCGGCGATTGGCGCGCACTGAATCTGGAGCAATCCATTCTCTACGGCGCAATTGGCTTCTGTCTGGCGAGCCTGCTGGTATTTGCCACCGTCGCGTTCGGCGAACGCTGGATGTACCGCAATCTGGGATTGACCGGCGCTTACGTTTGCTGGACGCTGCTATTTATTTTGGCAGGCGGTGGCGTGCTGAGCCGTCTGGTGATTGGCCCCGGACGGCTGGCGCGATTCTATGCGCTCTTCAGCGTCGCCTTTCTGGCATACGCCGTGGGCTGGATTGCGGCGTATTTCACGATGCAGAACAAAACCGGCGAATGGCTTGGCTCTCTCGCCGGGGCCGCATTGATGGGGTTGATTCTGGCTTGGGCGTTTGGTGCGTTGCGGTTTTCACTGAAAGTCATTACGGTTTTGTTCGTCGCCAATTCGGTGGGTTATTTTCTTGGTGATTTTCTGAACAACACGCTGCGCGGAAAAATGGGAATGTTGGCCTGGGGAATCGCTTTCGGATTGGGTCTGGGCGCGGGGCTGGGAGCGGCGCTTTACTTCGCTCAAGCGCCGGTGCGCGTGCGAATCGAATCGTTTCGATAAGTAGGACAGACTTCAGTCTGTCCACAGCGAAGACAGGCTGAAGCCTGTCCCACATTGAAGAGGAGAACGAACTTGAAGAAACATGGATTGTTGGCGGCTTTGCTGATTTGCGCATTCATTTCCGCGACGGCGGCGCCGGGCGATTTGGCTCGGCTGGTAAGAACCAAATTGTCCGCCGGCGACCTGCTCAGCGGCGAAGCGGCGGTGGAAGATTACAAAAAGCAGAACGGCGTGGATAAGGAATATCTGGACGCGCTGGGCTGGCTGGCGCGCGGCGCGGAACTGCTGCGGCAAAATGAAAAAGCGGCAGCGTATGTGGCGGAACTCCGGCGCGAAATCAAGGAAGAAAAAGCCGACCTGCTGGGTGCCTGGGGCGCGGCCATCGAAGTCGAAGGCAAGCTTCGCGCAGCGCGCGAAGGCCGCGACAAAGCCGTCAAGTTTTTGAATGAAGAGCTCGCGCGCGCCAAAGACACTGCCCTGCGTTCCCGCATCAGCAAAAACATCAACCAGCTTTCCATGGAAGGCCGGGCCGCGCCGAAACTCGGCGTGACGGATTTTATCGGCCCCAAGCCGCCCGAATTCGCCGAGCTAAAGGGAAAACCCGTGCTGCTGTTTTTCTGGGCGCACTGGTGCGGAGACTGCCGCGCGCAAGCGGCGTCGCTTGGCAATGTCTATCAAAAATATCGCGCGCAGGGACTGACGGTGATGGCCCCGACGCGCTTTTACGGCACGGGCGCGCAAAGCAAGACCGCCACGCCCGCCGAGGAAAAAGCCCATATGGAAAAAGTGCTGGCCGAATCCTACCCCGGCCTGGCGGGCATCTCGGTTCCGATTGATACCGAAACGATGGTGCGCTACGGCGTTTCGGCCACGCCCACTTTTGCGCTGGTGGATCGCAAAGGCATTGTCCGGTTTTACACGCCGACACGATTGTCGGAAGCTGAACTGTCCCGGTGGATTGAGAAGCTTCTGGCGGAAAAGCCCTGAAAACCCTTTATTCATTCAACCGCCACATGAATCGAGGAGAATTCCTAACCCGTTTCACCATCTGGATCGCCATTGGCGGTTATGTGACCAGCGCGGCGATTTACTTGCGTTGGCGGGAAAGTGCCATCTGGCAGTCGCAAGCGCGTTGGGCTTCGACCGTGGGTTGTGCGGCGCTGGTGCTGCACACAATTTCCGCCTTTCATTTTTACCACGATTGGAGCCAGGCATCCGCCTATCGCGAAGTCGAACGGCAGACGGTGGAAGTCACCGGTTCGGCCTTCGGCGGCGGTTTGTTTGTCAATTATGCGTTTCTCGCCCTGTGGATGGCTGAGGTCGTCTGGTGGTGGCGCGGGTTGGAAACGTACCGCCAACGTCACCGGCTGATCACTGCCGCCTGGCATGGGCTTTTTATTTTCATGCTGTTCAACGCCACGGTGGTTTTCAAAACGGGTTGGGTTCGATGGCTGGGCGCGGGATTGTGCGCGGCCCTGTTTCTGCTCTGGCTGCGCGGCTCGCGTAATCGTTCGTTGGTTGCCGCGCAACATGAAGGAATGAAGTCTTGATGATTACTGCAAAAGTCGAACTGGCGCGCCCCCCCCTGATGCTGGCGCGGCTGCCGATTTATTACGGCTGGGTAAATTTGACGGTGGCGGCGCTGGCAATGGTTGGCACGCTGCCCGGGCGCACGCAAGGGCTGGGGCTGATTACCGAATCCCTGCTCAAGGATTTGCAGATTGACCGCGTCCTGTTTGCGCAGATCAATTTGTGGGCGACGCTGATTGGCGCGCTGTTCTGTTTCGGCATTGGCAGACTGATTGACCGCGCGGGCAGCCGGCTTGTGCTGACGGCGGTGGTTCTGGCGTTGGGTGTGGTTGTGTTGACGATGAGCGGCGCGCACGGTGTTTTCTCCCTGGCGGTGCTGATCACCCTGACACGCGGTTTCGGGCAAAGCGCGCTATCAGTCGTCAGCATCACGATGGTCGGACAATGGTTCGTGCGGCGGCTGAGCCTGGCGATGGGCGTTTACTCCATCGTCATGAGCATCGGCTTTATGATTGCGTTCCCGGTCGTCGGTGAGGTGGTCAGCCAAAGCGGCTGGCGCGCGGCGTGGGGCGGCATTGGCTGGGCCTTGCTGCTGGGCCTGGCTCCCATCGGCTGGCTGCTGGCGCGCCACACCCCGGAAACCTCTGGGCTGGCGCTGGACGGAGAAAAGCAGGTCGAGACGCAAGAAGAATCGCTCACCGGCGCAACGCTCTGGCAGGCGCTGCGGACACCTGCCTTCTGGGTCTTTGCGCTTTCCAGCGCGGTCTACGGACTGATCGCTTCCGGCATTGCGCTGTTCAACGAATCCATCCTGGCCGAACGCGGATTCAACTCTGGCGTTTATTACCGAACGCTGGTCATCACGGCACTGACGGCGCTGGCCGGAAACTTCCTGGGTGGCTGGCTGGCCGAAAAATGGACGATGAACCGGCTGATGACCCTGGCGATGGCGCTGCTGGCCGGAGCCTTGCTGGCGTTGCCACAAGTTCAGAGCGAATTGCACGTCGTCGCCTGGGCCGTGGTCATGGGCTTGGCCGGCGGCTTCGTCATTGTCATTTTCTTTTCATTCTGGAGCCGCGCCTTTGGCCGCGCCCATCTGGGAAAAATTCAGGGCGCGGCGCAATCGCTGACCGTGCTGGCTTCCGCCGTGGGGCCGCTGCTGCTGGCGCAATGCGTGGCCTGGACGGGGTCTTATGCGGCGATGTTTTACATTCTTTCCATCGTCGTCGCCGCGCTGGGCATCAGTGCCTGGTTCGTCAGAATTCCGCCTCAAGAAAAGTAATCCAGATAACTCTCAGCTTTTCATTTTCCTCTATCCACTGTCAGACAGAAGCAATTCTTTATTTCTGCCCGACAATGGATAGTGGAAAATTGAGAGTTGAAAGCGCGGAATTCGCACTAACTAAGGCAGCGCCTTGATCCGGAGGTGGCGGAATTCCACCAGCGACCCGTGGCCTAAAAACCCGATGTGGCCGGTCTTGTTTTTCAGGCCGGGATGCTTTTTCAGCACTTCTGCTTCCTTCACCATATTCAGATCCGCGTCCAGAATGATCACGCCGTTCAGCGTCACACGAATGCGGCTGCCCTGGGCCATAATTTCCTCGGTGTTCCATTCGCCCGCTGGTTTCAGGAAGCCTGTGCGCGCCGGAATCGTGTCGTACACCGAACCATGATGCTGTTCGGATTTGATCTTGCCTTTGTATTTTTCGTGGCCGTCGTCCAGGATTTGAATCTCCATTCCCTGATACGCCGCATCACCATCCAGCGGCGCGCGAATCCCCACACCGTTGTTGCCGCCCGGTTCGGTCTTGAACTCAAAGCGAAAGACGAAATTGGCGTACTCCTTTTCGGTGTACAGATTGCCGCCGCCATCGAGCGGGCAAACCAGCACGCCGTCTTTTACCACGTAGCCGGGGCCGCGGCCCTTGACCAGTTTCCAGCCAGACAAGGTTTTTCCGTCGAACAATTGCACAAAGCCTTTTTCATCGGCGGTTTCGGTTTTGGTCTGCGCCTGTGCCTGCACGGCGAAAAGCGACAGACCGATCAACAGTGTGAATAGAAGTTTCATAAGTTGAAGTCTCCAGGTTAGGGGTGAATGATTGTGCGTGCGAGGGCGGAATATAGCATCAGGCGCGCGGAGCCGACACCGCCGCAAGCTTTCTTTTCCGCGCCGCCGAAAACTTTCGGGAAGAAATCGCCTTGCCCTTGGCTCTAAACAAATGAGCCGCGCAATAATCTCTTGCGTGATTCGCCCAACGGTAAGCGCTGAATGAAAAAAAATCGCCTGTCCATCCCGGTGATGAAGAGTTGCCGCGGCTGACGCCGGCCGGAGATGGGACAGCCCCTGCCCAGTTTTCTCAACGCTGGCAATCCAGCGTGTACCGCTTCGCGCTGAAAATGGCTGCCGCCTACACAAACATACGCCTCTCCCTTAAAATCGCCTTCACCTTCCCGTGGAAACGAAATTACTGTAGCTTGACCTAAACGGTGATCGTCTCCGATTGCGATCTGCAAACTTGGAAGCAACACCAGAGTCGAACGCGGCGGCGTCCGGGGCCTGTGACGGTAGACGGCGCAACAAAACATTCTTTGGAGCATGACCAATCTGGTATGAGCACAAACATTCAAAGGCGAAGACGGGGCTGGGCGCTACTTTTGTTTTTTTTCTGCGCCGCAATGGCCGCTGTTTCCCCATCATTGGATCAGTCGCAGGCGCAGTCCTCTGTAAACACGGATGACGAGCGTGCCGCTTCATTCGAGGAATTCGCCAAGCCGTTCTTGAAGCAAAACTGCCTGCGTTGCCATGAGGGCGACAACAGGATGGGCGGAGTGCGGGTTGATCAGCTCGACGCAAAGTTCGATGACCAGCAAATCGCCACTTGGGAAGCAGTCCGCGAGCGGATTGACGCCGGGACCATGCCGCCGAAGAGTGCCAAACCGCAGCCCAGCGACGCTGACCGCGAGCGGATGACCAAGTGGATTGATGACGCGCTCGCAGCGGCGCGCACGCGACGGGTCTCAAAAAACGGGCTGATCCGGCGGTTAACCGTCGCGCAGTATCGCAACACGCTGCGCGAACTGTTGATACTGGAAGACGATGTTTCCGACATCCTGCCTGCTGATGCCGTCTCAAAAGACGGATTCCTGAACAACCACGAACGGCTGGAGCTATCGCCGCTGCTGACCGAAACCTATTTCGAAATCGCCGAGAAGGCGCTCAACCGGGTAATTATTGACCCGAAATCCAAACCGTCCATCCAGAATTTCCGACTCGATTTCGGCAGCGGGATCAATCCGAAGCCTGTCAGCGAAAAGCTCGTGCTGGGAGCGGGCAGCACGCTGCTGGCTCCGGCAGACTTTATCGTGACGCAGTTGACCGTGAAAAAGCCCTTCCCCTTCGAGCCGTTTTTCATGCGGACGAAGTACCGGTTCATTGAGGGTTATCAGGGCAACGACACCGTGCGCGGATGGCGGGATTTCGACAGCATCTATCACTCGGTGTTCGCCGATTTTCGCGGCAGCGGCGGCTACCCGAAAGGGAAAGCCTACGGGACGGTTCCCGAAGGCCTGTTGTTGCGACCCGCCATTCCCAACGACGAACTGTTCGGGAGCGATGGAACTTACGGCCCCAAGGCGAATTTCAAGATTGCGGTGCGCGAACTGCCTGATGACGGACGTTTCCGCGTGACGGTGACGGCGGCGAAATATGACGATGGCCTGCTGCTCGACAAGGGCGCGAGTGCAGCGGAAGGTTCAGGAATCCTGGTCAATGGCGGTTCTGCGATAATCCCTAAGCCGGGCATTTATCAGGTAGAAGTACATCCTGCTCCACTGGATGCAGAGGCGGCAAAGCTGAAAGCGGCGCAGGAACAGAAGCGTCCGCAGGGACGAAACAACGCGCCGAAATTGCCGGATGTTGCCTTGAAAATCGGCGACCGGCAGTTCACGGGCTCGCTGCAGCAACCTGCATTTCTGGTTGTACGGCTGGCAGCGGGAGCGGCAACAGTCAGCACATCCATTGATGGTTTACCTAACGCCGCAAAAATCGTGCTGACGCCGTTGCCCGCAACGCACGAAGCATCACGCCGCTTCCTCGCGTTCGAGAAGCGTGCGCCGAAAGTCGGTGTGCATCTCGGATTCCGCCGCGATTGCGGCAGTTCGCTGGTCGCCGTGGGCGAACCGCAGCCCGTCGCCGGGACAAAACTCGCCCGTTATGTGTTTGAAGGCACGATGCGCAACTTCCCGAACGCCGAGGTGGAGCAGGACAACGTCAACTATCTGGCGGGAGTGCGTGAAATCGGCGTGCGCAGCGAATACACCGACGGACGCGACATGCCGCGTTTGCTGATCCGCTCGGTTGAGTTCGAGGGGCCGTTGCACGAAACGTGGCCGCCACTGCCGTACAAAAACATCTTCATTGATTCCGCGCAGAAAAGTAATCAGGCCGTGTACGCCCGGCAGATTCTGCGCAACTTCGCGCGGCGCGCCTACCGCCGCCCGATCACTAAGTCTGAAGAGGAATCGCTGTTGGCGGTTTATCGCAACTCCGCAGCAGCCGAGCGCAGCTTTGAAGAGAGCGTCAAGGACGCGCTGCTGGTGGCGCTGACCTCGCCGCAATTTCTGTTTCTGATCGAAAACAGCACGACGCCGGAACCGGAGCCGCTGGACAATTACGAACTGGCGTCGAAGCTTTCCTACTTCCTGTGGAACAGCCCGCCGGACGGAAGGACGTTGCAACTCGCCGCCGCAGGAACGCTGCGCAAACAACTCGACGCCGAAACAGAGCGGATGATCGCGGACCCGAAATTCTCGCGCTTCCTCAACGAATTCGCTGCGCAGTGGTTGAGCCTCGACAAGTTTCAAGTGCTTGAGCCGGACCGCACGCGGTTCCCGAAGCTCACGCGGGAAACCCGCACGCAGCTACGGCAGGAGCCTGTAGAGTTCCTGCGCTACATGATTCGGGAAAATCTTCCGGCGGCAAATCTGATGCAGTCAGATTTCATCCTGGCGAACGAGACGGTCGCGGACTATTACGATCTGGGAGAGAAGACCGAAAGCGGGTTTCGCTTCGCGCCGATCAAACACGGTCGGACGGAATTGGGCGGAGTGCTGACGCAGGCGGCCATCCTGGCAGGCCTTTCCGACGGACGGGAATCAAACCCGGTGAAGCGGGGCGCGTGGCTGGCGCGAAAGATCGTCGCCGAGCCGCCCGCTGATCCGCCGCCGAATGTCCCCGCGCTCAAGGAAGCGGAGAAGGGGTTGACGCTACGCCAGCGCCTCGAACAACATCGCGATGTTTCGGCCTGCCGGGCCTGTCACGCCAAAATTGACCCGTGGGGCGTCGCGCTCGAAGAGTTCAACGCCGGTGGCAGGCTGAAGACGCAACCTGCGGACGCGCGCAGCACCCTGCCCGACCACACGGAGGTCAGCGGCGCCAATGAATTGAAACGTTATCTTGCCAATGATCGAATTGATCAGGTCGCCTTCAGCTTCCTGAAGCATCTGGCGACTTACGCTTCCGGTCGCAGTTTGACTTATAGCGAACGCAACCAGTTGAAACAGGATGGGCTGAAGTTGAAGGCTGATGGCTACAGGATGAAAGACATGATTCGGTATGTCATCAACAGCCCGATGTTTTTGGAAAAATAAAATACCCGATGCAGCTTTTGGAGGAACTATGACCAACTCTTTTCGCCCCGATTCTTTCCGTATGGATCGACGCGCTTTCCTGAAAGGTCTCGGCGGCGCAACGCTGGCCCTGCCAGTCCTCGACGTGATGGGCGCGGAGGTGACTGATCGCCTCCCGCGGCGCTTCTGCGCAATCTACACCGCCAATGGAATGTCGCTGCCATTGAAAGATCATGGAATCTCCGACTGGTATTGGTTTCCACGAGTCGCGGAAAACGGCGAGATCACGTACAGCAAGTCAACGGAGCCGTTGCTGCCGTTCCAGAAGCAGATCAGCTTCATGGGCGGGCTTTATCATCCGAATGGCCCCAAGGCCGACCCGCATACCTGCTCCGATATGTGGCTGACGGGCGCACCGCTGCAAAATCCGAAGCCGGGAACCTACAACACAGCGGGGCTTGATCAGGTGATCGCGCTCCACACGAAACAGCATTGCCGTCAGGCTTCGCTGACGCTTTCGATTGACGCAGGCACGGGCTTTCTGTCGCGCACGGGCACGATTTCCTACAGCCTGGAAGGGCGCGCGATTCCGGCGGAAAACAAGCCGCGCCGGGTTTTCGAGCGGCTGTTCAGCCTGGACCGCACATCGCTCAAAACCGAGCATGAGAAGCTTCAGCGCCGCATCAAACTCGTTGATGCCGTGGCGGAGAACGCGCGAGCGCTCGACAAAAAGCTTGGCAAGACAGACCGGGAGCGGATGGAGCAGTACCTCACCTCGCTCAACGAAGTCGAAGCGCGGCTGGCCGCCTCGGAAAAATGGATAGACATTCCGCTCAAGCAGCAGGATTACTCCCATATGAAGCTCGATGCCACCAACGAAGGCGACCCTTCCGAGTATTACAAGACGATGTTCGACCTGATTGCGCTGGCCTTCGACGCCGACATCACCCGCTCGGTCGCTTTCATGCTCAATCGCGAAGACGGCATGGGCATCAGCGACACGTTCCCGATCAAGCTGGGATTGTCGAAAACGCACCACAACCTTTCGCACGCCACCGACAAGGAAGGACAACTCAACTTCGCCAAGTACGATTTGTTTCTGAGTCAGCAACTCGCACACTTCTTCGCGCGGATGAACGAATACAAAGACCGCAGCGGCTCGGTGCTCGACAATACGATTGTGCTGTTTGGCAGCGGCGCCAGCACGACTCACAATCCGCATAATCTGCCGACGCTGATCGCGGGCGGCGCGAATATGGGACTCAAGCACGCCGGTTACTGGCGCAACGGCGAAACGCGCCTGTCGAATGTGCATCTGAGCATCCTGCGTTCGATAGGAATCGAACAGGAGTCGTTCTCCGACAGCACGGGGACGGTGAGTAACTCAATCTTCAGCAGGGTGTAAAAAGCACCAGCGTCAATGCCCCACGCGAAAATTTCCGACAGCTTCTGATGTGCTGAGGGCGCGGCCATAGATGCGCAGCGCCTTCACTTCGCCATACAGCGCGGGCGCAATCGTCGCGCGCGGCAATCCATTCACCTCGCCGAGCGCCGGATCAATCCGCCCCCAGCCATATTGCCGCGCCGCGCCGCCGTCATTCAGCACGCCATCAATGACAAAGCTGATAATCTTTGCCTGACCGTCCACCGTCACGGCGAAATGTTGCCAGACGTTGGTTTTCAACGTGCCTGCATACGTGCCCGGATCGCTGTCCCACGCAGATTCTCGCTGCCCGTCATTCAGCGTCAGCTTCAACGTGAAGCGATTGGAAAACGTCAGCGCAATGCCTTTGCCGCTTTGGTCGCGCGCGTCGAAAATCACCTGTCCCGGCGACAGTTCCCGCATCTGCAACCAGCCGTCTATCGTGAAACCGCCGATTTGTAATGAGGAAAGCCGCGGCATGGCGAAACTCCCATTCGCTTTTGTCTGCTCGCCCGCCAGCGTCAACGCCAGCCAGCGTGTCGCAAGCTGTCTGGTTTCCGCCTGCCGCCACATGCCTTCGAGCAGTGCCGCGTCAAGTTCGTGCGTGCGCGCGATGCTTTTCTGCGTTTCGGTGATGTAAATCCGCCCGCCGTCTTCGATCAGATCGGGATAACTCATCCGCACTTTCGGGTCGTCGTCATAGAGCAGAATTTCCGGCTCCGACCATTCAATGCGCCCGTTGCGCTCGACGCCGCCGGATGCCCAGACCGGATTGCGGTTTTGGTAATAGCCTCCCTTTCCCCATTCGTCCGTATGCACTGGCTCGCCGCCGTGGTTGTGAAACCAGAGCAGGTATTTGCCGTTGCCGAGCTTCCACACCGGCGCGTAAGCGCGCGGATGTTTGATCGGGCGGCCATTGGCAAAGGTCGCGTAAGCAGGCGCAGTCCACGTCCGGCCATCGTCGCGGCTGTACGTGTGACACAGATAGCCGTCAATCGTGCGGTAAGTCGCATAGAGCGAACCGTCGCGCATACTGACCAGATTGATTTCCTCGGCAATCGGGCCTTTCGGCGCGCGCAATCCTTCATCACTATCCGGCAAAATCTTCCACCGCAATTTCTTCGGGTCGCGTTCGGTCAACAGATTGTCGCTGCGCATAAAATGCCCTTGCGAACGCACCAGCGTACCGGGCACGCCCCAGCGCGTGACGCGGTTCCAGCCCCAATACACCGCGCCTTTGTGCACAATGGGTTTGCTGACGCCCCAGAAAAACAGCGTCTGCCCGCCGAAGTTGTTGTCGCGGTCGGCTTCGGTCACGTGCATAGGGATTTCGTGGCGTTCCTTTGACCACGTGTACCCGTTGTCGTCGGAAAACTTGAAGGCATACACGCCCAGCGTATCCACACGCTTGCTCGCGTTGGCGGCATTCGGCACGGCGCGAATGTTGGCTTTGTTGTAGGTGTAAAAGACATAGACGCGCCCGCCTGGCGTTTTGAACGGCACGACCCACGAAGCTTCAACCCCGGTCGCGGGTTCAATGTCAATCGGAGCCGACCACGTGCGGCCTTTGTCGCGGCTGATGACGGCGATGATGTGCTGCCCGCCTTCGCCTTCGACGCCCTTACCCGTCGTCATCACGCACAACCACGCGCCGTCGTTGGTAATGACCACATACGGCTGATCGCTGTAGCCTTCATCAGGAATGACCGAACCGTTTTTGATATTGCGCGGATCGCCCGGTTGGTTGGGGCCGTTCGTTTGCGCGGCGGCGAAGCTGAAAAATAGCAGTATCAATATCGCTGTGACGGATGATTTGTAGTGTTGTGGCATAATGACGCTCTCGTAATTTTCGTCCCAAAATGTTTTCGGCCAAATACTACGTTGATAGATCAAGACGCTGATTTTGTCACCTTTTTTATGCGCTGATGCAAAAGGAGCCAGCTGAGATGAATGCCGCTGATGAACCCGGCTTTCTGCCGCCGCATGGAAATTACGAGGAACTGCTGTCTTATCAAAAGGCCGAAGTGATTTACGACCTGACCTGACGTTTCTGCCAGCGGTTTCTGAATGCGCGCGACCGCACCGTGGATCAAATGGTGCAAGCGGCGCGCTGTGGGCAAACAGAACATTGCCGAAGGCAGCAAAGCAGCGGTTACGTCGAAAGAGATGGAACTCAAACTGACCAACGTCGCCCGTGCCAGTTTGGAAGAATTGCTGTTGGATTATCAGGATGATTTGCGGGTGCGTGATTTGCGCCAGTGGGACAAGAATTCCAAAGAGGCGCTTTACGTGCGCAAGCTCGCCCGGCAAACTCCACTGACTTTTGAAGTCTTTCGTGAATTTTGCGAAACCCGCTCTGCCGAAGTGGTGGTGAACATCGCCATCTGTCTGATTCATCAGGCGAATTATTTGCTGGATCAACAGATCAAATGGCAGGAACAGGATTTCATCAAGGAAGGCGGCTTGCGCGAGTGTATGACCCGGGTGCGGCTGGAACAACGGAATAAGCCTAAGGGCAGGCGATGATAGGCAGGGCGGCTAAAAATGTGCGCCATATCAATTCAATGGGAGTCAGGGGAGTCAGGGGAGTCATAGGAGTGATGACTACGATAAATCCCACCACTCTCATAGCTCGCATCGCTCCCATTAACGTTGAAATCATGAAACACTCGATTCTACTCTTTATCGCATTGCTGGCTACCGCATTTGGCGCGGCGCAATCGCCCGTCGCGGATATTGGTTCACGACTGGAATTGTTTGTGGATCGCCAGCTTGTCGAAAGCACGCGCGGCGTCACATTGGAACTGCAACGACCGATAGCCGCCGAAAAGGTGCTGACCTTTGATAAGCCGTGGGAGGGCGCGTTCGCCGGGTATTGCACGGTCATCAAAGATGGCGCGGTCTATCGGTTGTACTATCGCGGCTTGCCGATGGCCAAAGCGGACGGCAGCGAAAGCGAGACGACCTGTTATGCCGAATCGCGCGACGGCATCCATTGGACGAAGCCTGCGCTGGGGCTGTTTGAAGTGATGGGCACGCGGCAGAACAACGTGATTTTGGCCGGCAGCGCGCCGCTGTCGCATAACTTCAGCCCACTGCTTGATGCGCGGCCCGGCGTGGCAGCGGCGGAACGATTCAAGGCTTTGGCCGGAACCAGCCGCAGCGGGTTGTTCGCCTTTGTGTCGGCGGACGGCATTCGCTGGCGCAAATTCAGCGAACAGCCGGTGATGACGAAGGGCGCTTTCGATTCGCAGAACCTTGCCTTCTGGTCAGAGAGCGAAGGGCAATACGTTTGTTACCTGCGCGTTTTCAAAAACATCGCCGGAAAAGGCGTGCGCTGGGTGGCACGAACCACATCAAAAGATTTCCTGCATTGGAGCGAACCGGTCGAGATGAGTTTCGGTGACGCGCCGCCGGAGCATTTGTACACGAATCAAACGCATCCTTACTTTCGCGCTTCGCATATTTACCTGGGCATTGCGGCGCGATTTATGCCCGGCCGGCAAGTGCTGAACGAAGCGCAGGCTCGCGCCGTCAATGTTGATCCGGGCTATTTCAAGGACATTTCCGACAGTGTTTTGCTCAGCAGCCGGGGCGGCACGCGCTATGACCGAAGTTTTCTGGAAGCGCTAATCAAACCGGAAATCGGCTGGGAAAACTGGACTTCGCGGACGAATTATCCGGCGCTGAATATCGTGCCCACCGGGCCGAATGAAATGTCGTTCTATGTGCAGAAAAACTACGGCCAGCCGACGCATCATTTGCAGCGATACACGCTGCGAACGGATGGCCTGGTCGCTGCGCGCGCGCCGTACGCGGGCGGCGAGTTGACGACCAAGCCGCTGAAATTCGCTGGGAAACGGCTGCGGCTCAATTTCGCCACGTCAGCGGCAGGCGGCGTTCGCGTGGAAATTCAGGACGCCGCCGGGCATCCGTTGCCGGGCTTTGCGCTGAGCGACGCCGTCGAACAGATCGGCAATGAAATCGAACGCGCCGTCGCGTGGCGAGCCGGTGAAGATGTCAGCGCGCTAACCGGGCAAACCGTGCGCTTGCAGTTTGTGATGAAGGATGCGGAGTTGTTTTCCTACCGGTTTCGCTGAATACGGCAGCGCTTCTCAAGAAGTGCCGCACCCCGGCCATCCCCGCTACGCCCCCACCGACACGGATGTTTTTTTGCATACTGTCAGCCGCGAAATAACGGTTTACAAATCTCCGCGTTTGCGCTGTTCGGCGATGTAACGCGCCGCACGAGTGGAAAGCGCCGCGATGGTCAGCGTCGGATTCTTTTCCGAAAAAGTTGTGAAGCTGCTGCCGTCAACGACGAACAGGTTTTTGACTTCGTGCGATTGATTGTAAGCGTTCAGCACGGATTTTTTGGGGTCAATTCCCATGCGGCAACTGCCGACTTCGTGGCTGGCAAAGCCGCCGGGCGTGGCGCCGCTCGGATTGACGTGTTCGGTTCCGCAAGCTTCTAGAATTTCAAACAGCCCTTCGCGCATTTCCTTGAACAGCTTCAGATCGTTTTCGCCCCATTTGAAATTCACGATGGGAATCGGGATGCCGTGTTTGTCTTTTTTGTTCGGATCAACGGTGATGCGGTTATCGAAACGCTGTTCGACCTTGCCCCAGGCTCCGATGTGGAACATGGCAGGTTGCAATTCGCGGACGCGACGTTTATAGCTTTCGCCGAAACCGGCGACTTGATGGGCGTGAAGCGGGCGGCTGTAAGTGGTGTAATTCATCTGAAAGCCCCAACCGCCAACATAATCTTTTTTGCCCTGATAGTTGTAACGCGGAATGTAGGCGTGATCGGTCATGCCGTCGCCCGCCCAGGTGTCTTTGCCAACCAGTTCTTTCAGATAAGCCGTGGCGCTGGTGTTGATGTGACCGCCGAAGTAACGCCCGACCAGATCGTTCGAGTTCGCCAGACCGTTCGGATACTTTTCGCTTTTGGAATTCAGCAGCAGGCGCGGCGTTTCGGCGGCTCCGCAACCCAGCACAATGACGCGGGCGAAGACTTGTTCTTCCTTGCCAGTCAGACGATTGATGAACGACACGCCCGAAGCCAGGCCGTCTTTACCGACCAGAATTTCCCGCGCCAAAGCGTTGGTTTTCAGTGTCAACTTGCCGGTCGCCAGCGCTTCGGGAATGACCGTAATGTCTGAAGACCAGACCGCCCGCACGTCGCACACATCCATGCAGTGGCCGCAAAAATGACAAGCTCCGCGCCCTTTTCGGCTTTTCAGCAAGACGGCTTTGCGAACCGGGATCATTTTGACGCCGAGTTTGGCAATCTTCTTTTGCGCCAGATATTCCGAACAGCGCAGCCGTGGCGCTTCGGCGACGAAATCGCCATCCGGCAAAACTTCCAGATTTTCGCGCGTGCCGAAGACGTGCATTTCACGTTCGGCGTAGCTGTAAAACGGAGCAAGCTCTTCGTATGTGATTGGCCAATCTTCTTCGATGCCGTGCAGCGAGCGTTCGCGGAAATCGTCCTTCGCAAACCGCAATGCCACGGCATTCCAATGAAACGTCCGCCCGCCCAGCGTACGAATGCGATCAACGCCTACGCTGTCGCCGCGAAATTCAATCGCCGAACGAATGTTGTCGGGATAAAGCGAAGCCTGTTTGAACAAACCCAAACCGTGCTTCGGCAAATCATAAGCCCAGTCGTGAATGTGCAGGTCTTCCAATCGGCCACGCCCGCCGGCTTCCAGCAGAACGGTGTCGGCTCCGGCAGCGGTCAGTTCCTTGACCATAAAGCCGCCTGCCGCGCCTGAACCGATGACGCATACGTCGTAAATTTTCTTTTTCTTGATTTGCATTGAAGCTTTACTTTTGCTGAACAAAAACGTGAACGCCTTTTTTGTTCGAGGTGATGATGTCCGGTCGCTTATCGCCGTTCAGATCAGCAACGGTGAATTGCGTGCCGACGCCGCTGTCGTTGTCAATTTCGTGCTTGATCCACTTCACGTCGTGGCCTTTGCGCTGAAGTTCGAACCAGACAACGACTGCCGGATCGCTGGGATTGATGTCGCCGGTCGGGCCGTGCGCCCAGAAGCGTTTGCCGGTCACCAAATCCTTCAGCCCGTCGCCGTTGATGTCCACCAATTCCAGCGCGTGCGATTGAGAAAAGCTGCTGTCAATCGTGTGCGTTTTGAAGCTGCCGTCTTTTTGCTGCTGATGCCACCAGACGCCGATCTTATGCGCGGCACTGGAAAGCACGTCGTTCAATCCGTCGCCGTCCACGTCATAAACGTGCATCTGCGCGCAGTCTTCGCCGAAGTTGACCGGAACGAATTTCCAGTTCGGCTGGCGCGGATCGGCGGGCGCTTCCCAGTAACCGCCGCGAATTAGCACGTCCGGGCGTTTGTCGCCGTTGATGTCCCCGACGCCAAGCCCGTGCGAGTAGCGAAACACGCCAGCGTCTTTGGCTTTTTCTTTCGGAAACTTTTCGCTGATGTTGTGCGCCGTGAATTCGGCGTTTGGGTCTTTGCCCAACTCGTACCAGGCCATCTGTGCATCATCCACGGAAAACACCATGACGGGGTCTTGGCCCGCGCCAGCCAGCCGCGCCAGCGTCGGGCTTTCGTTGCAGGCATTGCGAAACACAATGTGTTCCGCCCAGTGTCCGTCTTTTCCTTTCGGATTTTCCAGCCAGAGCACTTTATGATCGAACGGCAGCCCGATGCGGATTTGATCCATCCAGCCGTCGCGATTCACGTCCATCGCGAAATTGACGAAGCTGTTGCTGTAGCCTTTGGCGGCGTCGAATTTCCCCGGAGGCGCGATTTCGCGCAACGTCCAGTTGGGCGCTTCGTACCAGAGATTTCCGGCCAGCACATCCGGTTTGCCGTCGCGATTCACATCGGCGACCGTGACGCCTTCGGAGCGGAATTCGCGATCCAGCACTGTTTTCTTGAACTTCACTTCGCGTGCCGGCGAAGCCAGCATTGCCGGATTGAGCGCCTGGCGTCCGGCAACCAGCATCAAGGCGCTCAACACAAAACCGAGTCCAACTCGCAGACCAAAACGTCCGGGCATGTATTCTCCTTTGCTTCAATTCGAAAAATGGTCGAAAAATGGAAAGGCGTGATTACTGCGCGCATCTTTTACTGGCTTTATCCTGGCGGCGCAAGCGTTCAGAGCAGCGGCGGAGAAATTTTCGGTAGTCGTTGAATCTTCCCGGCTGGATGGCGGATGCGTTTTATGCAGGAACACCCCTTTGCGCCAATATCGGAAATCAACATTGGGGTAAAGAGGTGTTTGAAAAAGGCGTTGGCCGTTAAACCTGATCCGGGTTTTCGTTCGGCAGTTTTGGCGGTCTGGGATTCATCGGGTCAGGTTCCAGCGGATCGTGCGGCGCGGGCAAGATCACCGGCCCATCAGGTTCAATGATCGGATCGCCAGGCAGCACGGGCGCGGGTTGTGGAACCGGCTGTTCAGGAATGGTCGGATCTGGTTTTGATGTTTTACTCATCTTTGACTCCTTCCTGCGAAGCGTTAATACGATCCCATCCGCGTTGAATCTTTTCGCGATCTTCCGGTGATCGCGGTTCAACGCTCAGCAGCACCTGACCATCACGAACTTTCGCTTCGTAATTCGCGACTTCGTTTTCAGCCATGGCGGCGAAGGGGATTCCATACAGTGCGCCGACCGCCGCGCCCAGACTTGCGCCCAAAGCGGCCAACGGCCCGGCAACCAGCAACCCCAACCCGGGAACGACAATGGCAGCGCCGATTCCGGCAATGATTCCAGAAGCGGCTCCGGCGGCGGCCATCGCCCCCGCTCCGCCCAGCACTTTGGCGCTGGCGTTGGGAACTTCCGTCCCTTCAGATGCAGCCGCCACGGGATTTCCGGCCTGGAATTGACCCTGCGTCTCGTTGGACATCACCACGCTGATTTCGTCATGGCCATAACCCATTTCCAGCAACAGGTCATACGCCTGCTCTGCTGGTTTGGGAGCGTCAAAAAGTCCGAGTTGCGGCACTATGGTTGTACTTTCTGACGGTTTTGCTTCCACCTTTTGTGTTGCCTCCATCCTTGCCTCCTTGCTTGTTTCCATTTCAGACAGACAAAATTTGACGCCTTCTGTCCACTGAGTTCATCTGCAAGCTCGGTTGCAAGCCCGGTGCCAGCGGAAACGGCGTCTTGCGCGTACGGTTCGCCTTCACTTCGTACGGATCTGGAACTGTTTCCGGTAAACTCAAAACGGCGAACCGGCTTTCGATGAATTGAAGTGATTCGTCTCTTGCGCGCCGGGGCAGTGACATTTATCTTTGCCGTGAAATCTCGTGACAATCGTCAAGCCCAAGTTTCAGGCCGCAGTTTCCGAAGGACATCAAGATGAGCACACCATCCAGAGAACTCGTTCGTCAATCACGGCAATCGAGCGGTTCATCCATCGAACAAGGCCGCGCGGATTTGGCCGCGTGGGAAAGCAGTCAGCCCGGCAACTTTTACGAGACCGATCACCACCTGAAAACTCTGCTTCAACAGTTGTGGGGAGAAGAAAAGCTCCGGCAACACGAACCGCGTTTATCGCGCTTCGGCGGCGAAGCGGCGGTTATTGTTGACGCGGCGGCCCGCCTGGCAAATCTGGCGGAAAATCTGCCGCGATTGGATCGTTACTCCGCGACCGGCGAACGCACGGAAAACCTGCTGCAATCGGCGGATCACCATCTGGCGGGAAGGCATATTTATGGTTCGGGCGCGATGGCCGTGTACGCAGAACCGGAAAGCAATCTGCTGGCGCTGGCACTGTTTTACCTGTCTTCGTACAACGGCGAAGCCGGGCACAACTGCCCGCTGGCCTGCACAGCGGGCGTGATCAAGGCGTTACAGAACGCCGGCAGCGAAGAGTTGAGAGCGAAGTATCTGCCGGGATTGCTTGACGCCGATTACGACCGGCGGTTGCATGGCGCGCAGTTTTTGACCGAAGTGCAGGGCGGTTCGGATGTTGGCGCAAATGCCTGTGTGGCAAAGCTGATTGATGCCAATGAAAACAAATGGCTGATCAATGGCGAAAAATGGTTCTGCTCGAACGCTTCTGCGGATTTGGCGCTGATGACGGCCCGGCCCGAAGGCGCTGCGGGCGGAACCAAGGGGCTGGGATTGTTCCTGATTCCGCGCAAGCTGGATGACGGTGCGCCGAATGGAATGTACCTGCGCCGATTGAAAGACAAACTCGGCACGAAATCCATGGCGACGGCGGAAATGGATTTTCGCGATGCGATTGCGTATCAAGTCGGCGGCGCGGGACAGGGTTTTCAGCAGGCGATGGATTTCGTCATCAACACTTCGCGGCTGTACAACGCTGTCGGTTCGGCGGGTGCCGCTCGGCGGGCGTATGTGATTGCCTGGACGTACGCACAGCATCGGCAGGCGTTCGGCGTGGCGATAAAAACCTTTCCGCTGGTGCAGGAAGTTCTGGCTGAAATGCGCTGCGAGGTGCTGGCCATGACTTCGGGCAGCTTGTTTCTGGCACATCTGCGCGATGAAATCGAAACCGGGCGTGCCGATGAAACGACCAGAAAGTTCTTCCGCCTGATCGTCAATCTGAACAAATACCGCAGTTCGATTTCGGCGACGGATGTCATCCGCCGGGGGATTGAAATTCTGGGGGGCAACGGCGCGATGGAAAACTTTTCCATCCTGCCCCGGCTGCTGCGCGATTCAGTGATTTTCGAAGCCTGGGAAGGCGCGCACGGAACACTGATCGCGCAATCGGTGCGGGATTGCCAGCGCGGCAAATTGCACGAATCCTATTTTGAATTTCTGAAACAGACGCTGGATTCGCTGGCAGACAGTGCCGTGAAAACGCGCGCAGTGGCAAGGCTGGAAACCTTGCGCGGCGAGATTGAATCGCTGATGACGATGGAAGAACTTTCCGCCGCGGTCTGCTTCCGCGAACTTGCCGACCGGATGGTCTATCTGTTTTATGTCATCCGGCTGATCGTCGAAGCCGAGTGGGAGGCGTCAAACGGCCAACCGCCAGGCAAGGGCGCGGTGATTGACTGGTTTTGGCAGAATCGCATTGAGAAGTCCGCGGCGAAAGCTTCGGCAAACTATCTGCAACAAATTTCGGAAATCAGTTCGATACTTTAAGAAATAGCCACCGAGCACACGGAGAATACGGAGAGTTTGGCGTAATTATTCTCAGTGATCTCTGTGCACTCTGTGGCTGAACGTCAGGAGGCACTATGCGGCTTGGATTGAATGTGGGGTATTGGGGATCGTCGCCCGTGGATAACGTGGCGTTGGCGCAGGAAGCGGATTGGCTGGGATTTCATTCGGTCTGGACGGCGGAAGCCTATGGCTCTGACGCTGTCAGCCCGCTGGTCTGGCTGGCGGCGAAGACGGAAAAGATCAATGTCGGCACGGCGATCATGCAAATGACCGCGCGCGTGCCGGCAATGACGGCAATGACGGCGGCGACGATTGATCTGATGACGCAAGGCCGGATGCTGGTCGGAATTGGCGCTTCCGGCCCGCAAGTTGTCGAAGGCTGGCATGGCGTCCCGTATGGCAAACCGGTGACGCGCGCGCGCGAATATGTCGAAATCATGCGGACGATCTGGAAGCGTGAACGTCCCCTGGAACACCACGGCGAACACTACGATATTCCCTGCAAAGGCGGTTCGGGCCTTGGCAAGCCGCTCAAACTGATTGTCCATCCGTTCCGCGACCGCATCCCGATTTACCTGGCCGCCGTCGGGCCGAAGAATGTCGCCTTGTCGGCGGAGATTGCCGACGGCTGGCTGCCGATTTTCTTTTCGCCGGAACGCGTTCCGGTCTATCGCGAATGGCTGGACGAAGGTTTTGCCAAATCCGAAACCGCGAAAGATCTGACTAATTTTGATATCGCGCCCACGGTTCACATTGTCATGGGCGATGACGTGACTGCCTGCCGCAATCAGATTAAACCGAATCTGGCGCTGTACATCGGCGGCATGGGCGCGAAAGGCAAGAATTTTTATTACGACATCGCCTGCCGCTACGGCTACGAAGAGGCGGCGGAGAAGATTCAAGGCTTTTATCTGACCGGCAAGAAAATGGAAGCGATCATGGCCGTGCCGGATGCATTGGTGGACGAGGTTGCGCTGTGCGGCCCCAAGGAGCGAATTGCCGAACGCCTGGCGGCGTGGAAAACTTCCGGCATCACGACCATGATCTGCGGAACCTCGGAGATCAATGTGCTGCGAACGATGGCTGAATTGGTGCTGTAAACCCGTGTTTCAAACACCCGACAAAAGGAGGCAAGTGTATGGCTTCAGTAATTCCCGATAAATATTTAGATTTGTTCGACAAGAAAGTCTTCGCCGGTTTGGCGACGGTGATGCCGAGCGGTTCACCGCAGGTGACACCGGTCTGGATTGATTACGACGGCGAAAACGTCGTTTTCAACACCGCCGTCGGGCGGCAGAAAGACAAGAACCTGCAAGCAGATGGACGCGTTTCGCTGGCGCTGGTGGATCCGGATAATCCGTACCGGTATCTGGAAGTTCGCGGCACCGTCGTCGAACGCACCACCGACGGCGCGGATGAGCACATCAACAAAATGGCCAAAAAATACATCGGCCAGGATGTTTATCCGTTCCGCCAGCCGCATGAAGTCCGCGTGATTTACAAGATCAAACCGGAACATACGACTTCAATGGGCTGAGGCCCAGGCGGGGAGTTCAGCTTGAAAGCTGAACTCCCCGCATTTCTTCATTCCTCATTTTATGCAGTGAATTCCCTGTCCAATTCCGGTGGGATGCCTTCCGGCGGATAACCCAGTTTGTTCCCGAAGTAGCCATACATCATTCCCGCCGTGACGTCGTAAAGAAAATGCACCAGCATCGGAATGATCAGCGAGCCGGAAAAATAATAAAGCGCTTGAAAGATCAGCGCGAATCCGCCAATCAGGATGGAGTTTTTCCACCCCTGCACATAATGGCTGAAACCGAAGACCACGGCGGCGATCAGCGCCGCGGTTCCTGGAGAACCGGTGATCCGCCATAACAGAATGAACATCACGCCGCGATAGGTCAGCTCTTCGCCAATGCCGGCCAGCAATGAAATCAGCACCCACAGGCTCCGCTCGCGGTTGTCGCGCGCCATAAACAGGTAAACTCGGCGCTCGCGTTTTTCGACGGCTTTTCGCCAGCGCGGAAGCATCGCCGCCACCAGCGTCAGCAGCACGGCGAGGCCGGCTAAATACCAATACAGACTTCGCGGCTGCTCCCAGACTTCGATCCATTCCATCCGGGCGACCAGCAGCGAGAGAAAAACAAAAAAGCACTGTTGCGCAATCACTGTCAGAAAGTATTTGCGGCGCGGCGGATACGAATGTGTTTTCAACCGGCGCGCCGATTTCACCGCGCTCCAGGGCAGCAGCAAACCGAAAAAGACCAGGTGATAAATCCCTGCGATCCCGAGGTGATTCAGGTTCATCGGACAATCTCTACCAGCGGTTCGGAGTTCATCTGATACAGCTTTTCGATGCGGTCAATCACACGCTCGCGCTCGAAGCGTTCAATGACGCTGGCCTGCGCCAGAGAGCCCATCTTCTGGCGCAGATGATTGTCGGTCAGCAGCCGCGACATTGCCGCCATCAGCGTGGTGTCGTCGTTGCGATCCAGAAACAGCCCCGTCACTTCGTGTTCAACAATTTCCGTCATCCCGCCCACGCGCGAAGCGATGACGGCACAGCCGGCGGCCATCGCCTCGATCAACGCCAGCGAGAACGCTTCGTTTTGCGAAGGCACGACAACGACATCAAACGCCGACAGCTTTGCGGGCAGTTCATTGACGAAGCCGGTGAAGCGAATGTTTTCCTGCAATCCCAGCAGGTTGACCAGTTCGCACAATTGATTGGCATAAGCCACATCTTCGTCCTTTGACCCCGGCTGGCCGATGACCAGAAAGTCTGCGTCCGTCCAGTGACGATCCTTGATCAATTTGGCGGCGGCGCTGACAAACATTTCCTGCCGTTTCAACGGCGTCAGTTGCCCGATGATGGCCACTGCCCAGCGGCGGTGCAGCCCAAAGGCTTCGCGCGCGGCGTTGCGGCTGAGCAGGCTATTTCCCTGCGCGTCAATCCAGTTGGGAACAACCACCACGCGATCGGCATAATTCGGGAATGCGTCCACCAACTGTTCGCGAACACTGTCAGACACGGCAATCAGGGCGCGCGCTTCGCCAATCGTCCAGGCATAAACGGGATTCGATTTAATCGGATTGAAATGATGGCGGGTGATGAAAAAGCGAAGCGCCCCGGGCTTATTACCGCCTCGTTGCGCCATCCGGGCGGCGATTCCACAAAAGGTATAATCGCGGCCCACGTGCGCATGCATCACGTCTATCCCGTGCTGCCGGATGATTGAAGCCAGCCGTTGCGCACTGATCACATCCAGCGCGTTGCGCAAACTCAATTCGTGCCATTTGATCGAAGCGTGCGGCAGTTCGTCCCGCAGCGGACTCCCTGGACGGACGGCCAGATGCAGATCGTGGCCGCGTTCAATCAACGCGCGCGTCAAATCTATGACGTGGCGTTCACCGCCGCCCAAGCTTTCCGCCGAACAAACCTGTAAAATCTTCATCGCTATTACCGGAACATTACTGAGCTGAAACAAAAAACAAATCTCTGACAAACGCCCGCAGACGGAACTTCAACGGCTTACCGGCGTTTAGTACGTCCGGCCCAGATCAGCAAAAACCGCTCAGGAAATGTGCGCGAGACTTTAACGCAAGCCGACAAAGGATGCCACTTGTGACCGAACCGAACTTGCCTTTTGCTTTTTACATCATTGCTGCTTCGATTTTTGGACTGGTGATCGGAAGTTTCTTAAACGTCGTCATTCACCGCGTGCCGCTGGGCGAATCCATCGTCTTTCCCTGCTCGCACTGCGCTGCCTGCGGCGCCAGCCTGCGCGCCTACGACAACATCCCTGTCTTAAGCTTCCTTCTGCTGCGGGGACGCTGCCGGAATTGTGGCCAGAGGATTTCGTGGCGTTATCCACTGGTCGAACTGCTGACCGCAATCATTTTCGCGCTCATCGTTTTCAAGACCGGGCCGACCTGGGAAGCCCTGCTGGAAATGGTGTTTGCCTCGCTCATGATTCCGCTGATCTTCATTGACGCCATTCACCATCTGTTGCCGAACGTCATTACCTATCCGGCAATTGTTTTTGCCATGGCTGCCACAACGGCGCGCGCCGGCTGGGGCGAACCGCAGGGAGGCGCATTGGAAGTCTCGGTCATTCTTCCAGCCCTGGTCCCCATATTCACAACCTGGAAAGCCGCGCTGCTCGGCGGCTTGCTGCTGACGCTGGCCGTGCCTGCTTTCTGGCTGCTCGACCGGTTGGACCTGATCCTTTACAACAAATATTTTGATTGGCAGGAAGTCAACGAAGAAGGGGAGGCTGCAACGCACAATCCCGAGGACTCGGCCAACGAAATCGAAGCAGTTGATGAAGCCGCCGAAGCTGCCGCGGAAGAGCGCTATCGCCGTTCGATTCGTGCCAGCGTACTTTTTGGCCTGCTCGCTGCCGTTACCTGGACGGGATTATGCCTCACGGTTTCAGCAAAGTATCCACAGGCATTCGGGCAGGCTTACAGCGGGTTGTGGGGCGCATTTGCCGGAGCGCTGGTGGGCAGCGTGCCAATCTGGTGGCTGCGGGCAATTTACTTTGTCGTGCGCGGAGTCGAAGGAATGGGCCTGGGCGACGTGAAGTTAATGGCCATCGTCGGCGCGTTTCTGGGTTGGCAGGGCGCTTTCGGCGTACTGCTGATCGGCTCCATCGGCGGTTCCGTCATTGGCGCCATTCTGGCCTGGCGCAGCGAACGCGGAATGAAAACGGCCATGCCCTTCGGCGTTTGCCTGGGCGCGGCAGCAGTAATTGTGATGCTGACTTGATTTGGAGTGCCACGCCCGCGGCCGCCGCACTCCAAAAGATTTCAGGCTTTGACTTGAACGATCTCTTTCAACTGTTCGCGATGAGCACGCATGTTGGCGATGAATTCATCGAACAGGTAGGTGGCATCGTGCGGACCGGGGCCGGCTTCCGGATGGTATTGCACCGAAAACACCGGCAGGCGGCGGTGGCGAAAACCTTCCAGACAGCCATCGTTCAGATTGAAATGGGTCAACTCGACGTCATTCTGATCCAAACTGTCTGGATCCACCGCGAAACCATGGTTGTGCGAAGTAATCTCTATCCGATTGGTGCGATGGTTTTTGACCGGCTGGTTGCCGCCGCGATGACCGAATTTGAGTTTGAACGTCCGCCCTCCAAAAGCCAGCCCCAAAATCTGATGCCCCAGACAAATGCCGAAAACCGGCGCAGCGGTGAGCAATTTGCCGACCTCGCCCACAATTTCCGGCAATGCCGCCGGGTCGCCCGGCCCATTGGAAAGGAAGATGCCGTCCGGCGCATATGCCAGCACATCATCCGCTGAAGTCCGCGCGGGCACGACTGTCACCTGACAGCCGACCGCGGCCAGATAGCGCAGGATGTAATACTTGATGCCAAAATCGTAGGCGACGACGCGGAAAGGCTCTTCACCCGGCGCCAGCCTTTGGGCCGGCTCAAAGCCAAGCAACGGATCGAAGGACTTTTGTTCATCCTTGATGCTTGACCAGTCATACGCATCGCCGCACGAAACTTCATCCACCAGATTGCGGCCCAGCATTTCCGGCGCGCGGCGCGCTTTGGCGATGACGCTGGCTTCGTCCGGATCCACCGAGGAAATGCAGGCGCGCATCGCGCCTTTTTCGCGGATGTGACGCACCAGGGCGCGCGTGTCCACCTCGGAGATGCCGACAATGCCATGCTGCTTCAGGTATTCATCCAGCGACATCGAAGCCCGCCAACTCGAGGTGACTTCGGAAAATTCACGAACGACGAAGCCTTCGGCAAATGGGCGGCGCGATTCCACGTCTTCCGGATTGACGCCGTAATTACCGATTTGGGTATAGGTCATTGTCACGATCTGACCGGCATAGGAAGGATCCGTCAGAATTTCCTGATAGCCCGTCATCGCGGTGTTGAACACAATCTCGCCGGAGCGTTCGCCGTCCGCGCCCCAGGCGCGCCCGCGAAACGTCCGACCATCTTCAAGTGCAAGGATTGCTTCTTTCATCATTACTGAAATCTTTCAGGATTGTCTTTCGCGTAAAAAGTTCTGTGCCAGATGAAGCCATTGCCGCTCCGTGCGGTATTTGTAGGCGGGAGCGGTTTTGACCGATTCGATGCAGGTCTGCATTTCCACCTCGGCTTCACTGGTTCGCCCCAGATTGAACAGCGTCATGCCGCGCCAGTAACGCGCCTGAGCGTCGGATTGCCGCTGCTCCAGAAATTTATCGAACATGACCAGCGCATCCGGATACTGTTTGGCGGAATAATACACCAGCGCCGTTTCGCGCCAGATTTCGTGCTGGCTGTGCGCGGCGTCCTGCTGAATGACCGTCTCGAAATGTTGAACGGCGTCCGTCAACCGGTTCTGCCAGCGCGCAATGCGCCCCAATTGATAATGCGCGTCGGTCTCGTTTGGATCAATTTCCACCGCGCGTTGAAATGCGCCGATAGCCGCATCCAGTTCGCCGCGCTGCTGGTAAAGCAGCGCCAGATGATAATGCGCCGTCGCATCCGCCGGATTCAGCGTGGCGGCGTGCAGATTCTGTTTGAACGATTGGCGGGAGCGGTGGGACCGCATAAAGTCGTCCACCCGGTCGCGCAGCAGAAAAAGCAGCAACACCAGCAAAATCGGCGAGGCGCAAACAAACGAAGTCGCGTCAATGAACAGCGGCATGATGATCATTGACAGCAGCGAAAGCAGCACCGTGCCCCCGGCCGCAACCCAGCCCGTATGAAAGATCGTGCCCGTCACCAGCGTCATCAGCCAGGCAAAAACCGGCAGTGGAATGACGACGACCAGCACGAAATATCCAATCACCGCATCGCTGCGCAGCCAGGTGCTCTGCCAGCCGATCAGCACCGCCGGCAAAATGGTGACCAACAGCGAAACCGTTAATGACAGCAGGGCGCTGGAAACCACCGCCGCATATTCTTCGCGGAGGACGAGCGAAACGCTCGCCCGCTGCTCGAACAGATTGGCAATCAAAATAATAAACGGGACATAAATCACGGCAATGAACAGAACAATCATCAGCGCCGTCATGGCCGCTCGAATTGAATTTCCAACCAATGCCGCCGCCAGGAACGACCGCGCGCCATAAGCCGGCGAAACCATCTCCGCAGTCATTTGCGCCCGTCCGCCCGCCTGCACGTAACCGGCCATCACCACTGCAACCATTGAATAGATCCAGGTCACAACCCAGGCGGCGGCAACAGCAAACGCCACCGGGGCGCGTTCGCGCAGCGTCCTGACCGCCGAGATCGGCTGCCACAGCAATGCAAACAATAGGCGAAGATTGGTAAACATAACCTGCCCGGCCGGCCCGAAAGCAAACGCGAGAAAGCGCGGACAGCTTGCCGCCGCCGCGCTTTCCATCAAACCTGTTTTGGAATCAGGGCTTTTTCCAGGAACAATTCTTTCGATGAAGACTTAATCAATTTTCCCAACGCGCTCAAACGGCGTAAACGGGTAATAACGGAAGATCGCCTGCCCGTAAATGTATTTTTCCGGCACCAGTCCCCAATAGCGGCTGTCGCTGCTGTTGCGGCGATTGTCGCCCATCACGAAATAATGATGATCCTTCACTCGCGTCGGCGTCGGCATCGAATCTCGCGAAAGAAATTCGGCGTCCAGATAAGGTTCCTTGATCTCCTCGCCGTTGATGAAGAGCTTGCCGTCTTCAATATTGACCTCTTCGCCAGGCAGACCGACGACGCGTTTGATGTAGGATTTTGACGGATCATCCGGGAAAAGCAGGACAACGATGTCGCCGCGTTTGATCGGCTCCTTGTCCCCCATCCATTCGCGCAGCGGGTAAATGAACTTGTTGACGAAAATACGGTCCTGGTCATGCAGCTTCGGCATCATGCTCTGGCCTTCGACTCGAACCGGCTGCACCACGAAAACAACGATCAGAACGGCAATCAGTCCGGCGAACACAATGTCCCGCAGCAGCGAGCGCATTTCGCTCCACAATCCGCCGCCATCCTCGTCGCCACCACGCAGCGAGGAAATATCTTCAATCACTCGGATGTCGTTGTCGTCATCGGGCGAATAGCCCACCCATTTCTCTTTCTTCATAACCTGATACTTCTCCGCGTGCTTCGGTCAGGGTTAACTCGCCCCTGGAACAGCTTTGGCCATCAATTTGATGGGCGGGCGAAAAGATATTACGGGGACTGGAACGTGTCAAACATCGGCGTTGTTGCATCGTTGTCCAATTCCGGCAGCTTTTTTTTAATGCTGAATCGTCCCTTCCAGCGAAGCATCAATCTGATTTTGCAACCCTTTGCCAAACAAAAACGATTCCATGTTTTGAATCAAAAACTGCTGGTGTTCGGGATTGATCGTGCTCAACCCGTAATGATTGATCAATTGATTCTGCGATGCGACCCACTGTTTCCAGCAGACCTGGCAGATTTGCTCGTGAATCTTTTTGCCCAGCGCGCCACCGAAGGGCGCTTTTTCCAGTGCCGGCAGCTTCTTTTCGCAGCGCGTGCATTTAATGACTTCAGCCATTTCCCATTCCCTCTCACTGTTTAATTTACGGTATTTTCAGAAGGGCGATTATCTGGCAGGCCAGATGGGATGGCAACCCGCGCCCTGCGTCCGGCAAGTTGGATTCAGCTTCGCCCAGAAACCAATTTCCCCAGCTCATCCACGTGCAATTGCTCTTCCTGAATGATGTTTTCCAGCCAAAATCGCAGCGGACGATTCCCTTCGGCAGCTTCCCAGGCTTTGACATAAGCTTCCAACGCCTCCCGTTCCATTTCCAGATCATGCTCCAGCATTTGTCCCAGGGACTCCGCCTGCTTCACTTCCGCCGGCTTGATCGTCGGCCTCCCGCCCAGTGCGACAATCTTGTTTCCCAGATTCTGCGCGTGCAGATGCGCTTCGCTGCTGGAAGCGGCAAAAAATGGCGCGAAGTCCTGACGGTCATGACCTGTCACCACACACTGCTGATTCAGATACTGGATCGTCGCCGCAAATTCCAACGACAACGCGTAATTCAACCGCTCGATCAGTTCGGATTTACTGCCGGCCTGTCCATTCGCCGGCTCAGATTGTCCGTTCTTTTTCGCGTTCTTTCCTTCTTTTTTATTCTTGCTCATTGCTGTGTCTCCTGGTTCAATTCGTTTCGGTTAGGTTTACTAAACGGCCAACATACGAATCGAAAGCAGGATCGTCAAACCACAATTCGCCCTGGCAATCAAAATGTCTAAATTTCCGTTTTGGGTGGTGTGGCCAGTGTGCGACGGATTCCGCGTGTGACAAACCGCGTTTCAGTTGCTAGCATAGCTTTTACTGACCTATTGCTCAGCAACAAAGACATTTATGAATTCAGCAAATAATTCCATTCGCAATATCGCCATCATCGCCCACGTAGACCACGGCAAAACGACGCTGGTGGACGCCATGCTCAAACAATCCGGCCTGTACCGCTCGAACGAACGCATCGTCGAGCGCGTCATGGATTCGATGGATCTGGAGCGTGAGCGCGGCATCACGATCATGGCCAAGAACACCTCTGTGCATTATGGCCCGGCCAAGATCAATATCCTGGACACGCCTGGACACGCCGATTTCGGCGGTGAAGTCGAACGCGTTCTGAAAATGGCTGACGGCGTAGTGCTGCTGGTGGACGCTTCGGAAGGCCCCCTGCCACAAACGCGCTACGTGCTGTCAAAAGCGCTTGAGCAGAAATTGCCCGTCATCGTCGTCATCAACAAGATCGATCGCCAGGACGCCCGGCCCGAAGAAGTCGTCAACGAAGTCTACGATCTATTCATTGATCTGGACGCTTCGGACGAACAGATTGACTTCCCTATCCTGTACGCCATTTCTCGTGACGGCATCGCGAAACACGAACTCGATCACGAAAACCAGGACTTGCGCCCGCTGTTTGATCAAATCTTGAAGACGATTCCGCCGCCCATCTGCGACGAGAATCTGCCGCTGCAAGTGCTGGTCGCCAACCTGGATTACAGCGAATACGTGGGACGCCTGGCGATTGGCCGCGTCTTTAATGGCAAGGTTGCAATCGGCGATCAAATCTCCGTCTGCAAGATTGACGGCACGCTGGAAAAAACCAAAATCACGCAGCTTTACACCTACGAAGGCTTGAAGCAGGCTCCCATCGAAAAGGCCGAGCCCGGCGACATCATCTCCATCGCCGGAATCGAAGGTATTCACATTGGCGACACGATCACATCGGCCACCGATCCGCGCCCAATGCCCCGCATCGTTGTTGACGAACCGACCATTTCAATGATCTTCAGCGTCAACACGTCGCCCTTCGCCGGCAAAGACGGCCAGCACGTCACCTCGCGCAAAATCCGCGAACGCCTGGACAAGGAATTGCTCGCCAACGTCGCCATCAAGGTCGAAGACACAGATTCGCCCGACCGATTCAAAGTCTCCGGCCGTGGCGAACTGCAACTTGCGATCTTGATTGAGCAGATGCGCCGCGAAGGCTACGAACTGAACGTCGCCCGTCCCCAAGTTGTCACGCAAAAGATTGACGGCGAATTGTGCGAACCGATTGAACTCGCCGTCATTGACGTGCCGGATCAGTTCATCGGCGTTGTCACCGAAGCCATGGGCCGCCGCAAAGGCACGATGGCCAAAATGGTCAACCACGGTCATGGTCGGGTCAGAATGGAATTTGAGATTCCCAGCCGCGGCTTGATCGGCTTCCGCAACGAATTCCTGACCGAAACCAAAGGCACCGGATTGCTGAATACGATCTTTCTGCGTTGGGGCAAATGGCAGGGCGAACTGGCCGGACGCGGCACAGGCAGTTTGATCTCTGACCGTTCCGGCACGGCCACCGGCTATGCGATTTTTAACTTGCAGGAACGCGGCGAACTTTTCGTTAAACCCCAAACCGAAGTGTACGAAGGCATGATCGTCGGCGAAAACTCCCGCGACGTAGACCTGGACGTCAACATCATCCGCGAAAAGAAACTGACCAACATGCGCGCTTCCAGCGCCGATGAGGCGTTACGGCTGGTGCCAGTGCGCGACCTGACGCTGGAACAGGCGATTGAATACATTGCGGAGGATGAGTTGGTCGAAGTGACACCGAAGTCCATCCGGATGCGGAAGAAAGTGCTGGCAGCCAATCAACGACCAAAGGCGAAAAAGTCAGCGGAGTGAAAAAACGGCTAAGCGCATTTTCGCTCCCCCCCCTGCCCCTGAGAAAATGCGAGGAGGCACGTTGCACCCAATTTATAGAATCTCCCTCACGCTGCTCGGAGTTCTGGCGATGGCGGAAGGGAATGGGCGGTTTTCCGAATTCCTTCCGCTGCGCCTCTCTCTCCGCGAGGCGGCGAGCGCCTCACGTTCCCTGACACCCGCAATCTCTACGCAAGCGAATGATCGCCTCCAGCCCGGACAGACGATTCGGCGCGAAATCACAGCCAACGAAAAACACTCTTACAGTCTTTCGCTCGACGCTGGACAGTACGTCCATCTTCGCGTGATGCAAAAAGCGGCGGAGTTAATGGTGCGGGTTTATTCTCCGGTCGGTGCTCTACTAACCAGTAGCGTGCGCCCCAACCGGATGTTCGGGCCGAAGCCGGTTCACGTCATCGCCCAAACCGCCGGCGAGCACCGCCTCGAAATCACTGCCGCTCCGGATGTCAAACAGGGAAGCTACGTGGTTGATGTGGTTTCCCTGCGCTCCGCCTCTTCGCGCGACCGTCAATTGATTCGCGCTTACCAGACCTTTGCCGAGGCGCTGGAATTGTTCAACCGTGGCAACCGCGCGTCCCGCCTGCAAGCCGTCGAGAAAGATCTCGCCGCCCTGCGAGAGTTTGGCGAAGCCGAGGAAGGGGAGGGGGAGGCGCTGGCGCTGACGGATTTGGGCCGCTTTAACTCCTCGCTCGGAAACAATCAACAAGCGCTCGACTGGTATAAAAAAGCCTTGGCATCGTGGCGTGCGCTCAATGACCGTCACGGCGAGGCGCGCACGCTGAACAACCTGGGCGTGGTCGGCGTCAACGTGGGCGAAATACAGGAATCGCTGGGACACTATCAGCGTGCGCTGGCGCTATGGAGCGAGATCGAAGATTTCAGCGGCGTGGCCCGCACGACGATGAATATCGGCGTGGCTCACAGTTACTTGGGCGAACATCAGGAAGCGCTGAACAGGTATCGCGAGGCGCTGGAACGATGGCGGGCCATTGGGGACAGTGCTGGCGAACCCTGGCCGCTGAACAATATCGGCTTGATTTATGCCAGCCTGGGCGATTACCGGCAGGCGTTGAGTTATCACAGCCAAGCATTACAGCTTTACCGTGCGCAAAAGGACGAAGCCGGCGTGGCCCGTGTACTCAACGACATGGGCGAGGCCCACGCCGCGCTGGGCAATGGACAGAGCAGGCAGCAAGCCCTGGTCTGCTTCCGTGAAGCATTAACGATCCGCCAACGCATCGCGGAGAAGCGTGAAGAAGCCATGACGCTGCTCAATATGGCGGCGCTCAACACACAGAGCGGGCGGTCTGCGGAAGCCATGCCGCTGTATCAGCAAGCGCTGGCGTTGGCGAGGCAGACACAACACCGCTGGGTCGAAGCCGGCGTTCTGCGACAAATGGGTGAAACGCTGGTAGCGACCCGTTCCGTAGAAGCGCGCACACTCTTCCACTCCGCCTTGGCTCTCTATCGCGATCTGGGGGAAAAGTCCGGGGAGGCGGCGACGCTCTTTCGACTGGCGCAGTTGGAACGCGGGCAAGGCAATGCCACACGCGCCCTCGCCCACAGCGAAGCGGCCATTGCACTGATCGAGAGCCAACGCGTAAAAGTCGCCAGTCACGAAATGCGCACCGCCTTCTTCGCCTCGAAACAGGACTACTTCGAGGCCTACATTGACTTGCTGATGCAACTGCACCGGAAGGAGCCTGGCGCTGGATATGACCGCACCGCCCTGCAAGTCAGCGAAAGAGCGCGTGCGCGGTCCTTGCTTGAGCTGTTGACCGAAGCCCGCGCCGACCTTCGGCGCGGCGTAGCGCCAGAGCTGTTGGAGCGCGCTCGACAGTTGCAAAAGCGGCTTCTCGGCAAGACAAACCGCTATCTGGAACTGCTGAAAGAGGCGGAGGCACGAACTGAACTGGCGGCTGGTCAGGCGGAAATCAATCAACTCACGGCTGAATACGACCAGGTGCTGGCGGAGATTCGAATCCAAAGCCCACGCTATGCTGACCTGACCCAACCCCAACCGCTGAATCTGGCGGAGATTCAACGCCAACTCGATCAACAAACAGTGCTTCTGCAATACCTGCTGGGGAAAGAAAGAAGTTACCTCTGGCTTGTCTCCCACGATTCACTTGAGAGTCATCCGCTTCCCGGACGCGCGGTAATCGAGTCGGCGTTGCGACGGGTTTACGATCTGGCCACCGCGCGACTGGCGCGCCCCGGCGACACGGAAGTGCAACAACGCGCCCGACTGGCTAACGCCAAATCGGCTGACCGCCAGTATTGGCTGGCGGCGACTCGGCTGAGCCAAATCCTGTTGCCGTTGGCTATGGACAAGGTCGCGCGCAAACGGCTGGTGATTGTGCCAGACGGTGCTTTGCACTACGTTTCCTTTGGCGCGTTGCCATCTCCGGAAAAGGGGGTAGCACAGGCGACCCAGCCGACCACGACGGCGCGCGAAAATTCGGAACCGAAGCCTCTCATCCTTGAACACGAAATCGCCCTTCTTCCCTCCGCTTCGGTGTTGTCAACGCAACGCCAGGAGCACCTGGACCGACCGACCTTGCAGAAACCAATTGTGATCTTTGCCGACCCGGTTTTTTCGACGGCTGATGAGCGACTGACTCCGCGCTCGTCACCACCCCAAAGTATCGCGCCGGCAATTTCCCCGCGCGGAGGGATCAACTTCCGGCGACTGAGTTTCTCGCGCAGCGAGGCGCGCGAAATTGCCGCCGCCGCGCCCGGCGAGGCACTTTCGATCACGGACTTTCAGGCCAGCCGCGAGTCCGCGCTCGACCCGCAATTAAAACAGTACCGCGTCATTCATTTCGCCACCCACGCCTGGCTGAACAACGAGCAGCCGGCGTTGTCAGCCATTGTCTTGAGCCTGGTCAATGAAGCCGGAGCGTCACAAGCCGGCTTTTTACAATTGCACGATATTTACAATCTCGACTGGGCGGCGGAGATGGTGGTTTTGAGCGCCTGCCAGACAGCTCTCGGCACGGAGATTCGCGGCGAAGGAATTATCGGCCTGACCCGTGGTTTTATTTACAGCGGGGCGCAGCGCGTGGTATCAAGCCTGTGGAGCGTTGACGACGCCGCCACTCACGAATTAATGAAAAACTTCTACCAGGCCATGTGGCAGCAAGGGCTGTCCCCGGCGGCGGCTCTGCGTCAGGCGCAAATCACAATGTGGCGGCAGCGGCGCTGGCGCGCGCCTTATTTTTGGGGCGCTTTCGTGCTTCACGGAGAGTGGAGGTAAACCGGCCCCGCTGCTCAAGCGAATGACCGGACAACCCAGGTGACACAGGATCATTTCGAAAAGTTACTAAGCCGCCTACATGCCAACCGCGAACTAGCGGGCAGCGAATACAATCTGCTGCGCCAAAAACTGATCAACTATTTTCGCCTGAAGGGGCACGGCGCCCCGGAAGATGGCGCGGATGAAACGCTTGATCGGGTCGCTGCGAAAATTGCCGCGGAAGAGGAAATCAGCGATGTGACGAATTACAGCTTCGGCGTGGCCCGTTATATTTGCCTCGAAGACCAGCGCGAGCAAACGCGCCGACAACGGCTGGGCGAACAGCTTTCTTTCCTCCAGGCAGTCAGCGAACCGGTTGACGAGCGCTTGTTCAATCTGATGGAAAGATGTTTCAACCGCTTGGCCCCCGCCGATCGCGATCTGCTGCAGAAGTACTGCGCCGCCGAAAAGGGCAGCTTGTCAAACTGGCGCGATGAAATTGCTGTGCAAATGAATGTCTCACTTGGCAACCTGCGCCTGCGCATTCACCGGCTTCGCTCGAAACTTGAAGGTTGCTTTCGCACCGGGCGGCAACTACTAAACCAATAAATTGGCCAGTGGCTGGATTCTATTTCTCGTGCGATGCGCCGCCGCCCAAGTCTTCTGTATCGCCGCGGTTCCTTGCCTCGTGCAGACTTGTGCGTACCAAAGATGAGCGGGAAGAAATTTTCCTGAAATTTATCGCTTGGCAACGACACTAATCCATAGATGAACGAAAAAAATCTCTCAACTCAGCCGGTTGATGAGCGGTCAATCGCCGCCTACTTCTTGGGTGACCTGACGGCGGATGAAGCCGCACGCTTTGAAGAGGCGTGCTTTCGCGATCATGAGCTGGCTGAACAGATATTCGCCGTCGAAGGGGAGTTGATCGAAGATTACGTCTGGAACCGGCTGAGCGCGGAAGAGCGTTCGCGCTTTGAACAGAACTATTTGACTAGCGACGAGCGGGTCGACCGAGTGAAATTCGCCGCCGCACTCTGTCGCCAGCTCTCTGCCGAGAAGCCGTCAACGCCGGAAGCAACCCCGCGCTGGTGGACATTCTGGATCGGATGGCCCGGCTGGTCGTACGCGTTCCTGTTGCTGGCTGTGTCGGCAGTGGGACTCTGGATGTTGTTGCCCGCGCGCGCACCTGAACAGATTGTACGCGTCGGCGATTCGGCTTCGCCGACGCCGGTTGTCACGGCAACGCCTACACCAGAGGCAACGGTTACTCCGTCACCCCGCAGCGAGCGGCCAATGGCGACACCAGTAACTGAACAAACAGCCCTGGCAACGCTTCTCCTTCTGCCCCTGAGTGCCCGCGCTCAAGGGCAGGGTGATCCGACCTTGAATTTGTCGTCCGGCGTGATTGAGGCCGAGTTGAGGCCGGTGTTCGAGAGCAACGATTTCAAAAATTATCGCGGAGAGTTGCAAACCGTGGCGGGCAACCGCGTCTTCCTGACGCCCACCGCCAAAGCGCGGGCAAGGCGGGATGGACTCTATGAAGTCCGCTTGCGGGTTCCCGCAAGCGAGTTGAGACCACAAAACTACATCTTGCTGGTGTTCGGAATCGGCGATGGAGAAATCAAGCCGGAAAACAAAGTGGGAGATTACTCTTTCCAGGTAATTGCCAAATAACGTCCCCGAAAAATCACTCTGCCGGAACGACACCCGGAAACAATGCCAACCGCGCCACGCAAAGTTCGACAAACATCTAGTTTGTCGTTGGCTTTGCAAGCGAACACTTTCGACAACCTCGACAAACTGACGTTTGTCGAACCTTTTCAACGGAGGTAGATACACTATGCCATTGACCCAAGAGCAAAAAGACGAAATTGTGACACAAATGCGCGATCCGCTGTTATATCAACGAACCATCAACCGCCCGGGCGTTGACGACGAACTGAAAGCATTCTTGGACCCTCTGGCCCGCACTATCGGTACGATCCCGAAAGAGATGGTGCGGCCTTTGGCGCAGGACTTCCAAAGCGGTGATTGTGGACACGGACGACAAACCTGCTTCCTGCGCCCCGTCTACGAACAGTTGGCTGAGGCCATCGTCCTGCCTGAGGAAGTGCAGGAAGTCTTGAAGGCGGCATTCGGCTTGCCGGGACCGGTAGCGCCTGTGGAGTCACTGACCAACGAGCAGAAGGAACTGATCGTCGCCCGCTGGCGCGATCCGCTGTTGTATCAGCGAACCAAAAACCGCCCCGGAGTGAGCAGCGGGGTGAAAGCGCTTTTACTTCCGCTGGCCCACGGCAGTAACCCGTTGGGAGACGGCAATGTGCGGCCCCTGGCAATGGAATTCCAGAGCGATGATTGCGGACACGGACGGCAGACCTGCTTCTTGCTTCCACTCTATCAGCAGGTGACGGAGGAAATCGTCCTGTCTGAGGAAGTGCAGATAATACTCAGGGATGCGTTCTTGACCGACGAACCGGCGCCGGAAGGCGTCGCCGACGATGGCGGCCACTCGAAGGAAAAATAGGGAAGAATTTTGGCGGCGGCTCCGCTTGGTAGCTCGCGGAGCCGTCACCACAATTCACCACTCTTGCCACCTTTGCCGAACAACCATTCAACCAGGGAAAAAACTGTGCAATTTCCACTCAAAGCCGGGCCGCCTGCCGCCCCTGCTTATTTAACGCCGTGTTTCAGGAAAGATGCCTCTCTGACAACGGAGAGGCTGAACCTCAGAAGACGAGAGTTGGGACTGAATCTGCCGCCCGCTCCCAGCCGACTGGATTCGCCGTCCCTTGTTTCCAGCGTACACGGCGTCATCAACCGCCTGCTGTTCACGCTGCCCTCCGATTTGTTTGATGACGAGGAAAGGAGAAAAAGGGGAGATTTCGGCACGGATGCGGCGGCGACCGTAAAAAACCTCCTCGGTCAGATCAGTCGGGAAGCCGCGCTGCTAATCATGACTCACGAAGTGTCGGTCGCGCGTCTGCAAAACTGGCTGGCGGAACTGAACTTGACCGCGCAAACGGCGATTGTGCCGGTCAGAAACGAGATCGAATTCACGATCTGGGCGGAAGACGCCTACGTTGTTTGCGATGATCAAACCGATGGTGAAAAGTTTTTCGTCGAACCGGAGAGCTTCCCGCGCGGAGATGACCCCCTTGTCGCTGATCAATTTCTTGCGCGCGCGCCGGTGACCAGGATGAGCAGTATCAACGTCAACCTGCTGTTTCAGGGAGGCAATACGCTCATCGGCGATGAATTCTGGTTGATCGGAATGGACGACGCGCTCAAATCGCTGGAAAGAGGCTTTGTTAAACCCAACCCTGGAGAGACCGACCTGGCGGCAGTGCAACGCGTTTACAAGGCGAATCTGGACCACAACCGCTCGCTCATCTCTGTGCGGTCGAATTTGCCAGTGCCAATTCACGATGACCGCAAGTTCGAGATGGGCGGACAGATATGGAAGGAATTCTTCCATCAGAGCAACCAATTGGGGACTGTGCAACCCATCTTCCACATAGACATGTTTCTGACGCTGGCCGGAAGAGATAAAGACGGCAAGCCGCAAATCCTGGTCGGCGATCCGCTCCTAGCATCGCGCGTGACGGGACAGCCGCTTCCCGATCACGCGCAGCGGATGCCGGAAATCTTCGATGACATCGCCAGCCAATTCGCCAAGCTCGGCTTCAAGGTCATTCGCAACCCTTTGCCGCTGACCTATGATGACAACGAGAAGGACCGAGAGAGAAAGTGGTATTACGCCACGGCGAACAACGCCTTAGTGGAGATCACCGCCGACAGAAAACAAGTTTGGCTGCCGACCTATGGACACCAGAAATGGCCCGAACTGGCTCCGGCCGATCAACTCAACAAAGACATCTGGGAAAAAGAATTGGGATTCACTGCGCATTTGCTCGGGAATTTCCACCCGTTTGCCTCGCTGGGTGGCGCGGCGCACTGCATCAAGAAGTACTTGGCAAGAGGTTAAAAAGACACTTGGCAATAATCCCGAAAATTCGTGCATAAAGCCGAAATTTTTCTCGCCTGCCTGACACATGAAAGTGACTGGAATCAAAAACTATAAATTTTTCGTCCTCAGCAGAGGCTTATCGTAGCCGCTGTAGGGTAGGGCCGTGGAGTGCGTTGACAAAAGACAGTTGGACTCTAATCAGCAGGCCTAACAGGTCATCACACTCCACTGCCACCGCTGGATATTAACCTGATTGGAAGGATTGTATTTATGCCGACAAATCGCTTCGGATGGAAACCTTCACCCTATGATGGAAGAGATTATATTTTCACGCACTCACAGCGAGTATTGAGAGACCAACGCACGGTAGTGCTAGAACATCCGTTTCCTGCACGCAACCAGAATGAGGTGCCTTGCTGTGTCTCTTGCGCGGTAACGGTTTGCATGGAAATTCTTGATGCGCGTAATCCACCACAGACAGAATTGTCGCCTTTGTATCATTACTTCGTTACGCGCCCTCGCTCCGATCAACTTGTGGATCTCACGATTCGTGAAGGGTTGGCCTCAGCGGCAGCACGCGGAATCAGCGCCACGGCGCACCATAATCCGTTATTTTCACGCGCGGGGGCCCTGCAACCGCCTGGTGATTCGGCGAGGTCGGACGCCCTCAGGCATCGTCTGGTTGCAATTAGCCCGGTTCCGACCAATCCCCCTACATTCAGACCTGAGTATTATCTTTTGCCCAACACCAATCGCGTAGCCGGTTGGACGGCAGCCTTGACGCGGGAAATGCCAATTATCATGGGCTTTTGGCTGACTGCAGGCTATGACGCTCTGAGCTTCACTAACAACGTGCTCAACGGTCAATCCCTTGCGACCTCGGAGCGCGGTCACGCAGTAGTCATTCTTGGTTTTGATGATGACCGCGAAAGATTTCTCGTCAAAGACTCACGCGGCGCTGAAAAAGGCGTTGAAGGTCATTGGTGGCTGCCTTACCAACTCGCCGACACTCACTTGGTAGCTGAAGCGTGGGCTGTCGGCAAAATCACTTACTGATGTCCAGGCAAGTCTGGTTGTCTAATTACTGTTGTTCTATTTCCTGCTCCGCTCACGAAACGGAGCGTGAAGGAGAGTTATGCCGTCTCAACAAGTAAAAATGATTTTCGCCGTGCTGGGTTTAGCGTGGCTGCTGACTTCAGGTTGCGTCAGTAACAACGTGGTCAAGAAAGTTTCAGCCCCTCCGAACAACAAAGAACGAGCTAAAGATATGAAAGGCGTCTTTTATGCTCTGCCTCTGACAGTCACAAACGTCAAACTTCCAGTGACGAAAACAAGCAGAAAAGCTGGCAACTACTGGAGATATACTCGTTTTTTCTTCCCTGACCAGCCAAGCATCGTTGTCCCGACGAAAGAAGACAAAGAAACTCCCAAAGACATTGTGGAAGGAGCCAGTTTTGAGTTGGGCAAGCCGGTCTTGAGTTTGAGCGGGGAGCCGGATCCGGACGAAATCTATCTGGCGGAAATTAAAGGCGGCTGGTTCGGCGGCTTTTTTGAAGACAAACAGCTTTCAGTTGCATTATCCGACAGCGGCATCTTGACCTCGGGTTCCGCTGAAACAACGAATCAGGCTTTACCCATCGCCATCAAGGCCTTCACCACACTAGCCTCCACCTTCAGAACCGCAGCCTTTACCGCAGGTAGCCCTAATAAACCAGGTAAACAAGGTGACGATGCTGGGAATCAGTGCCCTAACGAGACGCCAATTTCCAAAGAACAATTGTGCCTGCCAAAAGGGGAACAAAAAAAGTCTCCTGCGGAAAAGAAGAGAAAGTCGAGTAATCAACAGCCGCTGGATCAATCCGCATTGGATTCGACCTGCCCGGACTTGGAGTTTTATGAATCGCTGAAGGAAGACTCCGAGAAGGAGTTTTTCCTAAGACTGGCCGCGCCAGCAGACCGGGAATTTTACCGCACGATGATCTATCCAGGCGCTAGTGAACAGGAGCGCCGAACTTATCAACGGCTTTGCTCGAACGAGCGGGCGTTTGTTCGTCGTTTACCAGCAGATTTACAGAAATGCTATCTGGCACTAGACGACCAGGAACGCAATTTGTTTCGTAGCTGGGAAATTGCTGAAAGACAGTTCCTGTGCAAGCTCAGCACGCTAGAAGCCAGAGCGTATTACGCTGGATTGGCGACCGCCGCTGACAGAAACAAATTTAGAAACTTTGTGGCGGCGCTGGCTGCCTTTAAATGGGAAGATTTCGAGAAAGCCAAAGAAGTCGCCGAAAACATTCGTGACTTGCAGAAAAAGCGGTTTGAGCTGTTCTCAGCCACCAACATCACGGTGAGCGTGGATATTCTTCAACTACAACTCAAGGAACTCGACACGGCAATCAATAAGCTGGCCAAGCAGTACTTCATTGGAACCGAAAAAGAAACCGTTTGGACCGGCGACTTCGACTTTATTCCACATGCTAGTCGTACCGTTGGCGGGAAGCGCCAACCGCCTGTGCGTGAGGCGTCTTTACTTGCCCTTTCGGAAGCCCACGGCGCATGCAGCCTGGATACGAACGAACCTGGGCCGCCGTCGGGGTTCAACAGCAAACTTTGTGACGACAAGGAGTTTCAAAAGACGACGATTATTAAAGTTCAGGTTTTGCCTGGGCGAAGAAGTCACTCTACTCCTATCCCCCAGACCGCGGATGTCATCCGCAGCGCGGATTTAACTCAAAAGGGGAAGCGCGGTTTTTATTACCGTGTTCCCGCCGAAGCGCTGGCGAAAATCATCAGTGTTGAAGGCAACAAAGAGGGAGAAGTGATTATGCGTCAACCAGTGACGGTCGCTCAGTACGGCGTCACGGTTTCGCTACCCGCTTCCAGTGGAGGCCGCAAAACCAACTATTCGCTTGAACTTTCGGAAGTCACAGGCGCGATGAAAAACTTCTCTCTCGGTTCGGAGAAGTTGATTCAAGAATCCATGTTCGACAGTGTCGGTGGCGCAGTCAATTCTCTGATTGAAGGCAAAAAAGCAGAGGATGCGGCTAGCGAAACCGCGACGCAAAACGCTAACGACGAGTTGAGTAAGCTAATGCGGCGACGCCAAATCCTGGAGGAGCAAGTAAAGATCAGGGCAGCCGAAGAAACGCTAAAGCAACCATAATTATTCATCTCAGGAAAGAGTTCATGGCCTTGTCATTACCCATATTTTTCCAGTTCGCAGTTCCTGCTCTTGGCCCTGAAAGGGCTGTGGATATTAGCCGGTGGTGAAGCGCTTCGCGTAACCACCGGAAAAGGTACCAATATTACCGCGCACCGAAAGGGCGCAAGACCGCAGCTGATTTGACAGATAAAGCACGGTCCGGCGTCCCTGCCAGGACGCAAACCCAATAATGACGAGGTTCCGGTGGCTTCACCACCGGCTAATATCCATCGCGCCTTCAGCGCAAAACTAAAAAGATGTGGGTATGACAAGAGTTCATGGCTCGCCCCAAGTTGAGTGACTAATTCACGATATCAACCTGCACCAAGTTCACCCGTCCTTTTCCATATGGCCGCCAGCGTTCGGCGAAGACTGCGTTGCCGGAATTGACAAACACTGTCAACGTCGGCACTCCCAGCGCGGCGGCGATATGTTGTCCGGCGGAATCGTAGCCGATGTATTCATCGCTGGCGGCAATCAATCCTGCAAAAGCGCCGATGCTGCCGTCCCAGGTCACCACGTCGGCCTGAACTAAATTTTGCCTGGCAAACTCGACCCCATCATCCTCACCTATCTCGACGACCTTTTTACCTTGCGCACGAAGGTTAGCAGCGATACGGTTTATATGTTCGCGCTCTTGGTGGCTTGCGCCCTTGTCCAGAATCAGTTTTGAGTCCGACAGTAAATAAGTAATCAACTGCTCTTCAAATTCAGCCGAGACGCGTTTTCGTTCGTTACCGCCAACGCCGAAGCTGACGGCAACCATACGATTGCGGATTGTTGATTGCGGATTGCGGATTGCGGCGATAACAGTTTGTCCGAACTTCAGATGTTCAACCGGCAGCGTGACGAAGGGAAACGCCGGAGCAGGGTCGCCGATGAGTTCGCCAAGCCATTTCCCGGCCAATTCTCCGATTGAGTGTGCGGGAGGCGATTGATAACTGCGACTCTCGAAAAAAAAGTAGTTCCGGTCATTTTCAACGAGCGGCAGCAAGCCAAGCTGTGTCTGCCGCGAGTCGGGATCAATCAACCAGACTTCATCTTCACGGAAACCGCGCAGTTCGTCCTGCACGACTTCGACCACATCCAGCCAACTTGTCAATCTGGAAAGCAGACTGCCGCCCCGTTCATACGCAACTTCACGAATACGAATTCGTCCATCACCGCCGTATAACTCGCGCAGTTTTCGGGAACCGAGAATAACAAATTCGGCTTGCGGCAGGGCTTTGCGCAGTTTGGCGATCATCACGCTGGTGATGGCAACGTCCGCGCCGATGGTGACACGCGAAGGCAGCAAAACTTTTTTGACTGAATTGAAGGAGGCCGAATTTGAGATTCGGGATTTGAGATTTGAGATTTGAGATTTGCGCTTCAGGAAATCGGCTTCGCCAAGCAGACCGAATCGCGTTAAACCTTCATCCAGGCGTTTCGCTTCCGGCAGACGGCGGCAAAATTCGATCAGTTGAACAAAGAGCCGGTCATAAAGCTGGCAATTGGCCGGATCGAAGGAATCGTTCAATCGCTCGATCAGCTCCGGGAAAATTCCGATGATGCCGGCGCGCGCAACTTGTGGATCAGCGTCTGTGGCAAGGCGGCAAAGCAGTTCGATGGCTTCGCGCAACAGGCTGCCTTCGCGCTGAAAATGGGCGATGACGAGTTCGGCGGCGCGGGTTGAAAGTTCCCGGGCGGCATCTTCGGTCAGAATTCCCTGCTCTTTCAGCCGTCCAAACTCAATCAGTTTTAGGTGAATTTCTTCGGTCGGACTCATCGAGGGAAATATAGCATTCCTTTTGCTCGCGGGCATTTCGGGAAAGCCAAAAACCTGCTGAAAGCCCGATTTAACGCTTCCTTGACTCATCCATAGGTCGGTTGTTAGACTCCGCCTCTTCCAACAAAGCTCTCAAAAACGTTGTCCGCAACGATAGCATTATCATCACGTGAGCTTGGCCGAGTTTGCCCCGGCGAACTTTTGCGCCCGAATCAATTCCTGACTGACTGAAGGAGAGTTGCTTTTATGCCTACATTTAATGGAATCCCGACGCCCGAAGACGGCAAACGCATCACCGTCGAAAACGGGCGGTTGAAAGTCCCGGACAATCCCGTCATCCCTTACATTGAAGGCGACGGCACCGGGCGAGACATCTGGCTGGCTTCGCAGCGCGTGTTCGACGCTGCGGTCGAAAAGGCTTATGGCGGGCAGCGTCGTGTTGTCTGGTACGAGATCTTCGCCGGCGAAAAAGCCTTCACCAAATTCAACGAGTGGCTGCCGAAAGGCACGCTCGACGCAATTCAGCATTTCGTTGTCGCCATCAAGGGGCCACTGACCACCCCTGTTGGCGGAGGCATCCGTTCACTGAACGTGGCCTTGCGCCAGGTATTGGACCTGTATGCCTGTGTGCGTCCGGTTCGTTACTTCAACGGCGTGCCCGCGCCTGTCAAACATCCGGAAAAGTTGGATGTGATCATCTTCCGCGAAAACACCGAAGACGTTTACTCCGGCATTGAATTTCAGGAAGGGACGGACCGCGCCGCCAAGTTGATCGAATTTCTGAGTGATTTTGGCTACCAAATCAGGGCGGACTCCGGCATCGGAATCAAGCCGATTTCGATCACCGCGACGAAGAATCTTGTCCGGCGCGCCATTCAATATGCGATTGACCATAATAAGAAACTCGTGACGCTAGTCCACAAAGGCAACATCATGAAGTACACGGAAGGCGCCTTTCGTGATTGGGGCTACCAGTTGGCGAAGTCGGAGTTCCGCAGTCAAATCGTGACTGAAGACGAGCTCTGGAAAGATCACAATGGCCAACTGCCAGAAGGCAAGATTCTGATCAACGACCGCATTGCCGACGCCATGTTCCAGCAACTGCTGCTGCGACCGGATGAATATCAGGTCATCGCCACGCCGAATCTGAACGGTGATTACTTGTCTGACGCGTGCGCGGCGCAGGTTGGCGGACTGGGTCTGGCGCCGGGCGCGAACATCGGCGACGCGGCGGCGGTCTTTGAAGCCACGCACGGCACTGCGCCGAAATATGCGGACAAGGACGTCATCAATCCGGGATCGGTCATGCTTTCCGGCGTGATGATGTTCGAGCACATGGGCTGGCAGGAAGTCGCCGATCTGATCATCAACGGAATTGTTAAGACAATTGATCAAAAGCGCGTCACCTACGATCTGGAACGCCAGATGGAAGGCGCGACCAAGGTCAAAACGAGCGAATTCGCCACGGCGATTATCGAGAACATGTAGGCTATCATCCACGAAGCCACACAACGCGGCACGAAGTGTCTGACTTTTTTTCGCGGAGTTTCGTGTGCTTACGTGGATAAAATTTTCGAGGGAATTAAGATTATGGCAAGAAAGAAAATCACCGTTGTCGGCGCGGGGAACGTAGGCGCGACGACAGCGCACTGGCTGGTTTCAAAAGAACTCGGCGATGTCGTTTTGGTGGACATCATCGAAGGCATGCCGCAGGGCAAGGCGCTGGATTTGGCGCAGGCCGGTCCGGTCGAAGGTTATGACAGCCGCCTGGTTGGCACAAACGGCTTCAAAGAGACGGCGAATTCCGATGTTGTCGTGATCACTTCTGGAATCGCGCGCAAGCCCGGAATGAGCCGTGACGATTTGCTCAACACAAACGCGGGCATCGTCTCCAGTGTGACGGAAGAAATCGTCAAATATTCGCCCAATTGCATCATTATTGTCGTTTCCAACCCGCTCGATGCGATGACGCAGGTTGCATGGAAAAAGTCCGGCTTCCCGAAAAATCGTGTGTTGGGAATGGCGGGCGTGCTGGATTCGGCGCGCATGCGCTGTTTTTTGGCCGAGGCGCTGAACGTTTCAGTCGAAAATGTGACCGCGTTCGTGCTCGGCGGACACGGCGACACAATGGTGCCGCTGCCGCGCTATTCGACTTGCGCCGGCATTCCAATCACTGAATTGCTGCCGAAAGAAACGGTTGACCAGATCGTCACGCGCACGGCCAATGGCGGCGCGGAAATCGTCAGCTTGCTGAAAACCGGCTCGGCCTACTACGCGCCTTCGTCAGCGGCGGTCGAGATGGTGGAAGCGATTCTGAAAGACAAAAAGAAAATCCTGCCCTGCGCGGTGTTGCTTGAAGGTGAATATGGCATCAATGGTCTGTTCGTCGGCGTGCCGGTCAAGATCGGTTCCGGCGGCATCGAAGAGATCATCCAGATTAATCTGACTGCCGAAGAACGCGCAGCACTGCAAAAGTCCGCCGCGTCTGTTCAGGAACTGGTGGACAAGTTAAACCTGTAAAGATCGCGCGATTGAAGCAGTACGCGAAGTATGCTAGCTTCCAGTGTCGGCTGCCGCAGCCTCCTTCTTACGAGAATGAGATTGCGGCAGTCGTATTTTTTGAGTTGAGCGACCTGACTACTTGGGAGCTGAAAGGATTTATGGCTGTGAGTGAAGAAAAAGAATTGTCCGGAAAAGAAAAGATCGTTGCCGAGTTGAAAACACTTGAATATGAGTTGACGATTGAATTGCCCAGAGCGCTGCGAACGGCGGCGGCGCTCGGCGATCTGTCGGAAAACTCCGAATACAAATATGCTCGCGAACGACAGGATTATGTCCGCGCGCGCGTCCGCCAATTGCAGCAGCAACTGGCCAAACTATCCAGCATTGACCTGAGCCGGCTGCCGACGGATCGCGCTTCCTATGGCTCGACGCTGGTGCTGCGCGACCTGGATAAAGACACAGAGGTGACCTACAGGCTGGTGACGGCCGAAGAGTCCGATTACGAAAAGGGTCTGATTTCGACCTCATCTCCGATCGGCAAAAGCCTGCTGAACAAGGAAGAAGGCGATGAAGTGAAAGTCCAAACGCCGAATGGCGTGCGGCTTTTTGAGATCGTCAAACTGACGACAATTCATGACGAAGAATAAACAAGTGCGCGAGTGGGCGGGGCCCACGTTGTCAAGCCGATTGTGGCGATGCTAAACTTCGGTTTCGTCTTCAAGGGATTAATCAAACAGGAGAATGCGTTTGGGTTTTCGGCTCGATTCGAGTCTGGTCAAACAGTTGCTGCGTGTGGCGCTGTTGGCGTTGATCTTTCTCGGCAGTGCTGTTGCAGTGATGTACTTCACGCTGCGAGGGCGCTCAGTCGAAGTACCGGAATTGACAGGCAAGACGGAACAAGCCGCGCTGGAAACGCTGGAAGATGCCGGCTTGCGAATGAAGATCAAAGGCCGTGCGCCGAGCGACAAGGTCGACACCAATCTTGTCAGTGACCAATCCCCTGCCCCTGGAACCATTATCAAATCAGGTCAGCTCGTTCGCATTAGCATCAGCACCGGCCCGCCGCCGACGCCAACTCCAACGCCGAAGGCAACTCCCAAACCGTCGCCTTCGCCCGGGGAGTCGCCGACACCAACTCCGACTCCGTCATAAGTGCGGCGAATTGAAAACGGCATTGGAACTTAGTTGGCAAGATAGTGTTTTGGCTTCGTTCTGAGCTTCGAGACGATCAAGGGGTTTCACACAAATGGTCGAAATTGCACCCTCAATTTTATCAGCAGACTTCACACGGCTGGGAGACCAGGTTGCTGCGGTGGAAAACGCTGGCGCTTCCTACATCCACTTCGATGTGATGGACGGGCATTTCGTTCCCAACCTGACAATTGGCCCTTTCATCGTCGAATGGGTGCGCAAGGCAACGAATTTGCCGATTGACGCGCATCTGATGATTGAAAACCCGGATAATTTCATCGGCGCGTTCGCCAAAGCCGGCGCCAGCATGATTTCGATTCATCCGGAAGCGACTTATCACGTGCATCGCACGATCAACTACATCCGGCAGTCTGGCTGCAAAGCCGGTGTGGTGCTGAATCCGGCGACGCCGCTGGCAATGATTGAGGAAGTGATCAATGACGTGGATTACGTGCTTCTGATGTCCGTCAATCCCGGATTCGGCGGACAGAAATTCATTCCCGCCAGTTTGGACAAGCTGCGCCGTCTGCGCGCACTCATTCAATCGAGCGGCTCGCAGGCGCGAATCGAAATTGACGGCGGCATCGGCGTTGAAAACGTGGCGGCGGTGGTCGCCGCCGGAGCGGAAATCCTGGTGGCAGGTTCAGCGGTTTTTGGAAAGCCCGATCCGGGGGAAGCAGTGCGGCAATTGCTCAGCGCGGCTTCGGCCTCTGCCAGCGAAAGAGCGCTGGCATAAGATTCTTCTTTTCGGCCTGACCGCGAGGGAGGTCGGAATTATCAAGCCCAGGCCTGGACGCCCAAGCCTGAAAGGCTCTTGTAGGAGTTGTTTTAAGATGAAAGCTAAGATCCTCGTAGTTTTGCTGGTCACGACCTTGTCGCTATTGCTGGCCGCATGTGGCAAGGACAAGGTCAAGAACGAAAATGCCGCGATCCCTGGTCGCGACAAAGAGCTTTACGAGCAAGCCTCGGTAAAGGCGGAAAAAGGCCGTTATGACGAATCCCGGCTTCTATACAATGTGGTGATTACGACGTACGCCGACAGCGAATATCTGCCGCTCGCCAAATTGGCCATTGCCGATTCGTTCTACCTTGAAGGCGGCACCAGCAACCTCGAACAGGCCATCGGCGGCTACAAGGATTTTGCCCAATACTTCCCGACCCATCCGAAAATCTGCGAGGTCAAGCACAAAATCGCTCAGTCTTATATGCGGCAAATGGGGGCTTACAATCGTGACGTGACCAATGCCAGAAAAGCCGAGCAACAATTGAAATCCGCGTCGCAGACTTGCCAGAACTCAGCCATGATGACGCTGATCAAAAATGATCTAAATGACGTGCAACAGGTTTTGGGACTGCACGAAATAGACATCTCGCGCTTTTATATCTACAACCGGCAGGCCTACAAAGCAGGCGAAAGTCGTCTGCGCGACATCATCAACAACTACCCGCTCTTCAGCTACTACGACGAATCACTTTACCTGCTGGGAGTTTCACTGGTGGAGCAGGAGCAACCGGAAGAAGCCACCGAATACTTTACCCGCCTGGTGCGAGATTATCCGAACAGCGAATTTTCCAAGAAAGGCAAAGATTATCTGGAGAAGCTGGGCAAACCCATTCCCGAACCGAGCAACAACAATCCCGCACCGGAGCGTCCCAACTTTATGGGTAAATTTGGATTGATCCTCGGACGTAACGGTTTGGACATTACCAGAGACGGTGTGCTTCTGAGCAAAAAGGGAGACGAGAAGGATGATGTCAAGGAAGAATCCCTGAAGAAGCCCGCGGACGCCAGTAACGCCACCGGCACACGCAGCATCCGCGCCAATACCAGGGGAGTGGTTGAGCCACCAGCGGCCGCAGGCCAGCCGGCATCAACCGTGCCTGCGGCTTCGGCTCCTGCGAATGTACAGCCCGCCAAACCGGATGCAAAGCCTGAAGAGGCGAAGTCTGGCGACGCCAAGAAAGATGACAAGAAAAAGAAAGACAAGAAAAAAGGCGGTATGTTCGGCATTTTCCGCTAGTCCGCGTTTGCGAATCGCGTCTTTCCTGAAAACACAAGAACACGAAGAGTTTAGGAAACTCTTCGTGTTTTTTGTTTCTTTGTGGTAAAAGTTTGCCCGCAAGTGGTGTCCCAATCTTGAGTTATCATCTCTGCGTGGAGGGTGTCGTGGGCTACAAGATTCTGCTCGCTGACGATAGCGTTACTGTACAAAAGATAATTACACTGACTTTTTCTGACGAAGGCGTTGACGTTTTGACCGTCAACAATGGCGATGAAGCGCTTCATCGGTTGCAGTATCTGCGCCCGGCGCTGGTGATGGCGGACGTTTCCATCCCTGGCAAAAACGGCTACGAAATCTGCGAATTCGTCAAAAACCATCCGGAGATGAAAGACACTCCGGTGGTTTTACTGGTCCCGGCCTTTGAGCCTTTTGACGAAGAGCGCGCTCGTCGGATCGGGGCGAACCAGCATCTGACCAAACCATTCCAATCCATTCGTACTCTTATTTCGACAGTGAAAGGCTTGCTCGAAAGCAATCCCCCCAAAATCTCTACGCCACTGACAAACAGCAGTGCGTTATCCAGCACCGGCGCGCTCACTAAACGCGCTGAACAGGCCGCGGCACAAGTCGTAAGCGAAAACACCGGCAAGGTTGAAGCACCGTCAACGGTGCGCGCTTATCCGGTGCAGGATACGCAACCATTTCCTCCGGATGCTGAGGAAGAAGAAATTCCTGCCCTCTCCGCACAAGCCGTTGCTGAAGATGTTTTAGGAATCGAGGCGGAATCTCCCCGGTTAGAATCAGGGCCACTGGAATTGGAAGTTGAAGAAGTTCAGGCGGAAGCTGAAGAAATTTCAGGGGAAGTTGAGCCTCTCCTCCCATCCATTCCGGAGCCGATTGAATTGCCAGCCCCCTTGCACGAAGCTGTGGAACCTGAATTGGAGTTTTTGGCTGAAGAACCATCGCCAGTTGAAGCCTCAGCTCCCGTGGAAGAAATCATTGCGCCACCAGCAAGCAGACATCAGGAATTGGCCGGCGACCTTGATCATGTGCTGGATTTGGATGATGTGCTGCCTGAAGTCTGGCCTCAAACCATCCCGGTTCCACAAGCCGTAGCACCGCAACCCATTCTGAAAGAATCTATCAACGAGTTGTCCCCCTTAACGTCGGTCGCGATTCCTCAGGCAGTCATTGACGAAATCGTCAGCCGAGTCGTCACCCAACTTTCAGAAAAGCTTTCCGGAAATCTGGCGGAAAAATTGGCGATGCAATTGGCGCCGGAAGTTGCCGAACTTGTAAAGCACCAAACCCAACACCAACCTACCGTTCAATTTTTGCCGAAGCCGCCCAACCAGGAAGCAGACTCTTTACTAGACCTGGACTGATTTTTTTCTGCGGTTTATTTGCCATCACCTGCGCGATACCCCGGTCGCGCCCGAATGACGGCATCCTTACGCGAAGTCTTGACTTGAATCTTGCGATACTTGCCGTCGCGCCCGCCATTGGTCGGGTAATAACCCAGCAAATACTGATTCCTCAACTCCCCCGCAATTCTGGCAAAAGCATCCGGCAAATCGCTTAACGTGTCCGCCCGATAAAGTTCGCCACCGGAAATGGTCGCGACTTCTTTCAGATAGCGATCAGCCGTTCGATAGGCGTTATCCAGCATGGTGTCAACGCCGTCTCCGGGCCTGCGGCGCGAGTTCGCCGGATCATTCGGATCATTTGGATTGGGAAGCCGTCTGCCGTCAGGATAATCGCGCGGGTTTGGCATTCTTCTGGTATCCGGACGCCCGCCGGGTCCGCTTGTTGGATCATCCGGATAACGCCCGTCATTTGGGTAACGCCCACCGCCAATTGGTGGAAGTCCAATCCGCGGGATCGGCAGCCGATACGGATCGTCCTGCCCTGGCTGGCGCGTTGGCACACGAGTCTCGCCCGGCATGGTCGGCGGAGTAGTGCCACTGGTGCCGCCGCCACGCCCCCCACCGAAGATGACATCCAAGCTGGAATCATTTTGATTGCGAAGCATGGCTTCGACTTCCGCCCGCGTGTTGTAGCGAATCGGATAAACGATCACGCTCGCTTCTTCCAGCACGTCAATGTTGTCGTCGTAAATTGTCGAATGGCTATGCCAATCCACACCGTCGGTCAGAATGACGATGGCCTTACGGTTGGTTTTGACTACTTTCAGGCTGTTGAGCGCCAGTTTCATCGCGTCGTAAAGCACCGTTCCGCCGCCACCGCGAACGTTATTGATCGCTTCTTTCAGCTTGCCCCGGTCGCCGGTGAAATCGCACAGTTCATGGGTGGAGTCAGCAAAGGAGATGATCTTGACGCGGTCGCCGCCCTGCAATTGCGCGATGAATTCGTGCGCGGCGCTTTGAATCTGTTTCAATTTCTGAAGACTGGTGCTCAAACTGGTGTCGAGCATCAGCACGACGTGGAAAGGCTCCTTGACCGTGGCGAAAAAGGCGATCTCCTGCTTCACGCCATCTTCGGAAAGCGTAAATTCCTCCTTGCGCAGATCCGGCAGATAGAGGTCATGACGGTCGCTGACGATTGCCGGAACCATGACCAGATCAGTATCAATCTTGATCGTGTCGCCCTGCTGAGATTCTGACGGTTGTGGCTTTTTCAGTCCCGGCTTCTGTGCAAGGACGCCGGAAAGCAGTTGCCAGGCGATGACTGTCGCCAGTGCGAAAGGAAAAACGCGTCGAGCAGTGGTTCGCATACGAGCCTCTCTTTGTACTGTCTCTGTTCTGTTTGCGATGGGAGCTGAAAGAATCGCGGCGATTGTAACAGCCATCCGGCGAAGAGCCAATCTCACCACACAGCTTGTCTTACCAACTAATCTATGGCAAAAAGTGCCTGTCCATTCGCAACGCAATCGCTAGGCAACCAATCCATCCCTTCAGGAGACCAGACCATGAACAATCGTCGAGACTTCATCAAATCGTCCGCCGCCGCAACAGCGGTCAGCGCCGCCGGAACGCTCGGATTCAACCTGACCAGCTACGCCGGCAGCCCGAACGGCACCATCCGCGTCGCCTGCGTCGGCGTCAAAGCGCAAGGAAATTCCCACATCCGCGAGTACTTGAAAATGCCGAACGTCGAAATCGCCGCCATTTGCGACGTTGACGAAAAGGTTCGCAACCAGCGCATCGGCGAAATCGAAAAAGCTTCGGGCAAGAAACCCAAAGAATATGTGGACATCCGCAAACTGCTGGAAGACAAATCCATTGACGCCATTTCCATCGCCACGCCGAACCACTGGCACAGCTTGATGGGCATCTGGGCCTGCCAGGCGGGCAAGGATGTGTACATCGAAAAGCCCTGCTCCCACAGTTACTGGGAAGGCAAACAACTTGTCGCCGCCGCCCGCAAATACAACCGCATCGTCCAGCATGGAACCAACAGCCGTTCGACCGTCGCCCTGCGCGAAGCCATGCAAAAACTGAAAGAAGGCGTCATCGGCGAGGTCTATATGTCGCGCGGCCTGTGTTTCAAATGGCGGGATACCATCGGCAAAAAGCCAGATAGCGCCGTGCCCGCGGGTGTGGATTACGATCTGTGGACCGGCCCCGCGCCGAAGCGCCCCTTCAACGAAAACCGCTTCCATTACAACTGGCACTGGAACTGGGATTACGGCAACGGCGACATCGGCAACCAGGGCATTCACGAAATGGACATCTGCCGCTGGGGTCTGGGCGTGACTCTGCCGACCAAGGTCTTTTCGATGGGCGGCCATTTCATGTTCAACGACGACCAGAACACGCCGAACACAATGGTTTCCAATCTGGAATTTGACGTGAACGGCAAAAAGAAAATCATCGTTTTTGAAGTCCGCCACTGGATGTCGAACAACGAAGGCGGCATCGGCCAGCGCAAAGACGAAAAGGGCCTGGTCAGAGACAGCAATGTCATCGGCAATATCTTCTACGGTTCGGAAGGTTATATGACCATCGAAGGCTACAACTCCTACAAGACCTTCCTGGGCCGCAAACAGGAACCCGGCCCCAGCCGCAGCGAAGGCGGCAGCAACTGGGCGAACTTCATCAAAGCCGTCCAAAGCCGCAAACGCGAAGACCTCAACGCCGACATCGAAGAAGGCCATTTATCTTCGGCGCTGATGCACCTGGCGAATATCTCCTACCGGACGGGCCATTGCCTGGAATTCGATCCGGTCAAGGAAGTGATTGCCGGAAACCCGAAGGCCAACGCGATGTTGCGCGACAAATACCGCGCGCCTTTCGTTGTGCCGGAGAAGGTGTAGTAACGAGCCACCGCTTTGGCCTGGTTAAAATTTCCCCGGTAACAGGCGATAAACGCAGCCTGTAAAGCGCATTGAAAGCACACGACATCGCTCCGCCGGGCACGCGACACTAAAAGCCGTCAGGTCGGATGACTTGGCGGTTTTTTTTATGGCGATGACAAATATTTCTGGAAAAGATCGTTTCCTTCCTGAGCTGTTCGATTTGGCTCAGGACATTACCGGCGGCCTGCCGCTGCAGGTCATCGGTCAATGGGTTTCCGGCGTGCAGGATCAGGAAACGGCGCTGCGGTTGCTGGCTCCACACAAAGTTTCGGGTTACAGCGTCTCATCCGATACTGCCGGTCTGACCAAACTGACCAGGCAATTGGGATTGATGGAAATCCTGGCCATCATCAATCGCCCCAAAGAGATCGTTTATGAGTTGGGCACAGCCATTGGCGGTCAGGCACTGGGAATTTGGGCGGCAGACAATACCCAGATGTTTTACCCGCCTTCGACCAACGCCGCGATGCTTTTGTCGGCGCTGCTTTCCGCGCAAGACAAGGTGAATCAGGTCTGCCAGGTAAAGATCGGACTGGGTGCCCACTACGACGAATTCTACTCGCTCAGCGGAGGCCTTTATGGAGCCGCCGCCGATGCCATCGAAGAATGGACTGAAGACCAGACAGAAGGCGGAGAAATTGTCGTCACAGAAGGCATTTGCGAGCGTCTGCCGCCCGGTCACGAATTCACGCTGGTTCGGCGAGGCGACTCCCCAATATTAGGAGCGATTTTCCGCGTCGTTGACGGACCGCGGCGAACAGATGCGCCAGCGACAACCACCAGATACCCGATCCCCTACTCTGAGAGTTTTTACGCGGATTTGCTGGCATACCAGAATTGCCTGGGCGACACGGCGCTCGGCCAGCGTCTGGCCGATAAGTACTTGCAGAACAAAGTGGTGGTCTATATAGAACGGGAAAGCTTTGCGGCGGAGACTTACGAGATGGCGTTGTGCAATAACCTGTCGCTATCCGCAATCTTGAAAGATACCGGCCTGCGACTGCTGCCAAAAGCAACCGGGCTGGAAGTCAAAGTCGCAGGCCCGCTTGGCATTTACATTTTCGACGAAGCAGGTGAAGCCGTGAAATTCGCGCTGGCCTTCCGCAATTCCCTGGCGCAGGAAGATGTCGCCTGCCGAATTGGTATTGATGCAGGACCGGTGCTGGTCTTCGAGTTACCGACCGGTGGCCGTGACATTGCCGGAATGCCGGTTAACATCGCTTCGAAAATGGCCCACGACAAAGGCCAGATGGGCAAGTTGTACCTGAGCGCCGCCGTCAAGGAGTTGGTTGAAGACATTCCATTTACCGAACTCAAATACACCGTGTCGGGCGTGGAAATAGACGCGTACGAAGGCTGACACAGTTATTGCCGCTGACGATGGTCAGGGCGAAAACATTGGGCTACAATCCGCGCCGACGCCAAATCCGGCGAAATCGCTCAACACGAAAATCAGGAAGGTTACTATGCAAGCTCTTGGAATGATCGAATGCCGTGGCCTGGTGGCCATGATCGAAGCCGCCGACGCCATGGTCAAATCCGCCAATGTCACCCTGGTCGGCTGGGAAAAAGTGGACGCGGGACTCGTCACCGCCATCGTGCGCGGCGAAGTCGGCGCGGTCAAAGCCGCCGTTGAAGCCGGCGCAGCCGCCGGACGCCGAGTCGGCGAAGTCGTCTCCACCCATATCATCCCGCGCCCGCACGGCGAAGTGGATGAAGGCCTGCCCGTGCTGCACACCGGCGAAACCACGCGCAAACCCATCAGCGGTTCGGTCAATCCGAGCCAGTCTTGACGTTCTCGGATACACTTGGTGAAGAAGAGTTAAATCGGCTTTCGCAATCCTGCTCTTCTTTTGGGTAATCCGGTAGTCGCGTGATCGTCACATTTGCCGTCCCATGATTGTTGATATATGCAGGCTGATAACACCACAGCGGTGAAACAAAGTCGTTGACGAACAAAAACAATTCTCCATTCTGGCGTGCTTCAATTGTGGTGGTTAATAACTTATCCGGGTTTGTTTTGCAGGTCGTATTGAGAATGTACTCATCACGTCCGCGACTACCAATCTTGATAATTGGTTGAAACCACTTTCCATCCGGTTGGCGCCGTAAAGGTTGTGCCAGCCTCATTACCCAGCGCGAAAGATAGGACGGCACCTGTTTTTCATCTATGCTAAATCCGGTCAATCCAGCCGGAATGTCATCATCTCGCCAAATGTTATTTTCCTTGAGTTCAATGGAAATGCGATAACGCTTGCCTTTTTCAGCTTTAATACGGGTAGACCAACAAGGCTCATTGCTAGGGAATTCACCGTTTTGAAGTTCCTTCATGAGATGCTCGTCAGGCGATGGATGGCAAATCAAACCGGCGGAATTCTCAAACAAATAAAGGCTGCGATGGACAACATAGTAGGCTCCCCCTAACAGCACGAGCAATATTACAGATGGAATGACCCCTTGCTTCCACCAGAACATGAATCTTTGCACTGGTTCCGTCATTCGAATGTGGTAAAGCCTGTGCAGTAGGCCGCGTGGTTCCTTCCCAGTCACGACCTGTTTTCCGAACTTTGGAAACGCAGAATACCACTGGATACGCATAGCGTCGAAAATGTGGCGCTGTAACAAATGGCTTGCCCTAAGTGCTGCGACATACAGCAACGCCAGTACAGAGAAGAGTCCCGGCTGCTTTTGGAGTGCGGTGATCCAAGGGCTAGCCATTTCTGGCAGTAATTTCCCTAACCCGCCAATGAGTGTTGGGACTCTCATATAAGTCGTTACTTGGTCGAGCAAATTCAGAATCTGCCCCTGTGGATGCCAGTAGCGCAGGCTGGCGAGGGCGCCGACCAATATGATGGAGAGAAAATAGACATGACGTTTGAGCCAAACGCGACTCCAAATCTGTTCCTGCCGCCTTGCTCGCGTTATCGCGTCTGTCTTCGTTTCGATTGCTTGGGAGTTTCCGGCGGTGGCGGTTTCAGGCAAAAGCATAACGGTTCCGTCATCCTCCACCACTGCGTAGTTATCCGGCAAACCAATTGGGGCATACCCATCCGTCCCGTTTTTTATGCGTCGGAAAACACTTTCATGGACTTTTGGCAGCTCAATAACGACGAGGTTTTCTGGGTCTTGCTTATCCTGAGTGAGTTCTCTCAGTTTGCGTGGGCGGTAACGATAAAAACCGCCCATTCCTTTACGAGAGTCATACATCTTCCCATTTGGATTAGCCGCCGCTTTGATTTTCCGACGCTCGACTTCATCAATCCACAATCCCTTGCTTTTCTTCTTGGACTCTTTAATAAAACAAAGCCCATCGTCCTTCTTCTCGGATTCTTCGGTGGGCGGTGAAGCCTGCTCTAGTATCCAGCAAAATGGCACAAGAGACATTCCGTCATCCGGGTAACTGCCGCCAACATTCGAATGCATTCCAGCGAACCAAACTTGCGTGATTCGTTCCTGAGAAATCTTGGCAGGTCCCTGGAGATTCCCCTCAATGGTTAGCTCATCTTCTTTGGTTTGTTTGTTTTCTTCGAGCCTCCATACTTTTTTTTCGTCCTTTTCGTTCCACAGTTCAGGGTGAAAAGAGAGCCGCTCATCGTCCAGCGCCAATGCATGGCAAGCCCGCTTGACCCCATCGTCCAAATTACGATCGGGAAAAGAGAGTGGAAAAATAAAATTCCAGGCGCGGGTTAGTTCGTCAAAGGGAAGACCATAAGCCGCAACCGTATCCCATAATCCCAGAAACTCGATTTCCTTAACTGTGTCGTAGTCAGCTTGGTTGTAGGGTTTTCGCCCAAATAATTTATCTATTGCCCAATGCCAGGCATTGTTCGGCGCGCGAAAAGTTTTCGCCAACCAGCCACCAGAATAATGTTTATTGCGATATTCGCGGTACGCCAGCGCAGCGAGGCGCTCACGTTCGCTTTCGGTGACGGGGCGTTTTTGACCTGATTCATCTGTTATCGTTTGCGCCAACCCCTGTTTGAGAACCAGGTCGGTCAGCACTCGGATGGTGAAAGCGCCGCGACTGAAACCGAAGGCGTAAATTCGATCTTTTCTACCTGGCTGGTAATGCCGACTAAGGAAGCAATAAAGGTCGAGTACATTGCGCTTCAGCCCCCAGCCAAACGCCCCGCCCAATAGCGCCCAAGGTTTGAAAGAAGAAGTCCCGACGCCATCGTCGTGATAAGCCAATTGTTTGGGTTGGCCTGGATCATCCGGATCCTCACTGGTGAGGTCTAGCGCTTGATAAAGCCGCCAAACATTCGACTTGAATAAATTGCTGGCGCTGTTGCCCGTGCCGTCAGATAAGAGAACTATATTCTTCGACATCGTCGTCTCCTCAAGGTTTCTTTTAGAAGCGATTGATACAGGAGATGTAGAGCGCGCTATTGAGTCCCCTGCTCAGTGGTAAAACGTCTCGCTGCACGCAGCGCGGCAAATGCCGCTGCCGGAAAAACAAATCGCGGCCCGTTTGTCGCCATGCTCATGCAACCATTGATAAAAAATCTACGACCAGCACCTCATCCACCCTCTCGTTTCGCTCCACCTCATGGAGACGGACAAACCGGGCGGGATGTTGGTCACCTTTTTCCGCGAACAACTTCTTCAACTTCTCTGTTGGATCGTCGGAAAAATTGCCACGGATTAGGCGGTTTCATGTACCGGCCAAACTGGCTGGCAAAGCAGGCCAGAGGGCGAAAGGAGGCAATGACTTAACTGCCCCCTTTCGCAAAGCGATGAGAAGTGAAATGGTATTACTTGACATATTTGCCGAGCCTGTCAGCAATTTTGAGAAAACTGAACCCGACACCGAAATACCTTCGCTTGAAATCCGCGTTCAGGTTGTAGCCGTAGCTGAGTTGGATGTTGTTGTTGAAAAGCGATCCAATAACCCCAACCCCAACCTGGACGTTGACGCCATTCGTGTTCGTGAACTTATTTTCCACCAGATCAAATCCAGGATCGTTGTAGTTCATGAAAGAGACATTGACTCCTGCGCCAGGAGCCAGGGCGCGCAGGAACTTGTCAAAACCGGTTTCGCCTCGCCTGAAGTAAGTGGCACCGAACGTCAATCCGGGAGAAGGAGCATAGTTGACTTTCTGAAAGCCACGCCCCAGAGGCGGTTCAAGAATGTCGCTATCCTTCAAGCCCAAACGCTTGATGAAAAGAAAAGAATCGGACACGGCTAGTTTGGGGCCGAACTGTTTAACGTCAATTTCGAAGTCCGCTGTGATTCCACGATCATCTCCATCTGCTCCGCGCGCTTCGATGGAGAGGGTAAGCAAGTCGCCGTCTTTCGCTTTCGCGGATGCGAGAGAGATGCTCCCTTTGGCTATCAATTTTTTCAATTTTTCCACAGCGGCGTCGCGCATATTGCGTCCAAACTCCTGGTATCCTTGATGGCGGGCCAGTCCCTTTTGATCTTCCCGCAGGTCGCAATACGTTCTTTGTGGGGGAGTCTTCTTTTCGTTCTCAAGAATCGTGTTAATGACCTTACGCTTAATGCCTTCGAAGATTTTGTGGATCAGTTTAGTGCGCTCGAACAGGATGTATAAGGCACGATACCTGGCTTCTGGTGTGCTTTGCGCATCGAAAGCGACTTGGGCTTGCTGTTTATATTGTTCAGCGGTTTGTTTGAGCGTGTCGCTGTCCATTCGGAGGATACTTGCTCCAATGATCTTCGTGAGCGCAAGATTCTTATCTTCAAGAAAAAAATCGGCAATGGGATTGATTACGGCTTTGTGAACAAGAAGTTTGCTACCAAACCTATTGAGCATGTTTATTTCTTCAGACGACAGACCGGCGAAGCCTTTGACCGCTGCGCCCTCAGCCAGTAGCTCATTATCTATCTCCCTCTTTTGGCGCATCCCAATAGCAACTTCACTGCCAGGACATCCTTCATTCAAATCCTTGTCTTGCTGATAAAAACCGTCAAGGATGTTGTCAGCGGCAGATGCCAGAGTAAGCAATTTGGTTTGAATGTCTTCAATGGTCTGAAATGATGCACCACGTTGGGCAGCCCCACTCTCCTTGCTTTCGCCGATTACAGAATACGATTCAACTTCGAGGTTATTGCTTGTGTCTCCAGATGCAAGTTTGGCTGAGATGTAAAGGTTATTCAGCGGCATATCATCATCCATCAATTTCGTCACCGGTTCGATGATAAGTTTACTTTTCATGTCCACGCTGATTTTGGAAGTATTCTCGCCCTTGGGCTTGGTCGGATCATAGAGTAGATGCCGCTTGCCATTTTCCTGGTCTTCCCAAATTCGAATGAATTTGTATGGGTCCGCAACTTTTTTATCATCGCCTTTCTTCTCTGTCCCACTGCCGTTGGCCAAATTGTTACCGGCTTGCTCCCCCCCATTGACGATGGGCGTTGACTGATTCTGAGCTTGACTGGTTCCTGCCGAGGGTTGAGCAGGTGCAAGCACCACGCCGGAATTGGTTGTTGATTGAAAACCAGATCGACTGCTCAAAAGCCTGGGCGTGGCATTAAATGCAGGGGTCGGAGTCGCTCTTGGCACAATTGAAGAAGAACTTCCAACTGAATCGGCCGTTCCGGTTATGATTCGCAGCTTGGGGCCAGCGGTGACAATTCGCAATGGCGCGGCTTGAACCATCAGTAGAAACGGCTGTGTAAAGCGTTGCGGCACGTTGGAAGAGTCGGAGACCTCCACTTGAAAGGCATAGCCTTCGCGCTGAGCTTGGGATGGAGTGCCGTAAAGCTTGCCGCTGGCGTCTAAATTGATTCCAGGTGGCAAACTTCCTTGCATTACCTTCCAGTTCAGCGGAGCTAAGCCGCCTTCACTTTGGAACTGGTATTCGTACTCCACACCGACTTTGGCGTTGGGCAGAGCGAATGCCCCTTCAACAATTGAAAGCGGCGCGGCAACCACCGGCAAACTTGCAGCCAGACAAAGTGAAGAGTTGGTGGAAAGAAAAAGGGAAAACACGGTCACGAACGAAAGCAGTTTTTTGGCGGAACGCATACCTACCTCCCGATGGGTGTTGAGCGAGACTGGACGATGTCCCGTTGCAGTTTGAGTTTTTACGACTTCGCCGAGGTTGAAAACATCGGCCTGATTGCTGGGAATTCTTGCTTCCTCAACTTCTAGTGGCTCAAACCTGAAAAAAATGTCGTGGATTTCCGAACTATTTTTTGTTTGATCGGAAAAATGCTGAACCGCCGACTTGCCCGGTGCGATTTTAGTGGTAGTCGGGGTATGGCTTCGGCTATCACCGTGGAACTGCAAAATCCGGCTGAGCAAGACGGCGGGAATGTAGCGCAGCGCGGCGGGAGCGTCAATCTTTGGAGTCCCTTCGGAACAGGCGCGGCGAATTTTCCAATCGGTTTTGATCGTCGCGGACTCTGGCTTGCGCCGATGGAATTCATAAGGTAGCATCTGCCCATCACCGAGCAACAGTATTGAGTTGTGGTCGTTGAGACGCCGAAACCGGTGTCGTTGCAGATTCCCGCAAAGTTCCTCCGTTGATCTTCATGGTGAGGAAACACCTCATCATCTGAACGAAAGTTTCAGGAGAGTTAAGATCACCTTTTCTCAATCTAGTCTTTCGATTGAGCGTCAATTGCCAGAACTGGCGCGCCTTCTTTGCCTGTGCGTGCATAACTGGTCCATAACCTGAGCGGATAAACTGCGTGAAGGATCAAGGCTTGGCTCATCGCTGAAGCTCCATTCGTTAGGGACAGACAGTCAGACTGTCCTCAACCGCCACCTTTTAGTTTTGATGAAGGAGAAAAGAAAGTGAACCGCAAACTGATTCGCACAACCTTGGCTGAAGTCAAAGAAAGAGAATACCATCATCAGCAGGCCCGCCGCGTCGAGCCGCCACCGCAGCCTGCGCGTCCGCATACGCATACGCATGCGCCGGCACAACCCAAAAAGAAGATTCCACCGGAGCAGACCAACGCCGAAAGCTTCTATTACAAGAAGCAGATGGATTCGCACACGCCAATGGTGCTTGTCCTGCAGGACAACGAAGAACTGCATGGCACCATTGAGTGGTATGACAAAAACAGCATTAAACTGCACCGGAACGAAGGCCCGAATCTGCTGGTCCTCAAACACAACATCAAATATCTGTATAAGGACGAAGAAGAAAAAGAGCAGAAAGGCTCGAAGGGGAAGGCCGATCAGCACGAAGACGATTCAGACGAATAGTTATCTGGCTGACTGACTCTTCTCACGTCTCATCCACCATCCAACTCGAGGCTGATTTGACAGGCAACGAAGCGGCGGGAAGAAAACCGCGCATTGGCATCACAATTGGCGATCCATCGGGCATTGGGCCTGAAGTTTCGCTCAAGGCCGTCTCCAATGAAGAGGTGCTCGCCGCTTGTCTGCCGGTCCTGATTGGCGACGCCCGATATTTGCGGCATTGGTCGAGCGTATTTGGGCTCGCGCCCGGCTACGAAATCGTTGATGTTGGTAACCCATTATTGCCTTTGTTAAACGCCCCCAGTTCGCCAGTGATTTATAACCTCGCGAACATCCCTGACTCAATTCCGATGGGGCAGGAACAAGCAGTCTGTGGACGCAGCGCAGCACAATTCATTGAAGCCGCAGTTTCGCTTTGCCAGTCAGGGCAGCTTGATGCCATCACGACCGCGCCGATCAATAAAAAGTCACTTCACCTTGGCGGTTATCCTTTCCCTGGTCACACTGAATTTCTGGCTGCATTGACAGGTACCGATGAATTCGCGATGTCGTTCATCTCACCGGGGCTGCGGGTGGCGCTGTTAACAACGCATGTTCCCCTGAAGGAAGTTTCCAGTTATGTCAAAAAGGCTGAACTGGAAAAGCTGATCCGATTGGTGCATCGAGAATTTGTTCGATACGGCATCGAACGCCCACGCATTGCCGTGGCAGCTCTCAACCCGCATGGCGGCGAAGGGACGCTCTTTGGTTTTGAAGAAGCCTCCGAGATGGTCCCAGCCATCGAAGCCTGCCGCAACCAGCATGGCATTGAGGTCAGCGGCCCACATTCCGGCGACACAATCTTTCTGCGGGCATCGCGCGGCGAATTCGACATTGTGCTTTCCTGCTACCACGATCAAGGGCTGATTCCGATCAAATGCCTTTCCTTTGGTGAGGCCGTCAATGTGACATTAGGGCTCCCCTTCATTCGCACTTCGGTGGATCACGGCACAGCCTTCGACATTGCCGGGCAAGGCAAGGCGGATCCCTCCAGCATGGTCGCCGCAATTAAACTGGCCGTCGAATTATTTCATCAACGCACAAAAGAATAGAGGCGCCTGGCAAGCTGAAATCCGGTGAGGCATCAAGTGAAGTGAGACTGAAGCTTATTTCATGCTCCTTTCTTGATCATCTTCTTCGTGGGCATAGCTTTCCCGGCAGTTTTCTTCTCCATACAGTGGTAGGACAATTTGGCAAATTGTCCTACCACGACCTCGCTCAACCAGATGGAAGACTTCAAGAAGATTCCACCAGGGCGCGATTTTCCGCGGACCTGCGGAAGATTTAGCGGCAGGCGGAACAACGTCAGCCGCTGCTGGCACAATGACTGGCTCCTATTCCATTTGGGGAAAAAGTGATTCAAGAACCAGTTCCGAAACAGGAGCCTCAATCTCCTGTGCATTCACAATCACCACGTCATCAATGCCTCCACCACACTCATCCTCCTCATCATCCAAGTCATCATTATCACGGTAATCATCCTAATCCCAAGGCTCACGTTCGCCATCACCTGATTGGAGCAAGTAACCTGGCCGGCTGTCGCGTTTCGGCGCGGAATATGCGTCTGACAGCAATTCGTCATCACTGCGGATGCCAACATTCAACTCCCCTCGCAAACCGTGAAACATAAGCTCCTCCACTGAGTGGTCTTTACCGGTTTTTTATTATGCACCAGGCACGGCGCGCGGCTTTTCACCCGCCAGACGCAAACACATTATTAAGCCCTGAAAATTCTTGAAGTTGCGTTGCTCATTCCGAAATCCGCAGTTGATGTGTAAAATGGCGGCTCTTCGTGAAAGCTGGTTCAAGACGGCAGCATCAGAAGCGCCAAAGGAGCGCTAAAGGTAAACGATAGTCCAAAGGTCAAGAATTAAAAGATGAAGGATGAAAAGATCGGAATCGGTTTGATCGGCACAGGCTTCGCGCGCAGCGCGCAGGCTCCGGCTTTTCAGTTGTGTGATGGGACGGAGTTAGTGGCAGTATGCAGCGGACAGCATGAGAACGCCCTCAAAGTCGCGGCGGAATTCAAGATCAAACATGCCTGCGAAAGCTATGAGCAATTGCTCGCGCTGGAAGAGGTTTCATTGGTCGCCATCGCCGTGCCACCATACCTGCACCATCCGATCACCATTGCCGCCCTCAACGCGGGCAAGCACGTCATCTGCGAAAAACCGATGGCGATGAATACTGGTGAAGCCCGTGAGATGAGTGAACTGGCCGCGTCGAAACCGAATCAACTGGCGATCATTGATCATGAGTTGCGCTTCAATCCGACCTGGCGGCGGATGAAGGAACTGGTTGACAGCGGGTTCCTGGGCGATCTGCATCACGTCAACGTCACGATTGCCTCTGGCTTTCGGCATTCGGCGCTGCGTCCGTGGAATTGGTGGTCGCAAAAATCCGCCGGTGGAGGTTTGCTTGGCGCGCTCGGTTCGCACGCGATTGACGCCGTGCGTTGGATGTTTGGCGACATCGCCGCCGTCTGCAGCACCGTCGCCACGATGGTTCCCGAACGGAAAGACGCCAAGACGGCAGAAATGAAGCCGAACGAAACTGACGATTACTGTTCCTTCCTGCTTCGCTTCGCCCCGCAAGAAGGCCGCGTCCCCCATGGAGTGATTCAGCTTTCGGCGTTGCATGCCAGTGGCGGCAAAAATCAGATCTCCGCAGTGGGCAGCAATGGAACACTTGTACTTGATGGAGAAGAGACCTTGCTGGGCGCAACCGGCTACAACCACCCCTTTGAAGACATGTCGCTGGCCGACCGCGCCAGAGAGATTTCTGTGTTGCCCGACAATGTTTGGGCGCGGTCGTTCTATCATTTGGCGCGTGAGACCGTGCAGGCGTTGCGCGAGGATCGGACGGAAATCGCTCATGCCGCGACTTTTACCGATGGATTGCATTGCCAGGAAGTGATTGACGCCGTGCTACGGTCGCACGCCGAACAGCGGTGGATGGCGATCGGCGAAACGAACTGAAACCAAAAGGTGCGCGTCGGACTAGGAAAAAGGCGATCCGTCGTGTATATTCGCGCCTTTGTTTGGCGCGCTTCTGTGGGTAACACAGAGCGGCAAACTCGCGCCAATCAGCTTGATCAAGTTCAACCAAAATCCAATTTTTCACTCAAAGGAGTTATTCGAGTAATGGCAACTGTCAAACGTTACAACATCTTTTGTCCAAAGTGTCAGCACAAGTTTCCGGTCTTTGCCTCGATTCATCACACAATTGATATTGACGGCTGGGTCAAAGAAAAGTCCGACACGCACGATTGCAAAGCTTACGCCGATCAATTGGCGAAAGAACGCGCGCCTCGCGCTCTGAACCCGATCAAGGCTTCGAAAAAAGGCAAATAACCGTTTTCGGAAATTACCGCCTTGGCAATCTAAGGAAGGATACAGGGAGCAAGTGCAATGGCAACCAAGATCACTGTGAACAATAACGGCTCGCTGCGCATCGAAGGCGAGTTTGAAATCTACGACGCCAGCGGCAGCAAATATGATGTTTCGGGTCGCACCGTCATCGGGCTATGCCGCTGCGGTCAAAGCGCAAACAAGCCTTTCTGCGACGGTTCGCATGCGCGCTGCGGTTTCCAGTCGCAAGTCGTGGCAACCGTGTTGCCGCCGCCCAAACCGAAGGCGTAAATATTGAAAGGCGGAAGGATGGCAGGACGCCTTCATTCTTCCGCCTCAACTTTCCATCCTCTTTTGACAGCCTTAAATTACGTTTGTTATCTTTCCTGCTCGAAAAGGGCTTTATCTCCGAACCGACAATTTCCCCAGGTTTTTTTAGTCAGAGGCGTCGAATTGCGCGCCGTCGCGCGCGGCTTGGTCGCCCATAGCAGAGACCCAAACTATAATTCAAAATAAACTCTAAAGGCCAAGGACGGACCAATTATGACCAAACCAGCTTCAACTCAAGGCGCGGGATTGCGCGATGTCGTTGCCGCCCCAAGCAGCATCTGTTTCATTGACGGTGAAAAAGGCATCCTTATTTACAGCGGCTACAACATTCACGAACTTGCCGAAAATTCGACGTTTGAAGAAGTCGTGTTCCTGCTCTGGAATGGAAGACTGCCGAAAAAGGACGAGCTTGATGCGCTCAAAGCCGAGCTTGCCGCCAATCGCGCGGTCCCGGCAGAGATCATTTCGATGCTCAAGGCATTCCCCAAAACAGCCGTGCCGATGGACGCCCTTCGGACGGCTGTTTCAGCATTGGCCTTCTTCGATCCGGACAAAGGCAATAACACGCCCGAAGCGCGCAAACGCCAGGCGGTTCGCTTGACAGCACAGGTCGGCACCATCGTTGCCGCGATTGACCGCATCCGCAATGGCAACGAGCCTCTCGATCCGAAGCCGGAATTGTCGCACGCCGAAAATTTCCTCTATTTGCTGAATGGCAATGAACCGTCGGATGTCGAAGCCAGAGCGTTCGACATTGCGCTGATCCTGCACGCCGACCACGAATTCAACGCGTCGACCTTCGCCGCCCGCGTCACCGCCGGTACGCTGGCCGACATTTATGCTTCGATTACATCGGCCATCGGCGCGCTGTCCGGCCCGCTGCACGGCGGCGCGAATGAACAGGTCATGAAAATGCTGCTCGACATCGGCTCGCTGGAAAAAGTGGACGAGTACATCGCCAACAAGTTCGCCAAAGGCGAAAAGGTCATGGGCATCGGTCATGCCGTCTATCAAACCGAAGACCCGCGCGCCACTTATCTGCGCCGCATGTCCGAAGCCACCGGTCAACGCCAGGGCGACACCAAATGGTTCGACATGTCCAAGCGCATCGAAGACATTGTGGTCGCCGAAATGGACAAGAAGGGCAAGAAGATTCGCGCCAACGTGGATTTCTACTCCGCCTCGACGTACTACATGCTCGGCATCCCGGTTGATCTGTACACGCCGATTTTCGCCGTCAGCCGCATCAGCGGCTGGACCGCCCACGTGCTGGAACAACTCGGCAACAACAAACTGATCCGTCCGCGTTCCGATTACCAGGGCGGGATGGATTTGAAATACGTTCCAATCGAGGAAAGATAACAGCTAGAGGTTTTAGCTTATGAGCAAGGTGATCATTTACACCAAACCCGGTTGTCCTTATTGCGCAAAAGCCATGGCCTGGCATCGCGAACAAGGCATCGCGTTTGAAGAGCGCAATGCGCAGGATAATCTGAACTATCGAAAAGAGATGTTCGGCTATTCCGACGATGACCCGACCGTTCCCGTCATTGTCGTTGACGGCGTTTACAAACAGAGCGGCTGGGAAAATCGTGGCTGAACCGTTCACTAAAGGTCAGCCGTGAGTTGGCCAGCAACAAAACAAATAAAGGCGGTTCGGCAAGAAAGCTGAAACCGCCTTTTTGATTTGGTGAGTCAATGGCAAACAATACTTCCAAACCAACTCGCCGGGAAATTCTGCAAAGCGGCCTTGCTGCCGCTTCGATTGCATTCATTGCCGAAAAGGAGTCAATCGGAATGACCACAAGTGCGCCCAATCCGAAAAGTTCGATCACCGATGTCGCCGGAATCAAAGTCGGCCATTTCACCGACACGCGGCGACCGACTGGCTGCACCGTGATTCTGTGCGAAGACGGCGCGACCGGTGGCGTGGATGTGCGCGGTTCCGCGCCCGGCACGCGCGAAACCGATTTGCTCAATCCGATGAATCTGGTGCAGCAAGTCCACGCCATCGTGCTCAGCGGAGGCAGCGCCTTCGGCTTGGAAACCGCGACCGGCGTGGTTCGCTACCTGGAAGAACGCGGCATTGGCTATGATGTTGGCGTCGCCAAAGTCCCCATCGTTCCCGCCGCCATCCTGTTCGATCTTGGCGTGGGCGACGCCAAAATCCGCCCGGACGCCGAAGCCGGTTACAAAGCCTGCAAAGCCGCCAACACGAATCCTCCCGCCGAAGGCAACATTGGCGCGGGCGCGGGCGCGACCGTCGGCAAACTGTTCGGCGGCAAGCGGGCAATGAAAGGCGGCATTGGCACAGCTTCCATCAAACTACCGAACGGACTGACAGTCGGAGCAATCGTCGCCGTCAACGCCGTCGGCGACATCGTTGATCCCGCAACCGGCAAATTGCTCGCCGGAGCGCGCACGCCCGACGGCAAAAAGCTGCAAGGCGCGATGGCCGGAATCCTGCGCGGCGAAGCATTGCCGCCCATGCTCGGCGGCACGAACACCACCATCGGCGTTGTCGCCACAGACGCCAAACTCGACAAAGCTCAGGCACAGAAAGTGGCGCAGATGGCGCACGACGGTTTAGCGCGAACCATCAATCCCGCGCATACGATGTTTGATGGCGATACGATCTTCGCGATTGCGACCGGCAAATCCCACCCCACCCAACCGGCCAATGTCACGCTGATTGGCGCACTGGCCGCCGAAGCGATGGCGCAAGCCGTCATTCGCGCCATCAGAGCCGCGCGCGGAATCGCTGGCTTGCCCGCTGCCGCTGATCTGGGGTAGAAGTGGCCTACAACCTTCAGTCGCGGTTTTACCTTGAGGAGTCAGATGTATGAGCAAAGCACTCAATCAAATTTACAAAGTTGATCCGGGAATCATCTATCCTGAATCGGATGGGAGGCCTATGGCCGACAACACCAAACAGTATCAATACATTGTGATGCTTCACACCGGCATTGACAGCCATTTCGCCACCGATCCCAACGTGTTGGTCGTCGCCGATTTACTATGGTATCCGGTCGAAGGCTGGCCGAGCATCAGTTGCGCACCGGACGTGATGGTCGTCTTTGGGCGACCCAAGGGTCATCGCCGCTCTTACAGACAATGGGCCGAAGGCAATATTGCCCCCAAAGTCGCGATTGAAACCCTTTCGCCCAGCAACACCAAAGCTGAGATGGAAGACAAGCTGGAATTCTACGAACGCTACGGCGTCGAAGAGTACATTGAGTACGACCCGGATCGGGGCACGCTGAAAATCTGGGTGCGTCAGGGGGCCAAATTATCAAAAGCCGTCTTTGGGCGGGAATGGAAAAGCCCGAACCTCGGCATCACGCTGAAGCTGGAAGACGACGGCGAACTGAGCGCCTTTCATCCCGACGGCAGGAAATTCCTGACCGCCGTTGAGCTGGATGCATTGGCTCAACAAACCCAGCAGGAACGCGCTCGCGCTGAGCTTTTCGCCGCCAAGCTGCGTGAGCTTGGCATTGATCCTGAAACCTTGAACTAGCGACCACCGCTCACCAACCCACACAAAAAAATGAACCGATCAAAACTGTTACCGGCGCTCCTTCTGATTGGGCTTGCCGTTATCACCGCCCAAGCCAAAGTCACCCGCATCGAAATCACTTCCCGCACGGACGTGGCGAACGGCAAAGAGTTCGGCTTAGCGGGCGCGTACGAAAAGATCACCGGTAAAGTCTTCTTCGCGGTTGATCCGAACGATCCGCATAACAAAACCATCGTGGATGTGGACAAAGCTCCGCGCAACGCGCAAGGTCTGGTCGAATTCTCGTCCGATCTCTACATTCTGCGCCCGAAGGATTTGAATCGCGGCAACGGTTCGGCGCTCGTTGAAATCTCGAATCGCGGCGGGCGCGCGATGACGCGATTCTTCAATCGAGGGCGAGGCGGTGGCGATGGCGAATTTGGCGACGGCTTTCTGATGCGCCAGGGCTTCACGCTGGTCTGGGTGGGTTGGGAATTCGACGTGGCGGATGGCTTGAAGCTGTATGCGCCAGTCGCGACTGACAACAGCAAAGCGATTACCGGTTGGGTGCGCTCGGATTTTGTCTTTACCTCAAAAGTCTTCGATACGACGCTCGGCCATCGCGGAACGAACGCGCAGCCCGCGATTGACCTTAGCAGCGCCGAGTACAAGCTGACCGTTCGTGACGCGGTGCTGGGCGAACGGCGTTTGATTCCGCGCGGCGATTGGCAGTTTGGCAGATTGGTTGACGGCAAAGTTGTCGCCGATCCAACTTTCATCACGCTGAAAGGCGGCTTTGAGCCGGGCAGGATTTACGAAGTCGTTTACCGCGCGCAGAATCCGACGGTCGTTGGCCTGGGTCTGGCGGCGGTGCGCGATCTGGTGTCGCATTTCAAATACGACCGCAACGAAGTTGCGACGGTCAAACGCGTGCTGGGTTTCGGCATTTCGCAGTCGGGGCGTTTCCTGCGCCATTTTCTCTATCAAGGCTTCAACGCCGACGAACAGGGCCGCCAGGTTTTCGACGGCGTCAACGCGCACGTTGGCGGCGGCGGACGCGGCAGCTTCAATCATCGCTTTGCCGAAGCTTCGCGCGATGCTTCGCCCTTTTCGACGTTCTTCTATCCGACCGACATTTTCCCGTTCACCGACGTTGACCAGACCGATCCGGAAACCGGCGCAACCGACGGTTTGCTGACGCTGACGGCAAAACAAAAAGTCCTGCCGAAAATCTTCTACACCAACTCCGGCTACGAATACTGGGGACGCGCGGCGGCCATGATTCACACCAGCATTGACGGCAAAAGCGACGCGCCGATGATGGACAACGTCCGCGTTTACTACTTCCCCGGCGGACAGCATGGAACGGGCCCATTTCCGCCGGTCAAAAATCAAGCGACGCAGCATCGCAACACGCCTGTGGATTACGCCTGGTCCATGCGCGCGCTGCTGCTGGCGCTGGACGCCTGGACAAAAAGCGCCGCCGAACCGCCAGCCAGCCAATATCCCAAGCTTGCCGACGGCACCTTGGCACTGCCCAAAGAGGTTCGCTTCCCGAAAATTCCCGGCGTGAAATTCCCGCTCACGCTGCACGAAGCCTGGCGCGTGGATTACGGCCCGCAGTTCAAATCGAAAGGCTTGATCACGAACGAACCGCCGCACATCGGCAAAGCCTTCCCGGTCATGGTTCCGCAAGTGGACGCCGACGGCATTGATCAGGGCGGCGTCCGCATGCCGGAAGTCGCCGTTCCGCTGGCGACGGTCACGCCCTGGAATCCGCGCGATCCGCTGACGGGCGCGCCCGATCAGTTGGTTGATTTCACAGGTTCCTACTTCCCTTTCGCCAAAACCAAAACCGACCGCGAACGCGCTGGCGATCCACGCCTTTCGATCGAAGAGCGCTACGCCAGCCGTGAACAGTACCTGGGCAAAATTACTGAAGCCGCATTGAAACTGGTCAAAGGCGGGTATCTGCTGGCCGAAGATCTGCCGGGCGTGATTGACCGCGCGGCGCAGCACTGGGAGTACGCCATCCGGGAACGTTAAGCTCGCCACAACCGAAAATGCCTATGCTCAGAATCAAAGGACTGATTCGGGTCTTCAACCGAGTGCGCTCGCAATTGCAAGCAGGTCTTCCGCCGGGCGAAGTCGAACTGTTCAAACAGCAGGTGAGAACCGCAATCCGAGATGTGGAGGAAATCTGCCGCCAGCACAGGGCAACGCCGGATCAATTGCCCGGCCCTTCACGCCTGGCCTATCTGTTTTTGAAGGAACTCGATCTAAACAATCTGCCCCTGCGCCAACCGGGCGAACCGGTCGTCGCCAGGCCTTCCTTCAAAATCAAGAACGTTGTGAAGATCGGCGAGCAGTTGGCGGATCGAATCTGGCAAAACCTCGGCGCGCTGCTCGCTTCGCCCGCCGCGCGTGCCCAACTCATTCAGGATCTGGAAAATCACGTAACCGGCATTGAGCGAATCTGCCAGCAACACGGGCAAACGCCAGCGGTTCTGGAAACGCCATCGCGTCAGGTTTACTGCTGGCTGAAGTTTCTCGGCGTTGCGGATAATCTGTCGTCTCATCTGGAGGCGCTGGCCAGCGCCCAAAAAGCCATCAGCGAACAGCCATTGCGTTCCGGGCAATCCATCCATGTTCATCTGAGTTGCCAGAACGCCATCTGGCGCCGGAACGAATACCGGAACGCCGTGGTGCTCAAGGTCAATCAAGGCTTTTTGAATGCGGATCAGCCCATCTGGCGGGCGATCATTCACACGGCGCTCGCGCAGCGCGATCCGGCGCACGACCAACTGATTCAGGAATTCACCCTGACCGACGATTTCAGCGAAACGCTTTTTGAACTGGAATCCTTCGCCGCCGCGCCCACGCTGCCGGCGCGCGGCCATGTCCACAACCTGGACGAAAGCTTCGCGCGGGTAAACGCCGCCTACTTCCACGGCCAATTTTCCAAACCCACGCTGGTCTGGAATCGTACCTTGACGGCGCGAAAGTTCGGACACTATCAACTGAGCCGCGACACTGTGATGATTTCAGTTTCGCTGGATGACGCCAGAGTTCCGGCCTATGTGGTTGACTTCGTGATGTATCACGAACTGCTGCACAAGAAACACGGCGTGATGATCGTCAATGGCCGCCGCTTGTCGCACAGCCCCGCCTTTCGCGAAGACGAACGCCGGTTTGCCCAATACTTCCAGGCGGAGAGCCAGCTCAAAGAACTGGCGCTCCGGCAGAGAGGTTGGGGAAATTAACTCTCAAGCTTTCATCGTGGCGCAAAACAACAAATGTATGGCAGAGTAAACCGGCGAAAGGAGAAACATTATGGCCGCAGCACAACTTGAACTGAGAGTGGCAGCGCTGGAAACAGAAGTGGCGCGATTGAAACAACAATTAGGCGAGCCGATTGAGCCGAAGAAACATTGGGTAGACGAAATCTACGGCGCCTTTGCCGACGACCCGGCCTTCGAGGAAGCGATGCGCTTAGGTCGCGAGTATCGCGAATCGTTACGTCCCAAGCCTCGACGCAAACCTGCCAAGCGCACGACTAAACAAGGGAAAAAGTGAAATGTTCGTTCTCGACACTGATCACATCACGCTCTTGGAATGGGGAAGCGGCCCCGTTGGACAGCGCTTGCACGAACGCATCAGAGCACTGCCTGAAAATGAAGTTGTGACTACAGTCATCACCTATGAAGAGCAGACGCGCGGCTGGATGGCCTATGCTGCCCGCGCAAAAACTACCGCACAACAAGTCGAAGCTTACCGTAAGCTAAAGCGGCATCTTGATCTCTATTGCCGCCTTCAAGTGCTGGAATTTGACGAACCCGCAGGCGTTGAATTCGAGCAACTGCAACGCCTGCGTCCACGCATTGGCACAATGGATTTGAAGATTGCCGCAATCGCCTTGGCCAACAACGCGACCGTGCTGACCAGAAACATTCAGGATTTTGTCCGTGTGCCAGGATTGGGCGTCGAAGATTGGTCATTGTGATCGAGGCTGATCGCCAACCTTCCCCAAATGGCCGCCGAAAATAACAACCAAAAGGCATCGCCTGTGACTGACATCGCCACCGCAAACACTGCCATTCAGGACTTCATCGGGCGTTGGGAAAACTCCGGCGCGGCGGAGCGCGCCAACTATCAACTCTTCCTCAGCGAGTTGTGCAATTTGCTCGGCGTCGCGCCTCCCGATCCAACACAAGCCGACGACCGGCAGAACGCTTACGTCTTCGAGCGCAACGTCGTCTTTCAATACCCGGACGGAACCAGCAGCACCAAACGCATTGATCTGTACAAACGCGGCTGCTTCGTGCTGGAAGCCAAACAGGGCAGCGAGAAGAAAGACCGGGGGACGGGGGGACAAGGAGACTGGGGGATGGAGGGACAAGGCGATGGGGGGAATTTGCTGTTTCCCGGCGCGGCCAAGAAACAGAAGAAAGGCACGGCGGTGCGCGGGACGAAAGGCTGGGATGACGCGATGATTGCCGCGCGCGGCCAGGCCGACCAGTACGCACGCGAAATCGCCCGCGCCGAAGGCTGGCCGCCGTTTCTGATCGTGGCTGACATCGGGCATTCGATTGAACTCTACGCCGATTTTGCGCGAGCGGGCCGAACGTATCTTCCCTTCCCTGACCCGCGCGGCCATCGAATCTTCCTGCGCGATCTGGAACGCGAAGAAGTCCGCGAACGATTGCGGATGGTGTGGACAGCGCCGCTGGAACTCGATCCCAGCCGCCGCAGCGCACGCGTCACCCGCGAAGTCGCCGCGCAACTCGCCCGGCTGGCCAAATCCTTTGAAGACGCCGGGCACACGCCGGAACAGGTCGCTTCGTTCCTGATGCGCTCGGTCTTCACGATGTTTGCCGAAGACGTTGAGTTGATTCCCAAGGGCAAGTTCACCGAATTCCTGGAAAGCCTGCGCGAAGACCTTTCGATCTTTCCGCAGATGATGGAAGAGTTGTGGCAGCGCATGAACACTGGCGGGTTTTCGCCGATTCTGAAAACCAAGCTGCTGCAATTCAACGGCGGATTGTTTGCCGACAGCAGCCCCTTGCCGGTGACGCGCCGCAGTTGGAGTTTTTGATTGCCGCATTGCTGGAAACGCTGGTTTCGCTCGGTCAGGCGCGCAAGGTCGAGTAAGGAAAATTCGCGGCGTAAGCACCTGGATGCGCATCGCTTCCAGCGTGCGGGTTCTCGCAACTAAACTGGTTCTGATCAGTACGTCTCTTGCCACGTCCGCACGCTGGAAGCGATGCGTACCCAGGCTTCTGCTTTGTAACAACTGAGGTCAGATGATGAAGCTACAGTCAAAACAAACCATCCAATCCGTCATCGCGGTTCTGCTCGTTTCGCTGTTCGTGGGTTCGGCGCAGGCAATCCAAGACAAGCCGGACGCCGCCGCCAAAACGCCCGAACAGATCGAAGCCGACAAGCTGAACGCTCTGGTGATTCAGTTTTTCAAAGAGAAGCGATTCAAGGAAGCGCTTGTGCCCGCCAAACAAGCCGTCGAAATCCGGGAAAAGGCACTTGGCCCGGAGCACGCATTGACCCTGGTTTCGCTGAAAAATCTGGCGGCGGTCTACGGCGAATTGAACAAACACAGTGACGCGGCGGGAATTCGGCAGCGCGTCTTGAAAATCGAAGAGAAGCTTTACGGCACGTCGAGCATCAAGCTTTCCGACAATTTGTCGAAACTGGGTTGGGAGCGGGCGCGGGAACAGAATTACGGCGCGGCAATCGAACTTTTCAAACGCAATCTGCAAATTCGCGAAGCTGCCTACGGCGCCGACCACAAGGAACTGGTGCCGGCGCTGAACGATCTGGCCATGTCCAGTCAGCGCGACGGAAAGCTGGCGCAATCCATCGGCTATTTCAAACAAATGATCGCCATTCAGGAAAAACAGCTTGGCGAAAACCACATTGACGTGGCCGAACTGCTTTCCAAGTGCGCGATCATCCTGAAACAGGCCAACAAGAAAGCGGAAGCCGAGGACTACGATGCGCGCGCCAGAGCCATTTATCTGTCTCAAACAAACGCGCCCGATTCGGAAGCGGTAAATCTGGCCCCGCACATTCTGCAGGGAGCGGCGATTCTGAAAGTGCAGCCCGGCTATCCCAACGGAGCCAAACAGGCGCGCGTGCAAGGCTCGGTCCTGGTTCAGGTGGTGATTGACGAAGCCGGAATCGTGACGAAAGCCACGGCCATCCAAGGGCCCGGCGAATTGAGGCCGGCATCCGAAGAATCCGCCAGACGGTGGCGTTTCAAACCGACCATCGTCAATGGCCGCCCAATCAAGGTTCAGGGAATTTTGACATTTAACTTTGTCCTGCGATAACGCGATCCATTCCCCGTGTGGAGGTAAATGACTTACTTACTGATCCTCATCGGCTATTCGATTTTGATGATCGGGCTGGGCATTTTCTGGTCGCGGCGCGTGCGGGCGTCGAGCGATTTCTTCGTCGCCGGGCGCGGCTTGAATGCCGGGCTGATTTTTTCGACCTTGCTGGCGGCCAACATCGGCGCGGGTTCGACCGTGGGCGCAACGGGCCTGGGCTATCGCGACGGCTTGCTGGCCTGGTGGTGGGTGGGATCGGCGGGAATTGGCTCGCTGATTCTGGCCTTCACCGTCGGGCCAAGAATCTGGCGCGTGGCGCGCGACAACAATCTGTTCACCGTGGGCGATTATCTGGAATTCCGCTACAGCCGGACGGTGCGCGGATTGGCGGCCGCGCTGCTGTGGGTGGGGGCCCTGGCGATTCTGGCCGGGCAATTGATCGCCATGGAGCAAATTTTCAGAGTCACCGCCGGTTTAAGCAAAACGATGAGCTGTCTGCTTGGGGCGGCTGTGATCACAATCTATTTCACCGCGGGCGGGCTGCACGCGGTGGCGCGCGTCAATGTCCTGCAGATGGCGGTTAAATTGCTTGGCTTTGGATTTGCGCTGATCTTTCTGTTCTGGGCAACCGGTGGCTGGGGCGTCCTGCGCATGCATGCCGGAGAAAGTCTGCCGGAAGCGCAGGCCATCCCATATTTCGATCTGTTCGGCGGCGGCGTTTCGAGCGTGCTCGGGTATCTGGTGCTGCTGGTTCCACCGTTCATTGTTTCGCCGGGTTTGCTGCAAAAGATTTTCGGCGCGCGGGATGAAAGCGCTGTGCGGATGGGCGTGGGGATGAATGCGCTGGCGCTGCTGGCTTTTGCCATTGTGCCGGTGTTGATGGGCATCATCGCGCGCAGCCAGTTCCCCGGGCTGGAAAATCATGAACAGGCTTTGCCGCAGCTTTTGACCAATTCGCTGCCGCTGTGGCTGGGCGGGCTGTTGCTGGGCGCGTTGTTTTCCGCCGAACTGAGCGCGGCGGATGCGGTGCTGTTTATGCTGACCACTTCGCTGAGCAAGGATTTGTACAAAACCTTCCTGAAGCCGGACGCCGACGACAAACAGTTATTGAAGATGACGCGAATAACGGCGGTAGTTTGCAGCCTGATTGGCGCCGGACTGGCAATTTGGTTCGGTTCGGTGATCGCCGCGCTGAAGATTTTCTACACGCTGCTGTCGGCGGCCTTGCTGTTGCCGATTCTGGCGGGGCTGTATTCGCGGCGCGTAACGGCGCGGGCGGCGGTTGCGACCATGCTGACTTCCGTGGGCATTACATTCACGCTTGAACTGCTGACAAACCGGCAGGGGAAATGGGGGTTGCCTTCGCTGATCTTTGGAACGGCGGCGGGTTTGGTGGTGATGCTGGCGATCAGTTTTGCCGCGCCGCCTTCGCCCAGAAATAAAAAATAGGCTTACACCGTAGCCGATGTAAGCCATCAAGTTTTCCGCCAGTACAAAATCGTCAAACCATTTGGAGGATCTCTCAGAGCGTTCTGGCTTCGAGAGAAACTATTTGCGCCAATTACTGCTTGGCGACGCTGCCTGGGGCATCGCCCAAAACCAGCGTGTATTTCTGACCGCGCGGCGTGATGGTCGCAATCGTGCGGGTGCCATCGCCGTTATCGCGATACGTCATTTTGTCGGCTTCCGCTTCAGCCGTGTTCTGACGCTTGGTATATTGTGCGGCAACAACTTTCTTGCCGACTTTGATTTCGACCGTCCCCTGCTCCGCTTCCGGTATGGCGATGGCATACGTACCTTTCTTGACCAGTTCATTACCGACTTTGCCATCCAGGTAGAAAGAAACCTTCTTTTCGACGGTTCCCTGCGCCATAACCGCCACGCTCAAAACCGCACTCGCAGCCAATGCCAAAGCACCATTCATCATTTTGTTCGACATACGATTAAACATAACTCCCTCCTAAGCTCCTACTTTGTGATTGCTCTCAAGGATTAACTGACCGGACGGTCAACACATCCTCAAAAAATAAAGCCCTTCTCAGGCTGTTGTTTCCGCGTTTTCAGTCACCGTGCCGCCGGTCAGGTAATCCAGAACGATGCGTTCGCAGCGGCGGCGATAATCGTCAAATGTTCCCTGGGACGAGAAAAACCATTGCAGCATCATTCCATCCACCAATGCCCGAACCATCGTGCTGGCATCTTCAATGTCCACATTCCGGAAAACGCCGGATTCGATTCCGGCTTGAATGATCTCGCGGTCGTGCCCGCAACAGCCGTCGTAAAACTTTGCGTTCAAGTCGTGAAAACGCTTGTTGCGCGTGCCAATGCTGATGAAATCCGTGTAAGCCAGGAAGAACTGGCGGCTGTCCTGGGCGTTGGCGAAGATGGTGCGAATCACCGCTTTCATCTTCTCAACAGGGCCCTCTACGGTCGCAATCGTATTAACGATGCGTGTATGTACCTGTTCGACCATCCATTCCAATGCGCCCAGGAACAAGTCTTCTTTCGTTGCGAAATAATAGAGTGTCGAGCCTTTGCTGACGCCTGCGCGTTTGGCGATGTCCTGCAAGGTGACCGCCGAGTAGCCCTTTTCAGCCACCTCGTAATAAGTCGCCTTGATCAGCTCGTCGCGACGCTGGTCTTCGTAATCCTGGACGAATTGTTTTGCTGCCATCTCTGCTGCTTTATTCTGGTGCTCTTTAATCTATGAACTTTTCTGACTTTGTTCGACCGGCTTCTCTGTTGACCGACCGGTCAGATTTATACTTGCCAACCTGAAACTTGTCAACGCAATTTTTGTGGATGGGGGAAATTCTTTCAGCATTTAATGGCCTGAAATGCCCGAGAGAGTGGACTTCCCTAAGTTGGTTCAACAGTTTAGTTCGTATATGATGGCCGGGAAGGTGAATCATCGAGAGGTATGGCAGTGAGCAAAGTCTATATCGGCGCACAAGGCTGGAATTATGAAGACTGGGTTGGGGGGTTCTATCCGCGCGGGACAAAGGCCGTAGAGTTTCTGGATTTGTACGTAAAAGCGCTCAACACGGTCGAAATTGACTCCAGCTTTTATGCGATTCCGTCGGAGGCTTCGATCCAATCCTGGGTAAACCGTGCGCCATATGGATTCATTTACTCGCTGAAACTGCCGCAGCAGATAACACACGAACAGCGGCTGCAGGATTCAGGCGAGGTTCTGGAGCGGTTTTGCCAGCGAGTGAGAGGTCTTGGCGAAAAGCTGGGTTCAGTGCTTATTCAAATGCCGCCGGATTTTTCGCCGCGTTCACGGGCTGCGCTCGAAAAATTCATCCCACAGCTCCCCGCGGACATTCGCTTCGCGGTTGAGTTTCGCGACCGCGCCTGGGTCAGCGAGCCGATGGTTGATAAAGTGTTGAGCCTGTTCGCTGCGCATCGGGTTGCGGTGGCGCTGGTGGACAGCAAATGGATTCCGCGCGAATTGTCGTTTCAGTTGGTTGACCGTGTGACCGCGCCGTTCTCTTATGTCCGATGGATGGGACCACGGGAACTTACGGATTTCTCGCGCGTGCAAATCAACCGTGACCGCGAGTTCAAGGAATGGGCTGATGCCTGTGCAAAGTTGCAGGATCGGGTCGAAGTGATTTACGGATACTTCAACAACCACTACCAGGGCCATTCGCCCGGTTCGGCCAATGAGTTCAAAAAACTGATTGGCCAGCAGGTCGTCGAGCCGGAATCGCTGATCACACAACCTTCTCTGTTCTAAATTTTCCATCCGCGAGTCTATGAACTTTTTAGCTGGTCAAATCTGGAAACTGGCCGGTAAATTCGACAAACGGCGCCGAATGATTCTGGCGTTCGCTCTGACGGTCGTCTTCATCTCCGCCGTGGTCGGAGTCTTTTTTGGCGACGCGCCGGAGCCGACGGTTCCCAGCAAGGAAATGGCCAACGATCCGATTGTGAAATCCTACGTCGAGGCCTGGGAAAAAATTGAAGAGAATTATGTCAGCCCCCCGGACAAAGAGCGCCTGACGCGCGGTGCGGTTTATGGAATGCTGCATTCGCTCGATCCGCATTCGGGATTTTTCGACCGCCGCGAATTCAGCGAAATGCAGGACGAACAGAGCAGCCGCTTTTATGGCATCGGCGTGACTGTCAATCAGCGCAACGGGCGGATTTACGTGCTGGGCGTCAGCCAGGGAATGCCCGCGGAAAAGGCAGGTTTGCAGTACGGTGACGCGATCATCGCCGTGGACGGAAATTCGGCCAAAGGCTGGACACAATCCGATGCATTGAAATACGTGCGCGGCGACGCCGGCACGGAAGTCGAAATCACCGTTGAGCGCGCCGGCAACCCGGAGCCGATTACCGTCAGCATTACCCGGGCCGAAGTCCCTTTCCCGTCGGTACACAACAGCTTCATGATCAAACCCGAAGTCGGGTATGTCGGACTGACAGGCGGCTTCAATCAGGAAACAACGGAAGAATTGCACGACGCCCTTGAGCGATTGAAAAAGGAAGGACTGGCTTCACTGGTGCTGGACCTGCGCGGCAATCCCGGTGGATTGTTGCGGCAGGCGATTCAAGTGGCCGAAACATTTCTGCCGCGCGGGGTGGAAATCGTATCCGTGCGCGGGCGCGAAGGCCGCTATCAACCGCAAATCTGGAAGTCGGAAAATCCCACGCCGGAAACGATGCCAATCGTGATTCTGCTGAACGGCGAAACGGCCTCAGCCTCTGAAATCGTTGCCGGCGCCATGCAGGATCGTGGACGCGCCTGGCTGGTTGGCGAAGAGAGTTTTGGCAAAGGTCTGGTGCAAACCGTCTTCCGCCTGCGCGCCGGAACCGGTTTGACATTAACCACCGGGCGATATTTCACGCCGAGCGGACGTTCGATTCAGCGGCCTTACGATGGGCTGGGGGTTTACGATTACTTTTACGCGCGCCGTGACGAAGCCGTGAAAGACAAATCCTCGGGCAAAGTTTCCAGCAGGCGCGCCAGCCCGTCCAAATCTTCCGGCAATGGGGACAAATTTTTCACCTCCACCGGCGAAGAAGTGTTCAGCGGCGGCGGGATCAAGCCGAACACGACCATCAAGCCAGGTGAAATAGACATCCGCCTGCGCGACGCCTGCTTTGAATTCACGCGCCTGCTGGTCGCTGGCGTCATTCCCGGTTTTCCCGAATACAGGGTGAAAAAGACCGAGCCGGGCTATCGTTTGCGGGGAACCGAATACCACCTGACCGATCCAGTGATCACTGCCTTTCGCGAATTTCTGCGTCTCCATCCAGAGTTGCAGGTCAAAGAAAGCGAACTCGCTAAAAAAGCCGATTACATTCGCCGCCGCATTCGCGCCGAGATCATCACCGCCGCTTACGGCTCCGAAGTCGCCGAACAGTTCCTGCTCGAAAGCGACGAACAAATAATGCGCGCGCTGATCGAACTGCCCAAAGCCAAGCATCTGACCGACCAGGCCCACCTGTTCCCTGCCGCTTCATCCAAACAGTAGACGCAAACAACAGGCGCAAACAACAGGCTTGGTTCGCGCCATCGCTGCAACTTACCGCGGAATCACTCCACCTTCACGCCTTTCCAAAACGCGACATACCCTTCGACATTCTTCGCGGCATCTTTCGTTTCCGGGTAATACCAGGCCGCGTCCTTGTTCACATCACCGTTGACGACAACGTTGTAATAACTCGCAGTGCCTTTCCAGCCGCAAACCGTATGTGTTTCGCTGGACTGCAAAAATGCCTTGTTGACTGTTTCGGGCGGAAAATAGTGGTTGCCTTCGACGACAACAGTGTCATTGCTTTCGGCGATGACTGCGCCGTTCCAGATTGCTTTCATGTTTTCCTTTTAGAGAATCTTACAGTTTGATGACTTCTGTTCGCGTCGTCAGCGAATCAATCCGTTTCTCGTTCACTTCATATCCCAATCCGACACCAGTCGGACGGGGGATCGTGCCTTGTGAGGTGACTTCGACCGGCGGCGTGATGATGTCTTCCGACCAGTAACGTTTCGACGCCGACACATCGCCCGGCAGCACAAACCCCGGCAAGGTAGACATGTGGATGTTATGCGCGCGGCCAATCCCGGCTTCGAGCATGCCGCCGCACCAGACGGGAATAGCGCGTTCGTGGCAGTATCCTTGAATCTTGCGCGCTTCGGTGTGCCCGCTGACGCGGCCCAGTTTGACGTTGATGATGCGGCAGGCGCTTAAACTCAAGGCTTTGCGTGCGTCATCCAGGCTCAGAATGGATTCGTCCAGACAGATGGCCGTTTTAAGCTGCGGCTGCAACGCGGCGTGGTCAATGATGTCGTCATAGCTGAGCGGCTGTTCGATCATCAGCAGATTGAATTCGTCCAGCTTCTTCAACAATTCAACATCATCCAGCGTGTAGGCGGAATTGGCGTCCACCGACATCACGATGTTCGGATACTCCCTGCGCAAAGCGCGAATCATCTCGACATCGCGGCCGGGCTTGATCTTGATCTTGATGCGCTGGTATCCGGCGGCCACTTCCTTTTCGACTTTCTGAAGCATCGCCGCGTCGCTGTCTTCCAGCCCCAGCGAGACACCACAGTTGATCACTTCCTGGGTGCCGCCCAGCAATTGCCACAACGGAACGCCCTGCCTTCGCGCTTCCAAATCCCAGATGGCGCATTCCACCGCGCCGCGCGCCATCTTGTTGCCACGGATTTGCCGTGTCAGTTGCGGCACCTGTTCGGGCGATTCAAGTTCCCTGCCCAGCACCATCGGCCCGGCAAAATCGCGAATCACCGTCCAGCAACTTTCCGTGAATTCGTGGTTGTAAAAAGGATTTTCGCCGACGGTGCATTCGCCCCATCCGTGCAGGCCCTCGCTGAAGACCTTGACGAGGATGATGTGCCGCTCGAAGGTGCGCCCGAAACTGGTTTCAAACGGCGCTACCAGCGGCAGCCGGATTTCTCGTAGTTCAATGCGGTCAATTTTCATAACTGGATTTCTGCCTCCTCCCTGTGTTCGTCCTTGAAAAACAAATAGCGGCTGTTGCCGCCGTTCGGATCGGCTTCAAAGCCCGCGCAGTACAACCCTTCGCCGAGCAGCCGTTGAAACTGCGAACGAACCTGCATCTGCCAGCGCACGGCTTCGGCCAGATCCTGCTTTTTGACGGCTTCAATGTCGCGGGGAACTTCGATGGAGGCTTCGGGTTTGCCCTCCTGGCGAATGTTGCCTTGCGCGTCGGCAACACGGCGCGATTTCACCCACCATTCGACAAATACCCGGTCTGTATCCAATCCCTTGTGCAGGGCGCTGGTGCTGGCGTTGCCATAATAATTGATTTTGTATTGGCGGATCACGCCGCCCAGCTTGATGATGTTCAGATACGCGTTGCGCGATTGCAGCGGATCAAACGTCCATTTGATCAACGGTACGCCGGTTCGGAGCGCATGGTCGCGCTGCGCCAGCTTCAGCTTTCCGCCGATGCCTGCGCTTTGCAGCGCCGGTTCGACCGCCAGCATGTGCGAGTAGTAGTACGGTTTGAGCCGTTCATCGAACGCCGCCAGCGCGTGCGCAAACCCCAGCAGCCTTCCATCGCCGTTGAATGCGCCGTATGTCATTCCGCCGCTGTGAAGCGTGATGATGAACGAGCGCAACGGCGTGATGTCCAGGTCAACGAATTGCCAGACTTCGCGTTGCAAGTTCATGCAGGCGGCGAACTCTTCCAACGTCGTACAAGCGCGGATGGTGTAATCAGGGATGGGGTTTTCGGGTGTCATTGTTTCGGGATTCACATCAGATTTCAAATCGTTCATACCAGCTTTCGGGAACTTCGTCGAACTCCTCGCCAGCATCTTTAAGAAAGGAAGCGTGGAAATTGAACAGGCGGATGCGCGACGGCGGGCGGTAGCGTTCGTCCACTTCCTGGCGGACCTGCGCAATAAAGTGATCGGCAGTGATGTTGAATTTGAACAAAGCCAGTTGCTGCGCGCCGCTGTGTTTGGCGATCCAGGCGATCTTTCGCAAACCGACCTGCCCGCATTCGCCCCAGAACTCCGCCCGGCCCAGATCATTCAGCGCAACCAGATCCGGTTTGTAGCGCAAGCCGATGCGGCGCTCGATTTCCAACTGCGGAAACAGCGGACGAAACATCGCATAACCGAGCGCCTTCATCAGCACGTGCTCGTAACTTTCGCCATTCTTTTTGTAAAGCGTGACCCGCTGGCCTGCAATGCGGAAATGATAGGTTTTGGAGAAATAGACCGAACTGCCCACGTCGTTCCCTGTTGTCTTGATTGCGCCTGAATCGGCGCGGGCGGACTATAGCAATGGGTTTTGAAGGGTGTCAAACAACGGGTTTGAATCGGCAGAAAGATGGCTTTTCGTTACATCATCCCGGTCTGCGACGATCAATGTCGGTCGTCAGTCTGCATTTCAATCGCAAAAATCGTGGGTACAACCTGCGTTTGACAGCTTGTGAAAGTCAAGTCGGGGTTGCGGATACGCCGTAACTGTAATGATGAAAGGGTTTAAGGAATGGCGGTGGTTCTCACCATCTGCGAGACGGAACAATACTGGAACAAGTAAGACGATTTCGAGCGGTCTTTGATCGTATCTGATGTGATCGTAGAAAAAGGAACTGCCTTATTGAAGAATCCGTATGCCAGCATTTACGGCCTTCGGGGTCATCATAGAAAAAGTATTGCTAAAGACCAAGTAATATGCGCCGGGCGGCATCTGTTGATTGATGCTTGAAACCGTGGCTCTTCCAGAGTTGAACCACGTATTGACATTGTGGCCATTTTGAAAATTAGTAAATTCGTCTTGGCCTAAGATGAAAACTTCTACATCATTACCTGAGCCGCCCGTTGCTTGGAACCTACCTATTACCCTTGCATTTTGGCCAGTGATCGTAAAACGATACCAAACATATTTGCCAGCGCCTACAGTAAATGATTGTTGGACGATAGGCAGCATTGTCAAAGGTTGGTTTTGACTGACTGGCCTGGCTTGTTGCTGGCTGGCTTGTTGCTGGCCCGTTTGCGCTGGCTCTTCAACGTCGCAAGGTGCAGGCGTTGTTTTATAAACGGGTTTACCTTGACGGGTTCCGACAAACAGTCTGGTCCAGCAAGTTGAAGGTTTATAACGATAGCTGTCCCATTTGTAGACTATCACTGCGATCTCTGAGGCTCCCATCGTGTGCTCAGAAACTAAATCCTTAAAACCATGAGATGAATTTGTGCCGGAATAAAGCTTTGCCGCGCTGTCTCTCTCTAGTAATAACACATATCCCACATCTGTCTTTTGATATACCCAATTTGTGCAATTTGCTCCTGCCCCGCAGGAGCAAGAATTTTCCATCTTAACGATTATTTCTGGGATTCGATCACCATTCAGATCAACCCAGGTAGCCTTAAGCGCCTTAGCGTCTGAGCAATCACCCTCACCATCAGCGGTAATTTGTTCAACGATTTCTTTGGGGATTTGCTGTTTTGTCGTGGTGCGCTGGGCAAAGGTAACGAATGGAAGTAAACAAACCAATACTGCCAAAGCAGCAATTCTTTTTGAGGGGATCATGGGAATGCCTTTCTTTGAAGGGGCAACCTAAGTTGATGGGGATCGGCTTCGGAGCGCGGAATCTAACAGATATTTTTCAGGATGTCAGCAACAAAGTCGCTGACATCCTGATTGATTGAGCCAATTTTACAGCGCAATAGATTTAGGCTGGGTTTTCTAGCGTTTTCACGGCCTGATGAAGTTCTCCCACACTTACATGCGAGTAGTGATTGGTTTGGGCAAGCGTTGCATGTCCCATCAATTCTTTGACTACGAAAGGATTGATATTTCGCTCAATCAGGCGAGTGTCAAAGGTGTGGCGCAACGTGTGTAGCGTTACATCAGGCATTCCAAGCTTGTCGCACAAGATCGAAAAGCGATAAGAAACGCTGTCAGCATTGAACGGAAAAATCTGGCCTTCGCTTTTAACTTCGCGCAATTCCATCAATGTCGCGCGCACGTCTGAATTCATTGGTGCAATGCGAGCCTTACCGCTCTTCGTCTTTCCGGCGCGCAGGTAGATCAAGCCCTTTTCAAAATCAATGTCTTTCCAGCCCAAGCCGATGATTTCACCGCGCCGCATTCCTGTGCCCAGGGCAATGACGGCAATCGGCTTCAGATCGGGTTGCTTGACGCTTAGCACTTCCATCAAGCGCACTTCCTCATCGTGGCTCAACACTCTCACGCGCCGCCCGTCTTCCTTGAAGCGTCTTACGTTTTTGCAAGGGTTGGAATCGCAGTAGTCAAAGTTGACAGCAATCGCAAAGATTATAGACAACAACGCGCGCTCACGATTGACGGATGATCCGGCACGTTGTGTGCCGCGTTGCGAAGTCTGTTCACGTCGCATCAGCTTGTAAGCTTCAATATCGCCTGAAGTGATTTCGCGCAATAATCTATCCTTGAAGTGAGAGCAAAGAAATTTGCAGTGTCGCTCATCCCACTTGTGCGAGCGTTTATGCTGCCTTGCCCATTTCAGATAAACATTGTTGATGAAGTCTTCAAATGTGGTTTTGTAAGATGGCTTGTCATATCGGCCTTCAAGCACTTCAAGCTTCATCTTGGCTTCATACTGTTCGGCCTGCTTTCGATTGGTTGCGGCCTTGATTGGGCGTTTATAGCGTCGGTAGTTGATTTGGAAGTCATACCACCAGATGCCTTTTTCTTTATTGCTTTTGACGATCTTTCCGAGTTTGTTCCGCTTATAGACTGACATTGACTTTGCTCCTCGTTTGCTTGCAGTCGCGTTGGAGCGGCGACACTTTACCATTCGCCGCTGTTGAATTTCGATTGTTTTTGCGATGTCGCATTGTCCATTCGTCCACTTCGGCCCGGTCAAAACGCGGATCCGCGCCGCAACGACGAACAGGAAAACCTTCGTTGGCAATCCAGTCTTGAATTGTTCGTTTCCTGTAATTCAGATAGGCCGCTACTTGCTCAAGCGTCATCAATGAATCGCTGCCGTTTGGAGTTGCCGTACTGCTCTCCTCAATCCGCTCTCTGAGCGAATCAAGCCAGTTGAAAAATGACTTTGCCGCCTTGCCGCCTTCATCAATCGCCGCGTGAAGATGGCTTGTTAAGCCGTCCAGCCTGGCGAATAGTTGCTCGTGGTTATGCTCTGTTTCGATCTTCATCTTGTTGAAATCTCCCTGTTTTTGTCGGCATTCAGGCATTATTTGTCGGCATTTCGTCGGCATCGGTGAAGGATGCCGACGAAAGAAACACACTTCCAGATGTGCCAATGCTCTCTCTGCATATAAAAATGCCGACGATGCTGACAAAAGTTCTGTAAGTTATTGATTAGTTTGCGTTAGCTGTCGTCGGCATCGCTATTTTTTGCCGACGTTTTGAACCGTTTCGCCGACAAAAGATGCCGACAAGGGACGGTTTTCGATACCTCATCCCCTGGCGTCGTCGGCATTGTCGGCATCGTCGGCATACTTGAAGAGAGTTTCCGCGCGGAATCGCAGAACATCCATCACGATTTTGTTGACAGTACGCTGCGCCACGTAGGTTCGCCGCGCCTCTTCTCGTTTGGTTCGGATCAGAAGCCCAGCCTCATGCAGATGCTTCCATAAGGTGGTTTGCTGTACGCCGATGCCTTCGCCGCTGGCCGAATTGCGTTCGAGCAAGGCAACTGTCGCATAGGGCAATAGATAAACTTCATCATCCGTAATCCAGCCGATCCGCTCGCCGCAGGGTTGCAAGTCGCTGCCCCGTTTGCCGTAGGATTGAAGGTCAGGGCCAGTTTGCCGCCAGCCAAAGTTTGTGGCGTCCGATGGTGGCCCGCCGTTGATGCTTTCAAGGTGGGCTTTATTGCTCGCAAACGCTGATTGCAGAAGCTCAAGAAAGCGTGTGACGGGGTTTTGCGCGTTGGCGTGTGGTTCCTGCTTGCTTCCCACGATTCCCAGCGCCAGCAACACACGGTCGCGAAGCGTTGCGGCTTCGGCGTCTGTCATCGCGCCGGTTTCCTGAACGAAGCGAAGCCACAATTCCCAGGCATAGGACAGATGGCCAAGCGTCGTTGCATATTTTCGATGGCTGGCAATCGGGCGATTTGTCCAGTAATCGCGCCACTGTTCGACGGCCTTCGGCGCGCATCCAATCGTTTCGGCGTAGTTCGTGGCCAGCCAACGAAGGAAGCTGCTATTTACCGAAGCAAAGACGCCTTGCCCCGCCAAATGCTGAAGCCTCGTTAATTGGCTGAAATCAATTGTTGACGGCAAAAACTCGATCACGATCAGACGCGCAAGAAGGCTTTCGCCTCGCGGCATTTCTTCGGCTGTGCTGATAATCACGCCGCGCGGATGTTTGGTCTTACGCTGTGATAGGTCAGCCATCAAACGGCCACGCCCGGCTTGATTGCCTTGCGCGCGCAAGATTCGATCAGCTTTCTTGTAAAGCTCCATTCTGTGTTGTGGCGTGACTGGCTTGAAATCATCAATCACACAAATGGCATCTTTCGCGGCGTGTCCAACAACTTCCATCGTGTTGGCTGTGGACTCCCATCCCAGCGGCAATAACGGCTTCAATCCCCCTCTGAAACCCTTCCCCCAAAAGGATTGGAGCAGCGCCGCCAATTCCGTTTTTCCGCTTCCTGACCTTCCATAAAACCAGAAAGAGAAATCCGCGCCGCCGATCACCGCAGACAGCACCGCGCCGAAGGCTGGAAATGTGACTTCATCCGCCGCCAAATACGTCAAATCAAGAATCGCTCTCACACGGTCTTTCAATGCTTCGGCGTCTGGCGGTTCGGTCAAAATGGCCATTTGCAATGAGTCTGGCAACCTGACTTCTACTGCTTTCCCCGATTGCGCTCCGATTGCGCCGCCGCCGTGCAAGTAGAACATCTCACCTTCGATCTCGCGCCAGCCTGTATGCGTATAAACGCGCCGCTCAATAGGTGAAGCGGAAAGCACTTGGATTGCACAGCGTGCATGGTCTGTGCGGCGCGGATAGATGACGGCCTTCGCCCCCAAATGAACCATTGGCCATTTCATCATTGTGAAGTCTTCAGCCGGAACGAGAAAGCGAAACGGCTTGCCTCTCTGTTGCGCTTCTATCTCAAACGCGCGCTTTGTCTCTGTGCCGTCGTCTTCGGTCACATCTGAAACAATCTCAGCGCCGAAGTTGGTCAACGGAATATCAACTTCGCCATTTGCCGTTTGCTGCCAATAAACCAAGCCGCCTGGCGTGAGTTCATAAGCGTCAACACGTTTTCCGCCGCTGTTTGGTTGTGCGGCATTCTGTGCGGTCTGAGCATTGGATTTTCCATTGGAGTTTTGATTGGAACTGCCATTGGAATTCGCCTGGCTTTGGCTTGGATTCGGCGCGGTTGCGGCGCGGTTTTGGCCTTGTGTGTTTGTCGGATTCTGCGCGCTTGCGCTGCCGTTCATCTGAGGTTTTCTTGGATTCTTTACGCCAGCCGCCAAGCCGCTGGTGATTGTTGCTTTCGTCTCGCCATCTTCCAAGCCTGCTTGCAAAGCGGCATCGGTCAAAACTTCGGTCACTTCAGCTTGGTCCAAAACGCCACCACCGACAAGCCGCCCCAGGTAATAAGCCGCTTTATTCAAAGCGTTGTTGCGGTCGCCTTGTGGCGCGGTCAAGACGCGGGAAACTTCGCTATTGATGGCCGCGTCAGCGTATCGGGATTTGTTCGCTTTCTTTGCCGTTGGCTGTGGTGCATCGTCGCGCAGATCAATGGCGCGCCAGTCGAGCATGTCGCCCACCAAGTTGCGAAACACGAACGGCGCGCCTTTGATTGCAATGGCTGGCAAGTAATGCATGCGGCTGGCGTCTTTGCATGACGCATCACATTTGCCGCCTGAAACGACGGTTGCCCACTGAAACAAACGCGGGTACTCATCGGCAGGGATTGGCTCTTTCAGCAGGATGATGACGCGGAAACGATCTTCAGCCTTCGGATGATCTTTCGTCACGCGTTGGTGACTGTGCGTGGTGTAAAGCAAAACCATCACGCCAAGCGGTCGCCACATCGCCAAAACTTCATCAATCGTTACGCCGTGGTCATAATCCAAAACCAGCATTGAAAGCTGTGTGACATTCTTTTTCAGACGGCGCGCCGGCATGAACTTCGCCGGAGAGAAAAGCGGCCCGTCCTTCTCTGCTCTGATTACCGGTTTTGAAAAGCGTTTAACGATCTGCTTCAACGTTTCGCGAAACTCTTTCGGCGTCACGTCGGATTTTTGATTGAAGGCTGTAAACAGGAAAGTTTGTACTGTAGCCGTAAGGCTAGATATGATATTCTTCATTTGTTTTTGAACCTTTATCGCTCGCCGTTCAGTCTGCAAAATTGACGGCGGGCGATTTTATTTGCCCATTACTTGCGCCAGATTTGACCGCTATTCGATTTTTCTAGCCTGGCCTATGGTCTAGCGCCCTTCGCCGTCTGTGATTCACTCACCATCCGCACAAAAACGAAGCCTCATGACTGCTATTTGCTGACTGTTCGGCTTACGAAATTCTGATTTTTCACTGAGTCCGTAGTTAAAACAGCGTTAAAACACACTCAATTCGTAGTTAAACCCGACTGAAAACACTGTTACTGAAATCTGGAATTTCCAGACTCAATTCGCATTTTCATTCAATCGCTGTGTGCGTTTTGCCACTCGGCTGTGTTCGGATCAGTGTTGATAGTTGTGTTCAACAGACGTGTGATTGATTTGGCTGATGTGGCCAGACGGCGGGGATTCACTGACAGGGGAAATTGGCCTGTAGTAAGATCACTCATGCCGCTGGCAACAACAGCGGGTTAATGCGGGCGGATAACTCTTCTTCTGTCGCCAAACTTTAGTAAGCTTTATCCGCCCGGTTATAGGTCATGTGCCTTTATTCGTCGTCATCGTCGTCATCTTCTTCATCTGAATCATCGGTGGCCAATGATGCAATCCGGTCAAGCGTGTCGGTCAAGGTTTCGTTCTCGTCTTGCAATCGCTCAACTTCAGCAATCAACTCAGTTCTTGTTTTCGCTGGCATATTTTTTTGCTCCTTTCGTTGTAAACAACGGTTTGTGGTTTTAGATTTAGGGTTCTGAACTTCAAAACCTTTACCTTCAACATAGGCAGCGGGATCAAGGTCAGCAATTTCGTCAGCTTTGTCATACAAGCCGAGGTTTTCCAGGCCTCTCACCGCTACTTGCCATTTGTTGTTTGCCTGTTCGGAAGTCAGAACAGTTTTGCGTTTCTTCATGACAGCGGCGTTATACGCGACTGAATTTTGAAAGTATCGAAGTCTGAGTATGCGGTTTGACTACGGATGCAGTTTATTGATCCTTCTTATGCTCAACTTCTTGTCGTTGGTTCTTCTTTAATGGCTTCATTTCTTTATTGAAGGAGACGCGTGCTTGTAGCTCAACCTCAGTTCTCCAACCGCTAAAAGCCTTTCTCCCATACGTTTTTTCCTTTTCGATTTGCTTGTTTACACACTCTTCTCTTGCTGCAAGTTGCCACGCATCCTTGCAAATTGTTCCGGCCACACTTCGTGACGGTTCGCGCAATGCCCAGCCACGTTCTATGCGAAGTTGCCTGTAATAACGGTAAAAAGTCCATGTGACAGGATCACGGGGGCCACGATGTCTCGTAAACACCATCAAATTCCAATAGACGAGCATCTCATCTATTTGTTGGTTTATTCGGTCAAGCGTAGGCCCGTCTGGAAGCTGTGGAAGTTGACCTACAAGAATTGTGCGAATTACAAACTGAGCCAATTCAAGGCTTATTGTTTTCTTCTTTAAGATTTTGGCCGCTTTTTTATTAGCTTCAACAGCTAGTTGTGTCATGACCTCAGAGTAAGCCTTTGGATTAACCAAAGATTGACGATACTCAGGTGACATTACTGAACGCTCTCGCCCTCTTTGGCTTCCCTTTTTAGCGCTCGATTTTCGATTTACTCCACTGCCATTTTTTGACATATCAAATCCTCCTTTGAGTTGAGTCGTTATGGCCGTTTCATCTTACTTGCCACGTATAGGCAAGCGTTTTCATTAGCCAGTTTGGCTTAGCCTTGCATTGCTAGGCGATTCGGTTTCCCCTTGTCTTCTGTTCAGGAATACGCGTGAGCAACGATTGTATTTTGTCTTTTTCTCCCTCAGAAGCTTTGGTAATCCGCTGCTTAAGCTTCTCTCTTACTTTTACAACAAATGCGGCTTTATCGCTTTCGATTACTGCCCATTCATCACGGCGCAGCGAAGCCAAGTAAGGCTCGTGCTGGCGGCCATCTTCGACCGTCAGCAACATCACACGAAAGCCTTTATCACTAAGTCTGACGCGAAACGTCAGACCGTTGACTTTGATCGTTTTCGACTTCTGCCCGTCGCCCTTTGTCGCCTTCACGTTGACGCCCTTTTCGCCGCGTTTCTGGCTGGCCAGAGAAGCGGCTTTTATGCGCGCCGTGCTTTCGCGTTTCTGGCTGGCCAGAGAAGCGACTTGCTTGACGGCTTTCCCGCCGTGCTTATGGCTGGCCAGAGGCGCATTTGTTGTAGTTTGAGAGATTCGCGCCGATGAGTTCGCCGCACTCATCGGCTTTAGGCTTTTGGGAGTAGGCCCTTGATGTCTCGCGCTTCGATCAGCGCCGCTTGTTGCTCATACTCGACAAAGGCGGAAACAACTTCCTCGCTGCCGTAGGCTTTCATCCGGGCATTATGAAGCGCGCGGGCTTTGGCCATCTCAAATTCAAGGTCAGCTTCAGTCTGTTCAAGCTCAAACTCTTTGGCCTTCACGCCAAGCTCATGCGCCTTCGATGATGCGCGCTCATTCAGCCGCGCTTCGTCTTCGTGTTGTTTGACGCGGCTGTCGAAGTGAATCAGTAATATCCAGATGCCCAAAACGAGCAGGAAAGAAGCGTAGATGCCGACTTGGAGATAAGCCTTCATTCCATCATTCAACGGCTCGCCAGTTCGGAGCGAATTGTTGAGCACGGTATGAAAGCCGACGATCAGGAAAAGCAGAACGTGAGAGATGCCCGCGATGGTTCGTTGAAGCGGCGACGTAAACCACCAGATGGCGGCGGGAATGAGCAAAACGAGCGAACCATCGAGAAGCGTAGCAGGGAAGGCGGCGACGATCTTCGATGTTGTCCCGCGCTGGAAAAGCTCGTAATTGTGCCACCAGGTATAAGCAGCAGCCAGAATGATGAAGAGCGCGGCTACACACATCACGACTAGGGCAATCGGATGCGGCTTCGTTTTCGCGCTTTCTACGGCGTCATGAACGGTTTTGATTTGCTGTTGCGACTGTTTGTTGAAGGCCAGGACTTGCGCCATTTCTTTTAACTCCTATGGAAATGGCGAGAAGAGCGAGGAAAAGGCCGGAAGTTTTTGCTATCATTTCGCAGCCTTCATCCGCGCGCGTATCTCGCGGGTGTTAGGTAGGGAAGTCGAACGCGCTAACGTTCGATCTTTCCGAAGCGCGGACGGCCTGCAAATCCGCTCGAAAATGCAAGCCGCCCACTGGAACACAAGCTGAAACAAAACTGGAACTGATTGGCTTTCGTCCTGCCTCAGCCTGGCTCATAACCACGCCAAAAAACGCGACTGCAAGCAACGTAAATGCGTTTAAGCTCAGCGTGGTGCATCTGAGCGCGCGGAGTATGAATTGACAGCTTGTGAAATGATGTGCTACTTATCCGGGCTTAATCACCACGCAGTATTTATTACCATCGCTGACTGTAGAGCGAAACTTTTCGGAGAGGAGTGGCGAATCCAGCCGTGACCGTCTTAGCCTTGGCAGGTAGTGTACTGAACATTGATGGATCGTTTCTAGTTGTCTTCATTTCCATCTTTCTATTGATCTTCATTCTCAACCGAACGCTGTTCAAACCCATCAATCAGGTGTTGGACGAGCGCGAACGGCTGGGGGCGGGCCGCATGTCCGAGGCGAAACAGTTGCTCGTTGCATACGAGGAGCGGCTGGGCCGTTACGAGCAGCAATTGCAATCGGCGCGCGCGGAGGCGTACCAGTTGATGGAAGCCCACCGCCGCGAAGCGCAGGCCGCGCGGGCGGAAACCATCGCGCAGGTGAAGTCGGAAACCGCCACGCAAATCGCCGCCGTCCGCGAGGAAATCGCCAAACAAACCCAATCCGCCAAACAAAATCTGGAAGGCGAAGCGCGCGCGATGGCCGCGACCATTTCTTCCCAGATTTTGCATCGCCCGGTCAGCGCCGGAGGGAATTGAAAGACGCATGATCCGCACCAATCAACTTAGTTCGTTCGCGCTCTTTGTTCCTGCCTTTTTTTCTCACACTCCCCTGCCCTTGCTGGCGGGCGGAGGCGTCAGCCCGGCAGTGGCAAAGCTCGTCAATCTGATCATCTTTCTGGGAATCCTGTTTTACCTGATCCGCAAGCCGGCGAAAGAGTTTTTCGCCACCCGGCTGGCGCAGGTTCGCGCGACTTTGCAGCAGGCGGCCAAAGAGAAAGAAGCCGCCACCGCGAAGATGGCCGAACTTGACACCCGCCTGAGCCGGCTGGATTCCGAACTGGCCGAAATTAAATCCCAGGCGCAGCGCGAAGCCGCCGCCGAACGCGAACGCCTGCAGGCCGAGGCCGTGCGCGACGCCGAAAAGATTCGCGCCACCGCCCAGCGGGAAATCGAAGCCGCCAAGCAAATCGCCCTGACGGAACTGCGCGATTTTGCCGCGACGAAATCCGTGGATCTGGCCGAGCAAATCATTCGCCGCGAGTTGAACCCCGAAGACGACGCTCGATTGCTGAAGCGGATGAGCGAAGAAATGTCGAAAGTGAGCTAGAAGATTTTCCATTTGTCATCTTTCAATTGTCATTTGTCATTGAAGAGCGCTTTCCTGATTCCAATGACAAAGAGCCAATGACAAATGGGAACTGTAAAATGTTATGAGTGTAACCACCATTGCCAATCGTTATGCGCGCGCGCTGGCCGATGTCATTACCGAGCGCGGCGAAATGAACGAAGTCGTTGCGGAGTTGAACGATTTTTCTTCTCTGCTGTCGCAGCACGAACAGTTGCGCGGCGTTTTCGCCAGCCCGGTGATTCCCATCGAGCGCAAGCGCAATGTGCTGAATGAACTGTTGTCGCGATTGAAACTGCGCCCAACCAGCAGCAATTTCCTGCAGCTTCTGCTGAGCAATCTGCGCCTGCACAACCTGGATCAGATGCTCCATGCGTTGTCGCGCGAACTGGATGTGCGAACCGATGTCGTTCTGGCGGAAGTGACGACGGCGCGCGAAATCAACGATCAGGAAAAAGCATTGCTGCGCGACAAACTGAAAACCGCAACGGGCAAAGACGTGCGGTTGCAATTTCGCACCGATCCGAACCTGATCGGCGGCGTGGTGACGCGCATCGGCAGTGTGATTTATGACGGTTCGATCAAGAATCAACTGGCGCAGATGAAACAGAAATTGATGAGCGCATAGCTTGAATGCATAGCCTGGGGCCGCTGGTAAGTCGTAGCCCAGCCGCCACCACCATTACGGAGCAAATATGGCAAACGAAATCAGAGCGGACGAGATCAGCAAAATCATCCGGCAGCAGATTGAAAACTTCGACGCCGGAGTAACGATTGACGAAGTCGGAACAGTAATCAAAGTCGGCGACGGAATCGCGGAAGTTCACGGCCTGGAAAAAGTGATGGCCGGCGAGCTGCTGGATTTTGGCAAAGGCGCGTCAGGCCTGGCGCTCAACCTGGAAGAAGACAAGGTCGGCGCGGTGTTGCTGGGCGATTATCAGTTGATCAAGGAAGGCGACATCGTCAAGCGCACCAAGCGCATTATCGAAGTTCCCGCCGGCGAAGCGATGCTGGGCCGTGTGGTCAACGCGCTGGGCCAGCCCGCCGACGGCAAAGGGCCGATTGTGACGAACGAATTCATGCCGATTGAGCGGATTGCGCCCGGCATTGTTGACCGCCAGCCGGTAAAAGAGCCAATGCAGACCGGCCTGAAGGCGATTGACGGAATGGTGCCCATCGGCCGCGGCCAGCGCGAATTGATCATCGGCGACCGTCAGACCGGCAAGACCGCCGTCGCGATTGATACGATCATCAATCAGCGCGGCAAAGACGTGATCTGCGTTTACGTCGCCATCGGCCAGAAGTCTTCGACCGTGGCGCAGGTGCAGGCGACGCTGGAACGCAACGATGCGATGAGCTACACGATCATCGTGTCGGCCTCGGCTTCGGAACCGGCAGCGATGCAATACATCGCGCCCTACTCCGGTTGCGCCATCGGCGAATACTTTATGGATCGCGGCAAAGCGGTGCTGTGCATTTACGACGATTTGTCGAAGCACGCGGCGGCCTATCGCGAAATCTCCCTGTTGTTGCGCCGTCCGCCGGGACGCGAAGCCTATCCGGGCGACGTGTTTTACCTGCACTCGCGCCTGCTGGAACGCTCGGCGAAATACAGCGACAAAAAAGGCGGCGGCTCCCTGACGGCGCTCCCGGTCATCGAAACCCAGGCGGGCGACATTTCCGCGTACATTCCAACCAACGTGATTTCGATCACCGACGGCCAGATCTTCCTGGAATCGGATTTGTTCAACTCCGGCATTCGTCCGGCAATCAACGTGGGCAACTCCGTCAGCCGCGTGGGCGGCAACGCGCAGATCAAGGCGATGAAACAGGTTGCCGGCACGCTGCGCCTGGAACTGGCCCAGTACCGCGAACTGGCGGCGTTTGCGCAGTTCGGTTCGGACCTGGATGCGGCAACGCAACGTCAGCTCGGTCGCGGTCAGCGCCTGGTTGAAATTCTGAAGCAGGACCAGTACGTGCCGATGGATGTCGAAAAGCAAACGGTCATGGTTTGGGCGGCAACCAACGGATTCATTGACGATGTGCCGGTTGCGAATGTGCGCCATTTCGAAGCGGAGTTGCTGAAGTTCCTGGAAACGGGCGGAACCGCCCTGCTGGCCGCTTTGCGCGACAAGAAACAGATCAATGACGAAGTCAAGAAGACGCTGACTTCGACCCTGGAAGAGTTCAAGAAGCGGTACAGCGCGCAGGTAAAAGGCGCGGGCCGCTAAATAGTTTGCGCTTGATGCTCGGCAGTCTGCCAGATTGCCGAGCGGTTTGCTGTAGAAACCCTCTCGGCTGCCTGAACAAGGCTGCCGTACCTGATTCGGCAATCCAATTATGGCTAGTTTACAAGACTTACGGCGGCGCGTTCGTGCCGTCAAAAACATGCGGCAGATTACCAAAGCCATGAAAATGGTTTCGGCTGCCCGCCTGCGACGTGCAACCGAACGTGTGACGGCATCGCGTCCTTACACGACCAAGATGATGCAGATTCTGGGCGATGCCGCCCGGCGCGCTCCGGATTACAACGACCCGCTACTGACAGGGCATGACCGCGGAGAAGAAGTTCGTAAAGAACGAGTGATTCTGGCGCTGATCACCGCTGACAAAGGTTTATGTGGCGGTTTCAACACCAATTTGGTCAAAGCCGCGCAGGATTTCATTCGCCAGAACACGGATAAGGATGTGGAACTGGTGTTGATTGGCCGCAAGGGATTGGATTATTTCCGCCGCCGTCCGGTCAAAATTCGCCGGGATCACACGGGCATCACCGGCACAGGCAAAGTCAGCGCCGCTGACGCAATCAGAGTCGGTCAGGCACTGGTCGCCGATTACAAATCGGAAGAGAATCCGGTGGATCGCGTCTATTTGCTCTACAGCGAATTCAAATCGGCCTTGTCGCAGAAACCTGTGGTTGAACAGTTGCTGCCGGTTGGCCGCATCGAAACGGCGGAAAGCGCACAGCCTGAAACCCTGATTGATTACATTTACGAACAGCCGCCAGGGGAAATTTTCAGCGAACTGCTGCCGAAGCTGATCGAAAATCAGATTTATCACGCGCTGCTGGAATCGGTCGCGTCCGAACTGGGCGCGCGAATGACGGCGATGGATTCGGCGTCGAAGAACGCCTCCGAAGTGATTGACAAGCTGACGCTGGTGATGAATCGCGTGCGTCAGGCCAGAATCACACGTGAAATCATCGAAGTCGTCAGCGGCGCGGAAGCGTTGTAACGGGAATGAGACTTGAACTCTGAGGACTGAGGTCCATGGCAAAAGATATTTCCGCCAACCCAGCCCCCAGCATTCGGCATTCAAAGCTGTTTTACTGGCTGCCACCAATCCTCTGGATGGCAGCCATTTTCTCTTTCTCGACCGACGTGTTTTCGGGCGAAAACACTGGGTCGCTGTTCTACAAAATCTTTCATGCGATTATTCCCAGCCTGACACCGGAGCAGTTTCAGCCCATCCATTTCTTCATTCGCAAGGCTTCGCATTTCACGGAGTATGCGATTTTGGCGCTGGCGCTGTTTCGCGCATTTCGTGCGGGATCATCCGTGCGTTGGAACTGGCGCTGGGCGGTTTATGCGTTGGTGATTATCGCCGGTTACGCGTTGCTGGACGAATTTCACCAGACCCTGACGTTGACACGCGGCGGTTCGATTTATGACAGCTTGCTGGATATTTCGGGAGGAGCGACGGCGTTGTTGCTGTTGTGGGGAATCCGGAGAAACCGAAGGAGTTAATGTTCGTGCTCAATGCGAAGCGATTGGACAGGCGAAGTCACGATTCGCTGGCCACCGGAATAGAATTCGATTCGGAAGCCAATGCCAAGCCAGCCCATTTTCAACATGCAGCCGCCGAAAGTTGATCCGCTGACCGTGGCTTCGACAGGCTCTTCAAAATAACGGCCGCCCTGTACCAGGGCCTTCCCGTTTTCGGGATCGAGAATAAAAATGTAGTAGTCGGTATTGAGTGTGCGTGCGCAGACAGTATCAAATTGGCCGAGCGAGCGCAGAACGACTCCATCGAGCGAAGAGCTTAACTCTGTGAAGCCATCTAGTGAACAGTAGCGCGGAATTCTCTGCACGCGCACCTCCGAAGTTTGAATTCAAGCTGGTCGGAATCGAACCCGGCAGCCTCTGGATCGGCAATCTCCAGCAGCGGTTACCGTGGATTGCTCTTCATCAGAGCTGAAAGTTGTACTCTACTCTTCACAGCCGGTCAAGCAATCCCCAATCGAATTTGCCATCAGTCAACTAGCGACTGGCCCAAGAGCATTTACGATTAAATTGACAAGTAGGATTGCTTGACCACAGGTGGGGTGAGTAAGTCTGTAAGCCGGATTGGGGTGAGGGAAAAAATTTCATTCAGGCAGCGAAAAGGCCGATTGCTCACTGGGTACAATCGGCCTTTTTCGCGCCAAAGAGCTAGTCGAGAGGTAGCAGCGGGGGGTTGTAAATTACCGGCATCGGACCGCTACATCCTTACCCAACACCAGCAGATCTTGCTGGCACTGATAACAAACGCGCAATCGTTGGGTTCTTCCAGTTTTTCCGGCGGCTTTTCCCGGAAAATTTTGGATGGAAAGCAATCCGGCGCGTTGTGCCCTCCGGCTTATGGCTCTAAACTGCACCATCTTGGAGTCTTCCGGCATCCGGAGTCACGCAAAAAACAGGCAGGAGAAAATGTATGGTGATCAACGAGGCTTCGCCGGCGGCGGAAGCCACACAAGAGTTTGCCCAAAAAGTGTTTTATGAACTCCAGCAGGCAATCCTTCGGCATGAAGCAGATGCGCTCTCCGGCGATATCGAGGCAATACATGATATGCGCGTCGGAATTCGCCGGTTACGCGTTGCAATCGGCAACTTCAGCGTTTGCTTGTCCAGGGAGCAACGAAACCGTTTGCGCACAAGCCTGAAAAATCTGGCCGATGCGCTGGGGGGCGTGCGCGACCTGGATGTGATGGTTGACGCGCTGAGATCGAAGCTGGCCAGCCGCCCCGCCCAGAACCGTGCGGCGATCAGCCTGTTCATCAGCCGGTTGCGCTCCCGGCGGCGCAGACGGCATCATCAGCTTGCAGCCTATTTGCAGGGCGAAGAATACGCCCGATTCAAAAGCGAATTTCAGGCTGGCAGCATAAACGAACCCATCCCCGGCAAGGGCATCGAGGAATTTCGGAATGAGCAAGCCGCTTAAAGTCAAAAAAGTCTCCTCTGATGCTCCAGTCCAGACGACTTCGGTCAGGATTCTGCGCACACGGATCAAGGAATTTTATTCGCACTGGCCCGAACCGCGACAGTTGCCCACCCTCATCCAGCTTCACAATCTGCGGATTTCCGGCAAGCGGTTGCGTTACAGCGCCGAACAGTTGCGTGAGTTGTATCCGGATCATCTGGCGCTGCTGATTGACCTGCTCAAGCGCAATCAGGACCTGCTGGGCGAGATTCAGGATTGCGTGACGCAGCGCACCGTCATCGAAGTGGAGTTGTCGAAGTTACGGAAGCGCAAGCCTGGCAGCCAGGAAGTCGTCACGCTGGAAGAGCTGATTGAAGAATACGAACAGCGGCAGCAAATGCTCTTCGGGCAGTTTCAGGACCTCTGGATGGGAATGGCCCGGCCTGAATTTCGCGAGAGTTTGAAAGCGATGGTGTCAGGAATTCTGCCCCAGGATTTCAGCGCAGGGAAGGATCGCGGCTTTCCCGCCAGTCCGATCAGCGAATAAGATACGCGGCGGTTCACTTCATCAAATACGAAACCAAAACAAGGAGCATTCAACGTTATGAGCACAAGCCTTGAAGGCAAAGTCGCCATTGTCACCGGCGGCGGACGCGGCATTGGCAAAGCCATCACCAAACGGCTGGCTGAAGCCGGCGCCAATGTCGTCATCGCCAGCCGGAAGCTGGAAAATCTGGAAGCAACGGCACAGGAATACTCTTCCCTGCCCGGCAAAATCGCGCCAGTGGTTTGTCACGTCGGACGCGCCGATGACCTGGAGAAATTGGTCGGCGAAACTGAAAAACTTTTCGGTCCGGCGGACATTCTGGTCAATAACAGCGCCACCAACATTGGCCAGGGGCCTTCACTGGATGTAACCGATGAGATGTTCGCCAAGATGTTCGAGGTCAATGTCGTTTCCGCCTTGCGGCTGATCCGGCTGACCGTCCCGAAGATGATCGAACGCGGCACGGGCGGTTCGATCATCAACATCGCCTCAATTGCCGGACTGAGGCCACAGCCGGGCGGATTGCTTTACAGCGCGACAAAGGCGACTCTGATTATGATGACGCGAAATTGGGCGATGGAATTCGGCAAGCATAATGTCCGCGTCAATGTGATCGCGCCCGGCCTGATTGAAACCGATTTCAGCGAATATTTCTGGAAGAACGAAAATTACGTCAAAAAGCTGGAAGCGACCCAACCCATCCCGCGCATCGGCACGCCCGATGAAATTGGCGGGATGGCGCTTTACCTGGCGTCAAGCGAATCCTCGTTCGTCACCGGCCAGGTCTTCGTGGTGGATGGCGGCGCCACTGCGCTCTGAGACACGCGGTTGTTGAGGGAGACGCCGGTCCTGCCGTCTCCCCATCTTCTCGTCCACTGCTTTCGACTTCCCACCGTAATTGTTTATACTGCCCCTTAATTTGAACGGCTCATTAATTCATCATCAAAACTATGTTCGATAAGTTTCACGAAGAGTGCGGGGTCTTCGGCATCTACGGCCCTGAAGAAGCCTCGCGGCTGGCGTATTTAGGCTTGTACGCGATGCAGCATCGCGGCCAGGAATCGGCAGGCATTGTCTCCTCCGACGGAGCGCGGCTTTATTCCGAACGCGGCATGGGATACGTCGGCGATATTTTCGGAGAAGATCAACTGGGGCGGCTGCCAGGCAACGCGGCCATCGGCCACGTTCGCTATTCGACGGCGGGCAAGGTCAGCATCAACGAAGCGCAGCCGTTCGCGGTCAAATGCGGATTTGGCCAGATTGCGCTGTGCCATAACGGCAATCTGCCGGACGCCGCCGAAGCGCGTCACAAATTGGAACAGGAGGGCGCGATCTTTTCTTCGACTTCCGACACGGAGGTCGTTCTGCATCGCATCGCGCGTTCGCGCGCCGGGAACGTCGTCGGAGCGATCATCGAAGCATTGCGGCATGAAGAAGGCGCATTTTCAATGCTCTTCGCCACGCCAAACAGCCTGATCGCGGCGCGCGACCCGCGCGGATTTCGGCCCTTGTGCATGGGCGAGCTTGAAGGCGCGACGGTCTTCGCTTCGGAAACCTGCGCGTTCGATTTGATCGGGGCAAAATACGTGCGCGATGTCGAACCGGGCGAAATCGTCGTCGTGGATGACAATGGCATGCAATCGCTGCATCCGTTCTTGCCCAAACCGGTTTCGCATTGCATCTTCGAGCACGTCTACTTTTCGCGGCCCGATTCGCTGGTTTTTGGCCGCAGCGTCAACAAAAGCCGCCATTTGTTTGGCCGTCACCTGGCGCGCGAATGCCCCGCGAATGCGGACATCGTTGTGCCTGTGCCGGATTCGGGCGTCGCGGCAGCGATTGGCTTCGCGGCGGAATCGGGCCTGAAATTCCGCTTCGGCCTGATGCGGAATCATTACGTCGGGCGCACCTTCATCGAACCACGGTCGAGCATCCGCCACTTCGGCGTCAAGATTAAACTCAACCCGGTGCGCGACCTGATCGAAGGCAAGCGCGTCGTCCTGATTGATGATTCCATCGTGCGAGGCACGACTTCCAAGAAGATCGTCAAAATGGTTCGGGAAGCCGGCGCGCGTGAAGTTCACATGCGCATCAGTTGCCCGCCAACCATTGCGCCCTGCTATTACGGCGTGGACACGCCAACGCACGAAGAACTGATCGCCGCGCAAAATTCGATCGAGGAAATTCGCGAATTTCTGGAAGCCGACTCGCTCGGCTACTTGAGTATGCAGGGGATGCTCGATGCTGTGGGCGATGGCGGGAATACAAAATTCTGCACGGCTTGTTACACCGGGCGGTATCCGACAGATCTGGGAAATAACGTGCAGACTTCGCGCCAGCGGGAATCAGTTGCGGCGGATTGACGATGCGATTCTTGAAAGTTCTCTTCGCCATTGCGATTGCCGCGGCGATTATCACCGGCGTCATTTACTGGGTGCGGCGGCAACCGCAGCCGGTCCCGACGCCCGCGCCTCCATTTGAAACCAGGGGCAAGCTGCAAGTCTTCGCGCTGGATGTCGGCCAGGGGGACGGCCTGCTGATCGTTTCGCCCGGCGGCAAGACGGTATTGATTGACGCCGGCAACGCCCGGGCCGGTGATGAAGTCGCCGTCACGCTGCAAGGCCGCAACATACGGACGCTGAACCTGGCCGTCGCCACCCATCCGCACGCCGATCACATCGGCGGCTTGCGCAGGGTGATCGGCAAATTGAAGGTGGATCAATTGCTGGACAGCGGGCGGGATTTTGAAAGCGATGAATACGACCGGCTGAAACGCGCGATCAAAAGCCGCAAGGTGGAATGGATTCTGGCGAAAAAAGGCTGGAGCATTGATCTTGATTCCGGCGTCCGGCTGGAAGCCTTCAATCCCCGCGGCAATAATCAATGGATCACAGAAGTCCGCGAAGGCGGCAGCATCGAGAATGCCAATTCCGTGGTGCTGCGGTTAAGCTACGGCAACTTCGCGATGATTTTTACCGGAGACGCGGAATTTGAAACTGAAACCGCGCTGCTCAAGTCCAAGACCTTTTTGAAGGCGCAAGTCCTGAAGATCGGACATCACGGTTCGCGTCACGCAACAGGCGAACCCTTTCTGAAAGCGGTCAATCCACAAGCCGCCATTATCTCCTGCGGCGCGGACAACCGTTACGGGCATCCGTCGCAGCCGACACTCGACCGGTTGCGCAAAGCCGGAGTGCAGGTTTACCGCACCGACCTGGGAGGCGAAATCGCAATCGTTTCCGACGGCAATACCTTTCAAGTGTTTCCAGCGCGTCAGGCAAATCTGGCGTCGTTATGGGAAGGCCGAATCGGGCTGGAGGATCAGTTCCTGGCCCAACCACAAAAGGCAGCCGCTGCCAGAAGCGGACTGAAATCGAAAGAAGTTGACTGAGGCAGTCGCCGAAAACCAAAGGCTTCAAACTTATGACAAACTCGATCACCTACAAAGATGCAGGCGTGGACATTGACGCCGCCAATCAAGCTACCGCACGAATCAAAAAGCTCGCCCGCTCAACCTTCAATGAAAATGTCATGTCGGAGATCGGCAGTTTCGGCGGGATGTTCAGTGGATTGTTCAGCGATATTCGCGAACCAGTCCTGGTATCCAGTTGCGACGGCGTCGGCACGAAGCTGAAAGCCGCCTTCGCCACCGGCATTCACAACACCATCGGCCACGATCTGGTCGCGCATTGTGTCAATGACATTCTGGTGCAGGGCGCGCGGCCCTTGTTCTTTCTGGATTACATCGCGACGGGAAAACTCGACCCGGCGGTGATCGAAAAAATTATTGAAGGTCTGGTCGCCGGTTGCCGCGAAGCCGAATGCGCGCTGCTGGGCGGCGAAACCGCCGAAATGCCGGAGATGTATCAGGATGGCGAATACGACATCGCGGGCTTCATCGTCGGCGTGGTGGACCGCAAGAAAGTCATCAACGGTTCGCGCATCACCGCGGGCGATGTCGTCGTTGGCTTGTCTTCGGCCGGCTTGCACACCAATGGGTACAGCCTGGCGCGCAAGCTGCTGCTGGAAGTCGCCGGATACAAGATTGATCAGCACGTGCCTGAACTCGGCTGCACCGTGGGGGAAGAGCTGCTCAAACCGCACCTGAGCTACCTGCCCGCGCTGCAACGCCTGATTGAGCACGAAGGCGTCATCAAGGGCCTGGCGCATATCACGGGCGGCGGCCTCATCGAAAACATTCCGCGCATCCTGCCGCGCAATGTGGATGTGGCCATCAAGGAAGGCAGTTGGCCCATCCTGCCTGTCTACGACCTGCTGCAGAAGATTGGCAACGTCCCGCGCGAAGATATGATCCGGACGTTCAATATGGGCATCGGCATGGCCGTCATCGTCAATCCGGGATTTTTGCAGTTCGTCAAGGATCAATTCAATAATGCGCGCCAGACGCATTACGTGATCGGCGAAGTCGTGGACGGCTCAAGCAAGGTTCAGTTTGTATAATTCCCGCCAATTTATCGGAGATAACCAATGAAGGGATCACTTTTTCATCGTCTGCTCGTGCTGGTCTGTCTATTTGCACTTTTGCTGCCCACACCTGTTTTTGGGCAGCAATCACAGCCCAAGAAATTTGAGCTAACGGTTGACAGCATCATGCGCGGCTTCGATCTGGTGGGCTACGAACCGTCGCGGCCATACTGGTCGCAGGACGGGCAGCGCGTCTATTTTCGCTGGAAGCGCGCGGGCGAACCGAGGTTGAAAGAGATGGATCTCTACGTCGTCAGTCGAGACGGCAGCGGCTTGCGCAAGCTTACGGAAGACGAAGCGAAACAGGCGCCACCGGCCCTGGGTGAACTGTCGAAAGACAAACGCTTGACGGTCTTTGCCGAAGAGGGCGACATTTTCCTGTACGACCACACCAAAAATGAACGCCGACAGCTCATCAGCACCACCGAAGGCGAAAACAGCCCGCGCTTTGCGGGCGATCAAAAACACATTTACTTCACGCGGCAAAACAATCTGTATTCGATGGCGCTGGATGGCGGCGGCTTGGTGCAACTGACGGACATCCGTGCGGGTGGCGGCGCGCCCGAACCCGCAGCGGCGCAGCGCGGATTGGGTGGCGGCGGAGGGTTCGGCGGCGGACAGCGCCAAGGCGGAGGCGGAGCAGCCACCGGCGGTGGCGCGCAAGCCGGACAAGCGCCGCCCACACAAACCGGCACCAGCCAGGAATTTCTCAAGAAAGAAGAGCGCGAATTGCTGGAAGCCGTCCGCGAACGCGCACAAAACCGCGAAGAACAGGAAGCCAAACGAAAGGCGCGTGAAAAGCGCAAATCCTTTTCGCCGCCCGCCGGGCAATCGGTTGCCAATCTGACGCTTTCGCCCAATGGAAAATACGTGATGGCGATGGTGATCCAACCGGCCAGCGGCGCGAAAAACTCCATCGTGCCGAATTACGTCACCGAATCCGCCTACACCGAAGACATCCCGGCGCGCAGTAAAGTCGGCGACGCGCAGGGCCGCAATCGCGTCGCGATTCTTTCCGTCGAAACCGGCGAAGCGAAATATGTGGAGCACGGACTGAAGCAGGAAGCATCCGCTCAGCAGGCGGGCGGACAATCATCCCAAACCCCGGATCAGGCACAGGGACAGGGGCAACGTCCGCAGCGCGCACAGGAACGCGACCGCGACGTGCAATTGACCAACACGCAATGGTCGGAAGACGGCAATCACGCCGTGCTGATGGCGCGCGCGGCGGACAACAAAGACCGCTGGGTGATGGCGGTGGATCCCGCGACAGGCAAAACCAAAACGCTGGATCATCTGCACGACGACGCCTGGGTGGGTGGTCCCGGCTCGTTCACGCTGGGCTGGCTGCCGGATAACAAAACCGTTTACTTCCAATCGGAACGCGACGGATGGGCGCATCTGTACACGGTTTCCATCGAAGGCGGCGAACCGAAACAGCTCACCTCCGGTAAGTTTGAAGTCTCCGACGTGCGCCTGTCGCAGGACAAAACGAAGTTTTTCTTCACTTCCAGCGAAGGCAGTCCGTTCGAGCGGCATTTGTATTCAATGCCCGTCGCTGGCGGCGCGCGGACGCGCATTACGACCATGGCCGGCAACAACGACGCGACGATTTCGCCGGATGAATCAATGCTGGCCGTGATCCATTCGTACAGCAACAAACCGCCGGAACTTTACCTGACGCCGAACAAGCCGAACGCCGCAGCGAACGAAATCAAACAAGTGACGACTTCGCCGACCGAAGAATGGCTCAGTCACAAATGGGTTGATCCGCCAATCGTCACCTTCAAAGCGCGCGACGGCGCGGACGTTCCCGCCCGATTGTACAAACCCGCCAACTGGCAAAAGGGTGGTCCGGCGGTCTTTTTCGTTCACGGCGCGGGTTACCTGCAAAACGTTCATAAATGGTGGAGCAGCTATTTCCGCGAATACATGTTTCATCATTTGCTTGTTGAACGCGGCTATCTGGTGATGGACGTGGATTACCGCGCTTCGGCTGGTTACGGGCGCGACTGGCGCACGGGCATTTACCGGCATATGGGCGGCAAGGATTTGACCGACCACGTGGACGCCGCCAAATGGCTGGTGGCCGAACACGGCGTTGATCCGAAACGCATCGGCCTGTACGGCGGCAGTTACGGCGGCTTTATTACCTTGATGGCGATGTTCACCGAACCCGATGTGTTTGCGGCGGGCGCTGCGCTGCGTCCCGTCACGGATTGGGCGCATTACAACCACGGTTACACGGCGAACATTCTGAACTCACCGCAAAGCGACAACGAAAGCTACAAAAAAAGCTCGCCGATTTACTTTGCGCAGGGGCTGAAAGGCGCGCTGCTGATCTGCCACGGCGTGGTGGACATCAACGTGCATTTTCAGGATTCGGTGCGACTGGCGCAGCGGCTGATCGAACTGCGCAAGGAAAACTGGGAACTGGCGATGTACCCGGTCGAAGATCACGGCTTCGTTCAGCCAACCAGTTGGGCGGACGAATACAAACGCATCCTGAAACTGTTTGAAACCAATCTGAAAAGCCCTGCGGCGGATTCGCCTGCATCGGGGATTCCGAAACGCAAATCAACCCGCTAAATCAGAGCACTTGCGCTGGTCGTTTACGTTGACAGATTTTTTATGAAACGAATTGGAGTTTTGATTTCCGGCCGCGGCTCGAATATGACGGCGATTGCCGAAGCGGTGCGCGATGGCCGCATCCCCAATGCCGAAGTCGCAGTGGTGATCAGCAACATTGAAACGGCGGCGGGTTTGGAGCGGGCGCGCGGGTTTGGCATTCCGACCTTTTTCCACAGCCATCGCGGCTGCGCGCGCGAAGCGCATGACCGCGCGATGGCCGCGGAACTCCGCCGCCACGAAGTTGACGTAGTTTGCCTGGCTGGGTACATGCGTTTGCTTTCGCCGTGGTTTATCCGCGAATTCGAGCATCGGATTTTGAACATTCACCCTTCGCTGCTTCCGGCGTTTCCGGGCCTTGACGCGCAAAAACAGGCGTTGGATTACGGCGTCAAATTCACCGGCTGCACGGTGCATCTGGTGGATGAAGAACTGGATCACGGCCCCATCGTCAAACAGGCTGTCGTGCCAGTGCTCAACGGCGACACCGCCGAAACGCTTTCCGCCCGCATTCTGGCCGAAGAACACAAAACCTACATCGAAGCCGTCGCCTTGCTCGCAAGCGGCAATTTCAAAATCGAAGGCCGCCGCGTCATCGAGTTGTAATTCCCTGACAAACTGCGTCCTGCCCTTCCCGCCGAAATTTTTCCTTCCTGCGGAAAATTTTTCTTTCCGATGACACGTTTTCCCAACGGTTCCCGCTTAGGGAAGTGGCGGAAGATGAGAGCTTCCGGGCACGAAGCTTTCAAGACTGACCCGTCAAAGGAGAACTCAGCAATGAACACAGGGAAGATCGAAAACAAACTCAGCAATGTAATTTTATCGAATGCGACGGTGGGAATTTTTGGCGTGGTGGTGACGGTGGTGATGATGTTTCTGGCATTTTCAGCAACCTCACCAACGCCTTACAACAAGCAAGTTCTGGGGGCGTTGCCAGAGATGGTGTTCGACGCGGAAGTCGCTACGTTGCCGTTGGAAAACAAATAACCATTCACTCCCAAGGAGGAAACATGAATCCCGGAAATCAGAAAGCATCCTTCGCCTTTCTCGCCGCTTCCTGGCTGGCGTTGGCGGTCGGCATCCTGGCCTATTTGATCGGCCTTTGGAATGCGTCCATGCAGTTGAACGAAAAAGGCTACTATTTCGTGGTCTTGATGTATGGGCTGTTTGCCGCAGTCTCTGTGCAAAAAAGCGTCCGTGATAAAACCGAAGGCATTCCAGTGACGGGAATTTATCTGGGAATGAGCTGGTTTTCGGTCATTCTTGCCATTCTGCTGCTGTCCGTCGGCCTGAAAAACGCCGCGCTGGCGCTGAGCGAAAAAGGCTTTTTCGGAATGTCGTTCGTGCTCAGTCTGTTCGCAGTGATCGCGGTTCAGAAAAACACTCGTGATACGGCCACCGAGGCGCTGCGCGAAGTGTGAGCCAAAAGAATTTCTCTTGGCCTTTACTTTTACTTCAAGCAGCCGGGCGACGCACGCGAAGTCGCCCTTACTTTTTCAGCAATCCTTGCAACGCCAGCCAATCGCCGAAGCGATCAATCCATTGATCCGAAGGCAGGTTTTGTTTCCGCATGCCGAAGCCGTGACCGCCCTTGGAATACATGTGCAGTTCGGCGGATTTTTTGGCCGCGATCCATTGACCGTATAGCTTGACGCTGTCTGGAGCCAGTCCCAATTGATCATCCGTCGCCGCCACGATGAACATTGGCGGAGCGTCTTTGGGCACTTCGGCAACTTTCACCGCTCCCAGGTAAACGTAAATCGGCGCGACAAAATCCGGGCGGGTTTCCGCCGAGTATTGAAACGCGACCGAAGCCGTCACCGTGCCTCCGGCGGAAAATCCCATCAACCCGATCCGATTTGGCGAAACGCCGAATTCGGCGGCATGTTTTCGCACATAACTGAGCGCTGCCAAACCATCCGCGACAGCCAGCGGCACGACATCTACATTGTTGGAGTCAAGATTGGCAGGCGCGCGGCCCATTTTGGCCATCACTTCCTTAACGCCGTCTTCGCCGGTTTGAACCAGCCGGTATTTCAAAACAAACGCCGCCACGCCGCGCGCTGCCAGCCATTTGGCGACATCAACGCCCTCGCTATTGATGGAAAGCGCGTGGAATGCTCCGCCGGGACAAATAATCACGCCGGTTCCGTTGGCCTTGTCCGCTTCGGGCGCAAACACCGTCAGCGTAGGGTTGACGACGTTGGTGACGACCTGCGTATTCCAGATCGGCGAAAAGTATTCTTTCTCCTGCTGCTTCCAATGCTCCGAACCCGGAGCCGCGCCCGGATATAGCCGAATGACTTTTTGCGCCAGCGCGATGTTAGTCAGCAAGAGAAGCAGCCCAACGGCAGCGAATGTTCTGAGTTTCATAGGTTTCCTGTTACCTCGCATGAGTTGAATTTGGCGACAAGTAAATCTTTTATTCCGAAGCTCAAACCCGCAAATGTGTTGAGGGCTTCGAGCGGTTAAGATAATCTTCGTCACGAATTTAATTGAATCATTGCCGAAATGGAACGAGGGAAAAATGAGCCTGAAGGTAAGTGTCAATCAACTTCAAAAACGATTGCCTGAGTTGCTGGATCGTGCGGTGGAATCCAATGACGTTTGTTTGATTGAACGCAACGGTCAGCCTTATGCCGTTTTGGTCAGTATCAGTGAATGGCAACGGCAAACCATCGGTAAAAGATTGGATACGCTTGGGGCGTCATATCGGGTCACTGCTTCGGAACAGCGGCGTACGGAAGAATTGTTGGCTAAACGGCAAAACAGCCGGCTGACGCGCGCTGAGCAGCGGGAATTGAAAGAATTATTGCAAGCCAGTGAAGCGATTCTGTTGCGCCGAGCCGAAGCGATGAAACAGGTATGAGCCGCATCCATGCAGCGTTGCGACGCCGTGTAGCCAGACGCGCCCGTAAGTTGTGTGAATACTGCCGGACATTTCAGGATTTGACTGGCCACGATTTCACGATTGACCATATTTTGCCGGAATCACTCGGCGGAACCGGCACGTTCGATAACCTCTGCCTGTGCTGTTTCTGGTGCAACAATTTCAAGCAAGCTCGCACCGAAGCTCATGACTCAGTGACAGGGCAAACCATCTCTCTTTTCAATCCACGCAGCGAAAAATGGGAAGATCATTTTCGCTGGGATTCGACGTTTTCTCGAATTCGCGGACGCACAGCCATGGGGCGTGCAACAGTGAAACTCTTGCGATTGAATCGTGCCAGCCTGGTGCAATCGCGCCGCATCTGGGTTCAGCATAATCTTCACCCTCCAGCCTAAAACTGATCACTCAATTGATTGACCGTTAACGCAATGGCTTTTATAGTCCGTCGTCATCAGGTCTGACCAAATCCCGAAAAGGAATTCAAAAGCGAATGAAGTTCAATCGAAAATTGTCCAGCGTCGTGCTGTTGTGCGCCTTGGCCGGAGGGATGCTGGCGCAAGAACATATTCCGCAGAATGCCAAGAATCCGTTTGCCGGAAATCCGTCGGCGATTGCCGCCGGTGCGCGGTTGTACGAACAGGCGTGCCAGTCCTGCCACGGCGGCGAAGCCAAAGGCGGCGAACGCGCGCCGGCGCTGATCGCCAATTTTCGGCGCGGCAATCTGGACGGCGAAATCTTCCTGAACATTCGCAACGGCGTTCCCAGCACGCAGATGCCGCCGTTCAAACGGTTGACGACCGATCAAGTCTGGCAACTGGTCAGCTACCTTCGCAGTTTGAGCGCCGCTGCGCCCGCAAACACCGAAACCATCGCGGGCAATCTGCTGGCCGGGGAACAGCTCTTTTTCGGCAAAGCGAACTGCGCGGCCTGTCACGAAATCAATGCGCGGGGCGCGAGCGTCGGGCCAGATTTATCTGGCGCGGCGCGGCATTCGGCGGATGTGCTCAAGCAAAAAATCCTCGATCCGGCGACCAGCATGAATCCGAATGCGCGCGGGCGGCGGCGCGGCGCGGTCGTTGTCGTCAAAACCAGGGACGGGCGCGAACTGCGCGGCATTCGGCGCAATGAAGACACCTTTTCGATGGTGATGGTGGACGCAACCGGCAAACTGCACCTGCTCGAAAAAAAGAATCTGACTGACATTCGCACTGAAACCGGTTCGCTGATGCCCGCCGATTACGGCCAGAAGTTATCCGAAGCCGAGATTCAAAATCTGGTCGCGTATTTGAAATCCTGCGCCGGGCGCGATTTCGTCAAAACCGCCGAAGCGGACATTCCCGGCGGTTTGAGTTTTGACCGCATTCGCAACGCCAAAGCCGAGCCGCACAACTGGCTGACCTACTGGGGCGATTACGCGGGCAGGCATTTTTCCGACTTGAAGCAGATCAACACGGCGAACGTGGCGCGGCTGCAAACGCGCTGGGCGGTGCAGATGCCGGGCGATACCCTGCTGGAAACGACGCCGCTGGTGATTGACGGCGTGATGTACACCAGCGGAATGCCCGGCGATGTTTATGCCCTGGACGCCAAGTCGGGCTTGGAAATCTGGAAGTATTCGCGCAAACAAAAAGTCGTCAATCCGTTTGAAAGCAATCGCTTCAATCGCGGCGTCGCCGTGCTGGGCAATCGAGTCTTTTTCGGGACGCTCGATTGCGCCTTGATCGCGCTGGACGCGCGCACGGGACAGCCGCTGTGGGAAGTGCAGGTGGCGAACACGATGGATGGATTCAGCATCACTTCGCCGCCGCTGGCGATCAAGGACAAAATCATTGTCGGCGTGGCGGGCGGCGAATACGGCGTGCGCGGCTTTCTGGACGCTTACGACGCGAAGACGGGCAAACGGCTCTGGCGTTTTTTCACGACGCCGGGTCCGGGCGAATTCGGCAACGACACCTGGAAAGGCGACACCTGGAAGACCGGCGGCGGCGCGACCTGGCTGACCGGCAGCTACGATCCCGAACTGGATTTGCTGTACTGGACCATCGGCAATCCGGGGCCGGACATGGACGCCGAAATTCGCAAAGGCGACAACCTGTTTACCGATTGCATCATCGCGCTTGATCCGAACACGGGGCAGCGCAAATGGCATTATCAAACCACGCCAAACGACGACCACGATTGGGATGCCAATCAGGACATCATCCTGGTTGACGGCATTTGGCAGGGTCAGCCGCGCAAGATGTTGATTCAAGCCAATCGCAACGGATTCTTTTACGTGCTGGATCGAACCAACGGCAAGTTTCTGCAAGCGACACCGTTTGTGCATCAAACCTGGAACGTGGGTTTTGACGCGAACGGCCGTCCGAAATTCGCGCCGAATTCAGGCGCTTCGCTGGATGGAAATGTCGTGTTTCCTTCCCTGGTCGGCGGCACGAACTGGCAGGCGCCGTCCTTCGATCAAGCGTTGAATACCCTGTTTCTGGAGTTTTCCGAATCGGGCAATCGTTTCATCCGCGCGGAAACGCCGTTTGAACCCGGCAAAGGGTACTGGGGGGGGCGCACGCTTCCGGCGGGGGACAACAACTACGCGGGCATTCGCGCGCTGGACGCGGCGACCGGCGCGAAAAAGTGGGAATTCAAAATCTCGCAAGGTTCGCTGGCCGCCGGAGTGATGGCGACGGCGGGCGGCGTGGTTTTCGCCGGAACGCGCGAAGGCAATCTGCTCGCGCTCGAATCAAAAACCGGCAAACTGCTGTGGCGCGTTCAAACCGGCGGCGCGATTTCGTCCGCGCCGATCAGTTACTCGGTGGATGGCAAACAGTTCGTCGCGTTGGCGGCGGGCGGCGTGTTGTATGGCTTTGCGTTGCCGGAATAACCGGCTTGAGAGAAGCGGGAGCGGCTGTTCTAATTTCTTCTTGCCACCTTCCGGCAAAAGACTTACCATCCCGCTCGCCTTTGCACGGAAGATCGCTTCCGGCTCCCGACCGCGCTCAAGGCCGCAAACACATCTGCTTTGAGCCGCAATCTCAAAATTTAAGCGACTGTACCCGGAGACGCCCTACATGGCATTCGACAACGAATTCACAATCGGCATCGAAGAAGAGTTTCAGATCATTGACCCGCAAACGCGCGAGTTGCGGTCGCGTGTCAACGAAATCCTGGATGAAGGCCGGTTGTTGCTGGGCGAGCAGGTCAAGCCCGAAATGCATCAGTCCATGATCGAAGTCGGCACAGGCATCTGCCGTGATGTCAAAGAAGCCAAGGTGGATGTGATCAAACTCCGCCGCGCCATCGCGGAATTGGCCCACCGTAAAAATCTGGCCATCGTCGCCGCTTCAACGCATCCGATTTCTCACTGGGCGGACCAGCGCATCACCGAAAACGAGCGTTATTATCAATTGATCGAAGAGCTTCAGCATTCCGCGCGCTCGCTGCTGATTTTCGGCATGCACGTTCACGTCGGAATGGCCGACCGCGAAGCCGCCATCGCCGTGATGAACGCCGCGCGCTACATGCTGCCCCACGTGTATGCCCTTTCGGCCAGTTCGCCGTTCTGGATCGGGCGCAACACGGGAATGAAAAGCTACCGTTACGAAGTCTTCAAACAGTTTCCACGCACGGGCATTCCCGAATATTTCAGCTCGGTCAGCGAATTCGACAATTTCGTCAACCTGCTGATCAAAACCGGCTGCATTGATAACGGTAAAAAGATTTGGTGGGATGTTCGCCCGCACCACGTTTACCCGACGCTGGAATACCGCATCTGCGACATTCCGACCAAGGTGGAGGAAACCGTTACCATTGCCGCGCTCTTTCAGGCGATTACCGCCAAACTCTACAAACTCTACCGCCAGAACATGGGTTTCCGGCTCTATCGCCGCGCCTTGATCGAAGAGAACAAATGGCGCGCGGCGCGTTATGGCCTGGACGGCAAATTGATTGACTTCGGCAAACGCCAGGAAGTGGACACCCGTGCCCTGATCCACGAATTGCTGGAATTCGTGGATGACGTGGTTGACGAACTCGGCAGCCGCGAACAGATCAATTACGTTTACACGATGCTCGAAAACGGCACCAGCGCCGACCGCCAGTTGAAGGTTTATCAGGAAACCGGAGACCTGCGCGCGGTGGTTGATTCGCTGATGAAAGAGACCCTTGAAGGAGTTTTTTGAATTACTGATTGGCGGTCAGTCGCCGATTCGACCTCAGGGTGAGACTGACCGCCAATTAACCACACCCACACAACCCCAGCTACCCCCGCAAAACGACGATTTCGCCCCGTTGTTCGTCAAACCCGAATCCGACCCGCTGAGTATCCTTGGAACGATCTCGGTGCAGGCTCATTCAATTCAATAAGCTGCGCTCGCATCCGAATGTTGGCGGGGACTTTTGCCCCATCGTCTTTCCGCAATCTTCAGAACAGCGAGCAGGGTGGTGCCAGTTATGAGTAAAAAATGGACGACGATTTCGCTGACGCTGATGGCGTTGCTTGCGGCGTTACTGATGGCTGCGCGGTGGCTGTTGCCGCTGATGGGAATCGGCGGCGTGGAAGGAGAGTTATTAACCCCATTGTCACGGTTGATGCCAATGGCGGCGACAATCTGCGCATTATCTGTCGGGCTGCTGGTGATGACGTTCCGGCGGCAGCCGAAACCGGCGTACCCAGAGGCCAAACGGCTGGTCGAAGAGGCTGAAACCTGGAGCGACGATTTCATCATCGGCGAGGAACTGGAAATACCCGCCGCCGCATTTGAGGAACAGACACAAACCGCCGAACAGGAATTGGAGTGGAGTTTCAGCCGCCCGCAGATTACGCCGGCGATTGCGCCCGTCGCAGGGAGTGCTAAAATCCCCGCGCCCCATATGCACGCACGACTCGGTCAAGACCTGACGATGAGTGAACATCAGAGCGAAACCACTCACCTCGTTGCCGATCAAACCATCAACCTCAATTTCGTCGAAGTCTCTTCAGATATGAACGGATTGCCGATTACTTCAGAAATCTTTATTCAACAGCTTCCGCCCACGCTGCCGGAATTCGCCGGACGCGCATTCGAACTGGCCGAACTGGTGGCCGCACGCGCCAATCCCGAAAACAGGATTCTCAGTCTGCAAGGCCTGGGCGGCGTCGGCAAAACGACGCTCGCCCTGAAGCTGGCGCATCAACTGGCGCCGCAGTTTCCCAATGCGCAGATTTTCGTTGACCTGAAAGGCGCCAGCCCGCAGCCGCTGTCGGTTGCCGAAGCGCAGGCGCACGTCATCCGCGCGTATCTGCCCGCCGCCCGGCTGCCGGAAAACGAGGCGGAACTCGGCAAACTCTATCATTCCGTGCTCAACGGCAAACGCGCGTTGCTGCTGTTTGACAATGCCGCCAATGCCAGCCAGGTCGCGCCGCTCGTTCCCCCGAATGGAAATTTGTTGATTGTCACTTCGCGCCAGCATCTTTCCACGGGAGCGCTGCCCGGAATGTTCGCCAGCCGATTGGACTCCCTGCCCGCCGCCGAAGCCGAAGAATTGCTGCGCCGCTTACTGCCGCAAATTGGAGACGACGCAGCCAGAATCGCGGGACTCTGCGGGCACTTGCCGCTGGCGTTGCGCCTGGCCGCCAGCGCAATGACGCAACAGCCCAATTTAAGCGTGGACGAATATGCGAACCGCCTGTCGAAGGGGCAACCGCAGGAAGGCGCGAAACGCCCTGTGGATGCAGTGTTGCGCGTCAGTTATGAAATGCTGGTGCCGGGTTTGCGCAAATTGTGGCGAACGCTGGCAGTCTTCCCCGACACGTTTGAAGTAAACGCCGCCGCCGCCTTGTGGAAGATTCACCCGGCGCGCGCCGCCAACGCGCTGGATCGGTTGATGGCCTACAGCCTGGTCGAACGCAACCGGGCAACCGGGCGGTTCCGGCTGCATGATCTGATGATGCTTTTCGCCGAATCGGCGCTGACGGAGAAGGAACGGGCAGTCGCTCGCCACCATCACGCCGCGCATTATCAAAGCGTGCTGCACGAAGCCGACGCGCTTTACGAGCAGGGCGGACAATACCTGAAACAAGGTCTGGATTTGGTGGATTTGGAATGGCACAACATTCAGGCCGGGCAGGTCTGGGCGGCGACGCATTTGGACACCAACCGATTGGCTTGCGAACTTTGCAATTCCTTCCCCGACGCCGGACGCTACGTGCTGGATCTGCGCCAGCATCCGCGCGAACGCATTCGCTGGAGCGAGGCCGCGCTGGCCGCCTCCCACAAAATGCAGCGGCGCAAGGCGGAAGGCAAACATTTGATCACACTCGGCGATTCCTACGCCGACCTGAGCGAAGTTCATCACGCGATTGATTGTTATGAACAAGCGCTGGAGATTGCACAGGAAACCGAGCATGTCCGCGGCGAAGCGGACGCGCTGATCGGCCTGGGAACAGCCTATTACCTGGGCGGTGGTCTGGCGCGCGCGAAAGAATTTCATGAATCCGCGTTGAAAATTGCCCACGAACTGGAAGATCGGCGCATTGAAGCGAACGCGCTCGGCGCGCTGGGACTGACGCTTTATGCGTTGGGCGATGCGCGTTCAGCAATCGAACCGCTGGAAACGCAGTTACACCTGGCGCGCAATCTGGGAGATCGCCGCAACGAAAGCAACGCGCTGGGCGGGCTGGGACTGGCGCATTACGCGCTCGGAGACGTGCGGCAGGCGATTGAACTGCTCAATGCGCAACTCAACATCACGCGTGAAATCGGCGACCGGCGCGGCGAAGCCAGCGCGCTCGATAATCTGGGTCACGCCTGCGCAAGTTTCGGAGATCATCAGCGCGCCATCAAATACCACGAACAATCGCTGAACATCGCCCGCGAAATCGGCGACCGCCGCAGCGAAGCCAATGCGCTCGGCGGTCTGGGCGTCACTCACTACCTGAGCGGTGACGTTTCACGATCCATCGAACTGCTGGAACGCCAGCGCTCGCTGGCCGGTGAAATCGGCGACCGGCGCGGCGAAGCGTCGGCGCTGACCAATCTCGGCGAGGCTTACACGGCAACAAACGAAGCGCAGCGCGCGGTTGAATTGCTGCGGCAGGCCTTCAGCATCACCAGTCAAATGGGCGATGTCGCCGGCCAGGCAACGGCGCTGTTCAATCTCGGGCTGGCGTTGGAAAAGCTCGGCGACCACAGCCAGGCGATTCTGCAAGCCAAAGTCTCCCTCGAACTCTTTGAACTCGCTGAACACCCTTCGGTGGAAGTGGTGCGGAAACAATTGGCGGAATGGGAAGGTTAAGACCTTTCGTAGCCCTGACTTCAGCCGGAAAGCGTTGTGAAAAAAAGCTTCCGGCTGAAGCCGGAACTACGAATTATTTCGCTTGCGTGCCCAGCAGTTCCACTTCAAACACCAGCGTGGCATTCGGCGGAATCACGCCGCCCGCGCCACGCGCGCCGTACCCGAGTTGCGGCGGAATCACGAGTTTCCGTTTGCCGCCGACCTTCATCGTCAGCACGCCTTCATCCCAACCTTTGATCACTTGCCCAATGCCGATGTTGAATTTGAACGGCTGACCACGATCCAGCGAACTGTCGAACTTCGTGCCATCTTCCAGCGTGCCGGTGTAATGCACGGTGACTTCCTGGCCACGCTCCGGGCTGGCGCCGGTTCCGACCACGATGTCTTCATATCTCAAACCTGATTCTGTCGTCATTGCTTTTGCTCCTAAAACTGATGCTTTGATGGGAAGGGACACCCACGAGACGGCTTTCCAGACGCCCGCGCGCTTGACCCAGACTTCCGTGTGACTGGAGGAGCCGAGCGGCTTGCCGTCGCGAATGTACGTTGAACGGCCGTTGACGACTGCCGTCGTGCCATACAGCCGCAGTTTGAATTCCTCGCTTCTGATCTCATCGAGTTTGAATTTGCCACCGCTGAACATTTTGACCATTTCGGCTTTGCCGATGACGCTGCCATCGCTGTTGATGGCGGTGAAATCGTCGGCAAAAATGCGGTTCAATGCTACCGCATCGTTTTTGACGACGGCGGCGAACCATTCGCGTTCCAGCTTTTTCAACTGAGTTTCCGCGCCAGCCGCCGCCGGGCTGACGGTTCTGGCGGACGCGGGTCGTCTGTTTTTGGCCTGTCCCAGTGCCGGCGACGCAGCCAGCAATGCGATCAATACGATCAATAAATTTCGCTTCAAAAGTGTTGACTCCTTTTTTCGTTCATTTGGCAGGAAGCTTTGGTCTGTGCTATCTCGATGGCGAGATTCGTCACCGCTGCACAAAACACAACAGACAATACCGGAAACTTTGAAAGTAGGGCAAGGCTCAGGGCCTGCCTGCCATCAGGAGAATTATGAAGAAAACTCGCTCTCGCCGTTCCGCCGACGATTCAAATTCGGATTCGCGGATTGACCGCCGCTCATTCGTCAAACTGCTTCCTGCTGCTGGTGCCGCTGGGCTGACGATCACGGGCGTGGAAACCGCTGCTGCCCAAAATCGCCAAAATCCGCAGGCCGCACAAAGAATCACGCGTGAAATGATGCAGGCTACCGAACAGTTGATTGGCGTTGAACTGACAGAGGCGCAGGAGACCATGGCGCTTTCCGGGGTTAATCGCAACCTGTCGAGTTACGAAGCGTTGAGAAAAATCGAAGTCCCGCTCGATACTGAACCGGCAATGGCTTTTCATCCAGCCTTGCCAGGAAAAATGAAGCAGTACCGCAACCGTAAGGGAGCGGCCAGTAAATCGAAATCGCGCGCCAGCAGAGTTGAGATTCCGAAATTCAGTTCGGTTGACGATCTGGCTTTTGCCACCGTCGCGCAACTGGCGGAACTGGTCCGCACGCGCAAGGTTTCTTCGGTCGAACTGACGAAGATGTATTTGTCACGGTTGAAAAAATACGGTGACAAGCTGCTCTGCGTGGTCACACTGACCGAAGACTTGGCGATGCAGCAGGCCGAAACCGCCGACCGTGAAATCAAAAGCGGCAAGTATCGCGGGCCGCTGCATGGCATTCCCTGCGGCGTAAAAGACCTGTTCGCGACCAAAGGCATCAAGACGACCTGGGGCGCGGAGCCGTACAAGGATCAGGTGATTGATTACGATTCGACCGTTGTCGAACGTCTGCGCGAAGCGGGCGCCGTGCTCGTGGCCAAACTTTCGATGGGCGCGCTGGCGCAGGGTGGGCGCTGGTTCAAAGGCATGACGCGCAATCCCTGGCAACCGGAAGAAACCGCGCAAGGTTCGTCAGGATCGTCGGCTGGGTCAGCATCCGCGACTTCGGCGGGCTTGGTCGGGTTTTCAATCGGGACGGAAACGCTGGGTTCGATTGTCTCGCCGTCTTCACGGTGCGGCGTGGCGGGTTTGCGGCCGACTTATGGGCGCGTCAGCCGCTACGGCGCAATGGGCTTGAGCTGGACGATGGACAAGATCGGCCCCATCTGCCGCAGCATCGAAGATTGCGCACTGGTCCTGGCCGCGATTTACGGCCCCGACGGTCACGACCTGACGGTTGAAGATGTGCCGTTCGACTGGAATCCTGATCGGCCGCTTTCGCAGATGAAAATCGGCTACATCAAAGCCGAGTTCGAGCCAACCGGAAATCAGGGCGGGCAGGGCGGCAACGCCGAAGCGCGCCGGACGATGTACCTGGAAGCGCTGGAAACTTTGCGCAAAGCCGGAGCCAATCTGCAACCGTTCGAACTGCCAAAATTCGAGGCGCAGTCTCTGCGTATTATTTTGAGTGCCGAAGCCGCCGCCGCTTTCGACGACATCACGCGCGATGGCCGCGTCAATCAACTGTCAGGACAAAGTCCCAATGATTGGCCGAACAGCTTCCGCACGGCGCGTTTTATCCCGGCGGTCGAATACATTCGCGCCCAGCGCGCGCGCACTTTGCTGATGCGCGAAATGGACAAGCTGATGTCAAATTGGGATGTGTTCGTGTCGCCCGCGCCAGGCAGCGCCAGCCTGTTGATCACCAACCTGACCGGACATCCGGCGGCGGTCGTCCCGTGCGGATTCATCAACAATTTGCCGCAGGCGATGATGTTCACCGGCAATTTGTACGACGAGGCGGCTCCGGCGCGCGTCGCGCTCGCCTTTGAACGCGCCACCAAGTGGCACACGATGCATCCCAAGCTTGATTAAAATTTCTGTCTTCGCTAGATAAAAAAGGCGGCCCGTAATGAGCCGCCTTTCTTCCAACTTGCCCTGCCCGCACTTCAATTTGCAGCCAGTTGACGCCGCTTCAAGACTGGACGTTTGCGTTCATTCGCGTCCCCAGTATCGACTTGCGCATCCGAACCGGCGCGATAACCATCGCGCGCTCGAACAATCAAGCCGGTTTCATTGACGCGGACTTTGATCTGGCGGAACGATCCGTCGCGCTTGGGATTCGTCGGGTAATAGCCGATGGCGTATTGATGCCGCAGCTCTTCGGCAATCTGCTTGAAGGCATAAGACAGATTGCTCAATGAATCCGCTGTGTATAAACGCCCGCCGCTGCGGTCTGCCAATTCCTGCATGTATTTTTGGCCGCGGGCGTAATCGTCGCGGCTGCCACCTCTGGGAACTCGTCCGGGCCATTGTCCTGGACGTTGAAACGTGATGAACGGATTCCACGGCCAGCGGCGGCGTCCGGGCCAGGGCGGCGTCATAATCGGCGGTTGCCCGCCCGGATTCCGGCCATTGATGACCGGGCCGCTGGGATTGTCCGCTTCGGTGTTGTAATAGATCGAATAGCCCAGCGCGCCGGATTCTTCGATCATCGCCAGTGACCGGTTGTAAGTGGAATAGCGGCTGGTCGTATCCACGCCGTCGGAAAAGACAATGATGGCTTTGCGGCCCTGCACTTTCTCGAGCGCGTCTTTGACCATCACGTCCACGGCGTCATACAGCTTGGTGTTGCCGCCGCGCCGGGTTCGGTAAATGGCGCGCCGGATTTCTTCGCGGGAATTGGTGAAATCGCACCAGACTTCAATGTCTTCATCGAAAGACGCCACCATCACCTTGTCGTCGCGCCGCAACTGCTCGGCGAATTCCGCGGCGGCTTGTTGAATGTCTTCGTGGCGAAAGAGCGTGCTGGCCGATGTGTCCAGTAGTAACACCAGGTGGAATGGAGAGGAAACCGATTCCAGGTGCTCGATTTCCTGCTGGACGCCGTCCTCAAAAATCTGAAAGTCGCGTTTGGTCAGAAAAGGCACGAACCTGCCATCGCGGTCGGTGACACTGGCTGGAATCGTGACCAGCGTCGTGTCCATTTTCATCGTGCCGTTTTCATCCACCGTAACTGGTGTGTTGTCGGCCAGCGGTTTGTTCGACTTTTCCGAGGAATCATTCTTGTCCTGGGTCTCATATTTCGGCCCGGCCGGAGGCGGCTGGCGCTTGCGGCCGGATTGCGCACTGGCCGGCAGTAAGGCGGATTGAATTAAACAGATGGCGAATAGCAGCACAATCACTTGACGCGCAAACTTCCGGATTCTCATAACTTCCCTCCAGAATTGGGTTGTGCAAGGTGGAATGATGATAGGGGTTGCGCTGGATTGAACGGTCATTTCCATTAATCTTGCGCAACCCGTTTCGCCGTTTCCGGTGCTCCCTCCGCTGCTGTCACAGGGAAAGGATCGAGCTTTTGTGTGGCCTTCAGCGGCATCCAACCCGTCCAGGATTGCGGAATGATCTGCCGCGCCGACAGGTCCGCACCCAAAATCAAAATGAATGACGAGATAAAAACCCACGTCACCAGCGCCATCAGCGACGAAAGCTGTTTGTAACTTTCGCTGAAATCGAACAGCGGCAGCGCCATCCAGAAAACAAACGTTCCCAGCAACCACAACACGGCTGTTGCCACCGACGTGAAGATCACCTGCCGGAGTCGCACCTTGCCGTTCGGCACAATGTAATAGATCACAAAAAACAGGAGAATCAGGAATGGCAGCGACATCAACGGGCCGGCGATTTTGAAAAACCAATCGCGCACCGGGGACTGGCCGAAGATTTTTTCCAGCGCCAGGTCGTACACGCTGCCCAGCGCCACCGGGCAAAGCATAATCACCGCGCAAAGCAGAACCAGCAGAATGTAAATCGCATATTGTTTAACCATGCTGCGTTCCTTGAATTTCCACGCGCGATTGAGCGCCGCTTCCAGTGGCTGGAAGACGCCCGACGCCGAAAAAATCAGCAGCCCAAATGAGATGATCGTGGCCTTGCCTGCCGGCCCGCGCGTCACCTGATCCAGACTATTGAGCAGCATTCCGGATTCCTGGGGCATCAGCGACCGCAGCAACCGATAGAGCGTTTCGTATCCGCGCTGTGAATGCACGATATTGATCAAAAAGCTGCCCAGCAGGACGAAGAACGAAAAGAACGACAGCATCACGTTGAACGCGATGGCCGAGGCGTTGACGTAAGTTTCGGTCGAAGTCAGTTCGTAAATCGCCGGCCACATTTTTTTGAAGAAGAGCCAACTGCCGCGCGCGTAAAAGCCCAAGCCTCGCTCCAGCTTCTGGGTGTCGGCAGGAACAGGAATGGCAACGGTTGCGCCAGCGTTGATGGAGACAGTTTCGATCTTTTGTGTTTCAGCCATACTTGAATGGAATCTCCAGGTTCAAAGTTCAGATGTCAAATCACAATGCCGCCTGTTCCGCTTCGATGGCCTGCAACGACCGTTCCAGCATCTGCCTGTGCGCGTTGGAGCGGACATTTTGAAGCTGCTCAAGCAATCGGCTGCGGCCGAGTGACAGCGTTTCGCGCTTTCGCTGAAGTTCGATGGTTTCGGGCGATTTCGGCACGGCGGCAATTTCCTGCCGGGCGCGCACTAGCTCTTCCAACTGATCTTCGACCGCTTTGCTTTCCCAACCTCTGGCCATAATTTTTCTCAGTGAAGTAAACAAGCCGCGTGGCCGAGCACCTGGTCGCCTTCGCGTAAAGGCGACGGGGTCGGCTGCCAACCTTCATTTATCCTTTCCGCCAATAGCTCTTCCGCGCCTGGCCGGTGATTCCACACAGCGACCGCTGTGATTGTGCCCTGTCAGGTTGAAAAAAAAGCGAGAAACAATCCATCACGCCAGGCGGCAATGACTTCGTGCGTGTATTCGTCAAGTGCGATGGTTTCCAGCAAAAAGACCGGCGGTTGCTGCTTGGTGCCCCAGACAACAAACTGTTGCAGCGTGCCGAAATCAGGAAGTTCGCGCTCCAATTCGGCCTGCGCTGCCCTTGATAGTTTGGCTCGATTGACGATTTGCACAGCCACAGTGTAGAGCGGCACAGGGGCGCAATCAACGCGGGCCAATTTCCGTCCGCCCCCAAAGTGCATACCGACTCCCCAACTGGCTAGCGGCGGAGAATAATCGTAGAATGCCGCGCATATGGAATCACGTCAGGTTATCCCCATCTTCCCGCTGCCGCTGGTCCAATTCCCCGGAGCGGTGACGCCGTTGCACATCTTCGAGCCGCGCTACCGCAAAATGCTTAAAGATGCGATGGAACGGGATAGAACCTTCGGCATTATCTACCGCAACGATCAGACCATGCTGGATTCCGAGCGGCTGCCACCGGGCAGCATCGGCTGCACGATTGAAATCGCGGTTGTGCAGGAATTGCCCGACGGACGGTCAAATATTCTGTGCGTGGGCGGCCAGCGTTACCGCATCATCAGTTATGTCGAAGGGGAACCTTATCTACAGGCAGAAGTCGAATTCTTTGACGACGACATCACGTTCGATGATCAGTCGGCGGCGGTTGAGCGGACAAAGAACTTGTTCCAAAGGCTATCCACAGCCATCCGCAATCTGAAAGGCGAGGGAGAACGCGAGGCGGAACAAACGCCGGATTTGCCTGACAATGCGCAATCACTTTCGCTTATCGTTGCCGCATACCTGGATATCGAAGCAAGCGAAAAGCAGGATTTGCTGGAAATGACGAGCACTGGCGAGCGCCTGCGCGAAGTGAATAAGATTTTGGAGAAGTTGACCGGCGATTACGAAAAACGCGCCATCGCACATCAGCTTTCCAAAAAGAATGGGCACGCGGGCAGAATGCCGAAGTTTGAATAGGAATTTCAGCCGCCTGTTGCCTCCCGCAAAATCCTCTCCCCCTCCTCCGCCGTGCGCCCGCCAATGCGAATCAATTTATTTTTCGATGTCTGGCCGGAAGGAATCGAAACCTGCCCGCGTGGCACGCCGAAAAGTTTTGCCAGAAAGCGAATCAATTCTTCATTGGCTTCACCGTCAACCGGAGGAGCGGCGAGACGAACCTTGAGCGCACCGTCGAGTTCTCCGACGATGCCGCTGCGAGAAGCGCGCGGCTGAACACGAACGGCGAAAACAATGCCACCGTCTTTGGCTGTGAGCTTGATCAAACGTGTCTGACTGAATTTAGAAGAAAACTGCCTGGACGGCGGCGGCGGCGAAACTGAGCGCGATCCAAAGAATCAAAAAAGACCAGCCGGCGAACGCCCCGCCAAACTCAAAAACGCGCAACAGCGGCCCGATGCGATGCAATGCCCAAAACGACGCCCGCTCGAACAACCCGGAAATCCAGTTGACGAAAACCAGCGTCATCAATCCCATCAGGAAAAAAATCGCGCCCAGCAGAAGTGAGCCGATCAAGAAGCGCAGGCCGCTGAAGATATTTCCGGCTCCAAAGGCGTCTACGCTCAACGCCAGACCGGTGATGATTGTCGTCAGGTTGCCGATCATCGTCAGCACGACATACCACACAATTGCCAATGCGATCAGCACCATCAAAATCGAAGGATTGAATTTCAGCGCCTGTCTGAGCGGGTAATAAAAGCGCGAACTGCGGGCATGACTGATCAGGTTGTCCGTCGGGCGGCGCAGATAATAAACCACCCGTCCGAATGGACTGACCTGGAATGCATCCATCAGCCAGCGAACCAGTAGCAGAACCACAGCCACACCGATCGTCACACTTATTGCCCATCGCGCGGCAGTATTGATCATTTCGGCAAGACGAATCAGAAATAATCCGGCGGATGCTTGTAAAAACAATTGCATAAGTTGTCCTGATTCCTGAACAGGTAAACAGAAGTTAAGACCGCGAGCCAAACAATGCAGTGCCTATTCGGACATACGTGGCGCCTTCTTCGATGGCGACTTCGAAGTCATTGCTCATCCCCATCGAAAGCTCCTTGAATTGCTCTCCGACAATTCCGGCTCGCCGCGCCTCGTCGCGCAATTGGCGCAGGCGGCGAAAGAATGGCCGCACCTGCTCCGGATCGTCAAGAAACGGAGGCACCGCCATCAATCCTTTCAGTTCGAGGTGATGGAGTTTACTCACTTGTTCGCAAAGTGACAAAACTTCGCTCTGCGAAATGCCTGCTTTCGAATCTTCCTCGCCGAGATTGATTTCCAGGAAGACGGGCAGGCGTTTTCCGAGTTCACCAGCAATGGCATCAAGGCGGGCGGCAAGTTTGACACTGTCCACGGATTGAATGGCGGAGAAAAGTTCGACCGCACGACGCGCCTTGTTCGACTGCAAATGACCGATCAAATGCCAGGCGACGTTATTTTCGGCGGCGGCGTTTTCAAGTTGAGGAATTTTGGTCGCGGCTTCCTGCACACGGTTTTCGCCCAGCACACGAACACCGGCTTCAATGGCCTGGCGAATCAGCGCCGGTTCAACCGTCTTGCTGACGGCAACCAGCGTCACTTCAAAAAAATCGCGGCCCGCGCGTTGGCACGCAGCCGCGATTCTTTGGTTGATGATTTCCAGGCGTTCCCGCAATTGTGGCGACAATCTCCGGTTATTTTTTCTCGCCGGGCTTCGGCTCGGTGTAACTCTGACGGTGCTGGACAATGACCAGTTTCGGATCAATCTGATCGCCGAGATTGACTTTGACCTGAATCTTGCGGCGCTTGCCTTCCTGCCGTGTGTTGGTCGGCGTGTAGCCCAGGCTGTATTGATTGCGCACCAGCGCGGAAACCGATTGCAGCACGTTCGGAATTTCCCCGGCAAATGTGACCGGAAAGTATTTGCCGCCAGTGGATTCGGCAAAAGTCTTAAGTGTGTTCTGCGCCTGCAGCATGGTCATGCGGTCAATTTGAATTCCGTTGACCAAAATACCGCCGCGTCCCGGGTCCATGGCGGCGGAGCCATCGTAAAGTTTCATGAAAAGATTTCCTGTGCCAATCACATAAATCGGAACACCTGCATTTTCAACGATCTTGCGCGCCTGGTCGAAGTTGATCTTGCTGAAAGTATCCAGGCCGGAAGCAACCAACATGATCGCCGTTCGGTCGTTGACCTCTTCCAGCCCGGCATAGTCCATTTTTTCAGGCTTGTCTTTGCTCTCTTCCAGCACCACGCTGTCGCCTTTGCCACCTTGAAGAACAAACTTCAGGGCGTCGAACATATTGCTTTCGCTAAATGCCGGATTGTTGCGAATCAGCAGGTTAATCGCCGACATCAGCTTGGTTTTGTCGTCCGTGAAATCCACTAATGGCGTCGGGCGAATATCGTAAGCAACGACCGAGATGAAGTCTTTGGGTTGAACGAAGCGGCTGACAAATTCATAAGCCGGACGCAATATTTCAATCCGGCCGCCTTCAAAGTAACCTCCGGCTGGCCGGCCCAAAAAATCAACCAGCTTGCTGTATTCCAACAGCAGCACCATCGTCACCGGAGCATCCGGCGTTGAGAAGTTTTCGAGTTCCTGTTTGATGCCGTCTTCGTAGATTTCGAAATTCTCCTTCTTTAATCCCTGAAGAATTCCGCCGGTCTTCTTGTTGTAGACAACGGCTTCGACGTTGACGATGTTGGTATCAATGCTCATCGTAGCCGGCGGCACTGTCTTGTCCACTTTTGGTTTTTGCCGGTCCGGCCTTCCCTGCTCCGTGGCCGATGCCTCATCGGGATCACCGCTCGCATTCGGGTTTTTCTTCTGCTTGTCAGAAGATTTGCGCCCAGCCTGGGCATAGGTTCGGTCATTCGTCAGCAGCGCGTTCGCGCTCAAGACAATGACAAGGGCGAATGCCAACCCGACGACCAGTTTCATGTTGCGACTCAATGGAGATTTCATATGCTGTCCCTCTCTTCGGTGGTCTGGCAGCCTGTCTAGCGCGCGTTTTCTACAGCAGGCAAATTGTTCTGATTGATACGGCTCTATTTGAGCATTCGGTCGTTCCAGTGTAGCAAATGCTCTGCCTGCTGGAAAGTTATCTACTTTACGTTATGACGGAGTATAGAACGATAGAACGCAATAAGCGCCATAAGCTGCGAGCAGAAAAAAGAATTCTCCAAAAAACTGAATTCCCAATTCCGAATTTTCGGATTTCGCCGGGATTTTTTGCACTGGATGGCAATTCTATCCTCTGTTATTTCTCCATTTAGCCCTGGGAGCCAGGCCGGCGGGCCTGACTTTAGTTGAAAAGGCTGACAAACCTATGCTAGCTTCCGCCATCGTTTTTCGTGTTTGCCGTCAATTGATTAGTCCCGAGTGAGTTACCCCGGCGGCAACAAATCGTGTCACAACTCACTGCCCGCTGAAAATTTTATGCCCTACGCAGTGCGGCATCCCCACACTTTCGGAGTGAATCTTGTTCCGGGAGTTAAGGAGTTTATGTAGAGATGAAAGAGGACAAACGTTTTTATACATTTGTTTTTGCCCCCACCGCTAAATCGCAACTTCGAAAAATCAATATTCCGCATAATGTTCTTTACGCCATTCTTGGATTTGCTGTCGTCGGTCTGCTGACGGTTGGATATGGCGCGTATCGGCTTGCCGAACATGCCGTCGTTGTCGCCAAGCTGAATCTGATGCAGCAGAAAGTTCGCGACCTCCAGGCGGAAAATCAGGAAGTAAAAAGTCAGAAAAGCATGGTGGTCAGTCGCCTGGCGGCGCTTGATACAACGCAGCGCAAACTGGCTGAAACCTCTGGCATCAACCGGCAAAACGACATCAGTAAAGAGTTGATCGGTCAAGGCGGTCCCGACGGCAATGCCAGCATGACCGACATTGAACGGATGACCGCCGCGCTGGAAAGCGAGCTGCGCCAAATCAAGGATGTTTTCGACAAAAACCAGGTCCAGCTCTCTTCAACACCGAGTGGCTGGCCTGTGCGCGGTTACATCACAGATGGTTTTGGCTATCGCAATAATCCATTCGGCGGCGGCGGCACCGAAAACCACGCCGGTTTGGACATCGCCACCAATCACGGAACCGCGATTCAATCAACGGCGGATGGCATTGTGATTTATGCCGGGGTTTATGGTGGGTACGGTAACGTCGTCGTAATTGACCACGGGTACGGTATCACGACACGCTACGGCCATATGTCGCGAATTGACGTGCAAGTCGGCCAGCAAGTCACGCGCGGCAAGCAAATCGGCGCGGTGGGCAGCACCGGGCGCTCGACTGCGCCGCATTGCCATTACGAAGTCCGTCTGCACGACCGTCCAGTTAATCCGCTCAATTACCTGTCCGTGGGCAGGCTGTAAGAATTTCCCACAACCTCGTGTCTGAATGGCAAGGGCGGCTCAAAAAAACTTGAGCCGCCCTCGTTGTTTTTCACCTGCACATTGAATTTCAGCGTCGCCGCGCGTGCTCCCGCAAAATACAGTTGTCCATAACGACCAACAGGCCGGCCTTCAATGCACGCTCCGCCGCCGCTTCGTCAATCACACCATCCTGCATCCAAACCGCTCTAGCGCCCAATTTGATCGCTTCATCAACGTGCTCGCCCGCCTCTTCCGAACGCCTGAAAATATCCACCAGGTCAAAGTTTTCAGGCACGGCGGCGAGGCTTGGGAAAGCAGGTTCGCCCAGCACTTCCGTTTCGTTCGGGTTGACGGGAATGATTCGATAGCCCTGCCGTTGCAGATAACGCGCAACATCGTAACTGGGGCGCATTGGATTCGATGACAAACCGACGACGGCAATCGTGCGGCATTCGTTCAGGATTGTTTCAATTGCTTTCGGATCGTTAATCGCCATCAAGATGAAAACTCCCTGCAAAAATTGATTGTGAGATGAAGCCCCATTCTCAGCCACCACTTCGGTTGAGTAAAGCCGCCCGCTCGCTTGTTTCAACCGCGAGGCTTCACTAAGATGCACGGCTTATGACAAGCGCCCTACCACTTGAAACATTGCGCGCCGCGCGCGAGCAGTTACGCGAAGCCGGAAAAAAAGTCGTTTTCACCAACGGTTGCTTCGACCTGATTCATCCTGGCCACGTGCGTTATTTGCAGCAGGCGCGCGCGCTGGGCGATGCGCTGATTGTCGCGCTCAACAGCGACCGCTCGGTGCGTGAACTGAAAGGCGACAAGCGACCGATTCTGACAGAAAACGAACGCGCCGAAGTCATGGCCGCTCTGGCCTGCGTGGATTATGTGACGATTTTCGACGAGCCAACGCCGCGCGAAATCATTGCCGCGCTGCTGCCCGACGTGCTGGTTAAGGGCGGCGACTGGGGCGTTGATTCCATTGTCGGGCGAGAAGAAGTAGAAGCCGCAGGCGGACAAGTCCTGAGTTTGCCGTTTGTGGATGGTTGTTCGACGACGGATGTGATTGAGCGAATTCTGGGCAAGGCATAAAGACTGCGAACGATTATGTTTATTGTGGAAGTGACATTTACGAAGACAAACCAGGAAATTCCTGATGAGGGAATTGCTCACGTCATTTACGGGCTGCTTGCAACGTGGCATTCAAACGGCCAGATCGTTAGTGATGAATGGCGGTTTGTTGGCGATGGAGAATCGTTCACCTGTATTTTGACTTTGCCAGAAGCGGACTCGCTTGAGGCCCAGCATAATGATTCCTTGGTAAACAAGAGTCACGAGTATCTCCATGAAAAAGGTTTGGGGGAGCCTTCCGTACGGGTAATTGGGAAAGACGCTTTCGCCGAAGAAAACATTTGTGATTGTTCCCAGCCAGCATTTTATCTTGTTTACACTCATGTGCTTTCCCAGGGCATCCCGCCACTAAGATGCGGAAAATGCTTTGGTTATGTGCCGGTTTATCGTGTTCCCGGTTCCGACGGTATTCTTGGCTGGAAATCTGATTATCAAGCATTTGATGGTTTACAGCTTGGGAACGAACCGACCAATAGAGAACAGCGAAAAGTAGAAGGCTTTGCATTACAACAAATGCAACGGCTGGATAGTGCCTTGACGATTGCAGGCAGAGAGACCTGTCAAAAGATTGAGCAAACAACAAAAATACCGACGTATTACTACCTTCACGTTATGTATGAGGTAGATGAATACCAGCATTGCCCATCTTGCGGTAACAACTGGACATTGGACAAAACGCCTTTGCACTTGTTTAGCTACTGTTGCGATAGATGCCGTTTGTTGTCGAGTACAAGTTCGTTATGGCGCAGACCGCGTGTGAAGAGAACCAAGTGATGTCAGGGTTTCAGAGCATTGAAGCAATTGATGGTTTCAGAAAACTGGCGGCGGAAATTCGCGCTGGCAATCGAGTCGTGTCTGTCGCGGGATTAAGTGGCGGCGCGAAGGCGTTGGCGCTGGCCGCGTTGCAACACGCCACCGGAAAACGTCTGGCCATCGTCAGCCAGCGCAACCGCGATCTGGAAGACCTGGAACGCGATCTGCGGTTCTTCTACTGCCAGCTTCACAATCGCGCGGAATGCGAAAACGAAGTCTTCGCGCTTCCGGCTTCCGAAAGCGATCCGTACAGCGGCACCTCGCCGCATGCGGAAATTCTGGAACGCCGCGCCCTGGCTTTGTGGCGATTGACTGCCGGAATGGGCGACATCGTTTTGCTCAGCGCCCGTTCGCTGATGCGGCGGTTTGTGCCGGTCGAAGACATCAAGCAAGCCATCGTCACCTTGCGCGTCGGCGAAGAATTGCCGCTGGAATACCTGCTCGAACACCTGGTGGCGGTTGGTTATGTGCGTTCCGATCCGGTCGGCGGCGTCGGCGAGTTCTCCTCGCGCGGCGGCATTCTGGATTTTTATTCGCCTAACGGAAGTTTGAATCGTAGTGATGGTGTGCCGTATCCGGTGCGGGTGGAGTTTTTCGGCGACGAGATTGATTCGATCCGCGAATTCGATCCGGAAACACAGCGTTCGTTGCGCGAAGTCAAAGAAACCTTGATTGCGCCAATGCGCGACGAACGCGCCAGCGCGGACGATTTCCGGCAGTGGGCGAAGCTGGCGCGACAGCATTGGGGCGATGATCGGTATGAACGCGCGCTGCGGGATCGAACCGTTTTTGCCGACGAAGGCGAACAGTTTCCAGGCTGGGAATATCTGCTGCCGCTGTTGCGACCGCTGTCAGCTTCTGTTTTCGATTATTTGCGCGATACGGTGCTGATCGTGGATGAGCCAGGAGAACTGGAAAAACAGGTTCGCACTACGTTGGAAGAATTACAGCGCGATTACGACCGCGCCGAATCCATTGACGAACTCGCACTAGCGCCTGAAAAATTGTTCCTAACTCCGGACGAATTGCGAACGCACATTGGCCAGGCACAGCGTATAGAACTGCGATTGCTGGGCAGCGCGGCGTTTGAATTTCAGGAAGAACTGAGCACGGAAAGAATTACTGGTCAGCCGGCTGAAGGCGCAACTCCAAACAAGTTTGCGGCCTTCGTCAGTCGCGATCCGTCTGCGCCGCTATTCCTGTTTCCGCCCGAACCAAACACCACTGAAGTTAATATCTCATCGCGCGCCGTCCGCCGCTGGCACGGACACGTGGCAGATTTGGCCAGAGATTTGAAGCAACAGGCGCTCGTCGGCAATCAGACGATTTTTGTCCTGCCCAGCGCAGGCGTTGCCGACCGCATTCGCAAGCTCCTCAGCGAATATCAGGTCACGGGCGTCGCCTCCGCTGAAAACGATTCGCAGGCGCCGATTGAACTGATCGTCGGTGATCTGTCGGTTGGCTTCGCGCTGCCGCAGGCGCATCTGACCGTTTACACCGAAGCTGACATCTTCGACGAAGCCGTTCACGGCCCGCAGCCGACCAGCAGGGAGAAAAAGCAAAAGCGTTCGCAAGCCGCCGCGTTCATCTCCGACTTTCGGGATTTGAAAATTGGCGATTATGTCGTCCACATTGATCACGGCATCGGACAGTTTCAGGGCTTGCTGCAAATTGACACCAGCGGCGAGGAAACCTCGGCGGAAATTTACGCGCGAATGATCGGCGAAGCGCAAAAGACCGAAAAATCCAGGCGCGAATTCATGCTGCTGACATACGCGGACGGGGCCCGGCTTTACGTGCCGGTCGAACGTCTGGATCTGGTGCAAAAGTTTTCCAGCGGCGAAATGAGTTCGCCGTCGGTGGACAAACTCGGCGGCATCGCCTGGGCCAAGACCAAAGCCAAGGCCAAACGCGCGATGCGCGACATGGCCGAAGAACTGCTGAAGCTCTATGCCGAGCGCAAGTTGGTCACCGGCTACGCCTACAGTGGCGATACGCCCTGGCAGCAGGAATTTGAAGCCGCGTTTCCTTACGAATTGACCGTGGATCAAGCCGCCGCCATCGAAGACGCCAAACGCGACATGGAACAGCCCACGCCGATGGACCGGCTGTTGTGCGGAGATGTCGGTTACGGCAAAACCGAAGTCGCCATGCGCGCCGCATTCAAAGCCGTCATGGAAGGCAAACAGGTTGCCGTGCTGACGCCGACCACCGTGCTGGCCTATCAGCATTTCCAAACCTTTCGTTCCCGCTTTGCCGCCTTTCCGGCGCGGATTGAACTGCTTTCGCGCTTCCGCTCGCCGAAAGAACAAAAGGAAGTCGTCGCCGCCATCGAAGCCGGAACGGTGGATGTCGTCGTCGGCACGCACCGGATTTTGTCGCGCGATCTGGTCTTCAAGGATCTGGGGCTGGTCATCGTTGATGAAGAGCAGCGCTTCGGGGTCGCCCACAAGGAAAGACTCAAAACCATGCGCAAGCGCGTGGATGTTCTGACCATGAGCGCCACGCCGATTCCGCGCACGCTGAATATGTCACTGATCGGCGTGCGCGACATGTCGCTGATCGAAACTCCGCCGCGCGACCGGCTGGCGATTCAGACCAACGTCGTGCCGTTCAATGAAAACATCGTCCGCAGCGCCATCGAGCAGGAATTGCAGCGCCAGGGGCAGGTTTTCTTTGTTCATAACCGCGTCGAATCCATTCAGGAAATTGCGGCGCTGCTCAAACGATTCGTGCCGCAGGCGCGCTTCATCGTTGCGCATGGCCAGATGGGCGAAAAGGAAATGGAGCAGGCCGTGCTGGATTTCGTGGCTTATCAATATGACGTGCTGGTGGCCACGACGATCATCGAAAACGGCATAGACATTCCGCGGGCCAACACCATCATCATCAACCGCGCGGACAATTACGGATTGTCGCAGTTGTATCAATTGCGGGGCCGCGTCGGACGCTCAAGCCGTCGCGCCTATGCTTACATGCTGATTCCGTCCGAACACGAATTGACGCCAATTGCACGGAAACGTCTGGCCGCGATTCGCGAATTTTCCGATCTGGGCGCGGGATTTCGCATCGCCGCGCTCGACCTGGAATTGCGCGGGGCGGGCAATCTGCTGGGCGGCCAGCAGTCCGGACACATTGATGCCATCGGATTCGATTTGTACACCACCATGCTCGAACGCACCGTACAGGAATTGCGCGGCGAAGAAATCGAAGAAGACATCAGCACGCAGCTCAACCTTGGCGTGGATGTGCGCATCCCGGACGATTACATCGCCGACATGAGCCAGCGCCTGCGCACCTACAAACGCATCTCGTCGGCGCATTCGGATGACGAATTGAGTCGCATTCACGAAGAAATCGGCGACCGCTACGGCCGTATGCCGGAATCCGTGGAAAACCTATTCCTGTACGCCCGCGTGCGGCGTGAAGCGCAAAGCCTGGGAATTGTTTCGATTGATCGGATCGGCGACAACCTTTCGATCAAACTGGGTGAAAAGGCCAGAATCGAGCCGGAAAATCTGATGCAGCTTTTGGCTGAAAACAAGGCGGCGACCTTTTCACCGAGCGGCGTTTTGAAGATCAAACTGGATTCCGCGCCAGGGGCGAAAGAGCAACAGGTTTTTTCTGTCCTGAATGAAGTGCTAAACCGGCTGCGAAAAGACTGATCCGGCTTGACGGCGTATTTCTTGCAGCCGTAACTGGCCGCATCGTACAATCCCCCATCATTCAAAGGCTTCAATTCACCGAGAAAACTGAATTTATGCGAATCGTATTTTTTGCGCTTGCCGTTTTGCTTTTGTGCGGCTTGCTGATTGGCTGTCGCGCCACATCTTCGCGTTCGAGTTCCGCGGAGGATAAATCTCCCGTCATTGTCGAAATCAATGGCGACGCGGAACATCAAGCCGCCTTCGAACGCTTTGTCAAAGCGCGTCTTTCCGATTTTACTTCGCAGAACACGCTGACACAGGCCGACAACGATCAGCTTCGGAGCAAGTTGCTCGATGAGTTTGTACAGCGGCAATTGATCGTGCAGGAAGCCGACAAGAAGAAGATTGAGCCGACCGATGATGAGATTCGCACGGCCCTCGAAGCGCAACACAAGCAGACCAGCGGCGCCAGCGCTGCCAGTTCGGGCAATCCAGAAACCCCGGAGCCGGCGACACTGGAAAGCAGCGAGCGGCGCATCGAGATTTACAACGATCTGATCACGCTGAAGTTTTATCGAACCGAAGTGCTGAAGGACATCAAAGTGACGCCGCAGGAAATCGAGCAGTATTACAACGACAACAAAGCGGTCTATCAGGGCAAGAACGGCTTCTACGTCCGTGAAATTCGCGTCAGCGACGAAGCCGAAGCCGAAAAGGTTTACCGGCAGTCGCTGGCCAAATCCGGAGACTTCGCCGTGCTGGCCAAGGAACACTCCAAGGCGCCGACGGCGGCCAGCGGCGGCTTGATTTATTACGAAGCGCAGCAGCTTCCGCCCGTGCTCGAACAGGCGATCACGCCGCTCAAGGTCGGTTCAATCAGCAGAGTCGTCAAGTCGAACTACGGATTTCACATTTTCAAGCTGGAACAGCGCGGCGAAGCCCAGCCGCTGGACAAGGTCCGCAAAGAAATCGAAGACAAACTGCTGAGCCAGAAAAATCAGGCTTTGATTGAAGAATTCAACAAACGCGCGCTTTCCGGGGCAAAGATCAAAATCCACAAGGACAAACTGGGTTTCAACTACGGCGGCAATCTGACCGCCGGCCCCTGAGCGCGCAAGCGGAGCTTTTGCCGACGTTCAGATCAGGGCGAAATCCGCGAAAAAGATCAACGAGGAGACAAGCAGAAAAATGAATTCCACGACACAACTTGAGTCGTTGCCACTCCCTGTGATGAAGATTGTTCGTGGACGTTCCAAAGGAGAGCATTTATGAAGTCAGTTGCAAGATTGTTTTTGCTGGGAATCGTGACGGCCTGTGCCGTCACCGCGTTCGCGCAGAGCGAAGAGCGTCCGGTGGATGAAGTGATTGCGCGCGTCAACGCCGGCGTGATTCTGCGCTCGGCATTCGAGGCGGCACAGAAACAGGTGCTGGAAGAAATGAAAAGCACGGGGCTCAAAGGCGAAGAGCTGGAAAAGAAGTTCAACGAGATGAAGCCGCGCATTCTGGACGAATTGATTCACACCCAGTTGCTGGCGCAACGCGCCAAAGATCTTTCGATCAATGTCGAAGCTCAGGTCAACCAGCAATTGCTCCGGTTGATGAAGGAAAACAACTGTGAATCGAAGGAATGTTTGGGCCAGAAGATGCGCGAAGCCGGCTATGACTTTGAAGAAGTCACACGGTTGTTGACCGAAAACTTCTCGAAAGAAGCCGTCATGGGGCAGGAAGTCTACCGCAAGATTTACATGGGGCTGACTGAGAAGGAGAAGCGCGAAGCGTACGAAAAGAACAAGGAAGTCTTTACCCAGCCCGGCGAAGTCACGCTCAGCCGCATCTTCATCGCCACCGGCAAGGATGCGAATCAGTCGTTGCTGCGCGCAAAAGACATCGTCACGCAGGCACGCGGCGGCGGAGTTGAATTTGGGATCCTGGCGGAAAAGCTTTCCGAAGATGAACTCGGCAAAAAAAATCAGGGCAAACTCGGCGCCTCGCTCAAGATCAACGAGCTTGCGCCGGACGTTAAGGCTGCGGTCGAAAATGCACCGGCAGGCACGGTGACCGATCCGGTGAAACTGGAAAACGGATATTACATCTTCCGTGTGGATGAGCGCGTGGAGCCGAAGCTGCTGCCGTTTGAAGACGAACGGGTGCAGGGCCAGATTGGCAATTATCTGGTCGGCCAGAATTCCGAAAAACAGATTGAAGCGTTCCTCACCAGACTACGCGACGACGCCTTTATCGAGATTGATCCCCGCTTCCAGTTCGAGGGCAGCAAGGTACAGTCAGCCCAAATCAAGCGCGTCCCCTATTCGGAAGAAAACGCCAAGACCCGCAAGAAGAGGGAAAAGGAAGAGAAAAAGAAGGCTGAAGAAGCCAAGAAAACCGAAGCAGCAGAGAAAGCCGCTGCTTCTACCAAGCCGTAAAACAAGTCAAAACAGCATTGCTGGCCGTAAGGAAGCTTTTCGCTCTGCTAGCCGAAATCTTTCTTACGGTCGCGGTTTGTGAGCATTATGGAAAAAATCTTCATTCGGGACTTCACCCCGAACCAGACGGTCAGCACCCCCTTTCTGGTCAAATCGAAAGAGCTTCGCAGCAAAAAGACCGGCGGCCAGTTTGCGCTGATCACCTTCGGAGACAAGACCGGCGACATCACCGGGCAATGGTGGGACAACTTCGAAGACGCGATTGACACCTTTGACAAAGACGACATCGTCTTTGTCCGCGGGCAGATCAACCTGTACCGCAACCATCTGCAAATTTCGATTCACCGCGTGCGCCCCTGCCAGCCCAATGAAATTGATCTGAATCATTATTTCCCGACGACGAAATTCGACGTTGAGCAGATGTTCGCGGAACTGCTGGGCATCGTCCGCGAATTCCAAAACCCTTATCTGCGGCAATTGCTGGAAAACATCTTCGCGGACGAAGAAACGACGCGAAAGTTCAAGAAAGCCCCGGCGGCGAAAACAATGCACCACCCGTACCTGGGCGGGCTGCTGGAACACACGTTGTCATTGGTCAAGCTGGCCAAAAAGGTTGGTTCTCATTACGAAGGCATTGACGTTGATCTGTTACAGACCGGTGCGGTGCTGCACGATTTCGGAAAGATTGACGAACTTAGCTACGAACGCGCGTTCAGTTACACCAACGAAGGGCAGATGGTCGGCCACCTGGTGATGGAAACGATCATGGTTCACGACCACATCAAACAGATTGCAGGCTTTCCGGACGAACTGCGCCGTCACCTGCTGCACATGCTGCTGGCGCATCACGGCAAGCTGGAATACGGTTCGCCCAAACTGCCCAACACGCCGGAAGCCCTGATGCTGGCCTATCTGGATGACCTGGACTCCAAGATCGAAGCGATGCAGCGGCTGATTGCCGAACCACACGCTTCCGGCGACTGGACGCGGATGACGCAGATGTTCGAGCGTCCGATCTATCGAATTCGTACCATTGAAACCCCGGTGGCGATGGAACCAGGAAAGCCGGAAACGCCTGCCGCCGATGTCATGACAACAGCATCGGTCAATTCCGCCACGCCGGCGGAAAAACCGCGAAGACCCAACATCCGGCCAAACAATTTCAATACGCCGTTCGAGGGGCTGGCCGACTTGCTCAAAAATGGATAGCGAACCAGCGCTTCGATGCGCTTGATCGAATGTCCTGCTTCGTGCAATCTATCTTTCCTTCAACGAAGACAACACAAAAACAACTATCAGGAGGCCGCAGGTCACACCATGATTTCAGGAATTCTTTTGGCCGCCGGAGAATCGAAGCGGATGCTGCCCAACTTCAAGCCTTTATTGAAATGGGGCAGGCGCACGGTCATCGGCGAATGTGTTCATCAGTTGCGAAATTCGCAGCTCGCCGACATCCATGTCGTGCTCGGCCATCGCGAAGCCGACATCCGTTCGCGTCTGGCCGGCACCGGCGTGCAGTTCACCATCAATGAAGATTACCGGAAAGGGATGCTCACCTCCGTCAAAACCGGTCTGGCCATGCTGGGACCGAATACGGACGCCGTTCTGATCGCGCTGGTGGATCAACCAATGATCAAAACCGCATTGGTCAATCAACTGATTGAAGCTTATGGCGACGGCAGCAAAGGCACCGTTATTCCGACTTTTAATGGCAAGCACGGCCACCCCATCATTCTCAGCGTCAATTATGTTGATGAAATCATGCAGTTGGATGACGACGCCGAAGGTGGTTTGCGCAACTTCATCAACGGCCATCAGGATGATTGGCTGGAAGTCCCGGTGAATACTCCGGACGTGCTGGAAGACATTGATCTGCCGGAGCATTATGAACGGCTGAGCAAGCAGGCCGAACCGCTCTACGCGTATCACAACTGGCATCCATAAATTGAGGTTTGCAGTTGCGGCCTTCAGGCGGCTGCCCTGGCAAGAGTACGCCGCCGCCTGAAGGCCGCAACTACAAACAGAGTCCAAACAATCGTTACCCTGCTGACATAACTGCCGCTTGTCACCCCTCTCAGCGATTGCTACCATCCCGCACGAATTAATCCATCGCTCAATCATCACCAATTACGGAGTAAAACCATGGCGTATGCCGACCTGCGGGAATTCATTAAAGCTTTAGAAAAGAACAAGGAACTCAAACGCATCACGGTTCCCGTTTCCAGTGATCAGGAAATCACGGAAATCACCGACCGGGTCTCAAAATCAAAAGACAACAACAAAGCGCTGCTGTTTGAAAACGTGGATGGCGGCAGGATTCCGGTGCTGATCAACGCGCTGGGCAGCCGCCGGCGGATGGAAATCGCGCTGGAAGTCAATCGCGTCGAAGACGTGGCCGCGCGCTTGACCGACTGGCTGGATTTCAAATCGCCTGAAGGCCTGCTGGAAAAAGTGAAGATGCTGCCCAAGCTGGCGGAACTGGGAAAGTACTTTCCGCGCGAAGTGAAATCCGGCCCCTGTCAGGAAGTGATCAAGCGCGAAGGGGAATTTTCATTGCTCGACTTCCCGATCTTGAAATGCTGGGAACTGGACGGCGGGCGCTTCATTACCTTTCCGATGGTGTTCACTAAAAATCCGCGCACGGGCAAACGCAATTGCGGCATGTACCGGATGCAGGTCTACGACGAAACAACCACGGGCATGCACTGGCAGATTCACAAACATGGCGCGGCGCATCACCGGGACCAGGAAAAACGTGGCGTGCAGCGAATGGAAGTCGCCGTCGCCATCGGCGCGGAGCCAATCACCAACTTTGCGGCGACCTTGCCGCTGCCGGACGATCTGGATGAGATGATCTTTGCCAGCTTCATTCGCGAAAAACCGATCGAGATGGTCAAATGCGTTTCCGTTGACCTGGAAGTTCCGGCCAGCGCCGAAATCGTGCTGGAAGGTTATGTTGATCCGAGCGAGCGCCGGATTGAAGGTCCTTTCGGCGACCACACAGGCTTTTACACGCTGGAAGAACCGTACCCGGTTTTCCACGTTACGACCATCACGCATCGCAAAAATCCGATCTATCAAACGACCATCGTTGGCCGTCCGCCGATGGAAGATTGCTGGTTGGGCTGGGCAATCACACGCATTACGCTGCCGGTCTTGAAACGCCAGTTCCCGGAAATCGTGGATATGGCCTTGCCCTTTGAAGGCGTTTTCCACAATCTGATGTTGATTGCGATCCGCAAGCAGTATCCCGGTCACGCGCGAAAAATCATGAACGCCATCTGGGGCCTGGGGCAGGCGATGTTCACCAAGTGCATTGCCGTCGTGGATGAAGACGTGGACGTGCAAAATTATTCCGAAGTCGTCTGGAAAGTGCTGAATAATATTGACCCGGAGCGCGATATACAGTTCACATTGGGGCCGATTGACGTGCTCGATCATTCTTCGCGGCAACAAGGTTTCGGATCGAAGATGGGCATTGACGGCACCCGCAAATGGAAAAACGAAGGCTTCGACCGCCGCTGGCCGAAGGAAAACAATACCAGCGCGGACGTGAAACGGTTGGTAGATGAAAAGTGGAAAAAGCTGGGATTGTGAAGACTTGGTTTCTGATAACAACTACGAGGTGATCTTATGAAATCGGTGTTGCTTACATTGTTTGTCGCGGTTCTGCTCTTTGCTGGCAATTCAACAAACTCCGCAGCGGGCGCGCAGACTGGCGAAAAAACGAAACCCCGAAAAGAAGTTGCGACATTGGCTGGCGGTTGTTTCTGGTGCCTGGAAGCGGTCTTCGTTGAATTGCGCGGCGTGGACAAAGTCGTTTCGGGTTACGCTGGCGGGCAGGTCGCCAACCCGACATATGAACAGGTCAGCAGTGGAACCACGGGTCACGCGGAGGTTGTTCAGATCACGTTTGATCCGCAGGTCATCAGCTACAAAGACCTGCTCGACGTTTTTTTTACGATCCATGATCCGACAACGCTGAATCAGCAGGGCGCGGACATCGGCACGCAGTATCGCTCCGCGATTTATTACCACTCACCAGAGCAGAAAGCCGTCGCGGTCAAAGCCATTGCCGACATCACCGCCGCGAAGATCTGGGACAATAAGATCGTCACTGAAATCACCAAACTCGAGACCTTTTACAAGGCCGAAGCCTATCATCAGCGATATTTCGAATTGAACCCGGACAAGGCGTATTGCCGGATCGTCATTGTGCCGAAGGTGATCAAGTTTCGTAAGCAGTTTTTGCCGAAATTGAAAAAGCAGCCACCTGCGGAGAAGAAAAGCTGAGTCAGTGGTCGCGGCGGAGTTTTTTCCACAGATCAATCTGGGAGACCTGGCGGTCAATACCTTCGTAGCGGGAGAGTAACTCTTTTTCGTTGAGGATATGCCCCTGCAACCAGACTTCGGCGGAAAGCCAGGCGCCGCGTTTCAGTTCGCCTTTAAGTTCGGCCCGATTGATGATGACTTCCAGATTGGCTTGTCCCGTGTCCACATCCACCCAGAGCAGAGTTTCTGTTGTGCGCGGGTTGGTCATTTCCCGCCAGGAAAGAATGGTGCCGCGCACCACATAATCTGTTTCCGCGACGTTATTGCGCTTGCGGTTGCGCACCAGCGGAGCGAAGGTTGGCTTTCCCGATTTGGCGTTGACTCTTGCGCGATAGGCCAGACCGGACACTGCCGCGGTGATTGGGCGTTCGCGAAATTCCGCCGGGTCAATCTCCGTGATGTTTTGCAGGACAAAGAAAATTTCGGTGGTCATATCGGGCATCAGGCCGCGCGCCAATGCCTCGCCGTCTTCTTCGTATTCGATGATTTCCCAGGGGTAAAGCGTCAGCAGCCGCTGACCGCGAAACGCCGGGCGGCAATCCGCATAAAACATTCCCTTTCGCGATTCATACAGTACGGTCCACACCTCCAGCCCGAATCCCAGACTCCAGCAACAGCCATGCAAGACGCCTTGGTGACGCTGTGCCAGACTGAGCGTTCCACGCTGGTGCGCTTCTTCGGCCAGCGCTTCGTATGAAGCCGCATCCTTGATCTGAAACCCGATTGCGTCGAAAGGCTCAGCCATAGTTCAGTGGAAAATGAAAATTGCGGGTGATCGTTTGGGGCGAGATGAATGTTTTTTCTTCATTACCGGTCGTTTTTTTTCTCCCGGCGCGAAACACTTTTTGAAAGCGCCGGATTGAGCGGAGCATATTGCCGCACGCCGCGAATATTACGCGCGCGTCCGTGCGCTGGCGGCTGGTCGCTGCGCACCATCTCCGCGAAAAGGTCAACATCATAGTCGCATTCGCGCGACATCTCTTCGCGAATGGCATGCAATTCTTCCAGAAAGCGAGGGCGTTGGTACATATCTACAATTCACTCACCAGAAACTCCGGGGTGACAATTTCCGGCACGAAGAATCCGGCGGCAGTGTTAAACAGCTTGATGCGGGCTTGCCGGTGGACGCTGGCCAGATACCCGAAATTCCACGTTACCAGATAATCAATCTTGTGAAACGAAGCCAGCGCAACGTGCAGCGCATCGCCCAGAAATTTCCGCTGAAAGATGCCGCGACCGATGTAGCCGTCGGCCAGAATCGCGGCCTCTTCAGTGACTTCGATCTGCGGCAATTTGCTGATCAGCGTCAAATAACTGCGGCGGTAAGGTTCCCGCGTTCTTTCAAGTTCACGCTGTACAAGCGGCGAGACATAGGCGCGATAGTTTTTCAATTCGTGCTCCCACCAGCGAATCGTCAGATCCCGCCGGTACGACTCGCCTTTGTCGAGATAAGCGCCAACGACCGAAGTTTCGAGGTAAATACTGGGAACCATATTCCTTACGTTCGTAGTCCCGCCTTCAGGCGGGAGCGTGATGACTTTGCGCCATTCCGCCTGAAGGCGGGACTACGAACGTGCTTACTCCTTTTCCGCAACGACGGAGATCGCCGGACTTTGCGGAATCAGCCCAAAGTAATGACGCCGTAAATCCAGCACGACGCGGAAATGTATCAAATAATCGCCGCCCAGAATTCCATGCTGTTCGAAGCCGGAGGTTTCGTTGACCGGGTCCAAATCCAGAATCAACGCGCGGGAATTCTTTTTGCGCAGATTGTTGACAGTCAGCGTGGAAAGCCCCAGCGCCTCCGCCCCCTCTTCAATGCCTGCGGCGCCGATGACGCGGAAGGTTTCGCCTTTCAGCTTCATGCCTTCGAGCTGATGGCGTTTGACCGCGGCCTTGGAAACGACGCTGATGGTTGCGCCAGTGTCCACAATGAAATTGAGCGGCTGTTCCATCGAAGGCAGACGGGCTTCCGCGCTGGCCAGTCCGCCGCTGGTGCTGCGAATCGGAACTTCAATGCCAGTGGCCAGGGCAGTTGCGATGTTGGCTGCGGCAAGGCTGGTCGCCGCCAGTCCGGTTACAGGCTGAATGCTGGTTTGGCTTTCTGGTTTATTCGCCTCCGGCGCAGTTGTATCGTTTTTGCCCGCCAACTGGTCATCAATAAGAGGCGTGCGATCCAGCAGCATTTGCCGTTCGCGATAATCAATGGTGGTCGCAAAATGGCTCAGCACGGATAAGCCCAGATAACCGTCACTGCGTTCCGATTCCGGGCTGTCCGGCGAAGAGTGGACAGTTCGGATATAGATCGGCACGGTATCAATTTTCGTCTCGCCAATGGTGATTGAATCGAGCAGGCCGTAAAGAATCGGGAAGGTGCCACTGCCGCCAATGGCCCGGGCGTTTCCGCCTTTGGCGACCGGCTTGATGCCCAAAGTTGCGGCGGTTTTGTCAGAAAGCACGGACATGCTTGCGCCGGTGTCAACCACGAAGCGGAACGGCCCCTTGCCATTGATCATGATTTTGACGAAAGGGCGATTGTTGATCAATTCGAAAGGAACCGTCGCAATCTCTTTGCCACCGGGGCGGTTGATCTTCGTCGTGCCCAGGTAGCGATAGAACTCAATCAGCCCTTTGATACGCGCGCGACGCTCGGCATCTGTCTTCGGCGAAACCTCCAGGAACCGCTGGTACGAATCCGCCGCTTCGCCGTAATACTCCATACGGGAACAGGCGCGGGCGTAAGAGACGTAATAATCAGGTTCATTCGGATCCAAAGAAATGGCGCGTTTGAAGCCTTCATACGCGCTGCGCGAGCGATTCTCGAAATACTCGATCTCCGACAGTCCGGCGATGGCCAGCGCCTGTTTGGGGTCGAATTTGGCGGAGGTGTAAAGCGCCTCGACTGAGTTGCGAAACTCCCCCGAACGCAGCAGCGCGGTGCCCAGCAGCGCGAAAGCGCGCGCGTTGAGCGCATCGGCGGCGATCACCTGTGCAGCCTCTTCATACCCGGCTTGCAGCTTGGCCTGTTTGATCAACGCAAAGCTCAATCCAAGCCGGGCCTCTTTATCGGTCTGGTCCCGCTGAAGAAGCTCGATATAAATCTTTTCCGCCTGTTCATAGTTGGCCGCGCGGATTTCCTTTTCCGCCCGTTTGAGGGCCTTGCCGCGTGATTCGGCAAACGCCGGCAGGCTGATGGCAGCGGTCAGCGCCAGCAGCGCGAGAAACATTGTCAGAGTCCGGAGCGCGATTTTCATAGGTACCTCACATTGAAGCAGGACGGAAAGGCGGTGAATCCGGTCATTCGGTCAAGATGCCGGACCTCGCTCTCAAGTTCTGCCAACCTTGTTTTTCATTTCAAAATCTCGCCGGTTTTGTTCGACCATAGCAGGAGATCAAGTTCGTCGAAATTGATTCTAATCTCGGCGGCGAATTTTCTCATCATCTCTTCGACCGCGGCGTACTTTTTTTTCGTGGACGGCGGAAGCGGCGAATCAATCACACCGCACTCGAAAAGCGTGCGCAGGATGTGTTTGTCCAGAATCGCGTAGCCGCAATAACCGATATTGCGCAGATAGTGGCTGGCTTCCTTGTAGCCGATGCCTTTGATTCCAGGATTGCGCGCGAAGAAGTCACGCCGCGCCTCATCATCATTGCCGAAAGACGCCAGCTTGTCACGGAGCCGCAACCCGCATTCGCGTTTTAGATATTTTCGCGTATGCACAATGTAGCCGGAACGCGCGCGCGGGTAACGATGCGCTCCCACCAGCAACAATTCAAGTTTGCTGTGGCCGCTGGCGTGCAAATGCTTGCGGACACGCTCCAGGGAATTCAAGCCCATCCGCGCGCTGGCGCCGGCGGTGAAGATGCAATAAACCAGCTCTTCGAACAACCGCGCGTCATCGCCTTCGCGAACGACGGCTGAAAACTCATCAAGCCGCGCGCGAATGGCCGCGCGTTTCACGCCGTAGCTCTGGTGCAATTCATCAATCAATGTGCTGTTCATTTACCTTCGGAACTCGATTCAAGTTTGAGGATTGAGCGCGCGGATTTTAGAAACGCAGGTGGAAGACTGTCAAACTTTGACGCCGCAAATCCCATTGCCTAAACTGCGGCGGCTCAATGAAGACCAACAGAAAAAAAGATCGCGTGCTGAAAATTGCCGCCGCGAGTTTGCTGCTGATTGAAGGTGTGGCCGGAACCGGTTGCAGCACCGCGTCCCGTCTCCATCAGCGGCTGTCGAAACTCGCCGCCCCGCAAACCCTGGCGCGTTCATCGGGCGGCAGCCACGCCACAACCGACAGCTATCTTTCCCTGCTTGAAATACCCGAAGCCTCCAGACAAGTTCTTGCCGCCCTCTCACCACTGCCCAAGGAAGACGCCGTCATGTTCATCGCGCCCAGCCGCGAGCCGGAAATCGAATTGGCCTACCGCGTGATTGCGACTTTAAGCTGGCCCCATGAAGTCGGCGCGCTGCATTGCGGCGAATCGCCCGCGCTGCTTTTCAAACCGCGCGCGGAAAAGAAAGTTCGCTGGCTGCTGCTTTTCCGGATCAAACCATCTCAGTCATCAACCGTGGCGGCTGAAATCGGCCCCCATCTAAAACTCGTCGCTGCCGGAGAGGATTCTGAATGGACTTCTTACTGCTCGCGGTAGCGCTGTGTCTGCTGATGCTGGCTGGCTTCGGCTTGAGCCTCTTGCTGCTGCCGAAGCAATCGCTCGGCGCGACTGAACTCTTCGCCCTTTCACTGCTCTTCGGTTCGGCGGTCGTTTCGTCGGCGCTGTTTGTTTCCGGCTTTCTGATTTCAGGTGCAAATCTGCGCTGGGCGGTTGCAGCGTTGTGCGTGTCGCTCGGCGTTGCCGGATGGCGGCGCGCCGGTCGGATCGCGGACGTTCCGTCCGCGATTGGCGGCTGGATGGCGCGGACGGAACGTCCGCGATCCAAAAGCGGTTGGTGGCTACTGGCGCTGAACACGGCTCAAGTTGCCGTCATCACCTGGCTGAGTTTTGTGCGTGTGCTGGGCTGGGACGGGCTGCTCAATTTTGAAAGCAAGGCGCGTGTGGCGTTTCTGAACGGCGGCGTGATACCGCTGGAATTGTTCTCCGATCCGTCGCGCACCTGGACGCATCAAAGCTATCCGCTGCTGCTGCCGCTGACGGAAACCTGGCTTTATCTGTGGATTGGCCGTCCAGATCAGGAGTTGGTCAAGATTCTCTTTCCGCTGTTTTTCGCCGCCGCGCTCTGCCTGGTGCTAGCGGGAAACCGGCGACTTGGACTGAGCGGTTGGCGAGTTTTCATTGCGCCTGTCTTGATCTTTGCTGCGCCGTTGCTGTTGGTTGGCGATGGCAGCGCGTCTTCCGGCTACGCCGATTTTCCGCTGGCGGTCTTTTATCTGGCGGCGGTGATCTGGTTGATGGAATTCTGGCGGCGTGGCGATTTTGCCGCTTTACGATTGGCGGGAGCGTTGCTCGCCGGCGCGTGCTGGCTGAAACAGGAAGGCTTGATTTTGTGGCTTTGCCTGATGGCGCTGATGGCAATCAGATGGATGATTGATCGTTCGGCCTGGCGAAATTGGCGCCAACTATTGATCGCCGCGTTGCCGGGCTTGGTTGTCATCGCCACCTGGCGCGGTTTTGTACGGTTGATGAATCCGCCGGGCGGAGACGAATTTCTGCCCATCAGCTTGAATACCTTGCAAGCGAATCTATGGCGGCTGCCGGGAATTATTCGGGCGGTTCTGAACGAGTTGGCGAACTGGCGGCATTGGGGAATGTTCTGGATCGCCATTTCGCTGGCAACGGCCTGGTTGATTCTTTCCGCCTTGCGACAGAAGCGAAGCGAACCCGCCGGATTGGTCTTGGCGGTGCTGATGCCGATTGCGCTGTATTCCGGCGTTTACGTTTTCAGCATCTGGCCGGACTTCATCGGCCACCTGGAATCTTCCTTCCCGCGCCTGCTGATTCACGTTGCATTGGTCGCATCGCTTCTTCCCGGGGTTGCGCTGGGACAGGAATCATCTACCGGCGTCACTGGCAAGTGATTTGATCTGTTGCGTGCGCTGTTTGGTGACGGAATCCAGACAGGTGAATTTGATCAGCGGCTCCATGCTGCCGCCATCGAAGGTGAATGCTTCACAATCGCAGTGCGCATCGCGAAACTGTATCCAGGCGAGTTGCGCGGTCTTCAGCTTTGACTTGTGTTCCGGCGACAGTTTGGCCATCGCCTGCTGGTAAGCCCTGTTCAATGCGGCGTCCGCCTTTTTGTATTCCTCCTGCGCGCAGCGGTTCATCTCGTGCTGCGTCAACAGGTCAGCGCAGCCCTGTTTTCCAGCGGTCGAAGGCGGCGATGGCTTTTTGGCTGGCGCTTTCTGCCCTGCCCCGCCAATTGCCAGGATTGCCACAAATACCAGCCCGGCAAGCAATCGTTTCGTGTTCATGAGGGTTTCCCTTCAGCCTTTGCATTGTTCCAGCCATAGCGCCCGGTAGTACCGCATCAATCGAATGGGATCGCTGGTTTCGGGAATTTCGGCCAGACAGTAACGGTTATATCCGGCGGCTTTCATCAGGCCAAACAAGTTGCGCCAGGGATATTCCGGTTTCCACAGTTCGTTGATGTGCGCGTTGCGCAGGTAAGGCCTGAGCATGGCGAAGCTCTCTTTGATCGAACCGTTCATCAAATCTTCCGGATTGGAGTTCCAGCAGATGCCGACCTGTGAATGGTTGGCGGCTTTCATCATTCCAGCCATGCGCGGCGGATGGCTGGAATCGCGTCCGTGAACTTCGACCCAGATTTCGACGCCGTAATTTTTGGCCGCTTCGCCGCATTCACGCAAGCTGGCGCCGATTTGCGCGATGGTCTTGTCTTCGGGGACTTCTTTCGGAATGCCGTTGGGACGCACCTTGACGCCGAGCGCGCCGATATCGTGCGCCAGTTCGACGAAGCGCTTGCATTCGTCAATCTGCCTGCGAACGACGGCAGCGTCAGGCGATTGAAATTCGCAGGTCGTGCCCAAACTCAGCAGGCGAACTTTCGTTCCGGCAAACCGGCTTTTCACTTCCGCGCGCTGCTGCTTGCCCAGCGAAGGTTCCACGCCGTGTTTGTGCGTGGTGCGGAGTTCGACGGCTTCAAAACCCGTCAATTCGCAGTTTTTGATGAGCGCAGGAATGTCCCAGTCCCTGGCCAGGTTGTAGGTGACCAACCCGAGTTTGAATCCGCCGCCGCCAAGCGCTGGATTGGCGCCTTTCTGAATTGAGGCGGTCGTCGCGTCACTCTCTGTCGCCAGGGAGAGCACACCGGCGGCGGCCAGACCTGAGTATAAAAAGTCGCGTCGTGATGGTTTGTGCATGCTCATTGTGAATGGTAATTTGCGTCGCCGGGAATTCTCCCAGGCGTCAAAACCAGAGGTGAAGAGTTTGATTATTTCCCTGATCGCGGCAATGGACAGGCGTCGCGGGATTGGCGTCGGCAATCAACTTCCGTGGCGATTGTCCGCTGATCTGAAACGGTTCCGCGAACTGACGATGGGTCATCACATCGTTGTCGGGCGCAAGACTTTTGAATCCATCGGCAAACCGCTTCCCGGCAGGCAGATGATCATCATCACGCGCGATCGTGAATTCCAGGCCGAAGGTTGCTTCATCCGCCACACGGTTGAAGAAGCAATCTCAAGTGCCAAACAGCACGGCGAAAACGAAGTTTTCATCTGCGGCGGCGCGGAAATTTATAACCAGACGATTGCGCTGGCGGACCGGCTTTACCTGACGCTGGTTGACGCCGAAGTTGCCGCCGATACTTTCTTCCCGGAATTTGACGAAAGTGAATGGACTGAACAGGAACCGGTCTTTCATCCGACAGACGAAAAGAACCAGTTCCCATTCACATTCAAACTGCTGGTCAGAAAAGGACCGTCAGGCTGATAGCGGCAATGACATCTACGCGCTGCGTTTGGCAATCATCCGATAAAGCAGCAACAGGATTACCGCGCCAATCACCGACATAATGAAGCCGGCGCTGTATGACGAACGCCCAAATAGCATGCGGCCCAGGAAAGTTCCGACGAACGACCCGGCAATGCCCAGAATCGCGGTCATAATCAATCCCATCGGATCTTTTCCCGGCAGAACGAATCTGGCGACGAAGCCGATGACCACGCCGATGATGACGGTCCAAATCAACTCGAACAGTCCCATAACGAAAGCCTCCTTTGGCTAAATTTGGGTGTGACAACTAATTTTTCGATTGGTTAACGAAGGAATTGAAAACGCGCGCATTCTAAACCGAAGCGCGAGTAATGCAAACGCTATGAAGCAATATCTCGACCTGCTTTCGCACGTGCTGGAACACGGCACGAAGAAAAGCGACCGCACCGGAACCGGCACGCTGTCGGTTTTCGGCTACCAGATGCGGTTCGATCTGGTGGCGGGCTTTCCGCTCCTGACAACCAAACAATTGCATCTGCGCTCGATCATCATCGAGCTACTCTGGTTTCTGCGCGGAGACACCAACATCAAATTCCTGCACGATCACAAGGTGACGATCTGGGATGAATGGGCGGATGAAAATGGCGAGTTGGGGCCGGTCTACGGTTATCAATGGCGATCGTGGCCGAATCCAGACGGATCGCGGACGGATCAGATTTCGAAGGTTGTTGAACAGATCAAGCGCAATCCTGACAGCCGCCGCCATCTGGTTGTCGCGTACAACCCCGGCTGCGTGGATCAAATGGCGTTGCCGCCTTGTCATGCGTTGTTTCAGTTTTATGTCGCCGAAGGAAAACTCTCCTGCCAGCTTTACCAGCGGTCGGCGGATATTTTCCTGGGCGTGCCGTTCAATATCGCCAGTTATGCCCTGCTAACCGCGATGGTCGCGCAGCAATGCGATTTGGACGTCGGCGAGTTCATCTGGACGGGCGGCGACACGCATTTGTACCTGAATCATCTGGACCAGGCCCGGTTGCAATTGAGCCGTGAGCCCTTCCCGCCGCCCGCAATGCGTTTCAAGCGCCGCCCGCCTTCCCTTTTCGATTACGAATACGCCGACTTCGAAATCACCGGCTATCAACACCACCCAAAAATCAGCGCGCCCATCGCCGTATGAAGCAGCGACGCGGGCGCGCGGATGAAATCCAATCCTGAATCCGTTCGATCAATATTCCAGATTCTCTTCGAACATCATTTCGGTCACCTTGTAGCGCATGTTCAACTTGAGGCCCGGATTGCCCGCGAATTCCGCGTAAAAACGTATGTAGCCGCTGTCCTTGTCAATGAAGGGTTTGCCTTCAAACACGCGCGGAAAGACGAATTTCGCGCCCATCCCATCGTTGCTCGGAGCCAGATATTGCTCAATAAAAACGCGTTTGCCATCCTTTCTTTCCAGATAAGTGGTGTTTTTGAGCAGGCCGATGTTGGCGCTGTTGAACTGTTGCATGGCGGGACCGGCCAAACGCCGGTCGGCGGAGTTGTAATCCACGGCGACGACAATGTATTGATCGGATTTTTGATTGGCGAAGGCCGTCAGGGCGTCAGTCATCTTTGGCTCTTTCAGAATAATCTGGCGGGCAATGGCCTGGCGGATCGGTTTGGCGCTCAGGAAGCGGATGCCATAACCGATGTTGGTGGCCTGGTTATAGGCTCCCTGCTGGCCGCCTCCGCCACGAGGCGTGGGCTGGAAGAACATCTCCGCCGTGTTGGTTTCGTTCTGCGTCTGTCCCCACGGCGAATCGTCAAGTATCTTTTTGATATCCTTATCCGACCATTCCGTCCACGGCTTCATTTTCTTTTGCGCCCCGGCCACCAGCGTCAGGGCGAAAACCAGCGCAAGAGCAATTGCAATCTTTTTCATGTTGTAACCTCCGAAGTTGGACTTATCGCCTGCCAATCCGGGCTGGGCCTCATCTGGCAAGAGAATTGTTATTGGCAACCGAAATCGAGAAATGTAGAGAAGCGATCCGAACCGTGATCCAGCGCGATGTCTTTTCGCGTGTAATCAATGTGCATCGCCGACATCAGCAATGTAGCGCGTTCATCCACCAGCCGCAAACTTAATGACCCGCTCTGGCCTTCTCCGGAAACCAATTCTGAAAGCAGAAAGTGCCGGCAGGCGAATGGCGGGATCACGCCGAGCGCGACCTTCGCAATCAATCCGCGCGGGCCAAAAAGTTCGAGGAATGGATGCGCTTCCAATCCCTGGTCGTCAATGTTCAGAACGCCGATCAATTCATCAAGCTGAACGGAGGTTTTATCCTTGGCCAGCCGCGCGCCGGAAACGATGTAGTCGGTGGCAATGCCGCCGCGCGGTTTCGCCGTTTGATACCAGCGCGCCGAACGCAAGCCGGGCCGAAAATGCGTGAAGGCGTATGCCTCCCATTCCTCGACACGCACCACGATTTTGAACAAGGTGTGGTTCGTGTCCGGCGAAACCGCGACAGCCAGGCCGCCTGACAACTCTTTGCCAAAAGAAAGCCGTTCAGGATCAAGCTGACAGCTTTGATTGCGGGTCAGCCGGATGACGCCGCGCTCGCTATGCGAGGGCAAAGCGGGTGCCAGTTTCTTGTCTTCCAGCGCTGACCAGACGACTTCGCCGCGTTCGTCCACCGCGAACGGATACAGCCACAGCGATTCTTCCAGCGGCAAGCCCGCGCCGAAATAAAACTTCGAGTTGAAGGTCAAACCGCCGATCTTTTTGTTGCGGAACAGCAGCGGCGAATAAAGGACGTTTTTCGCCTTGAATTGATTGCCGGAATCGAACGGCGCGACCGCCGGCTTTTGTTTGAAAATGCTTTGGTGAATCGGATGCTCGATGCTGAAGCGTTTTTGCGCGTTGCGGCGAATCATCAGGAAGCCGAAGCTTTTCGCCGTGCCTTCTTCGTTGGTCACGGAAAGCAGGCCGTGAGGCTGGTTTTTCCCATTTGATCCGGATGCTGATTTCGCCGCCCACGGATCGTTGATGACGCCGCCCGAATTCAAATCGAAAAGCAGCGAGGCGTGCGGCTTCAGTTCGTAACGCTGCGTGGAGATTCGCGCGCCTTGCGAATCGCTGATCGCCAGTTCGCCCGCGCTGCGCTGGTCGTTTGGATTGAAAAGGCTGAATACGCATTCGTATTCACTGAGCGGCGGAAACGGCATTGAATAAAAAAAGCCCGTGGTGTTTTGCCATTGCCGCGGGTCTGGATTGGCATGGACGTTGTCGAAGGAATCCGCCGTTCGCCAGCGCACAAACGCCGAGCTGAACAAATCGCTGGCGTGCCCAGCTTCTCTTCCCTTTGGCCGCAGGCGGACTTTCATCCCACCCCAAAATTGTTTCCGTCCGCCGATCAGGTCGCGCACCGCGATGACGGTCGTGTTCATTGCCTTTGCGGTCACGCGGCGGGCGACACCTTCCGCGCCAATCGCGCGGCCGGCGGCGTCGTACAGGTAGATTTCGTATTCCGTCGAATCTTTTCCGTCGGCATGTCCGGTCGCGCCGGAAAAGGTGTCCGAAGTCAGAATGACTTCGCTTTGAATGCCCGCTTCGGCATCCTCCACAATGAAAGGCGCAACGACATCCAGCCAGCAAGCGCGATTGTCTTTGGGTTTGTCTTCCTGGGATTGAGCCGAGGCTGGAGGAACGGGAAGCAAGGACGCCGAACCGTAACCCGCCAGCGAGCACGAAATGGTGGCCAGAAATCCCCGACGGTCCAGGATCTTCATCAGTGACTTGGTGAATAGATGTCAGTAGTCCGACCGTCAGGGAGGGCTTGGCTGGCAATAAACCAAGCCCTCCCTGACGGTCGGACTACTGACATAAAGTTAGAAATTGAGCCGCGCGACAATTTGAATCAATCGTCCGCCCGGATCCTGCGTGTTGCTCGTGTCCTGGAAGGCTGACGTCACCTGGCCAAAAAGCTGGTTGCTGAAATTCGTCAGGTTTGTGCTGCCCAGGAAGTTGATGTTGTTGAACGCATTCAGGAATTCACCGCGCAATTCAAAGTTGACTTTTTCGGTAATTCGGAACCGTTTGACCGCGCTCATGTCGAAGCGGGTAAACATCGGCCCGGTAACATACAGGTTCTGCCGCGTACAATCGCCCGTGACCACCTGAATGCAACTTTGATTGTTCGCAGGCGCCAGGTAACGCCCGGTCGGTGCTTGCGGGACGCCGTTCGTTTCCGGATAGCCGGAACGGGTTGTGGCACTGACGTTGAACGCCTTGATCGTGTTTTCCACGATGTCTTTCGGCAGGTGATAAACCACTTTTGTCGCATCGTCGAAATACAGACCAAACGAGTCCCGGAACTCTTTCTCGGACATGCCGACAAGGTTGACGTTGCCGAAATCCTGAATGCGTCCGGTCTGCACGCGGCCCGTGCCGTGGAATTCCCAGCCCCCCACAAATTGATTGACGAAATTGCCGACTCCGCCCCAGAAGGGTTTGCCTTTTCCAAAGGGAAGTTCGTAAACCCAATTGACCTTGAACGACTGCGCCACATAACCCGGCGTGCCCGAATTCAACGTGTTGACGCGCGGCGTGCGGAACGAAAAACGCGATGAACTGAAGCCTTTGGCAAAGGAATAGTTCGATTGAACCAGCAATCCGTCAGCCAACCGGCGGCGGAATTCCACCTGCAGGGAATCGTAGCGGGTGTAGCCGCCATTACCGGTGAAAAACACGCCGCCGCGCAAATCCGGATTCGTCAGGAAGAAGTTTTTCGGCAATCCGGCATTCAGCGCATTCGTGCGGCGATTGGCGTCGCTGTGCAAATTCGCTGCAAACGTAGCCGGCAAGGGGTTATTGAACGCCAGCGGGTTCAGGAAAGTGTTGTTGGCGAACAAGGTGGAATTGTACCGCGCCGGATCGCTGGCCTGCGCGGACGGAATTCCGCTGAAATAAGCCAGCGTAATGGGCAACGGCGCAGTTCCCGTTCCGGGGCCAAAGTAACGGAAATTCGCTCCGCGCCCTGCCGCGATGTTCGCCTGCAAATTGGCCTGCGCCTGCTTGAATTCACTGAGCATCCCATTTTCGACCATGTTCTGCTCAACGCTGTTCAGGTCGTATTCCGTCCAGCCGCGCAGATTGCGCGTGCCGACGTAACGAACCTCAATCGCCATGTTTTTGGTCAGTTCGCGCTGAATGCCAAACGTCCAGGATTGCGAATAGGGAACCTTGATGTTGGGATCGAAGATGTTGGCATCGCCCGTAACCGCCTCAGTCAAGGGAAACACAGGTGTCGCGGCGAATGCTGGCGGACCAAGGCGGCTGGTTTGACGCAACAACACCGGCAGTTCATTGATGGGCGAAAGATTGCCAATCGCCAGACTGCGGTCCGCCGTAATGGCGGAACCAGGATTCGCTCCAAACACGCCGGAAAAATCGCCCAGGCCATTGCGGTTGTAGGCAATTGAATAACCGGCGCGCAGCACGGTTTGTCCGCCATCGCCAATCAACGGTTTCAACCAGCCACCATTCGCTCTGGGAGTCCAAGCGATGCCGAAATTGGGCGCGAAGTTTTTGTAATCCGTGTTGTAGGCCTTGTCGCCGGTTCGGAAAGGAATGAACTGCGTGACTTGACCGGTTTGCGTGCCGGGTTTGAACAGATTTCCTGCTCCGGAAACTCCGAACAGCCCATCCACGGTCACCGTCGAATAACCTTCATTGAGCGCGGTGTACGGTCCCTGCACTTCCCAGCGCAAACCAAAATTCACCGTCAGGTTCGGACGCATACGCCACGAATCCTGGGCAAAAATGCCGAGTTGGCGCTGGCGTCCACGGTTGATGGATTCGCCCAGATAAACGTACCGGCCGGATTCTTCGTCCAGCAACGCGCTGGCGGCAATGCCCGTGACGCGGCCAGTCAGGACAGCGTAAATTCCCTGCGCGGCGGTCAGATTGGCCGCCGACGCGCCGGGGAAATTCGCCGTGGTGAACATGCTGATCGCCGGGTCATTGGAATTGACGCCGAAGCTGACGTTCGGAGCCAGGCCCGGACGGCTGTGCAGCGTCAGATTGAAATGCTGATACTGGCCGCCGAAGCTCATGTTGTGCGAACCGCGCGTCCAGCTCAGCGTGTCGCTGAATTCCCGCAGCAGCGGATTGCGGCGGCTGGCATTCGGGGTGGTGGTGGCGTTGGTGATTCCCGCAGCGGCGAACAAGCCGCCCGTGCTGGCCCCGGTTCCGAAGGTGAACCCACCTTGATTGGCCAGGGCTTGATTTAATGTCAGGGCGCTGACTTCCGGGTTGAATCGGGAGGGGCCGCCCGACATTCCCGCGCGGGCTTCGTTCACAATCGTTGGCGACAGCGTCGAACGCACGGCCAGCGAACCGGTGTACCGGTCGCCAATCTGGCTGCCCTGATTCGGGAACCCTGGGAACGCTGGATCGCGGCTGTTCAGGAAATCCGGCGAAGAATTGATTTTCTGATAATTCCAGGTTAGTTCAATGTGATGTTTATCCGTCGCGTTCACATCGAAACGCGCGGTTGGAAAATACGTCGTGTTGTTGCCGGTGGCCACGAACGCAAACCGCTCCAGATTTGGATCGGTCAATGTGGTAATGCCACCGCTGCTGGTTGCACTGCGAATATCGGTCAGGAGTTTGGCGATGATCGGATCAGGCGTGGAAACCTGATTATTCCGCGCAGCCAACTCAAACAAGTTCACTTCCCGCACCTGAGTCTGACCGCCGACCGTCGCGTTATAACGGAAAATACCTGACTGGGTTCGCGGGTTGAAAACTGTCCGGGTTCGATTGGCGGCATTCGGTAGCCGGAACTCTTCATAATTGACGAAGAAAAACGCCTTGTTACGCCCGTCAAAAGCCGCCGGGCCGAAAAATTTCTTCGGAAACAGAAACGGGCCGCCAACGCGAAATCCATATTGATTGAGCAAAATGCGCGCCCGATCGGCTTTGCATTTTTCAGCCTCATACGGCTGCGCGGTTGTCCCACAGGTCAGTCCAGTCTCTTTATGAATTGGCGCGCCATCCCGGTTGTTAAACCAGTAATTGGAATTCAGGACCGGATTGCGGTGATATTCATAAATGCTGCCATTGAAGTCGTTGCCGCCCTGCCGAGTAACAAACTTGATTTGCGTTGCGCCGCCCCCGCCGTTATCGGCTCCGGGCGTTGCGGTGGAAACGGTCACTTCCTGAATGGCGTCCAGACGGGGCGCAATGCGGGCAAAAAAACCATCCGTGGTCTTGTTGTTATTGTCCTGCACGTTGATGCCGTCAATCGTGATATTGATGGCGCTTTCCGGCAAGCCGTTGATCGTTGCATCGCGCGTCAATCCCGGCGCATCCACGCCCGGTAAAAAGACGATGAAGTTCAGCGCATTCCGCGAATTGAGCGGCAGGTTGATGATCTGGTTGACATTGAGCGTGGTGGAGACATTCGCCGATTGCGTTTGCAGGATTTCCGCGCCGCCCTGCACCGTCACGGATTCAGTGGCCGCCCCGACTTCCAGCGTCACGCTCAGGTTTGCCGGCACGCCTGTGTCAATTTTGACATCCCGCACGATCACGTGCTTGAAACCGGCGGCGGAAACGGTGACCTGGTATGTTCCCGCTCCGAGTGACGGCACGGTGTATGCGCCACTGCCGGAACTCGTCGCCCGAAATTCCGCGCCAGTGGCGGTGTTTTTCACTTCGATGATTGCGCCGGAAACGACAGCGCCGTTCGGATCTGTGACTGTCCCTGACAGTGGGGCCGTCACCTGTCCGAAGACGGCGGAATGTGTCAGTAACATCAAAGCAATTACCGCAATTGAGCTGAAAATTTTGGATTTCATGATTGGCTTTCCTCCGATAAGAGCGGGAAATTCACACGGATTTCCTCCGCTTCGACTTTGCGAGGCTCAAACTTTCTGAGCAGGAAAATGACGATATTCAGATGGCGTTGCGATGCCACTGTTTCAGCAGGCAATGATTTACTGCGGAAATCTCCACTGCCTGAAGGAGGTGCTTAGCGGGTCAAAATTGCTTTTGTGTTGTTATGAAGCGAATGCGTTGACGAACCTTCGGTTCAATTATTGCCCGAAACCGAATTACTACATTTTGGATAATGTAATCATTATTCGCCGCAGGCAATCAGAATGCCTGTCAAAAATCGAGCGGCAGGACATTGATATTTGACTACTTACTCGGCATAACCAACTTATTCTCTAAACGCTTCCTAAATTTTGATTCATTTTTCTGGATTCTGTTTAGATTTTCGGACAACCATGCTGGCCGCAATCAAACTTGCTTGCCACAAATAAAAACGGGGAGAGCAGCAGTTAAACTGCCGCTCTCCCCGTTTTGTTTGAAAAGGGGGCCTAGAAGTTAATGCGGCCAACAAGCTGGATCAGCCGTCCGCCCGGATCGTTCGTGGTCGAAAGATCGCGGTAGGCTTGCGTCACCTGTCCGAAGGTCGCGTTGGCGAAGCCGCCAATCGAGTTCGTATCATTCGCCGGGTTGCCGACGATGAAGTTGATGTGATTGAAGGCGTTCAGAAACTCCGCGCGGAATTCGAAGTTCACCCGTTCGGTGATCTTCGTCTTCTTGACGATGCTCAGGTCATAGCGGTCAAAGCGCGGTCCGTAAAGCACCAGGTTGGTTGTGCCGCACTGGCCGCCGAAGGCTTCAATGCAGTTACCACGGCTGGCTGGCGCGATGTAGGCGCCAGTCGGTGCGCCCAGTGTGCTGTAACCATTCGCACTGGTGGCGCTCACGTTGAACGCGCGACGGGTGTTGTCAATGAGGTCCTGCGGCAGGAAATAAGCGATCCGGCCGGCATCATCGAAGCGCATCTTCACCTGGCTCTGCAGGTCTTCGCGAGTCATGCCGACCAGTTGAACGTTGCCGAAATTGAACGGCGTGCCGCTCTGCAAGCGGGCAGCCCCGTGGAATTCCCAACCGCCGATCAGACGATCCACCGCAGCGCCGACCCCGCCTCCGAACATCTGGCTTCTGCCGAACGGCAACTCATAAATCCAGTTGACCTTGAAGGCATGCGTGACGTTGAAGGGCGAAACAGTCTTGCTCAGCCCGAAGTCACGCAAGGTCGAAGGCTGACCGGCCACCACCGAACTGCTGGCAAAAGCGTTCGTGAAGGCATTGGCGAAGGTGTAATTGCCCTGCACCAGCAAGCCCTTCGACAGACGCCGCCGCAATTCGATCTGCAAGGAGTCGTATGAGGTGCGGCCATTGTTTTCGATAGACCACGCGCCACCCAGTTTGCCGGGGTTGACGAGGAAGAAGTTGTCAGGCAGACCAGCCGCGATGCCGTTGTTACGGAATCCGGCAGTGTTGATGAAGTTATTGGTGAATGTGCCCACTGCTGGCCCAGTCGTCGCCAACGCATTGACAAAGGTCGCATTGGCAAAATTCGCTCCCCCCGTAGCCGTAGCCAAATAGCTGTTCCTATTATTGGGATCGGGCTTGCCGCTGGCCGGAACTCCGGCAAAGAAAGCCAACATCATCGGTAATGGCGAAGTCCCAGTCCCCGTACCTTCGTAGCGAAAATGCGCACCGCGCCCCGCCGCGATATTGGCCTGCAAATTGGCCTGCGCCAGCCTGAATTCATTCAGGAAGCCATTTTCGATAACATTGACTTCATTGAGATTGTATTGCTGCCAGAGCTTGACGCCGCGATTGCCGACATAACGCGCTTCGATCACCGTGTCCTTGTTGATCTCGCGCTGCATGCCGAAGCTCCACGACTGGACGTAGCCAAGTTGCAGGTTCGGATTGAAGGCATTCGCCGAATTGGTGATGGCGCCTTCATTGGGAAAGACCGGCTTGGTTTGGAAGGTTGGCGGTGCCAGACGGCTCTTGTCGCGGAACAGAACCGGCAGCGTGCCCAGATTGCCGAGCGCCAGATTCTTGCTGGCGACGATCGAAATGCCCGGATTGCTGGCCAGAATGCTGGTAAAGACATTCAGCCCTTCACGGACAAAGGCGATGGAATATCCGCCGCGAAACACTGTCTGCCCGCCATCACCCAGGACTTTCTTCAACACCCCACTGCTCGGCCTTGGCGTCCAGGCAAATCCGAGGCTTGGGGCAAAGTTGTTGTAGTCCACATTGTAAGGATTGGTTCCGGAATCGAACTGCGTGAACTGCGTCACCTTGCCGGTTCGCGTGCCTGGTTTGAACAGATTTCCAGGGCCGGAAATACCGAACAGTTCGTCAAACGTGGTCTGCGAATACACTTCGGTTTTGGCTTGGAAAGGCAGTTGCACTTCCCAGCGCACGCCGCCAGTCAGCGTCAAATTCGGATTGACGCGCCAGGCATCCTGGGCGAAGAAACCGAACTCCCGCTGCCGCCCGCGCTGCACGTTTGGTCCGTTATAAGTGTACTCCAGCGTCTTTTCGTTCAGGATCGCATTCGCGGTGACCGCCGTCACTCGTCCGGTCAGCGTCGCGTAAATTCCACGGGCATTGGCCAGATCGGTGTTTGAAGCGCCAGGGAAATTGGTGGTGTTGAAAAGCGCATTGGCCGGGTCGGTCGCGTCCACGCCCAATGTGATGCCAGGCACCTGTGTCTGTGAAAAACTCCAGAAATCAATGTTCGTGAATGATCCGCCGAAGCTCATTGAATGCGAGCCACGCGTCCAGGTCAGCGTATCGCTGAAAGTTTTAACCGGCGCATTGCGGCGGCTGGGCGCGGTCGAAACGGTCGCGGAAGTGATCCCCGCCGCTCCGATGCCGATGTTGAATCCATCCTGATTCGCCAGCGGGCCGGTGAATTGTCCGATATTGACATTCGGGAAGAAAAGCACCGTGCCGCCGGTCAGTCCGAAGCGCGCTTCATTAACGATGGTTGGCGTCAAGGTCGAACGCAATGCCGTTGTGTTCGAGAACCGATTCGACCCCTGGAATCCCTGATTCGGGAAGCCTGGGAAAGCTGGATCCGTGTTGTTCAGGAAGTCCACCAGGCCGGTAAATAGCTGGTAGTTCCAGACATTTTCCAGTTTGTGCTTTTCCGTCAGATTGAAATCCAGACGAACTGTCGGAAAGTACCGAGTCTGGCTGCCCTGGGCAGTAAAGGTAAACCGTTGAAGGTTGGGATCGGTCAAGGCCTGCACCGCCCCCGTTTGCGTGGTCGAGTTGCGAATATCCGCCAACAGCTTGGCAATTGTCGGGTCCGGTGTGGAGGTATGACTATTCGCCGCCGCCAGCGTGTACAGATTCACATTTCCGCTGGTGCCATACCGAAAAATGCCGTTCTGTGCTTCCGGACTCAGGATCGTGCGTTGGCGGGTAGTCTGTTCGGGGATTCGATACTCTTCGTAATTGACGAAGAAGAAGGCCTTGTCGCGACCATCGAAAATTTTCGGAATCCGGATCGGGCCACCCAGACGGCCGCCGAATTGATTGAGAATGATCACATCGCGCGGCGCGGTGGTGAAACCCGGCTTCGGCGCGGAGTCGCGATTGTTGAACCAATAATTGGCGTTCAACCACGGATTTCGATGATATTCGTAAAGACTTCCACTGAAGGTATTCGAACCGCCTCTCGTCACGAATTTGATCTGAACCGCGCCTTCGCCCGCGCTCTCGGCGCCGGGAGTTGCGGTGGAAACCGTCACTTCGTCAACCGCGTCAAGGCGTGGACGAACGTAAGTGAAAAAGCCATCGGACGATTTCAGGATGTTGTCCTGAACGTTGACGCCGTCCATCGTGATGTTGAGCGAACCTTTCGGCAATCCATTGATGGTCGAAGTGCGGGGACGGCCCGGTGTGTTGGTTCCCGGCAGCAGCAGCACCAAATCCAGCGCATCGCGCGAAGTCAGCGGGGTTTCGGTAATCTGCCGGCCCGTGATAGTCGTGCTGACGTTGGCGGATTGCGTTTGCAATACATCGCCTCCGCCCTGGATGACAACCGACTCGCTGGCCGCGCCAATTTCCAGCGTGACATTCACGGTCGCCGGAACGCCAACGTCCAGTTTGACATCCTGAACAACGGCTTTCTTGAAGCCCGATGCTTCCACAGTCACAGTGTAAACACCCGAACCCAGAGCAGGGACGGTGTATGCACCACTGCCTGATGTGCTGACCTTCTGTTCTGCTCCAGTTGCAATGCTTTTCACGACAACTTCCGCACCGCGAATAGCGGCGCCATTGGGGTCGAGCACATTTCCGGAAATTGCCGAAGTAGTGCCTTGAGCAAGCGCCGCAGCACTCAACAGCCCAGCAAAAGCGACAGAAGCAATTAGACGAAATAGCTTACGTTTCATCGAAATTTCCCCTTTTTATAAGGATTTCACTTACTTGGATTGCCACGCCATCCTCACCAAAATGCCATCCAGTTACGGACACGCAATCCATTCCGTAATTGACACCTTCAAAGTGAAGTTGAGGGCAGTTACTTCAGACAGCGGTAAAACCATCTTTTCGACAACCAGATTTTTTGTGTTACTTGTTTGGACAAACAGAGAAAATTTTGGACACAGTTATCAGGCAATCACTATGCCCAATTGGATTCATTGCCTACGCTGTTTGATAAAACTAGAGTTATCGCAATTTTCCAGGAAAGCAACTTGCCAGTTTCTCCATTTTTCTGAACAGAATTGAGTTTTTTGGATTTAAAAGAAGCAGGCATCCATTCAATACAAGCTCAATTAACCAGAATAATGAATGCCAAATCTGACTTGATTAGAGTTTGCGACTGCCTGCGAACTGCGCCGGGAAATTTAGTGGGCAAAGAGGATCAATTGCTCAAAATCATAGGTTGGTTGTGAGCGCGGAATCCGGACCGCACAAGATAATTGCACAAACGCCACAAGCAGGCCAATGACCTTGACTGTAGCGCGACAATCGAAATGACTGGTTGAATTTACTGAGAGATCAGTTTGTAAGCTGCCACAATCAGGACGGCTGAAAGGATTCGCTTGATAACAATCGGCGAAAAGCGATTGCTTCCCAGATAAGAACCAATCGCGCCGCCAAGGATGGCCGCAGGAATCAGCTTCCAGGCCAGCGGCGGCAACGCCTGACCACTGCCGAGCACGCCCAGCAGCCCGGAAATCGAATTCAACAGAATAAATACGACCGAGACGGCGGCCACCGCTTTCGTCTTTCCCCAACGCCTGAAGATCATCAGCGGCGTCAGAAAAATTCCTCCGCCCGTGCCCGTCAAGCCGGACAACAATCCCAGCAAGGCGCCGGTCAACAGCGCGATGGCCAGCGACGGCGGCTGTATGCCGGTTTCTTCTTTGGGTTGAATGAAAAAGCGAACCGCCGAATAAAGCAGCGTCAGACCGAGCAGCAGTTTCAGCCAATGCGCCGGCAGGCTGATCCAACCGCCCAGAAACGCGAACGGCACGGACAACACCGCAAACGGCCAAAAGAGCTTCCAGGAAAAATGCCCGGCGCGCCAGAACTGAAACGCTCCGATGCAGGCAACGAAGATGTTCAGCACCAGCGCGGTCGGGCGGATTGTGGCTGCGGAAACGCCCGCCAGCACCATCGCCGCAATGTAGCCGGAAGCGCCCGCATGCCCAACGCACGAATAAAGCAGCGCCACCACCGCCACGGCGAGGATCAGAATCAAAAGCTGATCAGGCGTCATAAAACTTCCGTTAATGCGCCGTTCCCAGCAGCACCGCGTTAATGAACAAAAGCTCAGTTGCTTCGGCATAGGCGCGATAGTTGGGATCTTCGGCAAAAGCGATGATGTGCCCCTGCCCCAGCGGCTGATAAATCAGGAAAGCTTTTTGCTGAAGCAGGTTGAGCGCCTCCGGCCACGCAAAGCCGCTGGCCAGCAGGCTGTCTTTTTTCGCATACACGCCAACGTTGCGCCCGCGATCCAGTTTGATCGGCGAAAAGACGCGTGTGCCTTCGACCAGCGCCTGAATCTCGCCGTCCGTGCCCGCGCTCAGCCAGTGCTCTTCGTCGAGTTTGACGCGCAGAATTGCGCCGGGAATCAGTTCGGGCGATTCGCGCAAAGGCTGAATGGCTTGATCAAAATCGGCGGGGCGGTTTGCGGCGGATGGTCTGACCGCGTCGCTTTCCGGACTGCCGTCGCGCAGTTCGGTTCGTGTTTCGAGCAGCGCTGAACTTTCGCGCGCTGCCCACCGTGAGGCCTCGCCGAGCGTGATCAACGTCCCGCCCAATCCAATCCAGTCCTTGATCCGCCGCACACTGTCCGCGCCCAGCGCCGCCGCATAATTTCCGGCGGGCAGAATCAACACGTCGTAGCGGCGCAAATCCACGCGCCCCAGCGAACTGGTCCGCACTGCCGTCACCGCCTGGCTGTAGCGCCGTTCCAGCACGAACCGCGCCCAGCCCGCCGACAAACTGCTGGCCGGCGCATCCCAGGCCAGCAAAACGCGCGGCGCTTTCAAGGTGACAACCTGATTGCTGCCCAGCGAAGAACCTCCACTGGTAAACGCGCTGTCCAGTTTGACGACTTCCGCGCCGTGTTTGGCGGCGATGGCACTGAGCTTCGCTTTTAGGTCCGCAGCATTTTCAGACAAGCGAAAGAAAGCCGTTCCCCTTTCAAACCTGCGCCCGCCAACCGTGAACGCTTCCTTCAAAAACCGCGCGCGCAAACCGCTCTGCAACGCTTCGATCGCCGCCGCCGCCGAAGTCGCATTCCACGGCAGGGCGTAACCAACGACGGCGTCGGGCAAGGCCGCGGACGCTGACTTCAACGAATCCAGACTGACCGCTGAAACTTTCGCGCTGATGGCCGCCGTCACGGCCAGACATTCCACGTCGTAGAGCATCGGCTGATTCCAGGCCGTCGTGTCGTAAATCTGATCCGGCTGGCGGCGCTTGCGGCGCTCTTCCTGCTCCTTGATGAATTCCGCGTTCATCGGCACCTGCGCATCCAGCAGATTGCGAACCAGCGCTCCGGCGGGTTGCGGCACCGGCACGATGAAGGTTCCGGCAGGCAGCGTACGGCCATTGAAATTAATCGCTTCATCGGCGCGTTGAACAATGACGCCGTTGCTGAGCAGCATCCGCACCAGGCGCTTGGTTTGTCCGGCGTCCATTCCCGGCGGCAGCAAATACGCTTTCGTCTCCCCTGCTCCGGCGTTGCGGCGGAATTCGGCGAACTCGCGCAACATCTTTTCGCGATTGCGCGCGGCCGTGGCCGCCGTCGAAATCGCCGCCGTGAAATGCTCAACCGCGCCGTCGCGATACGTCAGCAAGTCACCGTTCGACCGGCGATAAACCAATCCACGCGCCGAGCCTTTTTCAAACGTCATGCCAATTGCGCCCTGCGCCATCGGCCACGAGACGCCGTAACCGGGATAAAAAGCATCGAAAACTTCGCGGTTGAAATAGGCAAAACCGCGTTCGTCAAAGCGCGCCGCATTGGCCTGACCGAAAATATTCACCCAGTTTTTCTGTCCGTCGGTCATATGAGGATTGGGCGGTTCGGCGGTCGGCGGAAAGTAATACGTGGATTCGCCGCCCATCTCGTGCAGGTCAACAACTACCTGTGGTTGCCATTCCAGCAGCAGCTTGACGCGGCCTTGCGATTCCGGATGATTTTGCGCAAACCAGTCGCGGTTCAAATCGAACAAATAATGATTGCTGCGTCCGCCCGGCCACGGTTCATCGTGTTCCGCCGAAGCCGGATCAGCGTCCGGCGTCATTGCCTGTCCGAGCAGGTTTTGAAAAACGAATCGCGCGCGTCCGTCCGGGTTTTGCATTGGATCAATAATGACAAGGGCTTCGCGGCGGATCAGGTCCACGGTCGCGTCTCCCTGTGCGGCCAGCAGATGCCAGGCTTCGGCCATCGCCGCTTCACCCGAAGAAATCTCGTTGCCGTGAACGCCATGAACCAGGGCAACGACCACAGGCAGTTCGCGCGCCAGTCTGGCGACGTCGGTTGACGCCGAAGGATTGGCCAACTGCTTCAAATTCGCCTTGATTTGATCCAATTGCCGGATGCGTTCGGGACTCGCGACGATCAGCGCATACAATTCGCGCTTTTCCCAGGTTTCGGCGTACTTCACCAGTTTGGTGCGATCCGGCGCGGCTTCATGCAGGGCCTTCAGGTAACGGATGATTTCTTCGGGCGGCGTGACGCGTTCGGCAAAATCGTAGCCGGTGACCTGTTTCAGCGAAGGAATCTTCGCATCGTAGCGCGTGCCGGGCGCGAACTCCGGCTTTTGGGCAAGGACCGAAATGGTCAGCAACAAATTCAGGGATAACACCACGGACAGTTTTCCAAACATACCTGTTTCACCTCGGTTGTGTGCGTTCGATTTGATGACTACAAAACCAGTTCAAGAAAAGATGTTCCGGCAATCGGATTGTGGCGGTAGGCGGGAATCTCTCGAAAGCCTAGTGATTTGTATAGTTCCTGCGCGCGCTTCATCGCCGGCAGAGTGTCCAATCGCATTCGTTTGTAACCGCGTTGCCGCGCAGCCGCAATGACGGCCTCCGTCAGCTTGTGGCCTGCGCGCAAGCCCCGAAACTGCGGGCGAACGTACAGCCGCTTCATTTCGCAAACTTCCTCTTCCCACTTTCTCAGGGCGACGCAGCCAACGACTTGTCCTTCGTTTCGGGCGATCAGCAGGCAGCCATCCGGCGGAGCGTAACCGCCCGGCAAACCCGCCAGCTCCTGATCAAAATTCTGGAAGCTCAAATCAACGTTTAGCGACGCGGCGTACTCGGCGAATAATTCGCGAATTTGCGCGAGTTCCTCTTCAGTTGTGACTGGTTCAATTGTCATCATTCCCCGGGTTTACGCGCGCTTCGGCAGGACGATCATTCCGATGCCGGACAGGATCGCTCCGCTTCCCAGCGCCAGTCGCCACGAAAGCGTTTCGCCACGCGCCAGCCAGCCCAGCAGCAATGCCACCACCGGCGTGACCAGCGAAATCAGCATGGTCTTGGTCACGTCAATCTTTTTGACCATCCAGAAATAGAGCAGAAAGGCAATGACCGATCCGACAATCGCCAGGTACACCAGCGAAATGGCGGCAGCCGTTGTCCAGCGCAGATTGAATGGCCCGCTTTCCGCAATCCAGCTTGCGGCCAGCAGCGGCAGCGCGCCGAAACTCATCTGCCCGGCAACGACGACCGGCGTGTCCAGATGGCCGCAATGCAATTTAACCTGGACGTTGCTGTAAGCGACGCAAAATGCGCTCACGACAATCGCCGCGCTTCCCCACAGCGCCGCCGTCCCGGCAACCGTGATTTGGTCGGCGAAAATCACGCCGACTCCCACGATTCCCAGCGCCACACCCAGGAGTTTCGCCGGCGTGATGCGTTCATTCGGCAAATAGTGATGCGCCATCATCAAGCCAAACGCTGGAATCATCGCCTGCAGCACGGCGGTCAACCCTGACGAAATCCGATTCTCGCCCCAGAAAACCAAGCCGTAATTCACCGTGAAAGAAATGATGCCCAGCCAGGCCATCATCGCCCAGTCGCGGCGCGCGCGCGGCAGCCTGCGGCCACGCACCAAAACAATTCCCCACAAAATCGAAGCCGCCAGCAGAAAGCGCAGCGCGGCGAATGTGAATGGCGGCCAGTCATCCAATCCGAGCTTGATGAATATCCAGGTCGAACCCCAGATCAGACACAGCAGCAGCCAGACGGCAAGATATTTTCTCATGCAGACAATCCAGTGGCAGAAAATCCAGGGGCAGACAATCCAGGGAATGAAGCGCGGGAACGTTCACTTTTTCGAGAGCAGATACAACCCAATCAAACAGCAGCCAATGCCGGCGGCGCTGCGCGCGGAAATGGATTCCCTGAACGCCAGCAAGCCAATCGGAATCAGCAGCAACGCGACCGCGATGTTGCAGACAACCGACGCGGAATTGATATTCCATCCGGCGCGATAAGCCAGCAGAAACCCGACTTCGATGACCACCGCGCCAATGCCGACGCCAACCACCGCCCAGTTCGATTCCTTGAGCGAGGAGAAAAATGACCTTCCCGCCGGATCAAACGCCATGCCGGCACTGCACAGCGCAATCCCAACCGCGTAGGCGATGATGACCGCCGCAAACGGGTGAACGGTTTGCGGAATCGCTTTCTGCGACACGTGATAAAGCACACCGCCGCTGATTGTCATTAAGATCGGGGCATAAAACGATTTCATAATGTCGGACGTTACAGTTCGCGTTCCATCAACCAGTCGAGTTGAGCGTCGCTCCCCATTTGAAAGATGTGATTGCCGATGACGCGGAAATTCCAACGAAAATAGAAAGACTGCGCGCGATGATTGTGTTCCCACACGCCGAGGTAAATCGCGCGGTGGCCCAGACTGCGGGCTTCGTCAAAACTGGCCTGCATCAGATCGTTGGCGATGCCGCTGCCCTGAAACTTCTGATCCACATACAACCGCACCAGTTCAATCGGTTTCGCGCCCGTGACGCAGGCGGGAGGCGGGCCTGCCAGCAGCTTGGCATAACCGGACGGAACGCCGTCCACTTCGGCAATCAGAAACCGGGCCAGCGGGTCGCTGAGTTCAGCCGTCAGTTGCGTCACGGTGAAGGCTTTCGACATATAAGCCTGCATATTCTCCGGCGTGTTCATATCGGCGAAGGCGTAGTAAAAAGTCCGCGCCGCCAGTTGAGCAAGCATCCCGGCATCGGCAACTGTGGCCTGGCGAATCTGGGGCGTGATCCTCATCGTTTCGGGCATTCCTCGATAGTGCGGTATCGGCTAACACAACAAACTGCCGCGCATCACGGTGACCGCTTCGCCTCCCAGAAAAACTCTGTCGCCTCTCAGCTTCACACTGAGAACTCCGCCGCGCGCGGAGGCCTGATACGCCGTCAATTCCTCTTTGCCCAAGACCGAAGCCCAATATGGCGTAAGCTGGCAATGCGCCGAACCGGTGACGAAGTCTTCGTCAATCCCGATGTAGGAGGCAAAATAACGCGAGATGAAATCGAATCCCGACGCCTGGCCGCGAGCGGTGACGATCACCCCGGTTTTGGCGGCTTTGCGCAGCAATTCAAAGTTCGGCGTCAAGCTCCGCACGGTTTCTTCGGAATCCAGTTCCAGCAGAAAGTTTCCGCTTGAACCATCGTGGCGGCGCTGGCAGAGAACTTTCACCGGGCGAACCTCAAATGCTTCGGCGATGGCGGGCGGCAGTTCAGCTTCCAAAGACGGCAACGCGGGAAAATCCATTTCAATCCGTTTTCCGGCGCGGCGGCAAGTCAGCGCACCGCTGGCCGTATGAAACCGGACTTCCTGATCTTCCGTCAGTCTGCCCGTTTCCCACAGGGCGTGGGCGCTGGCCAGTGTGGCATGTCCGCACAGCGGCATTTCCCCATCTGGTGTAAACCAGCGCAGGTCGGCTTCATACAAACTGATGCGGGTGACGGTTGGGCGCGGAACGACAAAAGCAGTCATCGGCTGATTCACCTCCGCCGCAACGTTCTGCATCCAGCCCTCGGATTTCGGCGCTTCCAGCAGGCAGACCGCCGCCGGATTCCCTTTGAAGGCTTCCGTCGTAAAAGCGTCAATCTGCAGAATTGGGACTGCCACCTTCGCTTCTCCTTTGTCCCGTGATTGGGTCGTCATCGAATTTGAAACTGAGCGCGATTGTACTCGAACGCGCGCAACGCGCAACGAAGCAAGCCGGAAGAAAATTCAACGTCGCTTGATTTTTCGCTCCCGTATCGCCTACAAAGCTCGGTCTTCGTAATAACTGCAGGATAAACTGTCAGTTTGTCCTGCTTCAATTGCGCGCGGATTGATGGAGCCAAGATGCTCCTGCCATTCAGGTCAAACGAACAGCTTGACCAACACCAGCGAAGGAGAATTGATTGATGCAACCACAACAAGCGCCGCTGATTTTCACCGAAGCGGAACGTCCGCTGGGTGACCGCCTGCTGAAGCTGGCGCTGGAAACCGACCGTGTGGAAGGCTACACCGAACCGCACGCGGTGATGATCGCCCGGCTGGCCGAAACCATTGGCGCGCAACTGGGACTGCACGGCACGGATTTAAGCGCGCTCAAATTCGCCGCGCTGGCGCACGACATCGGCGAACGCGAAATGAAGCGGAATTATCTGCTCCAACCAAACGAGCTGACCTGGGAGCAGACACTGGACCTGTGGCGCCATCCGATTATTGGCGAACAGGCGGCGGCGGAATTACAGTTGCCCAGGCAAACGCAATTGCTTATCCGCTGGCATCACGAATGGTGGAACGGGCAGGGATACCCGGACGGGATGACCGGCGCGGCCATTCCGCTGGGCGCGCGAATCCTGCGCGCCGTGGACACCTACTGCGCATTGATCTCGCGCCGCCCCCATCGGGGAAATTACGACCTGCTCGATGCCGAACAGATTGTCGCCGACCAAGCCGGAATCGAACTCGATCCGCAAATCGTCAAACTGCTGCTGGCGCTGGTCGTTGCGGAAAGAAAGCAGCGTGAGGCCGAAAGCTGGCCGGTAGAACCCGTCGCCACACCGATGATGTCTCCCGAAGCGGAGGATGAAGCCGAACCTCAATTTGAGCTTCGCCGCGCGCGCGCGGCCGAAGATGAATTCGTGAACTCGGCTGCCGCCGAACCTGAAGCGGAGACTGTCGTTCCGACGCCGGCCCATTCTCCCGAAGCGGACACGCTGGAAATGGCTCCTGTCCTGGTGAAAACGAAGGCGCCGGAAAGCCTGCCGGAAAGCCTGCCGGAAAGCCTGGTTGCCAGTCCTGACTTGCCGCTGGTGGAATTCCAGACAGCCGAAAATCAATTTCCTTCAGAAGACCTGGCCGTTTCAGAAACGCCGTTCGCAATCACCGAACCTGACGCTCCGGCAGTGGAAACTTCGGCGGCTGAACAAAACCCGGAGTTGGCCGCGCATCCGGTTTCCGCCGAGCCGCCATCTCAGGAGCAACCAATGCCGGCAAGCGAAGGAAACGAAACCGAACCGGGTCTGCATCCTGAGCCTGACGCGGACAGCGAACACCCGCCGACGCCGCCACGATCAAATGCCGAACGCTGAATCAGGTCCATCAATCAAACTTATGTTCACCAATCCAATCACCAGTCCAATCACCAATCGGGCACACAACGGAGCAAATAATCGGCGCTGGCTCGGTTTTGAGTTAAGCGTGCTGCGCCGTCTGAAATTTTCATCCATCGCCATTCCCTTTGCCGGACAGCCAGACCTGGGCTGGTATTTGAAATTCTGGGGCAAACAGGTTTTGGACAATGATCTCTGCCAGTGGGCCTGGTGGGCGTCGCGCGCGCTGGTCGAAAATCCCGGCGAAACGCTGACCGAAGAAGATGTCTCGCTGGTGCTCAGCGAATCCTACGTGCCGCACCGGCGGCTGCATAACCCCGCGCTGGGCCAAATGATGAGCGAGATGGACGCGGTCTGGTTCGACAATGTCTGGCTGAACATTCAGCAAATCGAAAACGAACATCGCCGCGCGCTGGCGATTCTGCTGGCGCTGGGCGTCGGCGATTACACATTTTCCTTCACGCCGGAAACCGCCGAACTGCGCCGGCCGCTGTCGGAAATCTTTCTGGCCCTGTGGCGAAATCAGCGGCGCGTGGTGGATAACGGCAAGGAAAATTACAGCGTCAACCGCGACGCCCACGAATTCATTCGCGGCGCGCGCGCGGAGCTGATGTTTGTGCGTTTTCCCCGGCCGGAAGGTCTGACCCGCCTGCGCAGCGGCATTGCCGGTTGGCGCGAAACCTGGGTCCGCGGTTCCGACGAAGCCTGGGACAGCCTTGTCACCAATCAAAGAGGCCGGCTGGGCGACGACGTGGCCTCGAAAGAACACTACCTGCAACTGGTGGCAAATTTCCTTTCGCGCGCCAAACACATCCAGCAATGGGCCATCACCCACACCGAAGACGGCTTCATCACCGCCGCCGAGATGGGCAATGTGATCAAGCAGTTCCGCCGTGTGGATGTAACTTATAACAAGGATTTTTCCGATGTGATCGGCGGCAAAAACACATTCATCATCATTGCCTGACGGTGCGCCTGCCGGGCCTAAGTAACTGGTGGGAAGTTCGGGGCACTTTTTGTGGGACAAGATGCCATCTTGTCCCATATTTGCGGCGCGAATTTTCCGCACCTTACTTAGTTGATTGACGGAACTGATGAGCGAAGAGCTACGCGAAGAGAATCAGCGATTGCGCGGTGAACGCGACCTGTTGCGCCGGCGGCTGGCCGAAGTCGAAGCCAATTTCCTGCGCACGGTGGACGAATCGCAGCGGGAAATTCTTTTGATGAATGAAGCGCTCGCCTCCGCCAACACGCAGCTTCAGGAATTGGACCGGATGAAGGACGCGTTCCTTTCCATGGTGACACACGAATTGCGCACGCCATTGACCATCATCAGCGGCATCACGGAAATGTTTGAAGCGGGAATTTACGGCGAACTGACGATTGAACAATCCGAACACCTGCGGCAAATTGCGCTGGCCGCGCAACGATTGCGGCAACTGGTCAATGACCTGCTGGACCTGTCAAAAATGGAAGCGGGAATGATGCGATTGCGGCAGGAAACGCTTGATCCGCATGCGCTCTGTTGCGCCGTTGTCGAACAACTGGCCACAGTTGCCGCGCAGGCCGGCGTGATTCTTAAAAACCAAACCGGATACGACCTGCCCGAAATCAACTGCGACGGCCAGCGTGTCGAACAAGTCCTGACCAATCTTGTTTCCAACGCCATCAAATTCACGCCGTCGGGCGGTCAGGTCACGATTTCCGCCGAAGCGGCAATGGAAAACATGCGCTTTACAGTCACCGACACCGGACGCGGAATTCCGCCGGAAGCCCTGCCGCGCGTGTTCGACAAATTTTTTCAAGTCCAATCCAGCACGGAATCCGGCGCGAAAGGCACAGGGCTGGGATTGGCCATCGTCAAACATCTTATCGAATTGCACGGCGGCGAAGTGGGCGTTGAAAGTGAAGCCGGACGGGGAAGCCGTTTTTACTTCACCTTGCCCCGCTAGCCTGCCAAACGGAGTTTTGCGCTATAATCCGGCCCGCATCCGCAACAATTGCAAGTCCGGTCCCCAATTATCCAAACTGAAAACAGGCAAACCGAAAAACAGGAAGAAGGTAGATGGAAATTCACATCAGAAACAGCGGCGACGTCACGATCATTGACCTGAACGGCAATTTGATCATCGGCAAGAGTGAAGAAAGCCTGCGGGAAACCATCAAGCAAATGATCGCCGAGGAGCGCAAACTGTTGCTGCTCAATCTGGCTGACGTGCCGACGATTGACAGTTCGGGCATCGGCGCAATGATCAAATCATTCACCAGTGTCAAAGAAGTCAACGGCAAGCTCAAAGTGCTCAAACCTTCCCGGATGGCGCGACAGTTACTTTCGATCACCGGACTGCTTTCCGTCCTGGAAACCTTTGAGGACGAAAAAACGGCGATTTCCTCTTTTTGAAATAGGAAGGATAAAGGATGAAGGATGAAGACAAGAATAATTCATCCTTCATCCTTCCGCCTTCATCCCTTATGCAAAAGCCTGCGCAACTGAAAATCGTCAACCGGTTTGGCGTGACGCGGTATATGCCGCTCAGCAAACGTGTCTTCACCATCGGGCGCAAAGCGGAGAATGATCTGCAACTGCTCTCCGACACGGTATCGCGCCAGCACGCGGAAATTGTCTACGAAGATGAAAGTTACGTTCTGGTGGATGTGGGCAGCAAGCGCGGCACCTTCGTCAATGATCAGCGCATTGAGCGTTGCGCGCTTCAGCATCAGGACCGGCTGCGCATCGGCGGCGATGACGAACAGCAAATCTTTTTTCTCGATGACACGGTTGAAAAAGCTTCGGCGATTTTCGACAGCACGCCGCGACTGACCATCTCGCCTCCGTCGCAGGATCGCCCGCCCATCGCCTCCGCCAACGAAGAATTACAAAAGCTTTCCCGCTTTGTCGAAGTCAATCAGGCGTTCAAGTTTTCCATGACTCCGGACGATGTGCTGACGCTGATTGTGGACGCCGCGATTGAAATCACGCAGGCCGAACGCGGTTTTCTGATGCTGCGCAATGCGGCGGGCAATCTGGAATTCAAAGTCGCGCGCGACCGTGGCCGGAACTGGATTCAGGGCAACGAATTTGAAATGAGCCGCTCAGTGGTCGAAGAAGCCTTCAAACAGAACACCAGCGTCATCATCAACGACAGCCGCGTGGGCCAGTCCGCAATGCCGCGCGACAGCGTGCGCAACTTGTCTCTGCGCTCCATCGCCTGCATTCCGCTGCGCCGCTTTCAGATGACCGAAAACATGGACGCAACGTCCATCCTCAAACGCGATGTGATCGGCGTGCTGTATGTGGACAGCAACGTGTCGGGCGGCTCACTGACGCAAACCAGTTTGAAGCTGCTGGAATCGCTGGCTTTCGAGGCGACCAAATCCCTGGAAAGCGTGCGGCTGATGCACGAAGAGCAGGAAAAAAAGAGCATCGAGCAGGAACTGAACATGGCGCGGCAGGTGCAGGTGGCCTTGTCGCCCTCGGCCATCAAGGCCATGGAACATTTCGAAGTCGCCGCGCATAGCATCCCGTCACGCTACGTCGGCGGCGACTTCTACGAACTGATTCCTCTGAATAACGACCGCTTCGTTTTCGCGCTCGGCGATGTTTCCGGCAAAGGAGTCGCCGCCGCGCTGCTGGCCGCCATGGCCCAGGGCGCGCTCCAGGTCCAATTCACCAGCAATCTGCCGCTGACCGATGTCATCAACAGCCTGAACAAGGCGCTGGTGCTGCGTTCGGCGTCAAACCGCTTCATCACGCTGTTCTGCGCCGTGCTCGACCGCGAAGGCCATTTCACCTACATCAATGCCGGCCACAACCTGCCCATCCTGGTTCGCACCAGCGGCGAAACAGAGATGCTGACCACGAAGTCCGTCCTGCTCGGCGCTTTCGACTTTGTCGAATACAACCCGCTTCAAACACGGCTAAGTTCCGGCGATGTCGTGGTGATGTACACCGATGGCGTGACTGAAGCCGTCAACGCCGACAATGAAATGTTCAGTGATGAAAAGCTGGAAGAACTGGTTAAAGCCAGCGCCCATCTGACCGCCGAGCAAATCAAACTGTGCATCCTGGATGAAGTGCTGAGCTTCACGCGCGGACTGCCGCAAGGCGATGACATTACGCTGATCGTGCTGAAGATGAAGTAACGAAGTTTGCGCTTATCCGCCTGGCTGCTGTTTACCGAATTTTCCCGCCAGAACAAAGATAACAATCAAACCACTGAAAACTGCGCAACCAATCGCAAACCATTCTCCGTGTTGCGCATAAAACGTCAGCCCGCGCCGCAACTGCACTTGCCAGACCTGCGCGCCGGCATTGAATGACGGCAGCGGATCAACCACTCGCCCATCGGCGGTGACCAGGGCGCTGATGCCGGAGTTGGTCACGCGCACCAGATCGCGGTCGTTTTCAATTGCCCGCATCCGCGCGTGCGCCAGATGCTGGTGCGGACCGGAAGTATCCCCGAACCAGGCATCGTTGGAAACATTGACCAGCAGTGTCGCGCCATTTTTGACAAAGCCGCGCACCAGATCGGGATAGGCCGCTTCGTAGCAGATGAATGCGCCGACGCGGGCATAGTTGGTTGTGCGTTCGATGCCTTCGACCGGGTTGAATTCGCTTCCGCCGACGATGCCCGCGCGCTGGGTTTCAAGCCGCAGCGTGTTGACGACGTTTTCCGTCCCGGCGGTGAAGCCGCCGACGCCGGAGGTGGCAAAGGCCTTGACCACATTGTTCAGCACGGACGCCATCGGCACGTATTCGCCAAACGGAACCAGGCGAATCTTGTCGTAGCGTTTCAGAAATTTGCCTGTGGCGTCCGCGCGCGGGCTGAGCGTGTGGATGCTGTTGAAGTATTTCCAGTCGTCGCGCGTGACCGTGTTGATGACGAAATAGCTGCGTGTTTCGCGCGCCAGCGCATCCAGCTTTTCGCGCAGCGCCGGATCCGTTTCGTAAAACAGCGCCAGCGGCGATTCCGCCCAGATGACAATGTCTGCGGCCTTGTCCGGCGCGCGGTCAATCGCTTCTTTCGTCAGACGGATGTTGTTTTCCAGATCGCGAGCGATAACTTCCGGCGACGCTTGCGAATCGGGCGGCAGGTTCGGCTGCACGCCGGCCACCGTGGCAACGGCAAAGGTCGCCTTGTCCGGTTCTGTGTTTGCCATCCGCACCAGAAACGGCGTCGCCGCCAGCAGCAATAACAATCCCACCGCTCGCCCGATGCCGCGCTCTCTGATTTTGAGCAACAGAACGATCAATGCGCTGGCGGCAACAATTTCCGCGCTAATCAAATACACGCCGCCATACTGCGCCAGCCGCGCAACGGGGAAATGCTGCGCCTGCGAAACGCCCAACGCATTCCAGGTCACGCCAGTGAAAAAGGGCCGCAGCCATTCCGTCGCCACCCAGATCACCGGCGCGAACGCAATCGCCACCCAGCCGAATCGTCTGATCAGCAGCGACACTGCCACGGCAAAGACCGCCGGAAACAACGCCAGAATCGAGGCGAAGAAAAACGCGACGGCGTAAGCCAGCACCGTCAATACACCGCCGAAGTAAACCATCGAATGCGCGATCCAGTTTTCGGCAAAAAACGTGAAGACGACGCCAACCAGCCATCCCAACCAGAACGCGCGCCGCAAACTGACGCCCTGCGCCAGCATAAACAGCAGCGGAGCGAGCGCCACCCAGGCCAGAAAACTGTAATCGAAATTTGGAAATGAAGCGACCAGCAGAAACGCCGTCGCGATGGCCATCGTGGATTGCCACAGCAACCCTTCAGGAGAGAGTGAGAACGAAAGCTTGCGGGAAGCAGCGGGGCGAGTCATCTGCTTACTTCCCCGCCTCCGCTGGCGGACAATCAGCGACGCCAGGCGCACAATTCTGAATGATCTTCACCACGCCGTAACCGGAGTTATGCAGTTCGCTCTTCAGATTTTCAGCGGCTTCCTGCTTGGTCAGCGGGCCGACTTTGACCAGATAGCCCTGGCTGGAGGGCGCGTTTTCGATGACCGCCTTGACCTGGCGCTGTTCCTGCAGGGCCGTGCTTAATTGTTCCGCCGCCTTGAAGGTTTGAAAGCCCAGGATGCGCACCGTGAACCCTGTGCCGTCTTTCGACATCACCAGCCCGTTGTCGGACGATGAAACGTAGGTGACCAGAATCCCCGACGCAAAATACAGGGTGCATAACAGCGCCAGCGCGAGGAAGGTTGTCAGCGCCAGTTTGTCTTTTGAATTGAGATGCCGCAGAGCTTTGATCATAGCGTGTCCAGTTGCCGTCTTGTTTGGATTTTGGAGCGGGCGGATTGTAGCAGATTCAGCATTTCCATTGCACCGCCGGGGCCGCAGCCATCCGTTCCAGGCCAGACCCTCTGCTTGCGTAAATCAGAAGGCACGAACAAAATACCCGCCGGTTCGCTCAAACACCAAATTCTCTTCACTTCACTGAAAGGTAAAGATCATGCCCAATCGCTTTTCGTTCTTTTCTTCAATTGCACTGCTGTGCTCGCTGCTGGCCTTCCCCGCCGTTTTTGCGCAAGGTCAAACACCCAAACCAAACCCTAAACTAAACATGGATGACGCCAAATTGCGCGAACGCGCGATGAAGCTTCAGCGCGCCAGTTTTGTCGTGGACACGCACAACGACATCACTTCGCCCATCACCGACGAGGGGTTCGACATGGGCGCGCGCGACACCAGCGGCAAGATTCAAACCGATATTCCGAGGATGAAAGAGGGCGGACTGAACGTCGAATTCTTCTCGATCTACGTCGCCGCCAAATACGCCAAAGAGGGTGGCTCCGCCCGGCGCGCGATGGAAATGATTGACGGCGTTTACGAACAGGTCCGGCGGCATCCAGAAAGCCTGGAAATGGCTTCGACGGTGGCAGACATCCGCCGCATTCGCCGTTCCGGCAAAATCGCCGCGCTGATGGGCATCGAAGGCGGCCACGCCATCGAAGACAGCCTGTCCGCCTTGCGGCTGTTTCACCGGCTCGGCATTCGTTACATGACGCTGACGCACACGAATACCAATAACTGGGCCGATTCCGCTGGCGGCATCGGCAATCCGCCGGAATTACGCCACGGCGGATTGAGCGATTTCGGCAAAGAGGTCATCCGCGAAATGAACCGGCTGGGAATGATGGTGGACATTTCGCACGTCGGCGACGAAACCTTTCAGGATGTGATCGAAACCACCGAAGCGCCAGTCATTGCGTCGCATTCGTCCTGCCGCGCGCTGACCAACGTGCCGCGAAATCTGACAGACGACATGCTGCGGGCGCTGGCCAAAAATGGCGGCGTGATCATGATCAATTTCTACAACGGCTTCATTAACACCGACTACGCCAAGCCGGGCGATCCCGTGCCGACCAAATCCGCGCAAACGGCGACGATGGACATGCTGATGGCGCATTTCGAGCATGCCATCAAAGTCGCGGGCATTGACCACGTTGGCATCGGTTCGGACTTCGACGGCGTGGACGGCTTGCTGCCGCCGGGAATGGAAGATGTGTCGAAGCTGCCAACCATCACGTATGAGTTGCTCAAGCGCGGCCATTCCGAAGCCGACGTCAAAAAGGTGCTGGGTGAAAACCTGCTGCGCGTGATGACGGAAAACGAGCGCGTCGCCAAACGACTGCAAGCCACCGGAAAAAAACCTTCCACTGCGAAAATCAGCCCGGCAGCAATGCCTAAATAACCTAAATCAGACCACAAAAGATTGGTACACGTGGGATGGACTTTAGTCTGTCTCCACGCCGGGACAGACTAAAGTCCGTCCCACGTTTGGTTGTTCCGATTTAGGAAAACGGGGAGACAGTTTTGACAACTGCTCCCCGTCGAAGATTTCAGCCAAGCGAAGACGATTCTGACAGTACTATTTCCGTTTTGCGGTCAGCACCGTTCCTGGCTGCCGGATTTCGATCGCGCTCGGTTTGCCTGACTCGTCGCTGACGAAATGCAGCGTGACGACCTGCGTTTGCTTGATGGCGAAATCGCCGCTTAAAGCAGGCAGCAAATCCATCTGCGGCTGTCCAGGCAGGTTCACTGCCAACGCATTCCCTTTCAAACTGACCGTCCAAATCTGCCCCATCAAATTGTATTCGCCTGTGAACCGCGCCAGATAGCCGGGATCGAACAAGCGCGCATCCGGCTTTTTCTTGAAAACGATTGGACTGACCGATGCTTCAAACGGTGCGGAGACGCTGGCAATGAAGCCATTCACGTCGGTCTGAAAGGTAAACTTCATATTCTCGAACACGCCATCTTTCGCCTTGCCACCGTTGAAAGTATCGTAATGCCAGTGTTCCAGCGGCGTCTGGATTTTGTTAAAGGTGGCTTCCAGCGTGTCTCCGCTGAGCGCGACTTTCAAAACGCCGTAACCGGGATGTTCATAATCGCCGACATACTCTGCCAGTTTGTGCGAAATCTGGGTTCCGGCAATGCGCGTGACAGCTTTCTTCTTCTCACCTTCCTTGCCAGCGGCTTCGGACGCCGCGCGGCGGGCCGCTCCCTGCGCAATCCAGTCAATCGGTTTCAGGCCCAGCAGGCGATCCGCGGCCACCTGCGCAATCAGGTCGCGCAGCGGCGTGCCGTTCAGATTGGTCAGGATCACCATCCCGAAATCGTCTTTTGGAAACAGCACGACGTTGGCCGAAAAACCATCAATGTTGCCGCCGTGCTGAACGCGGCGGCGTCCGCGATAGTTGTCGCCGAACCAGCCCATGCCGTATTCGCCTCCCGTAATTTCGGCTTCAGGGCTGGTTGCGCCCGTGACCATGTGGGCCAGATGCATATCGGCAACGGTCGCCGCTTCGGCGATTTTCTTGTCGCCGTATTTGCCGCCGTTCAGATGCACTGTCACCCAGCGCGCCATTTCATTGACGCTGGAATTGATCGAACCTGCCGGAGCAAGATTCGTGATCGGGCGAAATGGAATTTTCTCGATTTTTCCGTCCCGCTTGCCGTACGGTTGCGCAAAGTCGCTGTCTTTCTGCGAATCCATCACGGAAAAGTTGCTGCGCTTCATGCCGAGCGGATCGAAGATGCGCTCGCGCACGGCCTCTTCCCAGGCTTTACCGGTGATGACTTCAGTCAGATAGCCTGCGGTCAAGTACATCAAATTGTTGTACTGCCATTTCTGGCGCAAATCTGCGCTTGGTTCCAGGTAGGCGAGTTTGCGAACAAAGGCTTCGCGGCTGGATTCAAAATTGTTGTACCAAACCAGATCGTGGCGTGGCAGCCCGGAGCGATGCGTCACCGTATCGCGCACGCTCAGGTGTTCGGTCATGGCCGGGTCATAGAGTTTGAACCACGGGATGTAATTGCGCAGCGGCTTGTCCCATTCGATCCTGCCTTCATCCACCAGCGTGCCCAGCACGAAGGTTGCGAAGGCTTTGGATGACGAACCAATCGCAAACAGCGTATCTGCCGTCACCGGCAATTGTTTTTCAACATCCCGGAAGCCGAAGCCTTTGGCGTAAACGACTTCTTTGCCCTTGACGATGGCGATGGCCATTCCCGGCACTTCGAACTTTTTCATCGCGTCGGCGACAACCTCTTCAAATCCGGCGAGCGATTCTTTGGCCAGTGCCGCCGGGCCGGCTTTGCGCTCCAGCGAGCAGGGCAAATTCGCGCCCCCTTGCGTAAACGTGCCTTCGATCTTCTGGCCGTCGGCAGAGAGTTTGCCGCGAAACTTCGGATCGCCGGGAACGCCTGGCAGCGCAAAGCTGACTTCGCCATTGGCAACGCCAACATCTGACAGCGGCAAATCCTTCGCGCCCTGTTGCGGGATGGTAATCGTGGCGGAGAGCCTGCCATCGGCGGCAGCGGAGAAATCCACGCTGATATTCAGCACGCCGCCGGGCAGCTTGATCGCGCCTTCCCAATGACCGGCAATCGAGTTTTGTTGTGACGCGGCCAGGGCAGACACCAGGCCAAGCAGGCTGAACAAAAAGGCATTGGCAACAGCACGTAATCGGAAAAAGGGAATGGATCGCATAAGTTCCTTTCGGTTGATGAATTGTTTTGTCGCTGGTGATGTCGGCGCAACTCCGGCGAGGTATCTTACGGCAGGTTGCAGATTCCTGACAGGTTTCCCCAGCGCTTTTCGCTTTCGCTTCCGTTGCGTATGATGCTTGCGGTTTTCTCATATGCGCGCAATCCGCGCCATTTCGCATCAACCAAATTGCAACTGCTGATTCGCCACTGGGCAACCAGGAAACGCGGAGGAATTCCCATGTCCCGCTTCAAGGTGCTGGCCTTCATTTTCGCGCTCGTGTTTACGTCCATGATTCCTGCCAACTCTCAAAACTCTGTCGGTGACAAACCCGCCAAAGGCGGCGGGCGGACTCGTTCCGCCGTCCGCGCAATGAATGGAATGGTCGCCACCAGCCAGCCGCTGGCTTCGGCGGCGGGCTTGCGCATCCTGCAACAAGGCGGCAACGCCGTGGACGCCGCCGTGGCCGCCGCCGCCGTGCTGTGCGTGGTCGAACCGATGATGGTCAGCCCGGGCGGCGACCTGTTCGCGCTGGTCTGGGACGCGAAGAAAAAAGAATTGAAAGCCCTGAACGCCAGCGGGCGCGCGCCCAAAGCCGCCAGCATTGACGCACTGAAAAAGCGCGGCGTCACGAAAACGCCGCAACACGGAATTCACACCGTCACGGTTCCTGGCGCGGTGGATGGCTGGGCGAAGTTGCTGGAACGCAACGGCACGATGAAACTCTCGCAAGTGCTGCAACCGGCAATTGAATACGCTGAACGCGGTTTCCCTGTCACGGATGTCATCGCCGCCGATTGGGACAACGCCCTGCAACACAAAGCCAACGCTGATTTTGCCGCGACCTTTTTGCCGAACGGAAAACCGCTGGAACCGGGCGAAATGTTCACCAATAAAAACCTGGCTGAAACTTTGAAGTTAATTGCCGCCAAAGGCCGCGACGTGTTTTACAAAGGCGAAATCGCGCAAAAGATCGTCAAGTTCGCGAAATCGCAAGGCGGATTTCACACCGCCGAAGATTTCGCCAATCACACGTCGAACTGGCTCGATCCGATCAGCACCACGTATCGCGGCCACACAGTTTACGAATTGCCGCCAAACAACCAGGGCCTGGCCGTGCTGGAGATGCTGAACATTCTGGAAGGTTACAATGTTCGCTCACTCGGCCATAACTCGGCGGAATATCTGCACCTGCTGGTCGAAGCGAAAAAGCTGGCTTATGCCGACCGCGCCTGGCACATCGCCGATCCGGCGTTTTACAAAGCCCCGCTCGAAAAACTGCTGTCGAAAGAATATGCCGCCGAGCAGCGCAAAAAGATTGACACGAACAAGGCGGCGGGCGACACGCCGCCCGGCCCACGCGGCGGTGAAGACACCGTTTATCTGACCGTCGTGGATAAAGACCACAACGCGGTTTCGTTTATTCAAAGCATCTTCAGCGCCTTCGGTTCCGGCCTGGTCGCGGGCGATACCGGCGTGATTCTGCACAATCGCGGCGCGGGCTTTTCCTTCGATCCAAATCATCCGAACAAACTGGAAGGCGGCAAGCGGCCTTTCCATACGCTGATTCCGGCGATGGTTTTCAAAGACGGCAAGCCGTGGCTGACTTTCGGCGTGATGGGCGGCGATATGCAGGCGCAGGGTCACGCGCAGGTGCTGCTCAACCTGATTGATTTCGGGATGGACGTGCAGCAGGCGGGCGAACAAGCGCGCTTCCGAGATTTTGAAAGCGGGCTGGCGCTGGAATCGGCCATCGGCGCTGATGTCAGAAAGACGCTCGAAGCCAAAGGTCATCGCCTGACCATCGCGCCGGGAATGTTCGGCGGCTATCAGGCCATTTGGATTGATCCGAAAACCGGCGCACTCTTCGGGGGATCCGATCCGCGCAAGGACGGCTGCGCAATTGGCTGGTAGGAGGATTGATGAATCGAAGAAATTTTATCCGCGTACTCCCGGCGCTCGCATTGGCGGCAACAGGGAATGCCGCTCCCAAACGCCGTACGACGGTCAGCATTCGCAGCGAGCAGTTTTTCATCAATGGCCGCCCGACCTATGCCGGGCGCACTTACAAGGGCATGAAGCTCGAAGGCTTGCTGATGAATTCACGGATGGTGCAGGGCATTTACGACGACCTCAATGCGGATACCGTCGCGCGCTGGAAGTATCCGGACACCGCCCGATGGGATGCCGAACGCAACACGCGCGAATTCATCGCCGCGATGCCGGAATGGCGGCGGCACGGGTTGCTCGGCTTCACGATCTGTCTGCAAGGCGGCAGTCCGCAGGGATATTCCAAAGACCAGCCCTGGCACAACAGCGCGTTTGAAGCCGACGGCAGTTTGCGCAGCGATTATTTTTCGCGACTGGAACGGATTCTGGATCGCGCGGATGAACTGGGAATGGTGGCCATCGTCGGTTACTTTTACTTCGGGCAGGATCAGCGATTGCGCGACGAAGCGGCGGTTGTTCGCGCCACCAAGGAAGCGACGAATTGGCTGCTGGAAAAAGGCTACCGCAATCTGCTGATTGAAATCGCCAACGAATGCGACAACCGCGCCTACGATCAACCGATCATCAAAGCTGACCGCATTCACGAACTGATCAAACTGGCGCAGTCTATCAAGAAAGGCGGACGCCGGTTGCTGGTCAGCGCCAGTTACAACGGCGGCAGCATTCCGCGCCCGAATCTGGCGGCGGCGGCGGACTTTCTGCTGCTGCACGGCAATGGCGTCAAAGACCCAAACCGCATTGCCGAAATGGTCGAACAAACACGGCGCGTTGCCGGGTATCGCCCGATGCCGATTCTGTTCAATGAAGACGACCATTTCGATTTCGACCAACCGGCAAACAACTTTTTGAAAGCCACCGCCGCATATGCTTCGTGGGGCTATTTCGATCCCGGTGAAAGTAATTATCGCGACGGGTACCAGTGCCCGCCGGTCAACTGGGGCATCAACACCGAACGCAAACAGGCGTTTTTCAAATTGCTCAAGGAAGTCACCGGCCCTTGAGCTTTTGACGAAATGGGTAGACCATCCGCTTAATCAACTTCATCCCAACTAGGAGGACTTCGCAATGAAAGAGAAAGCTAACTCAACTTCTGATTCATCTGTTTCGCGACGCACGTTCGTCAAAAGTTCGGCGGCGGTGGGCGCAGGTTTGTTAATTGTTCCGTCGGCAACGGCATTTGGCTACGCAGCGAATTCATCGCTGGGCCTGGGAATTATCGGCTGCGGCGGGCGCGGCAATTATGACGGCGGCGAGTTTTTGAACAATACCGACGTTCGTGTCACGGCGTTGATGGACGTGTTTGAAGACCGCGTGCTTTCCACGCGCGCCAATCTGAGCAAACAGTCAGAGGCGAAAGGCCGTCCGGCGGTTCCCGAAGCCAATCTGTTCAAAGGACACAAGGCGTACGAAAAGCTGGTGCAGTCGAAAGACGTGGACCTGGTGCTGGTCACCAGCCCGCCGTATTTTCACCCCGACCATCTGGAAGCCGCGGTGAGCGCGGGCAAGCACGTCTATCTGGAAAAACCCGTCGCCACGGATGTCACCGGCTGCCTGAAAGTGAAAAACATCGGCAAGAAATACGACGGCAAGGTCAGCATGCACGTCGGCTTGCAGAAGCGTTACGACGTGGGTTATCGCGGAATGGTCGAACGCATTCACAACGGCGAAATCGGCGACATCGTCCTGGGACAGACGTTTTATTACACCAATGACCTGGGCCGCCAGAACAAACCCGGCATGTCCGATCTGGAAGCGCGCATCCGCAACTGGGTCTTCGACAAAGCCTTGTCCGGCGATATTCTGGTCGAGCAAAACATTCACATTCTGGACGTTGTCAACTGGGCGCTGAAATCGCATCCAATCAAGGCAACGGGCACCACGGGGCGCGCGCTGCGAAAGGAAGTCACAGGCATTCCCGGCGATTACCTGTGCAACGACCACTTCATCCTGACCTACACCTATCAAACAAGTGGGGGCGAGGTTCACATCAGTTTCAATTCCAACCAGTTCAAAAACCGTGGCTATCGCCAGTCGGGCGAGCGGTTTTTCGGCACGAAGGGGGCATCGGATTCCCTGCAAAGCGGCCCGGCCACCATCAACTACAACCAGTTGGAAGAAGGCCAGAAAGTCGCCGACAAGATTGATTGCGGCAAGGTGGATTTGCACGCCGCCGTCGGCACGAAGATGAAAGCCCTGGTGGACGGCATCAAATCCGGCAAATTCGACAATCAGTGCGAAATGGGCGCGGACACCACGCTGACCGTGATTCTGGGCCGCATGGCGGCGTACAAAGGCACGGAAATCAGTTGGGACAAGATGATGAAGTCGAACGAGAAATGGGACCTGAAACTCAACCTCGATTCGCTGGGCGCTGGCGGCGCGGTTTCGATGAAGTAGAAAAGGAAGGTTCAGCTTCTTGAATTTCACTGAAGGCTCGCGGGCAGGTTGCCTGCGGGCCTTCGTTTTTAGCGAGCTGGTTCAGGCTTTTTGGGCAGCAGCATCATCACCGCGCGTCCGGCCAGCGCTGCGGCGAAAATCACCGCCAGTGAAACCGTATAACTGTTCGACTGTTCTCGCACAATCGAGATGAAATACGGGAACCAAGTCTGCCCGACAGTCATCACCGCCAGTAAAACCGCCAGCGCGCGCGCCAGCGATGCAGGACTGAAATAATCCGCCGCCATCAATGCCACCAACAGGAAATCTCCGCCCATGGCCAGACCAGCCAGAATCGCGAACGCATAGGGCACGCTCGGCGGATTCAGGAAAAAGAGAAACGGCAGCGCCCCAATGAACAGCAAAAACGTCAGCGTCAGCACATGGCGTTTGGGGAAACGATCCGCCAGCCATCCAACCAGCAAACGTCCCACGGCGCTGGTGACCAGCAGTACAGAGAGCGTCAGGCTGAAGATTTGGTCAAGCACGGCCTGATCGGTAAAACCGCCTTCTTTGAGAATCAGTTTCAGATGCTGGCTGACCGCGCCCACCGCGCCGACAGAAAGCGATCCGCCGACGATCAATATCCAAAAGGTTTTCTGGCCAAAAATAGAAGGCGCGGAAGTCGGTTCGGGAAGGAGCGGAGTTTCTTCGACAGGCTTGCTGTCTCCGTCCGGTTGCAGTCCCAGATCGGCGGGCTGATCTTTCATCACGAACAGAACCAGCGGCCAGGTCAGCAATAACAGCGCTCCCATCAATTGCAGTGCAGTGGAAAAACCGAACGCATCAGTCAGCGGTTTGACCACAAACCGGGCGGAAAACGCGCCGATTACGCTGACGCCCAAATACGCAATCGAAAGTGCGGTTCCCCGGCGGCGGTGGAACCAGCTTGAAAGCAGGACTTGATGCGAAAGCCCGCCGCTGAAAATATTGCCCGTCATGTACACCAGCCATAACAGCCAATACACCCAGGAGTTGCCGTTCATTCGTCCGAAACCCAGAAACGTCAGCGCCGTCAGTCCGGTCCCGACCAAAATCAGACGGCGCGGTGGGAAGCGATGCGCAATGAATGGCCCCACCCACAGCGTGACCAGCGTTCCCAGCGGCAATCCAAACGTGATCGTGCGTTTGGACCAGCCGAACCCGCCTTCGCTGAGGGGACGCTCAAAGTAATCGTAAAAGAACGTCATGCCGAAATACGGCAAACCTACGGCCAGACCAAAAGTGAAAAACGAGGCGGCGACAATCCACCAGCCATAGAAAGTTTTCGGGGAGTTCACAGGATATTTTCAGAGGCTTTCAATTTCCGTGATTTCTTCGGCGCTCAAGCGGAATTCCATTCCGCCGATGATGCCGCGGACTTGTTCGGCACTGCGCACGCCGACAATTGCACCGGTGATCACTGAATGATGCAACACCCAGGCGAGCGCGGCTTCGCCCGCCAAGCGGTTGTGCCGAGCGGCAATTTCCTTCAGCTTGCCGGCAATGTTCAGATTGCGCGTCAGCAGCGGTTCCTGAAACTGCGGGCTGCGCCGCCGCCAGTCGTCTTCCGGCAGGGTTTCAACCCGTTCGCGCGTCATTGCGCCGGTCAGCAAGCCGGATCCCATCGGCGAATAAGCAATCACGCCGACGTTGTGAACGGCGCAAAACGGCAGCACTTCGGCTTCGACTTCGCGGCGAATCAGCGAATACGGCGGTTGCAAAGAGGTGATCGGCGCAATTTTCTGCGCCCGGCACAACTGCTCGGCATTGAAGTTGGAAACACCGATCCAGCGAACCTTGCCTTCTTCTTTCAATTTCGCCAGTGTCGCCCAGCCTTCTTCGACTTCCTCATCCGGTTCGGGCCAGTGAATTTGGTAGAGATCAATTGTGTCAACATTCAGCCTTCGCAAACTGGCTTCGCATTCGCGGCGGACAGAATCGGCTTTCAGGCTTTTGCCGATCTGGCGATTTTCATCCCAGACGCGCGCGCACTTGGTGAAGACATACGGCTTCTGACCGCGACCGGCAAGCGCTTTGGCGACGACCTCTTCCGAATGGCCCAGGCCGTAGACCGCCGCCGTGTCTATCCAGTTCATTCCGGCGTCGAGCGCCGCGTGAATGGCCGCGATGGATTCGTTGTCATCCTGCCCGCTCCAGGCAAACGCCCAGCCCGCGCCGCCCATCGCCCAGGCGCCAATGCCCAGCGGCGTGATTTGTAAATCGCTGTTTCCCAGTTGTCTTGTTTGCATAGTTTTCAGTAGTTACAGAGTTTCTGTGAGAAATGCTTCCGGCGTCACCACTCGTAGAAAGCGGAAACGTTTTTGAAATTCACGACCTTCCGCCTGATCCCAGCGCATCAAGTCCAGCAGATCGTTATCACGGCTGACAATAAAGGAGGCCTTCGTTGCGATGGCGAGATTGAGGTATGGCTCATCTTTCGGGTCGCGCAGTGGCTTGCACGAAACCATGCAATCAAAGACAACCGCGATTGGCTTATTTGCCGAGGCCATTTACGTTGCCCTCACTTTGCTTGCTTGGCTTGCCAGACCTCTTCGCGCGCGGTTTCAATCAAGTCATCCAATTCCGCTTCGGTCAGGCCACTTTCATCGAAACTGCGCCGGATCGGTTCGAGAATTTGCACGAATGTTTGATCAGAAGCAACTTCGGTTTCGATCACGCCGCGAACATACTCCCCAATTGTTTTGCCTGCCTGTTGCGCTTTTCGTCCAATTGCTTCCAGCGTCTCCGTGCGCAGGCCCGTCACTTCAAGCGTTTCAGTTTGCATATTCACCTCTCTTTTATTGTGGCAACGTCTCTCGGCTTGTTTGTGCGGTTCGTGCGGCTTCTTCCGCCTGTTTGCGCGACAAACCTTCGCGACCATCGTAGCGGATGAACTTTGGAAGCAGCAAGGCCAATACTCCTGCGCCCAACACACACAACACACCGCCCGAAACCACCGAAGTGCGCAAACCAAACCGGGCGGCCACGAGTCCAGCTTCGGCGTTGCCCAGGTAAGGTCCGGTCAAATAGCTGATCATTTCAATTCCGGCCAGCCGTCCGCGCATGTGATCCGGAATGGTTTGATTCCAGATGGTCATGCGGAACACGCCGCTGACGGCATCCGCCGCTCCGGCCAGCGCCAGAAACAGCAGCGCCAGCCACAAACTGCTGACCAGGCCGAATACAACAATTGCCGCGCCCCAGACCGCCGCCGCAATCGTTACTGCCAATCCGTGCTTGTTGATCTTGCTGGTCCAGCCCGAAGTCAGCGATACCGCAAATGCCCCCGCCGCCGGCATGGCGTAAAACAGCCCGACTGACGCGCCCCCGAAGCTTTCCGCAATGGCCGGAAACAGCGCGATGGGCATGCCGAAAAACATGGCGTTGATGTCAATCAGATAGGTTCCCATCAGTTCCTGCCGGCTGCGCGCATATTTCAAACCTTCGATGACGGATTGAAAATTGGGCCGCTCATCGTCATTGAGTTTTGCAGGCATTGGCACGGATCGAATCAGCAGGATCGCCAGAATGGAAACAACAAACGTTGCCGCATCAATCGCAAACGCGGTGGCCGCGCCAAAGCCTGTCGCAATCAATCCGGCCAGCGCGGGGCCGATGATGAAGCTGAAGCTTCCACGAAACATGCTCAGCGACGCCACGGCGGGAATTTGTTCCGGCGCGACCAATCGCGGCGTCAGCGCTTCCATCGCCGGACGATGCACGCCATTCAAGGCCGCAAACATTGCCGCCACCACAAAGATCAACCACGCGCGCGGCTGCGGCAGCAGCGAATTCAGCACCAGAATCCCGCAGCAGATGGCCAGCCCGATTTCGGCAATGACGATCAACCGCCGCCGGTCGATGTGATCGGCCAGCACTCCGCCGACAAAAGCCATGATGAACATCGGCACGAATTCGGCCACGCCCAGCATGCCCACGGCGAAGTTCGATTTCGTCAGTTGGTACATCTGCCACGGCAACACCACGTAACTGATGGACGAACCGAACTGCGAAACAAACTGCCCCGTGAAGAGCAAGCGATAATCGCGCGAAGTTTTGAGCGGTGAAAGGTCCAGGGCAAATGCACGGAGCAAGCCTTTCCCTTTCGAGTTGGCTTGCTCCGACGCGTTCGTTGAATCAGGAGAGTCAGTCATCTTCAGCGGTCAAGCAGTCTCATTCCGCCTTCGGTATAACGCGCGCCGGCGGCGGCGGGAATCTTTTCGTCCAGCCAGTCCAGGTCTTCCGTGGCCAGTTCGATATTTGCAGCAGCGACATTTTCGCGCAGATAAGTGCGGCGTTTCGTGCCCGGAATCGGAACCACATCCTCGCCCTGTGCCATCACCCAGGCCAGCGCGATTTGCCCCGGCGTTGCGCCTTTCTTCGCGGCAATCTGCTGGATCGCGGCCACAATCACCTGATTGCGGTCGAGGTTTTCTTCGCTGAAGCGCGGATTGTTCGCCCGCCGCCAATCGTTTTCCACCAGGTCATTCACGCTCTTGATCGCGCCCGTCAGGAAGCCCCGTCCCAGCGGGCTGTAGGGCACAAAGCCGATGCCGAGTTCGCGGATCGTGGGCAGAATTTCGTCTTCCACATTGCGTTCCCACAGCGAATATTCCGATTGCAGTGCGCTGATCGGATGAACCGCGTTCGCGCGGCGAATCGAACTTACCCCGGCTTCGGACAAACCCAGATAACGAACCTTTCCCGCCGCTACCAGATCGGCCATCGCGCCCACGGTATCTTCAATCGGCACGCCCGGATCAACGCGATGCTGGTAATACAAGTCAATGTGGTCAATCCCCAGCCGCTGCAAAGAAGCGTCGCAAACCTGTTTGACGTTCTCCGGGCGGCTGTTCACGCCCACCGGTTTGCCGTCCACAATGTTAAAGCCAAACTTCGTGGCGATGACCACCTGATCGCGGCGCGTCTGAAACACTTCCTTGAAGGCGCGGCCAATCAGTTTTTCGTTCTCATACGGGCCGTAAATTTCCGCCGTGTCGAAAAAGTTGATGCCCAGCTCAATCGCTTCAAACAGCGTGGCAATGGATTCCGGATCGTCCGGCGTGCCATACGCGTGGCTCATGCCCATGCACCCCAGGCCCTGCGCTGAAACAATCAGCCCTTGCGTTCCGAGTTTTCGTTGTTCCACTTCTTCTCCCTTTCGTCTCCACGAAGCCACACGAAGCGGCACGAAGGTTTTGATTTTCTTCGTGAATCTTCGTGTGGCTTCGTGGAAGGTTACCGTTGATTGCTTAAAGTTTGATGACGATCTTGCCGAAATGGCCGCCGCTTTCCATCAATTGTAGCGCCTGTCTGGCTTCTTCAAACGGAAAAACCTGATCCACCACCGGTTTCATTTTGTGCAGCGAGATGGCGCGGTTCATCGCCTCGAACATGTCGCGGCTACCGACGAAAATGCCTTGCAGTCGGATGCTTTTCATCAGCACTAGCACTGGGTTGATGCCCGCGCCGCTGCTCAGCGCGCCGATGACGCTGATCATTCCACCCACGCGAACGGCCTTCAGCGAGCGTTCCAGGGTGCCCGCGCCACCAACTTCGACAATGTGGTCAATACCTGCGCCGCCATTCAATTCCTTTGCCGCTTTGTCCCAATCCGGATTGGTTTTGTAATTGACGCCATCGGTCACCCCCATTGCCGCCAGTCGGGCGAGTTTGTCATCGCTGCTGGATGTGGCGATGACGCGCGCACCATGCATTCGGGCAAATTGCGCGGCGAAGATTGAAACCCCGCCTGTGCCCTGCACCAGCAGAGTGTCTCCGGCGTTGGTCCGCCCTTTGTCAACCACGGCGTTCCAGGCCGTCAACCCGGCACAGGGCAAAGTCGCGCCCTCTTCGTAACTGAGATGTTCCGGCAGATGAATCACGCCGGTTTCCTCCAGCAGAACGTATTCGGCCAGCATGCCGGGTTGATCGCCGCTGCCTTTGGCCGTGCGCCCTTTGGCTTCGTTCGGTTCCCCGCCGGTCCAGTTTTGAAAAAAAGTCCCGGCCACACGGTCGCCAGACTTGAAGCTTTTGACTTCGTTGCCAACGGCCACGACTTCGCCCGCACCGTCGGAAAACGGGATGATCGGCAGTTTCAAGCGCGGGTTGTAGGTGCCCTTTGTCACCATCAGGTCGCGAAAGTTCAGCGAAACGGCCTGAACTTTGACCACGACTTGCCGCGCACCCGGCTGCGGTTCCGGCTTGTCCACCAGCGTCAATCCATCAATGCCCAGTTGCTGAAGCTCGTAAGCTCTCATTGGATTCTCCCATTGGATGTAGGACAGGCTTCAGCCTGTCCATACTGTGGACAGACTGAAGTCTGTCCTACGTTTTCAGAAGCCTGTCCATACTGTGGACAAACTGAAGTCTGTCCTACGTTTTCAGATTGTAAATTACGGTTGGATTAAGACGGCAAAGACTATGTGAGTTTGACGGGCAATGCAAAACGAGAGTTGCGCGAACTGTCAGTTTGCGCCGCTTCGACCAAAAGTTCCTGGCGAAAACGACGCAAACTGACAGTTCGCGCAACTCTTTTCCCGGATTATTCGACCACGACGCGGTCGCTTGCGCCGCGTCCGAAGGTTTCGGGATGGTACATCTCTTCGGCCTTGGTCGGCGGCACGACGAAGTTGCCCGGCGTAGTGGCGCGCGCCACATACGAATAGTTATAAACGCCTTCCCACAGCAAGGAGGTGAAGGCTTCGACGCGTTCGTCGCGCATGTTCTGGTGTTCGAACCACTGCCAGGCCCACCAGCCCCAGCGGCTGCGCGCGTTCGTGTCTTTGTCATCGCGCGGAACCGCGCCAGTAACGGCCAGCGCCGGGTTGAGCGCTTCAAAGCCAGCGGGCATTGGATCAACCAATGCCACGTGATAACGACGCGCTTGCGCAAACATCGTCAGCCGCACGCGAACGCGCGCACCGGCTTTGATGCGCCACGAACCGTCTTCCAGCCGCCGCACATCGTTTGGATCATCCACCGCTTCGTAAGTACGCGAAACCGTGAAGCCCGCATCGAACGGTTTCAACTGCAAACTGGTCGGCGCGTAATTCATGCCGATGCGGTAATACAATCGGCCCGCGCCTTCCTTGCCGAGCGCCAGATTTTGCTGTCCCGGCTGCGCCATCAAATAGCTCATCGGAATATTGATCTGATGGCTGTCCGTCGTCCGGCCTCGAAATTCATATCCACCCGCGAAGGCATCGCCCAACCAGGCGCGCGCGACAAAGTTCGGCGTCGCTTTTTCGTAAACCTGGAAATAGCGATCCAGCGCCAGCAGGATAAAGGCGTTTTCCTGCGTGTTTTCCCAACGCCCTTTGACGCGGTGCGCCAGCAAACCGCGCACGATCTTCGGAATAAGGTCATTCTTCGGATCATCGCCGATTAAAGCTTCCAGAATGATGCCGTCGGCGCGGCGGTTGGAATGCAGCAGCAGGTGCGCGCCGTCCGAATACGAAGTCGTGAAATGCGCCGTCCCGGCAGTTTCTTCCGCGCGATTGACCAGATGCCGGCGAATGGCGACAAGCTGCGTTTGCGAACCAGCATCACCCGACAGCACCGGCAGCAGCCAGCCCAGCGCTTCGAGTGGGACTTTTTCAACGCCGCCCGCTTCGGAAATCAGCGTGCGGGCTTTGGCGGCGTCGCGGTCGTTCATCCGGTTGCGAACGTACAGCGCGTAAGCCGTCAACGTGCGCCGAATTTCCGGGCCGTAGTAAGCCGGATACTTGTTTTCGATCTGGCGCAAGTAGACTTGCGACCGTTGAAGCATTTCCGGCGGAACATCAAAGCCTTTTTCCTTCGCCCGCTGCATGGCGTGCGCGACGTGAATGCTGACGTAAGGCCACGACTCTTCATTTCGCCGCCAGAAGCCAAATCCGCCATCGCCGTTTTGCAAGCCTTTCAGCCGCTCCATATCGCGTCCCATCGAAGCCAGCAATTCATCCGCGGACGGCAAGCCTTTTGCGTCAAACGCGCCCAGCACGTCTTTCAGCGCCGCGATGGCCAGCACGCGCGACGAAATCTGTTCGGCGCAATCGTAGGGATAATTCGCCAGATAGATCACAGCGTCGGTCAGCGCCTGCAACTGCGTGGACGAAGTCGTGATTTCCAAGCCGCCAATTTGTTTGAACGCATCCGAAGGCGCTTTGACTGGTTGCAGAATCGCGCCCGCGTCCACTTCGCCGTAAGTGGCAAAGGCTTCCGTTGTCGCTGGCGTCCAGACCGGTAAACTGACTTCCGCCGAATCTGCCCAGCGTCCCGAAGTCGCTGCAATCTGGAATCGCGCCGTACCCGGTTTTGAAGTTGTCGTCGGGAAGCGGACTTCCACGCGGTCGTTGGCAGGAACCATCACGCGGCGGCCCATCACGTTCGTAGTTCCGCCTTCAGGCGGATTCGTTTGCTGGCCACTACCGCCGCCTGAAGGCGGAACTACGAACGCGCCATTCGACGTTCGCACGGCCACATCCACTTCCATTGAGTTGTCAGTCTGGTTTTGCACCACGACCGGCAATTCAAACTTGTCGCCAAAGTTCAAAAAACGCGGCGCGGACGGACGAACCATCAAGGGCAAGCGTGCCGTAATCGCCGATTCGCCCGAACCGAATTGCTTTTCGCCCGCAACGGCAACGGCCATCACGCGATAGCGCGTTAGGTTGTCCGGCACTTTGACTTTGACCGAAGCGCGTCCATTGGCATCGGTTGGCAAAGCAGGTGCAAAGGTGGCCAGCGCGTTGAAGTCAATACGCGTGCGAATGGGTTGCGCGACTCCCTGGTCGCGATCTTCCGTTCGGGCCATTTTCGCCATTGCTCTCTGCGGTGCAGGCGAAGCCATCGGACGAATGCTGTCTGCGGCACCCGCAGCAAGGGAGAAATTTGCCGTTCGGCTTTCTGCCATTCCTTGCTGTCCCTGCTGAACCTGGCCAATCAACGCATCAGGTTTAGCCAGCACCACGTTCTGCCGCAAGTGGTAATCACTGACCTCCGCGCTGCGCTGGCTGTAAAACGTGTTGAGCGGATCGGCTAGTTTGTAATTGCTCAGCGCCAGCACCGCTTCGTCCACCACGATGACGGCGACTTCGCCGCCTGCGACCGGCTTGCCTGCGGCGTCGCGCAATTCAACATCCACGGTGGTTTCGCCGCCCGGCTCCAAAGCTTTCTCACGCGGCGTCGCGGCGACCATCAACTTTCGCTTCAACGGCGGAACCGACAGATTCAGTGTGCCGGAAGCGAACGCCGGACGCTTCGGCAAGTTGTTTTTGACATTGCCTGCATCGTCGGTGCGCGCCGCCGCGCCGACCAAATCCACCTGAATGTGCAGGTTCGGCACAAAGGCTTCGTTGATCGGAATCTTCAGCGTGTGCGAAGCGCCCGACATCGTGAAGCGTTCGGTGCTGACCAGTCCCGAACGGCGCAGCGTCAGAACGCCTTCCGCCGGAAAGAACGGCGATTGCACCAGAATTTCCGCCGATTGGCCGGATTCATATTCTTTGCGGTCGGGAATCAGTTCGACTTTTTCCTGCGCTACGTCGCGCTGCGGTTCGGTCTTGCCGCCCGCCACCCACAGTGTCATCTGGCTTTCGTTGCGGCGTTCGCGGTCGTCAATTATTGAAGCCGTCACGCGATACCGGCCGCCGTCATTTGTCCGAAAACTGCACGGCACGGCGGCGTTGCCGGAGCGAACGACGCATTCCTGCGGATTGGTTTCGCGCTCTTTCCATTCGCCGTTTTCAAAGTTCCAGTCAATCAGCACGGCGCGCATGCGAATTTCGCGGCCCACGATCAGCTTGCCGTCAATGTCCGTGGCGATTGCTTCGACTACGAGCGGTTCGCCCTTTTGCACAAAAGTGCGCGGGCTGCGGATGCCGACGTAATATTCCGACGGATGCACGATGAAACTGGTCGAACCGCTGATGGCCTGGCGGTTCACATCTTGTACGGTGGCTTGTGCGCTGATGCTGGTGGCGCGAATGGGACTGACCGAATCGAAATCAATTCGCAAGCTATGTTTGCCTGCGGCGTCGGTGCGCCCGGCGAAGTTCTGCGTCACGCCCTGACCCTGATTTTGATAATCCCACCACCACGGCGTCCAGGTGCCGAAGATGAAATCGCTGCGATTCGGCGGCGTGTAATTGGTCGGTGTCGCCGTCACCTGCCATTGGGCGTCGGCGTTGGGCAGCGCGCCGCCAGCGTAATAGTTCGCCGCCGCCGTCACGCTGGCAAAGCCGCGAATGAAGTGCGGCCCATTGCTGGCCGCAACTTTGACTTCGTATTCGGGCCGGCGGAATTCCTGCACCTGAAACGTGTGATTGGTTTGATAGCCGTTTAGATTGCTGGGAAACCCTTCGGCATAAAGCGTTAAGTTCGCATGTCCAAGGTTCATCGTTGCGGGGAGTTTAAGCGCAGTGTCGAAACCGCCCAGCGCATTGACGCGCAGCGTCCCTTTCAACACCTCGTTCCCGCGCGAATCCTGCAAACCATAACGGACGCTCTGAACCGATCCCGCCGAACCGACATCGCCCGCTTTACCGCCGCCGATGCGCCGCAGCCAGCCTTTGATGCGCACCTCTTCGCCAGGGCGATACATCGCGCGGTCATCAAACACATGCCAGCTTAACCAGTCGTTCGTGCCGCGCTTTTGCCATTGGCTTTGATTGCCATCCCACCAATAGGGGCTTTCGGGCAGAATGGCCACGTCGTCGCCTTTGCGTGCAACCAGCAGCTTTTGCCCCGCACTCGACGGCAAGAGGAAGCGTGCAACGCCATCGCCGCCGGTTGTGGTCGCGGCTTCCTTGCCCGCCGTCGCCGCCACGGTCAAATTCATTTCCACGCCTGACAATGGCTTTCCGTCTTTTAATGAAGTCGCCCAGCCAACCAAATCCGTGGGATCGGCAAAGGCATCCAGTCCGATGTTTGTCGCTTGCAGCCAAAGCGTGATTCCCTGTTCCCAGTCGCCGCGTTTCACCGTCGGTTCGACAATCAGCACTGCGTGGCCGAAACCGTTTTTCAACGCCGGGCTGACATCAATCGCCGTTTCGGTGATTTCGTCCGGTTGGCTGTTGATATTGACTGTGTCCGTTTTGACCAGGCGTCCCGGCGGCGTGCTGGGTTGTCTGGGATTTCGGTTGTTCAGGTAACGGAAATAGCCTGCCCAATCTTCCGGCCCGACGGCGTAAAGCCGAACTTTGACGCCCGGTTGATTGACGCTGAAAACCGCAAAGCGCGGCGCCCCGTTCGGATCAAGCACGACAAACCCGTTGCCGTTCGCCGACAAAAACGGAAGCGCCGAACCAACGTTGAACGTGCGTTGTTCGCTGCGGCCCAGCGTCTGTCCGAACATATCGCGAAGCGCGGCATCCACTGTCACCGTGTAAGTCGTGCGCCCTTTGGTCGCCCCCGTGATGGTGATGCCGTTGTAGTAAACGGCGACCTTCATCCCTTCGATGGCGGGCGCGACTTTGACCTGCGACGGCTGGAAGGCTTTGGCATCGAGCGGATTATTGAATTGCAAATTGAATGGCGTAAACGGACGGCAGCCGTCGCCATAACCGCAACGTGCTTCGGTCAGCTTCAACGCGTCATAAGTGCGGAAGGTGAATTTCTGCGGCGCGGTGGTTGTGCGCGGCCCTTCAGCGGAAGGCGCTCCGGCCAGAATTTGGACGTTGAATGTAGTTCCCGCGGGCAAAGGCTGATCGGGCGGCAAACCAATCGCCGGTTCCGCGACGAAGGCCAGCCAACGATCCTTTTCCGCTGATTTCACCCGGCGGCGGGCGTTGTCGTCGGCTTCAATCTCTTCATTCGTCGCCAGGCGCAACTTCCACGTATTGGCGCTGGCCGTCAGCCGGACGGATTTCAGCATTGCCGCCGGATCAATCCGTTGATCGAATTCGATAAAAAAGACCGGATTGCGCCCGTGCGGCCCATCGTTCGGATAACTCGATTTCATCTGCACGGGCGGCGTGGCAAACGTCCAACGCTTTGCCGTGCCAAGCGTATTTCCCGTGGCCGATTTCGTCCCGGCGGGAATTTCCACCGTGTAGTTGGTCGCCATCGGAAAGCGGCCTTCCGGTTCAAAGATGACGGTCTTTGTGCCCAGCCATCGCCATTTGCCTGGAGGTTGCGGTGTTAATTTAACCGGCACATTTGCGGCGGCATCAGTGACCGAAGTCACCGCCACCATCGGCTGTGAAAATGTGACGGTTAGATGCGGTGCCAGCGCGACTTCGCCTTCGGGTGCGAAGCGCACGACTTCGAGCGGGCCGGTGGCTGTCTGCTCTGGTTGCGTAGCGTTGTCCGGCGGAGGAAAGGTCCCGCTGATCGTTTGCCCGGTTTTTGGCGGGGGCAGCGACCGGTCGCGCATGGAGAAATCCTTCTGGTCATCGTCTTCAGCTTTAATTGGCGGCAGGCGTTTCAGCAGATTGTTCGTCGCATCATCGGAAAGTGGCGAAGCAGGCGGCGCAGGCAATGACTGTTGCCGATCGTTCGCTTCCGTGCCTTCGCTCAGTCGAAATTGCATGCCTTCTCCTTGGTTGCCGATTCTCGGTTGGGTGATGGGTCTGCGCCGCTGTCCGCTGACGCTGGACCAGATCATGGTGGGCAACAGAATCGCGGCCAATGCGATCATTAACCACAGTCGCGAATTGGAATTTTCAAGTCGTAATTTGGATTTCATCGGCTGGCTTCCTCACTTTCATTTCAGACATGGGAACGGACAAACGATTCGACGCTCGAGGGCTGAGCATGTTCCCGTTCAATCGAACGAATGGCAAAAACTTCCTTGCCGATTTTTAGCCTTCCCGGTTGCGCATGAAGTCGGCAATCTGGGCAAAAGCGTGGGAGAGTTGAATCCGAAGCAATCCGTCGGTGACCGTTTCTTCGAGTGCGCGGTTCATACACCAGAGCCACTGATCACGCTCCGCCTCGCCGATCGAAAATGGCAAATGCCGCGCGCGTAGTCGCGGATGGCCGAAGCGTTCGATGTACATTGGCGGTCCGCCCGACCAGCCGCTCAAAAACCAGAACAGCTTGTTGCGCGATTCGGTCAAATCTTCAGGATGCAGCGCGCGAATCCCGGCGGCTTCCGGGGCGCTGTCCATCAGATCATAAAAACGATCCACCAATGCGCGGAGCCGTTGCTCGCCACCGATGGTTTCATAAATTGATTCAGGCATCTTTTGTAACCCGTGGGTCGGCGCAGAGCCGCAATCAGGAAAACGGTTACTCGCCGTTTTCTTCCTGCGTCTGCTGTCCCTGCTGAATCTCCTGTTTCACCTCGGAGCCATCTTTGTGGGCTGCCTGCTCGGCGATCTCTTCCGCGCTCCAGCCTTCCTCTTTGACATCGGGGCTGTTTGGCACGGCGGGATCCGTATTGCCTTCCGGTTTCACTTTTTCAGTAGATTCATTTTTTTCGTTAACCATTCATTTTCTCCTTTTCCATTCTTCCAGCGCTCAGCAGGAAAGGTTGACGCAGCCACCTCCCGGCAATCACGCCGATCAAACAAGTTACCATCAACGCTTCGGGATGGCCACACCCGCCGCTCCTCCTTCAGCACGGAAGGGTGTTGCGGCAAAGAAGCTTTATCCACCCTCCCGACTTTCGCCAGGTACGGTCGCCGCTTATGAATGGCGTTCAAATTTTCCGCCGTCTCCGGCCAACTCAAATCGTTGCCAGCGAACGCCGCCGGAACCATCCCGTCAAACTGAACCTGGTTTCAGTCGCCGGCAACACTTCGTGAAAGAAGGTATCGCTGCGAAAGAGAACGCACGTTCCCGCCTCTGGCAACACCTCAAAGCTTCCGTCTGACAAGTACAATCGCAACTGCCCGCCGGATTCCGCCTGCCAGTTTTCGTTCAGGTATAGCGTGCAGGAAATCACTCGCTCGTCTGCATTGCTGAACCGATCCAGGTGCTTTTGGTAAAACGCGCCCGGCGGATAAATGGCGAAGTGTGATTCAAAGGAAGCCAGGCTCAGGAACAATTCGCGATTCAGTTCCTGCCTTAACTCTTCAATTGCCTCCCAGTAAAGTTTTTGCGCCGGCGTGGGGGCTGGCTCATTCAGCCAGCGAATGTGGTCGCTGCGAATATCGGAACGAATGGCATATCCACCGCTGCGCCCTATGCCCGCGGCTCGAAAATCCTCTTCCTGCCAAAGCTGCCCGGCTTCCGCCCGAAGCGCGGCAATGGCTTCGGGCGAAAGAAGGTCCTTCATCACCGCGTAGCCTTGATGAGCGATCTCGGCAATGGCTTCGGCAAAGCGGTTCATTTTCTTTCAAGCTCCGGCGGATTTCAGGTGGTTAATATTGGCTTCGACGGCGCGGTCATAATCGGCGGCGGGGATCAATCCGGAGCCATGTTCCTGGATGAACTTCAAATCGGCTTCGGTGAACTGCATGTCACTTTCATGCTTTTCGCCCAGCACGGCCAGCGGCGTGCGGTCCAGCGTCAGAACGAATTCCGCCGTCAGCGGGCCTTGATAGTTGATTTCCTTCAGCACGGAAACGACTTCCGACCAATCGTAGCGGCCTTGTCCGCACGGTCTGCGGTTGTTGTCGGCGGCGTGAAAATCCAGCAACCGGTCGCCGGTGTTGCGAATCGCCTGTTTCCAGTCCGCCTCTTCGATGTTGATATGAAAAGCGTCGAGCACCACGCGCAAATCGTGACCGACTTCTTCCGCCAGCCGCAGCGCCTGATCGTGGCGATTGATAAAGTAGGTTTCAAACCGGTTGAGCGGTTCAATGCCGGCTGTCAGGCCGTTGTCCTGCGCAAAGGCGGCGACTTCCTTCAATCCTTCGACCGCCCATTTCCACTCTTCGGCGGGCGAGGCGAGCGGCTTCACCTTGCCGACGGTCGAAGGCACGATGCAGAAGATTTTGCCGCCAAGCGCCCGTCCCATCCGGATGCAATCTTTCATGTAGGCAATCGTATCGGCGCGGACCGAACTGTCCGGATGCAGCAGATCCCGGCCCGCAAACATCATCGTCACCGTGCCCCAGCATTCCAGTTCGTATTTTTCCAGCAGACCGCGAACTTCGTCCGTGTGGTAACGCTCCGGGTCGCCGCTGATTTCAATGGCGTCGTAACCGAAGCGGTGCAGGCGTTCGAGCGTCGTTTCAATCGGTTCGGGTCTCATCCAGTTGTGCATTGCGTGCTTCATCGTCGTCTCCTTGTTTGTCGGGATGATCTTGTATCGCTGTGGAAGATTTCGGGCGGCGGCGCAAGATGTGAGAAAGTGCGCGCTGAGGTTCAACAAAAGTGATTGCCCCCAGCAAAGACTCAGGTAACCGCTGTGTCAGTAAATTTCTGATTTTCGTGTTAATGAGGTAAGTCGTCGCGCTATCCGGCAGGTTGATAAAAATAACCCCTGCCGTAAATTCAGGTGGCCAGTTTCGTTCTTCTGTAAAACCGCGGTCGCGAGTAATGATGACGGCATCGGTTGAGCAGGCGACTTGAAAAACCTCTTCATCCGGATGGCCGACCAAGCCAATGTCTCGTGCGTCCTGCACAGTGAATCCCAATGCCACCAACTCGCCCGCTAAAGATCGTGGCATATTTTCATCAATCAGCAGATTCATCGCTCAGTCTCCGGCAAGCGATGTAGCCTGAATTTTGGATACCAGGTCAGCCGCAAATGACAATGCCGCATCAATTTGCGCGATCGTCACCGCGTACTCACGGCTGACCTCTTCCTTGTTCATTCCGCTTGCCAGCGAGCCGACAATGACTGAAACCGGCATCCGCGTTCCAGTGATAACGGCGGCACCGTGATGGATATTGGGATCAACGGAAACATAAGGAGCGATTTCCATGAATAGTTGCCTCCTTCGATGAAATGCGTTTGAAGGGAAACCAAATTATAGCACTCGCGGATTTCGTACACTTCGCGCGTCAGGCGGCTCGCCTTTCAACACTTTGCCGACCTGTTCGGCGACTTCGACGCACATTTTGCGATACGCCACGTCGGTAATGGTTCCCAGATGCGGTGTAATGACGATGTTGTCGAGTTCGAAAAATGGATGATCGGCGGGGGGCGGTTCGCTGGCCATCACATCCAGGCCGGCTCCGGCAATTCGTTTTTCGGCCAGCGCCGCGGCGAGCGCGGTTTCGTCCAGGACTTCGCCGCGCGCGGTATTGACGAGAATTGCCGTGGGTTTCATCAGCGAAATCAGGCGTTCGCTGACCAAACCGCGCGTGTTTTCATTCAACGCCAGACTGATTGAAATCACGTCCGCCTGCTGGAACAATTCTTCCAACTCGATGAACGGATAATTGTCGTCCCGGCTGCGCGCGCTCCAGTAAATCACCTTCATCCCGAAGGCTTGCGCGAGTTCAGCGGTGCGTTGGCCGATTCTGCCGAAACCGACAATGCCCAGCGTTTTACCGAAAAGTTCCAGCCCGATGCCGGCGCGATTGCGAAATTCCCAGTTGCCTTTTTTCACTTCCCTGTCGAGCAGCGTCAGTTTCCGGCCCACGGCCATCATCAACATCATGGCGTGCTCGGCGACGGAGAAGGTCGTTCCATCCGGCGAAAACAGCACGGGCAAACCAAGTTCTGTCGCCGTTGCCACATCAATATTATCGGTGCCCGCGCCGCAGCGAGCGACGCATTTCAACGACTTGCCCACCAGCAAGGCTTCGCGCGGAATGCGGCCACGCCCGCGCGTCAGCACGGCGGCGGCATCAATGAACTGCTCTTTGACATGATCCGGGTCAAGGCTTTGAATCCGGTGAACTTGGCCGATGGTTTTGAGCAATTCAATGGCTTCGTCGTGAATGGTTTCCAGCAGCAGGATTTTCATTTGTTTCCCAAAATCGTTCGCAACTCCCCGGCGTTTTTGCCCGCGTAGCGCAAAATCACGCCGTCGCGCCCGACCGCCCAGCCCTCGTTTTCGTGAAACGTGACCGCGCGCAATGGAGAAGTCGTATTGCTGGCGTCACGTTGCCAGCGTCTGCCGCCGTTTTCGGTGTGGAGAATGACGCCGTTGAGTCCGACAACCCAGGCGTGTTTCGCACTGACGGCTCTGACACCTAACAGATTGCTGGGAATGCCGCTGATCTGTACCACCCAGTTTTCACCGCCATCCGTGGTGCGCAAAATCAATCCATCTTCGCCCACCGCCCAGCCATTCTCACTGTCGGCGAAAGAAATGGAATAAAGCCATTTGCGCGTGCCGCTTTCCTGAACCTGCCAGTTTGCGCCGCCGTCCCTGGTGCGAATGATGCAACCGGCTTCGCCCACCGCCCAACCGTTTTTGGCGTCAACGAAAGTCAGAGCTTCCAGCCAGTAGCGGCAGTTCGAGTTTTGCGGCATCCAGGTATCCCCGCCATCGGTGGTATGCAGGATCAAGCCTTCTTCGCCAATCACCCAGCCTTCGCTGGGAGGAAGAAAAAATACGGCGTGAAGATCCAGTTTGGAAGGCAGAGGCTTTGCCAGCCATTTCGCGCCGCCGTCCTCCGTGCGTAGAACGATGCCGCGCTCACCCGCAATCCAGCCGTGTTGCGGGTCAATAAAACTCACCGAGCGCAGGTTGGCGGTGACGCCGGCAGTTTGCGCATTCCAAGTTTTGCCGCCATCGGTCGTGGTCAGAACATTGCCGTTCATGCCAACCACCCAGCCGCGTTCGCCGCCGGCAAAATGAACCGCGTTGAACATTTCCTGAATGCCGTCCGTTTGCGGCGTCCATTTTTCGCCGCCGTCCGCAGTTGCGTAAATCGCGCCGCCTTCGCCCACCGCCCAGCCCTGTTTATCATCCACCAGGCAAATACCATTGAGTTTTTGCGCGCTGTTGGAAAGTTGCGCGCTCCAGGTTGCTCCGCCGTCGTTGGTCCGCAGAATCGCGCCATCCGTGCCCGAAACCCAGCCTTGTTGATCGTTGATGAACGAAATCGCGTGAAGCGCGCTCGACGAATTGCTGACCTGCACTTGCCAGGTTGCGCCAAAGTCCCTGCTTTGCAGAATCAAACCGTCCGCGCCAACCACCCACAATCTGTTCGGGGCCACGGCAAATGCGCCGGACAGAGCATTGTTTGTTACCTGACTTTTGCTCTGCCAGGATTTGCCGCCGTTGCCCGTCACCAGCAGTGTGCCTTCAGCGCCAACGGCGACACCGGTTTGCTCATCGGTAAAGGCGATGCTGAAAAGTTGTTTGTTGGTGGCGCTGGGTTGTGGTTTCCAGCCCTTGCCCCCGTCGTCCGTCGCCAGAATCAACCCATCAACCCCGACGGCCCAGCCGTGTTTTTCGTCAAGGAACCAGACAGCATAAAGATGTTTTTTCGTTCCGCTGTTACGCATTCGCCAGCTTTCGCCGCGATCTTCTGAAAAAAGGATTTCGCCGCGCGCGCCGACAGCCCAGACTTTTTTGCCAATGACCGCCAAGCCATAAAGCGGCGTGTTGACAGGGCTGCGCGCCGAAGACCAGCGCTGTCCGCCATCCTCGGTTCGAAGGATTGCGCCATCGCGTCCAACAGCAATTCCTCGCCGTGCGTCGCTGAATTTGATCGCATAAAGCGGATTGCCTTGCGGACGCGGGTTTTGCCACCGCCACAATCCCATTTGCGCATCACGCGCAGCCACGGACACCATGACGACGGTGAAAACCGCCAAAAGACACAGCCATTTGTATTTCGACCGGAGAACAAACATAGCAACTTCAATCATTTGTTTGATTGGGCGAAGAACTGGGAACGAAAGCGGCGGTATCATATTCCACGCCCGGCAAAACGTGTAGCGGCGGCGGCGAGAATCGGCTGACAGGATTGCATCAGACGATTAAAATCACCGCACACTTTCAGTAGTCAGACACACAACCAAACTCAGAGGAAAAAATCATGAATCCATCCCGTTTTCCTGATGCCGCAATTTCTGAGGCAGACCGCCTCACGAATTTTGAAGCGTTCTGGCCGTTTTATGTGCGCGAACATTCGCGGCCAGTCAATCGAATGCTGCATTTCATTGGCAGCACGCTGGGGCTTGTCTGCCTGGCGGAAACTTTGGCGACTCGCAATCTGTGGCTAATTCCGCTGGGTCTGCTGATCGGTTATGGCTTTGCCTGGATTGGCCATTTCTTCATTGAGCACAACAAACCCGCCTCATTCAAATATCCGCTTTGGTCCTTCCGCGCTGACTGGAAAATGTGGTCGTTGATGCTCGTCAGACGTATGGAACCGGAAGTCCGCCGCGCCAATCAGTCTTGACTGATCTAATTGTATGAATCGCCAACGGTTGGCTTATTGCCACACCATATGCCACATCACCCGCTCCCAAATTACCCCGAAAGGTGTTGCCGAATCGGGAAACCATTTGTGTTTGCGGCGTCTGACAAACGGCTTATCTGAACTAAACTGTTCTCTTTCCATCACTTGCACATCATTCTAAGTTCAGAGAAATTCAGTGGCACACTGGTTGACTATGGAATAGTTGTTCTCATTGATTTGTATCGAAAATCAGGTTGGAACCTGATTCCCGAAAAACCCAATCCGGCATCGTGGCAGCGCCGGAGCGAAGCTGCCCCCAAAGGAGGAAGAACGATGGTCAAAAAGATGAATAAGAATCTGCTGTTGGCGGCTTTGGCCTTGGGCGTGTTTTTTGTGCTCGCGACTCCAGATGCCATGGCTCAGACTCGTTGCCGCACGCGGAGTGGTTACGTTCAGAGTAATTACAATGACCGGTACAATGATCGCTACGTTGATAACCGTAGCCGCAACAATCGGAACCGGAATTATTACAATGACGGATACTACCGTGATCGCCAGGACACAACCGGTAATGCCGTGAAGCGCACCGGAATTGGCGCAGGCATTGGCGCTCTGGGCGGCGCGGTGATCGGTGGCAAGAAAGGCGCATTGATCGGCGCGGGCATTGGCGCGGCGGGCGGTTACATTTACCACCGCAACAAAGTCAACAATGATCGGCGCTACCGTTACTAATCGGCGAAACTAAGAGCAAATATTTTACAAGGCGATGGGAAAACCCATCGCCTTGTTGCTTTATGAGCCAATAAAAATACAGATTGACCTGTTTTCCATCTGTGCTATTCTCCGCCCTTCCTGACCCAGCCGCTCAATCAACCATTTGCCAACATTTTCAATGCCTGCGGAGGAATTCAATGAAACGCCGTTTCATCCTGTTAATGATCCTTGCCTGTGTTCTCAGCTCGATAACGCTTAATGCTCACACTTCACAAACACAAGCCGGCGCGCTGACCGGAACGATAAAAGATCCGAAAGGCGCGGTTGTGGTCGGTGCGCAAGTCAGCATTCGCAATACTGCCGCCACTGAAACGCGAACCGCCGAAACCGATGGGGAAGGCCGCTTCAAACTCGAAGGTCTTGCGCCCGGCAGCTACGACCTGAGCGCCGCGCGCGCCGGATTCAAAACTGCCGAACGCAAAATCAATATTGAAAGCGGCAAAACCGCTTCCCTTGAAATCAAACTCGAGATCGCCGAAGCCAGGGCGGAAGTGACGGTCGGAGCCAAAAGCGCAATCGCTCCCAACTCCGATCCCAATTACCGGGCATTGCGTGATGGTATGCCGGGCGAGACTTATACTATCAGCAATTTGACCTTGAAACGGGATGTCGGCGTGATCACGCTGCGCAGCGGAAGCATCAGCTTTTTGCCGCCTGTGCTGGGCCGCGTGGCGATTGGCGTTTTTGTCGGAGAAGGCGAAATCAGCCTGGTACCTGCTTTCCAGATTGAAAAAGACTATCTGAAATTCATCACACAGAAAGAGACCTTCAGCGAAACATTCAATCGTGCGACCTTTGTTTTTTCAGACGACACCCACCAGGAAATTAAACGGCAAGGTCAGGCGGCTTCAGCGGACGGGCGCATCGCCGATGCCCTGCGCGATTTTCAGAAACGCGTGCGGCGCAATACTGACCGGCCACGAAGCCTGGTGGAGGCGCTGCTGTCCGCCGAAGACGTCGAAAACATCGAAGCCGAACTGCTCAATGCGCTGTACAATCCGAAGCGCGCGCCCTTCTTCAACGCCTATCTCTTCGGCAGAAAATATAACGATCTGCGCTTTCACGTCCGGCCCGACGGTGTCATGCCGCAATTGCCCGCGCCCGAAGAAGTTGCGCTGATCAACCTGGATCCACAAGGCAAGGAAGAAGGCATTCTTTACCTGTCACACCTGGAAAGCGAGCTCAAAAGCGGCCAGGCCGGTTCGATGGAAGACAAGCGCGCAATTGACGCTGAACACTACCGTATCGAAACAGCCATCCGCGGCGAGAAACTGACGGCGACTGCTGAACTAACGTTCAAAGCGTTGAGCGATGGCGACCGCATCATCAGTTTCGGGCTGCTGCCAACGTTGCGCGTGACGCGCGTGACGATGGGCGGAAACGAGATCAACTTTATTCAGGAAAAGAAAAACGACGACAGCGCTTTCCACTCCATCCTGCCCGAACCAACAGTCAAAGGCAGACAATACAAAATCGCCATCGAGTATCAGGGAGACAAGGTGATCGAAGATGCCGGCGGCGGAAATTTCGCCGTCGGCGCACGCACAAGCTGGTATCCCAGCGTCAATGCCTTCACCGACCGCGCGACGTTCGATCTGACATTCAAGGTGGCAAGCAAGTACACCATGGTCAGCATTGGCAAACTGGTCAAGGAAGGAAAGGAAGAAAACTTTTCCGTCACCCAGTGGGTTTCAGACATTCCGCTGGCCGTGGCCGGATTCAATTACGGCGACTTCAAAAAGAAAAGCGTCACCGACGACAAAACCAATTACCAGATTGACGGTTATGCCACCACCAATCTGCCGGATTATTTGCGTCAAGCGGAGAGCATCGGTGGAATGGCTCCGTCGCGGTTGATTGATAAAACCCTGGTTGAAGCGCAGATGTCCATTCGCCTGTTCAATCACTGGTTTTCTCCAGTGCCGTACGGCCGCATCGCCGTCACCCAGCAACCGCAATTCAGTTTCGGACAATCGTGGCCCAGTCTGGTCTATTTGCCGCTCAGCGCCTATCTCGATTCAACACAGCGCTGGCAACTGATCGGGTTGAACTCCGGCTTCACGGACTTCATTCAGGAAGTAACTTCTCACGAAGTTGCGCACCAATGGTGGGGCCACATCGTCGGCTGGTCGTCCTTCCACGATCAATGGCTGAGCGAAGGCTTCGCGGATTTTTCCGCCAGCCTGTTTCTGCAATACACCGAACCCAAACTCGACAAATACCTGCGCTTCTGGGATCAGAATCGCAAAACCATTTTGGAGAAAGATGTTTTTGGCCGCCGTCCGACCGATGTCGGTCCAATCTGGGCCGGGTTACGGTTAAATACGACGAAAAGCCCCGGAAGCTACAACCGGCTGGTTTACCCCAAAGGCGGTTATGTCCTGCATATGCTGCGATGGATGATGTATGACCCCAAGACGGGCGACCAGAAATTCATCGAGATGATGCGGGATTTCGTCAAAATTCATTTCAATGAAAATGCCTCGACGGAATCTTTCAAAGCCGTGGTTGAAAAACACATGCTGCCGACTATGGATCTGGACGGGAACAAGCGAATGGACTGGTTCTTCCTACAGTGGGTGTTTGGCACCGAAGTGCCCCGCTACCGTCTGGATTATGCGTTGACGGCGGAAAGCGACGGAAAAGTCCTGCTGACCGGGAAAATCACTCAAAGCGAAGTCTCAGACCAGTTCAAGATGTTGGTGCCAATCTATTTGGACTTTGATGGAAAAATCTCGCGGCTTGGAAATGTTCCGATCATCGGCAATTCGACGACGCCGGAATTCAAGGTCAAACTGCCTTCGCGCCCGAAGCGAGTGCTGATCAATTACCATTACGACGTGCTGGCTGCTGAAAGCATCAGCGCTGGCAAATAATGTTCAAACGTACCCCCAGAAGTGCGCCGGCAGAAGATCAGCCCTTCGGCGGCGCGCTTCCAGCCAGACTCTCGCAAATGCCGCAACCCGCTGTTATCATCCCGCCGCTTTCTTCCTGCGCTTAATCGAAAATCTGTTGACCTCTAATTCGATGATCGGGTGATTTGGCGGTCTTTCCCGACCTGGGGTTGCCGCTGTGGGGTGTTTGATGATGAACACGGATGTTCTGACATTTGGCCGTTTGCGCGGATTCGGCGCACTGGATCAGGGGCTGTTATTTCTGTCTATTGCCTCAGGCACGGCTTATCTGGCGACGCAAAGCCTTCAGCCTTTCCCCGGAAGCATTGTGTTGAAAGGGCTGAGCATTGCGCCGCTGGCCATACTGGCCCTGAGGCTGCTGCGCCAGGCGACTCCTCGCCTACAGGGCATTGAATGGCTGCGAGATCGCGATCATCTGATTCTGGGCGCGGCGTTGGGCTTTTCCTGCCTGGGCGACATCTTTCTGGACCTGCCGGGCAGCTATTTTGTTCAGGGGCTGGCGTCGTTTCTGGTCGCGCACTTCATTTACATTTTGCTGTTTGTACGGAACTGGCTGCGCCCGTTGCGGCCCACTGGCGGACAACTGATTCTGGGCGCCGCGGTGCTGGTTTACAGCCTGTTGCTATCGAATTGGCTGTCAACGGATTTGGGCAAGATGGCGGGGCCCGTGATGGTTTACATCTGCGCGATCACGGTGATGGCGGTGTCAACCATCTTCGCCGGATTTTCAAAACCGTATGTCTGGATTGGCGCAATTCTGTTCGTGCTGTCGGATTCGATGATTGCGGCAGGAAGATTCAAAACGCCCGTGCCGTTTTCTGATTACTTGATCTGGGCGACCTATTATCTGGGCCAGTACTGTATCGCGGTTGGGTTCCTGCGGGAAAAATTGGGGGACGATTCACACGGATGAGGGAAAGTCATTTCACGTTTACGGCCGATGACGGCGCGAAACTTTTCGTATACCGATGGCTGCCGGATGTTGGTTGGGGCAAGGCGATTGTTCACATTGCGCACGGGCTGGCCGAGCACGCCGGACGTTACGAACGATTGGCTGAGGCCTTGACTGAAAGCGGCTACGTTGTCTTCGCCAACGACCAGCGCGGGCATGGAAAGACTGCCCAATCATTCGAAGACACGGGCTATTTCGCCGATGAAGACGGCTGGGCGCGAATTCTGAAAGACATCGAACAAATCTGCTCTTTTGCGAGAATAGATTATCCGCATCACCCGGTCATTCTGTTCGGCCACAGCATGGGATCGCTCGTGGCGCAGCATCTGGCAACGCGGAATTTGTTTGACGCCGTGGCGATGTCTGGCGCAAACGGCATCGTCAGCCCTCTGGTTCACATCGGAAAACTCATCACCCGCATTGAACGCGCACGCCTGGGCCGTTTGGGCAAAAGCGAATTGCTCAGCAAACTCTCGTTTGACGCCTTTAACAAGGCGTTCAAACCGAACCGAACGGCCTTCGACTGGCTGTCGCGCGACGAAGACGAAGTGGACAAATACATCGCCGATCCGATGTGCGGCTTTCTGTGTTCGACACAGCTTTGGCTGGATATGCTGGGCGCGATGACAGAGGCCGCAAAGCCGGAGTTCCGCGCGCGCATTCCCAAACAGTTGCCCATTTACCTTTTCTCCGGCTCGTGCGATTCGGCCAATGAGGAAGGACGCGGTTCGACGGCGCTGGCCGAATATTACCGATTGATCGGGTTGGAGAAAGTCAGCTATCGCATCTTCACGCAGGCTCGCCACGAAACACTCAACGAAACAAATCGCGATGAAGTCACCGAACATTTGATTGACTGGCTTGATGCAATCGTCAAGCTGCTCAATCAACGGCTCGCTTAACCAGGAGAAGTTCATGCTCGCAAAAATCAGATTGGTGTTGTCGCTGCTGGCGTTGCTGTGCGCGCCGGCGTTTGCGCAGGAAGGATTTTCACTTTTCACCACGGATTTTCCGCCGGAAGAGTTCACCGCGCGCCGCGCTGAAGTTTACAAGGCGATTGGCGAAAACGGCCTGGCCCTGCTGCAGGGCGCGCCCAGCCCAACGGGTTACACCCGTTTCCGCCAATCGAACGAATTTTATTACCTGTGCGGTATCGAAGTCCCGCACGCGTATTTGCTGCTGGACGGCGCGATGAAACGCACATCGCTTTACCTGCCGCACCGCAACGAAGGGCGCGAACGCGGCGAAGGCAAGATGCTATCTGCCGAAGACGCCGAGTTGGTTAAAAGCCTGAGCGGCGTGGATGCTGTCTTCGGAACGGATTTGCTGGTCGAACATCTGGCGCGCGCAACTCGGGGCAGCGGACGAGCGATTTTTACGCCGTTCAGCCCGGCGGAAGGGTTCGCCATGAGCCGCGATCTGGCCGTTCGCGTCATCGGCGATTACGCCGCCGATCCTTTCGACGGCCGCGCCTCGCGCGAAGGAACGCTGATTCAAACCGTGCGCGCCCGTTTCCCGCAATTCGAAGTTCGCGACCTGACGCCGACGCTCGACCGGCTGCGGCTGATCAAGTCGCCCCGCGAACTGGCGCTGATCAAAAAAGCCACTCGGTTGTCGGGCCTGGCGCTGATGGAAGGCATGCGTTCGACCGAGCCGGGCATTTACGAACACGAACTCGATGGCATGGCCAAGTACGTTTATTACCGCAACGGCGCGCAGGGCGAAGCCTATTACTCGCTGATCGCCAGCGCCAGCAATGCCTTTTATCCGCATTACAACGCGGGCAAGCGGCGGATGCTGGACGGCGATTTTCTGCTGATGGATTTCGCGCCGGACGTTGGCTATTACATGAGCGACGTGACGCGGATGTGGCCGGTCAACGGCAAGTTCAACGCCTGGCAGCGCGAGCTATACGGCTTTTACCTGGGCTGTTACAAATCGGTCTTGAAGCACATCCGGCCAAACGTCATTCCGCAAGTCGTCCTGAAAGACGCGGTCAAAGACATGGAAGCCCTGCTGGCCAGCACGAAGTTTTCCAAACCGGCGTATGAAAGCGCGGCGAAAGCTTTCGTCGCGAATTATCAACGCTCGGCCAGCAATCCGAACGCCAGTCTGGGTCACTGGGTCGGAATGGCGACCCACGATGTCGGTCCGCACGGCGAACCGCTTCGCGCCGGAATGGTCTTCACCATCGAACCGGCGTTGGTCGTTCCGGAAGAGAAGATTTACGTTCGTCTGGAAGACCTGATCGTCATCACCGCAACCGGCAAAGAGATCGTCTCGGACTTTGTGCCAATGGAGATGGATGAGATTGAGAAGATGATGAAAGAGCCTGGAATGCTGCAACGCTATCCGCGCGATGCTGAACAGAAGCCGTAAGTGGTAAAGTGTCGCGCGAGCCAAAAAGTCAGGAGGAGTTATGAGTATGACCACCGCAGGGATGACCGTTTCGATGCCGGAAGGAATTCAGACCGTCGTGATGATGCCGGAAATCGAGCACGCACGGATGACGGATGCCGAGTTTATGGACTTCTGCGCGCAAAATCCTGAGTTGCGAATTGAAATGACCAGCAAAGGAGAATTGATCGTTATGTCCCCAGTCACAGGCCGCGGCGGTAATCGAAACTTCTTTTTGACCGGTCGTTTTTTTGGGTGGGCGGAAGGCGACAACACGGGGGTCGGTTTTGATTCTTCCACCTGCTTCACTTTGCCAAACGGCGCAAAGCGGTCGCCCGATGTTTCCTGGATCAGGCGGGAGCGCTGGGACGCGCTGACGCCGGAAGAGCAGGATGAGTTTCCGCCGATCTGCCCGGACTTCGTGGTCGAATTACGCTCGAAGTCTGACCGTCTGAAGATGTTGGAAGAGAAGATGGAGGAATATCTTTTGAACGGCGCAGGGTTGGGATGGCTGATTGATCCTTTGCAAAAACGGGTTCACATTTACCGCCCTGGCTCGCCGGTTGAAATTCTCAATCAACCGCAGGAAGTTTCCGGCGAGCCATTGCTCAAAGGCTTTGTACTGAACCTTGCAGGAATCATTTGATCTGCTATTCGTACCTCAACGCGACAATCGGATCCATCCGCGCGGCTTTCCACGCCGGCCACAAACCGAAGATCAACCCAATGCCGACGCTGGAGGCGAATCCGGCAATCGGCGCCCAGATCGGCACGTAAGACGGCACAATCAGCCGGATCAGCAAGGTCAGCAACCAGCCAATGATCAATCCAATGAGTCCGCCGCTGGCCGTCAGCGTCATGGCTTCGATCAGGAATTGCCAGAGGATGTCGCGGCGGCGGCCGCCAAGCGCTTTGCGAATGCCGATTTCGCGCGTCCGTTCCGTAACGCTGACCAGCATGATGTTCATCACGCCGATTCCGCCCACCATCAAACCGACGGACGAAATGGCCACCATCGCGATGGCCACGCCGAAAGTAATCGAACGGAACGATTCGATGATCGAATCCGCCGTCGAAATACCGAAATTGTCGTCCTTGTCGAAAGGGACCTGGCGGCGAATGCGGAGCGCGGCGGTGGCTTCCTCCAGCCCTTGCCGCAGCATTCCCGGTTTGGCAATGGCCAGAATGAAGATGTCTTCCGCATTCGGTTTGAGTTTGTGCGCGACGGTAAACGGCATGAAAATGACGTTGTTTTGATCGTTGCTGCCCTCTCCGCCGCCGAAAAGCTGTTCGCGTTTTTCCAGCACGCCGACCACGCGGAATTCGCGCCCGCCAAGAGTCAGGTATTTATCGAGCGGCGAGCCGTAAGGAAAGAATTGATCCACCACCGAGGCACCAATGACGCAAACCTCATCGCGTGAATCGTTTTCTTCCTTCGTAAAGAAACGCCCGGCGGAAAGCACCCAGATGCCAGCGCGTTCGTATTCGGGCAAAACGCCTTGCAGAACGATCGCCGCCGATTGTTTGCCATTGGCTTTGACTTCCAGCTTGCGGCCAAAGTAATCGTTGGTGATGTTCAGCAGCGGCACGGCCACGTTGATGGAAGGCAACTGGGCAAGGGCAAGGGCATCGTCATAGGTCAGCGGTTTGCGCATCCGCTCTTCGCGCGTCGGCGGGCCGAAGCGGACGCCGCTTTTGAACTTCGTGATGAAGATGGAATTCGTGCCGAAGGATTCAATCTGTTTGGTCACGGCGTAATCAATGCCGCTGATGATCGAGGCAATGGCCATCACCGTGGAAACGCCAATCACCACGCCCAGCACGGTCAGAAACGACCGCAGCTTGTTCGTGCGCAGCGTATCGAGCGCCATCTTCAAGTTTTCCCAAATGTCGTTGCGAATAAGCTTCATGATTTAGTCTGCTCTGAGCGCCTCGATCGGATCGAGTTTGGCGGCTTTGCTGGCGGGCAAAATGCCGGACAACACGCCAATCAATCCGGAAACGCTGACCGCGATAATGACCGCGGCAATGGAAAGATAGGTTGGAAAGAACACCGCGGTCAGGATTCTTCCGACCGCCCAGGCAATGAAAACGCCCACGGAACCGCCAATCGCCGAAAGCGTTACGGCTTCAATCAGAAACTGCTTCAAGATGTCGCCGCGGCGCGCGCCCAGGGATTTGCGAATGCCGATTTCTTTCGTGCGTTCGGTGACGCTGACCAGCATGATGTTCATGATCACGATGCCGCCCACCACCAGGGCAATGCCGGGAACGGCCACTGCCGCGATGAAAATCGGGCCAAGTAATTTGTCCCGCATTTCCATAATCGCATCCGGCGTGCCGATGCCGAAATTGTCTTTCTCGCCGTATCCAAGTCCGCGCCGCACGCGCAGCAACGCGCGCACTTCTTCAACCGCTTCCTGAAATTGATCGTCGCTTCTGGCAGTGCCAGTCAGGTACATGCTGCGCTGCCGCACCGCCGGGCCGAAATTTTTGATGTAGGTCCGAATCGGGATGGTGGCGAAGATGTCCTGCGGCATGCCGAAAACAGTGCCTTTGGCGGCGGCCACGCCGACCACACGATACGGCAAACCGCGAATCGTGATTTCCTGACCAATCGGAGTGCTGTTTGGAAAGAGCTTGGCGGCCACATCCGCGCCGAGGAAAACCACGTTCTGCGTCGAAGTATCTTCGGTGGCGGTGAAGTAACGTCCTTCGGCAATATCCAGATTATCAATTTCCACGGAATTAGCCGTTGCGCCATCCACGCTGACGTTCTCCGCCGATTCATTCCCGCGTTTGAGCGTGGACGGCGACCCCATCGCCTTTGCGCCCAGCTTGTCCACCAGCGTCGCCTTTTCCCGCAGATAATCGTAATCGTCGAAGGTCAAATCCTTGTTGCGGCGTTGAGCTTCTGCAATGGTGTCGGTGTTTTTCCAGTCTTCAAAGCTGAACCGGCGCACGCTGAAGGCTTTCGCGCCAATGCCGGCGATCTTTTCATCCACATAACGGTTGAAGCCCTGGATCAGCGAAACGATGATGACCACCGACGTCACGCCGATGATCATTCCCAGCAGCGTCAGCACCGACCGCAACTTGTGCGACCAGATGGCGTCAAACGCCAGTTTAATTGTCTCTTTGAATTCCATATGAGTGCTAAAGACGGTGAAGCGAATGCTTCGGATACAGTCAATTTTCCGATCAATATCTGTTATCTGTCAGCGAGGATTCACCTTAACATCCGCCGTGATGTCAATCACGTCGTGATTTGCCCCAAAGCGCAGATTCGACAGCGAATAATCGAGCTTGCGTTTATTCGTGACATGCAGGTTGCTGCCCGCGTCAATTTCCATTTTGTACGGCAGCAGAATTTCCCGATTGAGCAGCGCAGGCAGTTCAATCCGGTTCAGCCAGCGATCAACCAGCACCGCTTCCGTGCGATTGACGCCGATTTCGCGTCCCGCGACATTCACAGTAAAACGCAGATTGATCGGCAACGCCGCGCCCGGAACCGCCTGCAATATCACGCGCCCATTTTCGCTGGCGAATTGCAGCGGAACCGGTTGATTGTTGATGGCGAAGTTGGTGCGCGGCGAAAACCCATACGGGATGCCGTATTCGCGGCCTTTCACTTTGGCGTCAATTGTTCCCTGCCCGCTCAACCGAACATTCACCTTGCCGTCCACGATGCTTTCAATTCGCAGTTCACTGACATCGGCCTGTCCGTCACCGTTTTCAATGTCTGTGTAATTGACGATGGAAACAACGGCTTTGACTTCATTCGACCGGACACGGCCCTGCTTCAGTTTGAATTTCAGGTCGGGGTTTTGCTGCGCGGCAATCTGCGAAAGCAGCGAGCTGATGACGTTTCGGCCCAGCCGCAAGCGCACATCGCAGTCCCCAACGGTTCCGGGAACCAGGTTGGCGACAAGCTGGGCGGTTTCGTTTTCCAGGGCGATTCTCTCTCCCACCGAGAAAGCGTTCCCCGGAAGCGGCAGAGTGACCGGCGGATAAGGCGAATTGACTTGCAGCGTAACCACCACGCGTTTTTCCAGCACGAGCAGCGAAGTCAGCGTCAGGTTAAGCGGCGCACGATAGGCCGCCGTCGCAATCTCCATCGGCATCTGCCCTTCGACCTTGAACTGCGCGGCAGGAATTTCCATCGCTTCGTTGATTTCCAGCGGCAGTGTCAGCGAAGGCAGTTCGTCATTCCAGGTTTCCGGTTTCAGCCAGGCGCCGAACATCGTTTTAATCAGCAGCGACGAAAAGCCGCCGTTGAGCAGCTTCACATCCGTCACCTGCAAGGGCATCTTCAGTTTTCTGCCTTCCGGCGTATTCTGTACTTCGCCACTCGACAGCCGCCCGGATAATTGCAGGTTGATGGATTTGGATTGCACACCGATTTTGATCAGTGCCGCGCCCGTTACCAATTGGCTTTCAATCGAACTCAGCTTCATCACATTGCCATTGGCCAACGTGATCTCCAAACCGACGAATTGCTTGACCGCTTCGGCAATTGCCCGCTCGCTGATCACAACAACTGCATCCGCATTGCGAAACGAATCGGACCGCAGCCCGTCGCGAACCTTGCTGAGTTCGGCGATTCGTTGAGCGTCCGAAAACGGCTGGGCGAAAGACTGCGCGGCAACGCCAATCATCAGCGCCAGCAGCGCGGGAACAAGTCGGCGAATTTTCGAAACAACTTGATTCATAACAGCATTTCGGGAAGTGTTTGACGGGAAGCGAGCCAAGGGTAACGGATTATGGCCGCAACTTCTACTCAGCCGCGATTGACTTGTGCTAGAGTTCGCGCGCTTTTCCGCCCTGCATAATCTGCAAGAAAAATATTTCGACAGGATTTACACGATTTTTCAGGATGGCGTTTGAGCCGGTCAGGATTTTGAGACATGAGAATCAGAGCAAAACGAACTGAAAACCATTCGCCGGCAGACTGGCTGATTACTGGCGGCTGGCTGAATCAGGTTCATCCTGCTGACATTTCGCAAAAATTCGATTGCGGCGGCGAAAACGTCTTTCTCGCCGCGGGTTTTATTGACCTGCAAATCAACGGCTACGGCGGGATTGATTTCAATGACGCTGGCACAACGACGGAACAAATCAGTGCCGTCACTCGCGCGCTGTGGCGAACCGGTGTGACGGCGTATTGTCCGACCGTCATCACGGAATCGCCGGATCATATTTCGCGATGCCTGACCAACGTAATTCGCGCGGCTGACGAATCGCCGGAGTTCGCCCTCGCTTTTACCGGGATTCATCTGGAAGGGCCGTTCATTTCGGCGGAAGACGGACCGCGCGGCGCGCATCCTCGCCAGCACGTTCGCCCACCGGATTGGGAGCAGTTCGAGCGTTGGCAGGACACGGCGCGCGGCCAGATTCGGATTCTAACGCTGTCGCCGGAATGGCCGGAAAGTTTTGATTTCATCGAACGCGCCTCCGCAACCGGCGTCATTGTCGCCATCGGCCATACGGCCGCAAATCCCGCGCGGATCGCGGACGCCGTCCGGGCGGGCGCGAAGATGTCCACGCATCTGGGCAATGGATCGCACGCGAAAATTGACCGCCATCCGAATTACATCTGGGAACAACTGGCCAACGATGAACTGTGGGCCAGCTTCATCGTGGACGGCCATCATTTGCCGCCATCGGTGGTGAAGTGTTTTCTGCGCGGCAAAGGCATCGCGCGCAGCATTCTGGTGACGGACGCGATTGCCGCCGCAGGCTGTGCGCCAGGAAAATACAAACTCGGCAACGTTGAAGTCGAAGTCACCGAAGCTGGCCGCGTTTGTTTGCCCGGCACCCCCTACCTGGCAGGTTCGGCGCTCGAAATGCACGACGCAATTGGCAAGACCGTCGCCTATTCCGGTGCGGCGCTGGAAGATGCGCTGCGGATGGCTTCGGCAAACCCTGCGAAACTGCTCGGCTTAGACGACAAGTTCGGAACCATTGAAGTCGGGCGGCGCGCGGATTTGGTTCTGTTTGAATGGGACGAGCAGGCAATGGCGCTCAGCGTCGTCGCCACCATCGTCAATGGTGAAATCGTTTATCGAAGGAACAATGATGAATAAGCAAAGTATGAATGGACGAGTTGCGCTGGTGACGGGCGCCAGCACGGGAATTGGCCGTTGGGCGGCGTTCGCGTTGGCTGAATGTGGGGTGGCGGTCGCCGTCAATTACCACAAGAATCAGGCCGGTGCGGAAGAAACCAAAAAAATGATTGAAGAGATTGGCGGGACCGCCGTCGTCATTCAGGCCGACGTTTCGACCAAAGCCGGTGCGCAGGAGTTGACCGATGCCGCCCGCGCCGCGCTGGGACCAATTGATATTCTGGTCAACAACGCGGGCGATTTGATCGGGCGCTGTTCGCTGCTGGAATTCAGCGAAGATCTGTGGGATCAGGTGATGAACCTGAACTTCAAAAGCGTGCTTTTCTGTTCGCAAACCGTGATGCAGGAGATGATGAATCGCCGGAGTGGAACCATCATCAATGTCGGTTCGATTGCCGGACATCACGGCGGCGGCCCCGGCGCGGGCGTTTACGCGGCGGCCAAAGCCGGCGTAATGTGTCTGACCAAGGGGCTGGCCAAAGAGCTTGCGCCGTATGGCATCCGCGTCAACGGTGTCGCGCCCGGCGTGATTGACACGCCGTTTCACGAACGCATGTCAACCCCCGAATTGATGAAGCAATTTGTCGCGGGCATTCCGTTGGGAAGAGTCGGAATTTCGGAAGAATGCGGACGGGTGATCGCATTTCTCGCGTCGGACGCCGCCAGTTACATTCACGGCGAGATGATTGAAATCAATGGCGGCCAGTTGATGGTTTGAAGTTCGGCAAACTTCAGCTTGTCTGGGATTCGGCAGGGCGCTTCGGCGGGAACTTCGACCAACTGAACGTTGTCGAGCCTTGAAGTTATTTCGTGTTGCTTGCGCTCGTCATCTGGAATCGCAACTCGCCGAAGCGCGTGCGGGTCGCAAAATAAAGCGGCAGGCGGCGTACGTCATTCGTGATCCAAACTTGTGCGATCAGTGCCTGGACCGGTTCCGGCGACAGAATGTCGAGTTGCAATGTCTCGCGCGCGCCCATCGGCCCGCCGATGGTTTCCTGTTTGACGACTCTGATTCTGACCTTTTGTGGACGGTGATTGGCGTCCAAAAATGGAAAGTCATAGGTTGCGCCGATTTTCAACTGCGCCGCGCGAATCGCATAAAACAGCGAAAGCAGGTCCAGCGTGCCCGGCTGAATCGGAACTTCCGTGCCGTTGGGCAGCGAGACGCTCTTTTTCGACCAATCATAGCTGGCGGCAGTTTGTTTAAGCCGCCGTCCTTCGCGCAATCGGATGTCGGTTTTGACCGGCAATAACGAATCCACCATGGCAAAACTGCTGGCCGAATCATTGACGTTGATCAGCGTGCGCGCGGAGCCAACACTGGACGCTTCACCGTAAAATTCGAAGACATTCTTTCCGCCCAGCATTCCCTGTTGGCGGACTTCAAAACTGGCCTTGCCGACTGAGGCGAACCCGCCCCACGCAATCTCGTAATTGAGCCGTTCGCCAACGGCAAATGGCAGGTTGGGAGACGGAGTCGGAACAACCGACGGAGGATTGATCACCCGCGGCGCCCCATCCTGTTTTTGCCCATTCGCGCCTTTTGGCCCCTCGCCCGGCAGCGGCGGATTTCCGGATTCATCGGTCGGGGCTTTCGCCAGAACGGACGGCGAAAGAGAACGCACGGCGATGGTCGCGCTGGTCAGATCGGCGCGCACTTCACCAAACCAGAGTTTGGCCTGGATGGCGACCGGCAGCCGCTGCGCGTCATCGGAAAACCAGATATGGATGCGGTATTTGCTGTACTTTTTGGTTTGCGGATACAACTTGACCTGCACTGCGTTGTAGGTGCCGGTCTGCGTCACCAGTTGCTCCCGCCCCTTGGAGACGGCTTCGAACTCGACCACTTCCCTGCCGATCAGGACGGTGAATTTCTGCTTTCCGCTTTCCGGAATTCCGCGCAAACGCATCCCGTGAATCAATGACCCGAGATCATACGTCCCCTGCGGAATGGTCAGCGTGCTTTCGTCGGAGAACGTCGCCTGCTGACGGGACTGATCCAGGATGACGGTATCTTCATTTTGTTTTTTGCCTTGCCGAACGGAGCTGATCAACCGGTGCGGCAGCGCTGTTTTGGGGCCGACATAAGAGGTGTATTGATGATCAATATCGCCGAAAAGCGAGCGCACGCCTCCCAGAGTTTCCAGCTTGGTTCTGATCTGATAGCTGTCCTGCCCGAAGAAAACACCTTGTTCGACGACTTCGATCTCAATTCGAGCGGCGGTCGCGAAATCCGACCAGTTCACATTGAAGGTCAAACGCTCCCCGACTCTTAATGGCGTTCCTTCATAAACTGAGGTTGATGGGATTGATTTTGTGCCCGAATTCTTCTCGGCAGGCGCTTTTGTCTCAACGGGTCTGGGCGGAGGCGTGAATCCTCCCTGCTGTTGTTGGTAGGCGTAAAGCTTCCAGCCGTAGCTAATCGCGATTACGGCCAGCAATGCGAAGGTAAATTTGCGAATGGACTTAAAAAACGACATTAAAAATAATTCCGCCTTACTGCTGAAAATCTGGGGCAAGGCGTTATGAGTGACTGGGACTTTCGAGAAAACGCCTCATCAGTAAACGTTTCAATCAGACGCCTGTTCAATTTCTTCCAGAATCATTTGCGCCGCTTGTGCCGGATCCTCCGCAGCTGTAATCGGTCGCCCGATGACCAAAAAATTGGCGCCAGCGCGAATGGCCTCTGCCGGAGTCATCACGCGGCTTTGATCATTGAGCGCCGTACCCGCCGGACGCACGCCCGGCGTCAATACAACAAAGCCGGGATTATCCACGGCATTCCGGATTGGCACAATCTCCAGCGGGGAGGCGACCACACCATCCACACCGGAAGCCGCACATAATTGAGCCAGCGCCACAACCTCGTTTTCCAGCTTTCGTTCAATTCCCACTTCGTTCAAGGAGTCCTGCGTGTGGCTGGTTAATACGGTCACCCCCAGAATCAGAGGGCGCGGCATTTTTTCGCGCGCCACCGTTTCGTTCACCGCTTCAACAGCAGCGCGCATCATTTTCGAGCCGCCCAGGGTATGCAGGTTAAAAATGCGTACGCCCAATCGAGTGGCTTCCACGGCAGCCATCGCCACCGTGTTCGGAATATCGTGATACTTCAGGTCAAGAAAAACCTGCTCTCCCATGCCAGTGATGCAACGCACCAAGTCCGGCCCGGCAGCGGTAAAAAGCTGGTTGCCGACTTTGAACATGCCGGCAATGCCGCGCAGGCGTTCAACCAAAGACAAGGCTTGCTCGGCGGTTTCCACGTCGAGCGCAACAACAATGGGGTTACGAAAAAAAGAATCAGTCATTTCGATCAAGCATTTCGATCAAGGTAATCTCAGGTTCAATAACGCGGCAGGATCAAGATACACACTTTGCCAGCGGACTCCGACGTGCAAATGCGGCGCTGTCGCTCTTCCTGTTCCACCGCTCAAACCGATGACTTGAGCTTTGGCCAGGCGGTCGCCTGCTTTTACATTGATCTGGGACAAATGCATATACATCGTCAATACGCCTTGTCCGTGGTCAATGACGACGAAGCCTCCTTCAAAAAACAACTCCTGCGCCAGAATTACTTCGCCACCGTTCATTGCCAGCACAGGCGTTCCACTTGCCGCTCGAAAATCCAGCCCCCGATGAACACTCTGCAGTTTGCCGTTGAAAGTGCGGCGCACACCGAAATTTTCCGTCGTGATGTTGTCAACTGGCGCGGAAAAGCTGCCGCTCCATAAGCGCTCTTTGCTGGTGCGGCGAAAAACTTCGCGCTTCACTTCCTGCTCTTGCTTGATTCTTGCCCGCGTCTCGGCGTCAGGTTCCAGAAACTTGCTGGGAACGCGCAATGTGACACGACGGTAAATGCCGGGACCAATCGTGACAGAGTAGTTGGAAGACGATCGTGCGCCAGTGGCAAACGTGAATTTCAGCGCCAGTGAGTGCTGTCCGGCAGGCGTCTCCAGTTCGACGCCCGCGAAACCGTACCATGCGCCACTAACCGCGTCAAAGTCGAAGAAAACACGGCGGTTCTGCCATTCACCGCTCAACGATTTCAACGGCTTTTCCGGTTGAATGCGAAACAAACATGGTGAACCGTTAACCAACTGCGCCGGTTCCCAACTGACTGCCATCGCATTCGACTGTGAAGAATTCGTCTCAATCGCCGCAGTCTGGAGTTGCCGCCCGCCCGGCGGCAACAGAGAAAGCAGTAAACTTAGAACGGCCAGCAGTTTCATTAAACTACCTCGTCACTACGACAGTTCCAACCAGGGCGCTAATGTTCTCCAATCCATTCCGCAGGCAATATTCCGCCAGACCATCAACGATCTTCATTGACGCCGCCGGATCATAAAAGTTCGCCGTGCCAACTTGAATTGCGCTGGCTCCGGCGATGATGAATTCAAGCGCGTCCTCAGTCGTCGCAATTCCGCCAATGCCGACCAGTGGAATTTTCACTGCCCGCGAAGCTTGATAAACGCAGCGCACCGCAATCGGTTTAATCGCCGGACCGGACAATCCGCCCGTGAAGTTTGCCAGCCGCGGACGCCGCGTGTGAATGTCAATCGCCATGCCGACGGCGGTATTGATCAGCGACAAGGCGTCCGCGCCTGCCGCTTCCACCGCGCGGGCAATCGCCGCAATATCGGTCACGTTCGGCGACATTTTGACGATTACCGGACGACTCGCCGTCCGCTTGACGGCTTCGGTCACCGCCGCCGCCTGACGCGCGTCATTGGCAAATGATTCGCCGCCCGCTTTGACGTTCGGACAGGAAATGTTCAATTCGTAAGCGTGAATGCCTTCGCCGTCTTCGAGCATCCGGATCGCTTCGATGTACTCTTCGACGGTATAGCCAAAGACGTTGGGAACAATTCGCGTATCGTACTTTCTCAGCTCCGGCAATTTCTCTTCGACGAACGCCCGCGCGCCGATGTTTTGCAATCCGATGGCGTTCAGCATTCCGCCGTGCGTTTCGACGATTCGCCACGGCGCATTGCCGCGCATCGGTTTGGCTGACAAACCTTTCGTGCAAATTCCGCCGAGTTTGTCGAGGTCAATCAGCCCGGCCATGTCCAGGCCGTAACCGCACGTCCCGCTGGCCGTCCAGACGGGATTATTGAATCGCACGCCGGCGATTTCGATTTCCAACAGTTTGTGATGATTAGCCACGGCTTGTTTCATCGTCAGCAAAATTCAGCAAAAGTTGTTTGTCGTTCAGGAAGCTCAGACGGTCAACCGCTTCGCGAAATGGGAGCCATTCACACTGGACAATCTCATCCGAAGGCTCGAAGGCGTGATCGCCGACCGGTTCCATGTGCCAGTACAGCACTAATTTCAACCGCCGTTTGACCGGGTATTTACGAAAACCCGCGAAGTCCGTAATCACCGTGTCGTAGCCTGTTTCCTCTTTCACTTCGCGTTGGGCGGCGTATTCCCAGCTCGGATCGTCGTCGTCCACATGACCTTTGGGGAATTTCCAGGCTTGATCTTCACGGCTTTGAATCAGCAGGATTTCGCGGCCACGCGCTGTTTCGCGCCAGACCAGGCCGCCCGCGCAATAGGCAATCTCCCGATTGGATTTGATCTCGGTTACAGCCAATGCAACTCCTCGCTTCGGAAAACAGGCCCGTCGGTGCAAACCTTTTTGTAAACGAAACCTTCCGGGCAATTGGCCTTCACGGCCACTGCGCAGCCGACACAGACTCCGAATCCGCAGCCCATCGGCGCTTCCAGCGAAAGTTGCGCGGGCACGTCATACTGTTCGGCAATTTGCGACACGCGGTGCAGCATCGCATCCGGGCCGCAGGAATAAATGATTTTCGGCTGGCCGCTCGTTGCTTGCAGATAACTTTCCAACGGCCCGGTGACAAACCCCTTTTCGCCAAAGCTGCCGTCAATCGTCGCGCAAAGGACGTTTTCCCGGGAAAGCAGTTCCGTGAAATCGCCCAGGCCGATCAAATCACCATGGCTTGCGCCACCGATGAATAGTTTGGTGGAAATGTCCTGTTTCAATAATTTCTCCGCCAGCATAAACAGCGCGGGCGAGCCCACACCGCCAGCCACCAGCAAAACTTCACGGCCACGCACGGTTTCCAGGTCGTAGGTGTTGCCAAGCGGCCCCAAAAAATCCACTTTGCCACCGCGTTCCAATCCCGCAAGCGCCTGCGTTCCGCGCCCCAGAACCTGATAGATAAATTCCACGCTCAGGCCTTCGCCGGAGGGTTCGGTTCGATAAAAAGCCATTGCCCGCCGCAGCAGCGGTTCGTAAATACCGTGCGCTTTCAGCATGGCGAACTGTCCCGGCAGCACCGCAATCGGCTGCTCCAGCCGCAATCGCAGCAAACCGTAGCTGCGCAAGGACGCGGACGTTATCAAGTCATTCCGTTCGATGGTGGTAACGGCGTCAATCATCTTTTCCGGCAATGCGAACAAAGGGGAATACTCCGAATCCGAGTGAAGTGTTGAACCGGGTGGCAGTCTAACAGAAGCCGCCGGGGCGGCAAAGTTGCCAAAGCCAAATGCCGCTTGGCAGTCTGCTCGGGGCTGATGTATGTTGGCGGTTCTCCAAATCAACACTACTTTCCGCACGCAAAACTATATGAAGCTCAATAAAATCTTTCCCTGGATCATCATCGGGATCATCGTGCTTGCCGGATCGCCGTTCATCCTGGGCGTCATCTGGCCGCGCATCAATGACGTCCAAACCGGCCAGACGCCGCAGTATGCCGACATTCAGCCGCAACGATTCAACCAGCCAGCCGAAAAAGTCTTCGACGCGGCGCTGGCCCTTTCGCAGGCGACGGGCTGGGAGATTCGCGAAAGCAAGCGTGAGCAAGGCCTGATTGAAGCTGTTGCCACCACCCGCTTGTTCAAATTCAAGGACGACGTGACCATCACGATCAGCAATGACGGTTCGGCCACCGTCGTCAACGTGCGGTCGAAATCCCGCATTGGCAAAGGCGATATGGGCACCAATGCCCGGCGCATCCGCGCTTTTCAGGCGGAACTGGCGAAAAGATTGTAGGGTGGTTGTCGGCGATGCTATATTCCGCGCCTGCTTCGCAAACGCATTCAATTCGCAACTCAACCGAGGTGAACCAATGGAATTCAAGGAAAAGTCCGTCGTCATGACGGCGGGTGACATCAACCGCGTGCTGGCGCGAATGGCTTCGCAGATTGTCGAAAACAACCCAGACCTTTCCGGCGTGCTGCTGGTCGGCATTCGACGCCGAGGCGTTCCGCTGGCTGAACGCCTGGCCGCCAAAATCAATGAGATGGACGGCGTCGCGGTCGCCACCGGAGCACTTGACATCACGCTCTACCGCGATGACCTGACCACCGTTGCCGACCGCCCGGTCATTAACAAAACCGAATTGCCCGCGAATATCACCGGCAAGACGATCATTCTGGTGGATGACGTGCTGTACACCGGACGCACGATCCGCGCCGCGATGGATGAACTGATTGACTTCGGACGCCCGCGCCGCGTGCAACTGGCCGTGCTGATTGATCGAGGCTGGCGCGAATTGCCGATTCAGGCCGATTACATCGGCAAATTCGTCACCACCACCGAAGCCGAAATCATCAAAGTCATGCTGCCGGAATTCGATGAAACCGAGCAGGTTCTTCTTGTCGAACAAAAATAATTGCTGACTACGGCATTGTGTTAATCCGCAATCCGCAATCCGCAATCCGCAATTAAGCATGCCGCTTCACCGCAAAGACCTACTGGGAATCGCCGACCTGAGTGTCGCGGAGATCAATCTGATCCTCGACACCGCCGAAACCTTTCGCGACGTCAACACGCGCCAGATCAAAAAAGTCCCCACACTGCGCGGCAAGACGGTCATCAATCTTTTTTTCGAAGCTTCCACCCGCACCCGCACCAGTTTTGAAATTGCGGGCAAGCGCCTTTCCGCCGACACCATCAATATTTCGGCTTCGACTTCCAGCGTGGTCAAAGGCGAAACGCTGGTGGATACGGCGCTGAACCTGCAAGCGATGGCCCCGGACGCGATTGTCATTCGCCATGGTTCTTCGGGCGCGCCGCACCAAATCGCCAAGATCGTCAAAGCCGCCGTCATCAATGCCGGGGACGGCGCGCACGAACATCCGACGCAAGCCCTGCTGGACGCGCTGACCATTCGCCATCACAAAGGCCGTCTGGCCGGATTGAAAGTCGCCATCATCGGCGACGTACTGCACAGCCGCGTCGCCCGCTCCAATGCCCATTTGCTGTCAAAGCTCGGCGCGCAGGTCGTGCTGGCCGGTCCACGCACTTTGCTGCCGTTTGGATTGGAAAAGCGAATCGCCCTGGCGGCCCAATCAGAAAGCTCAGTGACGTTTGCTGAAAAAATCGAAGACGCCATCACCGACGCCGATGTGGTAATGATGCTGCGGATTCAACTTGAGCGACAATCTGGCGGCTTTTTCCCCAGCCTGCGCGAGTATTCGATTCATTACGGATTGAACCGGAAGCGGCTGACGCTGGCCAAACCCGACGCCATCGTCCTGCATCCCGGTCCGATCAATCGCGGCGTCGAAATTGATTCGGACGTGGCTGACGGAGCTTCGTCGCTGATTCTGGATCAGGTCGAAAACGGCGTGGCGGTGCGAATGGCGATTTTGTATTTGCTTGCTGGCGGCGAATAAGTGGCGAGAACTGCATGGATGAAGAAAAGGATTACATCATCAAAAACTATCTTGTTTTGATGACTTTTCGGGAAAAGGCTGCGCATAAAGCCATTCTTGTACAGCAAAAAACGCCACTTGAAGGAACAAAAGTTGGTACTGAATTGAATCTACGCTTTGGCGCAACCGACCCAGAAGTTAAGGCTTTGGTGGAAAAAGGATTAACTCGCTTTCTCGACGACGTAGTTGAAAGAATCCTTCGCGAGCAAGCAGACCGAATTTTCTTCAATCGTTGTCCCAAATGCCAAGCCCTTGCCAGAACACCAACAGCGAAACAATGCCCGAAATGCTTTTATAGCTGGCACGATTCTGTCTAAATTGTTTTATGTCATCCGATTTACTTATCCAAAACGGGACGGTTATTGATCCGTCACAGTCTCTCGACGCGCGCCGCGACCTGCTCATCCGCGATGGCTTCGTAGTTGAAATCGCTGAAACCATTTCCGCTGAAGGCATCGAAATTTTTGATGCTGCTGGCTTGATCGTCGCGCCGGGCTTCATTGATTTGCACGTTCACCTTCGCGAACCCGGCTTCGAGTACAAGGAAACCATTGAATCCGGTGCGCGGGCGGCTGTTGCGGGCGGCTTTACGTCCGTCTGCTGCATGCCGAACACAAAGCCGATCAACGACAATTCGTCCGTCACCAGCTTCATTCTGGAACAAGCCCGCAAAGCCGCGCTCGCCAATGTCTTTCCCATCGGCGCAATCACGCAGGGTTCCAAAGGCGAACAGCTTGCCGAAATCGGCGAGATGAAAACCGCCGGAATCGTGGCCGTCAGCGACGACGGCAAGCCCGTGCTGGATTCCGGCATCATGCGCCGCGCAATGGAATACGCCGCCGATTTCGATCTGCCGGTGGTGGATCACTGCGAAGACTGCTGCGGCGCTCACGAATGGGCCATGCACGAAGGCGAATATTCCGCCTTGATGGGCTTGAAGGGATTGCCCGGCGCGGCGGAAGACCTGCACGTCGGACGGGACATTCTGCTCAGCGAACTGACCGGCGCGCGCATTCACATTGCCCACATCTCGACCGCGCGTTCGGTGGAATTGGTTCGCCAGGCCAAAGCGCGCGGCCTGGCCGTCACCTGCGAAGTCGCGCCACATCATTTCACGCTGTCCGATAAAGATGTCTTCAAAAGCGGTTACAACACCAATTTCAAAATGGCGCCGCCGCTGCGTTCGCAAGCCGACGTGGAAGCCATTTTCGAAGGTTTGCGCGACGGCACGATTGACGCCATCGCCACCGACCACGCGCCGCATCACGCCAACGAAAAAATGTACGAGTTCGACAAAGCGCCGAACGGCATCACGGGACTGGAAACGGCGGTCAGCCTGACGCTGGATCGTTTGGTTCACGGCGGAGTGATTTCGCTGGCGCGAATGGTCGAACTGCTCGCCTGCAATCCGGCGAAGATTTTCAAGCTTGATCGCGGAACATTGCAGGTTGGCGCCGTGGCCGATGTGACGATTTTCGATCCCGAAAAGCAGGTCAAAGTGGATGCCTCCAAGTCTTTATCGAAAAGCCGCAACACACCTTTCGACGGCTGGGAATTGAAAGGCGCGCCGGTTGCGACAATCGTCGGTGGCCGCGTTGTCTGGCAATTTGCGTGATGCTGACAATTGCTGGCGCTCGCGGTTCGTTCTCGGATAAGATTGCCGCTCCGAAATTCCAAAACTTCCAGGTGAAAACCCCAGGAGAAAACTTATGATCACTCTCAAGGTGAATGGGGCGCGCCGCCAATTCGACGGCGACCCAGAAATGCCGCTGTTGTGGTACCTGCGCGACGAGATAGAGTTGACGGGAACCAAATATGGCTGCGGGGAAGGGCTGTGTGGCGCTTGCACGGTTCACCTGAACGGCGCAGCCGTTCGGAGTTGCCAGACGCCGATGAGCGCTGCCGCTGGCAAAGACATCGTGACCATCGAAGGCCTGAGCAAAACCGGAACGCATCCGGTGCAGCAAGCCTGGATACAGGCGAACGCGCCACAATGCGGCTACTGCCAGACCGGGCAGATCATGCAGGCCGCCGCGCTGCTGAAAACAAAGCCGAAGCCGACCGATGCCGAGATTGATTCCGCGATGCGCGGCAACATCTGCCGCTGCGGCACCTACCAGCGCATCCGCGAAGCCATCAAATTGGCCGCAAATTCAAAACCGGCTGCCGCTCCCAAAGCGCCAGCGAAAAAAGCTTGAGGAGGCGAAATCATGAACCAAATTGAAGTCGTCACTCGTCGCACATTTTTGGGTGGAATTTTTTCCGCTGGCGCTTTTGTGCTGGCTGCGCGCTTGTTGCCGGAAGATGCCTTGGCGGCCACAGGCATTAGTGGCGTCGGCAAAGCAGACGCTGCCGCCTGGGCACCCAGCGTCTATCTGGGAATCGAAACCGATGGCACGGTGATCATTGTTACGCACCGTTCGGAAATGGGGACCGGCATTCGCAGCGTGCTGCCCACTGTGCTGGCGGATGAACTCGAAGCCGACTGGAAGCGCGTCAAGATCGAACAGGCCATCGGCGATACAAAATACGGTTCGCAGAATACGGATGGTTCGTGTTCGATCCGCGATTTCTACGACGCTTTCCGCCAGGCGGGAGCAAGTGCCCGAATGATGCTGGTGCGCGCCGCCGCTGAAAAATGGGGCGTCCCTGCCAGCGAATGCAAAGCGCAAAACCATTTCATCGTCCACAGCAGCGGCAAGAAGCTTGGCTACGGCGAACTGGCGACGCTGGCCGCCAAACAGCCCGCGCCGAAAAAAGAGGAGATGGATGGGCTGAAGTTCAAATCTCCGGCGGAGTTTCGTTACATCGGCAAATCAATGCCGACGATTGATGTCTCCGACGTTTGCACCGGCAAAGGCATCTTCGGCATTGACGCAAAGATGCCGGGAATGGTTCACGCCTCCATCGAACGCTCGCCGGTTTACGGCGGCAAGATGAAAAGTTTTGACGACAAAGAGGCTCGCACGGTGAAGGGGGTTCAGCAGGTTGTCGTGCTGCCGCCGCTGACGCCGCCGTATGGATTCAAACCGCTGGGCGGCGTCGCCGTCATTGCCAACAGCACCTGGGCCGCGAAAAAAGGCCGCGAGAAATTGAAAGTCGAATGGGACGCGGGCGAAAACGCCAGCTACGATTCGGCGAAATACAAACAGGAGTTGCTGGAAACCGTCCGCAAGCCGCAAAAAGCCGCGCGCAACATTGGCGATGTGGATGCGGTATTCGCCAAGGGCGGCAAAACGCACGAAGCCGAATATTACGTGCCGCACCTGTCGCACGCGCCGATGGAACCGCCTGTTGCCGTCGCCGATTTCAAGGACGGCAAAGTCGTCATCCACACCGCCACGCAGAATCCGCAAGCCGTGCAGGACACCGTCGCTGCCGCGCTGGGCATTGACAAGAAAAACGTCGAATGCCACGTCACGCTGCTGGGCGGCGGTTTCGGACGCAAATCCAAACCCGATTACGTGGCCGAGGCCGCGCTACTGTCAAAACAGGTCGGCAAGCCGGTCAAAGTCACCTGGACACGCGAGGACGACCTTCGGTTCGATTATTACCACGCCGTTGCCGCGATGTATTTGAAAGCCGCCGTGGACGATAAGGGCAGACCGACAGCCTGGCTGCAACGCAGCGCGTTTCCGTCCATCGGCGCGATGTTCAGTCCGGCGGCCAACACCGGGCAGGGTTTTGAACTGGGAATGGGCTGGAGCAACCTGCCGTTCGATATTCCGAACCATCGCGCCGAAAACGGCCCGGCCAAAGCGCACGTCCGCATCGGCTGGCTGCGTTCGGTGGCCAATATTTATCACGCGTTCGGCGTCCATTCATTCGCGGACGAATTGGCCGCATTGGCCAATCGCGACCGAGTCGAATACCTGCTGGACCTGCTGGGACAGCCGCGCAAGGTTGATTTGGGCGCGCGCGGCCCAATGGCGGAAAAATTCCCGCTCGACATCGGGCGTTTGCGGAACGTGATTGAACTGGCGGCGGAAAAATCCGGCTGGGCGAACAAGAAACCCACCAAAGGCCACGCCTGGGGAATTGCGGCGCACTGGAGCTTTTACAGTTACGTCGCCGCCGTCGTCGAAGTGGAAGTGGACAACGCGGGCAAGGTTCGCTTCCCGCGCGTGGACATTGCCGCCGACGTGGGACAAGTGATCAACCCGGATCGCGTCAAATCGCAATTCGAAGGTGGATCGGTCTTTGGCGCGGGCATCGCAATGATGAGCGAAATCACCGCCGCCAATGGCGCGATTGCGCAATCAAACTTCCATGAATACCTTGTCCCGCGCATTCAGGAATCGCCGATGGTGACGCACGTGCATCTGGTCAACAGCACCGCGCCGCCCGCCGGCGTGGGCGAACCTGGCGTGCCGCCGATGCTGCCGGCCATCACCAGCGCGATTTTCGCCGCCACGGGCAAGCGCATTCGCGATCTGCCCATCCGCAAACACAAGCTGAATGCTTAATGGCAAAAGCTGGACTTGTTCAATCATGGCGCGGGCAAAGACTCGCGCCATTTTTTTGAGCCTGGCAAACCGGGATGCGGTGGAAGATCCACCATTCGCCATTGACCATTACCCATTATTTGACAGGGAAAGAAAGCCTGTTTCTTCTCCCCCAGTAATGGCGAATGGTGAATGGATAATTCGGCGCCCCAAAACCCCATGACATCAGGAGATTTTTGATGAAGACAATTTTCTCGCACCGGGTACGGCGGATTGCATTTTTCTGCGCCGTCGCGTTCGCGGCAAGCACCTCAGCCTTTTTGAGGGATCGAATCGCAGCGCAAACGCAAGTGGCTGGACAGATCAACGAAGCGATTTTCAAGACGCTGCAATTTCGCGCGCTTGGCCCGGCGATTATGGGCGGGCGGATTGACGATTTCGCCGTGGTCGAAAGCAATCCTTCGATGATCTTCGCCGCGACGGCTTCGGGCGGATTGTGGAAAACCATCAACAACGGCACGACCTGGGAACCGGTTTTCGACAACGAATCGCACAGCTCGATTGGCGATGTGGCCATTGTCCAATCGAACCCGGACATCGTTTGGGCCGGCACGGGCGAACCGAACAACCGGCAAAGCTCTTCGTGGGGCAACGGCGTTTACAAATCCACGGACGGCGGCAAAACCTGGACGAATGTCGGCTTGAAAGATTCGCACCATATTGGCCGCATCGTCATTGATCCGAAAAATCCCGATGTGGTTTACGTCGCGGCGCTCGGCCACCTGTGGGGCGCAAATGCTGAGCGCGGCTTGTACAAAACCACGGATGGCGGCAAGACGTGGATTAAATCGTTATTCATCAATGAAGACACTGGATTCACCGACGTGACCATGGACCCGGAAGATTCGCAGACGCTTTATGCGGCGGCGTATCAGCGGCGGCGCACGCCATTGGGCTTCAATGGCGGCGGGCCGGGCAGCGCGTTATACAAAACCACCGATGGCGGAACAACGTGGATAAAACTGACAAGCGGATTGCCGGAAGGCGACGCCGGACGCATCGGTATTGATGTTTATCGCAAAGACTCGAAGATCGTTTACCTCACCTACGAGCACGCAACCGAAAGCGGCATTTACCGCTCCGACGACAAAGGCGCAACCTGGAAAAAAATGTCCATCACCAATCCGCGCCCGATGTATTACAGCCAGATTCGCATTGACCCCACGAACGATCAGCGGGTTTACGTGCTTGGCGCTTCCTGGTACACCTCGGATAATGGCGGCAAGAGTTTTCAAAACAATCCCTTCATCCGCATCCACGGCGATTACCACGCGCTGTGGATCAATCCGGCAAATCCGAACCACTTGCTGGCCGGTTCGGACGGAGGCATTCATTTCAGCTACGACCGGGGTAAGACCTGGGATTACGTCAACACCATTCCGTTGGGGCAGTTTTATGAAGTCGGTTTCGATTTCCGCAAACCGTACTGGGTGTACGGCGGGTTGCAGGACAACGGTTCGTGGGGCGCGCCGGTCTTCACGTCCAACGTCACAGGCGTCAGCAACGACGAATGGATTCGCGTAGGCGGCGGCGACGGCTTTTACAACGTGGTTGATCCAAAAGACCCGAACACCGTTTACACCGAATCGCAGAACGGCGTGATTTCGCGGCTGAATCTGAAAAGCGGCGAAGCCAAGTTCATTCGCCCGCAACCGGAAGAAGGATCGAAAGAACAGTATCGTTTTGACTGGAACTCACCCATTCTGATTTCGCCGCACAACAACCAGCGAATCTATCTGGGCGGCAATCGGCTGTTTATTTCAAATGACCGTGGCGACAACTGGACTGCGACGCCCGACCTGACCCAAAACATTGACCGCAGCAAGCTGCCAATTATGGGTGTGCAGGTCAAACCAAACGTGCTTTCCGGCCACGACGGGCAGGACAATTTCAGCCAGATTGTGACTGTCGCCGAATCGCCCGCCAAGGAAGGCGTGCTGTGGGTGGGAACCGACGACGGTAACGTGCAGGTTTCGCGCGATGGCGGTAAGACCTGGAAAAACGTGGTTGACCGAATGTCTGGCGTTCCTGCAAACACTTACGTCACGCGCGTCATCGCTTCGCACACGGTTGCCGGACGCGCTTACGTGACGTTTGACGGCCATCGCAACGGCGATTTCAAACCTTATGTTTTCGTCACCGAAGATTTCGGCGAAAGCTGGAAAGCCATCACCAACGGTTTGCCGCACCCTGCAAATGTCATCCGCGAACATCATCGCAATCCGAATCTGCTGCTCGCCGGAACGGAATTCGGATTGTGGGTCAGTCACAATCGCGGCGCTTCGTGGATGCAGTTCAAAAGCAATCTGCCGACCGTGCCGGTGGACGATATTCAAATCCACCCGCGCGACAACGATCTGATTCTGGCCACGCACGGGCGCAGTATTTACGTGCTGGACGATATGACCGCGCTGGAACAAATGAGCGAAACCGTCGCGGCGGCGGAAGCGCACCTGTTCGATATTCGCCCGGCGACGATGTGGCGGCAGTACAACCACAAGGGCAACACCGGCCACAAAACCTTCATTGCCGCGAATCCTCCCGTCGGCGCGATCATCGCGTATTCCCTGCGTGAAAAAGCCAAAGACAAGGCCCGCATCACCATTCACGACCGGAGCGGCGCGCTCGTTCGCGATCTGACCGTGACGAATGAAACCGGCGTGCAGCGCATTTTGTGGGATTGCCGCTACCAATCGCCGCTGCCCGGCATGTCGCAAGCGCCAAACGCCAATAGCAATTTCAGCGGCGCGGGCGTAGGCGTTTTCGCTCGCGGGCCGCGTGTGCTGCCCGGCGAATACACGGCCAAATTGTGGGTGGACGGCAGGGAGATCATGACCAAACCGGTCGTGGTGGAAGAAGACCCGCGCATTGAGCTTTCGCCTGCCGACGCCAAATCCCGGCTGGACTTTTTCCTGGCGGTCAACAAGCTGCAAAAGTCCGGCACCGATGCGCAAAACCGCGTCAATGGATTGCGCGCGCAATTGAATTCGCTGGCGGAAACGCTGAAAAAACAGGAGACGAAGCCGGAAGTCCTGGTCAATGCGGTCAGCGAAATCACAGCGCAAGTCCTCCGCCTGCAAAACCGTGTGATGCCGCAACTCAATCGCGGCGCGATGGCTTCGGAAAATGCCGGCCCGGCGGACGAAGCGGCGCAGGCGATGCAAACCGCCGTGATGCCGCAAATCAGCCGGCTATTTAACACGCTCGACAGTTATACCGAACCGGTCAATGCCAAACACCGCGAACAACTTCAACGGCGCACTTCGGAACTAAACGCGTTGATCGAACTGATCAACAAACTGGTCACGGAGACTGTGCCGAACCTGAACAAGCAGGTAGAAGCCGCCGGTCTTGCGCCGGTCAAGGCTGGTGAAACGGTCGCGCCGGTGCAGTGAGTAATTTGGACAGGATTGGCAGGATTTTTTCTGGATGTCTTCGGTCAGACGCTCTCGCTCAATCCTGGGCAAATCCAGTCAATCCTGTCTATGGCTTTCCGCTCAGGCGCAATCGTCCGAAGGCTTCCGGCGTGTGGTAATTGTCATTGTTAACAGGTTGCCAGTTGATGAATTTGCGATTGGGCGCTGCGCCTTGAATGCGATAAAAATTGATTCGCATTTCCAACCCGTCCTTTGGCGCGCGGCGGTCAATTTTGTCCATCGGGATGCGCATTTCGCCATACCAGACTTTCTTCTCGCGGTCGAGCCGGGCTTTGACTTCGTAACCGGAGTTCCAGCCCACATCGTGTTTCGCCGGATTCGGTTTGCGGTCAATGTCCAAATCCACCCATTCGCCCTGCGGCGATACCTGGAATTCAGTGTAATGCTTGATGTCGTTGAAATCCGTTCCGATGAAGGCTTCGGCCACATCCCATTCCCACAGCTTGTCGGTTTCGATCGTGGTTGAAGGATTCGGCTTCAGGTTCAGTTCTTCGTAAGAGCAGACAAACAGCAAATACAGGTTCTTCGGCGTCCACACGGACCGGATTTCCGTCCGATGATTGGGCACCGTTTCGCCGCGCCGCCCTTTGTCGGTGACGACGCCAGGAATTTTTTTCCAGGCGGCAGAATTCGGATCCGCGGTCAGCGCAAAATCCGATTTCGCTCGATAGCTGTAGGCAACTCCTGGACCTTCAATCGCGATGGCTTGCCGCCCAGCCAAACTGCATAACACTGCCAGGCCAATCAACAGAGAAGTTCTTCTCATTGCTCGCTTCCTTGGGTTGATAGTTGAATTGAAAATCGGGAAATGAGTCAATCAGGAGAGAGAACGGAACAAACGGAAATAACGGAAAGGACAGAAAATAATTGAATCAATCCGACTTCCGATTGTTCCGTATTCCTTACTTCTTCTCTTCCCAAAGAGCCACTCCCCACGACAACTGACTTGGAGGCGGATCAGGCGAAATTTGATGCGCCTGACCTGTCCCCTTGCCTCTGTTACGTTGTTCTGCTTCAGTGTCGCCCCAGAACGGGCATATCACCTGGCTGGCCGCTCACTTTGGTCAGTGTACTGCTATCAAGACTGCTTTTGACATACCACCGGCCATCTAAGGGCCGCCACACGGCGAAGTCAGTTTTGCCGTCGCCATCATAATCGCCCGGCGCCGCTACGTCACCCAGGTTGGAAGCCCCCCACGAAACTGACTCGATCCCGCCGTCTGAACTGCGCACGATGTACCAGTTCGTATCAGCGCCGCGCCAGACGGCGATGTCTGTTTTGCCGTCACCGTCGTAATCTGCCGCCACTGGAACATCGCTCCCCACTCCCCAAAACTTATCCACTGTTGAACCGTCCGAACTCAGTTTGATGTACCAGTGACCATTCGCCCGGCGGAAGACAGCAATGTCCGTTTTGCCGTCGCCGTCGTAATCCGCCGGAACCGCCACATCGTGGCAGGGCGCGTTGCTCGTTCCCCAGGAAATGGCTTCTGTTTGTCCATCCGAACTTCGCCGGATGTACCAGTTCGTATCCGCGCCGCGCCAGACGGCAATGTCGGTTTTACCGTCACCGTCGTAATCCCCCGGCACCGGAACGTCCGTGCTCAAGCCCCAGCGTTTGGAAATGACCGCGCCGTCCTTGCTGGCTTTGATTAACCATTCGCCTGTCGCGCGGCGAAAAACGGCCTTGTCCATTTTGCCGTCACCGTCGTAATCGCCTGGGGTCATCACATCGAAATAGGGAGCGGCACTTGTTCCCCACGCCTGGCTATGTGATGTGCCATCGCCGCTGTTATGCGTCAGCCATTCGCCCGTCGTCCCGCGCCAGATGGACGGATCGGCTTTGCCGTCGCCGTCGAAATCGCCGAGGATCAGCGAGCGCAACGCCGCCCCGCCAATCACCACGCTGTAGTTTTTGCTGCCGGTGCAGTTGCTGGCGTCCCCCAGGCTGGATGCCGTGATGGTGAAGTTAAAGGTCCCCGCCGTGGTCGGGAAGCCGTAGAGCAATCCCAGGCTGCCGTACAAGGTCAGTCCCGGCGGCAGGCTTCCGGCAGTCACTCCATAGTTGTAACTGCCGGAAGGCGAGGCGGTCGCGGCATTGTTGTAAAGCTGCCCGGGCTGACCGCCGGGCAACTCCGCCAAGGTGATGGTTGGGCACCCGCCGCCCAGCGTGAAGCCGTAGGAGCGGCTGCCGATGCAAGCGCCGAAGCTTCCAGTGCCGGATGCCGTGATGGTGAAGTTGTAGGTTCCCGCAGTCGTCGGAGTGCCGCTGATCGCGCCCGTCGCCGCATTCAACGACAAACCTGCGGGCAGTGCTCCCGCGACCGCGAAGCTGTAATTCCCGCCGGACGGTGATGCGGTAACAAACTGGTTGTAGGGAGAGTTAAGTGTTGGCGTCGGCAACGCCGACAGCGTGATGGCCGGACAGGCGACCGTCAGCGAGTAACTTTGCGAACCGCTGCATCCGGTTGATGCTTGTGCCTTAAGCGTGAAGTTGTACATCCCGGTAACGGTGGGCAATCCGCTGATTGCTCCGGTCGCGGAGTTCAGCGTCAAGCCGGCGGGCAAATTGCCGGAAGTCAGCGAATAACTGTAACCGCCCGCTGGCGAAGCGGCCACGCTGCCATTGTAATTCACACCCGCTGTGGCGCTGCCGAGCGACGCCAGCGTAATCGTCGTGCAGCCAATCGTCACCGAGTAGCTTTGAGAGGCTGCGCACGCGCCTCCACCACCGGACGCCGCCGTGATGGTGAAGCTGAAAGCGCCGTTTTGCGTCGGCGTGCCGGTGATCGCGCCAGTTGCGGCATTTAACATCACACCCGGTGGCAGAGCGCCGCTTGTCACGGTGTAACTGTAGGTTCCCGCTGGTGAGGCCGTGACCATTTGATTGTACGGCGCGCCAATCGTGCCCCCAGGCAGGCTCGCGGGAGCGAGCGTCACACTGGGACAATCAACGATCAACACGTAGTCGCGGAAGCTGCTGCACGAACCGAAGCCCGTTGCCGTGACTCGAAAATTAAAGACGCCGCTTTGCGTGGGAGCGCCGCTGAAGGAGCCATTGCTGTTGAGAGTTAGTCCCGCAGGTAACAAGCCAGTGGTGACGGCGAAGCTGTACGTTGTGCCTGCCGGCGAGGCCGTGATCGTCTGTGTGTAAGGCGTGTTGACCTGCGCATTCGGCAAGCTTACAGGCGCGAGCGTGATTGTCGGACACTGGATGACCAAGGTCAGTGTCTGCGTGGTGGTGCAAGTGCCGAAGCCTGTCGCTTTGGCATCGAAACTGTAACTGCCAGCCGTGGTCGGCGTTCCCGTCAGCAGACCGTTTGATTGCAGCGTCAGTCCCGGCGGGAGCGAGCCACCGGTTTGCATAAAACTATAGTTGCCGTTTGCAGGCGCGCCCGCGATGGGTTGATTGTAGGGCGTGCCCGCCGTGCCAGTCGCGGCGCTCAGCGTGACGGATGGGCAAGTGACATTGAGTATGAAGGCCGTGTCGAGCGGCGGGAGGCTCGGGCAACTGGCTGTTGCACGAATCAAGACATTGTAACTGCCCGCCGGGGTGGCGTTCGTGACCGAGACGACGCCGGTGGCGGGATTGACCGCGATCGTTCCGCCGAAGGCTGGCGTCACGCTTTGCAGCGAGATGGATGCCACGCCTGCCGGGCCGGTCGCCGGAGCGATTGTCAAAGACTGCCCGGCAATCATCGTCTGCGTTGAGCCGTAGCCCAGGTTGAAGGAGGAAGGCACCGTCACGGTCAAGGTGGCCGTCGCCATCTGGTTGTCGCTGTCAGTTACTTTGAGGGTGAAATTGGCGGTGGAGGCGCTGCAAACAATCGTCACATCGGCCCGCACAGCGCCCAGCGCGTCCACGGTCAGATTAGACAGTGTGACGCCGTTGACTGTGACGGTGGCAGGACCGGTGACCGCCAAACCGTTCACTGTGACGGCGAGAGTTTGCTCCGGGTCCTCAACATCGCTGACGGTGGCGATTTGCGCGTTTCCGCCGGGATTGTTTGCTGTGCGCAGCACGCTGAGCGCCGTAATCTGTGGGGGAGTTTGGAGGACTTCGTAAGCGCCGATGTCGCAGGCAATGCCTTGCGGGCGGCTGACGCCGCGTTGGTCAGTGGCGGGAATATCAGCGCAAGTGCCGGTATCAATGGCCGGGCTGCCTTTTACGAGTGCCATCGTCTTCGTCGGGCCGCCGTTGAATTGCAGCGGGCCGATCATCGGATTGATCGGCGCGGCGCTGGTGCCAACGAAGTCGAGGTTCCCATTGGGATTGCCGGCGTCGAATCCGAGGCCGCCGTCATTCTTGCCGATCAGATTGTAGCCTTGCGAGATGACCATGGCGATGTAGCTGTCCGGGCCGGTCTCGGCAGTGTTTCCGGCAATGATGCTGTTCCTGACGGTAACGCTTGTGGTTGGTGAAGTGTGCTCAATCCCGCCGCCGCTGCCCTGGTTGGAGGTGTTACCGCCGCTGCCGGCGGCAGAGTTGCCGTAGATGGTGCAGGCCGTCAAGGTGGTCAGTCCGTTAGCCCAAATCCCGCCGCCCCCGCCGGTGGCACCCATTCCGCCGCTGGCTGAGGTGGAGTTGCCGTAGATGGTGCAATTCGTCAGGTTCAACGTTCCAATCGCGTAAATCCCGCCGCCGAAGGCGAAGTTGAAGAAACTACCGCCGCTGGCGGAGACGGAATTACCGGAGAGCGTGCAGGCGGTCATGTTCAATATTCCCCCGCTGGCAATCCCGCCGCCGGTGCTGCTCGAGATTTGGCTGCCGCCAGTGATAGAGACCTTGTTATCCGCAATGGTGCAGGCCGTCAGGTTTAATGTTCCTGCCCCATTCGAAATTCCTCCTCCCGAAGCAAGACCGGGGAAGAATGGGTGCTCCGACGCTCGCCCATTGGCGATGGTCAATCCGGAGATCGTGACGCTGTTCTCCGCTGTGATGTTGAAAACACGCACCACCTGATTGCCGCTGACGGTCAACTGATTCGCCCCCGGCCCCACAATCGTCAAATCCTTGGGGATGGGCAGTTCGCTCTCCAGCGTGATGGTGCCGGTCAGGCCGGGCTGGAAGGTGATCGTGTTGCCCGGACAGGCCGTGTAAATGGCTTCGCGCAAACTGCCCGCGCCGCTATCCGCCGTCGTCGTGACCACCGGATCGCAACTGCAAATCACCGTCACGTTGACATCATCAACATAGAAGTAACCGGTATCGTTGCGGAAAATGAACTGGACCTGAGAAAAAGTGGCGACCGCGGTTACCGTGTAGGTGAAGAACGTGTAGCCGAAGGCCGGGGCGTCGGTGACTCTTTCAAGCACGCTGCCGTTGATGAAGAAGGTGTAGCTGTTTGGCCCCGTCCCACTGTCATTGCGCACCCAGAAGCTGACCTGGTACTGCTGGCCGGGAATGGCGGGGAAGTTCTGGGTGAGCAGGCCGGTGCGGCCGATAGGCCCGGCTTTGGCAGAGTACGTGCCGCTATGTGGCGCGGTGCTGTCCACCAAGATGCGGTCATCGTTGACAGTCCAGCCGGTCAGATCGCCCGTCTCGAAGCCGGGGTTCGTAATCGAATTGGGAACGACGCAGGCGGCGCTGGCAGCAGCGCCGGACATTTGATTGGCCGAGGGAGTGACGCCGCTTGCGCCGGCAACTTGCTGGCCGGCACTGCGCGGTTGCTCCGGTTCCGGCATGGCCGCGCGACTGGCAACCGTGCGCCAACTCAGCAGGCAGCACAAAACACATAAAGCGACCAGAAAAGTGATGGTGGTTCGTTTCATCGCTGTTGTCCTCTCCCAGTGTTAAAGGGTTGGTTTATGGGCTGGCGGCGCCGCGGCAGGGTCAGCTTTGCAGCCGCTGCCGCAGTTCAATCAGGTTCTCTTTCAACACATAGCCGCAGGCGCCTGCCTCGCGCGCCGCCTGGCGCAAGTCGGCTTCGTCGTAGCCGGTAACGATGATGATTTTGGCGTCGGGGTAGGCGGACTTGATCTGGCACGTGGCGCTGAGCCCGTCCAGATCCTTCATCGCAATGTCCATCAAGACCCAATCCGGACGCCGGGCGGCGTAAACGGCCAGCGCCTCCGCGCCGTCCGCGCATTCGTGAACCGGCGACGCCAGATCGTCCACCATGGTTTTCAGCATCCGGCGCATCTTCGCGTTATCCTCGACAATCAACAGACTCATCATCTCGACTCCTTGGCGGTTGCTTGCGACGGCGCGGAGTATGGAGTTTTTGCGAGGCGGCTGGTATCGAGGCATCCACGTATTTCGGCTAGGTAGTAGCCGGTATTTTTCTACGTGGAACTACGTAGACGGGGATCAGAGTTTGTCTTTGTGCGAGAGCGCGAACTTCATCAGCGAGTGGCTGCCGCGAAGTTCCAGTTTCGTGGAGATGTTGGCGCGGTGGGTTTCGATGGTGCGGTGGCTGACGCCGAGTTCGTCGGCGATTTCCTTGCTGGTCTTGTAATCGGCAATCAGCCGCAGAACATGGCGCTCGGTGGGCGTCAGGTCGTTGAGCGTGGTTTTGCCGCGGCGGAAATCGGCGGCGCGGCGGCTGCGGTTGATCAGATAACTGGTCATCGCCGGACTGGTGAAATGTTCCCCCGCAGCCACGGCGTTGATGCCCGTGACGATGTCGGAGGCGGCGCTGTCTTTCAGGACATAGCCTTGCGCGCCGAGGTCCAGGGCTTCGTTGAAAAAATCCTCCTCACGGTGAATGGTCAGGAAGATGATGGCGGTCGTGACTCCCTGTTCGCGTAAAGCGCGCGCAACGTCAAAGCCGCTCATCAAGGGCATGTCAATATCGAGCAGGGCGACATCGGGTTTGAGCGCGAGGATGCGGTCAAGCGCCGTCTGTCCGTCTCCGGCTTCGGCGACGACTTTCAAGATCGCGGTCGCCTCGATGGCGCGACGCAAACCATCACGCACCAGCGGATGGTCATCGGCAACTACAATTTTTATCTCAGTCTTCATCGGACAAGCTCCTTGAAGTGAATCGTCAACTTCACCGTTGTTCCCTCGCCGGGGATCGAATGAATTTCGTAATCGCCGTCCAGCGCGCGCGCGCGTTCCGCCATGCCGACCAGCCCGAAGCCGCGCGGAACGGAGCCGGCGGGGGCGGGCTTGGAATCGAATCCCTTGCCGTTGTCGCGGATCGTGACTGTCACGGTGCGATCCTTCCGCTTGATCGTCACGCCGGCTTCGGTGGCTTCGGCGTGTTTGACAATGTTGTTGACGCTTTCCTGCACGATGCGGAAGAAATTGATTTCGCCTTCCGGCGTGAACAGGCCGTCAATGCGGTCAACCTCGACGGCGAAGCGTGTGTCGTGCGTCTCGGCGACCTTGCGGATCATTCCCTCGATGGTTTTGGTCAGCCCCAGCCGGTCGAGTTGATAGGGGCGCAGGTTGTGCGCGATTTCCTTGACCTCGTCAATTACTTCGGCCGAAGCCTCCGAAATTTCGCGCAACTGTTCCAGCACGCGTTCGCGATTGTCGGGCGCGCTCAAAGACAGCAGTGCGCGATTTTTGATGATTGCCAGGCTTTGCCCCAGGCTGTCGTGCAATTCGGCGGCAATGCGCTTGCGCTCGTCTTCCTGCGATTGCATCAACTGGCGCGAAAACGCGGCCTGTGCGGCGCGCGCCTGCTCCAACCGGGCGACGCGGCGGCGATGCCACAGCAGCGCGGCCCCCATCATCGCCAGCATCGAAAGCGTCACGAACCACCAGGTCCGCCAGAACGGCGGGATGACCCGGATGCGAATGCTCGCCCCCGCGCTGTTCCAGACGCCGTCGCTGTTGGCCGCCGTCACCGTGAAGGTGTACTCACCCGGCGGCAAATACGAATAATACGCGATGCGGCGAGTCCCGGCATCTATCCAATCGCCGTCCTGGCCGCTCAGCCGGTAGCGAAAATGCGCCTGTTCCGAATTGATGAAGCTCAAACCTGCATAGCTGATTTCCAGATATTTCTGCTCGGGCGCGATGCGCACCTCGCCTTGAAAATCCACTGTGTTGCGGTCAAGCACCACGGATTCAATGAGCACGGGCGGCGGTAGCGGATTGAGCCGCGAGGCTTCCGGATCAATGACGACTGCGCCGCCCAACGTCGGAAGCCACAGCCGCCCGTCGCGCGCCCGTATGCCGGCGGGTTGCCGCCCGCCGTTGCATTCCACGTTGCTCATACCGTCCCGCTGGTTGTAGGCCGTGCAAATAATCGAGGAAATCCGGCCATCGGCAAAATCATCGAGCTGCCGCTTGCTGACGCGGTAGATGCCTTTATTGCAGCCAATCCAGAACATACCGTGAGCGTCTTCCAGAATCTGAAATACGCCTTCGTTATACAGACCAATTTTGACGTTGTAGTTCGTAAAGCGCCCGTTCTTGAAACGGCTTAAACCGCTGTCATACGTTCCAATCCAAAAGGTCCCTTCAGCATCTTCGTAGATGTAGCGCACGCGGTTGCCGGCCAGTCCGTCGCGTTCCGTGTAATGCGTGAACCGGCCGTTTGAAAGCCGGGCGATTCCGTCATAAGTCCCGACCCACAAATCTCCCCGGCGGTCTTCGTAAATGGTTTTCACGTCCGTCCCAGGCAGACCATTGTTTGCGCCGTACACGATGCAGGAGCCATCCCGGCATTTGTACAAACCTTTGTCGGTGCCAAACCAGAAATTCCCCGCGCGGTCTTCGTGGATGGCCGCCACGCCCACCGGCGGCACGATTTTATCAACGGCATATTTCCCGTCTTTGAATTGACCGATACCATCATAACTGCCGACCCAAAGCCGGCCCGCGCTGTCTTCGTATAATGACTGCGCCACGAAACGCGGCGGAAACCCGGCTTCTCGCCCCGCGTAACTGCTGAAGCGTCCAGCGGCGTAGCGCGTCAGGCCGTCAGCCGCGCCAATCCAGACGTTCCCTGCCCGGTCTTGCAGAATCGGATAGACGCTCAGGTCGTGCAAACCGCTTTCCGTCCCATAAGTGGTGATGAATTTACGGCTCAGTTGGTTCAGACCGCCGGCGCTGGCTCCCACCCAGAGGTTGCCTTCACGATCTTCCAGCAAAGGGCCGGTCACATTATCGGAAAGCCCGTTTTTAGTGCTGTAAAGAGAAAACCGTCCTGCCTGAAAGCGCGCCAACCCGCCGCCAATCGTGCTAATCCAGAGGGTACTGTCGCGGTCTTCCAGGAACTCGGCTAACGGGAACGGGGGCAAGCCATCTTTTTCAGCGTAGCGCGTAATCACGCCATCCTTGATCTTGAAAGCGCCGGCGTCTTTTGCGCCAAGCCATAAATGCCCCTGGCGGTCTTCATAAAACGGAACAAAGCGAATAGAGGGTGGCGGGATGAGCGGCGGATACGCAGTGGTCACGCCGTCCCTGAAATGGTACAGCCCCGTTTCATCCAGCGTCCAGACCGCGCCGGAACGAGCAAAGAACTTCCGTGTTCGGCCTGGGTCCAGCTTTTCCGGGTCGGGCAATAGTCGGTTCCCGCGCCAGTAGGCGTAACCATCCCGCGTTTGAAATTGCAGGCCGCCGCGTCCGTCTGGCTGAATGCGGCTGACCCGGTTGTGCGGCAAGCCGTCCTGCGTCGTGAAGGTTTTGAAAACCCCCTGTGCGTAGCGCGTAACTCCAGCATCTTCCGAACCGATCCAAAGCGCCCCGTCAGCATCTTCCGCCAGACGCAGCAGCCGGTTGCTGGCCAGCCCCGGCGAATTGCGTTTGTTGAAAACCGTGAACCGTACGCCGTCGTAGCGCACCAGGCCGTCCAGCGTCGTCAGCCACAAATAGCCGTCACGAGTTTGGCAAATGTCATTGACGCTGTTCTGTGGCAAGCCGTCATCGGTTGTCCAGTGATCAAAACGATAAGGGGAATGCTGCGCCAGGGCAGTGGCCGCAAACAGGCAAGGCAGAACCCACTGGCGCCAAAAGGTGTGGAAAAGAGGAAGTACACGGAATGACCCGGCCAGATCAAAAACGAATTGGGGAAGCATTGCCAATCATCCTGAATTGCACATCACTCTTCCATCAAAGTTTTGGGCAGTTCGCTTCGATAGACGCGCGCCACGTTGTAAATGTCCCGCCGCTCCGGCGCGTAATACAGCCTGGCCAGCAAATCGCCCAGCAGGCCGAAGCCCAGAAACTGCAATCCGCCCAGAAACGTCACCGCCGCGAAAAGCAGCATCGGGCCGTTTTCGATGAAGATGTCGCCGCGCCAGATCAGCTTTTTCAGCAACAACCAGCTTGCCAGCGCGCCCGCCACGACGATCATTACCGCGCCGATGCTGCCGAAAAAATGCAGCGGGCGCGACAAATACCGGACAATGAAGCGGATGGTCAGAATGTCGAACATCACGCGGAAGGTGCGCGACAAGCCGTAATGCGATTTGCCCGAAGCGCGCGGTTTGTCTTCGATGGGGACTTCGGCGATCAATGCGCCCTCGATGCTGGCCATGGCCGGAATGAAGCGGTGCATCTGGCCGTAAATCGGAATGCGTTCCAGCACTTCGCGGCGATAGGCTTTGAAAGTCGTGCCGAAATCATGAATTGCCACGCCGGAGGCTTTAGCCATCAGTTTGTTGGCGACTTTTGACGGGAAGGTGCGCAGAAAACCGTCCTGCCGGTTTTGCCGCCAGCCGCTGACGATGTCGTACCCTTCTTCCAGTTTGGCGATCAGGCGCGGAATATCTTCCGGTTCGTGCTGCAAATCGCCGTCCATCGGGATGATGATTTCGCCCATGGCGCTATCGAACCCGGCGGCCAGCGCCGGTGTCTGGCCGAAGTTCCGGCGCAGCCGCAAACCGACCACGCGCGGATCGAGCGCGCAGATGTCCCGCAATAGCTGATGCGTTTTGTCCGTGCTGCCATCGTCCACGAAGACCAGTTCATAATCATCTCCGAGGGCTTCCATCACTCGCGTCAGGCGGCGGTACAGCTCCGGCAGGTTCTCTTCTTCGTTATGAAAAGGGACAACGATTGAATATCTCATTTCCGTTATGTGACAAACGTGCGGCCGGTGATCCCAGGAGTACACAGATACTCTCTACAACCGTCATACGCTCCACTTAATACCAACAAGCAAGAACCGTCATTTTGAGCCATCGAACTTCCAACAGGTCCCATCTGAAAATTCGATCAGTTCAACTCGGAAAGCTATCTTTTGTAAACGGCCTACTGGCTTACCATAACTACGCCCATCACGAAAGCCTGCCTTAAAGGGGACTTTAACCGAATCATTGGGTTTAAGTTCGGAGCCGCTTCTCCCTTGCGAAGTCCACACACCTTTCTTGTGTTCATAAGTTGAAATGTGCGCAATCTTATATCCGCGGATCAATTTATCACTCGTATTCTTCAAGTTCAGTTGTGCTTTCCAGAAATGTGGTTCATCACAGCCCGCTTCAATAACGGTCAAGCTAATTGGTGCATCAGGTTGGCTATCAACGGTGAATGTTGCATCACTGCAAGCATTTTCGGAGTGCTTTACCGCTAAAGCAGATTGCAGGACATACTTAGATGTTGCTGTTTGAGAGAGAGAAGGGAGAGCAATCGCCAAACTGACTACAATAAATATGTTCACTAATCTGTACGTCATTTCTCCTCCTTAATCTTACGCTGCTCCATTGTTTAAACTGAACGTCCAATCGGACTCGGTGAATAACGAGTAATCGTCTATCCCCGCGCGACCCTATTTAATCGCGAACAAGCGCCATTCGCCCAAATTATCTTTGAGCGCAAAAGCACCACGCTCGACAAAGCCAATACCGGAACCGGCAACCAGGTCCTTGACGGTGCTGGAAACCAGGACTTCGCCGACCGAGGACTGGGCGGCGACTTCGGTGGCGATTTCAACGGCGACGCCGCTGACGTGATCGCCCAGCACGTCGCATTCGCCGGTGTGCAAACCGGTTTGCAGTTTGAGGCCAAGCCGACGCGCGGAGCCACGAATGGCGCAGGCAGCGCGAATCGCGCGCGCCGGGCCGTCGAAGGTCGCCAGCAAGTGATTGCCAGAAACAGAAACCGTGCGGCCCTTGAACAGTTCAATCTCTTTTTTGACGAAAGACTGATGGCGCGCCAGCATGTCATCCAGGTCCAGCGTCGGCCACTGTTCGTTAGTGCTGTTGCCGTCCACGACCTGGGCAACCAGCACGGTGGCCAGCACGCGGTCGAATTCCGAAGCGTGGCGCACGCCGGTCAGGAACTCTTCGATTTCGTCCAGAATCTGGTCCTGATCGCCGACGAACGGCAGATGGTCAATGCCGGGCAGTTCGACGAATTTCGCGCCGGGAATGTTTTCGGCCAGGTAACGGCCTTCTTCAACTTTCAGACATTCGTCGCCGGTGCGGTGAACGACCAGCGTCGGCACGCGAACGGTCGGCAGCACGTGGCGGATGTCAATTTCGGTGTTCATCTTCGTCAGCGCCAATGCCGCGCCGGGACTGGCGCCGCGCCGCAAGTAGGCCGCCCACCAATCGCGAAAGGCCGGATCATTGGCGACGCTCGGCGCGCGTTCTTCCAATCCGACGGGGCCGCCCCAGTGATGACGAATCTCTTCAAAAAACAGTTCCCGGTCGGCTTCGGTGGGTCCCCAGGGATAGCCATCGCCTTTCAACCGGCGCGCGTAACTGCCCATCATCACCAGCGCAATGGTTCGTTCAGGATAAGTCGCCGCAAACAGGCTGCACATCGGCCCGCCTTCTGAAACGCCGCACAGCACGGCGCGTTCCGAGCCGACGGCTTCCATCACGGCGCGCACGTCGTCCATCCGCTGTTCCAGCGTGGGAAGCTGATCCACCGGCACGCGGTCGGATAATCCCGTGCCGCGTTTGTCGAACAGAATCACCCGCGCAAACGTCGCCAGCCGCCGCAGGAAACGCGCGAAGGAGCTTTCGGTCCAGAAATATTCCAAATGCGAAATCCAGCCCATGACGAAAACCAGATCGAGCGGCGCATCGCCAACGATCTGATACGCGATGTTGACGTCGCCGCTGCGGGCGTAATGGACCTCCGGGATTTCAAACTCGGCCTCGGATTCCGATGTATGCTTGCGGACGGCGGCGGTGGGAACTGCGGGATGCGCAGAGTCCTCTTTCTCTTCCGAATTCTTCTCGCTCTTCACTTCGTAGGGCCAGGAATCGCCAAAGCGGGACCGGATTTCAATTTCCCGCTGCAGGCTTTTCAGATCCAGGTGAAAGTCTTTGATCGTCTGGTAGCGTTCATCGCGATCCTTGCGCAGGGCCTTGCCGACGATCCGTTCCAGTTCCGCCGGGACTTCGTTCAGATTTTGCGACAGCCGCGACGGTTCGCGGTCAAGGATCGCCACAATCACATCGCTGGTGGTCGAACCTTCAAACGGCGCGCGTCCGGCCATCATTTCATAAAGCACCACGCCCAGACTGAACACATCGCTGCGGGTGTCAATGGAATACCCACGCGCCTGTTCGGGCGACATGTAATTGACGGTTCCCATGACGATTCCAGGGTCGGTGTTGAGCTGCGACAAGCTGCTGGTTTCCGTGCGCAGGGGCGATGATTTCATCGGCTTGGCCAGGCCGAAATCCAGCAGTTTCACGTAGCCATCGGGCCGCACCATGATGTTTTCCGGCTTGATGTCGCGATGCACGATTCCGGCGGCGTGCGCGGCGGCCAGCGCGCTGGCAATCTGCGTCGCGATGTTGACCGCGGAGAGAACCTTCATTCGCCCGCCGATCATTTGCTGCCGCAGGGTTCTGCCTTCGATGTGTTCGGTGGCGATGTAATGAATGCCGTCCACTTCGCCGACTTCATGAATGGTGATGATGTTCGGATGATTGAGCGCACTGGCGGCTCTTGCTTCACGCAGGAAGCGGCGCAGCCAGTCCGTGTTTTCGGTGTATTTTTCCGACAGCAGTTTGAGCGCAACCTTGCGTTCCAGTTGCGTATCGCGCGCCAGATAAACTTCGCCCATCCCGCCTGCGCCCAGCAGCGACAGAATTTCATAGCGGCCCAGCCTCGTTCCCGGTTTGACGGAATCCCGGCGCTGCCCTGACTGAGCTTCGGGAATTAATAGACGAGTCTGGTCGCGGCCATCGTTTGGCTGTTGCGGAGCTTCATTCTGGCTGCTTTCCGCCGAGCTAATCTGGTTGGCCAGACTCGCGTCGGTCGGCACATGCCTGACCTTTTTGACTGGCACCACAAACCGGTATCCACGTTTGGGAACGGTTTCAATGAACTGGCCGCCATCTTCCCGTTCGCCGAGCACTTTGCGAAGCATGGAAATATGCTGCGCCAGATTGGTTTCCTCGACGTAAATATCCGGCCAGACCCGGTTCATCAATTCTTCCTTGGTCACGACGTGCCGGCTGTTTTCAATCAGCGCAATCAATGTGTCGAGCGCCTTGGGAGTCAGCGACAGCACTTGATCTCCCCGCAAAAGTAATCGCTCCGCCTGATCCAGACGGAAAGGACCGAATTCGTAGATATACCTCACCTGTTTAGGCATCGCTGTAATCCGCCAGCCATCGAAAGGCTTCAAGACAAATTCAAAGGGAAACGGAAGAATCCAGAACCCGCTCCTCGATGTTTCAATTTAAGCCATTTGGCAAGCCTTCTGGCGCGCAACCTGAAGCGGGATGCTGATGAAAAAGCGGGGCCATTTTAGCCGCAAGAAGCTGAGGCGACAAATTATGATTCGATCAAAACCACGCGCGGTTGCCAGACCGACCGGCTGGCATCGTAATCGGCAATGGCCAGCAATTGCTGATTTTCATTGCACAATTTGGCCCACGTCCCGGCATTCCAGTTTCCGCTTCGCCGCACCGGACGACCGTGCGCGATGGCCTGAGTCTCCAGGGGATCGAGTTGGATTTCCGGCAAGGCCAGCGCTTCCGCCATCGGAATCATGACCGTGCCGATCAGATTTTCTTCCGCCAGTTCGCCCAACCGTTCCAGGGTGACCGCCTGTTCAAGGTTGCGGTCACCGGCGCGCGTGCGCCGCAAACCGGTCAAATGCGCGCCAACGCCAAGCCGTTTGCCAATATCTTCCGCCAGCGTTCGAACATACGTCCCCGAAGAACAGACAACGCGGAAAGTAAATTCCGGCGCCTGCGCGCCGGCATCATCCGCAATCAACTCCAGCTCTTTGATCTCGATTTCAATGGGCTGGCGTTCAATCTCCTCTCCGCGCCGCGCCATTTCGTGCAGCCGCACGCCGCCGACTTTCTTGGCCGAATACATCGGCGGAATTTGCTGGATGCGCCCGCGAAACTGCGCCAATACTTCTCGCACCTGCTCCGGCGTGATGTGCCCGGCATCGGCGGCGGGCGCAAGCGGCTCTCCGGTGAAATCGCCCGTGTCGGTTGCGAAGCCCAGTCGCATCGTCGCCACATATTCCTTGTCGTCCGCAGTCAAAAACTGCGACAGCCGCGTCGCCCGATTGACACATACCACCAGCACACCGGTGGCAAACGGATCCAGCGTGCCGGTGTGCCCGATGCGGCGCGTCCGTAAAATCTTCCGCAACTTCGCCACCACATCGTGCGAAGTCCACTCCGCCGGTTTATCAATCACCAGCACCCCATCCGCGACCAATGGGGGTTGCTGATGGTTCTCTTTCGGTTGTTGTTTTTTGTTCATAGGTAAATTCGCTTCAGTCATTCGTGCGGCGGATTATCGCACAACGATTAAAAATACGGCGGCATTTGCTTGTTTGGCGCTTTTCAGACAGGCGGCGTCAGGTTTCCCTGCTCAATCAAGGAAAGAAATCAGCGATGGCCACCAGACAAAAAGCCAGTCCCGCGCCGGAAGAGCGCTTCACGGTGCGGGAACCGACGCACTACTGGGCAGCCTTCACGCTGCAGGGCGAGTGGCAGTAAGGCCAGAATCATTCAAGCGGAGGCGGATTGACCCGCTCAAAGCTGCGAACGCGAACGCCCGCGCGCCAGTTGGCGTTGACGCCGACCTGGTGGGCTTCGATTTGCGGCGACAAGCAGCGCGCGACAATCGCAAATGTCCGGTGAAACCGCAGCCGGGGAGCAACCAGATAAAGTAGCGGCGACTGATCAGCCAACCGAATTCCCGAAAACAATCCGCGCCGCTCGAATTCGCCGCGCAGCCGGGCCTGTTCAACGCGGAGCCAGTAATCCAACCCTTGCAACGGCAACTGCGGGTCTTCCGAAGCTTTGATTTCGATGACGGCCAACCGGGGGGCCTGTCCGGCTTCATATCTGACCGTCAGCAGATCAATGACTGAACGTTCGTCGCCACGCCACGCCGGAATTTGTGAATAAACGAAACGATCATCAAAAGCGGCATCGAGCGCGCGGAGGTTTTGGCGCAAGAGGGATTCCAGCCAGGCTTCTTCGCGCAGGCGGTAAAACGGATGACGTCGGTCGCGGGTGTCTGCTGAACGATGTTCGGCGATTTCTCGAACCAGCAATTCCAGCCGGTGAAAATTGGCTTCGCTCAGTTCGGTCAGGGTCGTGGCGTCGTGCTCTTCACGCACCCCTGCAACACCAAACTTCACGCGCGGACTTTCGCTACCGCTGAAGCGGGCGAACTCCAGTCCATTGATGGCGTAACTTTCCCGCTCCGCAATCCGCCGGACTTCGATCAAGCCAGGGGCGAGGCGAAGAATCCGTTCGCGCCAGGGATTTTCCGGCGGTTCGGCCTCGGGCCATTTCAATTCCCGCGGATGGGCATTGAGCAATTCGTCCTGCGCGGCCAGTTGGACGGGCATCATCGCTTCGCGCCGTTCGTCCACTTCAAAACATTCAATGCGGGCGTCGAGATGCGACGTATCCAGCAAGGTCAGCCGCTCCATCGCTGTTTGTGCCAGGGATTTTGAATGCCTGGACGGCAGACAGAACCATAATCGCCCGGCTTTTTGTCGAAGCTGTTGTTTCGTTTCCCGCTGCGCGTTGAAATTTGCCAGCCAGACCAGGCCGGCGGCAATCACGCCGTCAAGCTCGGCTTGCGATTCGGCTTCGCAGGCGCCGATGGCCAGGATTGTTTCGCCCCCGCGTTTGAGTGCCGTCCGCGCATATTTTCCGGGCGTCGAATGCCTGGAATCCGCGCCGGTTGTCATGCTCGGCGGGCGGGCGCAACCGCATTGAGCAGCCAGCAAATGTGATAGCAATTGCGCATAAATCCGTCGCCGCTCTGAAATCTCCAGATTTTCAAACTCGGTTTTTTCGCGCCAACGGGTTTCGTGACGAAGCGTCAGAGTCGAAATCTCGCGGCCCATTCCGCGCGTGACCTGCAAGAACAACTCCGCGTTTTCGACGGTGTATCCCGTCACGCGCCAGCTTTGCGAATGCTCGCCGTCCCACCAGGCAAAGATCAGTTTGCCCCATTCAACGCTCAGCTCGGAGTTCTTGCGGCTGACCTTCGCGAGCGAATTTTCGCCGGTCAGGATGTTCCATTCCTGATCATCGAGCATCGCTTGTTCAATCGCATACTTGGCTTCGGCGGCGTCCTGGCTGGTGACGATTGGAGTCATGGCAGATTCTCCCTCGATTTTGTCTTTGAATATTCAGGCTGCTTGTTCTGCTCTGAAGCGCCTCTCCCCCCGCTGGTGCGGCTTCTTGTGGCGCGTTCGCCCGCTATGCTACCATCGGTTTGCAGCGGAATCACAAGATTCTACCGTCCTTGATCCGATCAATCACTCAACCGCGCCCAATACGAATAACGTCTTGAGCCGTAGCTTATCCGAAGTTCATCCGGAGCATTATGGTTTGTCACAACTGTGGACGAGAGATCAAAGTCATCGGCAAAGTCCTGCGCAAGGATGAATGCCCGCATTGCAATGCGGATATGCATTGTTGCAAGAATTGCCGCTACTTCGATCCCGGCAGAAGCAAGCAATGCAGCGAGCCACAGGCTGATTACGTGCCCGATAAACTGAAGGCTAATTTTTGCGAATACTTCGAGCCGAACAACCGCGTTCCGCTCACTTCTCGCGGCGGCGCGCAAACTGTCCAACGTGACGACGTGCGCAAGGCGTTCGACAATCTGTTCAAGAAAAAATGATTCGCCGGAAACGGCTGGCTCACCAGGTTGTCTTATCCGCCGCGTCCACAAAAGAATTTGTCCATCATCTGGGTTTGAGCTTTTTCTAGTTTTGTATGGAGAACCGTTTTTTATTTCCGGCGCCGGCATCCGAGCAGCTTCAATCAGCGGGGGAATCTCGATTAGCCGACCTGCCGCCAGAGCAATACCAAACCGTTGTATACCGGTTACCGCACGCCTTTCCAGATCAGATTGAGGCAAAACCTGGCGATCTGACCGTGGGGCGGGTGTTATGGCATCTGACTTTATTTGGGCTGACCGCCATCACAACCTTGCTGGTGGGATGGATGCTGTTCGGATCGTTTCAATCGGGGTTTATCTATTCCATGTCGTTGCTGGCGGTTTTAACGTCTCACGAAATGGGACATTACATCGCCTGCCGCTGGTATGGAGTTCAGGCGACCCCGCCTTACTTCATTCCGTTTTTCATTCCGCTTCCCGTCATTCAGGCGGGAACGTTCGGCGCATTCATCAAAATCAAATCGCCGATTCCTTCGCGCCGGGCGCTGTTTGACATCGGCATCGCCGGGCCACTGGCCGGATTCGTCTTTATCCTTCCCATCGCTCTCATTGCCCATTATTTTGCGCAAGCCGCACCGCCGCCGGTTTCCGGTGACGAAATGATTTATCTGCAAGACCCGTTGCTGTTCAAATTCCTTCAACGCATTTTGCATCTGCCGTCGAATCTGGAGTTGAACCCGGCGATGTTCGCCGTCTGGATTGGCGCACTGATGACCAGCCTCAACCTGATTCCGGTCGGCCAACTCGATGGCGGGCACGTGACCTATTCCGTTTTCGGCAGGCGCGGGCACAAAATCATCTCCATGGGTTGTTATCTGCTGGTGATCGGCCTGGCCATTTACGGAGCGCTCAACAGCATGTGGAATTGGGTGGTCTGGCTGATCCTGCTGACCTTTTTGATTCGCGCCGGCCACCCGCCGGTGATTGATGAAGAAGAGCCGCTGGGGCCGGCGCGAATGATCGTCGCCATCATCGGCCTGCTTGTCTTCATTCTCTGCTTTATGCCGTTCCCGATTTCGCTTTGAAGCATTTCGCTTTGAAGCATTTCACCTGGGATTTGGGAGGACACCTTATGACGTTACTTGCTTCCGATGTGATGATAAAAGACGTGTTCACTGTCAACGAAACCACTCCGCTCAAAGAAGTAACCAGGATGTTTAGTGAAAAGCGCATCACCGGCGCGCCGGTTGTCAACGCCGCGGGTGAATTGGCAGGCGTGCTCTCCGAAACCGACATCATTCGTAAAACCACCAGCATCGGCGCCTGGTCGCCCAACACTGCCGGACAGATTATGACCAAACCCGCGGTCACCGTTGCCCCCGGCGAAACCCTGCGGCGTGTCTGCGAGTTGATGCATAACCGCCGAATCCACCGTGTGGTTGTCGCCGAAGGCAAGCAAATCAGAGGCATCATCACAACGATGGATATTCTGCGCGCCATTGCCCACCAATCAAAAGAAATGGGTCAGGACGCCTTCGAAAGCTAATTTGAGCGCTTTTTTGACCCGGCGTTTCCGCCCCTGATTTTTCTACCCCTGCTTCTTTAAATGCTCGACAAGGTTATTTACCTCGCACTGCTTGTGCTGCTCGTTGTGACGCCCTTGCCCTACGGCGCGGTTGAAGGCTGGTCAATCGCGCTGTGGGAAATTGCCGTCTTCGGCGTGGTTGGGTTATGGGCCTTGCTGGCGGCTCAACAGGGCAAAATCAACATCACGTTCAATCCGCTTGTCTGGCCGATGCTGGCATTGCTCATCGTGGCCATGACACAAATGCTGCCGGGTTTGGCAGCGGGACGCCCCACAATCAGTTTTTCCCCGTTTGCCACCTCTCAATTCGCCGCCAAGCTTTTCGCTTCCATCTGCTTCCTGCTGCTTTTTGCGACCTTCGTCAACACCGACGAACGGCGCGGCACGGCGGTCAAGGTAATCATCGCCGTCTGCACGGTCATCGCCCTGGTGGGCATCAGCCAGCGGTATGCCGGCAGGATGCTCTGGCAGCGGGGAACGTTCGGCCCGTTCGTCAATCGCAATCACTTCGCCGGTTTTCTGGAAATGGGCGCGGGATTGGCGGGCGGTTTGCTGCTCGGCCGCGCGGCCAAACGCGAATGGATGGCCATTTACGGAATCTGCGGGCTGATCATGTGCGCGGGCATCGGGCTGTCCGCCTCGCGCGGCGGTGTGCTGGCCCTGGCTGCTGAACTGGTGTTCCTGGCATTGCTGGCGATTCCAACGTTCTTTTCCAGCCGGCGTTCCGCTGGAAAGGAAGGCTCGCGCCGCGCTGGCGTTTGGATTCGCGCGGCGGCAACGCTGCTGATTGGCGCCAGCGCGGTCGCTGGGGCAACCCTGCTGGTCGGTTCAGAAGGCTTGTTTCAAAACTTCTCGCAGATTCAGGCGGAAACGCAGGGCCAGCTTGCCGCAGGCGAACGCTTCAGCCGCCGCGATATTTGGCATGCGACCGTGCAAATGATCCAGGACCATCCGCTGCTGGGCGTGGGGCTGGGAGCCTTTCAGTTTGCCTACACGCGCTACGATCAAAGCACAGGCGCGCAGCGCGTCGAACAGTCGCACAACGATTATTTGCAGGTGCTGGCGGATGCCGGATTGATCGGCGGCGTGCTGATGCTGGTGTTTGTCGTACTGCTTTTCGCCAGGGGGTTTTCAGCCGTGGGAACTCACGATCGGAAAAAGCGCGCGATTGTGATGGGAGCGTTCGCCGGATGCTTTGCGATTGCCGTCCACAGCTTCGTCGAATTCAATCTGCAAGTCACCTCCAACGCACAACTCTTTCTGGCGCTGGCGGCGCTCGCCACCACCGAACGGAAAAAGCATTCCAGGCACGAAGACGAGGCCAGGCACGAAGACGAGGAAGAATGATCTGCGTTCCCATCACCGAAACGATCCCGGAAGCGTTTCTCAACGCCATCACCGACGCTGCACAAACTGCGGACGCGATTGAGTTGCGGATGGATTATCTGGACGCTGCCGGTTGCCGGACGGTTCTGGAAAAGCTGCCGCAATTGTCCGAGGGAAAAACGCTGGTGCTGACCTTTCGCCCGCGCGAACAGGGCGGCCAGCGCGATTTGAGTTTGCCGGATCGCCAGGAATTCTGGCGCGGCTTATCCACGGAAATTGTCAGCGCCATCCGCTTCGCCGATTTTGAATTCGATCTGGTGGAAAGCATCGCAGGCGGCGATTCACCGATTCCCTGGGACAAAATCATCTGCTCCTGGCACAACTTTGAAGAAACCCCGCACGATCTGATTCAACGGTATGACCGGATGGCGGCCACGCCCGCCGCCGTGGTCAAAATTGCGACCATGGCCCACCGCATCGGCGACTCTCTGCGCATCTTTGAATTGATCGAACACGCGCAAGGCAAAAAGCCCGTCATCGCGCTGGCCATGTCCTTGCCGGGAATTGCCACGCGAATCCTGGCAGTTTCACGCGGGGGCCTGCTCACCTTCGGCTCGCTGCGGCGCGGAGCTGAAAGCGCCGCCGGGCAGCCGACCGCAGCCGACCTGCGCAATTTGTATCAAGTCAAAAATCTGACGCGAAGCAGTGAAATTTACGGCGTCATCGGCAACCCGGTCGGCCATTCGCGCTCGCCGCTGATGCACAACGCCGCGCTCGCCGCTCTGAACCGGAATGGCGTCTACCTGCCTCTGGAAGTGGACAATGTCGAGACTTTCGCCCGCGACATGTTGCACCCGAAAACGAAAACGCTGGATTGGAACTTGCGCGGTTTAAGCGTCACGATTCCGCACAAACTGGCGATCATGCCGTTTCTGAATTGGATTGATCCGACCGCGCAAGCCATTGGCGCGGTCAACACCGTCGTCGTGCGCGGCGAAGAGCTTCACGGTTACAACACGGACGTGATCGGCGCGATGAAGCCGCTGGAGGCGTTGCTTGACCTGCGCGGCGCGCGCGCGGCAGTGCTTGGCGCGGGAGGTTCCGCGCGGGCGATTTGTCATGGTTTGCGCGAACGCGGCGCGGAGATGACGATTTACAGCCGCGACCTTCGCAAGGCCGGCCCGCTCGCCGAAGAGTTCAACACAAAAACAGCCTTGCTCGAACAGTTTGCCGGAAACGCAGACATCGTCATCAACTGCACGCCCATCGGCATGCACGGCCACAGCGAAGGCCAAAGCCTGCTCCGGGCCGAATCCCTGCGGAACGTGAAGCTGGTTTACGATTTGATTTACACGCCGGAAGAAACCGCGTTGCTGCGCGAAGCCAAAGCAGCGGGCTGCCAGACGCTGGGCGGGCTGGCGATGCTGGTCGGACAGGCCGGCGAACAGTTTCGATTATGGACGGGATTGGATGCGCCGGTTGAAGTGATGGAAAGCGCGCTCAATCTTCCAGCGCGAACATCACCGCCAGCGCCAGTCCCAGCAACAGATTGAAGGCCATCAGCGTGGTCGAAAGCCGGTGCAGATTGTTGAACTCGATCCGGTTGGGATCGTCTTTTGAGGTTAGATCAATTCCCCCAGTCATCTTTTTGCGCAGGCCATCGAGCCTTCGGGAAATCACCAGGCCGGAGTAAAGCGAAAGTCCCAGCATCAGCACCGCGATGACGTAACGCGTCAGTTCCGGCGCCGACAGCCGATGGTTGAAACTTCCCGCCCGGCGCAATCCGCCAGCCAGCAAAATCACCGCGCCGCAGCCATACGCCACCCAGTGAAACCGGCGCAGCATCAGACCGAAAGTTTTTCCGGCTTTTGCGCGAGAAGGCTCGGATTGAAAAATGGCGGGCGCGGCAATGAAGGCCAGCGCCGCCATTCCGCCCACCCAGATGGTGATGGCGATGATTTCCAGAATGGCGGACAAAGGAAGGAGATTGCGCACGATTTACTTTTTCACGGAAAATTGCGGAAAGATGTTTTGGAACAGGTAATCCTTGATCTCCCGGTCCAGCCGCCGCGTGTCCTGCTCCGTGGCTTTTTCAGTGGCTGCCGCATGCGTGTTGAAGGCGATGACATAGGCCAGCCGGGTGTCCGGACGGAAGTAGAAATGCGAGATGAATCCGTTCTGCGAACCGCTGTGACCGATGAAATGCTGGCCGAAGTTGTCTTCGATGAAAAATGACAATCCCATTGCATCTTTCCGGTTCTGACCTTGTGCTTCGACCATTTCACTGGAGGCGATGTTGATCTGCGGCTGGAACATTTCTTCCAGCGAAGACCGCTTCAACACCTGATCGTACATTGCCTGCCGCCGCACATCGCCTGTCAGAAAGGTGATGTACTTGACCATGTCCGGAAGCGGCGCATTCAACCCGCCGTTCGACACCGTGATGCCGGTGTCTGCGTCAAACCGCGCCGGAGTCGTTTTGCCCTCTTTCAGCCAGTAACTTGCGGATCGGTTTTTCAGCAAGTGATAGGGCGTCGCGTCGAAATAGCTGCGGTACATTTCCAGCGGCTTGAAGATATTCTTGTCAATGTAAACTTCATAATCATCGCCCGTCAGAACTTCGATCACCCGACCCAGAAAAATAATGCCGGGATTGGAGTAGCTGAACTTGCTGCCCGGCTTAAACTGGATTTCGGTGTACGGCATCATCGCCACCAGTTGCGACCACTGGCGCGGTTCGTGCGGCTGCCAGGCTTTGTCGCCGCCCCAGGGCCAGGTCGCCGCGCGAAACCCCGCCGAATGCGTCATCAGGTGTTTGACCGTGATCTCGCTCATCTCGCCAAAGGGATTGTGAACGGCTTTCAGTTCCGGCAGGTATTTGATGATGGGATCTTCCAGCTTCAGCAGGCCGCGGTCGCGCAACTGCATAATGGCGATGCTGGTGAAGGTTTTGGTGATCGAAGCCCAGTGGTAGATCGTGCTTTCATCCACCGGTTGCTGCTTTTCCTGATTGGCCAGTCCGAAGAACTCCTGCGCGATGACCTGCCCGTCCTGGATCAGCATGAAGCTGCTGCCGACAATGCCGTTTTTGCGCATTCCCTGGTCGTAGAAAGTTTTGAACTCGCGCCGCGCCTGCGCGAAGTTTCTGGGCGTCTGGCTCTGAACAAGATTGGATGACATCAGTATGACAACGAACAACAGTCTGGCCACGCGTGCGATTGCACTCGGCGTGTGTTTCATCAGTATGACCTCGTATGAATTGGAATGATTGCTAACGCTTCCACCCCGACTGGACGTGAAAAGCACGGCTATTCTCACATCGGAGAACTTTCCTGACAACCTCTCACGCCAAAATCACTTGCGGCGGAAGCGCGCGCCGAATTTGCGTTGAAACGCCGCCGTCATCTGGTTCAACTCGCGGACTTTCAACAAACTCGCGGCGATATAAAACAGCGCGATGCCCAGCGCGACGGAAGCGCCCACGTTCATCAGTCGCACCAACAGCGATTCCGTGCCCAGAAAGGTTTCAATTTGACGACTGGCAAACCAGCACACTGCCCCCATCAGCGAGGAAGCAAGCAGGACTTTGGCAAAAGTGATAAACAAGCCACGGCTTTCCATCCCGTTCAGCCGGCGGCGCATGAAAAAAAATAACAGCGCGAAGTTGACAATCGCCACCGCCGAAATCGAAAGCGCCAGACCGCGATGACCGATGCCGAAATGTTCCACCGACAGCCAGGCGACCAGGTAATTGGTGACAATGGAAATAACGCTGGCCAGCATTGGGATGCGTGTTTCTTTCAGTGCATAAAACGCCGGAGCCAGCACCCGCACGGCGGAATAGGCCGTTAGTCCAACGGCGTTGTACCTGAGCGCGACAGCAGTTTGTTCCGTGTCAAGGGAATCGAACAGACCGTGCTGGAAAATCAGCGCAACAATCGGGCGGCTGAGCACGATCAATCCGACGGCGGATGGAATCGTCAGCAGCAGCGTCAGCCGCAGCGACGAAGCCAGCGTGTGGCGAAATTCGTCCAGATTGTCTTTCGCCGCCGCACGCGAAGCCGCGGGCAGGGTTGCCGTCGAAATCGCCACGCCGAAAATTCCGATGGGCAGGTAAATCAAACGAAAAGCGTATGACAACCACGAAACCGGCCCTTCGCCCAGACCGGAAGCGAATTTGGTGTTGACGAAAACATTGATCTGCAAAGCCGCCGACCCGATGATCGCCGGCGCCATCAGCCGCATCACCTGCCGCATGCCTTCATCACGAAAACTGAGGATCGGCTGCCAGCGGTAGCCGACCGACCGCAAACTGGGCACCTGAATCAACCATTGCATAACACCGCCGGCGAGCGTTCCAATCGCCATTCCGACAATTGCCTGCGCCGCGCCCGCGGCATTGGCCGGCTGTCCGCTGATCACCGCCAGGATGTATTCCGGCGCGAACAAGTACGCGCAAAACAATCCACCCAGAATCGAACCGACGTTGAACATGGTCGAAGCCGACGCCGGAACGCCGAAGCGGTCTTTCGTATTCAGCACACCCATCGCCACCGCCGCCAGCGAAACCATCAGCAGAAACGGAAACATGATCCGCGTCATCGTGACGGCCAGATTGTAGGTCGTCGCGGCGATGGCGGCGTCAGCCTGATACTTGCCCGGTTCCAGCAGCAAGTTGACAATCTGCGGCGCGAAAATGATTCCCGCCAGCACAATCAACGACACCACCACGACCAATGCGTTGTTGACCAGATTGGCCAGCCGCCACGCGGCTTGTTCGCCGCGTTTGGTGATGGTCTGGGAAAAGGTGGAAACGAATGCAGCGGAAAGCGCGCCTTCGGCAAACAGGTCGCGCAGCAGGTTCGGAATGCGAAACGCGATGATGAACGCGTCCATCGCGAAGCCCGCGCCGAAGAACGTCGCGAAGACCTGTTCGCGAACCAGGCCCAAAATGCGGCTGCCCATCACGGCGATTCCAACGATGCCAGCGGAACGGGCAATGGATCTTGATTGCGGATTGTGGATTGTGGATTGCGGATTGTGTGAGACGTCGGCTTCTTGTGCAGACAATGTCTTCTGTTCTGATTTTTCTATTTCACTCATTCACATCTTCTCCGGGAATCCGCAATCCGCAATCCACAATCCGCAATTTCATTGGTTGGCTTGCACCAGCAACAACATGATCGCCTTTTGCGTGTGGAGCCGGTTTTCCGCCTCGTCGTACACAATCGAAATGGGACTATCAATCACATCAGCGTCCACTTCGTCGCCGCGATGCGCGGGCAGGCAGTGCATGAAATACGCGCCTTTGGAGGCGGCATTCATCAGTTTTCTGGTGACGCGGAATGACGAGAAGATTTCACGGCGGCGTTCGGTTTCGGCTTCAAAACCCATCGAAGCCCAGACATCGGTATAAACTGCCTGTGCATTTTCAACGGCTTCGAAAGGATCATTGCTCACTTCGATTTTTGCCCCGGTTTTCCTCGCTTCCTTGCGCGCCAGTTTCAGCACTTCGGCGTCCGGCTCATAGCCCTTCGGGCAGCCGATGCGAATGTGCGCGCCGGTTTTCACCGCGCAGAAAATCAACGAGTGCGCGGTGTTGTTGCCGTCGCCGACATACGCGATGCGGAAACCGTTCAAATCCGGCCCGACTTTTTCGGTCAACGTGAAATAATCCGTCAGCCCCTGGCAGGGGTGCGAAAACTCCGACAGGCCATTGATCACGGGCACGGATGAGTGCTCCGCCAGTTCGATAACGGTTTCGTGACTGTAGGTGCGGGCGACGATCACGTCCACCCAGCGTTCCAGGTTGAGCGCCATGTCCTTGACCGATTCGCGCTCGCCCAGCCGCACGCCCTGATGATCCAGGTACACGCACGAAGCGCCCATCTGCGTTGCGCCCAGGTCAAACGTCACGCGGGTGCGCAAACTCGGCTTTTCGAATATCAGCGCGACGCTGCACCCGGCCAGGGCTTCGCTGTATTTTCGCGGATCGGCTTTCAGGTCGGCGGTGGTGGTGAAAATCTGCCGGACTTCCTTGACGGTCAGATCGTTGATCGAAATCAGATCTTTGAGTGCCAACTTTTTGCTCCTTTGGGAAACGGGAATCGAAACAGGGCTGGCATTATAGGGAAGGCATCCCCCGTCGCAAAATTCGGCCTGGAGCCTGCGCTTGCGTTGACCGGATGTTTCTGTTGAAATCCCCGCCGTTTGCGGAGGCGCATCTGGTCTGGTGACTGGCGCGGTCTTCAAAACCGTTGGACGTATGCGTGAGCATGCGCCGGTCGGGTTCGATTCCCACACGCCTCCGCCATTTTTATCAATGGTTTACAGGTAGTCTCATTCTCAGGCGTTTAACAATTGGTAAGCCATTGATGATGTGTGAGACATATTCCGAGACATATTCAGCCTGAAAACCTTGTCACTTTCCCTTTTCCAGCAGATTCAAAGTTCGCCCGAATGCCCATCATCAACTGACGCGGCATAGTCTGTTAAACGCCTATTGCTGTCAACAGCAATTTCTGTCTTGAGCAATAATTATCGCTGTGTCATCATTCACGCACTATGAAAACACAAACTCAAATCAGGAAACTTGCTGAATCGCGTGGGCTGACAACAGCATATCAATTGCAGAAAAATGCCGGTCTGTCATCAAGTATGGCCGCACGTCTTTGGCGTGATGAAGTGGAAATGATCGCACTCAGCACGATTGATTCGCTCTGTGATGCTCTGGGTTGTGAGCCAAGCGAATTGTTTATCAGGGTAGAACAAGGCAAGGGAGCGAAGAAAAAGAACGGCTGAGAGCGAAGGTTTCAGAGTCAAAGGCTGACTTTCACTGATGCAAGCATGAATTCAGCGGGGTTCGTTGGACTTCTCAGCGGTTGATTGGCTTGAATGTCTGAAGGGGGTATAGCCACCTTGGTAAGCTCTGACTTGGCTAGACAGATTTTTTGCTTTGTCATTTCAATCAATTTCAAGAGATGTGCCTACCGTAGGTCATTATTCCTCTTTCTAGTTGCTTCTCTCAATTCTTTCAACGCCCCCAATATTGGTAATAGAAACACTATCCAAAGCAGCAAAATGAAAATGAAAGGAGACGATTTTGCAGATTGGCGAAGCCCCTCAAGAAAAATCAAGCACGTGATTGAAAACCAAAGACTCACAAAGCCAATCTTGCCATCTAAATCATCGTTTCGTTTTACCTGTTCAAAAGTCCACCCGGTCTGTGAATCCATAATGTCTCGCCAACTATGAACAACTGGATAAATCCGACTCAAAATTAAGTATGTGAGTCGAACCACGGCTGAATATAGGATTGCATAAAAGTAAAGCCAAAGGGCAATTTCTAAGAGCTTTTGTGACTGCCCATGAAAACCAAACAACCTGACCCAGGACACCCATTCGTCATCAAATACTGACCAGAACCACATAGAATAGTTCTGGTTGCATATCAACGAAAATGCAAGCAGAGCTTGAAACCAAAATGCTAGTCGGAGATAGAGCTTAATCTGCCGACTTATTTTAGAGAGTGTTTGTTGTTGTTTTGGCATGACTGTGGCCACCGATGAGAAAAGGAATCAACTGAAGGGCACGATCTTGGGGCGAGGTTTCTACAACGAAATGGACTATAGCGCGGACCGGAAAGAATGAAAACTTTTTTCTATTCTCAATCTGTGTTTGCCGCCGTTGATTCAATCAAGCCATCAGTACGGCTCAGCACCTGCCACACAATCTTGTCTGCATCATCCCACTTCGGCAATCCAGTAGCGCCAACGCTCATCACCTGATTGTTGATGTTGACTTGTGTCCGTTCGTCCAACTCTCCCTTGATCTTTGCCAGCAGTTCAACGACTCGCGCTCGCTCGCGTAATGCGGACAGTGCTGTCTTGAAATCTCCATTGCGTTTGGCTTGATCGAAAATGCTATGTGCATCGGCATCCAGACAGGCAATCTTTGTCAGCAGTTCATCAGCCTGTGATGCGGCTTCTGCCGTTTGCGCTTCGACAAGCTGCGCCGGAATGTGATTGGCCTTGTGACGGCCTAGCGCATCGGCTGAAACGCGGAATAGCGCGGCAATCGCAGGAAACGCGGCTCCCTCCACAAGCTGCCGGTCAATCTCCTGCCGGTCTTGATTTGTGCAGATGGTGCAGATTCTAGGCATTGGATCATCCCTTGAAAATCATCAGTGAGAGGCGGGACGTTTTCGTCCCACCCCTCCGATTTGTCCACAAAATAGCCCTATTATGGACAAATTGAATTTCCTCGCATTTAGAGTTCCGGGGCTTTCATTGCTGATTCATACGCTTCTGCTCCGGGGAGTCCTCAGCGATTAGTCCGTGGGCAGAATTTCCGCTTCAAGTTCCTCCACAACCGCGTTCAGGAATTGGCGTGTGTTGCCGTGTTGCTCCCGCACCATCTGAATCGCCCGGATGAGATTTGTTTTCCCGGTCGAACAGAACCGGCGCAGACGTTTTCCTTCGTCTAACCGTCCGGCGCTGTCCGGCTCAGCCGGAATACCATGCAATCTCTCTATCAGACCTTTTATTGTAAGTGGCAGATTGTTTGTCCGCCCTGGGAGTCCATACGCTTCTCGGAGAGTGTTTGCGGCATGGGTCAAAATTGGCATTCGGTAGCGGCTAGGGTGATAAGCAACCTCTGGTTTGCCATCGGCTCCAATGACGACCTTGTTTTCTCCATCGCGTTGGTATTCACCATAGCCAATGTCTATTTCAACAAGGTTGTAGCCGTGCTCACGTTGCCAAGACCTCATCTTTACCCGAAGCCGCTGCACTCGCTTTTTGAGAGCACTTACCGTTTTGCCGTCTGCTTCATCCCCCAAGAGGCGAATCGCCAAATCCCTGTCAGAGCAATCAAACCAATCTGTTTCTCCGTCGCTCGCTCCGATCAAGGCGAGCACATAGGCTCTGAGTTCAAGCGGCAAGCCTATGTACCCAAACAAATAGTTGAAAGTGTCTGTAACCTGCGAAAGCCAATACTCCGCAGTCATCTTGCTTTGGCTCTCTGCAACTGATGGCTTGATGATTTGAAGTGAAAGATTCTGACTAAGCCGGTCTGCTTTGATAGTTGACCGCCCGAATGGCTCTTTGCGTCTTCGATCCACTTGTTCAGCCTGGGCAATCGTTTTAGAATTCGCGCGAACATTAGTTTTAGAATTATCATCGTGGGGGGCTGTTGAGAGGCTCCCCTTTTCTTTTTCTTGGGAACTGTCTTTCATTGTTAAATCTCCTTTTGAAAAATCGTTGGACACTAAAGGGTCTGTAACGACTCAAAAGGTACTGGAAATTGCTGAGACGGGGCAGATGGAAAAAACTACGGCAAGATGATTCCAGAGGAAATAATTCTGTAGACTTTTTTCCAGGGCTGAGAATGAAATAGTGACATCAGGGAATTGTCACTTTGAACTTGACCTTTTCTTTGCGGCTTCAATTCTTTTCCGAATCACGTCCTTCGATCTTTTTTTAGCTTCTGGTGTTTTGACAGAAAGTCCGATTTCCTTAGCAATGTCTGCATGATTCAAACCCTTCTCTTGAAGGTCAATGGATTCATCATTGGACAATCGTGGTGCGCCGGATTTAATTAAATCGTACGTCCTGTAAAACAGATCAACTGCTATATGGTGTGCTTTACGCCTTATGATAAATTCCATATTTGAGGGTGTTAGGCGTTTGACTTGAACATAGCTAGGCGTTTTCATAACTGATTCTTTATCTACCATACAAGAAATCTTGTTCTCGGCTTCACTCATTGCCTCATCTGGCCGCACTATTCGCCCTTCTGCTTTGGCTTGCTTATAGACAACCTCCAATACAATTTCGTAAGTTCGCAAATTGTTTTTTTGAATGCTCTGGCGAGTGGGATTTTCTGGTTTATCTAAAGAAAATCCATCGGACGTGCTCCGCTTCTTTTCTTTCATTGTAATGGCTTCCTCGTAGCCATCCTTGAACTGATTTCGGCTCGCCGGTCGCGTCAAGGAATCGCAACTGTCCCCAAGTTGATCAGACTTGAGTAAGGCGAGCCGAAGCTAATTTCACCTTCAGTTTATCATCATGCTCATAGCTTCAAAATCTTTCTCTTCCAGGGAGGGAAACATCTCAAGAATGGCCGCTGCTCTGGCCAACGTGGTGTTGTCAGCGTTCGTGTAACGATAGGTCATTGTCAGTGTCGTGTGTCCAAGAATGCGGCCAACTTCAGCCAACGGCAGTCCGCCTTGCACCAATCGCGTTGCGCACGTGTGGCGGCAATCGTGAAGCCGGAAATCTTCGATACCAGCAGCTTTGCAGGCTCTTTTCAAAATGTTCTGTAGCCAACCTCTGTTGATGAAAACCTGTCCTTCGGGATCGCCGGATGATTGCTCGTAAAGCCGGTGAAGTTCAGCCGCAAGGCGTTCAGTCATTGGCACTGTCCTTGCCCGCATTGTCTTGGTGTTGAAAGCTTCGATATGAATCAATCGGCCAATCAAATCAACATGCTTCCATTGAAGGCTGATTATCTCGCCGCGTCGCATTCCAGTGTCGAGAGCGCAAACGAGAACGGCTTTCAGTTGAGCGCGACGGCCTGTGCAGACAGCAAGCAATCTCTGCTCTTCCTCACGGCTCAAAACACGCTCACGCGGTTTCTCATCGGCCATTGTGACCAACGGCTTACCACGTCCAAACGGACTGCGAATGATCCAGTCTTCACGCTCAGCAACCTTGAGCATTGTTCGTAAGATTGTCAGGACTCGATGAACATCGGCCAGACTTCTAGGCTTGTCCCTGTGGGTTGGCTTGGCCAGCAGTTCAAGTTTGAATTTTTCGATGTCGCCATAGGTGATGTCGCGCAACTTTCGTTTGCCGAAGTAATCACGCAACACTATCAAACGGCGCTTTTGATCTTCGTATGACCGCAAGCCTGCAACTTTTCGCCCGCCCACATAGACGGGAGCAATCATGTACTGGCCTTCGTAATAGTCCGCCAGATCGTTGAACGTCCGCCGCTCAAGCGTCAGGGAACGAGAGCCACGTTCGTCAAGCTCTCGCACTAATTGTTTGAGTCCATTGTTGGCTTGGCTTTTTGTCGAGAACGAACGGCGTATGCTACGCTGCTCGCCGGTTTCATCAAGGTAGGTGACTCTTGCAACCCAAGATTTGCCTCTTTCGTAGACGTACCCTTTTCGTTGTTTACTCATTGCCCTTTTCCTAGCGACATATTGAGAGACATATTCGGGCTGTGTAAGCACCTTTTTGCGTCTCTCAACGCTGTCTTGGTTGTCGCTAGAAAAGGGAAAATGTAAGGCTGTGAGGCTCAAGAGGGTCTTCAAAACCGTTGGACGTATGCGTGAGCATGCGCCGGTCGGGTTCGATTCCCACACGCCTCCGCCATTTCTCACAGCCATCATCCAGCCGTTATTCAGCCGTCAGGGCTGCGGTTGTTGGACAAAGCCGTGAACGTTGAGCGATGGACCAAATTACATTTATGAAATTGATTTTTATGGGGACGCCGGATTTTGCCGTCCCCTCGCTGAAAAAACTGATCGAGGCCGGGCACGAAATCCTGGCCGTCTTCACCCAGCCGGACCGTCCGGTGGGCCGGAAGCAGATTGTCACGCCGCCGCCGGTCAAAATCTTCGCCGCCCAAAACGGCATCGCGGTCTATCAACCACTGAAGATCAAAACCGCTGACGCCCGCGCGGAAATCGAGCCATTGTTCAAACAGGCGGACGCCGGAATTGTGGCGGCGTATGGGCGAATTTTACCCGACTATATTCTGGCTGCCCCCCGGCTGGGCTGCATCAATGTGCATTCATCCCTGCTGCCGAAATATCGCGGCGCGGCGCCGATCAATTGGGCGATTGCCCGCGGCGAACGCGAAACAGGCGTGACCATCATGCAGATGGATGCCGGGCTGGATACCGGCGCAATGCTGCTGCAAGGCTCGCTGGCAATCGGCGAGCGCGAAACCACAGCGGAATTGACGCCCCGTCTGGCAACGCTGGGAGCGCAGTTGCTGGTTGAAACGCTGGAAAAACTGGAACGCGGGGAGATCACGCCAATGCCTCAGAATGACGCCGACGCCAGTCTCGCGCCAATCCTGAAACGCGAAGATGGGCAGGTGGATTGGACGATGACCGCCGAGGAAATCTTCAACCGCCAGCGCGGCTTCACGCCGTTTCCGGGCTGTTACACCTTTCTTGACGGGCAGCGAATCGAACTTGTTGGCGTTGCGGTTGAGCCTGCCGCAACAGACTTCGCGCCTGGAACGGTTTGCGAAGCCGCCAGGGATTTTTTCGTCGTGGCCTGCGGCGGAAACACACGGTTGAAAGTCAGCGATGTGCAGCCGGCGGGCAAACGCTCAATGCCCGCACGCGACTTTCTGAACGGCGCGAAGCTTTCCGTTGGAACCGGATTTGAATCGGAAAAGGCGGCGCAATCGTGAATAAAAATGTTTCGCCCGCTCGCGCTGCCGCCTTTGAAATCCTGCGCCGGGTGACGACCGAAGACGCTTATGCCAGCAACCTGCTGGCCTCCAACCAGTATAAAAAACTTTCGCGCGAAGACCACGCCCTGACACAGGAGCTGGTGCTGGGCGTATTGCGCTGGCAGGCCCATCTTGATTTTCTGATCGAACATTATTCGCGCCGCAAACTCAGCAAACTAGATGGCGAAGTGGCCATCACGTTGCGTCTGGGTCTGTACCAGCTTCGGTTTCTTTCCCGCGTCCCGCCGCATGCCGCCATTAACGAATCCGTCAACCTGGCAAAAGAGCGGAAAAAAGAAAGCGCCGCGCCGCTGGTCAATGCCGTCCTGCGCAGCGCCCAACGCGATGGCCGCGCCGACCTGGGTAAAACCATCAAAGATTCGCTGGAACGGCTGAGCGTGGAAACTTCGCATCCGCTCTGGCTGCTGAAACGCTGGATTGCGCGGTTTGGCGAAGCGGAAGCGCGTGATCTGGCGCTGGCGAATAATGCGGCTCCACGCACTGCTTTTCGATTCAATGCCCGCCGTCATTCCATTGAACAAACTCGCCTGTGGCTGAAAGAACACAGAATTGAAGTTCGCGATTCCGCGCTGACGCCGAAAGCCTTTACCGTCAAAGGCGGCAGTTTGCCTGCGCAATCCGAACCCGTTCGCGATGGCTGGATTTATCTGCAGGACGAAGCATCACAACTGATCGCGCGGTTGGCGGCGAGCAATCTCAAATCTGAAATCTCAGATCTCAACGTTCCGCCAAAAGTTCTGGATACCTGCGCCGCGCCCGGCAGCAAAACCAGCTTGATGGCTTCATTGCTGCCGGAAAAATCGCTGATCATCGCCGGCGATTTGTACGATCATCGGCTGCGAACCATGAAAGAGTTGAACGCGCGATTGAACGTCAACGGAATCAAACTGATTCAACTCGATGCCACGCGCGAAGCGCCGTTCGCGCCGGAAAGCTTCGATCTGGTGTTGCTGGATGCGCCCTGCACCGGCCTGGGAACCTTGCAGCGGCATCCCGAAATCAAATGGCGGCTGACCGAAGCAAAGGTTGGCGAACTGGCCGACTTGCAAAAACAATTGCTCCGCAACGCCGCGCGGCAGGTCCGGCCGGGCGGCTTGCTGGTGTATTCCGTTTGTTCGACCGAGCCGGAAGAAGGCGAGGAAATCATCGCCTGGTTTCGCAACGAACACACAGATTATCGCGATATGACGCGCGAACGGTTGACTGAACTGGGCATTGAACCATGGCCGCTGATGACCAAGACTTTCGGCGCGCGCACCTACACACATGGACAAGGCACGGAATGCTTTTTCTTTTGCGTGCTTTGGAAAAGGAAATAAAGATACCGAACGTATGAACTATGTATTGAAAAGAGGGCTGAATGTTCCCGCCGTCACGATTGTTGACGAAACTGGCCGCGTTCTGGCCGAAGAGCAACGCCGTTTGTTCCGCCATCTGGCGCAGAACGGTTACGGCGCGGATGAAATCTTCGGCGTCGGCACCACCGGCGAATGGAATCGGTTGTCGAATGCCGAACGCCAGCGCGTGATGGAAATTGAAGTCGAAGAAGTTCGCCGGATCAACGCCGAAATCGCGGCGGACAATCCGCAATTGATCGAAGCCTGGGTCGGCGTCAATGGGAAAACGCGCTCTGAAATTCTCAGCAACCTGGACCTCGCGATTCAGCTTGGCGTGGATGCGGCAGTCATTGCGCCGCTGGCGATTGAAGATTTGAAGGAACAGGACATCGTACGATTCTTCCAGCGCGACATTACCAACCTGCTGGAATCCGCGCTGCCGCCGGGGCGTGAGCTTCCGGTTTTTCTTTACGACAACGCGGACATCGCCGCCGCCGGCCAGCCGCCGCACATTCGCACACAGATCGTCAAACACCTGAGCCGCCTGCCGTGGGTTCGCGGAATCAAGGTGTCGGCTTCGCGCCGCGTCATCGGCAATTACACGAAGGCCGCGCTGCATTACAAACAGCCGGGCGAATTCGGCATTTACATCGGCAACGCCATGCTGATTTTTGAAATGTACCGCCCCAGCCACACGCTGTTTGACCGCCTGCGCGAAGGCTGGCGCGATTACCTGCTGAGTGACGCCGCGCCTATCGGCGTCATCTCCGGCCCCGGCAACTGTATGCCGCGCGAATGGCAGAAAGCCTGGCGCGTGGCTTGGGCGGGCGATGAACAGTTGACGGATGTTTATCAGGACGTGTGCGAGCGGTTTGAATCCATCTGCGCATTCGACGAAGGCGGACAGGGAGTGAAGAAAACCATCGCCTGCGTGAAAGCGGCGCTGGAAGTTGACGGCGTGATTGCCAGCAGCGCGGTTTGCCAGGGGACGAAAGGATTGACGGCGGAGCAGAAGAGAATCTTCAAAGACAGGTATCAGGAATTGCGCGAATTCGTGAAGGGGAAAATTGATCCGCTCTGGCAAACCACGAATGCCAAAGCCGCCGGCCTGAAATAAGCAGGCTTCAGCCGGACAATTCGTCGAAGCTGTGAACAGCGCTGTACGAGTTTGAAGGCTGCGGACGATTGCCCGGACGCAGTGACAAGGCTGTTTGTAATCCCGCCGTTTGTGCCGCGTCGAGTTCGGCAACCACGTCGGAAACAAAGAGGATTTCTTCCGGCGGAACCTGAAGCGCGGCGGCAATTCGGCGATAACTTTCCGCTTCCTGTTTCGCGCCGACAGCGGTGTCAAAGTAATCGCTGATGAGCGGCGTCAGATCGCCCGCCACGGTGAAGCCAAATAGCAGCTTCTGTGCCAGCACGCTGCCCGAAGAGTAAATGCAGATGCGCTTGCCCTGTTTGTGCCAGCGTTCCATTGCGGACGGAACATCGGCAAAGACCTGACTGAGCAACTCGCCCGACCGATATCCCTCTTCCCAAATTTTGCCTTGCAGCGATTTCAGTGGCGTGGATTTGCGATCCTGGTCCATCAGCCAGTGAACATAAGCAACGGCGGATTCAAGCTGCGTTTCTTCGGAGCCTGCGCTGATAACCGGCGGCGCAAGCCCCTGTTCCGCGTCCATTGCCTGCTCTTTGCGCAGACCAGCCAAGTCTTCCTGCACGCCTGCGGATGTCCAGTGGCGCGACAGATAATCTTTGACGTGCGTTCGCGCGAAGGGAAACAGCACCTGATAAACGAAATCTATCGGCGTGGTCGTGCCTTCGATGTCGAGCAGAATGCAGTTCACGTGGTTGCTCATTGGGCGGTGACGGTTGATTGAATGTACGCGGGGCCGAAACAGAGCGGCTGGAAATTCGCGTCCACGCCGCTGCCGGAGTAATTGGGCGACCAGCCGGCGGGGTCTTTGAACAGACGAATCGCGCGGATGCGCCGGTCGCCACACAGATTGAACCAGTGCAGCGTGCCGCTCGGCACGCGGATCAAATCGCCCGCTTCCACTTCGATGGCGGCGACAGGGCCATTGTTCGGGTGAATGTGAAACAGCCCGCGCCCTTCAATGATGAAACGCACTTCGTCGTCGTCGTGCGTGTGCTCGCGGTTGAACTTCGCCAGCATCTCAGTCAACCCGGGCGTGTGCGGCTGGACATCAATCACATCCGCCGTGACGTAACCGCCGCTTTCTTTCAGCCGGTCAATCTCGGCGGAGTAAGCGGCCAGAATCTCTTCCGCCGGTGCGCCCGCCGCGACAGAGTGCGCGGGTTCCCAACGTTCATAATCTATCCCCAGGCCAGCCAGATATTCGGTGACGACTTCCGGCTGGTTGATGGTGCGGTTCTCTTCGGGAATGGTGACGATGGCCATAATTCATTTCTCCTTGATCCGTAGGACGGACTTTAGTCTGTCCACAAGCAGACAGGCTGAAGCCTGTCCTACGTTTATATCAGCAACGTTCGTCCGGTGACTTCCAGCAGAAATTCCAGAATCTCCACGTGGCGCTGGGCTTCGCTGATGCTTTGTCCCCAGGTGTAAAGCCCGTGCCCGCGCAGCAGGAAGCCATGCATTTGCGGTTGCGTTTTCAACGTGTCTTCCAGCTTGACGGCGAGTGCGGTCATATCCTGCGAATTTTCCAGAATCGGCAGCCACTCTTCGTGTTCGTGCGTGCGGACACCGGCCAGCCCTTTCAGCATTTCGTACCCGGCAATCCTGATCCCACCCTGTTTGGCAAAGGCATCCGACAAGACCGTGCTCCAAACCGAATGCGTATGCAGCACTGCCTGCGCGCCGCGCTGCCGAACCAGCGCCAGATGCAGATGGGTTTCGTCCGACGGACGGCCCGCGCCTGCCATCACCTTTCCCGTTGCATCAATCTGCACGAACCGCTCCGCCGTCAACTGTCCCTTGTGCATGCCGCTGGCGGTGATCAATAGCCGTAATGGATTTTGACCGGCCACCGCGCTGAAATTTCCGCTGGTGCCCAGCACCCAGCCGCGACGGTAAAAGTCCTGGCCGATGTTTGCCAGCAAGCCGGATTTTGACAGGATTTCGTTGGTTGAATCGGTCATAACAAGTGATCGCGATTCTAGGGAGAAAGTCGCACTGTGGTCAAATCCGGGTTGCGCGGGCTGACTTTACAAGGCGCAGTGTGGATAATGCCGGAGCATTTTCATCCTCCAATCTGTAAGGAAAATTATGGCAAGTCGTTGGCGAAAGATTACCGGTTTCATGCTTCTGGGCTTTTTTGTGCTCATTGTGATTGCAATGGCAGCCACCGGATTCTGGCGGGTTTTTGTCGGTCCCCAGGCACGGACCGTTACCAACCGCACAATCGAATCCACACCTGCCAGATTGGAGCGCGGAAAGTATCTGACAGAAAGCGTGATGGGATGTTTGTACTGCCACTCGGAGCGCGATTGGCAAGCCGCCGGAGCGCCTGTCATTGAAGCGAAAAAAGGCGGCGGCGCAATGTTCAGCGGCGGGCCGGGAGAAATCTATGCGCCCAACATTTCACCCGATAAGGAAACAGGCATTGGCAACTGGAGCGATGACGAACTGGCGCGCGCAATTCGCGAAGGTGTCAGCCGCGATGGACACGCCTTGTTTCCCATCATGCCGTATCCAAATTACCGGCAACTGTCGGATGAAGACCTGACGGCGATCATCGCTTATCTGCGTTCGATTCCCCCTGTTCGCAACTCGCTGCCGAAAACAAAGCTGATCTTTCCGCTCAAATATTTGGTCAACCTGATGCCGCAACCGGTTACTGCGCCTGTGGCAGCGCCCGATTTATCCATGCCTGTTGCACGAGGAACTTATCTGGCGACGCTCAGCAGTTGCAACGATTGCCACACGCCGCAACATCGCGGGCAGCCAATTCCGGGCCTGACGCTGGCGGGCGGGTTCAAGCTGACCGAACCATCCGGCGAAATCATCAGCACCAACATCACCCCTGATCCGTCAGGCATTTCCTACTATGACGAAGCTCTCTTTCTGGAAGTGATGCGCACCGGTCAGGTCAAAGCGCGCAAGCTGAACCCGACCATGCCCTGGTCGCTTTACGGCAAAATGAGCGATGAGGATTTGAAAGCGCTGTTTGCATATTTACGAACGGTGCCGTCGGCCAGTCATCGCGTGGATAACACCGTGCCGCCAACCCCCTGCAAGCTGTGCAAAACCAGCCACGGATTTGGAGACCGAAACTAACCCCTGGCGCTGCTCAGATTTTGTATTTCCGCATCAGGAAGAACCCGTAAATTTCCGCCACAATCGCCAGCAGTCCGCGCAACAGCATCAGCGGTCCCAGCGACAAGTATTGCAACATCGCTCCGGCGATAACGGGAAAGGCCAGGTCAGAAGCATCCACGCCACCTTCCAGGATGCCCATCGTTCTGCTGCGCGAAGCCAGATTGAAGCTCGACACTTTCGCGGCAATTGCGCCCCAGGTCGGTTTGAACGCGGCTTTGCCGATTTCATCCACTGCGCGCGCGATGCCCATCATCACGCCCAGCAGCGCCGTTCCCGCAAACCACGGCACCATCCAGAACAGCGCCGAAGTCGCCAGATTGGCCACCGAACGCAACGCAATCACCTTGCCCGCGCCGATGCGATCCGCCAGCCACCCGAAGAACGGGCCGAACAGCAGCGGCACCAGCGTTTCGGAAAAGATTTTGATCCAGCCCAGCGCGCCCGGCGTGACTTCCAGTTTGACGGCCAGGATGGTGAAGAATTCGCCCGTCACCATATAGGCAGGTGCGGTCAGCGCCGTGCCAAGCAATGCAAAGGCCCAGACGCTGGGCTGCTCTTCCGGCACGTCAAGCTGGCCGGTTTTCGCAACTTTGTCTTTCTTATCTTTTTTATCCTTCTTCTCTTTCTTCTTTTCCTTGATGAAGATGGCAACCAGCAGCAGCGATCCCAGCGACAGAATGGTCGAAACGATGAAGATCGTCACCAGCGCTTTGCGCAGCGGCGCGGGATCAACAACTTTGGGCAGGTCATCAATCGGAACGCTGCTCAGCTTCATTTCGCGTTGTTCGATGCGAAGAACCTTATGCGCGTTCGGATCAGCTTCGTTGCCGGGAAGCGCCGCGCCAACCTGAATCGTCGAAGCATCCTTGACGATTTCCTCGGCGTTTGCGCCGGAGCTTGAGACTTTGTCGAGCACCGCGACGTTGACTTTGGCCGTGCTGAATCCGGCGAAGATTGTCAGCAGAATGACCAGCGTGAATGCAGCCAGCGCTTCGCCGATGCCGCCGGACGTGGATTTTGTCGTCGTGTACCAGGAATACGCCTGCGCGATGTTTTTCTCGTCCGTGTGGTCGGCGATCATTGCCGAAGCGGACGGTCCTTTGGCGGAATCGGCGATGCCCCGAATGGCGCTGATGATGAAGAGCAGCGGCAAAGTCGCCACGGCGTACAGCACGCTGACCACCGTGCGGATGGTCAGCGAAATCAGAAAGATTTTTTTCTTGCCGTATTTGTCCGCCAGCGTGCCGAAGACAGGCCGCAGCAGCAGCGGCACGACGTTTTGAACCAGCACCAGCCCCATCACCGAAGTGATTTTCATGCCGAACACCAGCAGCGCGTAGAGCGGCACGGCGGTTTTGATCATTCCGCTGGACAGGCGCGAAAGAAAGGCTTCGGCCATCAGGGCCAGCACAACCGGATTGAACGCGCCGTGCCCCAGCGCTTTTTCGCGCGGAAGCACGGATGGGAGCGTTGCTTCGCCCGCCGCCGGAATGGCCGCCGGAGCCACGACAATCGGCGAAACCGGCAGCAATCCCGTGGCCTTCAGAAACAAATTGCTGACGCCCGCCACGGACTGCAATTCCATGGCAAGTTGCAATGCCGACGCTGGCCTTTGTTCCGGCTCCTTGGCCAATGCGCGATTGACGACAGCGGCGACGCCTTCGTTCAAATCGCCGCGCACGAATTCCATCAAATCCGGCACGGACGAATTCAGATGCTGTTCGGCGAATTCGCCGGGGGTTTCCGCCGTGAAGGGCGGCGCGCCGGTCAGCAGTTCAAACAGAATCGCGCCAAGGGCGTACACGTCTGAACGCGCATCAAGCGGACGATTGAGCCACTGTTCAGGCGACGTGTATTCAGGCGCGCCAAACACGCCAAGCGGCCCGGTTAAGGAGGCCGTTCCGGCTGAAACGCCGCCTTCGCTGAGTTTGGCCAGCCCGTAGCCGCCGACTTTGACCAGATCGCCCCCGTCTTTGGCTTGTTCGATGAAGATGGTTTCCGGCTTCATCCCGCGCAGCACAATTCCATTCTGGTGGGCGGCGTGAACCGCGCCGCAGATTTGATTCATCAGGTTGACGACGTGCGTCAGGCTCAAGCCGCGTTCCTGGTTGATCAGATCGCGCAGCGTCCGGCCACTGAGCAATTCTTCGACGACGTAGGCCGCGCCTTCCGCCGAATAACCGAAATCGAAAACCTGCACGGAATTCGGATGCTTGATGCGGGCGGCGATTTGCGCCTGACGGCGAAAGCGTTCAACGGCAATCTGATTGTTGACCAGTTCAGGCCGCAGCACGCGCACCGCTACCTCATCGCCGAGCATCACCCGACGCGCGCGGTAAAGCGTGCCGGTTTCGTCCTGCGAGAGTTTGCCGCTCAATTCATAGCGTCCATCCAGCACGATGCGCTGCGTGATGGGCGGCGCTTCGCTCATCAATCCGGCGCGAATGGCTTCTGGCAAAACCAGTTCTCCGGTTCGGGCAACTCGAAACGGCGCGGACACCGGTTTCGAGGAGGGCGCTGGCGACGAGATTTCCGATGGATCAATGGACAATGCGGTGAGTCGCGGCGGGGGCGGCAAGGGAATTGACGGCGGCTTCGGTTCAACTGGCTGTGGCGGCGCGGTTGGAGGCGGTGGCGGCGTTGGTGTGATGATCGCCGTCATTCGCGGCATCTCTTCCGCTGCCGGTTTCACCGTTTCCCAGGTTTCCGCCGGTTTCAGTTGAAAGAAGATTCTGGTTCGTCCCAGTGCAATTTCGTCGCCGTCCTTCAGTTCGATTTCCTGCTGACCGATGTTCTGACCGTTGACCAGCGTTCCGTTCAGGCTGTTCAGGTCCTTGATAAAACGGCGTTCACCGCGTTTTTCGATGCGGGAGTGTTTGCGGCTGATGGCGGTGTCTTCAATGAAGATTTCATTATCGGGCAGCTTGCCCAAAGTGACCGCCGTGTCGGGAAGAGTCACTTCATGCCGTTCACCATCCGGCTGGTTGATCATCAGTTTGGCTTGAAGCGCGGGAGCGACCTTCACCAGCGAGGCTCCGTCCTGGTCGCAAAAAAGGATTTTGTCAGAGAACTCAAGGTGGCAAACAGGGCAGCGTTTCACGTTTTCCTCTCCTCAAACACAGCCGTACATCATGATGGCTTCCTTTGTGTGGCTTCCTTTGTCGGGTGATGGCTCAATCAGAAGAAATGAAGGATACGGAAAAACAGAAATAACGGAAGAAACGGAGCCAAGCTGAACGAATTCACTTCTTCCGTTTCTTCCGTTATTTCCGTTTGTCCCGTTCTTTCTCCTGACAGTTACAGTTTAACGATCATTTGCAGCGGAACGAGTTTGAAGTTCTGATTGCCTTTGTCGTTGAAACCGTCCTGCACGACAAAAACCCCGTTCGGGAATGCAGGTCCCAGATTGGCCGTTGTGACATCCAGTCCGTCGGTTTCTTCCGCGCCATCCACCTTGTCACCGTTGCCGACCCGGAATTTCTTGACGAACTCGTTGCCGCCTTCGCGGCGATAAACAACGAAAGAATGATTGCCCTGGCTGGAAGCGATCAGATAGCCCGTGTTGTCCTTGCCATAAGCAATTGCCAGCCCTTCAACATCGGCGTACAGGTGGCCATCACCGACTTTGGCGATGGTTGCTCCCTGTGTTCCGGCGTCCGGCTCGGCGCCGTATTTCCAGATGCCGACAGCTTCTTCCGCGACATAAAAATGGCCGAGCTTGTCATCGGCCACGCAGCCTTCGACGGTTGAACCAAGTTTGAAATTACGGACCTTCTTCGCGTCCACTTTGCCGGAGCCGTTGTCAGCCAGTTCATACTGCTCGACATCGCCGGTTTTGCTGGTGCCGAAGTAATAAATCTTCCCGCTCTTTTCGCTGCGATACATGCACATTCCATAAACTTTCATGGTGTGCGTGATCGAACGCGCAGCGACGTTTTCAAGCTGGCGGGTTTGCGAATTCACTTTGTAAATCGCAATGCTGTTCGTCTTGCGGTTGCTGGCGGTGACGATGCTGACTTTCTGCCCTCCGAGCGTGAAGCCATCGCGCAGGTCAACATTGTCCATTTGTCCGTCAGCCAGATACTGAATCTGTTTGCCGCTCAGATCGTAAACCGCCAGTCCGCCTAATTTGTCCGTGCCAATGATTGTGCTTTGCGTGGGATCGGTGGGATGAATCCAGATGGCTGGATCGTCCGCCGCGTCGCCGCCGTTCGGAACCGGATCGGTTTCAACCGTCGCGGTGACGGCTTCCAGCGCTTCCGCGGTCGCGGCGGCGGCCGGAGCGGCAATTGTTTTGGTAGATGAAGACGAAGATGACTTGGATTCCTTCTTTTTGGCCTCTTTGGCTATTTTCTCCGCTTTCTTGGCTTCTTTTTCTTTTTGCTTTTCGTCTTCTTTCTGCTTCTCGTCTTCGTCGTCGTCATCGTCGTCAGACTTCGACTTCTTCTTGTCTTTTTTCTCAGACTTTTTATTGGAGTTGTCCGAGGAATTGAATTGCGCTGAAACTCTCTCGGACACCAGCGCGCCAGCCAGAATCAGCGCCAGCAAAACGAGCAGCCAATTCTTGCCGCCAAAATTTCTTCCTGTGTTCAGTTTTTCATTCATACCGATTGTTCTCCTTGGTTTTCTCCAGCCTGACGTTGCAGGCCCCATCAGTCATTATTCAATTGCTTGGGGCGCAAAATGGCTTCTCTGATGAAGCGTTTGTAATCAAATGTTGCCAGTCAGTTGCCAAATTCTCATTTGGCATTTTCCAGAATAAATTGCGAGATACGCTCGCCTCCCTGCGGCACACCTTTGTAGCCCGGAAAGCAATTCACTTCGATGACGGAATAGCCTTTCGGCGTTTTGACCAAATCCACGCCGTAAAGCTGCAAGCCGAATAATTTGCCACAGCGGCGCACCAAATCCACCAATTCCGGATCGTCGCCGACCGGCGTGCCCAGTTTTTCTTCTTTTGTCTTCGCCGGAAAGATGCGTTTGATGGCGTGGACGTAATCGCCGATGGCGTAGGCTTTGTAATCGTAGGGTTCGTGCTCTTCGTATTCCTGCGCGAAAATCAACCGGTCGCCGAGCGCCGAGCCGTCTTCGCCGCCGTCGTCATCGTTGCCGGAAACGTCAGCCGCACGGCGTTTGACCAGCGCGTCAAAATCAGCTTCGTTCAAACAGATTTCAATGCCCATTCCGCGCCGACCGCGATACGGCTTGACGACAATCGGCATTTCCTGCGCGATGGGACGCAGCGTTTCAATCGAATCGGTGACAAAAGTTCGTGGCGTGGGAATTCCGGCTTGCAGCAGCAACGTGCAGGTCAGGACTTTGTCGCGGACTTTCATCGTCGCCGGATATTCGTTCAGCAATCGTGCGCCGCGATAATGCGCCGCCGCTGACAGGCTTTCCGCCAGCGGCGAATGCGATTTGAACAAATATAGATCGTAGTTGAATGTGAAATTTTCCAGATCAATCAGACCGCTGCGTTCGGTGACCACTTCCACATCCGCGCCGCTGGCTTTCAAACCGTTCAGTACTTCGTAGGTTACCGAAGTCGAACTGCGCGGCGGTTCCATTAAAAAACAGATTTTCATTTCATCCCCTTGGTTCAATCCAGATTCGCGGCGGTCGGCGCAACACCGACCGAAACTTCTTTTGGTGGTTTGGCGGATTCGGCAATCAGCCATCCATAAATTTCACTGATGACGGCCAGCATGACGCGCGCGCTGAGCATTGCGCCCAGTCCCCACGAATGCCAGAGCAAGCCACCCAGCAGCGGCCCCAGCGTTTCGCCCAAACCTTCGCCCAAACTCAAATAACTCATCGTCTGCGCTCGCCGCCGCCGGTCGAAGCCGGAAACACGAGCCATCAGCGCGCCCCAGGCCGGTCGAAACGCCGCTTTGCCCATTGCGTCCAGCACACTGCCGGACGCCAGCCCGGCAAAAGTCGGAAAGAAAAAGAACATTACCGACGATGCCGTGTTGGCAATGCCGCGAACCGACATCACCAGTTTCCGGCTGATGTGATCCGAAATCCAGCCGAACAACGGTCCGGCGACGATCACCACAGCAACACTGATGACATAAATCAATCCGGTTTGCGCCGTGGTCAGATGACCATACTCCGTGGCCAGCAACGGAAACAGATTGCTGATCATCTGCGCTGTGCAGGCGATCAGAAATCCTAGCATCGCGTATGAAAAGATCGAAATCTTCCCGCCGCCGCTGATTTGCGCCTGAGATTCGATTTCCTCCGGCACTGCTTCAACAGAGTGCGGCCTTGGTTCGCGCACGTACCGGGCGACGACATACAGCGGCAAAACCGACAAAACGAACGATACGAAGAAAACGAGCGAATAGTTTTCAACCAGCAGCGCTAAAAGCAATCCGCCCAGCCCTTTTCCCAGTGCGCCGGCGGATTGTTTGGCCGTGTTGTACCAGCCAAACGACGAAGCCATCGCTTTTTTGTCCGCATTTTCGGCGATCAACGCGCTGACTGACGGATCACGCAGCGATTCCGAAAAGCCGTGCAAAAACCGAATCGCGTACACCTGCCAGGATGATGTGGCGAAGGTCAGCAGCAGGGCGACCAGACTTCGCAGCGCAATCGCCGCCGTGAACGTCCGCTTCAATCCGATGCGATCCGCCGCCCAGCCCGTCAGCGGTTTGAACAACTGCTCGGCCATCAGGTTGAGCGAAAAGAGGAATCCGGTCTGCGCCAGACTCAATCCCATTTTTCGGTATGCGTACAACGGCAGCACAAAACTGATGATGCCGAAGCTCAGGCGCGATAGAAATCCTTCCGCCAAAATAGCGAGCAGCGCCGGATGAACTGGCTTCAATCTGAATCGCATCATGTAAGCAAACTGGTAAACAAACCGGTTAACCAACCGGAACCGGGAGCTTCAACGTGACTGTCCCTTTGGCGTAATCGTCCACGTAATCGGCGATCAATCCCGCCGCGTTCGGCACGCCCTTGTAACCGGGGAAGTAGTTCACATCCACGACATATGGCCCTCGGTCGCTTTCGATAATATCCAGGCCATACAAACCCAGACCACAGACTTCGCCGACACGCTGGGAAATCCGGCGAACTTCGTCCGTGATTTCGCCGTGCCGCCCTGCGACCGAAAAGCTGGTGGCCGAAAACTGCTTCCGGACGCCCTGCACCTGATCGCCAACGCAGTAAATCTTCAAATCTTCGCCCGGCCCCGGAATCGCCTCCTGAATGATCATTGGCGTCGTGGGAGCAGGAATCTTGTCAATGTCTTCCGGCGTTCGGCACAGATGCACGCCCGCGCCGCGATGCCCCATGTGCGGTTTGATAATCAGCGGATGTTTTTCCAGCAGTTGTTTGGCCAGGTTTAGATCGTTTGTTACCCAGGAATCCGGCGCGGGAATTCCCGCCTGCCGCAGCAGCTTCGCGGTAATGATCTTGCTCTGAATCAGCGAGCAGGATTGATATGGATTGAGCATGTTCGCGCCCTGCGTAAACAGAACGCCCGCCAATGCCAGCGACAATTCGGTGTGCGATTTCAGCAAATACAGATCGGCTTCAATCTTCATCAAGTCCGGACGTTGCAGAACTTCCTCCGCAATATCTTCCGTGACCGTGTAACCGCGTCCGCGCAGAATGTCGTAACACTCCACCAGCACGGGGCTGGGAACGGGCGGAACACGGCGGACAATCATAAAGTGCAGTTTCATTCATTCACCTCGGTCAAAATAAATTCAGATAACAACTCGGCAGCCTTTGGCACCCCTTTGAATCCGGGGAAAGTGTTGATGTCCACAACGAAAGCCTTTCCATCACTTGTGATCACATCCACGCCATACAAACCAACACCGAATGCACGGCCGCAGCGCAAGGCAATTTCTTTCATCTCGCCGTCAACTTCAAACGGTTCGCCGAGCTTGTCTTCCAGTGTTTTCGGCGGCCAGACGCGGCGCACGCCGAAGACCTGCTCGCCGATGACGTAGAGCTTGTAATCGCGTCCGTCCGGTTTGTGGTACCGCTGGGCGAAAACCAGACCTTCATCGCTGGTCACGCCTTCCAGTTCATCGTCGGAGTGAATGAGCTGCACGCCGCGTCCCTGCGAAGCCGCCCAGAAAGGTTTGACGACCAGCGGGCCAGTTTTCAACGCATCCACCAGCAGTCCCGCGTGCGCGGTGAAAAAGGTTTCCGGCAGTGGCACGCCGGCGTCCAGCAGCAATTTGGTTGAGATGATCTTGTCGCGCATCGCGACGACGGTCGGGTAGGGATTCAAAATCTTCGCGCCCGCCGCGTGCAGCACTCCGGCAAGGCTGAGCGCGGTTTCCGTGCCGGATTTCAGCAGGTACAAATCGCAATCGTTTTTGACTTCGGCGACGTTGATCGGCTGGTTGTCGGGATAAATCTGTTCGACGGTTACGCTATGGTTGGTGAGCAGGCCAATCGTTTCCTGCATGACCGAGCCGGTTTTGGTCGCTTTTTCGCGTTTGGTAATGACGCCAATTTTCATCGGTGTTCTTTGACGGGATTCACAGGATTTTTTACAGGATTGATGTGAATCTTTCCTGTAAATCCTGAAGACATCCTGTCTATCCTGTCTATAGTTTTTGGGTTTGGGCAACAACGTATTCTGCGAGCCGTTCGTTTGCCGCAGGGACGTTGGTGTAATTCGGGTAATCGTTGATTTCGATGATCAGCACGCCAGTGTCGGTTTCGATGCAATCCACGCCGAACAAATCCAGGCCGAATAACTGTCCGCAGCGCCGGCCCAGATCTTCGAGTTCCGGCGTCGCCAGCGCCAAACCTTCTTTTGATTTGTCCATTTCGGCAGTGGCGTTGAAGGGAGAGACTTTTCGCACCGCCCAGATTTGATCGCCGATGCCGTATAGCTTCAGATCGTAGCCGTCGGTTTTGAAATATCGCTGTGCCAGCGCAACCGGTTCCGGCCAATCGGTCGCGGCCATCTCAGCAGGCGAATTCACCACCAGCAAGCCGCGCGAGTTGTCGCCGAAGATCGGTTTCAGAATGATCGGATAATTTTCGGCGGGGATTGACTGGGCAAGTTGTTCAATGGTGGCGAAGTAGGTTTCCGGAATCGGCAGGCCGCTTCCGGCCAGAGCAATGGACATCTGGGCTTTGTTGTGAACAGCGGCAATGGCGGATTGGCGGTTGATGGTCAATGTTCCGCTTCTCTCGGCCCAGCCGAGCAAACCCAAAAGCGCCCAACTGCGGCCACGCCCGACGATCACGTCCAGCCCGGCGAACCAGTCGTCGTCGCCCATTCGGTAAAATTCTTTTTGCGGATCAATCAGGGAAACGTCGTGGCCTTGATTGATCAACTCATTGCTCAGCCCCGTGGGCTGGTTTTGAATCAGATAACGCGCTTCAGCGAGAACTCCAATCCTGAGTGGAGATGACATGCGGGATTTCCTCGGAAATTTGTGAGAACGAATGGGTAAAGATCAAAACAACTGTGGGTCGAACTGCAAGCAACTATTGGCGGGGGCGGTCGTGTGTCTCGAACAGCGCGGCGATTATAGCCGTGAGTCCGGTCCGGTCAAGAAAATATTCCTAATACGCCGGAGCAATTTCCGGTGCTATACTCCCCGCCGTTTCTTACCTGTTCTGATCTGCTAAGAGGAGCCAACCGGATGAGCTTACGTGGGGAACTTCATCTGACCGTCAATGGAGAAGCGCGAACCATCGCGCTGGAATCACCAAAATTCACGATCGGGCGCGGCCCGGAAAATTCGCTTTGCCTGCCCGTTTCTGTCGTTTCTCGGTTGCACGCCGAACTGATTCGGTTGGGGCAGGATTTTATCCTGCGCGACCTGGGTTCGACCAATGGCAGTTTCATCAATGGCAGCCGGATTACGGAATTGATGCTCAGCGACGGCGACCACATTCGCTTCGGCAGCAATGGGCCGGAAATGTCTTTTCGGATGATCGAAAATGAAAGCGGCCAGGTGATTGCGCTGGCGCCCCCGAAAAACGTGACCACCAGTCTGATGGATTCGCTGATTCAGAAGGTCGAAGGAGTACAGACGGACGTTTGCGAGGAAGCCAACGCCAGGCAATTGCTGGCCGAAGCCTTTCTCAACAAGGGGTCGCACGACCGTGCGCTGGAGGCGCTGACAAAATATAACGATACGACCAACCTGATTGCCTTACCGGTGCCGTCTCGCGCCAGCATTCTGCTCTGGGTTGGGCGAGTGTACCTGGAGCGAAAACAACTGGAACCGGCGATTGACGCGCTCAGTCGCAGCCTGAACTATTACCAGCAGACAGGGGAAGGCAAAGGCGATGACACGGGATTGGCCGCCGTACACGCTTCACTGGGACGCGCCTTGCTCAATAAAGGCGAACTGCTTTCCGCCAGAGATCACCTGCACCGCGCGATGCTCAACAGCCGTCGCGCTGGCAATGTGCGCTGGCGCGCCGAGGCCCACTATCTGCTGGGCAAGGTGGACTGGAAAGAGGGCGATTTTGAAGGGGCGCGGTACAACTGGGGACGCGCCGCGCGCATGTCTGAAGAGAGCGGCGATGCCCTGCTCGAAGCCCGTGTGCAATTGCAACAGGCACTGGTGCTGTATACCGAAGGCAAACTGAAAGAAGCGATTCCGGCTTACCAATCCGCCATTGAGCGCATTTCCCTGACGGGCAACATCCGGCTGCTGTTGAAAGCTTACAGCAGTTTGTCACGCGTGCTGGCTCGATTGGGTTCCTGGCGGGCGATGGACAAATTGCTGGATGACCGGTTGCAGCTTGCGCAAGCATACAATCTGCTGAAAGCCGAAGCTGTCGCGTTGACCGATCTGGCGGAGTTGAGATTGCTGAGAGGAGATTTGATCGCGGCGCGGCAATCCATCGAACAGGCGGTTCAGATTCACGGCAAAACCATTTACGCGCGCACGCAGCGCATTCTGGGCCGCGTTCTGCAAGCCAGCCGGCGAATGCCCGAAGCGATGGAGGCGTTTGAAAAAGGACTGGCCGCCGCACGCGAAACCGGCGCCATCGAAGAGCAGGTGTTAATTGGATTTGAGTTGGCGGTGATGCACGCTGAAACCGGCGATACCCTGCGAGCCTTTCAACAGTTGGAATCCGCGGAGGCTGCGACTTCGCTTGATCCGGCGCTCAACCTGATGGCGCGTGCGCTTTACACGCGAGGGCAGATTCACGCTGCCGCCAACCAGCCCAATGAAGCCGGCCGCTGCTTCAGCCAGAGCCTTTCGATTTTCCAAACCATCGGTGACCAGTTCCGCACCGCGCTGAGCCACGCGGCCATCGGCGAATTGCGATTAAATCAGCGCCGGCCCGAATCAGCACGCGCCCACCTGGAAGAAGCGCGCACGTTGTTTGCCAAACTTGGAGCGATGGCGGAAATGCGGCGCGTGGAAGCTCGGCTGACTTCCGGAACATTGTTCGATGTGCGGCCTGCCATGACAGTCACTTTACCCGCACTTGGCGGCACTGCCCAATTGTCGCTGTCGCGCCAGGCGCTGACAGGCACCTTGATTACCGCCCCGCTTCCTGGGGTACAGCGTGTTCTGGTCGCGGTCACAAGTGATGAATTGGCGGCGATCCTGCAGCGCGGACTGGAAGTGGAAAATTTTTTTGTTGACCGGATCCAGAATGGCCGCGAAGCGTTGGAACGCGCGCTTCAATCTTCCGGCAATTCAGCGCAAGGCTATCAACTGTTGCTGCTGGATGCGCTGCTCGAATACAAATCGGGTTTCGACATTTGCCGCGAATTGCGAAAATCAAAGCGCGAAACGCCAATTATTCTGCTTGGCGGCCGGCAGGGCGTCGAAGACAAAATCGAAGCGTTGCAGGCGGGCGCGGACGATTTTCTGAGCAAGCGGAACCTGGTGTTTGAAGAGTTGCTGGCCAAAATAGAAGCCTTGCTGAGGTAGGAAGGAGCGGTTACATGCGAATCATTATCATTGGAGCGGGACGTGTTGGGCTGGGCGCGTTGGGAGTTGCACTGTCAGCGCAAGGTCACGAAGTCGTTTTTGCCGCACGTCGCGATGCAATCGTCAATTCCATCAACCAGCGTGGTTATGATGTGACAACAAAGGGAGTGGTCGAAGCCCGCATCGAGGTTCGCGGCGTGCGCGCGGTTGTCATGCCCGGAGAGGGTTTTGCCCGCGAAGTTGCCGAAGCCAGCCAAATCTATACCTCCGTACGGCCTGATAACTTGCCGGAAATTGCCGCCATTCTGGCGGAAGCTATCCTTTACCGAGTCCGATCGGGGATAAAATTTCCGCTCGACATTTTCTGTTGCGAAAACCTGAAGAATGCCGGCTCCCAACTTGAGCGGCTGGTTTTCGCCAACATCCCATTTCAATTTGCGCAAGCCGTACAGGACTGGGTGGGATTCAACGCGGCCATCTCCGACCGGATTGTTTCGGGCCAGGAATTCGACGAAGTGGGGCGACTGTTGATCACGGCGGACGCGGGAGGTGATGTGCTGTTTGATACGTTACAGGTCAAGGGCGATTTCGACTGCCAGCCTCCATTCAAAGGTGTGGACAACTTTCCGGCCAGCATCGAAGAAAAACTATATATTCTCAATTGCGGGCATGCGGTGTGTGCATACCTGGGATTTCAAAAAGGGTATCAGTACATTCACGAAGCGATGGCTGATGATAGTGTTCACCGCGCAGTCGTCGGCGCCATGCTGGAAGCGCAGCGAGCGCTGCATTGCAAACATGGACGGACGCTTCATTATGGCAACCTGATCAATGAACTGCTGGCCAGCTTTTCCAACGCCGCATTGATGGACACCATCGCCCGCGTCGGACGCGACCCCGTGCGTAAACTTCAATCTGACGACCGGCTGATCGGCCCCGCTAAACTTGCCTACCGCTATGGTCTGGAAACGACGTACCTGATCCAGGGCTGCGCGGCGGCCTTGTCCTTTGAACAGGCCGGGGACGCACAATCCGCCGAACTACAAAAGCTGGTTAAAGAGCGCGGGGCGGAGCAGGCGCTTGATTACGTCTCGCAACTCCGCACCTGGAACCCTCTCTCCAAACTGATTCGCGAAGAAATGAGACGCCAAACAGCGAATTGACTTCCGTCAAAAACAAATAGCCTCAAGGCATACTGCATTGCCTTGAGGCTCAAGTTAGTTTGGCTAGTAGTGGTAATGGTGTTGCCTCGAAATTATTCTTCAGCCGTTTTGAAGCTGATTTGCGGGATCAGCGCCTGCCCTTTGATCAGGCGAAGCGACGGATCTTTCAATACGCTGGCAGCCTCGGTATTCAATTCAGATTCGCGTAATTCCTTGTATTTGCCGTTGGCGTAAAGCAGCAAGTAGACCGGCCCGTTGTTTTGAGCGACGGGTTTGGGTTTGGCGACAACAGGCTTTGGCTTTGCCTTGGCCGCTGCTGGTTTGACTTTCGTTTCGGCGGCGGACTCGCCAGCGTCAGAACTTTCCGGCAACGCTTCCGCCAATGGGGAATCGAGATTATCTTCAGCCATGGTTCCTTTGACCTTTCCGGGTTTGGTTTTAGTGGTGCGTTTGTGTGAGCGTGACTCGCCTTGTCCGATCAAAGTAGCAGAATCGGTCTCGCCGCGAGTTGTGGAAATGCCGTCAGATTGTAGTTGAGCCTCTAGATGAGCGGAAGGCGGTTTGGAAACTATCGCCGCCCGGCTTTTTTTGGTGCGGGACGTGAATGTCATTGTCTGCGGATCGAACATCCTGCCAGACTTTTTTGCCGCTGCGGCAAGTTGTCCAGCAATGGCGTCAGTTCCAGGTGCCGTGGCCAGTGCGCTATGCCAGTCTTTGCAATCGCGCCGGTATTTACACGTCCAATAACAAACCTCGACGGCTTTCTGACAACTGAATCGTTTGCAGGGGATCTGCATTTTCCACCTCATCTACCAAATCACGACGTCCAACGGCAGCGGCTAAAAAGGGATTTCATCTTCCTCAATGCTGACAAGTTGTCTGCTGGATGCACGTTTTTTACTTGGAGCCGCGGCATTCTGCGCGACGGGTTTAGCCTTTGCAAACGGGATTGCGTCTTCCGCCTCTGGCTCGACTTTCTTTTCCACGCTGTCAAGATGTTGGTCCGCAAAATCGCCCCGTTGGCCCAGAAACTGAATATCTGTCGCGTTGACTTCCGGGCTAATGCGCGGGTTGCCTTCACGATCGGCATATTCTTCCAACCGTAACCGGCCTTCAACGTAAACCTGACGGCCTTTGCCCAGATATTCATTGGCCAACTCAGCCTGACGGCCCCAGACTGTGACGCGAAACCAAGTCGTATGTTCTTCCGTTTCACCGTTGCCGCTACGTCGTCTTTCGGTCGTAGCGACAGACATTTTGCAGACGGCTGTGCCCTGCGCTGTATAGCGCAGTTCAGGATCCCGCCCCAAATACCCAACGATTGTGATTTTATTAAACGACATAGCTGCAAGCCTCCTTTTTGCTTTAGAAACCTGTCAAAAACGGGCACAGTTTAGTCGCCTGGCTCTTCCGTGTCAAGTATGAAACACGACATCACATGCGAAACATATTATTGCGGATGACGAAAGCGGATTTTATGTTTCATTCTGTTGTTGAGTGGGTTTTCAGACTCACTCCCAATCGCCGAGTTTAATTTTCTTCTTGATCTTTCGTTTGATCAGATCGCGTTTGAGGGGGTTCAAATACTCTATGAAGACCTTTCCATCAATATGATCTTTTTCGTGCAGCACACAGCGCGCGGCCAGACCGTCTACTTCAAAGGTAAACTCTTTGCCATTCAGGTCAATGGCCTGGACAGTGACAACTTCCGGGCGTTCGACTTCAAAGTAAATACCGGGAAAGCTCAGACAACCTTCCTCGCTCACGACTTTGCCCTTGCTATCCACGATTTGTGGATTGATGCAGACGATGCGCTCTTTTGAATCCTTGCCAGCGCTGACGTCCATCACGAAAAGTTTTTTTGACAGCGAGACTTGCGGTGCGGCCAGGCCGACCCCTTTGGCTTCGTACATTGTCTCGAACATATTCGAGATAAACTCGGTCAATTGGCCGTCAATGTTCGTAATTTCTTCCCCTTCTTTTTGCAGCACGGGATCGCCGTACTTGACGATGTCCAGTTTCATTTTGTTGTTCAATACTCCTTCACCTGTTGGCAATAACTTTCGTAATTTCTTTTCATCTCTCTGAGCGAATCGCCGCCGAACTTTTCGCGCATCGCGCGCGCCAGCACAATAGCGACCATCGCTTCGCCAATCACTCCGGCGGCTGGGACCGCCGTCACATCTGAACGCTCAAAATCGGCTTCAACCACTTCTTTGGTTTCGATGTGAACGCTGCGCAGCCGCTTGCGCAAGGTCGCAATCGGTTTCAAATAACCGCGCACGCGCAAATCCTGGCCATTGGTCATACCGCCTTCCAAACCACCCGCGCGATTCGACATGCGGTAAAAAGTCTTTTCCTCTGCATCGTAGCCGATCTCGTCGTGAACTTGAGAGCCTGGCATTCCGGCATTCGCCACGCCGTCACCAAGCTCCACAGCCTTGACCGCGTGAACCGCCATCACGGCCTGCGCCAGTTGCCCATCCAGCTTCTCCGCCCAGCTTGTATGCGAACCGAGTCCCGGGGGACAGCCTTTGGCGACCACCTCGAAAATCCCGCCGAGCGTATCGCCCTCTTCGACGCCCGCTTTATCAATCCGGGCGATCATTCGCGCTTCGGCTTCCTTGTCCACACAGCGGAGCATCGTGTCGTCGTAAAGGGATTTGACCTGCTCCCAGGCGGCGTCAATATTGGCAATCGAGATTTCACCAAGTTGAATGACATGGCTGGCCAGTTCAATGCCGAATGCGCCGAGCAATTGTTTGGCAAAAGCGCCGACCGCAACACGCATCGTGGTTTCGCGGGCGCTGGCCCGTTCCAGAATGTCCCGCAGATCGCGCCGGTCGTATTTCAATCCGCCAACCAGATCGGCATGTCCGGGCCGAGGGCGAATCACTTTGCGGTGGCGTTCCAGCGGCGCAACCGGCTTTTCCGCCGCCATCACATCCGACCAGTTTTTGAAATCCTTGTTCTCAACCAGGATTGCCACCGGCGAACCCAGCGTTTCGCCGTGGCGCACGCCAGTCAGGATTTGGACGGTATCGGTTTCGATCTTCATCCGCCCGCCGCGTCCGTAACCTTGCTGACGCCGCCAGAGTTCGTGGTTGATGAAGGCTTGGTCTATCGGTAATCCAGCGGGCAAGCCTTCGATGGTGGCGACCAGCGCGCGGCCATGTGATTCGCCCGCAGTAGTAAAGTTAAAGGTCATAATGCTCAGTTGTTACGACGCCCAGCAAGTTCGCTCAGGAAACTCACCCGCGAGGGAATGTGGCAAGACTTTCCAACTTGCGCGGGCAAATACCGCCTCCGAATTGGCGGCATGAATTTGGCGCAGTTCGGTAATTCCACCAGCTATTTTATCGAGTTTCAGACAGCCTACATCGGTTTCGTCTTCCCAAAACTCGTAAACAGCTTCATCGGCGGTTTCGGAAACTTTGTTGATCAGAATGTAGAATGCCATCTTGTTCTTGAAGGTTTGGCCACAGCGTTTATGGCGCGACAGAAAACGGAGTATAAAAGCCACGCCAGCTATGGGCAAATAAGCGATTTTGATAAGCCCCGCTTCACGCGCAATTGAATCGCAAACTCCTTCCGGCCATAATCCCGTCTCACAACTCAATCTCCGATCTCACTTTAGAAAAGGAAACCGCAAAGCGAAATGCAGAATTCTCCATTCGCGCACATCGAGCAAGCGCCGCCCGATCCGATCATCGGACTCACCGAAGCATTCAACAACGACGCGAACCCTGCCAAAGTCAATCTCGGGGTCGGCGTGTACCAGGATGCCAATGGCAAGGTGCCTGTGCTCGGCGTCGTCCGGGAAGCCGAAAAACGCTGGTACGACCTGGAACCGACCAAGAGCTATCTGGGCATTGACGGCCTGCCCGCCTATAACAAGGAAGTCCAGAAGCTGCTGTTTGGCGCGGATTCACAAGTCATCGCCGAAGGCCGCGCCGTCACCGTTCAGGGCCTGGGCGGAACGGGCAGTTTGAAAATCGGCGCGGATTTTCTGAAACGTTTCTTTCCCGAAGCGCAAATCTGGATCAGCAATCCAAGCTGGGAAAATCACCAGATGCTGTTTGAAGCCGCCGGGTTCAAGGTCAACAGTTATCCGTATTACGACGCGGAAACGCACGGCCTGGATTTCAACGGCATGCTGGAAACCCTCAGAGGGCTGCCCGCGAACAGCGTTGTCGTGCTGCATGCCTGTTGCCACAATCCCACGGGCGTTGATTTGAGTCAGGATCAATGGCGGCTGGTGGTGGATGTCGTCAAACAAAGCAAGCTGATTCCCTTTCTCGATTTTGCGTACCAGGGTTTTGGCGAAAGTCTGGAAGCGGACGCTTTCGCCGTGCGCGCGTTCGCCGAATCGGGAATTTCCTGCTTGATTGCCAGTTCGTTCTCGAAATCTTTCGCACTTTATCGCGAGCGCGTCGGCGCCTTGACGATCCTGACCTCTAGCGCCGAAGAATCAAAACGCGTGCTAAGCCAGGCGAAACGCGTCATCCGCACCAACTATTCCAACCCGTCATCGCACGGAGCGCAGATTGTCGCACTGGTTTTGGCCGATGCCGAATTACGCCAGCAGTGGGAAGCCGAATTGGCTGAAATGCGCGAACGCATCTGGCAAATGCGCGGCAAATTCGTCGAAATGCTTCGCGAAAAAGGCGTCGAGATGGATTTCAGCTTCATTAAAAATCAGCGCGGGATGTTTTCCTACTCCGGCTTGTCGCCCGAAGCGGTGAAAACGTTGCGCGAAAAATACAGCCTGTACATTGTCGGCAGCGGGCGCGTCTGTCTGGCGGCGATGAACGACAAGAACATCGGTTATGTCTGCGAAGCAATCGCCGACGTTTTATAGTTTCCCGGGCGAGACAGGCCGCATCACAAGAAAGTATGCGGCCTGTCTCTCTGCCAGTTTTTTCAGCCCGCGTGCTGGAAGCCGAAAGAAAACCTGAAACGGGCCGGCGCTGAATCAAGTCATATCTGTTGTTAGTCCTTCAGTGATCTGAGTAAGCTGACGGACACCATCAAATCCAACAATTTCATAACGGAAAACCATGAACCAAGAACACCGAATTTCCCGTCGAACGTTCGTTTCCACAACAGCGGCTTCCGTCGTCGCGACTGCGGCCAGCGCCAGCAGAGTTTTGGGCGCAAACAATCGCCTGCGCGTCGGCATCATTGGCTGCGGCGGATTGGCCCAAGGCGCGCACATCCCCGCGCTGTTGAAGATGAAGGAAACCGACAACGTCGAAGTCGTTGCCGTTTGTGACGTTTATCAAAAACGGCTGGATCAAGGCGCGACCGCGACCGGCGCAAAGCCCATCAAAGATTACCGTGCGCTGCTCGATCAAAAAGATATTGATTACGTCGCCATCGTCACGCCCGAACACTGGCACGCCAAGATGACGATTGATGCCGCCGATGCGGGCAAACACATTTATTGCGAAAAGCCCATGACCTGGTCCATCGAAGAGGCCAAGAAGGTCGTCGCCAAAATCAATCAGACCAAAGTCAAAATGCAGGTCGGAGTGCAGGGCATGTCCGATGATTCCTATGAAACCGCGCAACGAATGATCAAGGAAGGCAAGATTGGCCGCCCCGTCCAGGCCCAGATTGATTATTCGCGCAATCACAAACGCGATTTCTGGGTTAGCGACGAGCCGGACAAGGATGTCCGCCCCGGCGAGAATCTGGACTGGAACGCATTTCTGGGATCCGCGCCAAAGCGCCCCTTCGATCTGGATCGCTTTCTGCACTGGCGGCGGTATTGGGATTATTCGGGCGGCATCGCCACCGATCTGTTCGTCCATCGCGTCACGCGCATGATTCGCGCGCTGGACCTGAAATTCCCCAATCGCGTCGTTGCTACCGGCGGCAAGTGGGAATTCCGCGACAGCCCGGCGGAAATTCCCGATACGTTCAACATGATGCTCGATTATCCGGAAGGATTGACCGTGGTGGTGCTCTCTTCGATGGCCAACGCCGAGCCGATTCCACATGTCATTCGCGGCCACGAAGCGACGCTGGAATTCAACCGCCAGGGTTTCGTGATTCGTCCGGAAGGCCGCATGAACAAAGCTGGCGACAAGGAAATCATCACGCACATCAAGAGCGGCGGCGAAGACATCCTGCTCCATCATCGCAATCTGCAAGCGGCCATTCGCGATGGTGCGGCAATCAAGACGGATGTGATGACCGGTTATTACGGCGTGGTGGCGGTGCGGCTGGCGACCGAATCCTTCCGCAAGAGCCGGTATATGAAATGGGACGCCAAACGCGAACGCGGCGTTCCGGCTTAACCTTTGATCTCGATTGCCACTGCTTCTGAAGCGACGCCGTTGAAAAGCAATTCGAGCGTCGTCGCGCCCGGCGCGATTCCGTCAGGCAACTGCGCATCAACCTGATAACTGGCAATGTCAGTGACAAAGCCGACAAAAGCCGGTGAGATGAAATGCTCGCCGGCTTTTACTTTGACATTGTCCGGATCGGCTGATTCATTCAACCCTTCGACAAACAACCTGACCAGCGATTTCGGCCCGCTCGCGTGGATGTCTGTTTGGTAATCGTCACCATTTCTGACCGTCACAATCTTCGGCGCATTGGGTCGAGCAGTCGTCAATTCAACCGTGTAATCGGGCGAGGCGCCGCAATTCGGACAGATGACTTTTACAGTGGTCAAACCGCTGGCGGCCCCCGCCGGAATGGCGGCCTCAATGTAAATCAGTGGATCAATCGCTAACAGAAGCTGTGCGGCTAACTCATTTTCAAAATGTGGCCTGGCACGCCCAACGTAACGCGGCGTGACAAGCTGATTGCCAATACGAACCTGCAAGTTATTCGCATCCGCCAATTCGTAATCCAATCCCGAAACCGCCAACGCCAGCCAGGCATCGTCGCCGCCGGTCGGAATCGTTCTGATCGAAGGATCGCCAGCGCGGGCGTGAAACTCGATTCGTGGATTCCCTGGCCAAGACGGCCTCGCCGCCTTTGGTTTTCGCATCATCGTCCAGCAAAACATGGAGTTCGCGCCGTACACGCTGATGAGTTGCGCGCCCAGTTCTCGCACAAGCTGGCGAATCTCGCTTTCGGTAAATGTTGCGCCGGCCCAGGTGTTTTTCTCCGTCTCGGCGTAACTTTGCGCTTCGACGCCGTTGGTGTGAACACGCACAATGCCGCCGGGTTTGACGACACGGTAAGCTTCGCGAATGTTCGAGGCGATGACGTTCTTGCTCGGCACGTGCTGAAAAACATAAGCCGAGAAAGCGATGTCAAAGTAATCGTCCGGCAACGCGACAAAATCCACGCCGCTGGTTTCGTGCAAATAAACGTTCGGCAAATGCCCCAGGCGTTCGCGCGCTTGCCGGATCATCTCGCCCGAAACGTCCGTCGAATGGACTTCACCGAAGATCCCGGCGAGGTGTTTCGTCATTCGCCCGATGCCGCAACCGATTTCCAGAAACCGCAGCGCGCGCGGATCACGTCCTCCGGTCATTAGCTTCAGTTCCGGCAAAATCAGCGTGTTGATCTCATTTTGGCCTGTCGCATCAAATTCATCTTCGGATTGATCCATCCGGACGGTGTTGATGTACCACTTGGAATTTTCGCGCGCGCGCTCGTTCCAGTCGCGCTTCATCACTTCGGCAAAGTTGCTGGCAGGTTTTTGTTCACTGGTTTGACTACTCATTCGCTTTCCTGAATGCTTGCCTTCCGTTTGATTCTTTTTGGAGGAAGTAATGCCTGATCTCAAATTGAAAATTGTCCGACTCGCTCTTTTAGCCCTGACACTTTTTTCGGTCAGCGCTGCCACGCCAGTCCAAAGCAAAGATGCGCGCAGCGCGGTGCAAAGCTTTTTCTCGCTGCTCAAGTCGCAAAAATATTCGGAGCTTTACGAGTTTCTGCCCTCGGAGCTTCAGAAACAAACCACACGCGAACAACTTACCAACAGCCTGAAACGTTTGGATGCATTTTTGTCCATCGAACGAATGGAAATTGGCCGCGTGCAGCAGCGCGGAGAGTTGGCAGTGGTGGACACGACGATTTTTGGCAGTTTGAAACGGGCGATGGAAATCAACGGACAGCAGGTCAAGGAAGGCCGCGTTTCCGTGCAGCAATACCTGTTCAAGGAAAACGGCCAATGGAAAGTCGTCACGGCGGACAATCGCGCGCGGGATTTCTTTCTCAAACGCAATCCCAACTTCAAACAGCAATTCCAACTCACCCAACCGCAATTCGCCTTTAAACAAAACGGCAAATGGACCCCGCTCGGACAACCGCCCGCACCGCCGCGCTAACAGTAAGCGTGGGACAGACTTTAGTCTGTCTTCAGGCCGGGACCGCACTGAAATCCGTCCCAGGTTTGCCAGAGCCTCAGCGAATGCCTCCAACAGTCTGCTGCCAGGCCAGCGTCCGCCGCAGTACTTTCAATCGCGCGCACTCGGTGGCATTGGCCAGCGGTTCCAACTGATCGCAAATCGCCGAAATCAGTTGAAAAGCGAAATCTCCGGCATGCGTCGTGACGTGGGCGTAATACGTAAACTGCACCGCCGAGTTTTTGTCCTGATGAAACGCGCGCACTTCATCCGCCGTCATTGTCTCGACCTGTAAATTGATCGGCAGCACGGTGCGCGGCACTCCTTGATGATAGCCGCTCGCATCCCGCCAGCCGAGCAGTAGCACCCCAATCATCACGCCTTGCTCGCTCAGATAATCCGGGCTGAACACCGAGTTGAGTTCCGGCGGCGTCGAAAGCCGGGGCCCGTAGTTTCCATACTCCGGATTGACGAGTTGCGAATTGTAGATCACGCCAACGACTTCGCCCTCGCCCACGGCGATTTTGACGAACTGCGCGAACCCGTAATCCGAAATTTCCGGTGCGCCGCTGGTTTCCAGCGAATCCAGCACGCGCGCGGCATAATCCACATGGGAATTCGATTTGATGATTTTGGCAATCAGCATTCGGCTTAACCTTTCGTCTCGACGGGTTTCAATTGATCGAACAGCCAGGATTTGGCAAATGTCCAGTCACGTTTGATGGTGGAGATATTCAAGTTCAGAACTTCGGCGACCTCCTCCAGCGTCAGCCCGCCAAAATAACGCAGCACCACCACGCGGGCGGCACGAGCGTCCACCGATTCCAGCCGTTGCAGTGCTTCATCAAGTGCAGTGATCTCAAACAGAGGCGGCGGCGACGCGATTTTATCGCGCAAGGAATTATCCAATTCCACGGAGAAGTGGCCGCCGCTGCTTCGTTTCCGCGCCTGATCAAGCAGGACAAAACGCACCTGTTGCGCAACCACGGCGAAAAAGTGCGCGCGATTTTGCCAGTCCACAGGCGTTTCGGAACCAAAGATTCGCAGATAAGCCTCGTTGACCAGTTCCGTCGCCTGCAACCCGCCAGACTTCCAACTGCGCAGCTTGCTGGCTGCCAAGCGTTTCAGGTCAGGATACACACGAGCGATCAACTCGTTTTCCGCTTCCGCCTCCCCATTTCTGACGCGCTTCAGCAATTCAGTGATTTCACCTGCTATTGCCATAAATTCTCTTCTTGCCAAAAAAATTTCACGATAATGAGCCAAAAGTCCTTTCGCAAACGCTTTCCACGGTGTAAGCAGCAACATGCTCGACTGCGCTATAACTCAATCCACACGCTCAGGAGGCTCGATGAAACAAACCCTTCAAGTCGCTTTCAGTCTGTTTTGCCTGTTCCCGCTTGCCCTGACAGCGGCGGCACAGACCGAAGATCAGGTTCGAGACGTGCAAAAGCTCTACAAAACCGCCCAGGTTCCGGGCCTGGAAGTAACCATTTACCTGCAAGAAAAAAATGGTTCGCTGACGCCGGTAGAGCCGCAACGCGAATTCCATCAGGGAGAGCGAGTCAAAATTCGTATTGAAAGCAACTTTCGCGGCTATCTTTATATCGTCAATCACGGTGCAAGCGGATACAAAACCTTGATCTTCCCCGACAGGAAGGAATCGAATCTGATTCGACCTGGAACTGCCTATCTACTGCCAAACACTTACGAACTTGTCTTTGACGAAACTGCCGGATTTGAGGCCTTGCAAGTAATCGTTTCGCAACAGCGTCTGCCGTATCTGGATATGGCATTGAAACAAACGGAAAACAGATTGAATCCGAAACAGATCGCCGCCATCGAAAGATTTTGGGATAACCCAAAACTCGGACAAGCCGGAATCACCGCAGGCTCAGCCCCGGTACAGAACATGTTGCCCAATTCGGCATTCGATAAGGAAAAAGGCACGACGACGATTCTTACCGACAGTTCGCGCGACCCGGCTTTCAGAAGACGACCACCCATTCCAAAGCCTAAGAAAAGAACCTCCGGCACGCCGCTTTCAGTCGGCATTCAGTTGCGCAATGCCGGAGCGCCCCGGTAGAGATTATTTCATGTGCCAGAACGGTATTTTGTGAAAGATCATTTTGCGATCACCCGCCGGAGGAATAACGGTCGAATATCTACCGTCCACCGGCGGATGGACGAAGTTCACCTGCAGCGCCCTTTCTTCCAATTCTCTTCTCAACCGGTCAGCAAACGGCTTTTGAATTCGCGCGTTGGGAAAGTAAACCTCTTTGGGGTCGGCCTCCATTTCCTTTTCCAATTCTGCTGCCGGAACCACACTTTCCAAGCCCCATAACAAATCGTCCGGCACAAACAGAGCGATAAAAAGCTGTTTGTTCAGTTTGTCTGCTTCGTACCGAACCCAAAAACGTTCAGGAACACGCAACGGTTCACTGGCGCGCGCATGCTGCGGCGGCAATCCCGGACGCGGATTGACCCAGACCAGTGACCCTTCGCTTTCTTCAAAAAGCAGATAACAGTGACCCGCGAACGGCAAAGTAAATTCAAACTGTATCTCATCACCAGGCCGCACTGCATCATTGAATTGTAAGTACGCTTCTTTTCCATTATCCCCTTTCTTGAACACGCGATATTGCAACGATGCCGAACTGCGGGCAGCGGAAAGTTCGAGTTGCATCGCGGAAGAAGAAACCGGTGCCGCCGGACGCTGAGTCCAGACGAAAACTCCCCAGCCCCCCAGCCCCAGCGTCAGACAAGCTGTGGCAGCTAATCCAATCTTTCGCCATTGATTGGCAGGAGCAGTTGAGAGTCCGCCGCGAACTGCCGCCGCGAATTCCTGCGCCAATTGCCACGCGCTCTGCTGACGTTCGCCCGGGGCTTTGGCCAATGCCTTCATGACCACCTCCGACACGGCGGGCGGAATCGCCGCACCGGACAGTTTTTTGTGCGGCGGCACGGGGCGGGCGTGTTGATGCTGATAAAGCACGCTCACATAAGAGTCTCCCTGGAATGCCGGCACGCCGGTCAGCATTTCATAAACGACCATCCCCAGCGAATAGACATCCGCCCGTGCGTCAATCTCCGCCAACCCCGCACCCGCCGCCTGTTCGGGCGACATATAGCTCGGCGTGCCGAGAATCGTGGAAGCCTGCGTTTGCGCGGTGGTGGTGGATTGCTGCAATTTGGCGATGCCGAAATCCAGGATGGTGACGTGCAGTTGTCCGTGACGTTCGGCGACGATCAAATTCTCCGGTTTGATGTCGCGATGAACGATGCCGCGTTCGTGCGCTTCGGCCAGCCCGGCGCAAATCTGCTGAACGATTGCATTGATTTCCTCCAGCGGCAACGCGCCCCGCTCGCGCAACCGTTCGCGCAAACTCCGCCCCGGCACGAACTCCATCACCACGAAAGGCTGCCCATCGAGCGTTCCGCCGTCCAGCAGCCGCGCGATGTTCGGATGTTCCAGATCGGCCAGAATCTGCCGCTCGCGCCGAAACCGCTGCCGGATTTGTTCATCGGCGCTGGTCGGCAACAACTTAATCGCCACCTGCTTGCGAAACTCGCCGTCGGCGCGCTCCGCCAGATAAACCACCCCCATCCCGCCGCGCCCCAATTCGCGCACCACCTGATACGCTCCCACGCGCTGCCCGGTCCATTCGCGCGTCGGTTGATCAGCCAGGTGCGCCAGCGCGGGCGTTTCCATAAACTCCCCGGCTTCGTCATTCGATTGCAACAACTTCTCCACTTTCGCCCGTAAAGCCTCGTCGTCGCCACAAACCTGCGCCAGCCATTCGGCGCGCTCCGCCGCCGGACGCTCCATAGCCGCATCAAACAGTTCCCGCACTTTTTGCCAATTCACTTCCGCCATTTGAACTCAGCGCTTGCCGTCCAGATTCGCCCACTCGCCCGATTGAATGAAACTGGCCCAGTAAAAAGGATGACTGCGTTTCGGATTTTTCAGCATCCGCAATTGCACCTGCCGCAACCCTTCGCCGCGCCCTTCGCCACGCAGCAAGCGTTTGTAATATTCGACCATCAACTCTTTTGTTCCTTGATCGGAGACTTTCCACAAACTCATCACCTGACTTTCGGAACCAGCCAGCACCAGCGCCCGCCGCAATCCATACACGCCATCGCCATTGCGCACATCGCCAACGCCCGTGTTACAAGCTGACAACACAACAAGCTTTGTTCCCCACAAATCCAGCCCCGCGACTTCCAGAGCCGTCACGATACCATCGTTATCACCGCTCTTGCGTTGATTGGCTCCAGCCAGTGCTAGACCGGAGCGGAGCAGCGGATTTTCCAAGGGAGTGCTTGCTACAGTTTCACCGTTGCGTGAGTCACTACCATTCAACTTCAGATATGGCAGGAAAAAACCGTGCGTCGCGATATGCAACAAGCGTGGTCGGCTTGTTTGCTTGAGTGCCGCCTCGGTTGCTTCCTCTCGCGTCAGCACTCTGGCATCAGGAAGAAGTTGTTTCAATGCCCGCGCCTCGCCTGCTGCACCTGGCAGCAGTTCGAACTTGGCACTCGCGAAATCAATGATCTGCGGTACAAATTGGGATCCGTCGTGGACAGGCTTGATATCACGCTGCGCTAGCCCGTCTGTCATCGGCTGACCATCGAAGGCGGGGTCGGCCAGCACAACCGCTACTGATTTACTTTCCTGCTTGGTTTGCAAGCGCAGTAAGTCGCGCCCGCTGGTTAGATAGGTGAACGTGTAGTGTTGGATCAGAAACTGCTTCTGCTCATCCACCAGCGCGGCAAACGGTACGAGGTTAAGTACGCTATCGGGTGAAAGCAGAATGCGGCGCGATGTGCCGAGCAACGGACGCAGCGGTTGCATCACCATTTGGTCAACCTTTCGTGCTTGCCGTTTAACATCCGTTCGTTTCGGATTGCGCAATGCTTGCCGCAAATTTTCAACGGCTGCATCAATCACCGTTGTCTCGCCCAAGTCGACCCATTGCACCTCACCCCGCTGTTGCAGCACGTAGGCCACGTAGCGTGATGTGCCAAAGGCTTCCTTTTCTTTTGGGTGCTTTGCGTCGAATGGGTGATAGGCAAAAAACTCAATCAACGTCGCCTTATCTGGAATCTCCGCTTGCACAGCGGCAAGTGTCACCTGGTGCGATTGTGTGCGGAATTCGGAGCTACGCACGCTGATGTCGGATTCAAGTTTTTCTTTCTTCTCTTCTAGCGCCCTGATCTGTTGTTGATACTCAGCGGTAGTGATGCGTTCCGGCCCATTAAGGCCGAGGCGGGCGAGTTTTGAAGTGGTTTCTTGCAACTGATCAAACAGTGGCTGATTTTGAGGGTCGGCGCGGCGTCGCAAGACAGCCAGAATGTTAGTCATGGCGTCGAGCGCGCGCCCTTTGCGTTGGAGAATCGTGGTCAGCGCCAGCGAGAGCGCTGTAGAATCAGATGGCATTGAGCGGACATGGAGCGATACTATCTGGTCAGATTCGCCAGCCAACGTTGCGAGATAAGCGAGCTTCTGACGCTCAGAACCGGTCATAATATTTAAGCCGAGGTTGCGCTCACTGACCGTGGAGGCACGCAAGCGGAATGAAACAGCCTTAGAGAAATTGTCTCTTGCGCTGTATAAGTTGGCGAGATTGTTGAGCAGTTTTGCGACATCCGGATGCTCCGGCCCAAACGCCTTCTCCCAGATCGCCAGCGCGCGTTGGAAGAGCGGCTCGGCTTTCGCGTAGTCACCTTTAGCTTGGTAGAGGAGCGCGAGGCTGGCGAGCGAGGTTGCGGCCCTGCTGTTCTCCGGCCCAAGCGCTTTCTCCCAAATTCTCAGCGCGCGCTGGTAAAGCGGCTCCGCCCTCACGTAGTCACCTCTAGCCTGGTAGAGGACAGCTAGGTCGTTAAGCGAGCTTGCGACACTTGGGTGCTCCTGCCCAAGCGCCTTCTCGCGGATTGCCAACGCGCGCTGGTAGAGTGGCTCGGCCTTTGCGTAATCGCCTTTTTCGTTGTAATGGTTAGCGAGGCGGTTTAGTACTCGTGCGACACTTGGGTGTTCCGGGCCCAGCGCCTTCTCCCAAATTGCCAACGCGCGTTGGTAGAGTGGCTCGGCTTTCACGTGGTCGCCTTTTTCAGAATAGAGGATGGCAAGGGAGCTAAGCGAGCCTGCAACGTCTGGGTGCTCCGGGCCCAGCGCCTTTTCGCGGATCGCTAGCGCGCGCTGATGAAGCGGTTCAGCCCTCACGTAGTCACCTTTGATGTAGAGGAGGTTGCCAAGATTGTGGAGTGAGGCTGCGACTCTCGGGTGTTCTGGCCCTAGCGCCTTCTCCCAGATCACGAGCGCGCGTTGATAGAGTGGCTCCGCCTGTGCAAAGTCACCTTTCACTTGGTAGAGGAGAGCAAGATTATTGCACGATGTTGCAACATTTGGGTGTTCCGGCCCGAGCACCTTCTCAAGAATCGCTAGCGCTCGTTGATGGAGCGGCTCAGCTTTTTCGTAACTACCTTTGTCAGCGTAGATCAGGGCGAGATTGTCGAGTGCGCCTGCGACGCTTGGATGTTCCGGTCCGAGCACCTTCTCGCGTATTGCCAGTGCGCGTTGGTAGAGTATCTCGGCCTTCACATAGTCGCCCTTGTCAGCATAGAGATTCGCAAGGTTGTTGAGCGAGCTTGCAACATCCAGGTGCTCCACCCCGAGCATCTTCTCACGAATCGCCAGTACCTGCTCTGCCATTGGAAGAGCTTCATCATATCTGCCGGCGCCATAAAGTCTAAGGACATCTACATTCAGATCGCGGGCTTCCTGCAAAGCACGATCTTGTTCTGTTGCCGCACGTATTTCCACTAACCGAATTTCATAGCGCCCAATCGCTGCTGCCGGCTGTTTCGTTTGTATATTTAACCTGTAACCGCCAGCGGCTTCAGCTACCTGTGACACTTGCTCTTGTCCTTGCTGGCCGTTAGCAGTGTCAAACTCGAAGATCAACTGGCCTTTCGGCCCCCCCAAATGCACGATCGCATCAATTCCACGTTGTACGACAACCACGTTGAAATACTGTCCTTCGGCAAGCGTGATCAAGTAGACGTGGCTCTGCCCGCCGGTCAACTCTCGTTCAATCGGCTTGCCCGCTTCCAAAGGCTGCGGCGATTGCTCATTTGCCTGCGCCTGATGAGCCGCGGCGTTTTGCGCATTTGTTTTTCCAATCCAGAGGAGGCTGACGGTCAGAAGGAAAAACTTCGGCAGCCAAAACAGGCGCGGAAAAACGGATGACGGATTGGAGGAAGAAATCGGAGGCTGGGAGGCCCGAGTGAACATGCTTTTTCTCCTGGTGATCGTGGAGACGTTATGAATTTCGCCGCAGCTTACAGACTGGCAACCGTCGAGAGAGTAGCTTACTTGCGAAAAAAGTTTAAGCACTCGTGAGCCGTTTTTTGCGTTCGCTTCGCTTTAGGGAGTGAGCAAGAAAGGGCTGCCCCTTTCCGCGGAAAAACGGTTCGACACAAAAAGGAATGAGCGATGAAGAGTCTGATCCCGGTTTGGGGTCTGGTGTGTCTGCTCGCCGCCGCCTTGCACGCGCAGGACGGCGCGAAGGCCACGTAGCACGGGCGTGTGTTCGTCAGTGAAACACGCGCGCCATTGGCAGGGGCAGAAATTCGCGTTGCCGGAACAGACCGGCGCACCGTCGCGGATTACAAAAACCGGGTCTCGTCTTCGATTTCACCGACCTGCAAACCAAGGTGGTTTACGACGCCAGCGAGCGGCAACAATTTAGCGTCACAGCCATCCTCGGCCAAACGGCGGCGCAGCGAGAAGAGTTGCGCGGGCAACTCTCGCTGGCCGATCCGTTGGAGATCAACGCGCGCAATCGCCTGGTCATCGGGCAATGGAGCTGCGCGCCGTCGCCGCGCGCGTATTGGCAAAATCGCGTCTTCACGTTGCAGGACGATTACTCGAACACCAATCCGGCGGGCTTGCAGATTGATACCGGGAGCCGCGCGCAGTTCGGCTGGAGCAGCGATTGGCAATTCAACCCGCACGAGGCGCATCTGGTGCAGGCAGGCGTCTCGCTGCGATGGATGCGCGGCGCGAATCGCAGCGGAATTCAACTTTCGCCTGCGCAACCGCGCCTGGCGCCGTTGGCGGATTATCGAAAACAGGCTTTGGAGCAAGACTATTACGCGCAGGATGCGTGGCGGATATAGGGCAATCGGATGGCGCTGACCGGCGGCGTGCGCGTTGAGCATTTCGACAGGAGGGTTAGCGCGACGGAGGAAACGGTCATCACCCCGCGTTGTTCAACCGCCAACTTCAGATACTGCCCTTTGGTAAAAGCACTTTGGTAACTATGCCGCTGCCCACCCGCTAATTCGCGTTCGATGGGGTTACCCACTTCTAACGTCGCAATCTCTAGCGCAGTCGTTGGTGTCTGTCCGGCTGGGGGATTTTGTGCGCCTGCTTTCGACAGCCACTCCACGCTCATGGCAAGAATCAAAACCGCCAGCAGCCAAGACGCGCGTGAAAAAGTCCGACGGGTTTTGATCGAAGAGACTGAAGACCGGGATAGCGGATTTAACATCGCAAGCTGCCTGTGTTCATTCTGCTGCTTTGGATTTCGTGCCGAGTTGAGATCGGTGGAGAGTAACGCGTGTGCGAAAAAAAAATAAGTGCCTGTGAGCCGTTTTTCGCTTTTGCTTCGCTTTGGGGAGTGACGGCGGCAAGGAGTCGCCTCCAGCAAAGAAACGGAAAGAAATGGATTGCGCGAGCCATTCGGTTCTTTCTCAAATCAACGCATCGAACTTTCAGGAGACAAATCGCCTGACACGAAATCGCACCAATCACAGTCTGTTCAGCCGCCTCGGCCAGACACTGGCCATCGCGCTTCTGCTGGGCCTGGCATCAGGAATCACGTGGGCGCAAAGCGCGCCGCCCGATATGGATTTTAAGAGTGGAGGAACCACTCAGTTAAGGGCGGAGGGAAATTCACTGATGCGTGGCGATATGCCCGGAAGTTTCTCCGGACGCATTCGTGGCGGAAAGGTCACGGCTCTTTCAACCAACCTCGACCCGAAGAATGATGGCCCGGCCGGAAGCATCATTATGTTTGATGAAGAGTCTCCGTTGAGCCAGATCGTGGCGCGTTGGCACACGGTCAGCAATGGCAAGAAGCTGGTGCTGACCAACGTCCCGGCGCGAGTTTGGGTTAAGGGTTATGTCGCACAGTCACTGGGGGCCGCTACGGTTGAGCTTACGTTCGAAAACAATGGGAAGGGGAGGGCCATCGTCAACTACAGGCACAAGAATTTTAGTTCGAATCCCAATCGGCCTAATCCAGTCAATGGACTAATCTGCAACTGCCGAGTGCTCACCGACCCCCTTTCTTACACGCTGAAGTAATCCATTATCTAAGGCGTGTCAGGCACCTGGGCAATCTCACACTGACTTGCCGGGAGTCTCGTCCGCAGACAGGTTCACGCCGTTAGCCGCGCCAGCCTGCCAAGGGGGGAGATTCCCGGTATTTTTGAAAGGAGAAACTCGTGATGGTGAAGATCAAATCTGTGATGTCATTCTTGACTATCTGCTTTGCGCTGGCTTTTTCCGTAAAGGCGCAAACGCAACCCGCAACCGCGTCATCGCCGGTGGCCGCCACGCCCGACGTGCAATTGCTGCGCGCCATCCCGGAAGAAACTCGTTTGACGCGCATCACCCTGCAACGCGTTTACATCAGCGCCTACCGCGGACAGATGCTGACCGAGCGGCTGGCGCGGCAGCAGGCCCGCGTGGACAGCCTGAATGAAGAAATCACGCAACTGAAATCCCTGGTTCAACAGGCGCAGGACGTTTCGCGCGATGAGGACGAACTGAAAGACTTGCTGGCAACCATCAACGAAACCGCCGATGCGCAACAACGCGCCGCCCTCATTCAGTCCTACAACAGTTTGAAACGCGCGCTCGAACGCCAGCGTGAATACGCCCGCCAGGAAGCAGAACGCAGCCGCGAACGCCAGCAGCAGCTTGAAACATTGCTGCGCGCGGAACAGACCAAACTGGCGGAGTTGCAGGAACAGCTCGATGCGCTTGAACACGAATTCGAGAAGCTACTGAACGATGCACGCAAGGTTCGCTGAACGCGGAAAATGGCGTTGTCAGCCTTCGCGTTTGTCCGCCAGAATCAGCGCGAGAAGAAGAAGCAGGGCAATCAGGCTGAAGCAGATCAGCGGCGGCGGGATTTGGTAAAACAGATATAGCGCAGAAAGCAAAGCCATGCACAGCAAATTGATTACTGCCAGCCCGCGCACCAGCCTGGGCGAATCCCCTGCCCAATAAAGCGTCGCCAGGTTTTGCACACCCAGAAAGAGCAGCAGCAGGCTCATTGTCAGGCTCAAGCTTTCCTGGACGCTCAAGATTGAAGGTCTCATCCCCAGGCCAAGATCGAGCTGATAGCCTGTCATCGCTTCAATGACCGCCATCAACTTCGCGTCCGCCGGCAACGGAGAGAAATGGCCCGCAGTGTGCGCGGCGGCGGTCAGCAAAATCAGAATCGAACTGGCCGCGAATAACCGGTTTCCGCGTCTGAAGATGTTGGCAAACATAAATTCACATGTTCCTTTTCCGCTACCTGATCCTGCCTGGGCCCCACAGTGCGCGCCCGGGTTTTGCGTCCGTGTGCTCACCGTCTTTCAATACGTGCCGGCCGTTGACAAAAACATGCTGCATGCCAACGGCATATTGATGCGGTTTTTCAAAGGTTGCGCGGTCGCCAACGGTCTTCGGATCGAAGATCACGACATCGGCAAAGTAATCCGCTTTGAGCATCCCGCGATGATCCAGCCCAAGGTTCGTCGCGGGCAAGCTGGTCAACCGCCGAATGGCTTCTTCAAGCGGGATGACTTTCTCTTCGCGAACATACTTGCCCAGCAGGCGCGAGAAGTTTCCGTAAGCGCGCGGATGGGTTGAAGATTTCAGAAAGATGCCTTCCGTGGCCATTGAACCGGCATCCGATCCGAATGACACCCACGGCAGTTTGATCTGTTTCCTGATGTTGTCTTCGGACATCATAAAGTACACCGTGCCGACGCGGGATTGATCTTCCAGCACCAGATTCATAATTGTTTCAATCGGGTCTTCGCCGCGAAGTTTAGCGGCTTCGCCGAGCGTTTTGCCGGTCAGTGGTTTCAGCTTTTCACTTTTGAATCCGACCAGCAGCACGCGCTCCGGTGAGCCAGCCGAAAGATAGAGGTTTTCCCATTTGTCGGTGGGCGTGCGCATTTCAGCGGCAATCTTCCGGCGCGTTTCGGGATCTTTCAGCCGTTTGAACAAGGCTTCGTACCCGCCATCCAGCACCCACGGCGGCATCGAAGCTTCCAGCCCTGTCGCGCCCGCCGGATAGGTGTACATATCCGCAGTGATCTTCAGTCCTTCGCGCCGGGCTTTTTCGACCATCGCGATGACTTGATTCATCTTCGGCCAGTTGGCCTGCCCGCCGGCTTTCAGGTGATAGATCTCCGCCGGGATGTTTGCCTCGCGGGCAATGCGGATCAATTCTTCGACACCTTCGACCAGACGGTTGCCTTCGCTGCGCATGTGCGAAATGTACTTGCCCTGATACTTCGCCGCGACCTTGCACATCTCGATCAGCTCTTCGGTCGGCGCGTAAAACGCCGGCGCGTAAATCAGCGAAGAGCCGATGCCCAGCGCGCCGGCTTCCATCTCCTGGCGAACCAGTTCGCGCATCTGCTGTAGCTGTGCAGGCGTGGCTTTCTTGTCTTCCAACCCGATGACGTATTCGCGGATGGTCGTCGCACCAATGTATGAGGCGACATTGCAGGCGACGCCGCGCCGTTCCAGCATTTGCAGATATTCGGCCAGTGTCGTCCATTCAATTGGGAACTTCAGATCGCCCTGCCCGGCCAGTCGCCGCTGCTTCATCTCCTCATTGAGCGGCCCCATCGAATCGCCTTCGCCAAAGATTTCCGTGGTCACGCCTTGCTTGATGTCGCCCATCGAACGGCCATCAATGATCAGATCATCCACCGCCCACGAAAGCATGTTGATGAAGCCCGGCGCGACGGCCAAACCACGAGCGTCCACCGTATTTTTTGCTTTGGCATTTTTGAAATCGCCCACCGCGACAATCTTGTCATTGCGAATCAGCACATCGGCGCGGCGCGGTTTACCGCCAGTCCCATCGTAAACCGTGCCATTTTTAATCAGCACATCAAATTCGCCGCTCTGCTGGGCCATAACGAGACCAAGGCCCAAAACCAAACTCAGTAAAATGTGAAGAAATCGCATAATGTTTCTTTCAGCTTCGGAAAGTGATTTAGAACTGTGGTTCTTTATTGTCGAGAAATGACGCAGTGGATGATAACGAGTGGGATAAACTTTGGGAAGACTTGGATGAAGAAGGGGCTTCGAATGCCTTGCTTGACAGAGTTTGTCGCCGCCAGTACCATTCGCATTCGTTTTTTGGCGCATCGGAATAGCAATGGTAAAGCGTCAGCAGATAAATACAGAAGAAACTGCCTCGGCAGACCTACTTCAAGACTTGTATTTGCTCGACCAGTTTTTTATGGGCTTCGCGTTGGATGAAGCTCAGCAGGCGCGAGACTTTGGCGAAGTTCCCATCGGCGCCGTGGTGGTCATTGATAAGCAGATTGTTGGAAGCGGACACAATCAGCCGATCCGGCGCAATGATCCGACTGCGCATGCTGAAATTTCAGCGCTGCGCGCAGCGGCAGAACGCATCGGCAATTATCGGTTGATAGATGCCACGTTGTACGTAACGATTGAACCCTGCGCCATGTGCGCCGGAGCGATGGTGAATGCGCGCATTAAACGTCTGGTTTACGGCGCGGCGGAAATCAGAGCAGGCGCGGTGGATTCTGTTTTCCAAATCTGCACAAACAGTTCTTTGAATCATCGAATCGAAGTTACTTCGGGAGTAAAATCCGAGGAATGCCGCAAGTTAATGCAGGTATTTTTCCGGGAAAGGCGAAAAGGCAAAGCGGAAGCTGGCATTGCTGAAAACTCTCAGGAATAACTCGAAAACAATTTACGCGGAGAGGTGCGAGAGTGGCTGAATCGGGCGGTCTCGAAAACCGTTGTACTCTAACGGGTACCGTGGGTTCGAATCCCACCCTCTCCGCCAGTCATTTTCAGTCTCAAATTTGAAATTTGAGACTTCGTTTGGAGAGGTCGCCTAATGGTATGGCACCGCGTTGGAAGCGCGGCGGGTCGAAAGGCCTGTGGGGGTTCGAGTCCCCCTCTCTCCGTTCCCAATTTCAAGTCTCGGATTTCCTGATCTGAGATTCTTATCAGGCTCCGGCCTCCGTGCAATCTCGGACGCATGAACCCCGCCAGGACCGGAAGGTAGCAACGGTAGTGTTGTTCAGATGTGCCGCGGTAGTCACCGGAGCCTGTCCCTTTTCTACTGCCATAAAATTCAATGGCCTCTTTCAGGCAATAGCTAGCGTAACGCTAGCTATTGCCTGAAAGAGGCCATTGAATTTTATGGCAGTAGATGGTTCGTAACTAGGCGTTCTCGCCACGCGCTTTCGCCCAACGCGCCTTGGCAGCCTCTTTCAGTTTCTTGCGTGTAGCGGCAGAGACGACCCGTTTTTTTGTCGAGGATGCATCCGTTACTGCTGCTGCTGCTGCCTTGCGCCCCTTGGTGACGATCGAGACGGAGGTGGCAGCGTCGCCGCCACCTGTTTTGGCGTACTGCTTACGCTTATCCGCCAATGCGTCAATCTGTAATTGAAGCTGCTGAATCTGGGCATCAATTCCCGCCAAGGCAAGTTGAACCAACTCAGACCTGTTACCACTACCTTTTGGTCTCGGCATGTTTTCTCCTTGATTTGAAGTTATATTTTCAGACATTCAAGCTACTGATCTCAGTGCCAGTAGTAACAATGAATACCAATTACGATGTATTCTAAACTAAGCATTGGCCAAAAAGCCAAGCACAACAAAATATAACCTGAACATTTTACCGGCATTGAGGCGTTGTTATCACACTCTCGTTTAAGGCGTCGGCGCGCTTTTATCGTTGCTTGAGCAAGCCGTCTGACTACGTTATGCTTCGGAAGCATCATTCATCAACATAGTTTCTTGCAATTAATGCCGAATTCCAGCTTGGAGTGAGTTTGTGAGTTATCAAGTTATCGCCCGCAAATACCGCCCTCAGACCTTCTCTGACCTCGCCGGTCAGGAACATATTACCCGCACACTCACTCGCGCGCTTGATCAGCAACGGCTGCATCACGCCTATCTTTTCGCTGGCGTTCGCGGGACGGGCAAAACCACCTCGGCACGCATTCTGGCGAAAGGTTTAAATTGCCACAGAGGTATCACCAGCCGACCTTGCCTGCAATGTCCCTCGTGCCTGGAAATTGCGTCTGGCAGCGCCCTCGACGTTCTGGAAATTGACGCGGCTTCCAATACCGGCGTGGATAACGTTCGCGACGTGATTATTAATAACATTGCCATGTCTCCGGCGCGCGACCGTTACAAAATCTTCGTAATTGACGAAGTGCATATGCTCTCGAACAATGCATTTAATGCCCTGCTCAAAACATTGGAGGAGCCTCCCTCGCACGTCATTTTCATTATGGCGACCACGGAGCTTCACAAGCTTCCCGATACCATCCTTTCTCGCTGCCAGCAATTCGAGTTTCGCCAGATTCCGACCGATAAAATCTTCCAGCGTCTACGCGAGATTGCCAGCAGCGAAGGGATCAATATACGCGATGAGGCGTTGCGTGAAATAGCTCGCGCGGGCGCTGGCAGTTTGCGGGACGCACAATCCGCTTTTGATCAAGTTATCGCTTTCAGCGGATCGGAAATCACCGAGGATGATGTGACGACTTCGCTGGGGCTGGTTAGCGCATCCACACTGGGTAACTTTGCCGAAGCCATTGCCGGGCGTAATACGGCAGTAATTATCAATTTGGTCGAGCAGGTTTCGGCGCGCGGGTACGATCTGCGAAATTTTACCCGTGAGCTGATGGCTTACCTGCGCCATCTGCTGGTTGTCAAATCAGGAATTACCAGCAATGAGTTACTCGGCGTGGCCGATATTGAAATAACCAAACTTCAGGAGCTTGCTTCACAATTTTCCGAAGAAGATCTGGTACGTTGCTTTCATTTGTTAGCTGAAACCGAAAAAGAGGTGAAGGATTCGCCGCATCCTCGTTTCCAGCTTGAAATCGGCCTGGTCAAGCTGGCCACCATAACCCGCTTGCGTTCGCTGGATGAATTAATCAACCGTTTTGAAGAGCTTGAAGCTCGGCTGAATAGTGGGAATACTACTGGCATCACAACAAATTCCATTTCTGCCAGGAGCAATTCCGTTTCGACTCGCACAGTTTCCAGTGATGAATCAGTAGCCCAAACACCTTCACCCGCCAAACCAAAAGTTACTGAAATTGCCACCAACCAGCCCGGACCAGTGATTGATGCGCGCTCTCCGGCGCCCCTTACTCCTGCGGTAAATGATCCAAATGTGCCGCCGGACCTACCGGATTTCGATTTTGCAATTCCAATGGATTTATCCGACACGGATTTCGGTTTTCCCGATGATTCGCCGGTTCGCCAATCGGTTAAACCTGCAAAGCCAGCGGTAATCAAACCACCTGTAACATCCAACCAACAGGTTTCCGTTCCGGTCGCCGCCGGGAAGGAAGTCGAGGCCATTCTCAGAGAAGTGCAGAAGCTCAATCGGCCGCTGGTACAAATGGCGCTTGAAGACGCAGTGAAAAGTCCTGATTATCACGACGGTGTTTTGACAGTCACCTTCGGCAAGGACGACGCAATTGCCAAGCGCGTGCGCGACAGTGGGACGCTGTTTCGCACCATCGGCGAGAAACTCTTTGGCCAGCCGATTCGTGTGGAGATAGTCATCAGTGGACAAGGTGTTGAAAAAACGGTTGATGAAGCAGGTCTGAAGCGCCAGGAATTAAAGGAACGCGCAATGCAGAATCCGGCGGTACGGCGGGTGATGGAAGAATTTCGCGGCGAAGTTGTCTGGGTCAGGGAATCCAGCGAAGCCAGCAAGCCTTCGGCCAACTCGAAATAATCATGGGGTTTCCTGATCATTTTCCGCTGCTGGTTTTGAGCCAAATTGGTGCGTGATATGATGAAACAGTCATTAAACCGGTAGTAGCGACCGGACATTTTCAGTTCCGATTTACCTTAGAAGGAGAAACAAAATGAAACTTCCCGGCGGTATGAACCTGCAACAAATGATGAAGCAGGCGCAAAAAATGCAAGAACAGATGGCGAAAGACATGGAGGCCCTGCGCGTGGATGCGACGGCAGGCGGCGGCATCGTCAAAGTTGAAATGAATGGCAATAAAGAGGTGCTGTCCATCAAGATTGATCCTGAAGCTGCCAGCGACGTCGAGATGTTACAGGATCTGGTCGTCGCCGCAATCAATGAATGCGGACGCAAAGTTGACGAAACCATGCAGAACAAACTGGGCGGCGCACTCGGCGGAATGAAGATTCCTGGATTGATGTAATAACAGTTTTCAGTGATCAGTTTTCAGCAGTTGGCTGTCGCTGAAAACTGATCACTGAAAAACTGAAAAACTACTATGCTTGATTATGCAGAGCCCGTAACCAAACTGATCGACGAATTCAAACGGCTGCCTGGCATCGGTCACAAATCAGCGCAACGGCTGGCATTTCATTTACTCAAAATCCCGGCTGACGATGCTGAACGTTTAATCACCGCGATTCGGGAAGTCAAAGAAAAGATCATCTTTTGTTCCATTTGCAACAATCTGACCGATGCCGATCCCTGCCGTTATTGCGCCAGCCCGTCGCGCGACCGTTCAATCATTTGCGTTGTCGAAGAGCCTCACAATCTGGTTGCCATCGAAAAGACGCGCGAATTCCATGGCCTATATCACGTGTTGCACGGGGCACTGTCGCCGATTCGCGGGGTGGGACCGGAGGAGCTTCGAATCAGAAATCTGCTGGAGCGATTACGGCCGAATGAAACTGGCGAAAGCGATGTCAAAGAGATCATCCTCGCCACCAACCCGAATACCGAAGGCGAAGCGACAGCAAATTACCTGAGCCGGCTGCTCAAACCGCTTGGCTTCCGCATCACGCGGATTGCCATGGGCCTGCCCGTCGGCAGCGATCTGGAATATGCCGATGAGGTAACGATGCACAAGGCGCTCGTCAATCGTCACGAAGTTTGACCATCACCAAGTTTGATATGCAGGAAAAAGATTACGTCGCCGAATACCTGGCGCTGAAAGCCGCCAACGATCAACTCCGCGAACACGGCAAGCAATGGCTGTGGGATTCGCTCAACCGGATTTGTGATGAGATCAATCAGCGGTTGCTGGCGGAAAGCAATCCGTTGTCAGGTCCGGCGGGTGTGGCCGGCGCGGCTTCCATCCTCAGCGGCGTGCAGCCGGACTGGCAGTTCAAAGTTGAAAATGCGGTGATGGTTGGCGAGCGGTTTGGCGCGCGATTTCGTTATCGAACGTTGACAGTGGAAGTCGGATGGCCGCGCCTGCCGGAACATGGATTTATTACAGACGGTGGCCTGGCGCGCGGAAGAGTTGGCTTGAGCCAAAACACGATGATTGAACCTCAGCCGGTTGCGGAATTGATCTTGAAGAAAGTCAATGCAGCCTATCCTTCCTGGTTTGTACTGGAAAATAAGCAGCGTGGCGAGGAAGTTACTGAAGCTTTCTTGCGGAAACTCGTTAATCCGCTTGTCAAGGACTAACGTTCTCTTCTTGAAATGGCTGAATCACCTGTGCCACAGAGTACCGAAGCATATTTACCGGCACTGAAATGAGGGGTTGATATGGTGCCACTTTTTCCACACACAAAATGGTAATGCCCTGCCTGCCGGTTTGAAATTGGCTCTTGTCATTTATCTCGCCATACCTGCCAACAAGCGTTACTTCGGCAGCGCCGTCATACCCAGTCCCCAGACCGGTATACATTTGCAGTGCTCTTTGCTTGCCCCAACAGACTGCCAGGCCGGGTCCCAGTCCCGCGGGGATGACTGAAAAGTTATTTTCGTAACAAGCTTGATCAGAGAAAGAAAGATGGCCTGAATCATGCTCAAGGCTGGCGCGTATGCGAAACACTCTATTTTCGTAAAGCTTGGGATCCCTCTTTAAATCACAAAAGCTAACCTGTTGTAGCTGATTCTTTGATTGATAAACAACGGCGCATTCCTGGCAAGACGTAGTTTCGTGAAGCCCGAAAAGAATAATGGTCAATAACCAGGTAACCCAGGCTGAAGCAAGAGTTGCCAAAAATGAAGCCACTGGATGTCGCCTGATCCACTTCATGACCGAGAATCAACAAATGGCTGAGAATCAAGTACGTTCAAGGTCGCCTTACTTTTTCACATCCCGATGGGTCACGCGCGCATGAAACCCTTGGCGGTTCAGATGCTGGCTGAGCGCATTGGCCAATGCGACCGACCGGTGCTTGCCGCCGGTGCAGCCAATGCCGACGGTGACATAACTTTTGCCTTCGCGCTGGTACATCGGCATCAGGTAATCGAGCAAATCGCAAAATCGTTTGGTCGTTTCACGGGCCTCATCACTTTTTTCCAGGTATTCGATGACGGGTTGATCATTGCCGGACATTTCTCTCAGTTCCGGCACGAAGTAGGGATTGGGCAGGAAGCGCACATCGAACAGCAGGTCGGCATCAAGCGGGACGCCGTATTTGAACCCAAAGCTGACCACAGTAATTTCGGTCTGCTTTTCGGTGCTTTCTGGCGCAAAGCGATTTTTGAGCCAGGCGCGCAGCGTGTGGACATTGTGGTCGGAAGTATCCACAACGACGTCGGCCAGCGCACGAATTGAATCCAGCTTCTTGCGTTCTTCGGTAATGGATTCCAGCACGCGGCCTTCGCCCAGGGGATGCGGGCGGCGCGTTTCGCTGTACCGGCGTTGCAAGGCGGCATCGCTCGCTTCCATAAACAGCACGGTTGTTTCCAGATCGCCGTTGGCACGGAGTTGCGCGTAAATTTGCGGAAAGCCACTCAAGAATTCACCTTCCCGGATGTTCACGCCGAGTGCGGCGCGCGTGACGCCGAATTCCTTGCGCTCGAACAGATGAACAAAACTGGGAATCAACTGCACGGGCAGGTTATCCACGCAAAAATAACCCAGGTCTTCGAACACGTTCATTGCCGAAGACATGCCGGAGCCACTTAAACCGGTGATGATGAGGAGTTGGGGAATCATTTCTCTTTCCCATTTCCATTTCCCATCCGTTATTTGTCATTGGTTACAGGCGGACAGCCAATGACAAATAACTGATGACAAATGCTAGGGTTCAATCAACCCGTAGTTTCCATCTTTGCGTTTGTAAAGAACGCCGAGGCGCTCAGTTTCAGCATCGCGGAAAACCAGAAACTGGTCTGCCGATTCTTCGACGCGCATGACGGCCTCTTCGGGCGTCATTGGTTTGATCGTGTAGCGCCGCGAGCGGATGATGCGCGGCGCGTCCTTTTCAGGTTCGACCGGCGGCACGGGACTTGGCGCAACAGTGCTGACAGAAGGCGCATGGTGCGAACGATCAATAATCTTGCCTTTTACCTTGATAATTTGCTTGTGGAGTTTGTCAATCGCCTGCGATGCCGAAACGTACATATCGTTCGTGTCGGCTTTACTGGTCAGGGATTGGTCCTGCCAGTTGACGACGATTTCAGCCAAATGGCGATGATGTTTTCCAACGCTCAGAATTACATGAGCGCGGCTGGCTCCGTTGAGCATGGTATTTATTTTTTTGAAATGTTCGTTGATGTGTTTTTTGATGGCTGGGGAGACGGTGAAGTTTCGTCCTGTGTATTCAATTTTCATCCCGATTCTCCTTATTTTATGCCCGACCGGGAAACCCGCAACCGAGCAAGACTTGGGTTGGGTAAGGTTTATGATGGGGCGGGGATTGAGACTACAAATTTTGAATGCGGAATGCGAACTCAAGAACCTGAGCCATTCCACATCCCGCAATCAAACGACTTGCCGCCGTTCGCGCGAACCAGCAATTTTCATCTGGTCGCGGTACTTGGCGACGGTGCGACGCGAGAGCTTCTGACCTTCTTTTGCCAGAATGGCGGCGATCTGATCGTCGGTCATTGGCTCGCGCGGGTCCTCGGCCTCAATCATCTTTTTGATTTTGAGTTTGATGATCCGGGTCGAGACTTCCTCTCCGTCATCATTGGTCATGCCTTCGGTAAAGAAGCGGCGGAGTTCGATAACGCCCTGGGGTGTGTGGGCGTACTTGCCATTGACGACGCGGGAAACGGTGGAAAGGTGCATGCCGATGTCCTCGGAAATGTCTTTCAGCATCATCGGCTTGATGTATTCGACGCCCTTGTCCAAAAAGTCATGCTGGCGCTCGACAATACGCTCGCAGACTTTGTAGATGGTCTGTTTGCGATGTTCAATGTTCTTCAGCAAATCAACCGCCGAGCGGAAACGGTCTTTGATGTAATCGCGCGTTTCTTTCGAGGTCTCTTTATTTTCCATCATCTGCCGGTATTGGCGGTTGATGCGAAGCTGCGGCAGGCCGTCGTCATTGAAGCGGATGATGTAATCGTCATCGAACTTTTCGATGTAAACCTCCGGCTCAATGTAATGAGTGGAGGGCGGCGCGTATTTACGCCCCGGCTTCGGTTCAAGCTGCCGGATCAACTTCATTTCCTCGGAAACTTGTTCGACGGTCGCTCCAAGCTCTTTAGCGACTTCCGGCCATTTGTGATGTTGCAACTTGTGGAAACAATCTCGAATCATCCGAGCCGCCAACCGGTTGCCGTAGCCGTGATAATTCAGTTGCAGCAGCAGGCATTCCTGCAAATTGCGCGCGCCAACACCGGTCGGATCAAGCTGTTGGACAATTTCCAGCGCCTTCTCGACTGTTTCCATCGGCCATTCGCCCAACTGGGCGATCTCTTCCAGCGAAGAATCCAGAAATCCGTCATCCGTTAAATTGCCGATGATTGCTTCCGCGGCTTCCTGAACCTCGGGCGAAGTGATTGTTAAGCGTAATTGCCAGTTCAGATATTCGGCAAGATTGGTTTCGGAAGAAAGGAACTGCTCAAAAGATGGCTTGTCTTCGCCGCCCGTTTCGTTTTCCCGCGTCTTGTAGCCTGGGTCCAGATACTCTTCGAACGTTTGCCCGAAATCAATCTCCTGAAACGAGTCGCGTTCGCCGACTTCTCCTTCGCGCGTTTCGCCGGTCGCCTGGGCGAAATCCACACTTTCTCCAGCGGAACTGGCGGTGTAATCACCGGATTCGGGAAACGACTCTGTTTGATTGTAGGCGTTTTCGTTGCGGTCAAAGGATTCAAAACTGCTCAACGGATTTTCAGGCATCTCCGCCGCGCCATTGAGTTGCGCCGCCGGCACTTCGGCGTAATCAACATTGGCCACATCCGCCGGGATACTGACTTCTTCCGGCGCCAGTTCTTCCAGGACAGGATTTTCGACAAGCTGCTGCGTGACCAAATCGCTCAATTCCAGCTTGGTCATCTGCAACATCTCAATGCGCTGGCGCAATTGTGGAGTCAGCACCAGTCGTTGAGAAAGTTGGGCACTTAGTGTTGGTTTGAAGGACATAACTCTTTCTTCAGGACCGAATGCTGAGTGCTGAGTTGATTGTGTTTTCTCTAAACTCAGTCCTCAGTCCGCAGCCCTCATAATCTAAACTTCTCTCCCAGATAAACTCGCCTGACTTCCGGATCATCGGTCAAATCGTGCGGTGTGCCAGAGCGGAAAAGCTTTCCCTCGCTGATGATGTAGGCCCGGTCGGTAATTTCCAAAGCTTCGCGCACGTTGTGATCCGTAATCAAAATGCCGATCCCGCGCGAACGCAGCCGCGCGATAATCTGCTGAATATCATCTATTGCAATCGGGTCAATTCCCGCAAACGGCTCGTCGAGCAGAATAAATTTCGGTTCGAGCGTCAGCATGCGGGCGATTTCTGTTCGCCTGCGTTCGCCGCCCGACAGAGCATACCCCTTATTGCGGCGGACGTGGCTCAAATGAAACTCTTCAATCAGTTCCTCCAGCCGGTCCTCTCGTTGATCGCGCGACAGCTTGAGCGTTTCCAGAATCGCCAGAATGTTCTGCTCAACAGTCAGTTTGCGAAAGACAGATGCTTCCTGCGGCAAATAGCTGATGCCCAGCCGCGAACGCTTGAAGAGAGGCAACTTCGTGATGTCCTTGTCGCCGAACCAGACTCGACCTTCGTCCGGTTCTTCCAGACCGACGACCATATAAAACGTCGTGGTTTTCCCCGCGCCGTTCGGCCCCAGCAATCCGACAATCTCGCCGGGATGGACGATGATCGAAACATCATTCACGACGCAGCGGCGGCGATACGATTTTTTCAAGGATTCCGCGCGTAACGCTCCAACACCGGAGCTTGCGCTGGTCTGAAGAGCGGGTTTTGTCCGGTCATCAACCGCTTCACCTACCATTCCGCTCTTCCCTCCTGCTGCATCAGAAACTTCTCCATTGTGAACTTCATCAATTGAAAATTTCGCTGAATTTTGCGCTGATTTTCTGCCTGATTTCCGGGTGAAGAATCGGCTAGCGTTGATCAGCAGCATCAGGATTTCGGGTCAGTTTCGGATGCGATGCGTAGTCTTTACCCGCCTTTTGTCGCTGCTTTCATTAACGGCCTCGATCCTAGCATCGCGTAAATGCAGAGTCAATTTTGAGCTTTTCGTCACCGCTTCACGCTCTCGATCCTCGACCATGGCCAGATTTCCGGTCAGCACAGCCGTATCCGATGCAGTGGTATAGACGACCTGATCGCCGGTCGCGCGGCGCATCGGCTGCGTCATAACGACGTTGTTCGATGCCGTTAACTGCACCAGTTTGTGATCCGCATCCATCAGCGCATCGGCAACGGCGGCGTCAATCTGATCGGTTCCCTGCTTCACTTTCACGTTACCTTCGTAATGCGCGGTGCGGTTTGCGTCGCTGTAGACAATCTTGTCCGACGTGGTGAAAACCGGCACTGTCTCTTTGCGGCCTTTTTCGACTTCGCGTTCAAATTCATAAAACGCCGATTGCGCATTTCCCCAGGCAGTCAGGACGCGCTCGCCGTTGTCCAGTTCCAGGTTATCGGCGCGGATGAAGTCATTGTCCTGCCAGGCGCGAACGTTGCCGGTGTAGCGAGCCGCGCTTTCGCGGTGTTTCACGACCGCCTGATCGGAAGCAATCGTCACGGGAGCTTTGTCTTTCTTGAATGGCGTGGCACCCGCGGTCTTTTCCCGGCTGTAATAAGTCGAACGCACCTTGCCGCGCAGGAAGCTTTCGCTCGTTTCGATATTCGCGTCAATTTCGTCGGCATTGGCGCGCGATGACTGATCCCACAGCAGTGGTTTGCCGCGCATCGCAACCGTTTGAGTGGAAGCCGTATACACCGCCTTTGACGCCGTCGCGTTGCGGTCTGAGTCTTTGGAGCCTTCCCTGGCGAATTCGACGAACTTGGCGTCGCCGTCCACCGTCAAGTCGGCGACATCCTGCGTTTGTTCAATCATGTTTGCCGTCAGCTTTTTGCCAGTGATGGTTTTGCGCGTCTGCTTCCCCTTTTGGTCCTGCGGTTCGAATTCAGCAAGAGCGCCGCCGTCGGCCAGAAAAGTCTTGATCGAATTGCCTTTGTCGAAAAAGTCCGCCGTGAATTTCGCCGCGCGGAGCGTCTTTCGTTCGGAAGTTGGCGTGATGGTTTTGGGGGTGATCGTCAAAATCGCATTGCCGGTGGCTTCGGCGCGCGACATGGTTTTGCCGTCCTCGCGAAACGCAGCGTTGACAGCGTCGGCTTCAATCACACGCGCGGAGACTTGCCTGGCGTTCGGCGCACCTTCGGCAACTTCGATTTTCAGCGTGGTACGGCCTTGCGTGACGACGGATTGCAACAAGCTCCCTTTTTCGCCTGGCGTGTAAACGGCCACCATCTGTTCGGCGACGATTTCGCGGGGCGAATCCTTTTCCAGGGAAATGGCGCGCGCCGCACCAACGGCGGAGGCTTGTTTCAGGTGCTGTGCTTCGTCAAAGTTGAAATCCATATCGCGCGCCTGCATCTCCGAAGCTCTGCCCTTTTCCTGCGATTTCAGCCAGGAGTTGCCGCGCATTTCGACGCGCAACAACTTTTTGGTTTTCACGTCCACGATGCCTGTAATGCCATCCGCCCGCGCCGCTTTTTCGCCCTGCTTGACGTTGGCATTGCCCTCGAAGCGAACCACCCCGTCCAGTTGGGCGTAATTTGCCCGGTCGCTGGTAATTTCCACGGGCTGCCCGCCCTTTTTTTTCGGATCGGGATTCGTGCTGATCACGTGGGCCTGATTGGCCAGGATCAGAAAATGTTCTTTGGATTGCACTTGCGCGCCAACGGAGGAACCACTCAACTCTCCCTGTTTGAACTGCACGGCGACATCCGTGGCTGCGACTTCGGTTTGCTGGTCATATTTCAATTGTTCGGTGACCACTTCCAGCCCGTCGCTGCTGGTGACTTTCACGCTGCCTTCAAATGTCACCAGACTCTGGTCGGGAGTGTAGGCACCGCGCTCCGAAGTAATCCGCATCTTTTTAACTGAACCGTCCTTCTGCGCTTCGCCGTTCGCGGTCAGGTCCACTTTCTCCAATTCGTGCCGCCCGTCGTCATACGCGATATCCTTGGCCGCCAGCAGCCGGAACTTTTCGCGCCCGTTTTCCATCACGACGCGCTCGTAACCTTCGACAATCGAAGTCACTTTGCCTTTCAGGGTGGCTTCCGTCCGTTGCGGCCCTGGCGGACGCGGTTGCCGCCGCGCGCGAATGAACGCCGTGACAATGACGGCGATCGTGCCAATCAACAACAACAGGGAAAGCACGCGCCCGATGGCGGGAAGTTTTTCTTTTAACATAACAACTACTCTTGCACCTCTTTGAACGATGGCTGGATTATACCATTCCGGCTCTATAATGCCGCTGCCATGATCAAGCTTAATTTGACGCAAACAACGCCGGTAATACAGGAAGACGACGGCACGGTACGGATTGCCGGTTCGCGCATTACGCTCGACACGCTGGCTGGCATCTTTCACCGAGGCGCATCGCCGGAAGAGATTCAAGGGCGATTGGCTCGGCGGTAGAGGAACTTGCAGTTTTGATTGCGTGCTATGACCCTGAAGAATTGGCAAGCCAGGTGAAATACGTTCCGTTCTGAAAAGGCCACTTCTTAAACCCGTTTGTGGAAAAACAATATCGCGCCGGGCAAGTCTTATTCACCCGGCGCGATATTTGCCTCGACCAGTAAAAATTTCCTGGTCCAGTTAATTACTTGCTTCCTAAAGCCGGAATGAAAATTCGATGTTGCCGCGCACATCCACCGGCTGGCCGTCTTTGATTGCCGGTTCAAAGCGAATCACTTTGGCCGCTTCAATCGCCGATTCAGTCAATCCCCCCGTCAATCCCCGCACGACTTGAATGTCGCGCACATTGCCATCCGCCTCAAAGACAACGCTCAAGACCACGTTGCCCTCAACGTTTTGTTCGCGCGCGTTATTGGTGTACTGGGCGCGCTCCCGGTAAAGGATTTTTGGTCTGATTGAGGGCGACATTGAGATAACAGTCTCATCCTGTTGCAAACGGTCTTCGTTGGGAACATCGTTACCTGGCTTTTGGACGCTCCTTTTTTGCACCGGCTTGGGGCCATCTTGTGGAAAGGACTTTTTGGCGGATTCCGACCATAACATCGCCTGCTCACCCTCATACTTCACGCCCAATACCGTCAGGCGAAAATCATACAAATGATTCAGCACCGGTTCATTATTGATCGTGTCGTTAAGCTGCAATCTCAGCTTGAAATCAAACAATTCTTGCGAGCCAATCCCCTGTTGTTGATTGGCATCCTCTGGCGAATTTCTAATCGTGGCGGTGTGAACCGCCAGCCGCGTCAACTGCCCATTGCTGACTTCAACGGCGATTTCATTGATGCGGCGGTCGCCTTGATTCAGCATCTTGATCCTGAAATCGAAGTCGCGAACGTTTCCGCCTTTGCTCGTCATACTTACGATCATCCCTTCCGGCGTCACGCCTGGCAGGGTCTTCGCGTGCGCTTCACCAAAACTCAGCGCGGCTTCGGTGATCACCAGAGGGATTTCCGGCGCGTTATCGAATTGCACCGGAATTGAAGCAGTCGCCTGCTGCAAGGTCTTGCCTTCGATGGCTGCCTGCACACTGCCACGCGACAACCAAGCCGTCGCTACAGCCACCATCAGCAGCAGGCAGAAAGTTGCGCCGGCCAACGTTCGGCGCGCCAGCGAATTTCTCTTTCCAGGTTCGGTATTCAGCATAAGTTCAATCCTCCGTTTCAAATCCGCGCCGGTCGCCCGCGAAACGCCCGCGACCGGCCAGCCCAGGCCGTGTTGCACCACTTTCCACAACCCAGCCGCGTAAGTGTCCGCCGCGTTGCCGCAACGAAGCACGTTTTCATCGCAAATCAATTCACGCGCCGCCAGCAGCCTGCGATCCAGCAGCCAGACGAGCGGATGAAACCAGAAAGCGCAACAAAGGAGCATCTGCCATGAACTTCGCAGATTGTCGTAATGCCGGACATGAAACAGTTCGTGTAACAGCACTGCCGACAACTCCTCGTCCGTCAATTGCTCCGCCAAGCCAACAGGCAAAATCACCGCCGGACGCCAGACGCCCCAAACGCCTGGTTCCGCAACTTGCGCCGAAGCGAGCAAAGTGACTCGCCCGGAAACGCCCGCCTGCGTTTGCGCGTGCGCGAACAAGTCCGCAAGGCGTCCGGTCGTCACAGATTCTTCCGTGCGAACGATGCGCGCGAATCTTTCGCGCCGCAGCCGCCATCGCAACAAAAGCGCCACCGCGACCGCCAGCCAGGCAATTGTCAGCAGGCAGTAAATTTCCCGGTGCGTGGTAATGGTTGGACTGATGGCCATCGGTTCGACAAGCTGCCAGAAGACCAACTCGGCCTCCGCGCCATTCGCCGCCAGCGAAGTCCTGGCGGAGCGCGCAACGCCCAGCCGCTCAACGCCCCAAACCAGCCAGGCCGACGGCACAATGAATTTCAACAGCCCCAGCAGCCAGGCTCGTTGCCGCGCGCGCGCTGGAGCCTGTTTCAGAATCACGACGACAGCGCCCCAAACCAGCAACGCGAACAGCGTTGCCTGCCAAAGATGATTGACAAACAACGGCCAGAACCATTGCGACCATTCCGCGAAATATTGATGGAATGACATCGGCGAAACTCCTTTTGCTCAGGATTTGCGCGCGCGGCGTGTTGGTTTGCCTCCGGAAGCATTGGGTTGCGCGGCCCGCTTTCCCGGTTCGCTCAGCAGGCTTTCCAGTTCCTTCACATCTTCCAACGTCAGCTTGCCTGCTTCGGCCAGGTGCGCCATCAACGGGCGCGCCGATCCACCGAACAGATCAAGCAGTTCGTCAATCAATCGCCGGTGCGCTGCTTCGCGCGTCACCTTGGGCGCGAAAATGTGCGCGTTGCCGACCTGCTTGGTCTGTTCGACCGCCCCTTTTTCCTCCAACCGGCGAATGATGGTTTGCACCGTGGTGTAAGCCGGGCGTTTCTTTTCCGGCAGCCGTTCGTGCACTTCGCGGATCGAGCCGCTGCCCAATTCCCACAGCGCATCCATGATTTCCATCTCGAATTTGGTTAGTTTGATCGTTTGTCTGTTTGCCATTAATTAACCTCCACTATAGTCAGAGCAACTACAACTGCGGCCATACTAATGACACTTGTAGTTAACTGTCAATCAGAAATTTTCCGCGCAATCGCCGCGGCCCCTTTCGTGGACAGTGCAATCCGGTTGCGGTAGATTGAGCGCGTTTCCATCACCTTTCACCACTACAGGAGATAACGCCAATGCAAACATCGAAGCGCAAAATTTATGACGCGATTGTCGTCGGTTCGGGAGCCACCGGCGGTTGGGCGGCCAAGGCCTTGACTGAAAAAGGACTGAGCGTGCTGGTCCTGGAAGCCGGGCGCAAGCTGGATGAAGCGAAAGATTTTCGCGAGCACCATTTTCCTTACGATTTGAAGTTTCGTGGCCTTGTGACCGGCTCGAAGTTCGCGCCGCGCCAACCGATTCAATCGCGCTGTTACGCCGCCAACGAATACGGCCATCACCTGTTCGTGGACGACATTGACAACCCCTACACCACGCCGGAAGACAAACCGTTCTGGTGGATTCGCGGCCGCCACGTCGGCGGGCGTTCGATCACCTGGGGCCGCCAGTCGTACCGTATGAGCGATTACGATTTCAAAGCCGCCAGCCGCGACGGCTTCGGCGAAGACTGGCCGATCAGCTACGCCGAACTGGAACCCTATTACAATCAGGTTGAAGATTTCGTCGGCATCAGTGGCTCTTACGAAAAACTGCCGCAACTGCCCGACAGCCGTTTTCTGCCCGCGATGAAAATGACCTGCGGCGAACATCTGCTGAAAAAAGGTGTCGAATCGAAATGGAGCGACCGCAAAGTGATCATCGGCCGCGCCGCCATTCTGACCCAGCCCCATCAAGGCCGCGCCGCCTGTCACTGGTGCGGGCATTGTGACCGTGGCTGTTCAACGCATTCTTATTACAGCAGCCCCGGTTCGACGCTTCCGGCGGCGGCCAAAACCGGGCGCATGACGTTGAAGCCGAACTCGGTGGTTCGCGAACTGATCGTGGATACCAACACCGGCAATGCCAAAGGGGTTCGCGTCGTCAATCAAATCACCAAACAGGAGCGCGAAGAATACGGCAAAGTCGTCGTGCTGTGCGCTTCGACGCTGGAATCCACGCGCCTGCTGCTGAATTCCAAATCGCGGCAGCATCCCAACGGTTTCGGCAATTCTTCGGGCGTGCTGGGGCAATACCTGATGGATCACATGTATTCGATCAGCGCGGGCGGCACCGTGCCGCAACTGTTCGGCAGCGAATATGACTTTTCCGACGGGCGCGCCAACGGCATCTACGTTCCGCGTTTTCGCAACATCACGGACAAGAATCCGAACTTCATTCGCGGCTACGGCATGCAGGGCGGCGTTCGCGTCAGCACCAGCTTTTTCAAGGGAAGGGAGATTCCAGGCTTCGGCGCGGATTTCAAAAAGATGGTGCGCGACGCTCAAAGCGAAACCACCTGGGGCTTGGGCGCGTGGTGCGAAATGCTGCCCGTCAAGGAAAACCGCGTCACGATTGACCCGAACAAGAAAGACGCCTGGGGGATTCCCGTGCTGCACATCGAATGCAAGCACGGCGACAACGAAAAAGCCATGGCCAAAGACGCGCTGGAAACCATCAAGGAAATGGGCGAAGCCGCCGGATTCAAAATTCAATATTCCAGCAGCACGCCCGCGCCTCCGGGCTTCTGCATCCACGAAGTCGGCACCGCACGCATGGGCAGCGACAAGAAAACTTCCATCCTGAACAAGTGGAATCAGACCTGGGACGCCAAAAACGTCTTTGTCACCGATGGCGCCTGTTACGTTTCAATTGGCTGCCAGAATCCGACGCTGACGATGATGGCGATCACCGCGCGCGCCTGCGATTACATTGCTGACGAGATGAAGCGCGGAAATCTGTAGAAAGGAGATTTATGAGTACTCAAGCTGTTGCTCAAGTCGCACTTGATCTGGACCAACGCGTCGAACCTGAACTCGATCCGGACCGAAAGTATGAAATCGTCAACGGCAAGCCGGAGGAGAAAGAAATGCCCGGAGCAAGACATAGTGAAATTTGCGGGTTCTTGACGGTGGAAATTGGAATTTATCTGAAGTCCAATCTGTTGGGGCGCTTGTACCCGGAAGCCTCTTTTCAAATTGGCTCAAATGAACGAATTCCCGATCTTGCTTTCATCACCAGTGATCGTCTTCCGTCAGAAGGTGCGCCGGAAACAAAATGGCCGATCTCGCCCGACCTGGCTATCGAAGTCATTTCTCCCAATGATCTCTACGAAAAGGTGATGATCAAGACGTTGGAGTATCTGGCTGCGGGCGTTAAACAGGTTTGGCTGGTTTCGCCGGAAAGCAGAATGATTTTGGTTTATCGCTCGAATACCAGCATCACTGTTTTCCTGCCGGATGCCGATTTGGTAAGCGAAGACTTGCTGCCCGGATTTCGCTGCCCGCTGAGCGAAGTTTTCAAGAATCCGGCGACAACGGCCAACTAACGAGGCGGAGGAATCCGTGAGATGAAAAAAACGGCCTCAGCCAATCCGTTCACTCAGCAAACGAAGATTCAGGAAGCGGAACTGTTCATCGGACGCCGCGCGGCACTCGATCAACTGTTGCAGTTGCTGCGTTCGATGCAGAACGTTTCGCTGATCGGCGCGCGTCGCATCGGTAAATCCTCGCTGCTTTACCACCTCTTTTTGACCGGACACGGCGGACTGCGCGAAGAAACCGTCATTGCCTACACGGACTTTCGCGGCGTCCGCGATGAAAACAGCTTCTGGAATTGTTTGTGCAAAGCGCTGGGCAAACCCGGCGACAAACTGAGCGATTTTGAAGCGGCTCTCAACGCTCACGGGCGCGTCGTTTTCTGCTTCGATGAATTCGAGCGGGTGATGCAGCACTTCCCGTCGTCGTCCGGTCTTTTCGATACGCTGCGCAGCTTGGCGCAAGATGACAACCTGGCGCTGCTGGTCGCCACCCAGCATCCGTTGGACGAATTGGCGCGCACCGAAGGCGTCACTCCGTCCATCTTCTTCAGCATCTTTCGCCCGGTCGAGTTGGGCTTGTTCACGCCGGAAGAAGCGGCGAAGTTCATTGCCACGCGCTTTGCCGATGCCGAAGCGCAAATCACGGCCAACGAAACCGACCGCGTGCTGCAACTGGCCGGGCGCTTTCCGTTTTTTCTGCAATTGGCCTGCTACCGTTTGTTTGAAGTGAAGGCCGGACGCGCCACGGAATGGGAGCGCGAATTCGCGCGCGACGCCCGTCCGCATCTGGAATACCTGTGGACGCGGTTGAAACCTTCGGAGCGCGCGCTGTTGCGCCGCGTGGCAGAATTTGGTGGCAGCCAGCAGGCGGATATGCTCGACGATCTGGCGCGGCGCGGGCTTGTCGTGCCGATGCAGGATTTGCAGGGAAGACGTGGCTGGCAACTTTTTTCCCAGACCTTCGAAGATTATGTCTGGAACCCGCCCACCCAATCCTGGCGTGACCACTGGTGGCGTTTTGGGAAAACAGTTCGTCGCTGGTTCAAGGGTGGAAAGATTGGTGCAGGTCCCGCTGGAGAAATTCAATTCGAGCGCCCCGGCGAAAAGCCGAAATCGACCGACAAATGATGATGGCGAATGTCAAAAGATTCATCGTAGAGTGTCTACGCCCTCTGTGGTGGAGCTTTTTCCTGCGCTCCTCAACCATCAACCGAAACCTAGAACGACTAAATCGGCAGCAGCGGCTAAGATTAGTTGTTCGTTCTTTCTTGGTCGCGGTTACCACACTAATAGTTCTTGGATTGATCCTTAGATTATTTGGTATCCATTCTGATTTCACAGGGATGATGACCTTGGCTGCTGCCTATGTCGTGTTTGGAATTGTAGTTGGTATCTTCGACCTTGCCGATGGTATCGCATTGGGTGTTAGTGGAATCCTCCTGGGGGGAGTGGCGTTTGGAATTGCTGAAGGCTTAGCGTACGGCATCGCAGTTGGCAGTGTGATCAGTTTGATAAGAGGGGCACCGTTTAGCATCGCATTCGGCATCTCAAGAGGAATAATGATTAGCGTTGCGTTTGGCATCGCAGGAGGTATCGGAGTTGCAATTGCGGGAGGCATCACGAAAGGAATTTGGGGTGGTGTAGCAGTGACTGCCAGCGCTCTTCGACTCCCTTTTTTATTGATTGGACTTTTGACTACGCTATGGTCGTTGGCAAAAATTAGGCGAACTCCAAACCAAGTTTCACGCTTACTATCTCTTTCACTTGTTTACCAAGACGAACAAACTTTTTTACCTCAACCCTATTTTGCGCAATTGATAGTAGCTGTCGGAGAGCAAGACAAAGAGGCTGCTCAAAAAGCGATCACCCATCTAACCACCAATACGTATCAACAGCGCGTGGCGAAAGTAGCTTGGTTGGAACTGGGCAGTAGAGAGTTGCTAACTCGCCACACGGTCGAGGAAATCGGAAATCTTGCACCAACGTCCTTCTGGCTCTCCTCCATAAGAGACGAAACCATTGAACAACAACAATGGAGTGCGGCGGAGGCCTTTGCTCGTTGCCAGAAGATCGCCGCCGAAATCCGGTCGGGCGTGTCGGCCAGCAGCGATTACAACAAGCGGTTGGCTTTCGATGGCGCGAGGCGGCAATTGGAGGAGTTGCGTCAGATGGCCGTGCTGGTGCTGCGCGGGCGCGAAAGCCAAACCTTCGCTCGCATCGCTCAGCAATGGCTGGATGTGGTCAACGCGGAGATCGAACGCTTGACCGCCGAAGAGCGCGTGGCAGAGCGCATCCCGAATCCTTACATCGCGCCAAATCCTTTAACTGCGGGTACGGAAACCTTTGTTGGGCGTGACAACGCTTTCCGCTCTGTCGAAGAGCATTTCCTGCGTTCGGCGGAAAGCGCGCCGATGGTACTATTCGGGCAACCGCGCATCGGCAAAACTTCGCTGCTGCGGAATCTGGACAAACGATTGCCGACGAACCTGATTCCGATTTACGTGGATATGCAGCGGTCGGGACTGGTCGAAAGCACGGCGCAGTTGCTCGTCAATCTGGCAAAGGCCATCTCGCAGGGGCTGGCCGCGCGCGGCTTTCGCATCCGCCAGCTTTCGGCCAACGATCTGGCCGCCGAACCGTTCAGCGTGTTCGACAATTTTCTGGACGAAGTGGAACAGGCCATCGGCGCGACTGAACGGCGCGAAGCGCATCGCCTCATTCTGGCGCTGGATGAATTCGAGGTGATCGAACAGAAACTGACCGAAGGCAAGGTCAGCCGCGATTTGATGCCTTACCTGCGCAGCGTGATGCAGCACCGGCGAGGTTTGAGCCTGCTGTTCGCGGGCACGCACACGCTGGACGAAATGGTCGCTGAATTGTGGATTCCCTATTTTCGCAGCGCCGTACCGCAGCGCGTCAGCTACCTGGGCGAAGCGGCGGCGCGCAAGCTGGTAACCAACCCGATTGAAAACTTCCCGCTGGATTACGAACCTGTAGCGGGAGACCGGTTGATTGCCGAAACCCGTTGCCATCCGTGCTTGATTCAATTGACCTGCTCCGCGCTGGTGGATGCGCAGAACGCGCGGAAGTCGCATCACGCCACGGTCGAAGATGTTGAAGAAGCTTTGGACAAGGTGTTGAAGCTCGACGGGCGATACGTTTTTGAAGGCATTTGGAACTGGATTCCAGCGGAAGAACGCACGCTGCTGATGTTCATTGCCACGCACGAACCGGCGACGATTGCTCAGGCGGCGCAGGCTTTGACAACGCCTACTGCGCGCATCAGCGGCAGCGTTGAACGATTGATTGACGCCGAAGTCCTCGAACCCGCTGAAGAACGCGAAGAGTTTCGCTTTCAAGTTCCGCTTTTCCGGCGCTGGGTTGCGCGGCAGGCCGCCCGCGCGGGAATGGAATGGGAAGCCCCGCGCCCCGTCGCTAGTTAAAGCAGTATCACCGCCGCTTCACCTCGACCTTCTCCCAAGCCAACTTTGCCGTCGTCCCACCCGTGTGATCGTAATACTCGAACACGATTCGCTGATTGCCCGCCGGTAAAAAGAGTTCGCGGATAAACGTTGCCGGTGGTTGATCGCGCCATTCGTCAATCAGCTTTTTGCCGTTCACCCACAATCGCACGCCGTCATCGCCCGTCACTGTAAAACGGTAAACGCCCGCAGTCAGAATCAGCCGACGCGACCAGCGCACGGAAAAGTCGTCCGCTTTCACATCGCAATTTTCTCCGGCGCTTTTCACATCCCAGTCAAAATTCAGGAAGCCGTCGCCGTCGTCGCGAATCATTTGCGGCTGGCCGGTCAGGTTCGCATTGTTGAAATATTCGCCGCGCCAGCGTTCCGGCGGCACTTCGGCAAAGCAGGGATGCCGTTCCCACCCAAATTTCAACGCGGCGCTGCCCCAGCGGTCGAAGTATTCCACCCGAATCTGATGATTGCCTCCACTGAATAAAACATCGAACGTTTCGGTCAGCATCTGATCCCGCCAGCGATCAAATTTCAGTTGACCGTCAATGAAAATGCGCACCCCGTCGTCGGCAGCGACGTTGAACTGATAGACGCCTTCGACAAACACTGCCGTCCGCGTCCAGCGCGCGGAAAAGTTGTCCGTCGTGACGCCGCAACTGCTTTCGGGACTTTTCAGTCCCCAATCGAAATTCAGCCGCCCGTCACCCTCATCCTGAACGAGCGCCGGTTTGCCGCTCAACTCAAGGTTGTTGAAATATTCGCCGCGCCAGCGTTCGGCGGAGACAACTGCCGTGCAGGGTGCAGTTGCCCAGGAGAGTTTGGCCCGCGCGCTGCCGAAGCTTTCGTAATATTCCAGCACAATGCGATGTGTCCCTTCGATCAATTCGACATCCGCGAAAAAGTCGCCCGCCGGTTGATCGCGCCATTCGTCAATCAGCCGTTTGCCATCAACAATCAGCCGCGCGCCGTCATCGGCAGTCAGCTTGAAGCGATACGTTCCGGCGGGAAAGGTCATCGTCCGCGACCAGCGCGCGGAAAAATTGTCCGGCAGGCTGAAACAATCCGGATGCGGTTTGTCCAGGCCCCAATCGAAATCCAGTCTGCCGTCGCCTTCATCGCGAATGACCATCGGACGGCCAGAAAGTTCTTTGTTGGCGAAATATTCGCCGCGCCAGCGTTCGACCGGAACCGCCGCGATGCAGGGTGGTGGTTGCCAGGCCAGTTTGACCGAAGCTTTGCCGCCGAAATCGGCGTATTCCAGTTTCAGTTGGTGACGCCCTGCTGGCAGCTCAACATCAACAATGAAGCTGGCCGATTGTTCGCGCCACTGATCCAGTTTTAACTGTCCATCCACGTAAAAGCGCACGCCGTCATTGCCCGCGACGACGAAGCGGTAAAGACCGGCGGTGAACGTCACCGCCCGCGTCCAGCGGACGGAAAAGCTGTCACGTCGAACGCCGCAGGCTTCACTGGGACTCATCTCCGCCCAGTTGAAATCAAGCTGTCGGTCGCCGTCATCGCGAATCATGATGGCGTCGCCGCTGAGGTTGTCGCTGTTGAAATATTCGCCGCGCCAGTGATCGTCTTGAACCGTTTCGAGGCAGGGAACCTGTTTCCAGCTCAAGCCGCCGCGCGACCGGGCGCTTTTCCGCCGATACTCGAAAACGAGTTGATGATTGCCTGGCGTCATCAACAGGTCGAAATCGGAACCAGAAGTTGCCCCGCTTCGCCACTGATCCAACTTCAACTGGCCGTCCAGGTAAACGCGCATTCCACCATCCGAAATCGCGCTGAACCGGTACACGCCCGCGTTGAAAGCAGCCTTACTCGACCATCGCGCCGAATAGAAGGTTTCCGTGATGCCGCAAACCGCGCTCGGCCCTTCTTCGCGAAAATCGAAGGAAAGTTCGCCAGTGCCGTCGTCCCTTACCATCATTGGTTCGCCGCCCAGCGAATCGTTGTTGAAGTATTCGCCCCGCCAGTGATCCGGCGCGACCGTGGCGATGCAAGGATGCGGTTCCCACATCAGGCGAACCGCCGCGCTTCCCCAGCGCTCGTAATATTCCAGTTCGATTTTGTGATTCCCCGACGCCAGCAAAACGTCCGCGCTGTACACCGTCAGCGTGTGATCCTGCCACTGATCCAGCTTCACCTGTCCGTCAATCAACAAGCGCACGCCGTCATCGGCGGCAACAGTGAAGCGATAAGCTCCCTTGGCCAGCGCGACGGTCCGCGTCCATCGCGCTGAAAAGTTGTCCACCGCAACGCCACAATCCTTACCCGGCGAATCCAGCTTCCAGTCAAAATCCAGAAAGCGGATGCCCGTTTGCGTGTCGTCGCGCACCACGACGGGCGCGCCGCTCAAATCAGTGTTGTTGAAGTATTCGCCGCGCCAGCGGTCAATCGGAATTTGGCGCGAAGGGAAACAATTGATCGAAACTGGTTGAGTGCGAATGGAAGGAAGCAGGCCACACAGCACACAGAGAACTCGTAGAGAAATCAAAGTTAGAAGCCGAATGCGTTTCACCATCCTTTTGATTTCTCCGTGCTCTCCGTAACCTCTGTGGCTTCTATTTCACGCCGCGCCAGGCGGCCTGGACCTGATTGCCAACCGTGCGCGTGTTGTAGCGTTGCAGATAGTCATGATGACGTTTGTCGTTTGGATAGGCGTCCGTGGGCGAATACGGATAACTCTTCATCCCGTGGTAGGGCAGTTCGCCGATGGTTTCCGGGCGCGCGGAGTTGATGTCCATGTCCTTGCCGAAACCGTCAGCGAAAACCAGATACGTCCGTTTCCAGCCTTTCGGCAAAGCGGGCAGCTTGCGCGCGTCGAAATCAAGTTGAATCTCGTCGCCGTTGCGCGTGATGACGTACATATCGTCCGCCGCCAGCAGCAGTTCGCGCACATCGCCGAAGCGCGTGTAATTGCCCAAATGCGCTTTCCACGGCGCGAACGGTTCAATCGTTTGGTAATCGTAAATCAGCGGCTTGCGTCCGTCGGGCGAATATTCACGCGGAAAGCCGCGCCACCGTAAATCAGCGCTCACGGGCGAAAGCTTCATCATCTTCGTTGGTGAAACGCCATCAAAGGTGTCCACCAGAATCTGGTCCCAATACAGCCGCATGCTGGTCACGATGCGAACCCGCGAAGCATCCGGACCGGAGGGGCACAAAAACTTGCCTGTCAGGTCAACCGTCATCGTCTTCGGCAACCCCGCCGGAAAGCCCATTTGCGGAATTACCGTCTGCCATTCGCCACGGTCATTTTTGACCTGAACGTAAGGCGGAACGATGTATACTCCAGCCTGCGAAGCCGCCAGATTCGCCGTCGAATCGGCGTAATCAATCCACGCCGTCAGCAGCAACAAAACACGCCTGGCCTTGCTCACGTCGCCCAGATCCAGTTCGATGGCGTGTTCCCGCGCATAGCCCTTGAATTTCAGCTTATCGAAATCTTCCGGGTAGCGGCGGTCAACGTCCTTGATCAGCGGCAGAATGTCGTTGCCTTTGTCGTCGGTCGCGCGCAGCGGGGGGCGCGGCGCTTTGACCGAATACAGTTTGAACTCCGGATACGGCGGCCCCGGCATCAGCCGTTCGTTCGGGAAAATTTCAGCCTCCGCCGGATGATCCACCGCCAGCAACTTCACTTCATCGAAGAAGATCACTTCTTCCAGTTGATTATTCATCCGCAGCGAAAGCAGGCCGTCTTTTTCTTTCAACTGTTCGCCGGTGACACGGATGTATTCGTCCGTGTCGGGATAGTTCCAGACATTCCCCGGCAACCGCGCGCCAATGGCCGAACCGCCCAGGAAGTCCGTCACAAAGCTGTATTCGCTGCCGTTCCAGGCGTAGAGCAGCGGGCACGACGTACCTTTGCGGTCGAGTTCATCAATCTGATTGTCACCTTGTCCGGAAGGGGAGGCTTTGACGGCAAGCTCAGATTGCATGATTCCGGCAGGCCAGAAGAGAGACAGCGCATCCACCGACGTGCGAAACCCAAGCCCAAACACAATGCCCGCCGACGCGGGCGCGGGCAAAGCCGAATAAAGCTCCAGCTTCTGCCGCAAACTGCCGCTGCGCAGTTCGGCCTTGACGCCAATGGCGCTGCGATTGCTGGTCTTGCCCGCCAGTTGCAGCCGAGAAAAATTCTTGCCGAAGCCCGCCGATTTCAGCGCGATAACATTACCTTCGCCATTGAAGCTGACAACATCAACGCCGCCATCGTCATTGATGTCGCCGAGGGCCAATGACTTCAAATTCTGAAATTTGAAATTTGAAATTGCCGCCGGATCAGCCAATGAATTGCCCAGGCCGCGCCGCAAGCTGACGCCTACATTCGTCCGCGTGACAATGTCGAGCAGACCGTCATTGTCGAAATCGGTGAATTGCGCGGCCAGGCTGCCGCTGCTGATTTCTTTTGCTTGAAAGCCGCCGCGCCCATCGCTCAAAAACAGCGCGTCTTTGCCGCCGGCATTTGGCAGGTAAAAATCCACGAAGTTGTCTTTGTTCAAATCGCCCGCGCCCGCACCGAAACTTTGGCCGGTAAAGTTAATTCCAACCGAAGCCGCGAGTTCCTTGAACGAGCCGTCGCGCTGATTGCTGAACAACTGCGCCGCCGAGCCGTAATTGACGACGAAAAAATCTATGTCGCGCTGGTTGTTGTAATCGGTCGGGACAATCGCGGTGGTCTTGTTCTTGCCGCCGCTCAAGCCGGTTTTGGCTGTAATGTCTGAAAACGTGACCCCTCCAGCCTGAATGCCGTTGTTCTGGAAAAGCTTGTTTTCTTCGCCCGTGAAATCATCCGGAAAGACGGCAGGGTCTTTACCGGGAAACTGAGACAGGTCGGCGAAGTTGCCGACGAACAAATCCAGGTCGCCGTCGTGATCCGCGTCCACCCAGGCTGCCGTCATTGCCCACGAAGCATATTTCGCGGGCAATCCAGCTTTTTCGGTCACATCGCTGAAACTCCCATCGCCATTATTTTTCCAGACGGCCAGCGTTTGATAACCGAAGATTGCCAAATCCGTTTTGCCATCATTGTCGAAATCGCCGAAGACTACGCCGCTGATAAAGCCAGTCGCGGAAATCCCGGCTTTGTCCGTCGCATCCGAAAGTTTGCCGTTGTCGTTGTGAAATAGTTTGACGAAGGGTTTGCCGCCGGCATCAACGCCGCTGACCAACAGATCGAGTTTGTAATCACCATCGTAATCGCCGAGTGCGACATTGGAACTGAATGGCGCGACCAGTTCGCGCTTCACGTCTTCGGTGAATTCGGCTTTCGCCAGCTTGCGGCCAAGGGCTGAAGAAAGTGGCTTTGCCGCTGTTTTGACATTCAATCCCGCGCTCGCGTCGGCAAATGTGACCGTGGCCCCGTCTTTTGAAACCAGTTCCGTTTCCGCACCTGTGCTGACGACAGCTTCGGCGTATTTGCCTTGTTCTCCGTAAGTCAGCCCCAGCGTTGTCGCATAACCCGAAGCTTTCAGCTTCTGAAATTCCGCCAGCATTTTCTGGCCTTCCGCCTGTTTACCGGAGCGAATCAAAGCCTGGGCCAGACTGTAGGCCGCCGTCGAATTGTACGGCTCGGCATCCAGCGCGCGGCGAAAGACTTCGGCGGCCTGGGCGTATTGCTGTTTGGTCGAATAAATCTGGCCAAGCTGAATGTTTGTGTACGGGTCTTTCGGATCAACGGCCAGGACTTTGGTGAAAGCGGCGATGGCTTCGTCGTACTGGCGGTCTTTCTTGTAGGCCGCGCCGAGCACGTATTGTGCCTGCAAGCTGTTTGGCAAAAGCTTCAGCGCAGCTTGCGCTTCGGCAATCGCCAATCGCGAATCGTTCAGGAAGTAATGCGCCATCGCCAGGTTGATGCGTCCGAAGGCGAAGTTCGCGTCGCGTTCGACGGCCTGTTTGAACTGTCGGACGGCGTCTTCGTGTTTGTACTGCTCCATCAGCGCCACGCCCAGATTGTTCAGCCGGTAAAGCTCTTCGCGTTTTTGCAGCGCGGCGGCGTCCTGTGCGCTCACTGCCGCCAGCAACCCTGCTCTTCCTATCCACGCCGAGAGAAGTAATGTCGCCAGCAGCGGCAACAGCATCAGCCTGTTTCGCATGAATTTTCTCCTGCCCATAGCTTCCCCGAAGCCAGCAATACCTTGCCGGGGAACGCCGCAAACTTGATTCAACAAATCGGGAAGTGATGATCGGAAACGATGGCGGGCAGCTTAGCAAAAGGTGGCAGAGTCTTCAAAACGCCGCATCCATAGTGTTCGCAGTACCGGCTTTAGCCGGAAGCGCTCTCACGCCAAGCCTTCCGCCTGAAGACGGTACTACGAACTTCTTTTCTTGAAAGCTATTTCACCGCCGAACCTATACGCTGCCAGCGGACTTTTTTAAGCAAGCTGGAGGACGAGCCGTCCCGGCTGGGCGGCGCGAAGGAAAGATGAACATACAGCGCGCGGGCAAAGATGTTTTCGCGCGGCACAAATCCCCAGTACCGGCTGTCCAAGCTGTTGTCGCGGCTGTCGCCCATCACAAAGTAGCTGTTTGCCGGCACGGTGGTCGGCTCTTTGACGCCGAACTTCATGCCATCGTTGATGTCGAATTGATCTTCGCCCGTGCTGCGATCCGAATCGAGGTAGACGCGATAGGTCGCGCCGTCCGGTTTCGGGTCCACTTTGGCAATGGGCAATTCAGCTTCGTCCCGATGACCGTCCAGATTGACGTAGGCGCGCTCTTCGGGAAGTTCTTTGTCATTGACGAAAACGCGGTGGCCTTTGACCTGCACGCTGTCGCCCGGCAAACCGATCACGCGTTTGACGTAATTGACCTTCGGATCGCTCGGCAATTTGAAGACGATGACATCGCCGCGCCGGATTTCCCGCGTCGGCAGCAACGCGCCCAGCACCGGCGTCGGCTTTCCGAAGACGAATTTATTGACGAACAAATGATCGCCAATATTGATCGTGTTCTGCATCGAACCGGTCGGCACGGCGACCGCCTGCGCGATAAAGGTCATCAGGAACAACGCCATAATCACGGTGATCAAGCCTTGCTCGAAAAATTCGCGAATGCCCGATTTTGGCGGGCCATACATTGCTTGATTTGATTTTGCTTCAGCCATTTTTGATGATTCCAGGGATTTTTAGAATTTTGTGAAGCGGCAATTTACACTAACTTGCCGCCAACGGCCACATCTCGAACATCAGCAGCGTCCAGATCAGTTTTCTGTGATCGGCCACGCCGCGTTCGTGTTCATCCAGCAGCCGCTGAACATAATCCACATTGAACAGTCCGCGCCGTTTCATCCGGTCAGGCGCGAAGATGTCGCGCACAAAGCCGCGCAGTTCGCCTTTGACCCATTTCGCGACCGGCATGCCAAAACCTTTTTTCGGACGGTCAATGATTTCATCCGGCAGGCGTCCGCGCATCGCTTTTTTCAGAATGTACTTTCCGGTGAAGCCCTTCAGTTTCATTTCCACCGGCAGCTTTTGAACAAACTCGATAAAGGTGTGATCCAGAAACGGCGCGCGGGTTTCCAGCGAAGCGGCCATGCTGGCGCGGTCAACTTTGAACAGCACGCATTCCGACAGGTAATGCGTCGCGTCGAGTTTCATCATCCGCTCGACCAGATCAATGTTGCCGTTTCCGTTCACGCGATCGTAACCCAGCACCTCATCGAAGACCTGTTCGTCGGGACATGCCGCGAGTATTTCTGGCTTCAGCAGTTCGCGTTGCTGCCGGGCGTCATAGGATCCCATCCAGATGGTGTGACGGGTTCCCGCCCCGTGCGAAGCGCCGCGCACAAAGCGTTTGGCTTTGAAATCAAACGACAGGTTTTCAGTGGAAACCGGCAGACTGGCGACGGCGGGTTCGATCAACCCGCTGCGGACAAATTGCGGGATCATTTGGTAAAGCCTGGCCATTCGATGCGCGCCATAGGTTGGATAGCCCGCGAACAACTCATCCCCGCCATCGCCGCCCAGCGCCACTGTTACGTGTTCACGCGTGAATTTTGAAAGCAGAAAGGTCGGAATCAGCGAGCCGTCGCCGAGCGGTTCGTCGAGCAAACGCGGAATTTCCGGCACGATGTCGAGCATGTCGCGTTCGGTGAACCGCTTTTCGTAATGTTCCGTGCCCAATTGCTCGGCCACCTTGCGGGCATAAGACGATTCGTCAAAGGACTTCTCTTCAAACGCGATGGAAAAAGTTTTGACGCGGTTTCCGGCGGCTTCGCAGGCAAGCTGCGCTGTTGCGCTGGAATCAATTCCGCCCGACAGCAGCACGCCGAGCGGCACATCCGCGACCAATCGTATCTTGACGGCTTCGCGCAATCGGTGACGGACTTCTTCGGCGGCCTCGTCCTCGCTGATCTTCAGCCGCTCGCCGCCGTAACTGATTTGCCAGTAGCGTTCGGTTCGCCACTGGCCGGTTTCATAAATCAGCCGGTGCGCGGGCGGCAGCTTTTGCACTCCTTCCAGCATGGTGTGCGGCGAGGGCACGAACTCGTATTGCAGATATTTCCGAAGCGCCAGCAGATTGATGCGGCGCTGGACTGACGGATGCTCGACCAGCGCTTTTAACTCCGAAGCAAACACAAAAGCGCTGTCAGTCTGTGTGAAATAAAGCGGCTTTTCGCCCATCCGGTCGCGGGCAATCAGCAAGCGTTGTCGCCGTTCATCCCACAGCGCAAAGCCGAACATGCCATTCAAATGCTGAACCAAGTCGTCGCCGTAATCTTCGTACAAATGAACGATGGTTTCGGTGTCGGAATTGGTTCGGAGCTGATGGCCGCGCGCGAGCAGACCCTGGCGCAGTTCCTGGTAGTTGTAAATCTCGCCGTTGAAGACGACCCAGACCGAACCGTCTTCGTTGCTGATGGGCTGATGGCCACCGGCCAGATCAATGATCGAAAGCCTGCGCATGCCCATTGCGACGTTGGCGTTGACGTAAAACCCTTCGTCGTCCGGGCCGCGATGAAGAATGGCCTGGTTCATCGCGCGGGCGATTCGCTCGTTCGCGGGTTGTTGTTGGTCAAGATTGACGAATCCGATGATGCCGCACATGTGACTGCGTTACTCCGTGCCGCGCGTTTTTTTCGTCGGCTGCTCGGCCATCTTGCGTTCGATGCGGCGGTGCGGGATGGGCGACGACAACACAATTGAAGTCGCGGGCATGCCGTAGGAAGTCAGGCGGTGAATGATTTTTTCCAGATGCGAAATCGAAGTCGCGTACACCTTTAGGATCAGCGAATCGTCGCCTGTCACGCGATGGCATTCGATGATTTCGGGAATCTCCTTGAACATCGCATCCAGTTTGGGCAGCACCTGATGCGCCAGCCCAATGCGGATGAACGCCGTCACCTGAAAACCGACCTTGCCGGGATTCACTTCGGCGCGGTAGCCCGTGATGATCCCAGCGTCTTCCATCTTGCGGACGCGCTCCATGACCGCCGGCGTGGACAAACCAACGCGGCGGCCCAGTTCGGCGTAAGTTAGCCGCGCATCTTCCTGCAATTCCTCCAGCAAGTGCCAGCCGATGTCATCCAATTGTTTTTCGTCGTGTGAACTCATCGCCATGCCCCCAGAAACTCGATGGTGTCCCGCATTTGCTCCGCACTCCTGGCGTTGATGAGTCGCAGCAGACGGCGCAGTTGCTCGCCAACACTGAATTTTTGCTGTGGCGAGAGAATAACTCCGGCGTGCGACTTGTTCTGGCGGATGTATTCAGCGTGAAGGTGGTTAAAATCGCCGACATTGAAAGAGTAGAGCACACGGCCCTGCACGGCTGCGTAATTCAGATGATCGGCGTCATCGCGAAAGCGCATCCCTGCTTCGTCGGCAGTTTGAACGTCTACGCCACGCTCGCGCAGTGCTTTAACCAGACTGCCGCGCTGAGCGTCTTCATCAAGATATAAACGGATTTGCATTACGCAACCTGTGAGCTACGCATTTGCAGCCACTCCGATTCGATCTGTTCTTCTCGCGCGGCATCCGCAGCCAGTTCCGCCTCGATTTCGGCCTGATTGGCATGATAATAGGCCAGCGCGGCATAGACGCCCGCCAACGTCAGATGCGGGTATTCACGCGCAATCTCTTCCGGGCTTTCCCCCAGCTTGTACCAGGCCGCAATACGATGAACCGTTGTCCGCGTTCCAGCGACGCAAGCTCTGTTTTGCCGAATTTCAGCGGAACGCGTCAGCAATGAACCAATTTCAGTACTCATTTTTCGCTCCTCCGGTTTGGACGTTTGGGGACACGGCAGTTTAGCACCGGCTCCTTCACTTCGGCACATCCAGCGCCGGATTGCGCGTGAAGAAGCCGACCGGCATCAGCTTGAATCCGGCTTTGTGAACCGGCATGACCGGATAATCCTCCGGGCGCGGCAGATGCGTGACGCCAAAGGAATACCACATCACGACATCTTTCTTTTCCAGCTCACGGTTCTGCTTCACCCATTTCGGCAGACCATCGCCCGCCTTACTCTGGTTGACGTAATAACCGGCGGCGTACATTTCGCCTGGATCGAATGGGGTCACCCACAGATGCGAATTCATAAAGCCCGCGCGCTGGCGCACGGCAGAATTCGCTCCTGGCAGCGGCGCGGAGTTTTCCCCGGTGAAAAGCAAATAGCCCGTTGGCTGTCCCAGACCATTTTTGACCGCCGGATTGATCACGCGCCAGCGGCGATGCGTGGCCAGATTCAACTGGCGTTGCGCCCCGGCTTCGCGGCGAAGCGGCGTTTCGCGCATCGCAAACGCATTGCCATAAGGATTGTTTTTGCCCTGCGGCAGGGTTTCGGTGTTCTGTTCGACAACGGTGTTTTCGCGCCCGTCCACATCGAAGTCCAGGCGGAAATTGAAAAAATGCTGGTGGTGCGGCGCGGCGACTCCGTCGGCTACCACATGGCCGTAAGGATCGTGTTCCGCGTGTTCGCCATTGGCACTGAGCGGGGGCACGCCTTTCGTCGCCATCACGCCCGTCAACAAAGCTTCCAGTTCCAGCGTGCCGTCCTGATGAAAGACCCAGTTGAAACCGTAATCGTAATTGCCGACAACGACAAAGATGGACACCACCAACTGCCGCGCGCGGCGCGACTGGTTTTGATTGGTCATGTAATCCACGTGTTTCCAACTGACGCCGCCGTCGCGTTCATAAATGGCGACGACCCGTTTGGCGTCCAGGCTGCTGCCTGATTCATTGGCGAAAACAGCATCAAGCAGCGTGGCGTTGTCGGGCACGTCGGTTTTGGCTTCCATCGGCACGGCCAGCCGCCCGATGGCGAATTCGCCTTCGTCAAAGGCGTTGCGAATGAACCAACCCGCGCTGGGGTCGCCGTAAGGCACAACCATCTCCGACAGCGAGGCGCGATACAAAATCGGGCGAACTTTTCCCTGATCTTCATATCCAACGGTGTACAGCACCAGCCCTTCGCGTGGATGCAGCGCGTAGCGGAACCGCCATTTCTGCCAGCGGATTTCGTTGCCGCGAACTTCAAAACTGGCGCCATTGGGTTGGACAATTTGCAAAGGTTTGGGCGCATCACGCAATTGCCCGACGGACTTTTCATCCACATCAGCGGTGGCGCTGGGCACCGGCACCACGCCGCTATCAATCACCTTCAACACCTTGCGCGCATTCATATCCACAACGGCGATGATGCCTTCGATCGGACGCGCGTAAGGATTTTTGGAATCTTCGCGCAGGTAGGACAGGCCGCGAAACAATCGCCTGCCCTGCTCTTCGGGAAAGCCGAAATTCCCCGCCGACCACATTTCCACCTGGACTTTGCCAAATTCGGTGATGCCGCGTTTGCGCATCGCCTGCTGCCACTGGGCGTCGGCGCGCACGATGGATTGAAACATCAACGCGTCATCCAGCATCAGGCTGGGTTGCACGCCGGGAACTTCCCTGACCGACACGACACGCTGCCCGCGCAGGTCCACGACGCCTTCATACGTTTTGTTGTTGGCGCGGTCGTACGCGACAAAGAACGCTTCGCGGCGAAAGTTTTCACCGGCATTGAACGCGTACACTTCGGCTTTCGGCGGTTCGTTCAAAACGATGGTTTGGAAACGCGCGTTCGCGGGCAGTTTGCCGCTTTCTTTCAGCAGCTTGCCAGCGGCGGCAATTTCTTCCCTGCTGAGCGGGTCGAGCGGATGCACATAGTTCGCCGTCTGTGCCAACACCGAAGAACCGGCAAGCAACAGCCAAAAAACCATTGCCAGAAACCGGGAAACAAATCTGTGTTTACCTGTGTTCATTCGCCGCCTCGCCTTCTTCTAGATTGACTTTCGTTTTGACGGTGTAAATCGGTTTGTTCTGCGATTCGTGGTAGGTGCGGACCAGCATTTCGGCAATCAATCCCATCAGAAAAAGCTGAATGCCCAGCACCAGCATGACCATCGCCAGCACCGGCAGCGGAGTTTGAATGAAGTCGGCATGCTTGGGCCAACTGGCAAATTTCATCAGACAGGCGAAGACCGCCGAGAACACCGAAATCGCAAATGCCAGCACGCCCGCCCAGCCAAACACATAAATCGGCTTGGTCATATAACTGGCCATGAATTTGATCGTCACCAGATCGAAGACAACTTTGATCGTCCGCGACAGCCCGTATTTCGATTGGCCAGCCGTGCGCGGGTAATGCGCGACGGGAATTTCCGTCACTCGTCCGCCCGCCCAGGCGGCGTAAATCGGAATGAAGCGATGCATCTCGCCATACAGATTTACATCCTTCAGCACTTCGCGGCGGTAGGCTTTCAACGAACAACCGTAATCGTGCAGCGGCACCCCGCCGATTCTGGAGATCAAGCCGTTGGCAATGCGCGACGGGAAAGTGCGTGTGATGAATGCGTCCTGCCGGTCTTTTCGCCATCCGGAAACGACATCATAACCTTCGTCCAGTTTGGCCAGCAGCCGCACAATGTCCGCCGGGTCGTTTTGCAGGTCGGCGTCCATCGGAATCAGAATTTCGCCACGCGCGGCGTCAATTCCCGCAGCCATTGCCGCCGTCTGGCCATAGTTGCGGCGGAAGCCGATCACTTTGACACGGCGGTCTTCAGCCGCGAACCTCTTGAGCAATTCCAGGCTTCGGTCGCTGCTGCCATCGTCCACGTAAATTACTTCAAAGCTGTGGCCGAGTGCGGCCATCGCCGCGAAGATCTTCCGGTTCAATCGTTCCAGGTTCTCTTCTTCGTTATAGACAGGTAGGAAAATCGAAAGTTTCGGGTTCATTCAATTATTATCTGTGTTGAGTTGCGGGGCGTAATCGCCCAACGGCATCTTTCGCAGCCGTTTCACCACCAGGTCGGAGGCAATGATGGCTCCGGCCAGAGGAATGAGATAGGAGCATATCCGGAAAACTGCGTTCTCGGCCAACTCCGGAATCAACATCCCCAAAACCACGGCGGCAATCACTAGAATCACCTCCGTGCCAATCCACGCCCCAATGGCCATCAGGCTCCAAGCCAGGGCACTCTGGCCTTTTTCTTTTGCCAGCTTGCGAACTTTTCGAGGGATGTAAAAGAACAGAAAATAGATTTCCAGCATCGCGCCTCCTCATTCAAACTTTCCTGACCACGCAAAGGACCGAAACGCCGAACGGCAGCCGATTCCGCCGCAGCCAGTTCGCTTCGCTGGCAAACAGCCAAGCCAGCAGATTGTTAATGAAAGGATGATTGATGCGGTTTTCGCTCGCTTCGGTTTTGCCCAGCAGGTTCAGCAGTTTTCGTCCCAGCCAGATCGGCAAAAACATGGCGAAATTGGAATAGCTGATTCGCTCCACTTTCAATCCTGCTTTTTCGGCAGCGGCTTGCAACTGCGGCAGCCGGTAGCGCCGCTTGTGGCCGGACTGATCATCGTTCGGCCCCCACAGGGCTTGAAACGCCGGGACGTAAATCACCGCCGGAGCGCCGGGTTTGAGCACGCGACGGATTTCGCCCAAGCCCTTCACGTCGTCATCCAAATGTTCGATCACATCCAGCGCCGTCACCAGATCGAAGGATTCGTCGGCAAAGGGCAATTCGGTCGCGCTGGCGCACATCGTCCGCTGATGCCCTCGGCGGCGCGAAAAACCCAGGGGAATCATGGCCAGGTCAATTCCTTGTACCTCGCCATACTTGCGCAGGTGATCCATGGTCGCGCCGGTGCCGCAGCCAATGTCCAATAACTGGATCGCGGACGTTCCGTCCGCGGTGAATTCGCGCGGACGGGATGCCGGCGCTCCCAGGGCGTCTTCAATCTGCGCAAAGACCACCGCCCGGCGACCGACAAACCACCAGTGATCGTCTTCTACATCGAAGATGATTCCGTAATTTTCCGGACGCATCGCGGCTTCGACGGCTCTATTTTCCAAATCTGACCTCCGCTCTCGCTTTGACGGTGGCAAAGCCGCGCCAACTGTTGCTGTTGTGCCAATGGATTTCCGCGCGCTCGGTGTTGGCGTTGCGGAACCATTCATCGAATTCCGGACGGCTGATGTAAAACGCCACCGGTGCGGTCAGATGATCGTGGACGATGTTGTGGATTTCGCGAAACGGAAATTCGGCGATGTAGCAAAGATAATCCGCGTAAAACAAAAAACGCTTCAAACCGGTTTTCCCCAGCGGCGCATAAATCAGTTTCAGCGGCAGCCACAGAAGGAGCGTCGGCAGGTAAGACAAATAATAAAGCGCCCGCATTGGCAGTTTCGAGGTGAAGTGTTCCCGCAACGGATTGACGAAATTCACGATCCATTCGTTGTTTTCCCGCCCGTACACCCAGGCCGAAATCGCGCCGCCCGGTTTGACGTGCTTGACCAGAGAGGCGAATCCGGTGCGCGGATCAGGCAAATGATGCAGCACACCGACCGAAAAGGCGTAATCAAACGCCGGTTTCAGCGGCAGACGATAAATGTCGGCTTGAATGATGTGGACGTTCGGCAAGTCTTTGGTGTTGCGGTACGCGGCTTCGACAGCGACGCTGAGGTCAACACCGACCACATCTTTCGCGCCCCATTTGCCGATCAGACTTGTGTGCCGGCCTTTGCCGCAACCGCCTTCGACGACCGCTTTGCCGCGAACGAATTCCGCCGTCACCGGAGCAATCCAATCCAGAAACTGTTTCTCGTGATGTTGCTGGACGTGGTCGAACTCCAACCATTGTGCGCCAAAGTTTTCCGCTGTCTCGCGCTGAACTTCGTCATTGGCCAAATCGGCAAAGCGCGGAATTCCGCCGCTCACCGGGAAGATTTTCCGGCATCCGGCGCAGGAAAGCTGGCCACTGATGATTTCGTTGGCTTCGCGTGCGGCGGCGCTGAGCGTCAGATTGCCGCCACATGCCGGGCAGGCCAGGTATTGAAGCAAGCTTTCTTTCATTGATGCAGTTGCCTTTGGAATTTTGAACTGCGGATTATCCGCGCGGCTGAAGCTTTCGGCAACCGGCTTTATGGAACGTGGGACGGACTTTAGTCTGTCCACACGCGACGCTGGCGATCATTTCCCGCGACGACTGTCCACTGAAATTTTTGAAAACCGCACAACGCCCCACATTTCGGGCCGGTGCATATCAATCACACCTTGCGGAGACCAGACCCAGTTGTCCTCTTTGGTTCCGGCGACCTTGCGGTATTTGCCATCGGCGATTTCGTGCTGCCATTCCACGCGGGAAAAACTCACGCGCCATTCGTCTCCGTCAGCGGGCGGCGCGGATTTGTGCGCATACTCAGCCAGCGCTTTCCAGGGAATCGCCATTTCAACCGACCAGCCCCGGTCGCGATCCACCGGGTTGTTGAGCGTGCCGTTTATCTTGACCGCCGTCTTCAATCCAACAATGTCCCAGTTGTCTTGAGCCTTGCCGCCGTCCCGGTACGGTTTGGGCAGAAACAGGTCCCAGACCGTGTTCAGGGCGTTGATTTCCAGTTCGTAGTATTCGTCCCGGTCGCCGTTCGGATCAATGAAGACCTCGAAATCGTTGTCGTGAAAAATCACCGAATCGCGGCGGGTGAGCGTTCCCCACACGTGCGGTTCTTCCATTTCCGCGCTGATGTAAAAATACTGATCGTCCCACAGCATTTTGGCTCGCGTGGTGAAACGCGGACGCGGTTTGAGGTCGCCCTCGATGTCCACGAACTCATCAGTCGCCGGTGCATTTCGCCACGAAGATTCATTCAACCTGCCGTCAATCGTGATTTTCCCCTTGGTTCGCTGACAGACGTAATCTTTCGGTTTTGCGAAAACAATCGTCGCATCCAAAACCAGAAGTGCCAGCAGAATAATTCCTCGCGTTATTTTCGTGATCTGAAACCCTGTCACCATAGTTTTTTTGAATTGCGGATGATCCGTGCAGTTGAAGCCTTCGACAATATTGCTCAGGAAAGCTGGGCGATTCGCCAGATCGAAGTCGCTTGCCGGGCCATTTGGTTTTGCCGCGCGGCAATGCGTTCCGGCGTCCAATCGGCATTCTCTTCGGCGATTTTACGTGTCAGCGCAAAGCCGCTGGCCGCATAAGCAGGCCGTTTGGCGGCGTAATCGTCATTGCCTGCATTTCTGTTTTGTCCGGCTTGCATCAAGGTCATGTTTCCCAGACGGAAGACCAGCGCTTCGATCTCTTCCTCGGTGAAGGCATCCCAACCCGCGCCGGGATTTTGAGGCAGGATATGTTCCAGATTGAAGGTGTCGCTGTCAAAATCGTAATCACGGCCATCAAACTGTTTTTCAAGACGGCAAAGAATGTACCGCACAATACGCCGGTTGCGAGACTGCGTGGTACGAATCAACTTGTTGACAAATGCGGCGCGAAACGCCTCGTCCGAGGGGTAAATTGAATTCAATCCCGTCATGATCTGAGCAATGGTCGTTAATTCACGCCGGGAGATTTTTTCTGCCACCTGGTTATACACGCGTTCTTGCTCGTTGGCTGGCAGCGAACCGATGACGTTGTAACGAAACGAAATCATCACCGAGGCGCGTAGCAGGGATTCGAAGTCCTCCGCGTTAAAAACGCGCCGCGCTGCCAGTAGCAGAGGAAATGGTTGCCGGACGCTGAACATACGCAGTTCGTTCGCATATCCCTTTAGTTGTTGATTCCATGAGGAAGCTTCCGGGTGGGTCAACCCAAGATAGGTTTCCATATCTTCTTCCATGTCTCGAACCAGCGAAAAGCCGGCTTCGCGCGTTTGAACGTGGTTGCGGATGGTTTTGAACAATTCCGTCTGCCGGACAAAAGTACGACGGCTATTCCAGTGGACACGCAGGAAATCGGGAAAGCTTTCACTGCCTAGCCGCCCGACCATCGCCTCCCAGCGATCTTCGAGCGTCTTCATTTCGTGCTCGTGCTGCCCGCTGCGATGAAGCACTGAAAACAGATAGTTTTTAAGCAAGTCCGTGGCGGAAAGCCGCACGCCGCGCGCATTGAGCGTTTCGAAAACCTTGTAGGCATTAAGTTCATCCGTGACTGTAATGACCGTAAAAAACAGCCGGTCGCTCAGTGTTTCGATCAGGCTGGCAAGCGCTACCCCTTCGTCGCCGCCGAATTGCGGGGCGTGTTGGCGGGAATACTCGCGCACACGCCGGTCAAACCATTCAAAGGCTTTTCGCAGCAGGTGTTCAGAAGCGCGGAAGCCCCGCTGCGGCAAATGACCCAATGGAATGAGATAGGTTTGATAATAGGTGTCATTGTTGCGGTTGAGCGTCAGCTTGGAACGCGCCACCAGGGTGACCGGATCGAGATAGCCAATGTAGGTTTGCCGAATCTGTTCTAGCCGTTGCCGGTTGCGATCCGCATCCTTGTTTTCGGCAATCAGACTCTGCAGATTTTTGAGGACTGACAAGGCGATCAAACTCAACGTCGTAAGCCGTTGCTGCCCATCTATGACATCAAAAACCTTGTCATTTTCCGATTGCAACACCAGGTAACCCATGTAATGCGCGGGTTCGCCGCCTTCCTTGAGCGTGCCCTGAATATCCAGCCAGAGGTCTTCCCATTCATCGTCCGTCCAACTGTAATCGCGCTGGAAGCGCGGAATGCGGTATGTTAGCCCGTTTCCCATCAACTTCCGGTATGTGTCATTTTTCGTATTGAAATTAGTTGCGGACATACATCTCTCCCATGGGCCTTTTGGCAGAACCTTCAACTCAGTTGGCGGCCTGATTGGCAAAATGTGCGATGCAACCCGACCTAACTCCTGGCAAGCCTCTACTTGACGAATCCAACATGTCAAGATTCCAGCGAAAAAACTTCTGGCCGCAGCAATATTTGTCTTCGCAACCTTTGCCAAGCGCGCGGCTTTGGGGTTCAATCTCCCGGCATTCAGCAAAAGACAGCAAAGACATTTCCGGAGAATAAAACCATGAATGACGCCACCAGCAAACGCCGCGCGTTTTTGAAGGGCGCGGCCAGCGCCAGTCTGATGACGGCGGCCAGCTACGACAGGATTCTGGGCGCGAACGACCGCGTCCGCGTGGGCTGCATCGGCATTGGCTTGATCGGCAAACGCCATTTGCTCGATTTCCTGTCGCAACCCGATTGCGAAGTCGCCGCGATCAGCGAAACCTATGATCCACGCCTGGCCGAAGGCATCGAAACCGCCGCCGAAAAGCAGAAATCCAAACCCGAAGGCTTCAAGGATTTCCGCCGGATGCTGGACAGCAAAAACATTGATGCCGTCGTGGTTTCGACTCCCGACCATTGGCACGCGTTGATGACCATTCTGGCCTGTGCCGCCGGAAAAGATGTGTACGTCGAAAAGCCGCTGACGCTGTTCATCGAAGAAGGCCGCTGGATGATTGATGCAGCCAGGCGCTACAAACGCATTGTCCAGGTTGGCACCCAGCAGCGCTCCGGCAAACAGTATCAGGAATGCGTCGAGTTGATCCGCAACGGCCACATCGGCGAAATGCGTTCGGCGCGCCTGGCCAGTTTCCGCAACATCACGCCCGGCTTTTCAAAGGCAGTCGGCGAACAACCGCTTTCGGAAACCGACTGGCAGATGTGGCTGGGTCCCGCGCCCTACACGAAATTCGATCCGCATCGCTGCATCTATCACTTCCGTTGGTTCTGGGATTATTCGGGCGGCCAGACAACCAACCTGCTGGCGCACAACATTGACATCGTGCAATGGGTGACCGGAGCAGCGCCCAAATCGGTCGCCGCGATGGGCAGCCGGTATTCATTGAAACAATTGGGCGAAACCCCCGATGTGGTCGAAGCCATCATTGAGTTCCCCGGTTTCATCGCCACCTGGTCCTGCCGCGAAATGAGCGCCGGACAACCTGGAAACGCCAGCACCGCGTTTTACGGCACCAAGGGAATGCTGCGCATTGAACGCAGCGGGATGGAAGTCATCCCCGACCGGCTGATTTCCGCCGACGATCAAATTCCACGTTTCACCACGGCGCGCCCGGTCATTCAGGATCCGCAACTGCGAACGACGGCGCTCAAACGCGAAGGCTTCGAACAAGTCCGCGACCAGTTTGTCCCCCACGTCCGCAACTTCCTGGATTCGATCAAATCGCGCGCACAGACCATCTCGAACCTGCAAACCAGTCAGCAAACCAACATCACCACGCACCTGGTCAACATTGCCATGAAGCTGAAGCGCACCATCAATTGGGACGCGACGCGCGAAACCATCATCGGCGACAAAGAAGCTGCCGCCATGCTGACCAGACCGTATCGCGCGCCGTGGGATCGCGAATTGAAAGCCGCCCTGCCAAAAGCGTAAAGCTTAACGCATAACGCTAAAGAGGATTAACATCATGAATCGTCGAACCTTTGTTTCTCTGTCCACCGCCAGCTTGGTTGCGTCGGCCTTGCCGGCGCAGGCAAAAACTTCTTCTAAACTTTACGGCATCGCCTGGACGTCCATTCCGATTCGCAGCAGCCAAGCCAGGCAGGCCAATCCGAACAAACGGCCTCCGGTGCCCGCCGACGAATTCATCGAACTTTGCCATTCGTTCGGCGCGGGGATTTCGCAGATGGGATTTGAGCAGCTTGCCAGCACCGATACGGATTATCTGAAAAGCATCCGCCAGATGCTGGACCAGCGCGAAATGACTTTGGAATTGGGCGTCAGCGCCCGCGCGCTGGAAAGCGAAGAAGTCTTTGCGCCGGTCGCGGCGGCGGCCAAAGAATTGGGCGTCGAACGGCTGCGCATCGCCTGTTTGAGCGGCCGCCGCTACGAAACCTTCGCCGAAATGAAAAAATGGCAGGAATTCGCCACGCACTGGAAACAGGTCTTGCGAAAATCCGAGCCGATGCTGAAAAAATACAAGCTGCGCGCCGGCATCGAAAACCACAAGGACTGGCTGGCCGATGAACAGGTGGAAATCCTGAAAAGCATCAGCAGCCCGTATCTGGGCGCGTGCGTGGATTTCGGCAATAACGTTTCGCTGCTGGAAGATTCGTTGGAGGTCGCCCGCAAACTCGCGCCATATGTCATCACCACGCACTTGAAAGACATGGCCGTGAAACCTTACGACGAAGGCTTTGAACTGTCCGAAGTTACGCTTGGGGAAGGTTCCACGCCGCTTAAACAAATTATTGACGTGTTGCGAAAATCCCGGCGCGACCTGCCCATCGTCCTGGAAATGATTACTCGCGACCCGCTGAAAGTCCCCTACAAAACCGACAAGTACTGGGCGACGTATCCGCAGCGCGACAACGACCGCATACAGAAATTCGAGCGCGGCATCCTGACCAAATCCTGGACCAAACCCCTGCCCCGCATCTCCGGCTTGCTGGCGGAACAGGCGCTGGCGACGGAAAACGACAACCTGCGGCGTTGTTCGGAATACGCTCGCAATGTCTTGAAAGTCTGAAACCTGAACTAATCATGAAACTGCACGACAACACGAACAAAACCATCTTCGATCTTTTCAAACTGGATGGCCGCCGCGCGCTCGTCACCGGCGGCAACAAGGGACTGGGACGCGTGATGGCCGAAGCGCTGGCCGAAGCCGGCGCGGAAGTCGCCATCGCCAGCCGTACGCTTTCCGACTGTCAGAAGGCCGCCGAAGAAATCGCCGCCGCCACGGGCCGCCGCACCGCCGCTTTTCAGGCCGACATGACCATCGGCGCAGACATCGAACGGCTGAAATCCGAGATCGAATCCGGCTTCGGCCCGATAGACATTCTGGTCAATAACGCCGGCATCAACATCCGCGGCGCGATTCAGGATTTGAGCGAAAGCGATTGGGACGCCGTGATGGCAGCGAACGTCAAAGGGCCGTTTTTGTGCTCAAAAGCCTTTGGCATCGGCATGGCCGAGCGCGGCTGGGGTCGCGTGATCAACCTGGGTTCGATTATGTCCGTGATTTCGCTGCCGGGCCGTTCGCCATACGCTTCATCGAAAGCCGCGATTATCGGCTTGACCAAAACGCTGGCGCTGGAATGGGCGGCAAAAGGCGTGACGGTCAATGCCATCTGCCCTGGGCCATTCGCGACCGAAATGAACCGGCAACTGTTGAATGATCCTGCCAGGTACCAAGACTTCATCTCGCGCATCCCCATGGGCCGCTGGGGCGATTTGCACGAGATCGCGGGCGCGGCGGTCTTTCTGGCTTCGGATGCGGCGGCATTTGTCACCGGCAGCACGCTGTTTGTGGATGGCGGATGGACGGCGCAGTAACGCAATCATCCAGACGCACTATCGCAATCTGATCAAACAAATCCTGTCTGAAGTTGAAAGACTTCGAGCGGCGCGTTGAGTTATGCACTAAGGCAATCACTGACCCAGACGTTGACGGCCAACCGGCCCATCCCTTCGGCAACGATATTGACGGCGAAGTCGAGTTCAAGGCGAACAATGGTCCGGCGAGCGGAAAGAAAATTTATGTCCTACTCAAAATCGTGTTTGAGGGTGATAAGTTGGACATTGCCGCCGTGTGGCGCGTTCGCGACAAAGTTGTTAAGTGACGTAACGCTCCCAAGTTAAGGCTGAACTTCCGCGAATTCGCGCTGGAACCGTGCTTCCATCTCAAGGCGCCTGACTTCTGGCAACAGGCTGGCCCGCAAGGCATTGAGGACCAACTGCTTGATGGTTTCGACGCCGAAGCCAAAAGCCGCGGCAATTTTCAGGTATTCGTCCGTCAGCGTGGTGTTGAACATCGGCGGGTCATCGGAGTTGATTGTCACGTATAGCCCTGCGTCTAGCAGGCGGGGCAGGGGATGTTCGGCAATTGAAGCAGCGACACCAAGGCAGACGTTACTGGTCGGGCAAACTTCCAACGGAGTTTGCCGTGCGCGCAATTCGGCGACCAGCGCGGAGTCTTCCAGACAGCGAACTCCATGACCGATGCGTTGCGCGCGCAAACTGCGCAGTGCTCCCCAGATGCTTTCCGGGCCGACGGTTTCTCCGGCGTGCGGCACGCTGGCCAGGCCCGCCGCTCGCGCACGATCAAAGGCCGATTCAAACAGTTCCGGTGGATGACCGATTTCGGGCCCGCCCAAACCGAGCGCGACAACGCCGTTATCCATCCCGCCAATTGCCCAGTCAGCAACCGTCAAGCCATGCTCGATGGGGCGCACGTTGCGCGAAATATCCAGCACCCAGCCAACGCTGACGCCCAGCTCTTTCGCGGCCCATTCACGCGCCCGGCTGAGCGCGGCAAATTGCGCGTCAAACGGAATATGCCGGTTCAGGCTGAAATGAGTGAATGGCGTAAAAGTGACTTCGCTGTGAAGAATATTTTGCGCCGCCTGTCCACGCAGAAATTCGCGGGCGATGAGTTCGATGTCTTCCGCCGAGCAAATGCAGGAGGAGATGGCGATATAGATTTCGATGAAATGCGCGAAGTCCGTAAAGGTGTACCACTCGCGTAACCCTTCGACAGTTGTGGCGGGCAGGGAGACGTTATTCCTTTCCGCCAATTGCAGCAGGGTTTCCGGTTGAATGGAGCCTTCCAGGTGAACGTGAAGTTCGACCTTCGGCATGCGGCGAATAAAAGCGTCTAGTTGCATAGGTTTTTCTGAGCGGAACAATGATCTGGAGCCAGAATTCAGCCGATCAAGCCGCGCATTGTAGACCATGGCCGCCGCCGATTGCCGCCAACTAGAATTCCGCCGCCGCCGCACTTGCCTTGACACAATTTTCACCTGCCCCTATCCTCTGCGTTTTGCGTTCGCCGTCTGAACGCTGACATGTAAGCAAATCCTATGTTCGACGCACTATCAGACAAGCTCAAGAAAGTACTCAAGGACCTGCGCGGCGAAAGCCGCCTGACGCCGGAGCATCTGGATTTGGCGATGCGCGAAATCCGGATTGCGCTGCTGGAAGCCGACGTCAACTTCAAAGTTGTCAAAGATTTCGTCGAGCGCGTTAAAAGCCAGGCGGTCGGACAGGAAGTCTTGAACCAGCTTTCGCCAGGCCAGCAGGTCGTCAAGGTTGTGTACGACGAGATGGTTTCGATGCTGGGCGGAACTTCCAGCAGATTGTTATTCACCTCGCGCCGTCCCAATTCGGTGATGATTGTTGGCTTGCAGGGGTCTGGAAAAACGACTTCGACCGGCAAGCTTTCGAAATGGCTCTATAAAAATCAGAATCGCAATCCACTGCTGCTGTCAGTGGACGTCTACCGTCCGGCGGCGCGCGCGCAACTGGCGGTCATCGGCAAAGCGGTCAATATCCCTGTCTTTGCCGGCGAAGGGCTGGACGATCCGCTGGAACTGGTCAAAGCCGCGCGGTTGCATTGTGAGCAAGTCGGCTTCGATACGCTGATGATTGACACAGCGGGGCGTCTGCACATTGACGACACGCTGATGGAAGAGTTGCAGCGCATCAAGGCAGAGATGCAGCCGGTCGAAACGCTTTTCGTCGCCGACGCCATGACCGGGCAGGATGCGGTCAAGAGCGCCAGGGAATTCCACGAAAAAGTCGGTATCACCGGTATCATTCTGACGAAGATGGATGGCGATACGCGCGGCGGCGCGGCGCTTTCGATCAAGGAAGTGATCGGTCAGCCGATCAAGTTCGTCGGCGTCGGTGAAAAGTATGATGCGCTGGAACCGTTTTATCCTGAACGCATCGTTTCACGCATTCTGGGCATGGGCGACGTGCTGTCGCTGATCGAAAAAGTCCAGGAGGAAGTTGACGAAGAAAAAGCGCTTAAACTGCAAGAGAAGCTGGAGCAGAACTCTTTCACTTTGGAGGATTTCCGCGATCAGCTCGGGCAGATGAAAAAACTCGGCTCACTGGAAAGCATTTTGAGCATGCTGCCCGGCGACATGTTCAAGGGCATGCCGAAAATGACGCCGGAAATGACCGCTCAAATGGAAGGCGAGATGAAGCGCACCGAAGCGATCATCAATTCGATGACCGCGAAAGAGCGCGAAGATCACCTGATCATCAGTCAATCCCGCCGCCGCCGCATTGCCGCCGGCAGCGGCACGAAACCCAAAGACGTTGACAGTCTGCTCAAGCAATACGTCGAAATGAAGATGATGATGCAGCAGTTGATGGGCGGAGATGGCATGATGGGCGGAATGCGCGGCAAAGTCATGCGCAAGCTGACCGGAATCGGCGCGCGCAAGAAAAGCAAGAAACAGCAGAAAAAGAAAAAGAGAAGATAGTCAGGCGACGGCGGGCGTTGTGGCTAAACAACCACTCGTTGCTCGTCTATAATCCGCAGGCTTTTAACTACGTTTTGGAGGAATTCGCTTTGTTAGCAATCAGACTGACAAGACAGGGCGCGAAGAAGAAACCCTTTTATCGCGTGATCGTGACCGAAAAGCGCACCAAGCGCGACGGCAGTTGTGTGGAAATCGTCGGTTATTACAACCCGTGCCGTGAACCCGTGGAATTGAAGCTCGACCACGAGCGCATCAATCACTGGCTGAAATGCGGCGCGCAACCGACAGATACCGTGCGAGGCTTGATTCGCAAAAGCGAGCAGCAACAACCTGCCAGCACGGACGTCGTCAGCGAAGCCGGCAATTAAGATTGTCGAAGCTTGCCGTCGGCGCTAGTTGACCGGGGAGAAAACAGCAATGAAGGAATTGGTTGAGTTGATCGCGCAGGCATTGGTTGACCGCCCCGATGACGTCAAAGTCAAGGAAATCGAGGGCAATCAGGCGACCGTGCTTGAATTACGCGTGGGCGACGGCGATTTAGGCAAGGTCATCGGCAAGCAAGGCCGCACGGCGCGCGCCATTCGGACAGTGCTCAACGCCTCCGGCACAAAACTTAAAAAACGGTTTGTGCTGGAGATTTTGGAATAATGCCGCCCGCAGTGCCCACACTGGATGAGCCTGAAGCGCCAACTGCGGATGATTTCATCTGCATTGCGCGCATCGCGCGCCCGCAAGGCATTCGCGGCGAAGTGATCGCCGACCTGCTGACCGATTTTCCAGAGCGTTTCGCCAAACTTGGTTCCGCGCGTGTCAAAAAGCCGAACGGCGAAATTATTATCTTGCGACTGGAAAGCTTCCGGCCCCATAAAGGCCGCATGCTTCTGAAATTCGCCGGCTACGACACGATGAATGCGGCGGATGAGTTGCGTGATTCACGTTTGTTGATCACGCGCGATCAACTGGTAAAACTGCCGAAAGACACGTTTTTCGATTTCGATCTGATTGACTGTGAAGTGACCACGGCGGGCGGGCAGGCGGTTGGCCGGGTCAAAAGCGTGCAAAGCTTCGGAGCCGCTCCATTACTGGTGGTTGAAGGCGGCGAACGAGAACATTTGATTCCGCTGGCTTCCAGCATTTGCATCGAAGTTGACATCGCGAACAAGCGAATCGTCATTGACCCGCCGGAAGGCTTGCTGGAGCTTTAGGCGATATGCGCTTCGATCTGCTGACCATCTTCCCGGAATTTTTCGCCGGGCCCTTTGATTTCGGCATGATTCGCCGGGCGCGCCAGCAGGGGTTGATCGAAGTCAACATTCACAATCTTCGTTCTTTTACATCGGATAAACATCATATTGTTGATGATCGTCCGTTTGGCGGCGGTGATGGAATGGTTCTGAAGCCGGAGCCGATCTTCCACGCGGTGGAATCGTTGCTGGCAGATAAAAGGCCAGACGACGAACAAAAGCGCACGGCTGTTGTGCTGATGTCACCGCAGGGAAAGCCTTTCCGCCAGACCGAGGCCGAAAAGTTTGCGGGCGAATGCTCACGAATGATTCTGCTCTGCGGACGGTACGAAGGCGTTGATGAACGGATTGTCGAGCATTTGGTGACGGATGAAATCTCCATCGGCGATTACGTGCTGACCGGAGGTGAGATTCCGGCAATGGTGGTCGTGGATGCGGTTACCCGATTGCTGCCAAACGTGCTGGGCAGTGAGACGTCGGCGGTACACGATTCGTTCAACGAAAGTTTGCTCGATTATCCGCATTACACGCGCCCGGCAGAATTCCGCGGATGGCAAGTGCCGGAAGTTTTGATCGGCGGCCATCACGGCGAAGTTGCCAAATGGAGAAGGCGCGCTGCCTTGCTTAAAACCTTGCAGCGAAGACCAGACTTACTTGCTCGCGCCACGCTGACCGAACAAGAGCATCAGTGGTTGGCTGAAGTGGGCGCCCAGGCAAAAGTTGATTTTCAGGAAAACGAAAAAGAAATTCCTGATGAGAAGTGAATTCAATTTGAGAGTTGAAATTCAAGATTTGAGATTTTGAGATTCCGTAAAGAGGTGATTGCCATGAAAGCATTGGATACTATTGACAAGTCATATTTGCGAGACAACATTCCCGACTTTATTCCCGGCGACACAGTGCGTGTTCACGTGCGAATCAAGGAAGGCGAGAACAAAGAACGGTTGCAGGCTTTCGAAGGGGTCGTGATTGCCCGCAAAGGCAGCGGCATCGCCGAAACGATCACTGTTCGCAAGACTTCGTTCGGCATCGGCGTCGAGCGCATCTTCCCGCTGAACGCCACAATCATTGATCACATTCAAGTCGTCAAACGTGGCCGCGTGCGCCGCGCCAAGCTCTATTACCTGCGTGATCTGCGCGGCAAAGCAGCTCGCATTCGCGAACGCGATACGCGCACGCATGCCACCACCGGCAAGGCGAATGCCGCGGGCAAAGGCAAGTAAATTTTTTGATTCAGTTTTCGACTGGGAAGTCTGGGGGCAATCGCTACCAGACTTCCGGTTTTGCCCCTCACGGCTTAAATTTCTTACCGCGCCGTTCGGCCCGTATTGTCATCCCCGAATTGATGCGCCCGAATTAACGCATATGCCGTGCGATTGGCTCGCGCCAAGCCCTGCTCCGCTGCCCGATACCTTCCTGATCATTCGAGTTAATTGTCGGAACCGGATGGATAAATTCGGTTGCCGTCTTGCAAGGAGACCATCATGACCGGCACAGCCAATGGCGATGAAACCTTGAATGAACCGGACCCCATTCTGCCGGAGGCTGAAATCACCTCTCCGGAAACGAATTATCCGCTCTGGCTCAAACTGGCAGGAGTTGGCGGCCTGGTCGTTGTCCTGCTGATTTACGCAATGCGGATGAACCGGGTCTTCGGCTTGTTTGTTGACGACGCCTGGTACGTGCTGCTGGCAAAAGCGCTGGCCACCGGACAGGGATATTCCGTCATCAATTCTCCGTCTCCGGGAATTCTGCCGCTTTACCCGCCTGCTTACCCCTTTCTGCTTTCACTGATCTACCGGTTGTCGCCGCAATTTCCAGAAAATATCGTGCTGCTCAAGTGGTTGTCAGTCGCAGCGATGATGGGCAGCGGCGTGCTGACATATTGGTATTTCACCCGCCATCGGAAATTGACGCCCGTGGTCGCCTGGCTGATTGCCATGGCGACGATGCTCAGTCCCACACTGGTCTTTCTGGCAACTTCCTCGCTGATGTCTGAATGCGTTTTTATGTGCGTGTTTCTGGGCGCCGTGGTCGCCAGCGAACGCGGCGTGCGGTTGCGGGAGGGACGCCAGGCCTGGATATTTTTGGCGCTTGGCGCGGCGCTGGCATCAGGCGCATTTTTGATGCGTTCCATTGGCTTGAGCCTGATGGCTGCTCTTTTCCTCTATTTGCTGAAAGTGCGGCTGGTAAAACAGGCGCTGGCCGTCGGATTGATGATGGCGGCGCTGGCCGGTCCCTGGATTCTCTATTCGCGTTCGCGTACGCCCACCCCTGCCCAACAACAGGAACAAGGCGGCAATATTGTGCAGCCTTACACGCAACAGTTCTGGCAAAGGCGCGCGGGTGACCTGGCTTCGGGGACTGCGACGGTGAAGGATCTGCCTGCCCGCGTTGTGGAAAACATACTGGAAATCGGCGGACGCGATGCCGCACGCATTCTGGTAACGCCGATTTTCGAGGCGCTGGTTGACCCGGCAAAAGAGCTTCAAAATCAGCAACTGCAGGCTGGCGGCCAATTGCGCTGGCTTTATTTTTCGTTTCTGCTGGCAATCCTGTTGATTGTTGGTTTCGTGGGAGCCGCCCGCGCGGAATTTCGGTTGGCCGATCTGGCAGTGTTGTTTTCGCTGGGCATCACAGTGTTGTGGCCGTGGGAGACATTCCGGTTTGTGCTGCCGCTGACCCCTTTCCTGATTTTCTATCTGCTGACGAGTTTGCAGACAATCGCCGGAGCAGTGACACGTTCCGCGCCTGCCAGCCGCCTGCCCCGGCAGGTGACCCTTGCGGCAGCGGCATTGCTGGTGGCGCTCAATCTCTACCCGCAGGTGAATTTCCTGCTCAAAAGCAGCGGCCAGACCGTCATGGATGAGAACACCTGGGAAATGACGTTTAACGAAGCGGAGCAGATGGTGCAGCAACTTCAGCGCACGCTTCCGCAGGACGGCGTAATCTCCAGCACCAATCCCGCATTCGTGCATTTGTACACAGGTCACAAAACCGTCTCTTCCGGCGATGCGTCCGTCAAATGGGAAGACTGGAAAAAAATCGGCGTCCGTTACATTGCCCGTGTCGCCGTCTTCACCGATTCCAGCAGTCCCGAAGAAAGCGGTTACCGCGTCGTTTATAAATCCCGCCGTATTCCAGGCTTCTGGGTGGTTGATTTGGGAGTGCCCACATCCAGGTAATAGCAAATCTTCCGCAAGAGGCTTGAGGTCATGGAAGAAAACACAACCCAACACACAGACGCAGCAACGGCGCCAGGGGATTTGCCAATGCCTGAACCTGTGCCCAGGGGAGCTCCGATCAAGGTTGCGGATTCATCACAGAAAGGCGGATGGCTGGCGCAATTGCCTTATCTGGCGCTTTTTGCCGCTGTCCTTCTGCTCCTGTCTTTGACCAGCGTCCGCCGCAAGAGCGCGACCTTTGACGAAGGATCGCATTTGCCCGCCGGATTCAGTTATCTGGCTTATCGCGATTTCCGCATGAACATGGAGCATCCGCCGCTGATCAAACTGCTGGCCGGGCTTCCACTGCGAGCGCTGTCCGCCAAAGCTGACAGCAGTCATGCTTCCTGGAAAACCGGCGATCAGTTCTATTTCGGCGAGGAGTTTCTTTACAGTTGGAATGACGCCGACCGCCTGCTTTTTTGGGGACGCGTGCCAATTGTGCTGCTGTCGGTGCTGTTCGGCGTTGTGGTCTTTTTTTGCGCCAGGGAATGGTATGGCTCAAAGGCCGGATACGTGGCCTTGCTGCTTTATCTGTTCACTCCGGATTTGCTGGCGCATGGCCAATTGGTCACCACTGATTTGGGCGTAGCTGGCTTTATGTTCCTGGCCGTGTATGCCTTTTTTCGAGCCTTGCGGCTGTTGACGCCAATACGTTTTTTGTTGGCAGCTCTCGCCACGAGCTGCGCGATTGTCACCAAATTTTCCGGCGTGCTGATTTTTCCGATGTTGGCGGCAATCGGAATTTTGTTCGCGATTTCCGCCACGCCAATCGCAGTTCGTTTTGGCAAAGTATCGCGAACATTCAACACCTGGGCCGGGAAACTAGGCGTTGTCGCCAGCATGCTGGCTGGTAGCGCCATCCTGAGTTTTCTGTTGATCTGGAGTTGTTACGGGTGGCGGCACACGATGACGCCCGATCCCAAAATGTCCCAGGGAATCAAGTGGGATCAAATCGGATCGGCGGAAAGTTTCGTGGCCGACACGGTGCGTTGGACGCGCGAACAGCATCTGCTGCCGGAAGCCTTTGTCTACGGCTTTCTGAAAACACAGGAGAGCACCACCAGCCGCAGCGCTTTTTTGATGGGCGAATACTCGACCGAAGGCTGGTGGTACTACTTTCTGATCACATTTGCCGTCAAGACACCGATCCCGTTGCTGCTGTTGATTGTGCTGGCGGCAGTGTTCATCAAGCGTTATGGGGCCGGCTGGCTGGCGGAAGCGGCGCTGCTTGTCCCGGTCGCCATCTACACGGTTTTTGCACTCAGCAGCAGTCTGAACATCGGCCATCGCCACCTGCTTCCCATCTATCCGTTTTTGATTGTCTTTACGGCGAAAATGGCGCGCGCACTGGAATTCAAGCGGCAGCGAGCGTTGGCTGTGGTTTGCGCATTGCTGTTGGTCTGGAACGTTGTGGAAACCGGAAAGACCTATCCGAACTTTCTGACCTACTTCAATCAATTTGCGGGCGGGCCAGCAAATGGGTATCAATGGCTGGTGGATTCGAACCTGGACTGGGGACAGGATCTGAAAGAACTGGCTCAATATCGCCGGGAACATCCAGACGAGCCGTTTTTCCTGAGTTATTTTGGCAGCGCCAAACCGGAGTATTACGGCATCAAGGCGCGGTTTCTTCCTTCTTTCAATACCGGAAATCAGCGCCGCACCGTGGAGCCGGTCAGCGTCGTGCAGTCTGGCGCAATTGTCGCCGTCAGCGCGACCAGTCTGCAATGCGCCAACATCCGAAATTATGAAGCGCCCGGCATCGAACAATTCATGGAACGGTTGCGAAACCGGCAACCCATTGCTGTCATCGGACATTCGATCTTGATTTATCGAATGCCATAATTCTTTTTCGACATGGCCAAAAGCACGAACATTAAGGCGCAGCAAACAAGCGCGAACAAAACATCGTCAGCGAACGCAGCAAACGAAACTACGGCAGGCAATGAAAGGCGATCTTCAACCTTCACGATTGCCAGTCTGATCGCCGGGCTGTTTCTTTTCTGTGCAATTTATACGCTGCGGCTTGACCGAGTGGCCGGCCTGTTTGTGGATGATGCGTGGTATGTGCTGCTGGCAAAATCGCTGGCCACCGGGCAAGGCTACCAACTGATGAATTCGCCCTCTCCAGGGCTTTTGCCAATCTACCCGCCCGGATTCCCGTTTCTGGTTTCCCTCGTATATCGCCTCTGGCCGGACTTTCCAAGCAATGTAATTTTGTTGAAATCAGTGTCGGTCTTGGCGATGCTCGGCGTGGGATGGGCAAGTTACAAACATTTCAAGACTGACCGTAAATGGCCGCACCTGTTATCGCTGATTTGCGCGCTGGTGGTGGCACTTGCTCCTGGATTGGTTTTTCTAGCCACTTCGTCCGTCATGTCCGAATGTGTTTTCACCTGCGTTCAGTTGCTGGCGATGCTGGCAACCGAATCAAGCGCGCGCGCTGAAAACGAAAAATCGCAATTGCGCAACGCAGTGTTTGGTGGGGCATTGGCTGCGATTGCCTTCCTCACCCGTTCCATTGGCCTGGCGGTCGTTGGCGCTGGTTTTATTTATTTGCTGAAAGAACGGAAATGGAAACCGGCGGCCGTTTTTGCCATCGCGGTTTTGGTCCTCGTCACACCGTGGATGCTCTATTCGCGCGCGCATCGTCCCACGGACGCCCAACGCGCTGAGCAAAACGGAATGATTGTCCAGGAGTACTCAACAACGCTTTGGCAGCGAAAGGCAGGCGATACTTCGTCAGGCACAATCGGTGTCAGCGGGTTGCCGGATCGAATGTGGGCCAACGCGATGAAGATCGCCAGCAATAATGTGGCAATGATCTTCGCGCCGCCGCTGTACCGTTCGCCGAAAATCAGCGGCGAAGAAACGTTGGAAAAAGGCACGGAAACCCGCGTGCTTTCTTACCTGCTGAGTTTGATGATGATGCTCGGTTTTGCGCTGACCGTGCGCCGCCGGATCATGCTGGCTGAACTGGTGACGGCCTTCACACTGCTGATTACAATGCTGTGGCCCTGGGATACTTTCCGCTTTCTGCTGCCGCTGATTCCGTTTCTGCTTTATTACCTGCTCGAAGCGATTCGCGGCATAGGTGATTTCACACAACAGAAATTGGAGACGAAACCCTCAGCGCATCCCTGGCGCGCGTTGCTGGTCGCCGCCGGATTGATCCTGACGCTGTACGTTTACGATCACACGATCTACATCGCCAAACGCTCCGATTTGTCGCGCGCGGAGTATTTGCCCTGGCGCGCAATCTTCGACGAAAACCAGGAGGCCTTGAACTGGATTCGCGAAAAAACTTCGGAAAGCTCCATCGTCGCGTCGCTCAATCCCGCACTGGTTTATCTCTACACAGGACGCAAAAGTGTCGCCAGCGACAATCCGGAAGCCAATTGGGAAAACTGGAAGCGGCTCAATGTGCGCTATATGGCTTATTTGTCGGTTTACCCGGTTGGCGATCCGGGAATGAGCGAAGGCCGTTTTGATCAGGCGTACCGTTCAAAAGGCCCGCTGAAATTGCGGATTGTGGATTTGGGCGGAAAAGAAAACCGTCTGCCATGGAATCCCTACTCAACCACAGGCTCGATCAAATTCGAGACTTTCAAGTGATGCGAGCCGTACCATGCCAGTCGAAAACTTTCGCAGGCGATTTCGCCAGCAACTTTCCTCCCCTCGCGCTAAAGACTGGCTTGCGGCACTCTTTCTGATCACGCTGCCATTGGTCTTTTTCTGGCGTGAAACGCTCGGCTGGATGACCCTAGGCGATCAGGATGCCGTTTTCTGGTTCTTCCCCGCCTATAAATATGCCGCCGAACAAATTCGCTCCGGCGCATTTCCGTTGTGGAATCCGTATCAATACGGAGGTCTGCCGTTTTTCGGCGAATGGCAATCGGGCGTTCTCGATCCGCTCAATTGGTTGTACTGGCTCGGCGCGACTTCGCGAACGATGACGCTTTCGCTGGAACTAAGTTTCGCCATCGCACTGGTGGCCATGTTTTGCTACGCGCGCAGCCTGGGGTTCACCCGCCGCGCCAGCGTCTTTGCCGCCGTGATTTTCGGCTTGAGCGGGTTTCTGGTGGGCCGCACGCTTTATCCCGGATTCCTGCGAATTGTTGCGCTGGCGCCGCTCGTGCTTTGTTTCATTGAACGGCTTCACCAGCGCGGTCGCTGGCGGGATGTCGTGTTCGGCGCATTGATCATCACCTGGCAGGTTTTTGCCGCGCATCCGCAACCGCTGATTTATTCTTCGCTGCTCGCTTGCGCTTACGCGCTCTTCAAATTGCGGATTGCGGATTGTGGATTGCGGATTGGCTCAAACACAGACAGTCACTTCTTTGATGGAATCCGCAATCCGCAATCCGCAATCCGCAATTACATGCGCTTTCTTTTACAGTTCTCCTTGATGTTCATCGCCGGCATCGGCCTGGCGGCGATTCAGCTTTTTCCGGCATTTGAGTTCGCCACCAAATCCGTGCGGCAGGAATGGCCGTTCGAGTTATTTACATTGCATTCGTTGCATCCGGCATCGCTGCTGGTGACGCTGTTCCCCTTCTTTCACGGATCGGGCAGGACGATTTACCAGATGCAGTACTGGGGAAGTTACTGGCATCACAACGAAGCGCAAATTTACCTGGGCGCAGCGGCGCTGGCGCTGATGTTGGCAGGGACGATTGCCGCCTGGCGCGCACGGTATCGCGTTGGAATGTTTTGGAGCGTTGTCGCCCTTGTCGCGGTCATTCTGGCGCTCGGCAAATATTCTGGACTGATTGCCAAGCTGCTTTACCACGTTCCGCTGGTCAGCCATTTTCGCAGCCCCAACCGGCATTGGATGGAAGTCACCATGGCCGTTGCCGTGCTGGCTGGATACGCCGTGGATCGCCTGCTGCGCGAAGAGTCGCAATTTCTGGCTCGATGCGCGCAAGTTTCTTCCGTCATCATCGTTGTGCTGTGCAGCGCGGTTGGCGGATTTGTTATTTGGCAAGTGAATCGCGCTGAAGCGTTACTCCGCTCGCTTCCTGATCTTCAACCACTCCCTGCTGGATTTCTGCAATCGGCACGTTGGGAATTTCTGCTGCCAATTCTGCTGGCCGTTGTCGCCTGTCTGGCGATCCTGATTTTTACTCGCAGCCGAAACCGCGCTCACTCCTTCACGCTCCTGCTCTTTGTGCTGCTGATTGATTTCAACCTGTACGCCGCGTTTGCGCCGATCAGCAATCCCGAAAAGCTGGAACCATTGATTGGCCGCGCCATGCCGCCCGCGCTGACCCTGAAGCAAAGCGAACGCGAACCAATTCGATACCAAATCATGCTTAATGCCGTAACCGGAGAATTCAGCCCATTCTGGTTTTACGGCCACGAAATGATGGCAGGCTACGATCCGGTGTTGAATGAGCGGCAAAAGATATTCAGCGGGCTGGACGAAGCAGGGCGTTCATTCAATCTGACGATGCTCGAACCGCAGGATCGCACGCTGGATATTTTCAACACGCGTTATGTCTTCGTGCCGCCTGGCATGATTGACGTGAATGAAGCCGCGCTCAACGATCAGACGCGCTGGCGAGAGCTTGCTGAACGCAGCCCAGTCAAGCCTTACTCGGATTATCGAATCTTTGAAAACCTGCGTGCGTTGCCGCGTGTCTGGCTGGCAAGCCGAGCGAAAGCCGCTTACGAAGGCGATCAGCTCAAACTGATTCGCGGCCAGCTTGTTGATCCAGAGTTCGATCCGCGCACGACGGCGCTGGTGGATCACGAAACGGCGTCCAAGATGGATTCCACGCTCTTTCAAACTTCAAAGGAAGCGGCGGAAAGTCCGGGAACGGCTTCGATCCTCAGCCGCGCACCATCGGACTTGTCCGTGGAAGTTCAGGCAAACCAGGCGTCCTTGCTCGTGTTGAGCGAGATTTTTTACCCGGGCTGGCAGGCTCGGCTGGATGGTCGCGAGGTTGAACTGTGGCGGGTGGATTACAACTTGCGCGGTGTTTCCGTTCCGGCAGGCAAGCATTTGATCGAGTTAAGCTACCAGCCGAAGCCGGTAAAAATTGGGGCGATCATCAGTTTGATGACCGCCCTTGGTTTGCTGGCAATATTTGTTTGGGAAAAGAAGCGGGAACGTTTTAAGGGCGCGGGCGAATAGGCTTCTTGCTGGTGTCTTCCTTCTTGGCATCGTCCTTTTTGGGATCACTCGGTTTCGTGCCCGCAGCATCCGGTTTTGCCTTTTCGTCCGGTTTCGTCTCGTCCTTGACCTCTTCCGCATCCAGGAACTTCACGTCGGATTGGAAGCGGCGGTAGTTCTTGTATTTGATCACCATGCGGACATGCACGACGCGGTCAAACTCCAGATGGTCGTCGCCAAAAGTATAGGTCGGGAACCAGTAGCGTCCGTCAATGTTTTCGCGGTAAGTCTCGAACTTCGGAAACCGCTGCTCGAATTCAGGAACCGTTTTGCCCGCGGTTTTGACGATCTGCAAATCTTCGTCATCCACCCAGATACGCCCCTGGAAATACTTGCCTTCGATCTTCTGCTTGCGCATCCGATCCAGTTCGCGATTGTTGGACATCACCTTCGGAATTACGTCAAAGACGAATGTGTTCAAGTCGTCAACTTTTTCCTTGCCGATGTAACTGACGCTGTAATTGGGCAGGTCCGAAGTCGCCAGGGCAAAAGGTTGCAGGTTGATCAGCGCGTCCTTATCTTCCTGCGTCATTCGCAACCCCGCCTGATCCAGTGTGGACGGCGGAGCTTTCAGGATACGCTCCAGCCGTTTCCCTGCATCGTTGAAGACAAATTCAGAGACTTGAAAAAATTCGCCGGACACGACGTTTGACGGGCCGAGCACCTGAAGCTTGGTTTCCTGCTGATAGGAATAATCCCGCCAGACTTCGCGCAGTTCGCTTTCCTTGGCAGTGAAACGCTTGATGACTTCTTCCGGTGAAATCTGTGTTGCTGAACTGGGGGATGGATCGTTTGAGTTAGTGTTGGTCAGGTCAGCATTGGCCGGGTTGGTGTTTAGTTGATGCGCCGAGGCTGGCCATAAAGAAACCGCCAGACTTCCGGCAATGAGCAAAGCAAGCAAAATCCTTTTCATTTGATGTTCTCCTTCGGGCGCGATCTGAACTGCCGCGCAATCTGTCTCAATTATAACTTTTACCGTTGCTTTGAACGAATTCGGCGGGAATGTTTGCAGCACGCTATCCGTCCACCAGACCATCCTCGCCATCGTTTATCGAGGCTCCTTTGGCGGCATCGTGCGCTTTTCTTAGCGCAAGTTGATAGTTGAATCCACGGCGCATCAGGTAATCAAACAACTTCTTCACCTCTTCGCGGCTTTGCGGAGGGCCTTTCAATCGCAGCCGTTTGCTGACAGCGCGGTCAATCAACTTTTCTTCGGCCTGATCGTTGTAAATCTCATTCAGCGTTTGTTCGGCGACCTCGGCTGGAATTTTCTTCTTTTGCAAATCTCGTCGCAGCCGTGTGCGTCCGAGCGGCCTTACAGTCAGCCGTGAAGAAGCGTAGCTGGCCGCAAACTGTTCGTCGTCCAGGTAGCGAAGTTCTATCAGCCGGGCAATCACCTGATCAACAATGGCTTCCTCTGCCCAGACCTTTTCCAGCAGCCGTTCGCGCAATTCGGCAATGCTGCGCGGTTTGAATGACAACAGCTTGAAGGCCCGGTTCATCATTTTTTCATAAGGAGTTGCCGCCATCGCTTCATCGTGAAGCCGGACGGACGTGTTCGTCAAGCCTGATCCGATTTTACGATTTCCGAATCGGCGTGCTATATTCCCGGCCTGCTTTCTACAAAATTCTTTCCTTATTTCGAGGTATCAAGTCATGTCAGGGCATTCGAAATGGCACACAATCAAGCATAAAAAAGGCGCGCTGGATGCCAAGCGCGGCAAGATTTTCACCAAGTTGATCAAGGAAATCACCATTGCCGCGAGAAGCGGCGGTGGTGATGTGACAGGCAACGCGCGCTTGCGCAAGGCTGTCAGCGACGCCAAAGGCAGCAACATGCCGAACGATACGATTGACAAGGCGATCAAACGCGGCACGGGTGAACTGGAAGGCGTCAGCTACGACGAAATCACTTACGAAGGTTACGGCCCCGGCGGCGTGGCGGTGATGGTCAACACAACGACAGACAACCGCAATCGCACCGTCGCTGAAATCCGCCACATCTTTTCCAAGAACGGCGGCAATCTGGGGGAAGCCAACTCCGTTAGTTGGATGTTCAACAAGAAAGGGCAGATCATTGTTGACGCCACCGTCAAGAGCGAAGACGAGATGATGGAAATCGCGCTCGAAGCCGGCGCCGAAGACATGCAGAACCACGGCGAAAGCTACGAAATCCTGACTTCGCCCGAAGACTTTCTGAGTGTCCTGGAAGCAATCAAGGCCAAAGGCGTCGAACCGGAATCAGCGGAAGTTGCGCTGATTGCGCAAAATACCATCAAGCTCGAAGGTTCGGCCGCAAACCAGATGATGAAACTGTATGACGTGCTGGACGATCACGACGATGTGCAAAGCATCTTCTCGAACTTCGAAATGGACGATGCGGCAATGGGTCAGCAAGCCTGAACACAGTTTTCAGTTTTCAGTTTTCAGAGGCGGCTGAAACTGAAAACTGAAAACTGAAAACTGACATGAACTTCAAACGTCGCGGCGCGGAAACCGGCAGTGGCTTTCAGGAAGCGATCAATCGCACCAACGAAGGCTACGAACGCGCCGGGCGAGCCTGCATCACGCGCAAGGCGATTCCTGGCAAATATTTGATTGATCGTGGCGAATCCCGGCGCGGATTGTCATTGCCTTCAATCGAATCGCTCCCGAATGGCGGCCAGGCGCGAATCTCTTCCGGCAAACTCAACAGTCTGGTCAAACAGCACAAGGTGACGGACTGGCGGCGATTTGTGCCGGAATCGAAAGCCGAGCCAGATTACGGTGGCGTCCTTGCCCCTGAAGGCCGCGCGATCTTTTACGATGCCAAGACCACGCGGCGCGACCTGTTGGATTTCGACAACCTGCACGCGCACCAAATTGGTTTTCTGGAAAATGCAGGACGCTTTGGCGCCATTGCCGGCTTTCTGGTTGAATTCGGCAAATACAATCAGATTTACTTTCTTCCGATTCAGGTGCTGGCGAAGTGGCGCGACGAAAGTTCACGCAAAAGTCTGCCATACCAGTTTTTCGCCGATCACCTGAGCGCGGCAGGACCGGGCAAAGGTTTCGTAATCTTCGATTACCTTTCCGCCATCGAAGAACAGGAACGGCGCTTCGGTCACGATTTCTCTGGATTCAATCACATTTCATTTGATGTTTACGCGAAGCGGACAGCACGCAAACTCGCTTCGTAGTCCCAACCCCTCGGCAGCAATTTACGGCCACCCCCAAAGGAGATCACCATGTGTGTCCGTATATCAGCATTTCCGGCTTTCTGCCTGATTCTCGTTCTGGCCCTGTGTCTGACTGCCCAATCACAAAACAAACGAAAAATCGTTGTGCCGGGACAACGAGCGATTGTCGTTGATGAACGGCTTTCGGCGTTAAGAACATTGCCCGACGTAAAAGCCCCACTGAAACAAAGGCTGCGCCGAGGACGTGCAGTCGGCATTCTGGGGTGGGGAAAAGGCAAAACAGGCCAGCAATTTTTGCGCGTCGCCGTCACACGCAACACGCGCGGCTGGATTATGGACGAAGCAGTCGTGAAATCCGGCAACGTCACGGACGCCGAGCGGCTGGTGAAACTGATCCAAGAAACAACTGACGATTTTGTGAAAGCGAGACTAGGAAGGCTCTGCGCGGACGAATTTCGCGCCACCAAACTGGCGCCACACTGTTTACTGACGCTCGGCGAAACGGCGGAGCGGGTTGCGGAACGGCTCGCGCGTGAAGCCAAACGCAGAGTCGGCGATGAAGAATCCGACGCCGGCTTGACCAAACGTGATTACCTGTTGAATTTCGCCGGGTTGGACCGCTACAACCGCATTGGTATCACGTTCGACCACTCGGCGGCGTTGGATCAAATTGTCTATGATGGCGCGGTTTACCGGGAAATATTGAAGCGTTACCCGCGCAGCGTAGAATCCAGCGAAGCTGGTTCGCGTTTGAAAAGGCTGCAGTCACTAACCGCCACCGTGCGATGAGCCAAACCTCAATCCAGTTGATTGATTTGTCCGGCCAGCGTGAAATCCTTTTCCGTCAAACCGCCATGGCTATGAGTCATCAGGCTGAGCCGGACATTGTTCCAACCGTGAATCAGTATGTCGGGGTGATGATCCATCGCCTCGGCGGCCTCGGCGACGCGATTAACAAAGCTCATCGCGGATTTGAAGTTTTCGAATTTTAGCTCACGGACAATCTGATTGCCGTCGCGGCTCCATCCTGGAATTCGCTGCAAATGTTCGCCGATTTGTGTTTCAGTCAATTTCATAATTCCCTCTGTTTTGCGGGCTTCCACCAGCTTCGCCAGTGAATCGGTATTACCAAGTAAGCAATGCTTGCATGCCATTGCTGGCTTGCGCAACGTCATTACGCTGTATAGACTTGGTCATCAATCAAAGACTTTAATTTACTGATAAAAATACAAGAAAGCACCGCCATACCTCCCCTGAAGCGAGCACCATAAACCGCCGTTTTTTAGGAGACATACAACTGTATGGGTATTGAATTTATGCTCGAAAGCTCCCTCACTTTCAACACAAAGACCCTTGTCAGCGCATACCGCACGATGTATGCATCGCGCCGCATTGACGATAAAGAGATTCAACTGAAGCGGCAAAATCGCACTTATTTTCAAATCAGCGGTGCAGGTCACGAAGCCGTTCTGGTTGCGGCTGGCATGCTGCTTCGCCCCGGCTACGACTGGTTCTATGCTTATTACCGGGATCGCGCGCTGGCGTTGCAACTTGGGATATCGGCCTACGATCAACTGCTTGGCGCTGTGGCGGCGAAAGACGATCCGCTTTCCGGCGCGCGGCAAATGCCCTCGCATTGGAGCAGCCCGGAACTTCACATTGTTTCGCGTTCGTCCTGCACCGGCATGCAGTTTTTGCAGGCAGTCGGCGGAGCGGAAGCCGGTTACCGCTATTCTTTGATCAAGGAAATCGCGGACCGCGCCGACCACTTCAAGGATGATGAAGTTGTCTATGTCTCCGCGGGCGATGGCACAACCAGCGAAGGCGAATTCTGGGAATCACTCAATACCGCCTGCAATCTGAAGCTGCCGCTTCTTTATCTCATCGAAGACAATGGCTATGCGATTTCGACGCCGGTGGAAGTGCAAACTGCCGGAGGCAGCATTTCGCGTCTGGTGGGCAGCTTTCCCGGACTCTACATCGCCGAATGCGACGGCACGGATCTGTTTGAAAGTTATGAGACGCTGAAAGGCGCGATTGAGTATTGCCGCGAACGGCGCGGTCCAGCGCTGGTTCACGCGCATGTGATTCGTCCCTACTCGCATTCGCTTTCGGACGACGAATCGCAGTATCGCACTCAGGAGGAACGAGACGAAGACGCCGCGCGCGACCCGATCAGCAAGCTCGGCAAGTTTATTCTTCGCGAAGGCATCCTGACACAAAGCGAGTTACAAAGCCTGCGCAAGGAAGTGGACGCCGAAATCAACGCCGCGGCGGACCGTGCGCTGGCCATCCCACAGCCGGCGAAAGAATCGGCATTACAATACGTCTATTCGCCCGACGTTGATCCGACTTCGCCGGAGTTTGACACGGAAAACCAGCCGGAATTAAGCGGCAACGAAGTCACAATGGTGGATCTGATCAACCGCTGTTTGCATGAAGAAATGGCGCGGAATCCGCGCATCGTCGTGCTTGGTGAAGATGTTGCGGATGCCAGTCGCGCAGAGTACCTGAGCCAGGTCAAAGGCAAGGGCGGGGTCTTCAAAGTCACCGCCAATTTACAGCGGGAGTTCGGCAGCGATCGCGTTTTCAACACCCCGCTGGCCGAAGCCAATATCGTTGGCCGGGCAATGGGAATGGCCGAACGCGGCTTGAAGCCCGTGGCGGAGATTCAATTTTTCGATTACATCTGGCCCGCTTTTATGCAGATGCGCGATGAAATCGCCGTGCTGCGCTGGCGGTCGAATAACGCCTGGAAATGTCCCATGGTAGTGCGCGTTCCCATCGGCGGATATTTGACTGGCGGTTCGATTTACCACAGCCAATCCGGCGTTTCGACTTTTACGCAGATTCCTGGTTGGCGCGTCATCATGCCCTCCACCGCGCTCGACGCCAGCGGCCTGCTTCGCACCGCCATTCGGTCGGATGACCCCGTGCTCTTTCTGGAACATAAGCATCTTTACCGGCAGACCTACAACAAGAGCCAATATCCCGGACGCGACTTCATGATTCCGTTCGGCAAAGCCAACGTTGTCCGTCAAGGCGACGATCTCACGATCGTTACCTACGGGGCCTTGGTCCAACGCTCGCTGGTTGCTGCCAAACAAGCCGCCGCCGCGGGCATTGATGTCGAGGTAATTGATCTGCGCAGCTTGAATCCGTACGACTGGGCAGCCATCGAACGGAGCGTCAAGAAAACGAACCGGGTGATCGTCGCCCACGAAGATTCCATCTCGTGGGGCTACGGCGCGGAAATCGCCGCGCGCATCGCCAGCGAATTGTTCGATCATCTGGATGCGCCGGTCAGACGTATCGGCGCGCTGGACTGCTTCGTCGCCTATGCGCCGCAAGTCGAAGACGCCATCCTGCCGCAGATTGAAGATGTGTTGAAAATGATCAACGAGATTGCCGCTTATTGATTTTGTGGCGGGATTTCGGGTCCAAAGACTGATGTTGGAAGTCACTGGAAAAGTCACCGGCGTTTACGCTGGAAAGCAAAACGGCGGAGGAAAGACTGAAGCCTCCTCCGCCGAATTGATTGCCGATTACGGCCTGCGTGGCGATAACCACGCAGGCCGGGAGTCCAAACGCCAGGTAAGCCTGTTCGCCCAGGAAACGCTGGATCAGTTGCTTGCTGAAGGCTACACAGTGGCGGCATCCGCTCTCAGCGCCAATCTCTTCACCAAAAACATTAAACTGAATTCGCTCAAACCGGGCACGCGACTTCGCGTGGGTGAAACCTTGCTCGAAATCGTTGAACTCCGAAAACCTTGCCGCTCCATCACGCGGATAGACAATCGTTTGCCCAAACGTCTTTACGGCCAGTGCGGTCAACTTGCCCGCATTCTCATTGGTGGAACCGTTCGACTCGATGACAAAGTTGAAGTCGTCGCTGACGAACGGCAGTTGCGCCTGGAATTTTAACTGCGCCGGAACGAGTTCAGCAGCTTACGTATCCGCCCTTGAAATAGAGACATCATCGCCATATAGCCGTAACCAAGCAGGAAAATCAGCAGGAAAGGAATCGTCGCGTAGATGTTCGTCCGGATTGCGTAATAGACCGCGCCTACGAAATAAAGCGCGAAGGCGAGTTCCAGATACGGCAGCCATCCGCCTTTGCGTTTGTACTTCTTGGCGACTTGCAGCCAATTATCTTTCCCCGATTCGACATTGTATTTCGGCGTCCGCACAAAACTGGATTGAACGCCAAACAAGGCTTCCAGCACTGCGCGCGCATTTGAAAATACCAGCCCAATGCCCATCGCCATCGCCATCGGAATCAGCCACAGCCGCCGCTTCTCATTCGGGTAGCGATAAAGAATCGCCGTTCCGTAAAAGCTGACAACCGAAAACGTCGCAAAGATCATCAGCGGCGTGTCGAACAGCAGCATGTGAAACATTCCCTGATTGAATCGGACAATCAGAACAGGTATGTGCAGAATGCTCAGCACAATCATCAACATCGCCGCGCAGTTGCCGAACAGGCGGAAAAATAATTCAATTTTCTGCTGCAACCTTAGCTCCGGGTGATGCCAGATGCGCGGCATCAGCTTCAGGCCAACCTGCACCAGCCCTTTTGCCCAGCGGCGCTGCTGCGCTTTGAAGGCGTTCATTTCGACAGGCAATTCCGCCGGAACTTCTTCGTCAAGCAGGTAAACGAATTTCCAGCCCATCAATTGCGCCCGGAAACTCAAGTCCGTGTCTTCGGTCAGCGTGTCGTGCTGCCAGCCGCCGCTGTATTCAATGGCTTCGCGTCGCCACATGCCGGCAGTGCCATTGAAGTTGAAAAACGCGCCAGTGCGATTGCGCGAAGTCTGTTCAACAACGAAGTGGCCATCCAGCAAAACTTCCTGAATCCGGGTGAGCAGCGAAAAATTGGCGTTGATGTGCCCCCACCGCATCTGCACCATTCCCGTTTTTTCGTCGCTGAAAAAGTCCACCATCTTGCGCAGAGTTTCCGGCTTGGGGGTGAAGTCAGCATCGAAAACGGCGACTAATTCGCCTTTTGCCATCTTCATCCCGTTTTCCAATGCGCCGGCTTTGAATCCTGTGCGATCGGAGCGGTGGATATAACTGATGTCAACGCCCTGTTGTCTGAATCGTTCAACCACCGCCGCGGCAATGCCGACGGTTTCATCCGTTGAATCGTCCAGCACCTGGATTTCCAACAGATGGCGCGGGTAGTCAAGTTGGACGACCGATTCAACCAAGCGTTCGACAACGTAGAGCTCGTTGAAAAGCGGAAGCTGAACCGTGATGCGTGGCAGTTCGGCTTCGGCGAAATGGCGCTTGGGCTGCGGTTTAACATCGCGATACCGCCAGAATTGCCAGACCATCCTGACCCGGTAAATGCCCAAAATCGCCAGCAGCGTCAAGATGGTGAAATAGAGAATGACGATCGTCCAATCAAAGCCATCCATGGAGCTGATGTAGCTGATGTTGTCTCGCCCATGCCGCATAATTGGATCAAGCATCACCTTCACCTGCTCCGGTGGCTGCGGTTGAAAAAAAAGTATCGAAGATGAGTTCATATAAATTTGATAACTAAAGCACTATTTATTAGGAGTAAGTGGCCGCCGGAATCAGCAAGCCGGTAAGCATGGTAGCCGCTTGTTGCACGCTGTCAATGCGTACTCAGTCAGTCATGGTCCCACATCCATTCTGCAACATTTGCATGCGGAAGGACGTTATCCGCGTTTGTTCGCTCGCATCGCGAAGATGCATTTCACTTCCTGTTGGAGCCTTCAACCTGCGTGCTATACTTTGGCGGCGGCGCGGCTCGAAGCAAGGACCAGAGTATCAAACCCAGTTTCTTCATTGAGTGAACAGTTCAAGGAGTTTGCATGTTTTGTCCGAAGTGCGGATCAAATCAGGGCGATGGGAAAAAATTCTGCACTGGCTGCGGAACGAATCTATTGGTCGTTTCGCAGGCGCTGACGGGGCAACTGCCCCCTCCGCCAGTCAACTATATGCCTCCTGTGCTGCCTCCTCACGAAATCGAACGGCAAAGTGAAATGAAAACCGGGATTACCCTGGCTGTGCTTGGCGGCGGCTATCTGTTTTATAAGATCATCAGCTTCATCTTCCTGGCTCCATTTTATGGCTGGCATTCTCCCTTCGGTTTTTTAGGTTTTGTCGCCTTCATTTTGTTTGCCGTTGGCATTTCAAAAGTTCTCAGCTCAAGAGCTGCTACTTCCGCACCGACCAATTCTGTCAGATTGCCTTTTGCGGCCACTGCCCAATCACCGTTGCCACCAGCTCACAGAGCGCCAGTGACATCACCGCAACCTGTTTTCTCGGCGTCTACCATGGAATCCACCGCACCACGCACTAATGAACTTGAACCGGTTCGGCGCCCGGAAATGAGCGTCACGGAAGATGACACCAAACATTTGTCGCGCTGATTTGACAACTTTTCGTAAGCGGAGAAGAGTATGTTTTGCCCAACTTGCGGACTGGAAACTCGTGAAACCCTGAAATTCTGCAAGCAGTGCGGAACCAATCTGGGCCGTGTTCAAGGCGTAATGGGAAAAGGTGGAGCAGGCGTCAGAATCAATGGACCGACAAATTGGAATAAGGTCGCGTTGGAAGAATATCAGGAAGACCGCGAACGCAAAAAGAAGAAGTCGGCGGAAGAAAAGCGGCTTGATGAAATTAAAACCGGCGTGATAACCACAAGTATCGGTTTAGGATTGATGATCTTTCTCAGATTTCTCTTCCAGGCCATCGCCAGCACACTCCCCTGGCAGGAGGCCAACATTCTGCGCGGTTTGTGGTGGGTAGGCTGGATCCCTTTTCTCGTCGGACTCGGAGTCATTTTCAATGGCTTGGTGATTGGCAAAAAGGCCGTCGAGTTAAAACGGAGAGAGGAAGGCGACAACCTTCATTCCCTGTATGTTCCCGTGCCCAATACCTCTCCGGTACCTCAATTGGCTGAAGCTTCGCAATCAGCGAATGCTGATTACAGTGTAACCGAGTCAACAACAACCAAGTTGCGAGAACCAGTTACAGTACCTTCATCACGAGAAACCAACTGAAAAGTAACTTCCGCTAATAACAAAAATAACCTTGGAGGACACCGTCTATGTTTTGTACTCGTTGTGGCGCAAACAATCTGGACACTAATCAAGTATGCACATCCTGTGGTTCTACCTTGCCATTGAAAAGTGGCAGGCCAGGGCAAAGCCCGCAATCCGGTTCCGTTCCCCCACCCAATTACTATCCCCCGTCAGGTTCCAGCCAGCCACAGCCACAGCCTCCCTATCCTGGTTATCAAGGCTATACGCCTCAACCCAATTATCAGGGCGGGGCAATGATTCCGCAGAATTGGCAGGCATTGGGTGCGGATAAAAAAATAACTGCCGGTGTGCTGGCAATTCTGATCGGTTCCTTGGGTGTTCACAAGTTCATTCTGGGTTATAAGAATGAAGGCTTGATCATGCTTCTGGGCACAATTCTCACCTGTGGAATTGCCGCAGCAGTGTTTGGTGTCATTGGTGTGGTCGAAGGAATCTTGTATCTGGTTAAAAGCGATGAGGAGTTCGTAAAAACTTATATCCAGAACAAAAAGGGCTGGTTCTGAGATTTTTGAGGTAATAATGTGGCAACTTGTTTGCGACGATTCTCAACAGCCAATTACTGGCTCTGATAAGGTTTTATACCTTGCGACCTCAGGTGCGGCTAGTCTCCTTTTGCTCGTTGGACGCCTCCTGCAACCTTCACCGGGGGGGGTTGGCACCCACGAGCAACTTGGACTGCCATCCTGCACTTTTTTGTACTTCACTGGAATTCCTTGCCCTGGTTGTGGGCTGACAACCAGCGTTGCTCACGCGGCTCATCTGCATTTTTTTGAATCCATCGTCACGCAACCCTTCGGCTTCGTCGTGTTTCTCTTCGCTGCGCTGAGTATCCCTCTCTCAATTTATTTGATTTACCGTCGTATTCCGTATTCGAAGCTCCACGGATTTCGCGGTAAGAATCTTGTGGTTTATCTCTTGATCTCGCTTTTCCTCATAAGCTGGCTGTACAAAATTGCAGTGATGCAAGGCTTCATCGCCAACAGCTAGCAACTTGGTACCCCATCTACTAAAATCCACGATTACCAATCAATGCATTAAAATCTACGTCGGAGAAATTGAATAAATGAAGATGGCCTTCGCCGTGCTATGTCTGCTGCTGCTATTTATCTCTGGTTCCACCCTTATGGCAAAAACACAGAACGATTCATTGAAATCACGCGCCGAACTGACCAATTATGAAGAAACAAGCCGCTATGAGGATGTCGTGCGATTTATCGCCGAACTTCAGAAGCGGACGGACAAACTTCGCGTCGAATCTTTCGGCAAGAGCAGCGAAGGCAGAGTCCTGCCACTGATGATCTTTGCTGATCCTCCCATTTCGCAGCCGCGTGAAGCGCGCACTTCAGGGAAGCCAATTGTCTTCATTCAAGCGAATATTCATGCGGGCGAAGTCGATGGCAAGGAAGCAATGCTTCATTTGTCGCGCCGCCTCGCAACCGGCGACTTGAAACCGCTATTAGCAAAATTGATCATTCTGGTCGCTCCAATCTATAACGCCGATGGGAACGAGAAAATCAGTGTCAATAATCGCACAGCTCAAAATGGCCCGATTGGAGGCGTCGGCACCCGCGAAAATGCTGAAGGCCAGGATTTGAATCGCGATTACATGAAACTGGAAACGCCGGAAGCGAACGCTCTTGTCGGGTTATTCAATCGCTGGGATCCGCATTTGACGGTTGATTTGCACACAACCAATGGCTCTTACCACGGCTACCATTTGACCTACTCGCCGACGCTCAATCCCAATGCCGATGCCCGTCTGATCGCGTTCGAGAGAAACAAAATGCTGCCGGCAATCACACGCGCAATGCTCAAGGGTCATAATTTCCGAACCTATTACTACGGTAACTTCGCAACCAAAGAGCGAATGAATACTGAAATCAACACCTTTGAAATGCAACGTGCCGGTACAGAGGCACAGCCTGCGGCTCAACCACTAACTAAAGTCTGGCGCACCTTTGATCATACGCCGCGCTTTGGCAACAACTACGTCGGCTTGCGTAATCGGCTGACAATTCTTTCCGAAGCCTATAGCTATCTCGATTTCAAAGGCCGCATTGCCATGACCGAGGCTTTTGTCGAAGAAATTTTCAAATATTCCGCGCTGCACGCAGATGAAATCATAGCCCTGATCAAGCGCGTTGATGAAGACTCAGTAAAAGGAAAACTCCAACTGCAAGGCGTTGCATTTGAATTGAAGGCGCTGGACAAGCCAGTCAGCATCCTGGTCGGGGAAGTCGAGAAGGTCAAAAATTCCAAGTCCGGTAAAATGATGACGGCAATGATCGAAAACAAGTTCACTCCCACGCCGATGCCTGATTATGGGTTGTTCGCCGCCACCAAAAGCCTGCCACTCCCGCGCGCGTACCTCTTCCACAATGATGATGGAATGAAAACGGTGATTGCCAAATTGCTTGCACACGGCATTGCAGTTGAAGAATTGACTGAACAGGTCAATCTTGAAGTCGAAAGCTTCGTAATTGAGCAGATCAAAAAGGGCCGCGCCTTTCGTGGCCATCAATCCATCACTCTCAAAGGTAGCGCGAAAAAGGAATCCTTTCCATTTCCTGCCGGCTCGCTACTTATCCGCACTACCCAAACGTCAGCGGCGCTGATTTTTTACTTGCTCGAAGCGGAAAGTGATGACGGATTCGTGAACTGGAATTTTCTGGATGCCTATCTGGAAAAAGGGAAGACGTATCCAATTCACAAACTCTTTGGCGAAATAAAAGTCGCCAGCCGGATCAAAACCGCAGGCGAAAAGTAAAGAAATGGCTGACAGGCTGCTGATCAAGGATGCTACGATTATCACAATGGATGCTGCCAATCGCATCTTTACTGGCAGCGTCATTGTGGAGCAAGGCCGTATTTCCACCATTAAGCCTGGGTCACGCCTATCATCGCTCGGCTTTGATAATGTGATTGACGGTACTGGGAAAGTCTTGCTGCCTGGCTTTGTGCAAACTCACATTCATCTTTGCCAAACGCTCTTTCGAGGTGCGGCTGACGATCTGGCCCTGATTGACTGGCTCAAACAACGCGTCTGGCCAATGGAAGCCGCGCATACTCCTGAGACGCTTTATGCATCGGCCCAATTGGGTATTGCCGAATTGATCAAGGGCGGAACAACCTGTGCCCTGACGATGGAAACAGTCAATCATACTGACGTCGTCTTTCAAGCCGTCGAAGAGTCTGGCTTTCGCGCCACCGTAGGCAAATGCATGATGGATCAGGGCAGCGATGTCCCTTCCGCGCTAAACGAAGAAACACATGATTCAATAACTGAATCGCTCAAGCTTCTAGAAACTTGGCATGGTCGGGCTGATGGACGCATCCGATATTGTTTTGCGCCTCGATTTGCGATCAGTTGCACGCGCAAATTACTGGAGCAGGTTGCCAGACTTTCTCGCCAACATGGCGTGATGGTGCATACGCATGCTTCTGAAAATTGTGACGAGATTGCACTCGTTGAAACATTGACGGGGAAGCGAAATATCGAATACTTGAGAGACGTCGGTTTGACGGCGCCTCACGTTCTGCTTGCTCATTGCATCTGGCTGAATGATGCCGAGATGGATATTCTCGCCGCAACAGGGACACATGTTGCGCATTGTCCTTCATCCAACCTTAAGCTGGCATCCGGTTTCGCCAGAGTTCCAGAAATGATTGAACGTGGCATTTCCGTTTCGCTCGGCGCGGATGGCGCGCCCTGCAATAACCGGCTGGATATATTCACGGAAATGCGAACCGCAGCACTGATTCAAAAGGTGCTTCACGGTTCGCGGGCACTGCCGGCTTTGGCGGCCCTGCGAATGGCGACGATCAATGGAGCAAATGCAATGGGAATGGGCGACATCATCGGCAGTATAGAAGTAGGGAAGCGCGCCGATCTGATTTTTCTGAATTTAAACTCGCTGCATACCATGCCTCAGCCAGACATTATCTCAACAATTGTTTATGCGGCTGAAACAAGCAATGTAGAAACAGTAATGATTGATGGTCGCATAATTCTGCGGGAAGGAACGTTTTTGACAATGAATGAGAGCGGAATTCTCTCTGCCGCACAACGGTTTGCAAGGCAACTGGCTGATGCGGTTGTTTAGATTTTAACTGCCTGAAAAATCCAAATGCCGACGGAGGAAAGTAGCATCATAATCCGTCGGCACTTTTATTTAATGAATCAACTAAACCTATTTTCAAACGGCGTCTGCCGTCTTCAAATTCTTGCCTTCAGTCAATTGTTTTTGGTCAGCCTTGTTAAACCCTTTTGTGTCTTTGCTGTCGAGCATATGACACTTCCCATCAAAAACCGCACCGTGCTCAATGATTAAAGCAGGTGTATAGATGTCTCCATAAACTCGCCCAGTCGGATGAATCTTGACGTTGGTCTTGGCCGTGATCGTTCCTTCCACAATACCACTAACCTCAACGGAACCAGCCGTTACCGTGGCTTTAACACGCCCTCTTTCCATAATTAAAAGACTGCCTGCTTCGGAGGTAATCGTGCCGGAGATACTGGCATCCACCCTCATAATTTCTGCAAACTTGATTTCACCAACAATGTCTGTACCTTCTCCCAGAAAACTACGAAGGTCGGTTGGGCCATCGCTACTTGCTGATCTGTTGCCAAACTTCATAATGAAACGCCTCCTAAAACTGAAGTGAAAATTGAAACTATTTGTAAATGAGAGAGGGGCATTGCCGATGTAAGAAGCATTTGAATGGATATTTTGGTTGCCGCGCGGGGGGAGGAATCAAGCGTCAGACTTTCGCATAATGATTGTGTAAATTCGGTCCAACTCAGTCATTGAACTGAAGTCAACCTCAATCTTGCCTCCATTCTGACTCAAATGGATCCTGACTTGAGTGCCAAGATGTCTCTTCATCTTTAATTCGGCGGCGCGGATGTTAGCATCATTCTGATTGGGTGTCGAGTTTTCCCTGATTGCAGAACTTCCTGATGCTTTTTTGACTGCTTGTTCAGTATCCCGCACTGACAGCTTGCGCGCGACAATCTCATCCGCCAATTTCAATTGTTCTTCTTCTGATTCCATCCCGAGTAGCGCCCGCGCATGCCCCATGGAAAGCAGCTCTTCTTCCAGCATTTGCTGAATTTTGGCAGGCAGTTTCAACAGTCTTAAATGATTGGCAATTGATGATCGGTCTTTTCCTACTCGTTGCGCCACTTCGTCCTGGGTTAGCCCCAAATTTTGGATCAAGCGAAGATATGCCTGGGCTTCTTCAATTGGATTCAGCTCCTGGCGTTGAATGTTTTCAATCAATGCCAGCTCAAGCAGCTTTGCATCAGGTATGCTTCGAACGACTGCATTCACTTTGTGTAGACCTGCCCGTTGCGCCGCTCGCCACCGTCGCTCACCGGCAACGATCTGATACCGGCCGCTGGCCACACGACGCAGCAGAATCGGCTGCACCAATCCATTGGCTTTGATGGATTGAGCCAATTCGTTCAGCTTGTCTTCTTTGAAATGAATGCGTGGCTGATCAGGGTTCGGCTCTATCAGGTCAATCTCAACTTCCAAAAGCTCGTCGCCTTGCGACAATGAATCAGCCAGCAGGGCGCTCAACCCTCTACCTAGAGCTTTTCTTGTCATTTTCCATCACCTCTTTGGCTAAATTCATGTAACTCTCAGCGCCGCGGGATTTTATATCATACAAGATAATTGGTTTTCCGTGGCTTGGCGCTTCGGCAAGCCGGATATTTCTGGGAATCACAGTTTCAAAGACCTGGCTACCGAGAAAATCTCTCAGGTCAGACACAACCTGATTTGCCAGATTGGTTCTTTCGTCATACATCGTCAGCAAAAAGCCCTCCACTGCCAAACTGTTATTCAATCCACGTCGAATTCGCACTAACGTATCCCAAAGGTCCGTGACGCCCTCCAGCGCAAAATACTCACACTGAATAGGAACAATGACGGAATCGGCTGCGGCCAAAGCATTCAAATTGAGCAGCCCCAGACTCGGAGGACAGTCGAGGATAATATATTCAAATTTCTCGCGGACGCCGCTGATAATATTTTTCAGGTAAAACTCTCGTGACTCAACATCAATCAACTCCACCTCAGCGCCAGCCAGATTGCGGTCTGAGGGTGCAATCTTCATGAATTCGAGTTCGGTGTTTAGCAAAACATTGGTGATCGGCTCCCTCATTACTAGCGAATGGTAGACGCCTCGACGGAAGGACCCTTTTTTGATCCCGACCCCGCTCGTTGCATTGGCCTGCGGATCCAGATCAATAAGCAATGTAGGGACTTCCGCGACGGCCAATGAAGCCGCTAAATTAATGGCCGTGGTGGTTTTTCCCACACCACCTTTTTGATTTGAGATTGCAATGACTTTTCCCATTTCGACCTGTCAGAGAGGATAGATACTGTTTGATTCTGAAGAAATGGCACATTACCACAAGTCCATTTTGAGGAGAAGTTGAGAACGTTTCACGTGGAACATAAGCAGAGATAAAATATCGCCAGAGGATTGTTTCACGTGGAACATGTCAGACTGACAAGAAACCTGTGGTCTGAATCCGGCAAGGAAATCATTTTGAGTTCAAATCCATCGGGAAAATCAGCACGAATATTTTCTTCGAGTTTTTCTGATCCAAAGAAAAGCATTTGAGCGCAGTTGCTTCCTATCCTGATCATCGCCGGGATTAAACTCCCCATCTGCTCGACAGCCCTCGCCGCCACGCAGGAACGAGGCGGGAGTGTTGACAGTGTCTCTATTCTGAGGTTGGCGACCGCCAACTTTGTCAAATTCAAACTAAATGCGACCTCTTCAAGAAAAATCGCCTTTCGGCGCTTCGATTCAACCAAAGTCACGGGCAAATCTTTTCTCAATATTGCCAAAGGGATTCCCGGAATCCCCAATCCTGATCCCAAATCCCAAACCTGGGTAATTTCAGGTAGAAGAAACGTCTCAGCAAATTCAGATTCCCGAAGATGTCGCTCAAAAAATGACTTGGGGTCAGATAGCGTGGTTAGGTGCAGACGAGAATTCCATTTAAGAACTAAGTTGTAGTAATTCAAAAACTGCTCAATTTCTGTATCAGAAAACGGCCTGCCATCAAATCTGCCATTCTTTCGAAGTAGGTCTTCCAATAAATTTAGGTTTGATTTACTCACGGCTATTGTTGGCGAGACATCAGTTCAATGTGAATGGTCAGCAGGGAAAGCGCCGCTGGAGTAATGCCGGGAATCCTCATCGCCTGGCCAATCGTTTGAGGTCTCACTCGGTTGAGCCGCTCCACCATTTCATTCGACAGACCAGGCAATTGTGAGTAGACGATAGTTTGCGGGATATGTCGTTCCGTAGCCTTGGCCATTCTGACGGCAAGATTTTCATGGGATGCCAAATATCCCTGATACTTGAAATCAGTAACAACCGTGGTCAAATCTTCCAAACTGATCTTTTCCCGAAGTGGTTGAGGCAACAGATTAGCCAAATGCTCCGGCAGCACTTCTGGGCGCTTCGCCAATTGTCCGAGATTGACGGCCTCTGCCAAACTTACCCCCGACTCAAGGGAGAATTGTGAATAACCATCACTTTTGCCAGAAATCGTCGTTCCGCAAAAAAATTCCTGAAGTTGATTTTTGCGAGCTGATTTGTCCACAAACTCTTGATACCGATCCTGCCCCAGCATTCCCAGGCGATAACCAATCTCCGTCAATCGCTCATCGGCATTATCAATTCTCAGTTTTAAGCGTTGTTCGGCACGGGAAGTAAACATCCGGTATGGCTCATCCACGCCCTGAGTGATCAGATCGTCAATCAAAATCCCGATATAACCTTCATCCCGCTTGATCACCATCGGCTCTTGACAATGAACATAGCGAGACGCATTGATTCCTGCAACAAGTCCTTGCGCGCCCGCCTCTTCGTATCCAGTTGTGCCATTGATCTGGCCTGCATTGAAAAGACCCTTGATGCGCTTAGTTTCCAGCGAAGGCCACAGCTCAGTTGGATCAACCATGTCATATTCGATTGCATAGCCTGGCCGTAGCACTGCAACCTGTTCAAAACCGGGGATTCGGCAAACCAATTCTTTCTGCAAATCCGCGGGAAGGCTGGTGGAAAAACCATTCAAATACAGTTCGTAAGTGCTGTAGCCCTCCGGTTCCAGGAAAAGCTGATGGCGCTCTTTGTCAGGGAACTTGACCACTTTGTCTTCAATGGAAGGGCAGTAACGCGGGCCAATGCCATGAATCTGTCCACTATACAGTGGCGAGCGGTTGATGTTGTCGCGAATTAGACGATGGACTTCCGGCGTGGTATAGCCAATAAAACAGGATATTTGTGGCTGCGTGATGCCCTTGGTCGTAAATGAAAACGGTGTGGGCTTTTCGTCTCCCGGTTGTTCTTCAAACTGCTTGAAGTCAATGGTGCGGCTATCGAGTCTGGGCGGTGTCCCTGTCTTCAACCGGCCAATCCGAAATCCAAAGTGACGCAGGTTCTCCGCCAGTTTGATGGAAGGAAGTTCTCCGGAGCGACCGGAAGAAAAACGCTTTTCGCCAATGTGAATCAGGCCATTAAGAAAAGTCCCTGTCGTAACGACAATGGCTTCCGCACGAAGCCTTCGACCGTCCATCAACTCAAGACCTATCACGCGGCCTTCATTCACCAAAATTTCGACAACCTCACCTTGCCTCAGAAAAAGATTCGGAATGGCTTCAAGCTCACGGCGCATTTGCTGGCGATAAAGACTACGGTCAGCTTGTGCTCTTGGGGCTTGCACTGCTGGTCCTCGACTGCGATTAAGTAAACGAAACTGGATTCCAGTTTGATCAATCACACGCCCCATCAGACCACCCAAGGCATCCAATTCTCGCACCAAGTGACCTTTTGCAATTCCGCCGATGGCGGGATTGCATGACATCTGTGCGATTAAATCGAGGTTGAATGTAACAACCGCTGTTTTGGCTCCGAGTTGCGCCGCGGCATGCGCGGCTTCGCAACCTGCGTGGCCTGCGCCAATCACAACAACATCAAATTTTTCATCAAAATGCGGCATAGCGATCCGCCCTTCACTTGTATTCTATTTCCCGATACAGAAAGTCGAGAAAATCTGATTGATAATATCCGTAATTAGGGTCTCTCCCGTGATCACGCCAAGGCTGCGCAGCGCCTGATGCAAACTTGCCAAAGCGATCTCTTCCGTGAAGCCCGTGCCAAGATCCTGCCTAGCCTGCTGTAATGAGTTCAATGCTTGCTCTAAAGCCTGGAAGTGACGCTCGTTTGTGATTATAGCACTTTCGTTCAAGGGCTGAGATTCAGAGACCAGTTGCTGATAGATGAACTGAGTCAGCTCTTCAATTCCTTCGCCAGTCAATGCTGAAACAGAAATTGACGATGCCTTGTCCGCCAAAAACTGACTGGCCTCTTGCGATAAGCGAACACCGAGGTCAGATTTATTGACAACAAACAAGCCGATGGGAAATTGGCTAAGCAACTCCCTTTCGTCCGGCGGAAGGGAAGAATTGGCTTCGACAACAGCAATTACGAAGTCCGCGTCGCTGATCGCCGATTTAGTTCTCTCGACGCCTATCTTTTCGATCAAATCTTCCGTCTCACGAATACCAGCAGTGTCAATCAGTTCAACTGGAATTCCATTGATGGAGAAAGAGTCGTTCAGGGTGTCTCGCGTAGTACCAGGCAGAGGTGTCACAATTGCGCGCTCTTTACCAAGCAAAGCATTGAAAAGAGAAGATTTGCCTACATTTGGACGCCCAATCAGCGCAAGCTTGATCCCTGACCGGATCAGTCTTCCCACACGGTAACTCGTGGCCAGTTTGGAAAGTTTTTCGATAAAATCGTCAATTCGACTCAGGAAGAGAGTCAGATTCAGAGGGTCAAGATCGTCCTCAACAAACTCGACGGATGATTCAAAGTAAACAATCAATTCAATCAATCCGTCTTTGACTGGCCTTAATTGCCGCGAAAGTTCCCCACGAAGCTGACGTGCGGCAATGCGAGCCTGGTAAGTAGTCTGCGCATGAATCAGGTCCTTGATTGCTTCGGCCTGAGTCAAGTCCATTCTCTGATTGAGAAATGCACGAAGGCTGAATTCACCCGGTTGCGCCAATTCAGCCCCGAATGAAGTCAGCAGCCGCAGCACATCGGCCAGGACAACTGGACTTCCATGACATGAAATTTCAACCACGTCTTCGCCAGTGAATGAATGCGGAGCTTTAAAGTAGGTGATGATTGCTTCGTCAATCGTAATTCCCGATTCTGGATGGATGATCTGATGAAGTGTTGAATGGTTGGGGATGAGTGGGCTTCTTTGCTTGTCGCCCAACAATTTACCGACAAAACCCAGAGATGCGCTGCCGCTCAGCCGGATGATGCCAATTCCACCATAGCCTGGAGGAGTAGCTATCGCAGCGATGGTTTTGAAGTTGGGAAGGCTCATTATTGAAATGGGCCAAGGCGAGAGGAGAGCAAGAGAAAGGAAGGTCTGAAGCTGAAAATTATGCTGGCAGAACCTTCACCCTGCGCATTTGACCATCGCCTTCGCTTTCTGTTCGGATTCCGTCAATATCTACTAAAGCCGTGTGGATCGCTCTGCGATCCTGTGCGCTCATTGGGTCAAAGACAAAAGGAACTTTGGAAGTCTTTACACGTTCCGCGGCCTTCTGCGCCATCAATTGCAGTTCCTCCTTGCGCGCGTTCCGATAGCCATTGGCGTCGAAGTCAATCTGAATGCCTGAAGCAACTGCACCGGCAAAAGCACGACGGGCAATGTATTGCAGGGCATCCAGCAATTCGGCATTGTGTCCTAAAAGAAGAGGGAGATCGAATCCTTGAAACGAGACCTCGATATTGTCCGGTTCGGGTTCAGCGACTTGCACCCGTAGATCAAGCGAAGATTTATCCACTAATTCTTTGACGAAATGCTCTACTTTTTCGCGAAGTCCTTCAAAACTTTCTTGTGTCATAACTTGTTCCCAAATGGTCTAGGGTGTATCAGGAGTTTGCCACCGCTTGCCGGGCTTTTTTTCCCTTTGATGGCTGTTGGTTTGATTTGCCCTTTGTTGATTCGTCCGTCGTTGCCGTCGGGTTGGAGGGAGTCAGGCGATTAATAATAAACTGCTGCACCACACCAACCAGATTTCCCACCATCCAGTACAACACCAACCCTGCCGGCGCCGACCAAAAGAAAAAGCCAGTCAGGATTGGCGGCATCAAATATTGTACTCGCTTCTGCATCGGATCAGCGGTTGATGGGGTAAGCGCCGTCTGCAAAATCATCGTGATGCACATTACGATCGGCAGAATATGGAGCGGGTCTTTTGTCGAAAGATCCGTCAGCCAGCCAAAGAAAGGCGCATGGCGAACTTCTATGGAAACCGTCAAAATCGCAAAAACCGCCATAAAGAAAGGCATTTGCAACAGCAAGGGCAAACAGCCCATTAAAGGATTACCTTCCTTCATCAGCGAAATCTGTTCTTTTTGAAGCTCAAGCATTTTTGGATCGTTCTTCTCAAGCTTCTTCATCCGCTCCTGAATGTCTTTCATCTTCGGCTGCATCGCCGCGGCGCGCTTCATCATTACCGAACTTTTCCAACGCAGCGGAAAGAAGATCATGTTCAGCAAAACCGTCAGAACGACAATTGACCAGCCGAAATTGTGAGTAAATTTGTTGATCTCTCGCAGCGCCATCAGCATGAATTGCGCGATTGGTTTGACGATCCTGCGCATACCAACGTAATCCAGGATGCCATAGCTGACAATGTTCTCCAATTGACTGCCGCTTTTCTCAAGATCAAATAACGTGCTGACTTGCCCCAATAACTTCAGGTCTTTCGGCCCGGCGTAAATGCGGTTTGTTTCGCCCTGAGCAAGCAAAACTGCAATGGAAACTTTTTTGTCGTTAACGATCTGAACTGCTGGAACCGCCTTCGGTGGCGCAATGGCCAAAGCAAAGTAGTTGTCATCAACAGCCGCCCAATTCACCGATGATGAAGTCGGAGTCGCGTATTGCTTAAGATCATCCGCGGTCGCTCTTTCGACGTCACTGCCCACTGCATAGGTCAATTGTGGCGCGTGCTTGTAAACGCTCACTTCTTTGACATTATGGTCCCCAAAATTCGGGCCAATGACAACATACGTCTCAACCGGAGTCCCATTACGTTTGACGCTTGCCTGAAAATCGAAATCGAAACCCGTAGTACTGCCCTGTACCAGACCTTTGAAGACCAGGGTTTTGCTCGCTTCGACCCCATCACTGGCGTAGAAGAAAGCCACTTCTTTCTTCTGGCCTTTATTTAGAAAAAACTCCTGATCAGGAGCATCTTTGATCTCAAATACCGCCGAGTTCAATATCTTTTCAAGCGCATTGTCGGAAGGAATATAGAATCGGAACGGCGCACCAATCTGCTGGCTTAGTTGTGGCGAAACCAGCGTAACCCCAGTTGGCGAATCAATCGGTTTACCATCCGGGAAGTTCGTCATCGTCCATTCCGTCAGAACTCCGCCTTGGTTTGACAGCGTGGCAACCCAATGTTCCGTTCTGATCTTGAACTGACGCGCTTCGGCCTGAGTTGATGGAACTGTTGCAGCCGGAGCCAGAGCCTGGCTCTGAGTCACAGGCGCAACAGTGGAACTTACTGCTGGAGAGTTTGATGGAGAGGCTGCTTGCTCCTGTGAAACCGTCACTGGCGGCGGATAAAGCTTCGTATGAATGTAAGACCAGCCGAAAAAGATTACGGCCGAAAGAAGCAAGAATAAAACAAGTCTTTTTTCCATCTATAAACTCAAAAGCAACGAGACCGGAACTGATTCGAGCTTTTCAAAAACGCCGGTGCGTGAATTTATGTCAGCGCACCGGATCGTAGCCGCCTTCACTGAAGGGATGACATCGCAACAGCCGTTTCAAGCCAAGAGTCGAACCTTTTAGAAAACCATACCTGGCAATTGCGTCTGTTGCATATTCGGAGCATGTGGGAGTAAAGCGGCAAGCCGGTGGCAGCAAGGGTGAAATCGTGTATTTATAGGCGCGAAGCAAAAATAGCGCGGCAGTCTTCATGACAGCTTCTCAACTTTGAGTTGGGATTCGTGAAAATGCCCGATCACCTTCGCCAACCCCTCAACGATCTTCCCAAACTCTGCTTCGATCAAATTTGATTTGGCATTGACGACCAAATCAAACCCGGCCAAAGCCACTGGATCTCCCAAGAGCTTCCTCAGAGCTTCACGTAACCTGCGTTTGCAACGATTTCGAACAACGGCATTACCGACTTTCCGGGTTACGGTAATGCCTATGCGCTGCTCATTGCCTTCTGTTTTTAAGATAAAGACCGAGAAGAGTGAAGTATGAAACTTTTGCCCCCGCTCGTAAACTTGGCGAAATTGCCTGCTGTTACGCACTGTTTGGAGCTTCTTCACGACATTCATCAAAGCGGTGATTACAAAAAATTGCTCGCCGAATCAGTCAAACCAAGTCTAGTAATGATGCGGAGTCAGCCTCGCACGACCTTTGGCGCGGCGGCGCTTGATAACCAAACGACCTGCTTTAGTGCTCATTCTGACCCGAAAGCCATGCGTTTTGGCGCGGCGACGATTATTGGGTTGAAAAGTGCGCTTCATAGTCTATCCTCCTTGATAAAGTGTTGATTTTGAAAACCCGGAGACTAACAATCGCTCTTGGGGATGTCAAGGAATGCCACAAATGCTTTGCTCAGAGGCTGATTAGTTACGACTTGCGTTCGACAATAAAGCTCGCGATTGATTCCAGCATTCTTACATCGCGCTCAACGCACTTGGCTGCATCAATAGCTTCCTGGCAAAGCCGCGCGGCCATTTCTCTTGCGCCATTAAGTCCATAAAAGGCGGTATATGTGGCCTTTTGGCTGGCAGCATCCTTGCCTGCGGTTTTTCCCAATTCTTCACTGGTTGCGGTTTCGTCAAGCAAATCATCTGCAACTTGAAATGCCAGTCCCGCCTTTTCTCCGTATTTGGTCAGTAAATTTAATTGGGATTCATTGGCATTGCCGAGAATTGCACCGATCTGAACAGAACAACGGATCAATGCACCTGTCTTGGCGCGATGGATCGCTTCAAGCTGTTCACTGGTGATTTGTTTGCCTTCGGACTCAATATCCAAAACCTGGCCGCCAATCAGAGCACGAGTTGTGGCAGCAGCGCGCGCAACTTCCGAAATAACTCGAATCTTTCTGTCCAGATTGGCAGTTTCATAACCAGCAAGTGTAAGAAAAGCCTGCGTCAGTAACGCGTCACCTGCGAGAATCGCAATCGCTTCGCCGAATTTGACATGACAAGTCGGCCTGCCACGACGCCACTGATCATTATCCATTGCCGGGAGATCGTCGTGGATGAGCGAGTAAGTATGAATCATTTCCAGTGCGCAGGCCGCAGGCATCAATTCGCGCTCCTCAGCTCCGAAAACTTCTCCGGTGGCGATGGCCAGAATGGGACGCAGTCTCTTTCCACCAGCAAAAATGCTGTAGCGCATGGCCTGATGAATTGTTTCCGGCGCTTCGTCTTCCGCAGGCAACAAACGGCCAAGCCATTCATCAACTTTCGCAGCTTTCAATTTGAAATAGTCGCTGACGTTCACAGCCTGTTCCTGTCTAGAATGGAATTGTGTCATCAAGATCGTCTTCTACCCCTTCAGCTTTGCTTTGCAACGCAATTGAATTGTTGGTCAATACCGATTCGTGTACGGATGGATCAAGCTCACTCTGACTATCCTGTCCATTTTCAAAGGGAACGACTTTGATTTCACCCCGCTCACGCAGAAGCATCTCGACTTTACGTTCAGCGTCTTGAAGCTGGGACTGGCAATGCCTAACCAGGCCGACACCTTCCTCAAAAAGCTCCAGCGAGCGTTCGAGTGGAAGGTCGCCCGACTCCAACTGCGCAACGATGCGTTCAAGTGTAGACAGAGAAGCCTCAAAATTCTTTTCGGGTGATTTTGATTTCGCCATATGTTTCAAATGACCGTCAATACTTTTCCTTAGTGACTCGGCAGCCGACCTCGCCATCTTCGAAGAGCAAGCGTAGGTTTTGCTCACATTTCAATCCGGCAGCATGCGAAACCAGGCGACCGGAATCGTCCTTGGCCAGCGCATACCCTCGACCAAGCACGGACAGCGGCGACAAAACATTGAGTTTGCCGGCGGCGACTGCCAGGCGCGTTCGCTGACTTTCCAAAGTTCTTTCCATCGCTCGGCGGGCTTGCTGCTTCAAATTTTCAAGATGCGCTGCTTTGACAGCCAGCGGCACACGAAAATCCATGGCAACCAACCGATTTTCCGCGTCGTGTAATCGAAACTGACTGATTCGCAAGTTTTCTTTGAGGGCATTCGCCATCCTTGCTTCCAGATCGCGACATTTGCCAGCAAGCGAAGAGATTGAATTGGCGGTTTGAATAAAGCCGCGGCTTTCAATGAGGTCGCGCAAGCCTGAGCGCCGTCGCAGCAAGTAATATCTCATCTCGCGACTCAGCCTCACATAAAGCTCTACAATGCGGGCGTTCAATTCATCGGCTTCGCGTGTGACGATTTCGGCGGCAGCGGACGGCGTTGGAGCGCGATAGTCGGCAACAAAATCCGCGATCGTGAAGTCTGTTTCATGACCGACAGCAGAAACGATGGGGATCCCTGATTCGTAAATCGCGCGAGCAACTTGCTCCTCATTGAAAGCCCATAAACCTTCCATCGAGCCGCCGCCACGCCCGACAATAATCACATCTACCTGATCCCCGGATTTTTTGGAGTACTGGTTGAGCAGACGAATGGCATCCGCAATTTCGCGAGCCGCGCCTGTTCCTTGAACTCGCACAGGCGTAATGATGATGTCAACTCCACGATTGCGACGTTCCAGAATTTGCAGCATGTCTCGAATCGCAGCTCCGACAGGCGAAGTGACAATACCAATTCGGCGGGGAAGCATCGGCAGGGGACGCTTTCGCGCTTCATCGAACAAACCTTCCGCCGCCAGTTTTTTGACCTGCTGCTCAAAGGCGAGTTGCAGCGCACCAACGCCGACTGGCTCCATCGTTTCAACAATGACCTGATACTCGCCGCGAGGCTCATATACGCTCAATCGGCCGCGCACGCGCACTTCCAAGCCATTCTCCGGCTCGAAGCGCATCAGCCGATTCCACTGCCTGAAAAAGACTCCGCGAAGCTGTGCGTCGGAATCTTTTAAAGTGAAATACCAGTGGCCAGAATGATGCCGCTTGTAATTGGAGATTTCGCCTTGCACCTGCAAGGCAAAGAACTCGCTCTCCAAGGTGTCTTTAATCTGTCCGGTCAGTTCGCTGACTGTAAAGACGCGCTGCTCGGCAAAGAGCGAGGCAATCAGTTTGGAGGCGGGCGATTTGGAAACGGGATCGTTCATAATTGCTTGATTTGAGCGGCTGTCCGGGTGAAGGCGCGCATCTTAGCATTGCGAGACAAGCGCGTTCAAGCAAGGCTTTTTCAACGTCAAGTTGGCCATGCTATATTGCGGCTTCATCGAAAAAAGGACTTGCAGCATGCCGCATTTATCCATCGTCATACCGGCGTACAACGAAGAGAACCGGATCGTCAAAACACTTCAGGGAACTTTCGATTTTCTGAATGCACAGAACTATGACAGTGAAGTTCTTGTTGTAAACGACGGTTCCAGCGACCGCACCGTAGAAAAGGTCGTCGAGTTTGCAACGCAAACTACGGGGCGACTGAGATTGATTGAAAACCCCGGTAATCGCGGCAAAGGCCATGCAATCAGAAATGGGATGCTGCAAGCGGGCGGCGAAACCATTCTTTTTTACGATGCTGACCTGGCGACGCCGACCAGCGAGATCGTCAAAGTGATCACCCCCATTGCCGAAAACCGTTACGATGTCGTCTTCGGCTCGCGTGCGCTTGACCGCAGTTTGATCGGCACGCATCAATCAGTGATTCGCGAAGCGATTGGACGCGGTGGCAACTGGATTCAATATTTGTTGACCGGCTTGAATTTCAAAGACACGCAGTGCGGCTTCAAAGCTTTTCGCCGCGAAGCGGCGCGGAGCATTTTTCCTTTACAACAAATTGACGGCTTCGGCTTCGATCCGGAAATTCTCTTTATCGCCAAAAAACAAGGCTGGCGTTTGTTGGAAACACCTGTGCGCTGGAATCACGTGGACGGGTCAAAGGTCAATCCGATTGCGTCGCCAATCAAAGTGCTGCTGGAAGTTTCAACGATTCGCTGGAACGATCTAACGGGCAAATACAATCTCAAATCAAAACCCTCAAATCTGAAATCTGAAATTGAATAATGAGCAGACTCAACGTCAACATTGACCACATCGCAACCATTCGCCAGGCCCGTCGCACCAACGAACCCAACCCAGTTTCGGCGGCGGTCATCTGCGAACTGGCCGGCGCCGACGGCATCACAACCCACTTGCGAAGCGACCGTCGTCACATTCAGGACTACGATCTGATCGCGCTCAAGCAAGTCGTCATCACGCACCTGAACGTGGAAATGGCTGCGACCGATGAAATGGTCGAAATCGCGCTGCGCGTCAAACCGGACGTGGTCACGCTGGTTCCCGAAACTCCTCAAGAGATCACCACCGAAGGCGGCCTGGATGTCATCGCGCATCAAAAGACGATCAAATCAGCCATCGCCAAACTGAATGATGCAGGCATTTTCGTCAGTCTGTTCATTGATCCGGACATCAAGCAGATCAAGGCATCCGGCAAGGCCGGCGCGTTTCAAGTCGAAATCTGCACGGCGCAATACGCGCATCTGAACGAACAGCCCGGCGACGCAACGGTGCGACGCACGAAAACAATTGAAGATGAAGTGACTCGGATTCGCGCTGCAGTCAAGGCAGCGACGCGGGAAGGTTTGCACATCGCGGCAGGGCACGGTTTAACCTACCGCAACGTCAGCGCCATCGCCCGAATCAGCGAGATTGAGGAGTTCAACATCGGACATAACATCATCGCCCGGGCGGCATTAGTCGGGCTTGATCGCGCGGTGCGGGAAATGATTGCAGCCATTGATAGCGCGCAAGGGAAGTGAAACATCTCAAAATCATCCAGCCGTTCATTCTTTGTGTAATCGCCTTCGTGCTGGCGGGCAACTTGTTGAACGCCTCTTCGTTAAGTGTACAGCAATCAAAGCCAACCCCCACTCCGGCCAAATCCAAGCCGAAGCCAGCCAAACTCACGTCGCACGTCGTGCTGATTTCAATCAGCGGATTGCGCGCGGATCACGCCAACTACCCGGAAACGTTCCGGCTGAAAATTCCAACGATTCAAGCTCTGCGATCCAAAGGCTCACATGCCGTCGGCGTTGAAAGTGTTTATCCTTCACAAAGCAAACCGGCGCACGTCAGCATCGCGACTGGCGTGATGCCGGCGGATCACGGCATCACCTCCGATTATCCGTTTAACGAACAAACAGGCATCCATGCCGCCGCGCCTCATTTATCCGTCAAGGAAATCAAAGCCGAAACCATTTGGGATGCAGCCAAACGCGAAGGCCTGGTCACGGTGGCAATCGGCTATCCAATGACAAACGGCGCGATGATGAACATCAACCTGCCTGAAACGCCGGCAGAGTCGGAAATCATTGCAGACCTGATTCGGCGAGAACATCCAAATCTTTTGTTGATCAATTTCAACACGCTCGATTCGGCGCAGCGGCGTTTCGGCGTACTTTCAAAAGAGGCTCTGGCAGCCTTGGAAGGGATTGATGATTCAATCAAGAAAATCGTCGCTGCAATTGAAGAAGCCAAGCTTACCAAAGACACAACCTTCCTGATTGTCTCAGACTGCGGAGCCAGTCAAATCGAACGGGAGTTCAGGCCAAACTATTTACTGGCGAAAAAAGGTTTTTTGACAACTGATGGGCAGGGAACCGTGAAATCGTGGCGCGCCGTCGCACAAAGCTTTGGCGGCTCAGCCGCGATCTTCCTCAAAAATTCTCAGGATGAAGCAACAGCACGTGAAGTTGAAAAGTTATTCACCGAGCTTGATAAAGAATCCGACAACCCGCTGTGGCGAATCACAGTGCGTCGCGATGCAATCCGATTGGGAGCTGATCCTCGACCGGCACTTTACCTGGACGCTGCGCCGCGATTCACCATTTCGTCGCGCGCCAGTGGTTCGACCATCGGCAAATCTGAGGAACGTGCAACTTCCGGCTATTTGCCGTCGCGAGCGGAGATGCGCGCCGCATTGATCATCGCCGGAAAGGGAATCAAGGCGAATCAAAGAATCGAATACGCCCGTCTGATTGACATCGCGCCAACCATCGCACGGTTGCTGGGCTTGGAGATGAAGTCCGCTCGCGGTAGAGTTCTGTCGGAGGTACTTGTGCAATGAAGAAGATCAAAGTCAACGATGTGGAACTTGCTTATCGTGATGAAGGATCGGGCAAACCGATACTTTTCTTACACGCATTCCCTTTGAACCAAACCATGTGGGATGAGCAAGTCGCGAAATTTGCTTCGACCCATCGAGTCATTACATTTGACTGGCGTGGATTTGGCGAAAGCGGAATGAGTTCGACGCAGTCATCAATGCCCATCTTTGCGGATGATCTGGCAGAGTTGTTGAATCTTCTTGAAATTGAGAAAGCGACGATTTGCGGGCTTTCGATGGGAGGTTACGCGGCATTTGCCTTCTACCGAGAGTATGCCGAACGAGTGAATGCCCTGATTTTATGTGATACGCGCGCGGCGGCAGACAATGATGAAGCGAAACGAGGAAGATACGAGATGGCCGAATTGGCACGGACCAAAGGCGCTTCAGCGATCGGCGAGCAGATGATTCCAAAATTGCTTGGCGAAACGACCCTGAAAATTCGTCCAACCGTAGCCGACCGTATCCGCTCAATGATCGAGGCAGCTCAGCCGGAAGGCATCGCTCAAGCTCTGATCGGAATGGCTCAACGAGAAAACTCGACCAATTTACTACCTCAGATTAGCTGCCCGACATTGATTGTCGTCGGCGATGAAGACAAATTGACGCCGCCGACGGAAGCGGAAACTTTGGCTCAATCTATTAGGGCTTCACGACTGGAAGTGATCAAGGACGCGGGGCATTTATCCAATCTTGAGCAGCCTGCAAGTTTTAATCAGGCAATCAATAAGTATTTGAATCAGCTTTAGTGCTGGCAAGTCATTGACCAGCTTCGTCCCGGAGAAGAACGTATGTATTGCAATCGCTGCGGAAAGAATCTCACTCCCGAAAGCCAATTTTGCAATCGTTGTGGGAATAGAGTGCAATCTGACAGCCGTTCACGCCGGACATCTTCCATTCCTCCACCCAGAGTTCGCCCGGCACGGCGTAGATTAGTTGTCGAAGATGAATATGTAGAAGAACCTTACTTCGAAGATGAATACGAAGAGTCCACTAACTTTGTGGAAGAACCTGAGCCGGAACTGGAGATAGGGGATGAGGAAATTATTTTTACTATCTACCCGGCATTTTATGGTGTCGTGTCGCAATATCTCATAGCGATTCTACTTTCAATCGCAGCGACAGCGGCAATCGCGTACTTTAGTCTGCCACTTTGGATCGCATTGGCGTTTGCCGCCCTTTGTTTCATCAGACCGTTCTACAATCACATCAAACACAACCATACGGTTTACAAACTGACCACAGTTAAAGTTGAGATCAAATCGGGTCTATTCTCCAAAACATCGCGCAACATTCCGCTTCGCCATATTCAGGATGTAACAGTAAGCGAAACACTCGGAGAACGCTTAATTGGCATCGGAGATGTCGTAATTGACAGCGCTGCCGTTGAAGGTAAAATACTGATGCCTAATATCAAAGACCCGCGCAAATATGCAGAAACGATTCTGAATCAGTTGCAATACTGGAATTAGCGATCTCCGGAATATGTAAATGCCCGGATCAATCACGACCGAAGCATTAAACCTACCGCGTTCGGAATTTCCACTGCTCAGAGCTGCGCGGCGACCCATCGGCTAAAGCGTTAATAAGGAGGGTTGCATTGCATAAGCTCAGTTTTCTCATTCCACTCAGATCAGATCAAACCCACGTTAGGTTTGTCACTCTTTGTTCAATTCTATTTTTGTTGACGATTGGCGCGTACGGCCAAAATATCAAGACTGAACGCCCTCCCCAAACTCCCGCAATCAAGATTGCTACGCTTCCCGATAAGATTGGCGCACATTGGCGAGCAATTGGAAATTCTCGCGTCCTAAATGCTGATCAAAGCCTGGTATTGCCTGATGGCGCAATTTATGCCGAATATGGGTTGCAAAATCTGACGACACGCTTTTACACCGACGGGAAAGTTAAAGTCGCGGTCGAACTGTTCCAAACGCAATTTCCCTCCGAGGCATATGGTCTTCTTACCTTTACTCGCAGCACGAAAAGAAGGAAAGACTTGGCATTTTATGCAGGTCCGTTGCTGGTACAAGTATCCGCAGAGTCAGAAGAAGACACAATAGACCAATCTTTTCTCGCAGATCTAAAAACAGTGTTAGCTACCGAGGAAGGGGAACTACCTGCGCTTCCGTTCAATCTGCCGGAACAAGGCAAAATCGCTGGTACTGAACGATACGTGATTGGTCCTCTCGCTCTAGCTCAAATGAAAGAATTTGAAGGACTTAAGAACGTCGTCAATTTTTCAGGCGGCACACATGCCGTAATGGCCAATTACGGCGATGCCAACAGTAAACTTGGCCTAATTATCGTCGAGTACCATACACCGCAATTAGCCTCTGATGGCCATTCTCAATTTCAAAACTACTTCAACAACCTCACCACACAAGAAAAAAGCTCCTGGCTATTGAAGCGGATTGGCAATTACGTGGTTGCGGCAGCCAATGTTCAGGACATACAAGCTGCGGAAAGTATCATTGCCCAAGTCAAATACAGCCCGAAGGTTTATTGGGAAGGTAAGAAAATCACTGACCTTCCAATTCAATTTCGCCCTCCTGATCCGTTGGCAATCCAGGAAGCATCGCAAACAGCAAGCATGATTGTCAGGACATTTTACTGGATCGGGATAATGATTACAGGAGCAATCATTATTGGATTTATTACTGGAGGATCTTTCTTCTACTGGAAGCGCTACCGCAGGCGTAAACTGGGCGTGGATGATATCTTCAGCGACGCTGGTGGAACAGTGCGTTTAAATCTGGATGACTATCTGCTGTCTCCGGGAGATTCAGTCAAGAATATTATGGAAGAAAAAAAAAGAATTGAAGGGTAGACAAAAATATGGCGGTCACAGTTGAGAACCCACCCCAGACTCACTGTGACCGCCATTATCAGGAGGTTCACCCGTGCCCTTACTAACGAAGCCTGTCAGTAAAGGTTCCGTAAACCTAGCCATTAATTACAGTTAAGATTTTTTAGACCTCAAAGCCTCATTGGCATTACAATATATCTAAAGTCATACTCGCTCTCATCTTTAGCCTTGAGTTGAGTTTGCGAATTACCATCTTTGAATTCAACAAGAACGTCTCCCTCTTGAATCACACCGAAGAAATCCAACAGATACTGCGCATTAAACGCTACAGCGATATCTGGGCCTTCATACTCAACAGGCAATGCCTCACTTGCTTCTCCGGCTTCAGAAGCAGGCGCGGATACATTCAACTTTCCTGGACTGATTTCGAACCGAATTGCACGAGAACGTTCGTCAGCCATTAACGAAACCCGCTTAATCGCACTCGCAAGCTGGGATGCCGCAATGGCAATTCGATTGTTATTTCCTTTCGGCAATACTAATTCGTAATTTGGAAACTGACCACTCAAAGTTCTGGAAGATAACAAGCGCTTGCCAAATTTGAAAAACAGGTGATTGTCGTTAAATGCGACTTCGACACTGCCATCGGTTTCAGCACTCAGCCTTCCAAGTTCGGCCAGAGTTTTTCGCGGAATTAGAACATCAAGTTTCGCGTCACCCAAACTGACGGACTTCTCAATAAAAGAGAGCCGATGGCCATCGGTCGCAACCATGCGGGCTTTATCGGGCCAAAGTTCAAACTTTGCTCCGTTAAGCGTATAACGAGATTCCTCATTGGTAATCGCGAAAGAAGTTCTGTTAATAAATGTTCTGACGGTTTCGGCAGGAATTGAAATAAATTCACCGCCAAACTCCTGAATCTCTGGAAAATTTTCTTTTCCCAACCCCGCCATCTTGAACCGCGACCGCTCACACACCAAAGAAACCTGATCATTATCATTGGTTTTAATCTCAATCTCGGCTTCCGGCAACATCCGAACAATTTCAAAAAGCTTCTTAGCTTGAAGACAAATCGCCCCTTCAGATTTTGCCTCTATATCGCAACGAGTCGAAATGGAAACATCAAGGTCCGTTCCTTTAATCCAAAGGTCATTTCCCTTCGCTTCAAGTAGCAGATTCGATAAAATCGGAATCGTGCTCTTTTTTTCAACCACACCCTGAATCAGATTTAGCTCTTTCAGTATTGAGCTTTTGTTTACAGTGAAATGCATGTATGACCCCCCTGCTGTGTTTCAATAATTTGCTTTCTACTACTATGTTCTTACTTAAATCTAAAAAAATACTAGTAGTAGTAATAGTGCCTGTTAAAATGTGGAAAACAAGTTAAATCTTTATATATCAATAGTTTGAAGAAAAGCTAACTGTGAGAAACTGCCTAGAGGAAAGCATTGAGTGTGGATAATATTCACTCAGGGCCATAATATTGATCGTTTTCCTCTAAAATTCATAAGCGATTTCACGCAGCCTGTGAAAAAAGGCAGTAAGTCTATTTACAGCTAGTAATTAGGTTGTTAATAATACTGTGGAAATTACCTTTTTGTTCGTATAATGCATTAATCTTATTGACGCTGTGAATGACCGTTGTGTGATGTTTGCCGCCAAATTCACGTCCAATTTCTGGAAGGCTGCATCTTGTTAGCGTTTTGCAAAGATACATGGCCACTTGTCGCGGAACTGCAATATTTCTCGAATTGGATTTTGACTTTAAGTCAGACACACGAAGGTTGTAATAATCGGCGACGACTTTTTGAATTCCTTCGATAGTGACAGAACGTTCTTCTTCTTCACTGATATTTTTAATTGCTTCCTGCGCCAGGGCCATACTGATTGGCACGCCCTTTAATGACGACAGTGCCGTTAACCGGATAAGAGAGCCTTCCAATTCACGAATGTTGGATTTGATTTTGCTGGCGATGAAAAGCGCAACGTTGTCCGGCAGGATCAGTTTCTCAGTCTCCGCTTTTTTGCGAATAATCGCTACCTTGGTTTCCAAATCAGGTGGTTGGATATCGGCGATCAGTCCCCATTCAAATCTGGAATGCAAACGCTCTTCTAGTGTTGGAATGTCTTTCGGCGCGCAGTCAGACGAAATAACGATCTGTTTTTGCCCATCGTAAAGTGCGTTAAAAGTATGAAAAAACTCTTCCTGGGTTCTTTCTTTGCCGGCGATGAACTGAATGTCGTCAATCAGCAGGATGTCAATTGAGCGGTATCTTTCCCGAAAAGACATTGTTTGATCATACCGGATGGCATTGATCAATTCGTTCATAAACCGCTCTGCCGAGATGTAACAGAGGCGAAGATGCCGGTATTGTTCCTTGAAGCGATGTCCGATGGCACACATCAGGTGCGTTTTGCCAAGGCCCACCCCACCGTAAATGTACAAAGGATTATATGTTTTCGACGGTGAATCAGCGACCGCAAGCGCCGCGGCATGCGCAAACTGATTGGAAGAACCAACCACGAAGGTCTCGAAGGTGTATTTCTGATTGAGCGGAGTTTCAGTCAATTCCAAATCCGCGAATTGTGGCGCTGAAAATGATGTGGTCGTGAAAACGTGTCTTAATGGCGGAGTTGAGAGTGCTGGTGACACCTTTGTTTTAATGTTTAAGTCGTCAAAACTACTGGTTGGCTTGGCAGAATCAGCACGAGTTCCCGGATTTGACCCAACCTCAAAGGTGACGGAACAACCTGAGATGCCAGCGTCATCCAGTGACTCATCCAGGATGTCTTGATAATTGTTCAGAATCCAGTCTTCAAAAACTTGATCGGGCACCTTTAGCCGGAGTGCCGCACCATCCATTTCGACAAAAGTGATGGGCTTGAACCAAGTGGTAAAACTTTCATGATTAACGCGCTTTTCAACCGCTGAAAGCACAGATTCCCAGATGTTCGTCATGCTCATAAGCCGATCTCGATGTCTTTGTGGAAAATTCTGCAAGCACACAGATGGCAGTAGCTAAATGGTTTATTTTTCAGCGGTTTAACTGCACTGAGTCTACTGTCACAAGGTGGCCGAAGGCTAGCACAAGGATATTTTGATTGCAAGGTTACTGGTTTTCGCACGAATCAAGAATCAGCGCCCAAGCTGTTCACTAAATGACAATCAAAGTTCATAATTGCCGGGTAATTCCATTCCATCTCCATGAGGTAAGAAGGTATGTCTTTAGCTGAAGAGCTGAGCGGTCTGAGCGCGATTGCGCAAGCCAAACTGGTTCGCGAAAAGCAGGTCAGTCCACGGGAATTGGTTGAGGCTGTGATTGATCATATTGAGCGTGTGAATCCGCAAATCAATGCCATTGTAACGAAGATGTTTGATCAGGCGTTGAACGCCGCCAACGCGGAAATTCCGCCGGGTCCATTTGCTGGCGTGCCCTTTTTGCTTAAGGACCTTCAAGCCGCTTATCAAGGCGTGCCAATGACATCAGGATCGAATTTTTTGCGGGATTTTGCTCCCAATGGAGACAGCGAACTGGTCAAACGTCACAAACTTGCTGGTTTGATCGTGATCGGCAAAACCAATACTCCCGAATTTGGAATTCTGCCGACAACCGAACCAAAGCTGTTCGGTGCGACTCGAAATCCCTGGGATACGACGCGGGCGACCGGCGGATCAAGCGGAGGCTCGGCTGCGGCGGTTGCTGCGGGAATTGTGCCGATGGCGCACGCCAACGATGGTGGCGGTTCCATTCGGATTCCGGCGTCGTGTTGCGGGATTTTCGGGCTGAAACCAACACGCGCGAGAAATCCGCTTGGACCGCATTTCGGTGATCTTTTCAGTGGATTGATCTGCGAACATGCGGTCACGCGTTCGGTCATTGATAGTGCGACATTGCTTGATGCGACAGCGGGTTATGATCTCGGCGACCCTTATATCGCGCCACTTCCGGCCAGGCCATTCGCGCAGGAGGTCGGCGCCGATCCTGGCAAACTTCGAATCGCTTTCACAACGGCTGCGATTACGGGTGTGCCGGTTCATCCTGATTGCGTGGCTGCGGTTCACGACGCGGCCAAACTTTGTGTACAACTTGGCCACGAAGTCACGGAAGCCGCCCCGCAACTCAATGGGGAAATGATTCTCAACGCATTTATGACCATCTGGTCGGCGGGCAATGCCTGGATGGCGGAAAGCCTTTCTTTTGCAGTGGGCAGAAAGCCAACGCAGGAAGACGTTGAGCCAGGCACCTGGGCATTGATGGAGATGGGACGCCGACGCAGCGCGGCTGAATATTTGCTGGCGGTGCAAATGCTGCAAATCTTCTCTCGCCGTGTGGCACAGTTTATGGAAACTTACGACGTGCTGCTGACGCCGACGCTCGCTGAACCGCCGCTGCCGTTAGGATCATTTGATTCGTCGCCGGAAGATCCGATGGCTGGAATGCGACGCGCCGGTTTGTTTGCGCCGTTCACGCCAATTTGTAACGCGACAGGTCAACCAGCGATGTCCGTCCCGCTTTACTGGAACGCCGATGGGTTGCCGATTGGCGCTCATTTCATCGGGCGATTCGGCGACGAAGCCACGTTGTTCAGGTTGGCTTCGCAGCTTGAAGCCGCGCGTCCGTGGGCCAATCGTCGCCCGTCAGTTTCTGTTTAAAGGAAATCGAAATGAATGAAAAGAAATTCGCCTCTTACGGATCCTGGAAATCGCCAATCACTTCAGATTTGATCGTCGAGGGCACGGTCAGGCTGGGCCAGGTGGAACTGGACGGCGAGGACATCTACTGGCTTGAAGGCCGCGCATCTGAAAAGGGGCGCAATGTTATCGTCAAGCGCGCTGCTGACGGCAGTAAGTTTGATCTGACGCCGGCGCCGTTCAATGCACGCACAAGAGTCCACGAATATGGCGGCGGGAGTTACGTTGTCAGCGATGGAAGAGTCTTCTTTTCCAGCTTCGCGGATCAACGCTTGTACCAGTTTCCCGCGAATGCCGAGCCCATTTCGATCACGCCGGAAGCTGAATTACGTTATGCCGACGGCATCGCGGACCGGCTTCGCAATCGCATCATTTGCATTCGGGAAGATCACACGGTGGCCGAGCGCGAGCCAACCAACACGCTGGTCTTGATTGATCTTAATGGCGGAGAGCAAACGATTCTTGTCAGCGGCAGTGATTTCTATTCATCGCCGCGCTTGAGTCCGGACGGTTCGCAGTTGGCCTGGCTTCAGTGGGATCATCCGAATATGCCTTGGGATGGTTCGGAGCTTTGGGTGGCCGACATTCAAGCCGACGGTTTGCTGGTGAATAAAACGCTGGTTGCAGGTGGCCTCAGGGAATCCATCTTTCAGCCGGAATGGTCGCCGGACGGCGAATTGCATTTCGTCTCGGATCGTTCGGGCTGGTGGAACCTTTATCGCTGGCGCGAAGGCGAAATTGAACCCTTGTGCGAAAAGGAAGCAGAGTTTGGCTTGCCGCAATGGGTTTTCGGCATGTCAACCTACGGCTTTGTTTCGGCCAAGCAGATTGCTTGTGCCTACATTGAGAATGGCTTTTCTCGGTTGGCGCTGCTGGATACGGAAACGAAGCGTCTTGAAGCCATTGAAACGCCATTTACGCTGATTGAGGGCATCCGCGCGGCTGCGGGAAAGGTCGTTTTCATCGCTGGTTCGCCTACGGAACCGACCTGCATTGTCAGCTTCAATCCGGAAACACGGCACGTTGAAAAGCTATGCAGTTCCAGCGACTTGACGATTGATCCGGGTTACATCTCTATTCCGCAGGCCGTCGAATTCCCTACCGCCAATAATCTGACCGCGCATGGTTTTTTCTACCCGCCGCGGAATCGGGATTTCACCGCGCCGGAAGGTGAAAAGCCGCCGCTGCTGGTGATGATTCACGGAGGGCCGACGGCGGCGACTTCCCTAACTTTACGGCTTGGCATTCAATATTGGACCAGCAAAGGCATTGCGGTGCTGGACGTGAATTACGGCGGCAGTACGGGCTATGGGCGGGCATATCGCGAACGACTGAACGGCAACTGGGGAATTGTGGATGTGGATGATTGCGTGAACGGCGCAAGCTATCTTGCCAAGCAAGGTTTGGTTGATGGCAATCGTCTGGCGATCACCGGTGGCAGCGCGGGCGGCTATACAGTTCTTTGCGCGCTCGCCTTCCGCGATGTTTTCAAAGCCGGAGCGAGTCATTACGGCGTGACGGATCTGGAAGCGCTGGAATTTGACACGCACAAGTTTGAGTCTCGTTATACGCACGGTTTGGTTGCTCCCTACCCCGAACGCGCCGATCTATACCGTGAACGTTCGCCGATTTATCACACGGACAAACTCTCTGCACCGGTGATTTTCTTTCAGGGATTGGAAGACAAGATCGTGCCGCCGAATCAGGCCGAAATGATGGTCGAGGCTTTGCGCAAGAAGAAACTGCCTGTGGCTTATGTGGCGTTTGAAGGCGAACAGCATGGCTTTCGTCAGGCAGCGAATATCAAACGCGCGCTTGATGGAGAGTTGTATTTTTACTCATGCATCTTTGGCTTTGAATTGGCTGATCCGGTTGAGCCAGTGCCAATTGAAAATCTGGCTCAACCGGATCGTCAGTGAAACAGGTTCTTACTTGAAGGCAATAACGACCGGATTGGCTTTTTGATCGTCAATCAGCAAATCAACTGCAACCTCGCCTTTTCCGGCCAAACGGCGAGGCAAGCGCAGGTTGATTTGATCCAGGCCGGTGAAATCAGGTTGCGGCCCGATGAACAAAGCTTCAGCAATAAACTCACCAATCCTCCCATCCACATCTTCCAGGTTGGCTCCTCGCAAGCCGGTTCCAAAAATCACCAGAAATACTTGATCGGTCGCCGCGCCCAGATCAATGGGCGCGGGAACGAATCGGTTCAGCGTTTGATCAAACCGGGCGACCGGTTCGAAGTGTTGCGAGCCGTCGGCTTTGATTCGCAAGGCGACTGCCGCAACAACTCCCTGCCCCGTGGCATTAGCCGTGAACAAGCCCGGCGCGATGGTCAACACCTGCGTGGATTCCTTGGCGATTTGCCCCTGAGAGTTGGTGATTGTCACGGTGGATAATCCCGGCTCCAAGCCAGCGGGCATCTGGTAATTGACCTGCGTCGGCGAAACGAAAAAGAGTGGTGCGAGTATTTCCTTCCCTGCTCCATCTTTGATTTTGACGGTGGTTCCGGCCAGCGAGGTTGGTAATGGCAGGGTCGTTGCGCTTTCCGTTGCTGTCGCCAGGCCATTGCCAAATGCCGTGATGAGGGATTCGCCGGCCACGCCGACCCGTTTATAACTGGCCGCCGAAACGCTGGTTGCGCCATTGTCGCAAGTGGGCGGCGGAATTTCTCTCAGCAAGCGGGATCCCCACGGACACCAGCGATTGTCGGGCAAAAACGCGCCTCCAGCATCGCTCAAAAAACTTTCCGTATACGCGATGCTGGCGTCACAGACCTCGATTGCTGAGTCGAAAAAACTGATGGATTCCGGATCGTAGTGAAAGCTCCAGGGCGGGTTATAACAAGCCGGCTGTTTGACGATGATGCCGGTGACCTGGGTCGCGGATTGATCCCTGCCGCTGACCAGATCGCGCGCTTTCTGAATCTTGGCCGGATCAGTCAGTTTGACGACGAAATTATCTTTACGAGGCGGGACTTCCATGACGAAGTACGCTTCTTCCGCTGCCTTGAATGATGATGAATTTGGGAATTGCTGATTGGATGATGCGGCTGCGGCCTGGCTCAAAGCCAGCGCCAAAACCGCGAGTTTTTTCGAGAGCATAAATGCCGCTATCGCCAGAACCGCGAGGGTTCTGACGCAGAGAGCAGATCGTTTCATAAGACTCCTTCTCCAAAAAGGATGACGCCGTGAAGGTCGCTTCATCCTTTTATTTTTGTTTTCGAGTGCTTTGCTCGTTTGTGGGACGGCGTTTCGTGACCGTCGCGCACCTACAGACGGTGAATCATTACGCCGCGTTGTATTCAAATGTTTTGTATGAAATCCCGAACAGCAGTCAGGCCACCGTTTCAGTAAATTGAGTGGTGGCCTGACCGAAGTGCTTACCTGCGGGCGGATTTGGCGTTCGTGGCCTTGTCAATAAAGGCTGTCAAATCACTGGCAACGCGCTTGGGGTCTTCCCAATTCGGGCTGTGGCCAAGACCGGGATAGACCACGAGTTGCGAACCATGAATTCCTTTGGCCAGAGCATCTTGCTCATGCCGCAGGAAGAAAGAATCCTGATCTCCCCAGAGGATAAGTGTCGGGGCTTTGATTTTGCCGAGTTCGCCGGAAATGTCGGATTCCATCAAGCCTTTGAGCGCGGCTTGCCAGACACGCGCCGGCGCCTTCAGACTTTCCTGCACGACAGCGTCGAGAAATTCCCGCGGCACGGGTTTATTCAAGGTGCTTCGCTGAAAGTCACGCACGAAGCCTGCATCAATCGGATCAGCAAGCTTGGAGGTCACCGAATCCCACAACTCTTTGACTTGTGCATTGCCCTGTACAGTGGTGAACGAGCCGATCAGTACCAACGCAATCGTGCGGTCGGGATGGTCCATCGCAAATTTCTGTGCCACGTAACTGCCCATCGAATGCCCGACGATGATGGCGCGTTTCAGCTTCAGCGTATCCATGAAAGCAGCGACGTCCGCTGAAAAATCCTGCGGGCGATAATTCTCCGCCGGGCGAGCCGAATCGCCGTGCCCGCGCTGCGACAAAGCGAAGGCGTGAATTGATTGGGGAAGGTGCGGCAGCACGAGTTCAAACGAGCGCCACGAATCGGTATATCCGTGCAGGAATATGACCGGAACGCCGGACGCGCTTCCCTGCTCGGCATAAGAAAGCCTCAGTTTGTTGGGAAGCTCTATGGATTTGACGACCGGCTTTGCGCCGGAACTGCCAACAGCGAGAGTCGCGCTCAGTGCCAGGGATGAAATGAAGAGGATGGAAAGCCGTTTACGAATCATTTTTGCCTCCTTTTGAATTGTTCGGGGCCGTCACCGGCCCCGAACGAAAAGCCGTTGATCAACGCAATCGGCCCAGGTAATAGTTGTTCATGATGTCGTGCGGCAGCCGCTTCACCACGACGTTGGCGAACCCGGCTTCGGAAAGCATCTGCAACGCTTTCTCTTCGCCCCAGGCCGCGCCCAAACCCGCGCCGCCTTGCGCCAGCGAAACCGTCATGCAGTGCAGGCAGGAGATCGTGTATGTCAGCGGTCCCAGCGGATGCTCCAGATTTTTGTGGACGTGACTGGAGCCGGCAATGTCCTGCATCAGAAACAAGCCGTCGTTTTCAAGCGCTCCGGCAATGGCCGCGAGCACCCGCGCTGGTTGCGCCTGATCGTGAATGGCGTCGAATGCGGTGATCAGATCGAAGCGCAAATGGCCATTGATGGTGGCGACATCTTTCACTTCAAAGCTGACATTGTTCAATCCCCTTTCAGCCGCTTCCCTGTTGGCTGCTCCAACAGTTTCTTCTGAAAAGTCGTAACCGGTGAAACTGCTGTTGGGGAATTTGGCGGCCATCTGAATCAACGCGCGTCCGCGTCCGCAGCCGACATCGAGCACTTCGATTCCGCCGCGCAGCTTTTCAGTCAAGCCGGGCGCAAGCGGCAGAATGTGATCAAACAAGCCGGCTACAACGGTCTGTCCGCTTTCTTCGGCCATGACTTCGTGAAAGCGCGGGTAGGCCGAATAGGGCACGCCGCCACCATTGCGGAAAGATTCGATAATCCGGTCCTCGACCCCAGCCAACACCGGAATGAATTGCGTTGTGACAGCAAGATTGTTTGGCGAAGCCGCGCGAGTCAGAAATGCCGCATGTTCGGCGGGCAGCCAGTACGTCGCTGTTTTTTCGTCGTATTCCACGATCCGCCCGGTGGTCATTGCGCCGAGCCATTCGCGCACATAGCGTTCATTCAATTTGGCGGCTTCGGCAATCCCTGCGCTGGTCGAAGCCGGCAGCTTGGACATCGCATCGAACAGCCCTGTGCGATGGCCGATGCTGGTCATTAAAGCCAGCGCGGCGTGATTGATGATGCCAAGCATTTGCTCGGCAAATTTCTCTGCTTTTGCTTCGTTGATGGTAATTGCGGTTGCTGCGGTGGACATTTTTTCTCCTTCTCCAAATGGCCGCGCCGCAAATCACACGCTTGCGGCGCGGAGAGTTTCAAAAATCAATTGAGTATTGATGCTTATTGAATCAGCCGGCAGCGACAGGAATTGCCGACGAATTTGCCGAGATGGACGATGGTTGTTTTCCCTGGCTTCAGGTTTTTGCGGAGCCTTTGGGTGGTCTCAATTCCTGTGTTCGGGGCAAAGTTGATTGCCGTTCCTTTCGCGATCACCCGATCCGTGTGATTGGTCATTGTCACCAACTTGATGTCATTGCCGCTGACGCTGCACTTCAACTCGACCTGATTCCCTGCATCGGCGGTTTTAGCCGGTTCCGGAGTCTTGTCGCCAATACGATCATGGGCGACCGAAACGGCGGCGAGCGAAAGCATCAGCGTCAAAGTCAGCGCGAACAATCTGATGACAACGTTCCATTTGCCTTGAGTCTTCATTTTTTTCTCCTTCTCATCTGCCTAATCTTATTGATTTGCGGGTTCAAAGAGACGGCCAGGTCACATTTGACAAGGACGCTTCTTCATTTGCGGGAGGGAAAATAGGCTGGAAAACCAGAAGGAGTCTTCAGGCAGGCTTCAAATCGTTCTCAAATTATTTTCAAACAGTTTATCTCGTGTTTTCTCAAACACTTGCCATAAACTTCGGTTTACTGCGCGCCATCGCTTTTGAAGTAGGGCTGAATGGCAACTGGCTGGCCAACGGAGCCAAGCGCGGTTTCCAGCAACTGCCGGACAGAGGCGATTGCTTGATCTTTGGCGGTTTTCAAAATTTCCGGTGACAGGCCGAGCTTTTCGATTTCCGGGCGAATCATTTTTTCGGTGGTTTCTTCAAGCTGATTTCCGGTCAGTGATTCGGTTCGCAGAAAATCCAGGTTTCGGATGATTTCGGCTTTGGCCAGATCGGGATCAATGGAAAGGATTTTGACATCCGGCAGCGGCACGCGGAGGACACGCTTCTGGTCGTCGAATTCCAGCCTGCCACTGTCAATTTCGTTCAAGTTGACTGCGTAACTGATGGTGGCCGGGACAATGCGGATGACTTCGGCGTTGCCATACCATTGCTCATTACGCTGGCGGATAACGGCCTGCACGTATGCGCGGGTCGTGACCAGGTGATTGGAGCGCTCAACCCGCAGCAGCGTGCTTCTGGCTGTGCTGACGATCTTCTCTTCCGGCCAGAATACATCGCCGAGACCTTTTCGCGTGTAAAGCATCAAGGCGATGATCACGACGGCAATCGTGACAGCCAGACTTCCCAGCGCGATCAGTTTCCAGAACTTATCCGTTACCGTTGGTTTTCGCTCTACTTTGATCTCTTCAGTCGCCATCGGTTGTCTCCCACTGCCCCAGTTCGCGGACGAACGGATTGCTGTTTTGCCATCCCGTGCGGCCTGTCCGGCGAAACTGCTCCAGCCGCCGGATCGTGATTTCGCAAAAGATCGGATCAATGTCCGTCGTCAGACAAGCGCGTCCAGTCATTTCCGCCGCCAGCAGGGTCGTTCCCGAATGCGAGAAGAAATCCAGCACTGCATCTCCCGGCGACGAACTGGCTTCGATAATTCGTTGGATTGCCTTCAACGGCTTTTGCGCGTAACAACCGTTGACGTTCTCTTCCATACGGTAAAAGACCTGTTGCACATCAATCCAGACATTCCCAGCACGGAGCGTGCCAGCGCGGCCGCGCTCGGAATTTTCGGTCAACTCACCGCCAACTTCCTTGTAATAACCGCGCACCGCTTTCGGAATTTCCGTGTACTGCGGCGAGAACTTTGGTTTGCCTTTCGTGTAATAAAGCAGTTCCTGGCGCACGCTCATCCAGTTTTTCTGCGTGCCGTAGCCGCGCTGATTGCGCAGCGTGATGAAACTGCGCGAACGAAAATCGGTTTCGCGCATCATCAACATCAACTCCGGCAGCGGCGCGAAACCGGCTCGCTGATCGGCGCCAATCCACAAATACAGATTGCTGTCGCCAGCGAGAACAGCTTCGGTGTTCAAGACGACTTTTTTACACCAGCCGATGAACTCGTCAACCTGCCTCTGCTCAAAGGCGATAAAGTTATACGGCAGATCGTGAATCGCCAGCACAGCCTGACGTGTTTCGCAAAGCCTCAAAACATCCTCGCGCGAAGTTGCGTCCAGGCAGCCGACGCCATGACCGCTTTGCAGATCGCGCCAGATTTCACCCGGCTTGAGGCGGCAAAAAGGCAACAGCCTTTGCCTCAGCTTTTCGTCGCGGTCGAGCCGCGCCAGTGGATGTTTGTGCATATATTTGGCAAGATGCGGTACGCGAGCGTAAGCGAGCGGCAATTAACCGATGCAGGGTGCTCGCTTACGCTCGCGTACTGCATCTTTCGCTCCGAAATTGCCGTGAGGTTTGCCAAACCTCTGTTGCCTGCGGTCACTGACTGAAAGGCTTCGATTTTTTGCGCCAGCCTCGCCCGGTCACATCCTGCAGGTATTGTGTGGAGAAACGCTCGCGGTCAGGCTCTTCTCTTTCGCGCAACGCAATCAAGCTGAATGCAAACGGGAGCATGAAGTAATGGAGCTTGCTGCCGGAGGCTTCAAAGACGTGCGACAAAAACATAATGACGATCTGCTGCAAAAACGGAGCGGCAACAAACGGATCGCCGTTCGGGATGCCGATATAGCGCACGCCCATCACCTGCATCGGCTCGAAGTTTAAAAAAGCGAACACCAGCAAACCCGCGAAAAAACCGGCCAGCGCAGAAATGTCGTCTTTGCGCCAGGCGATCATCAGACAGAAGAAAATGATGGTGGTGGTAACGAAAATCGGAGGGGAATCAAATATTGGTCGCGCCGAAGTTATAAAATGTCCTCGCGCGGCAACGCCGGTAACAAAGCTCAGCGCAATGACCAGCACGCACAGCGCCCAAAACGGCAGCCACTCTTTCCATGGGGCATTCGCCGAACGCAGATCGGCAAACCAGAAGGCGAATAAGCTGACGACGCCGCCTTCAAAAAAACCTTTGACCAGAGGCGCAAGTTTTGCTGGCACCGTCGCGCCGAAAAACGCAATGGGCAGATCCGCCCCGTGCAATCCGCGCCATTGCAGCCAGACTTCCATCAGCGTATGAAGCAAAACGCCGCTGCCAAAAATCAGCAGGAAGCGGCGATCGCGTTTGTAGTACATGAAATAAAACGCAATGGCCAGACTGATGACCGTCAGGATCAAACGGGTTTCGTAATACCCCGTCTGATCAAAAGTCCTGAGCATCAAATAGTCCATAACGAGAACCCATGAACCTTGGGGCGACTTGAGCGGATGATTATAAAAATGAAAGTGAATGCGAAGCCGTGATTCTACTCGCTCAAGCGTCTAGGGCAAGCATTTTTATTTTTTCAGGCCGGGCAAGAGAATTTTGATCTCAACCGGCGGGCCGTAAAACTTCGGCGCAGTGCGCAGGATGTAAACGTCCAGCCAGGCTTTTACTCGCGCCAGCCATTCGCGTATTCGCGTCTTGCCGGAATATTCCAGCGGGACGTTGTCCGAACAGAACGCCACGGCGTCAATGCCATAAGCCCGGCACAAAAACAGCGCACGGTGGACGTGAAAATCGTCAGTGATGACGGTCAACCGCGTCTGTCCAAAGACCGCCTTTGCCCGCGCCACCGAATCCAGCGTGCGAAACCCGGCGTAATCCAGCGTCATTGCCGCTTCGGGGACGCCCAGCCTGGCGAGCGCTTCTTTCATATCGCTTGGTTCGTCGTAGCCTTGAACGTGATTGTCGCCGCTCAGCAGCAGATGCCTGAGCTTGCCTGCTTGATAGAGCCTGGCTGCTGCCGCGATGCGCGCTTGAAAGTGCGGGTTAGCGTATCCACCGAAAGTGCGCGCGCTCGTACCCAATACCAAACCGACATCATTCGCTGGCAAACTGGCCGGATCGGTAAACGTCCTGGCCGCGCCTGACCGGACAATCCAGCCATTGATGACCAGTGCCATCAATATCAGCAGCAATCCGATCCACGCGGCTTTCCAGCGAATTTTTCGCCATTGGTCGAGCATGCACACCTATACTGCAAGTTCTTTTGTGCGAGCAGGCAATGAGATCAGCGAAATAATTGCCAGCGCGCCGAGCAAGTTGAACAGCACAACCCAGGCCATCACCTGTGCGCCATGCGATTCGAAGAACTGGCCGATGACGCGCGGCCAGAACATTCCGCCCGCGGACGAACCAACCAGAAAAAGCCCTGTGATTCGCCCAGACAAATGAAGCCGGTTTTGTGCATAACCGAACGTGCTGGGAAAGACCGGCGCAACCGACAAGCCCAGGCCGATGGCGCACGTCCATAGCAACGCCGGGGAAATCGGGAAAATCAGCAGCGCCGCGGCAAACATTCCGGTCAGGCAGATGTAAAACCGCACCAGCGGGAGCGCGGCGAAACGAAGGGACAACCAGATTGTCGCTAACCGCCCAAACGTAAACGCGGCCCAAAAAGCGGAATTGATGTGATAAGCCGTTTTCGTCGCGATGCCGTGGCTGACGGCGTAACTGAACATCCAGCCCATCATGCTGGCTTCGGCGCCGACTTCAAGAAAGAAATAAAAGACCAGCAGAGAGAGAAGCGCAGTTGGAATCGTCGCGGGTTTTTCTTCGTGATGAGCGAGGCTGCGCGCGGGGCTGCGCGACAACATCGTCAGCAACACTGCCGGCAGGCTCAGCAGCGCCAGCATCCAGTAAGTCCACTGCAATCCGTCCGAGCGCTGCTCAAACAGTGCGACCAGCATCGGCGCCAGAAATCCGCCCAGGCCAAAGGCGAAATGGAGGACGCTCATAAACGGGCGGACTCGATCGCCATGCACCATGACGATCATCGCGTTGCCTCCGACATTAATCGAAGCCGAAGCCAGCCCAATGAACGCCGACAACGCCAGCAGCACCCACAGCAGGTTCGATGCCGGAAACAGTGCCATCGCCAGCGCCGAGGCGAGCAGCGATCCGGCCAGCAGCGGGTGTCCGGTGAAGCGGTCGTACATCCGCCCGATCATCCACGAACCGAGCATCGTCCCGAACGAACGGGCGACGAATAAATTGCTGATCTGTTTCAGTTCGACGTTTGTTTGCGCGGCCAGCGCGGGCAACGTCGGGCCAATGGAACCGGAAATAAGACCTAGTGCGACGAAGGCTAACGAGTAGAGAATCGTTTTTGACATCGAGAAGTATTGCTTGAAGTCACATAACCGAGCGCACCATTTCGGCGACGCTTTGACCGATGGAAAGGCAGGAAGTAAGACCGGGCGATTCGATGCCGATCAGGTGAATGACTGACGGCCAGCGCGGATCATGTTCGATCACCCAATCGGCGAACGAATGCACGTGCTCCGGCACCAATCGCGGACGCAGGCCGGTGTAACTCAGCCGCAAATCTTCCAGGCGAAGGCTCGGACACATCAGCGCCGCGGATTCGTAAAAGTCTGCCAACGCGGTGCGGTCGCTTTCGTAATCGTCTTTGCTTTGCCGGTACCGCGCGTTCGGGCCGACCAGCAGCGAACCACCGGTGGTTCGGGTGAAATGGACGCCCAGGCCGTGGCCAGAAGGCAGCGGGAGCGGGTACACCAGCCCTTTGACGATCTGGCTGCGGCTCGGCACGACTTCAGCGTATTCGCCCCGGCAAGGGTAGATTGTGTGTTTGTCGTAGCCGAACATCCGCGCGACTTCGTCGGCGAATAAACCGGCGGCATTGATGACGACGCGCGCCTGAACTTCTTCGCGTTCGGTGCGGATGATCGTCAGATTGTTTTCAACTTCAACGCCAATAACGCGCGTGTTCGTTAGAATGTGGGCCCCATTCGATTGCGCGATGCGGGCCAGCGTCTTGATCAATTCTTCCGCTTCGACGATGCCGGTGTTGGGCGAATAAGCCGCAATTGGAGAAACGATGTTGGGTTCGATCTGCTGGATGAATCGGCGGTCAACGATTTCCAGATTCTCAACGCCGTTTTGCGCGGCACGCTGTTTCAGGGCTTCAAGCTGCGGGAGGTACTCTTCTGAATCGGCGACGATCAGCTTGCCGGTGCGCTGGTGCGGGATTCCATGCCGCTCGCAAAACTCGTAAAGCATTGGCACGGCGCGGACGCAGTGAAACGCCTTTAGCGATCCCGGCGTGTAATAAATCCCGGCGTGAATCACGCCGCTGTTGCGCGTCGAAGTGCCCAGGCCAAGTCGCGGCAACGCTTCGAGCAGGAATACATCGTCGCAGTGGCGAGAGATTTCGGCGGCGATGGCCGCACCGACCACGCCGCCGCCGATGATGACTACGTTTACGATGTCCGCCATAAATTCGATCAACTCACTTGTGGCTTAAACTTACCCGTTCGACCTGCAGCGCCCGCCCGGTTTCTTCATCAAGATCAACAATCACGCCGTTCAGCTTGATGTCGCCTTCGCTTGGTTCAAATCGCGGCGCAATCCCCTTCAAAAACCGTTCAATCACGGATCCGGTTTGCATTCCGATCACACCGTCGTGCGGACCTGTCATTCCCAAATCGGTGATGTATCCTGTCCCGCCGGGCAGGACTTGTTCATCCGCCGTCTGGACGTGTGTATGGGTGCCAACGACTGCCGAAACGCGGCCATCCAGATAACGCCCCATGGCCATTTTTTCCGCCGTCGTTTCGGCGTGCATATCCACCAGGATAATTTTGACCGAAGGTTCCAGCGCGGCCAATTGCGCGTCGGCGCAGCGGAAAGGATCATCGCAGGGCGACATAAAAGCACGGCCTTGCAGATTGATCACGGCGACCGGAATGCCTTTGCATTTACCCACCCAGCGGCCTTTGCCAGGGACGCCGGGGGCATAGTTGGCCGGTCGCAGCAAACGCGGTTCACGTTCGATGTAATCGAAAATTTCCTTCTTGTCGTAGATATGGTTGCCGGAAGTCATAACGTCAACTCCGGCGGCAAACAAGTCTTCAGCAATTCGAGGAGTGATAGAAAATCCAGCGGCGGCGTTTTCGACGTTGGAGACGACGAAATCAATTTCGCATTGGGCGCGAAGGTCGAACAGGCGTTCTTCGAGCACACGGCGACCAGCGCGCGCCATAGTGTCGCCAGTCAACAAAACTCTGAACATCTGGAGAAGAGGCCTTTCTAAGTCAGCAGCACCGCTTGCATTTGTGAAGTGATGGTCTGACGGATGCCATAAAGAATGCTTGGTGAATGGAAGAGAGAGCACGAGGACTTCCACGTGGCCGTAACACAGGCATCATTTGAACCTGTTCAAAACAGGTGGGTGACCTTAGCTCCGCGGCATCGGCTTCTCACGCGTTGGCGAGCGTGCCTGCCAGCAGAAATTTGCATCGGCCCCCGATCAAATGAATAGGAACAAATTGAATTGCCTGCGCTACTAACTTTGCAGAAGTCCTTCGACACACGGAATACTAGCCTCACAAGTCTGAGACGGTCAATACCTGCCGCCGAAGTTTTTCGTTAGAACACGCTCCGAGCATTCCTTGACCGTCCGCACCCAGGTTGGCTATCCTTTCGCCTTTTCAAAACCAGTTCTATTTTTAACTATCGGATGTAAGGAGAGATTCCAATGGGTATTCCAGCAACGCAAATTCGTAAAGGCATGGTCATTCTGCACAATGGTGTGCTGCACAGAATTGTCGAGTTTCATCATCATACGCCAGGCAACCTGCGCGCGATGGTGCAAAGCAAGATGCGCAATCTGAAGACAGGCTCCACGACCGAGCATCGTTTCCGCTCGAACGAAGACGTCGAACGGGTGGTGCTTGACGATCATGAGATGACTTACCTCTATAACGACGGCACGACCTACTATTTTATGAACACCGAAAGCTACGAACAGATCGAACTGCGCGCCGATGATCTGGGCGAGATGGCCGGCTATCTGCTGCCGGAAACGGTGATCAACGTACAGTTTTATGAAGGTTCGCCCATTGGCATTGATATTCCTTCGGTTGTTGAACTGACGGTGGTTGAAACCGAACCGGAAGTCAAAGGCGCGACTGTCAGCAACGTTGGCAAACCAGCGAAGCTTGATACCGGTATCACCATTCAAGTTCCCGCGTTTATCAAAGAAGGGGACAGAATTCGCGTGGACACCAACGAAGGCCGCTATATGGAACGCGCGAAATAGATGGGTTGTAGGTTATAGGTGACAGGTTGTCGCCAGAACGAAGCTGTCACCTACAACCTGTCACCTGCCACCTACCATGCCATTTCTCTACAGCCTACTTTACACGCTGGCCTTCCTCGCACTGCTGCCTTATTTCGCTTATCAAGCCATCTTTAATCGCAAATATCTGGGCAATCTTCGCGGTCGTTTGTGGTTCAATCCCGAATTGGCCAGGGATGACTCGAAGCCGGCGATCTGGCTGCACGCGGTTTCAGTCGGCGAAACCCTGGCAGCAAAACCTTTGATCGCTGCGCTACGCGAAAGATATCCGAATCATCGGTTAATTGTTTCAACGACAACGATGACCGGACAGGCCGTCGCGAAGGAACGTCTTTCGGAAGCAGATGGCGTCTGCTATTTCCCCTTCGATTGGAAATTCACGGTGCGCCGCGCGCTCGACGCGATTCAGCCGCAAATCGTGATCCTGATGGAATCGGAACTCTGGCTGAACTTTCTGGATGAATGTCGCGCGCGCCGAATTCCCACAGTGGTCGTCAATGGACGAATTTCCGACCGCTCTTTTCCCCGTTCCCAAAAATTCGGCTTCTTTGTTCGCAGGCTTTACGCATTGGTGACGCGCTTTTTGATGCAGAGCCAGATTGACGCTGAACGCGCAATGAAGCTCGGCGCGCCAGCCGAAAGAGTCAGTGTCAGCGGAAATCTGAAGTACGACATTGGCGGCGGCGAATCGCCAAAGCTTGCGGAAACGGCTCTGCAATTGGACGCGATTTTTGCGCTGGCCAATTCACCGCTGATTGCCGCGGGCAGCACCAGTGATGATGAAGAGCGGAGATTGCTGGACGCGTTTGGGCAATTGCGAAAATCCGATGTGTGCAGAAACGTGCGGCTGTTGATTGCACCGCGCCATCCTGAACGGTTCAGCGCGGTGGCGGAGTTGCTGGCGGTTTCCGGCGTGAACTTTTCGCGCCGGTCGGCGGCGACTGAATCGGCCAGGAACGCCCAGGTCATCCTGCTCGATTCCATTGGCGAACTGGCTGCGATTTATCGCTTCGCTTCGCTGGTGTTTGTCGGCGGAAGCCTGATTCCGGTTGGCGGTCACAACATCCTGGAACCGGCGCTATTCGCCAAACCGATCATCGTCGGTCCGTTTATGCAAAACTTTCGCGAAATCACGAAAGATTTTTTGCGGCGGGAAGCTTTGATTCAATTGCGCGAGACAACCGCAAACGAACAGGTTCGAGAACTGAGCCGAATTTTCGCCGAACTGCTCAACGATCAAAATCGCGCCCGGCAGCTTGGTGCGAACGCCCGTCAGGCCATCGAAGAGAATCGCGGCGCAACGGCGCGGACCATTGCCGCAATTGCCGAACTGATTGAAGCGTGACCATCACTTTCCGCGAGAAAGCTCCTCGGTATCCAGCCAGATCGTTACCGGGCCTGTGTTGTGAATTTCGACCAGCATATCAGCCTGAAAAACACCGGTTTCGACTTTGAATCCCGTCGCTCGTAATCGTTCAACAAACTTTTCGTACAGCGGCACGGCCAGTTCAGGCCGCGCCGCATCGGTGAAACTTGGGCGGCGGCCTTTCCGGCAGTCGGCAAAAAGCGTGAACTGAGACACGACCAGCATTTCAGCTTTTACATCCAGCGCGGACAAATTGAACTTGCCTTCGGCATCGGTAAAGATTCGCAAATTTGCAATCTTGTTTGCCAGAAGCTCAACTTCAGCTTCGCTATCGTTGTTTCCGACGCCGAGCAGCACGACCAATCCGGGGCCAATATCGCCGGTGATGTGATTTTCAATGGTAACTTTTCCTCTGCTGACTCTCTGCAAAATGGCGCGCATAACTTTTATTTGGTTTTCATTTACTCAATACGTCGAGAAACGCGCGAACGCGGCCAGTAATGTCCGGCTTGGCGAAAAAGTCCTGGATTTCCGCGAACGGATACAACGCTGAAATCACCGCAACGCTATCGGCTCCCGCGGCGATCACTTCCGGTGCGCGTTCAACCGTGATGCCGCCAATGGCGACCAGGGGACGATCCGCAAGCTTTTTGGCTTCGCGCACAAATTCCAGGCCGACCACCGGAGAGGGGTTTTCCTTGGTTTTGGTTGGGAAGATGGGACCCACGGCGATGTAGTTTGCAGACGTTTCCAGCGCGGCGCAAAATTGATCCAGCGAATGTGTTGAAACGCCGATGATCTTTTCTTCACCCAAAATCTCGCGGGCTTCTTCTACCGCCAAATCATCTTGTCCTAAATGCACGCCATCGGCGTCCGCGGTCAAGGCGACGTCAACACGGTCGTTGATAATCAGCTTGGCCTTGGCGGCGCGCGTAATTGGCAGGCATTTTCGCGCTGCGTCCAGCAATTCCCTTGCGCTGGCATCCTTGTCGCGCAACTGAATCAATTGTGCGCCTCCGGCAAGCAGCATATGCACGATCTCTTCGTGTGTGCAGTTGGACATCTGGCAATCAGTAATCGCGTAAAGTTTCGGCAGTTGCAGCATAAGCCGATTATTACCGATCAAAACGGCACAGGAAAGTCCACGGTTTTCGCGCACAAACCATCGCCGGGTGTGTATAATCCGCGCCGGTCGAAAGCCGATGGTGCGGCGAGCCAGCGCGAGACCGAAAATCAGCGCTGATTTCGGTGGCTGCCGCAGTTGAATCGAGCGACTTCCCCCTTGCAGTAAATTTCGACTCACAACCTGACAACAATTGAGAAGGAGGAACATGAAAACTCGATTTTTTGCTTCCCTGGTTTTGCTTGCCGCAGTTCTCTTCCTGATGGGCTGTCCCCGTCAAACCACGATTAACCAACTTAACGGCGATCCGGCGCGTTATCGCAACAAGGAAGTGCTGATTGTCGGAACGGTGACCAACAGTTTCGGCGCGGTTGGTTTTGGAGCGTATGAACTGAGCGATGAAACCGGCAAAATCTGGGTGCTGACCAGACGTGGCGCACCAAGCAACGGAGCTCGGGTTGGCGCGGTGGGCCGGTATGTTCAGGGAATTAACTGGAGCGGGCGCAATTACGGCAGCGCCATCGAAGAGACCGACCGGAAAGTGAGATAAGGGGAAAACGAATAACACAAATGAAATGCGGCAGGTGAAAAACGGTTTTTCACCTGCCGCATTTCTGCTTTTGGACCAGGTCTTTTATCAAGCCGCGACGGCTTCCGCCGCCTTCGGGCGTCCGTGAATCTTGATGGTGTCGTAATCCTCGGCTTCCACTGTGAATTCGTAACCGCGCGCCGGTTTGAATTTGCCGATCATCTCATTGAGTTTGACGACCATCGGCTCGATAAAATCGTGCATCAATGCGCTTTCTTCGACGACTTTATGCTGGACGTGAGCAATATCGTCCTTGCTGATACCGACGTGGTGCAATAACCGTAGCGGCAGGTTCTTCGCTTCCGAAATTCCGGTGTCAATGCAGTAGGATTCGTTGTGCGACTCCAGTTCGAGGAGCTGATTGTAGAAGGAATCGTTATCGGCAAAAGTCAGGCTTTTTTCCATAGTCTGTCCTCCGTAGATGCCAAAAGGCTTTGTTACTGCGTGAGCTGGTGGTTCGAGTTCAAACGTTCCTGGCGGAGCGCCAGGAACGCAGTATTTGCATCTCAAAAAATCGGCAAGCCCATCGGATTGGCGACGCCACACCGATAGCGCTCGCTTACGAAGTAAAATTGATTACGAAAGAACGTCACGAATTTTGAATGATTGCCTGAGTAAAAACGACTATTAATTGCTTGCGCCTGTTCTGGAGCGGAAAGTAATTCAGGAAGGTGGAATTGTCAATTTCAGGCTGAGGAGAGCAAGTGTCTCAGGATTCGCGTGGCTGCGGCGACAATCGTCTGGGCCGGCGTTCGGTAAAACCGGGGAAGAATTTGTTCAGCATTCGATACGCCAGCAACAGCGCCAACACAGCGGCAAAGGCAAGCGGGAGGCGAATGTCGGCTTTGACCAGCCAGTAGTAATGCAGAACGCCGGCAATTGCCGCCAGATAGACGGTTCTGTGCAGCAGATTCCACCGCCGCCCACCGATGCGTTTAATCATCTTGCTGGTCGAAGTCACCGCCAGCGGCACCATGATCAGAAACGCCAGCATTCCCAGAAAGATAAACGGGCGTTTGAGCGTGTCTGCGACAATTGCGCGAAAGGCAAAACCTTTGTCGAACCACGTGTATGCCAGCAAATGCAGGCAACCGTAAAAGAACGCGTACAACCCCAGCATTCGCCGGAACTGCACCATCCAGGGCAACCCCAGCATCTTTCGCAATGGCGTGACCGCCAGCGAGAGCAACAGAAAGACCAGCGTCAGCGTGCCGGTTGTGTGCAGCGCGAACTCCTGTGGATTGGTGCCCAACCGGTGATGATAGGCATCCCACAGTAACAGGGCACATGGCACAGCAGCGTTGACGAGAACCGCGAATTTGGCAAATTTGATGTCCGGCATAAGAGTTAAAAATTCACCTTCAGATCCATCCCAGAATACATGCTGGCGACCTGGTCGCCATATCCATTGAACATCAGTGTATCGCGCAGCCCGAATTCGCCGATGCGGCGTTCCGTCGCCTGCGTCCAGCGCGGATGAGTGACTTTCGGATTCACGTTCGAGTAAAAACCATACTCGTCAGGCCCAACGGCGTTCCAGGTATTTACAGGTTGATCTTTGACCAGCAGGATTTGAACGATGGATTTGATGCTCTTGAAGCCGTATTTCCACGGCACAACCAGTCGCAGCGGCGCGCCATTTTGCGGCGGCAGCATCTTGCCGTACAAGCCCGCGGCCAGCAGCGTCAGCGGATGCATTGCTTCATCCAGACGCAAACCTTCGACGTAAGGCCACGGCAACACGTCGCGGGTTTGATTCGGCATTCGTTCGGGGTCAACCAGCGTGACGAATTTGACGAACTGGGCGTCGCCCATCGGTTCGACTTGTTTGAGCAACGCCGCGAGCGGAAAACCCAGCCAGGGAATGATCATGGACCAGGCTTCGACGCAGCGGAACCGGTAGACGCGATCTTCCAGGGGCGAGATTTTCAGCAGGTCATCCAGATCGAATGTCTTCGGCTTGTTGACCAGCCCACCGACTTCCACTGTCCACGGGCGCGTGACGAAGTTCTTGGCGCGGCGGGCGACGGCTTCCTTGTCGGTCGAGAATTCGTAGAAGTTGTTGTAATTGGTGATGTCTTCGAATTCATTCGCCTTTTCGCCTTCTGGCGTGAGGTAGGCACCTTTGGCCAGCAACTCCGGCGGCGCAACTTTATTCGCTTCGCGTCCCGGTGTGTTCAGTTTGCGATACAGCAGACCGGTGGCGGTGGTCGTGGCCGCCAATACCGCGCCGCGAATGAAATTGCGGCGATTCCAGTAATTCTGCTCGCTGGTAATCTCGCTGCTTTTGATGTCGTCGGAGTTTTTGATGAGCATGGTTTCCCTTTCGTGCGCGCCGATTCTTTTGTTCCGTCGTCGAGCTTGTATGTTGAACTGCCGGCATTTTATTCCGAATCGCGATTGAATGCTTCCTTCCGGCGCCAGCCTTCACGCTATAATCGCCGTTCAAGGTCGAACTTACGTCCGCGACGATCACAATAGATTTCATGCCAACGGTTGACGAATTATTACAACAGTCCCTCTTCAGTTTGAAAGCGAGCTTTCTTGACCGGAAAGAGGCTTTGCCAAAAGGCCTGCTGGAAGCGCTTGAAGCCGATTCGCGGCGCGGCGCTCAAACGCTGGCGGGAAAACTCCGTGCTCGCCAGCAAGCCAATCGCACGGAAGGCCAGCGGCTGCGCCACTTGCTGAAATTCGAGGCCGAATTGTGGGAACGGGGCTTCACGCTGATTGCCGGCGTTGACGAAGCCGGGGTCGGCCCGCTGGCCGGTCCGGTCGTCGCCGGAGCCGCGATTTTGCCGCAAGGGTACAAACTGCGCGAACTCGATGATTCAAAAAAACTCGATGAAGCCAAGCGTGATCAACTGGCCGAACGAATCAAAACGGACGCCGTTGCGTGGGCTGTCGGCATCGCTGAAGTCGCGGAGATTGACCGTTTGAACATTTATCACGCCAGTTTGCTGGCGATGCGGCGTGCGGTGGAAGGTCTGAACTTCAGGCCGGATTTTGTGCTGGTGGATGCAAGGACGATCCCGAATTGCGCGGCGCCGCAGCGAGGGATTATCCGCGGCGATTCGCTTTCGGCCAGCATTGCGGCGGCTTCGGTCATTGCCAAAACCACCCGCGACGCAATCATGGTGGAGCTTGATCGCAGATTTCCGGGTTACGGGCTGGCCGGGCATAAGGGCTATCCGACACCAGAACATGTCGCCGCCTTGCGAAAGCTTGGCGCTTCGCCGATTCACCGCCGCAGTTTCCGCCCCGTGCGCGAAGTGCTGGGGCTGGAACCATCCCAGAACGCTCTGTTCGATGATGGGATCAATTGATGTCAACGCCGCCACCTCAAATCGTGACCGGCTCTCTCGCCAAATCGCGCGATTCGATTGGCTTTGTGCTGCGGCTTGGGCGGGCGTTGCACACTTACGGTTATCCGGCGCACCGGCTGGAAGAAGTGATGAGCCTTGTCTCTGAACGGCTCCGATTGACGGGGCAATTTTTCTCCACGCCGACCTCCATCTTCGCTTCGTTCGGTAAACAGGAAGAGCAGCAAACCTTTTTGATGCGCGTTTCGCCGGGCGAAGTGAATCTGGGCAAACTGTCGGAACTCGACGATGTAACCACCTGCGTGTTGCGGGGACCGCTTGATCCGGCGGAAGGATCATCCCGAATTGAAAGTATTTTGGCCGCCCCATCCCGTTACGGCAGCGTGCTGCGGACAATCGCTTTCGGGACGGCTTCGGCGGCGGCGGCGCGGTTTCTGAACGGCGGACTGAAAGAGGTTGGCGTTTCCGGAATAATCGGATTGCTCATTGGTTTGTTGTCGGCATTTGTCGAGAAGTATCCGGCCTGGAGTCGGGTCTTCGAACCGGTTGCGGCGTTCGCAGCGTCGGCGGTGGCGGTGGGGCTGAGTTTTGCCGTCGGGCCTTATGCGGTTGCCAACGCAACCCTGGCCGGGCTGATTGTGCTGATGCCAGGATTGATGCTGACGGTGGCGATGATCGAATTGTCCTCGCAGCATCTTTCGTCCGGCACTTCGCGGCTGAGTGGCGCGTTCGTGATTTTCATTGGCATGGGATTCGGCGTGGCGGTTGGCGACACGGTTGCGCAATCCATTTTCGGCAATCCACAAATCGCGCGTGCCATTCCATTGCCTCCGTGGACTGAACTCATCGCCCTGGTGACGATGCCACTGGCGTTCACCGTTCTGCTGCGAGCGCACTGGCGCGACGCAATCTGGATCGTCATTGCCGGCGCGTTGGCGGTTGGCGGCAGCAAACTGGGCGTGCGGCTGCTGGGACCGGAGTTGGGCGTTTTCCTGGGCGCGCTGACTGTCGGCATCGCCAGCAACTGGTATTCGCGATTGCTGGATCACCCGGCGATCATCACGCAAGTTCCCGGCATTCTGTTGCTGGTGCCCGGCAGCGTGGGCTTTCGCGGATTGGCGGCGCTGCTCGACCGGCAGATTGTTTCCGGTGTGGATACGACGTTCAAGATGGTTTTGACGGCAATGGCGCTGGTGGCCGGAACGATGATTGCCAATATTGTCGTGCCGTCGCGGAGAGAGTTGTGACAAATGAAAAACGTAGGACAGGCTTCAGCCTGTCCACAGTGCAGACAGGCTGAAGCCTGTCCTACATTTCCAACAGGAGGACATCACCATGGCAAACAAAGTGAATCATCAATGGCAACTGGCTGCCCGCCCCGAAGGTTTGATCAAAGAGACCGACTTCAACTGGGTCGAAGCCGCCGTGCCCGAATTGCAGGACGGCCAGATTCTGGTTCGCAACCTGTACCTTTCGCTCGATCCGACGATGCGGATGTGGGCGACCAAAGACACCTATCTGCCCGCCGTCAAAATCGGCGAAGTGATGCGCGGCGGAACCATCGGCGTCATCGAAGAATCGCGCAATCCGAAATTCAAAGAAGGCGACCACGTGACGGGATTGCTGGGCTGGCAGGAATACGCCGTCAGCGATGGCAAAGGGCTGAACGTGCTGCCGAATCTGCCAGGCGTGCCATTGACGGCGCATTTCGGGCTGTTCGGCCACATCGGCATGACAGCGTATTTCGGACTGCTCGACATCGGCAAACCGCAACCCGGCGAAACGCTGGTGGTTTCGGCGGCGGCGGGCGCGGTCGGTTCCTTGGTTGGGCAGATCGGCAAGATCAAAGGCTGCCGCGTGGTCGGCATCGCGGGCGCTGACGACAAGTGCAAATGGATCGTGGACGATCTGGGCTTTGATGCAGCCATTAACTACAAGACCGAAAATGTCTACCAGGCATTGAAGAAGCATTGCCCGAACGGCATTGACATTGATTTCGAAAACGTCGGCGGAGAAATCATGGATGCCGTGCTGGCTCAAATCAACTTGCGTGCTCGAATTGCCCTGTGCGGTTTGATTTCCGGCTACAACGCGACCGAGCCGGTTCCTGGGCCGTATAACTTCGCCAACATTCTGGTCCAACGCGCCCGCGTCGAAGGCTTCATCGTGCTGGATTATGCTCCACGCGCAATGGAATGCATGACCGAACTCGGCAAATGGCTGATGGAAGGCAAAATCAAATACCGGATTGACGAAGTGGACGGATTGAAAGGCGCGCCGCTGGCGCTGAACAAGTTGTTCGAGGGAACCAACATTGGAAAACTGGTGGTTAAAATCTGATGTTTATTGATTCTCACGCACATTTGGATGTGCCGAATTACGATGCCGACCGCGCTGAAGTGATCGCTCGCGCTCGCGCGGCGGGCATCGAAATCATGCTGGAAATTGCGGGCAGCGATGTCGGCAAAGGCTCGCTTGCGCCGGGGCTGAAACTGGCCGAAGAGCATTCGTTCATTTACGCCGCCATCGGCCTGCACCCGCACGAAGCCAGTTTGTATGACGAAACGCTGGAACAGACGCTGATTGAATGCAGCCGCCATCCAAAGGTCATCGGCTGGGGCGAGATCGGGTTGGATTATTACTACGACAATAGCCCGCGTGATGTGCAGCAGAGAGCCTTTCGCCGCCAGCTTGAACTGGCGCTCGAACGGCGGTTGCCCGTGATCATCCATACGCGCGATGCCGAAGACGACACGATCGGCATCTTGCAGGAAACCTGGGCAAACGCTGGCGGCGCGGAAATCGGTGGGATCATTCACTGTTTCACCGGAACGCAAAAGCTCGCCGGCGCGGCCATCGAGATGGGATTTCACATTTCGTTTTCCGGCGTGGTGACTTTTAAGACGGCGGAAGAATTGCGCGACGTGGCGCGCAACGTGCCGATGGAAAGGCTGCTGATCGAAACCGATTGCCCGTTTCTGGCACCGATTCCGCATCGCGGCAAGCGCAACGAACCGGCGTTTGTCCTGGAAACGGCTCGGAAGCTGGCGGAGTTGAAACAAACCAGCGTGGAACAGATTGGACGCATAACCAGCGGCAATTTCCGACGGCTGTTCAAATTGGCGGAAGTTCGCGTGGATTGACAATGGATTTAACGTCAGGGTACAACTTCGCCCCTGTCTTAAATAAAGAACTGCAGGCAACACCAACGCGAAACAAGCTTTGAGCAAAAAGGTGAGTCAACCGTGGCCGCCACCGTGATACTTATTTGACCGATCCTTCACGGGCAGGCGACACTTTGGTTGTAACCTGGATTATGGGAAATCAGAAACGTTTTCCCAAAGCCGGTTCGCCGCGCGATTGCTTGCGGAAAGGTTTGTGAATTATGGCGCAGCAAAACACATTCGACATCGTTTCAAATATCGAGCACACGGAAGTCGTCAACTCTATCAATCAGGCGTTGAAAGAGGTGCAGACTCGCTTCGATTTCAAAGGCAGCAAAAGCAACATCGAGACCGAGGGCGAAGAGGCAATCATTCTGACTTCGGATGATGATTACAAGCTGAAGAGCTTGAACGATATTCTGCAATCCAAGTTCGTCAAGCGCGGCGTGCCGCTGAAAGGACTGACCTACGGAAAAATCGAGCAGGCGCTGGGCGGCACAGTTCGCCAGCGAATTACCTTGCAACAGGGAATTCCGCAGGAGAAAGCCAAGGAAATCGTCAAATTTATCAAAGATACGAAACTGAAAGTGCAGGTTTCGATTCAGGGCGATCTGGTGCGAGTTGCCGGGAAAGATCGCGACATATTGCAGGAAGTCATCGCTGCCCTGCGCACTCAAGACTTCGACATTGACATGCAGTTTACGAACTACAGATCGAATTAGGAAAGTGTTGAGGACCGAGTGCTGAGGACGGAGTCAATATTCCGGCTCAGTCCCCAGCACTCAGTCCTCAACACTCAACACTATGGCAAAACAAGTTACAGCATCTTCCTCCTCGCGCGAAGCCGTTACCACCGCCGGACGAATTTTCGGTTTGATCGCACGTGAAATGCAGTTGGTCGAGGAAGAATTCGAGCGCCAGGCGCGCTCCAACATTCAGATCGTTGCTCACATCGGCCAGTACCTGCACCAGACGGGCGGAAAGCGCGTCCGTCCGGCACTGGTTGTTCTGGCAGCCAAGGTCTTCGGCGAAGAGGTAGATCATTCCGTGATCCGGATGGCGACCGTCATGGAATTTCTGCACACGGCGACGCTGGTTCACGATGATGTGATTGATGGTGCGGATGTGCGCCGAGGACGTCGAGCCGTTTCATCTCAGTGGGGCAATGAAACCGCCGTACTGATGGGTGATTGGCTTTATATGTCGGCGTTTGAAACGGCGCTGCGCGAACGCAATCTGGACATTCTGGATGCGCTGACCGAGGCCACGCGCAAGATGACCGAAGGCGAATTGATCCAACTGACCTTGATCGGCAACACGCGCATCACCGAAGAGCAGCATCTGGAAATCGTCACCCGCAAAACCGCGTATCTGTTCAGCGCCAGTTGCCGCGTCGGCGGGATTATGCGCGACGGTACGACGGAAGAGCGAAAAGCGCTGGCTGATTACGGGTTGAATCTGGGCATCGCCTTTCAATTGGTGGATGATCTGCTTGATTTCACCTCAAACGTTGAAAAGCTGGGCAAACCTGTTTTGAGCGACCTGCGCGAAGGCAAGGTGACGCTGCCGCTGATCCGCCTGCTGCGTTCACATCCACAATACATTTCTCAAGTTCGCGCCGCGATGGAAGAACCACCTGGTGAAACCGTGCGCGCCAAAGAAGTCCTGGCCATTCTTGCCGAATGCGGCGAACTGGAAAAAGCCCGCGAGGAAGCCTATTCTTATGCGGCTCGCGCACAGGAAGTCTTGAAAATTTTCCCCGACAATCAGTACAGGCGCGCCCTGACCGACATTGCGCAGTACATCATCGAGCGCGACAGATAATTTTCAGTTAGACAATTGAAACAAAGAGAGATGAGAAGAATACCCACAGGAACGGAACTTGTGCGACCCTTTATACCCGCGAAGGTCTTTGATCTGTCCAAACGGTTTTACGAAACTCTGGGCTTCGAAAAAGTTTTTGATGGGGAAGTTGCCATTTTCAATGTCGGTTCGGGTGGCTTCATCCTGCAGAACTATTATCAGAAGGAATGGGCGGAAAACTTCATGATGCAGTTAATGGTGGACGATCTCGATGCCTGGTGGGAGCATGTATCCGCCCTGGATCTGCCCGGACAATTTGGCGTGCCGCCGCCGAAAGCACCGGCGATGCAGCCCTGGGGGCTTCGCATCGCCTACATTGTTGACCCCAGCGGGGTGCTCTGGCATGTGGCGGAGCGTCGCGAAGGCTTAATACAGGATAAGCAAAGGTCGGGAGTTGTCTAACTGGATGTTAGATTGCAGGCGTTATGAACGATACAGCGCTAGCGGCGCTTCAGCGGTCTTTAAGCGAAAACCGTGAAGCCAAGCGAAAAATACAGGCAAGACTGGCGGAAATCGAAGCCGAATCGGCATCGCTGCGGTCACAACTCGGCTCGCTTGAACCCATCATCGAACAGACGGAACAAGTCCTTCTGCAAATGCTCTTTCCGTCTTTGAATCAGCAATCATCGCAAACTCATTATCCGAAGTTCGAGCATCGTCCTGTTCAAGCCGGTTACAATCCCACTCCTCCGGTGTTCCGCACCGCTGACAACAAAGAAGACGCCGACATCGAAGCCGAGGTCGCAAGGCTGGAACAATCTGAAAAATCCGGCAATGTGCGCTTCACCGATTTCCGCATCCCGCAGGCTGCGACCATCGTTTTGCGCGAAGCCAATGGCCCGCTCCACGTCAGCGAAATTTATCGCCGACTGTCCGCCGGCGGATTTGAGTTTCGCGGACAGCATCAATTGATCACGCTCGCCGTTTCACTGAGCCGCAGCAAACGATTCCGTAAAGTCTTGCCCGGCACCTTCGACCTGAACCCGGATTACCTGGCAAATCAGGTCGCCTGATTCCAACTATGGCCGCAACCAACATTCACGAAATCGAAGTCAAATTGCGCTTTGACAGCGTCGAACCGCTGACCCGCGCCGGAATTGTTTTGCAGATCGAAACCGCGCGCCATTTTGAAGACAACCTGATGCTCGACACGGCGGATGAACAACTCCGGCAAAAGTTGGCGGTGTTGCGCGTGCGCCATTCCGGGAAAACAGGTTCGCTGACTTACAAGGAAAAGCCTGCTGCTGACGCGCCTGCCACGCAGTTCAAACAAAGAGTCGAGATCGAAACCGCGCTCAACGATCCAGCCAGCACACTCGCCATTTTCGAGCGGCTGGGTTTCCGCAGTTGGTTTCGCTATCAAAAGTATCGAACCGTCTTTCGCGCTTTTCTGCCCTGTGGCGCAAATCTTCAGGTGATGTTCGACGAAACCCCGATCGGTAATTTCATTGAATTGGAAGGCGAAGAGGATGCGATTGCCGAGGCTGTGAAGCTGCTCGGCATTGGGCGGGAAGATTACGTTTTGGAAAGTTACATCGCCTTGCAAGCCAGCCATTGCCAGCAACAAGGCAAACCACTCGAAGACATGGTTTTCAATTCCTGAGCGGGAGAAGTCAATGAAAGCAATGATTCTGGCCGCCGGTTTCGGCACGCGTTTATGGCCGCTGACGATTGGACGCACCAAACCGGCAATTCCCTTCCTGAACCGTCCGCTGATCGCTTTCACGATTGATTACCTGCGCCGCTACGGATTTGAAGACGTGATCATCAATCTTCATCACGAGCCGGATTCGGTGCGCGAACAGATTGGGGATGGTTCGCGGTTCGGCGTGCGGATTCATTATTCAGTCGAAGAGCCGGAGATTCTGGGCACTTCCGGCGCGCTCGACAACGTGCGTGATCAATTGAGCGGCGATACCTTCGTCGTCATCAACGGCAAGATCATCACTGATATTGACCTGGCCGCCGCGCTGGAAACGCATCGCCGGAAACAGGCCTTGGCCACTCTGGCGCTGCTGCCCAACCATAAGCTCGAGCGGTTCAGCGAAGTCAAAATTACCGAGGATGGCCGCATCGCCGAATTCGCCGGCTTTCCAAATCCGCAATCCGCAATCCGCAATCAGAATGGGCCGCAATCTCCATTGATGTTCACCGGCATTCATCTGATGGAACCGGAAATTTTCGAGTACATCCCGCGCGGCGTGTTTTCCGATTCGGTCCGCGATGTTTATCCGAAGGCGATGGCTGATGGCAAAGTCGTCGCCGCCCATATTGCCTCGGCGGAAAGTTTATGGCGGGAATTGAGCACGATTCCGCGCTATCTGGAAATCAGCCTGGAATTTCTTGCCCGCGAAGGCCGCGATGTGGTGATGGATGAAGGCTGCGAAATTGACAGCAGTGCCGTCATTCGCCGCTCAGTGTTATGGAATCGGGTTCGCGTCGAAGCCGGAGTCGGGCTGACGGAATGTATTGTCGGCGATGACGTGACGATTCCCGCCGGAACTGAATTTCATCGTATGGTCATTTTCCGCGCGGATGCCGCGGATGCCAGCGAACGCCCTGAAAAAGCCTTGCCAGGTAGCATCATCGGGGAAAATCTTGTCGTCCCCTTCGGCTGATGCTACCATCCGCCATCCCTTACGTGCGCTTTATACGTTTGATGATCGCGGGCAGTGCGGACAAATTGATGAAGCTTCACTGCGCCTACCCCTGTTGTAAAACTCTATCAACGACAAGCTGGCTTGCCCGCCACCAGGACTGACCTAAAAAATATGATTGCCAATTCACCAAACAACTTTTCCGCCCCCGTAATGCAATCAGGCGCGGGGGCAAAAGCGACCGGCGGTTTAAGCGAGAAGCGCGTGGTCAGTTATGCCGCACGATATTTCGGCATCCCAGTCGAAGACGTGCTATTCCAGACGCTGACGCCCGATGCTTCCGCGCGCAAGTATTACCGCATCGCAACGGCGAATGCCCCGGCGGAAACGCTGATTGCCAGTTTGTATCCATCGCCCTTCAACCCGCTCGACAACTCTTTTCTCGATGTGACGAAACTGTTTGAGCAAGCCAGTCTGCCCGCGCCTAAAATCGTTGATGCCGCCGGAACTGAAGGTATTATCCTGCAGGAGGATTTAGGCGATATGAGTTTGGCGCAATGGCTGAGCGAAGCGGAAGCCAACGGTGACAGGGCAGGAGTTGAAGAGATGCTGCACCGTTCGATTGAATTGATCGCCAAAATTCAATCGGCGACCAGGCTGGCTTACACGATGAATTCGGTTGCCAGCACTCTCGCATTCGATGAAGACAAGTTGGGCTGGGAGTTGAACTATTTCTTCGATCATTTCTTCGGCAGTTACCGCCAGCATCAATTCGCCGACGACGAAGCCGAAGCCATAAAACTCGATTTACAAGCCATCGCCGCCGAGCTTGCCGCCCGTCCGCGCGTGCTGACGCATCGCGATTACCACGCCATGAACTTGATGGTGGATGGGCGCGGCGAGTTGAGAATCATTGACCATCAGGATGCGCGAATGGGACCGGCGACTTACGATCTGGTTCCACTGCTGGTCGAACGCCGCCTGCGGCCCGCCGACGAAGCCTGGGTTGAAGAACATCAGAACCTGTTTTTGCGGTTGCGCGACAAGCTCGGATTGCCGAAGATTGGAACAGGCGATTTGCGATACGAATTCGACTTGATGACCATTCAGCGGCAGCTAAAAGCAATGGGGACATTCTCGTATCAAACTGCCGTCGTTGGGCGCGGCGTGGTTTACGAAAAGTACATTTTGCCTGCGGCGGCAACGGTTTTGCGGGCAATGAGCAAACCCGGCATGAAAGAGTATCCGGCGTTGCGCAAGGCGCTTGAAGGCACCTAAAAACCAACGCCAAATAGAGTTTGGGTAAGTGGCGCAGGTGCCTGTTTCTTACCAGGTATTTTAAGTTATGACACAAACATACATCTCCGACATTTCGAAACATCTCGGTGAAGAGATCACCATCAAGGGATGGCTTTACAACAAACGGTCAAGCGGCAAGCTCGGCTTTCTGGAAGTTCGCGACGGTTCCGGCATCATTCAGGGCGTCGTCTCGAAAAAGGAAGTCAGCGAAGAAACCTGGGCGAACACTGAAAAAGTGACGCAGGAATCTTCAATCATCCTGACCGGCGTTCCGCGCGAGCATCCGAAAAAGCCCGGCGTCTACGAACTCGACATCAAGACGCTGGAGATCGTCACTCTGACCGAAGATTATCCGATCACGCCGAAAGAACATGGCGTCGAATTTCTGATGGATCACCGCCATCTGTGGCTGCGATCCAAAAGGCAGCATGCCATCCTGCGCGTGCGTCACACGATCATCAAAGCCGTCCGTGACTTTTTCGATGACAATGGCTTTACGCTCTGCGACACGCCGGTTTTCACGCCGGCCGCCTGCGAAGGCACGACGACGCTGTTTGAAGTCGGCTATTTCGACGAGAAGGCTTACCTGACGCAGTCGGGGCAGCTTTACAACGAAGCGACGGCGGCGGCCTTTGGCAAGGTTTATTGTTTCGGGCCTACGTTCCGCGCCGAAAAATCGAAGACGCGCCGCCATCTGACCGAATTCTGGATGGTCGAGCCGGAAGTCGCCTACGCGAAATTGGACGATGTGATGACGCTGGCCGAAAACTTCATCAGTTCCGTGGTCGGGCGCGTGCTGGAAACCCGGCAGGAGGAGTTGAAGCATCTGGAACGCGACACATCAAAGCTCGAAAAAGCCATGCCGCCCTTTCCGCGTCTGCAGTACGACGACGCGGTGAAGATGCTTCAGCAGGCGCACGCGGAAGGCAAGGTCGAAAATCGCTTCGAGTGGGGCGGCGATTTTGGCGCGCCGGATGAAACCTATCTCTCATCACAATACGACAAGCCGGTGATGGTGCATCGGTATCCGTCGGCGATTAAGGCATTTTACATGGAACCGGACCCGGCGCGGCCGGATCTGGCGTTGTGCGTGGACGTGCTGGCGCCGGAAGGTTACGGCGAAATCATCGGCGGCGGCGAGCGAATGTCTTCGCATGAACTGCTGCTGCAGCGCATCCACGAGCACCAATTGCCGCCTGAAGCGTTTGACTGGTATCTGGATTTGCGCAAATACGGCAGCGTTCCGCACGGCGGATTTGGCATGGGCATCGAACGCTGCGTGGCCTGGGTCTGCGGATTGGAACACGTGCGCGAAACCATACCGTTCCCGCGAATGCTCTATCGGTTGAAGCCGTAAAACGGTACGCGAGCGTCAGCGAGCGCCAATCTGCCGAAGGCGCTCGCTGACGCTCGCGTACCGCAATTCCCCCAGTTGTAAACTTTCATTTGAGGATTTTGCCCCATGACTCGAAAGGAAGATTTGCCTGCGCTGGGCAAAAAGCAGACAGACGATGAATGGTCGCCGAAGCTGGCGATTCAACCTCAGAAACCCGCGCTGATTGACACCTGGCTCAGTCAGTTCGAGGAACGTCTTGAACAAGATTTTCGCCGCCGCACCGGGCTGGATTACAAAACGACGATTGCGCAGATTATCGAAGCCGCCGCACCGTTTCCCGGCATGCGCATTTTGGATGTGCCGACGGGAACGGGAATCATTGCCCGGCAATTCGTTGGCAAAGTCGGTCAGGAAGGTAAAATCATTGGCGCGGATTCGACTCGCGAAAAGGTGGAGCAGGCGCGGCTGGCAGCGCAATCGGCAAAGGCGAGCTTGCGCACTGAATGGCGCGTTTCGCCCAGCGACAAACTGGTTTTCGCCAATGACAGTTTTGATCTGGTGACATCGGTCATGGCTTTTCACCGGCTGAATGGCGAAAAGTTTCTGGCCGAAGTTCATCGCGTTTTGAAACCTGGCGGGCGATTGCTGCTTGCCGATGAACTTGCCCCGGCAACCGGAACCAGTTCTCTGCGCCAGTCGGCGCGCCGAACCTATTACCGGCTGATTGCCCGCGACGCCGATGAAGCCGAAGCGCATTTTCATTCCACGGAAGAAATGATGCGGATGATGGGCGAGGCTGGGTTCAGTCAAAGTATGTTCAAGGCATTGCGCCAGCACGGCAAACACGATCGCATCTTCACGCTGATCAACGCGGTGAAGTAACAGAAAGGTTGTAATGCAGAATCCGAAAAGAAGAGCCACGATCATTGGAGTGCTGATGGATTTGGGCGCGGATCGTCGCGGCGTTGACATGGGGCCGTCGGCGGTTCGCGTGGCGGATTTGAACGCGCGGCTCAGCGCGCTTGGCTACGAAGTCACCGACGCCGGTAACATTCCGGTGCGCAATCCGGAGATGCTGTCCGTCACCCATGGCAACGCGAAGTACCTGCCGGAAATTGCCGAAGCCTGTCAGAAACTTGCCGACCAGGTGGAAGCGGCGCTGGAGTCCGGCTCCATTCCCATCGTGCTGGGCGGCGACCATTCCATCGCGATTGGCAGCGTCGGCGGGTTGTCAGCCTTTCATCACAAACGCAATCAAAAAGTCGGCGTCATCTGGTTCGACGCGCACGGCGATATGAATACGCCGGAAAGCTCGCCTTCGGGCAACATTCACGGGATGCCGTTTGCGGCAATTCTGGGGCGCGGTGCAAAGGAACTGACGCACATCAGCGGCTTTGGGCCGAAAGTCGAACCGGAAGACTGCGTGCTGATCGGCGCGCGCAGCGTGGATCCGGAAGAAGCTGTCGCGCTGAGAGCTTCCGGCATTCGCGTGGTGACGATGCGCGAACTGGATGAACGCGGCATGAGCGCCGTGATGGACGAGGCGATGTGGCTGGCTTCGCGCCGCACCACCGGATTCCACGTGACGATGGACATGGATTTCGTTGATCCCGATTTCGCGCCCGGCGTTGGCACTCCAGTTCCCGGCGGCCCAACCTACCGCGAAAGCCATCTGGCGATGGAAAAAGTCGCCGATTCGGGAAAGATGCTGTCGTTTGAGTTGACGGAGATCAATCCGGTTTTCGACGTGTCGAACAAGACGGCGGAACTGGGCGTGCAATTGATCCTGTCGGCATTTGGCAAAAAGATTATGTAATGGCAAAGCAAGCTCAATCACAAAAAGTACAGCGCGCCAGTGACCGCAACCGGACAGGAAAATAAAAGACAGGAAAATAGGAAACTCTCAGGTTCGATTCTTATTTTCCTGTCCCCCATTTTCCTGTCTGCGGGTTTTCGTGGTTGAGCTTGCCTGCAATTTGAGGAGACGGTTTTGGAGAACAAGCTCAGAGTCGGAGTCATCTTTGGCGGGCGTTCGGGCGAACACGAAGTGTCGCTGCGTTCGGCGGAATCCATCATCAACGCGCTCGACCGCGCCAAATACGAAGTCGTCCCGATTGCCATCACCCAGCAAGGCAAGTGGCTGGCTTCGAGCGAGGCGACGAACCTGCTGCCGAGTTCGGTGATCGAAACTGCCGACCAACATGTGGCCATTTTCGGCGATCCGACCGAACGCGGTCTGGCGCGATTCACCGGCGCGGGCAAGGCTGACGAACGCGACAGACTCGATGTGGTCTTTCCGGTGTTGCATGGCACCTACGGCGAAGACGGCACAATTCAAGGCTTGCTGGAAATGGCCGACGTCCCTTATGTCGGATGCGGCGTGCTAGGTTCCGCTGCCGGAATGGACAAGGTCGTGATGAAACGTCTGTTCCGCGAAGCCGGTCTGCCCATTGTTGAATTTACGTATTTTTTGCGCACGCAATGGGAAACTGATCCGCTGCTGGTCGAATTGCGTGTGGCGGAAGAAATCGGCTTTCCGTGTTTCGTCAAACCCGCCAACCTGGGTTCATCCGTCGGGATTTCAAAAGCCACCGAGACAAAGAGTTTGAATGAAGCGATTGCTCTTGCGACAAAGTTTGACCGCAAGATTGTCGTCGAACGCGGCGTGGATGCGCGCGAAATCGAAGTCAGCGTGCTCGGCAATGATCAGGCGCGGGCGAGCCTGCCCGGCGAAATCATCCCGCAATCGGCGGACTTTTACGATTACAAAGCCAAATACGTTGATGCGAACGGCGCGCGGTTGATGATACCGGCGGACTTGAGCGCCGAACAGACGGCGGAAATCCAGCGATTGGCCGTGCTGGCGTTTCAGGCGATTGACGGTGCGGGCCTGGGGCGCGTGGATTTCTTTCTGGAACGCGAAACCGGCCAATTGCTGCTGAACGAGATCAACACCATGCCTGGCTTCACTTCGATCAGCATGTATCCGAAGCTGTGGGAAGCCAGCGGCATCGGCTACGGTGAATTGATTGACCGGCTGATCGAACTCGCCTTTGAACGCCATCGGGAAAAGTCATGCAATATGACCAGCTACAGTTGATCTCGACCCAGCCTCGGGATGTTTTCGTTGTCGGGTTCCCTCCACCGGGCCTACAATGCTCACCAGCCGGAACGATTCATCATTTTTTTCAGGAGACAAGGTATGGTTGTCGCAACTCAACAGATCAAAGCCAGAGATTTCCTGCCCTTAATTGCACAATTGCTGCCAGGCGGCACTCTCACTTACCACGACGTTGCCTGGGCGGAATACGAAGACCTGCTCGAAGGATTGGGGGGCGGCTACTGCGCGCGCATCAGCTACGATCATGGAAAACTGGAGATTCATATGCCTCTGCCAATACATGATTATTTGAAAGAATGTCTCTCCCGCCTTTTGTATGGGTTGGCGGATGAATTGGAAATAGACCTGAATGGACTTGGTTCCACGACATTCAAATTTGAAGGCTGGCAGCAAGGTTTGGAACCGGATGCCTGTTTTTACTTGCGGAACGACCCGCGCGTGATTGGAGTCTGGCGGTTCGATCCGGCGGTTCCGCCGCCACCACCTGACATCGCCGTCGAAATTGACATTACCAGCGAATCGCTTGGCCGCTTTCATATCTACGCCAATCTGGGCGTGCCGGAAATCTGGCGTTGCGACGGGCAACAATTCCGGATGTATCACTTGGCGGAAACCGGCTATGTTGAAACCGAAGCCAGCCGCGCCTTTCCTTTCCTGACCGGCGAGGTGATGTTTCAATTTCTGGAACGCTGCGTTACCGAAGGCCAGAGCGCCATCTTGCGTGAGTTTCGCCAATGGCTGAAAGCTCAGTCGCCACGTCATCGAGATAGTGAATCGCCGGAACAGAAAATCCGTTGAATGTTGAGGAAAGCGCTGTGGAGTAGGCTCCGGCAAAATGAATCAAAAGACGATCCCCGATATGCAGTTCTGGCAAGCTCCGCTTTTCAAAGGGCAAATCGAACCCATCGCAGGTTGGCCCACCTAACTTGTAAATCTGCAACGGTCGTTCGGTATAGTTGACCGAGATCGGGAAAGGAATTCCGCCGCCCGGCGGACAGGCTTCAAACAGGCCGTGATAAACCCCTGCGTCAAGATATGCCCATTTACCTTCCGCTCTTTCGGCCAGGCCAATTACCGTAGTGATGAACGTCCCTGCGCTCGCCACCACGGCCCTGCCCGGCTCAATGCTCAGCGTGCAATCGGCGGGCAATTCCAGCCGCGCAATGGCTTCACAAATCACCGCCCCGACTTTATTCAATGACAAGGAATCTTTCGCATAAGCAGCCGGCAATCCACCGCCCAGACTGAGCAGCGACAGCTTTATATTGGCGCGCTTCGCTTCATGGAAAACCTGCTGGCAAACGGCAAGTGCATCCCTCCACGTTTCCAGCCGCTCGCACTGCGAACCGACATGAATGGTGATGCCGTAAGGAACCAGTCCGCGCGATGCGGCGCAATGGAACAGGCTGATTGCCTCTTTCGGTTCGACGCCGAATTTTCTGTTTAAGGGAAAGACACTGCCTTCATTGGAAACGTTGACGCGCAGCACAACGCGGCTGCCGGGCGCATACTCCGCGAGTTTGTCGAGTTCGGACACGCTGTCCGCCGCCAGCACATCAATGCGGTGACGATGCAGGAACCGCAGAAAGTCAGGCGATTTGATTGGATGCAAACAAATGATTCGTTCAGGCGGCACGCCAAGCTGCAACACGGCCTCTGCTTCACTGAAGGACGCGACTTCAAAGCCGCCATTTGCCTGCTGAACCGATTCCAGCACGCGCCGGTCGGCGTTGCACTTCACGGCATAGAAGACCTCGGCTTGCGGCAAAGCCCGACGAATCCGGCTGATGTTTTCTTGAACCTCCGCCAGATCAATGACCAGGAATGGCGTCGGCAAATGCTGTGTGAGGTCAATGAGATTTATTTGCTGAAGCATCTTCACCTTTTTTCCGCGATGGCAATCACGATGCTGTCGAACCCCTCGGCAGCCCAATCCTTGATCTGAATGGCTTCAATTTGGGCGCTGTCAGGATCAAAGCCTGAAGTCATGAGTGCGGCGGCCAGGTCTTCTTCATCCACATTCGCATAGGGAAACCTTTTGTCGCCCACCTTGTAATGCTGCGATTTTCGGCTGGTCACAATCACGGCCAGCCCGCCATCAGCGCAGAGCGCAAGCAGATTGCGCATCAGTTGCCGCCACTCTTGTTTTGAGTCGGTGGCTGCATCAACGCAGTAAGCGGAAAGCACCAGGTCATAGACTGATGCATCGCCGAGCGGATGCACCTGGCGTACATCACAATGTTTGAGTGTTGTGACCTTGCTTCGCAGCAATTGTTTACGTGCCTCTAGCTGCTCGCCATTCACTTCCGCCCTAGTTTCAATTTCCAGGACACGCTTGATGTTCAGGTCCCAGTTCTGCGCGTCCGCTTCCGCCGCCAGCCATTTGCGAATTTCCAGCAGATTGCCTGGCAGATAATCCGCTGCGTGAATCTCTTCAACCCACGGAACCAGTGGGGTCAGCAGATGCACGGTCGGCCCGCAACCGAAATCCAACGCCCGCGTAAACCGGCGGCCTTTGCGTTTCAGGCAGGGAATCAGGCGTTGATAGATGGCCTCTTCGTCATCCGGGATGTAGTCTTTGCTGTAGTACTGGCGCAGGTATTCCCGCGGATTCCACACTTGATCGTAAATGTTTTGGCTTTGCGCCGGCATATTGCTTACCTCTCAGGAGCATTCAGAAAGTCGTGGCTTACCCAACCTCGGTAATTCCACGTGAGTTCTTCCCCAGCCTGGATGTCGCGGCAGGCTGACTGTTCAAAATCTTCTCCGGTGTACACGTTCTGTGTATTCGGCTCGTCGGAGTGGTTGGTAAACCGGTCATCATCGCCGGACAGCACATAAACGCGTTTCTCCGAATCATAAAAGGCGTAATGGCGCACCTGCTGCTGTGCTGGCGCCGAGAGTGATTGCAGTTGGTCTTCGCTCAGCATCAAATCGAAGCCGGGCTGGAATCGCCAGACGCAGGTTCCGCTGGGAATGAATTCCCGCGCGATCAACCCGATACCGTGAATTTTGCTGACACCTGCGCGAGCATTTACCAGAAGCATTCGTGTTCTCCATAAAGTCGGGGCACTCGATCTAATGTCTGAGGGCTGTGAGGACGCTGCTGTCAGCCGGGACGCTTCACTTCGGCACCGCGCAGCACGAAATCTGCTGCACACCAATGGAAACGCAATCTGCGCGGAAAACCGGACAAACTTTTTTCTTTTTGCTGAAAAATTTCGGAGAGGTAGCTGAATCTCCATTGCAGGATGAGTGGATTGAGCCAACAAGCCGGAACTGGAAAAGCTGTTCTAGCGACTGCGGTGCGTCCCCGCTTCTTTATCAGTCGCCGCACGCCAGAGCCTCACCGTGCCATCCCAACTCCCACTTGCTAACGTGTTGCCGTCGGGCGAGAAGGTCACCGACCAGACTTGATCAGTGTGATCTTTCAGCGTGAGCAACTCTTGCCCGGTCGCCAAATTCCACAGTTTGACCGTGTTGTCATTGCTTGCCGTTGCCAGCCGCTTGCCGTCAGGCGAAAGCTCGACTTCAAAGATTTCATCCATGTGGCCGCTGAAGTTGCGAACAGCTTGTTGGGTTGCCAAGTCCCACAATTTTGCCGTACGGTCGGTGCTGCCTGTAACAAGCTGCTGGCCGTCGCGCGAAAAGACGACTGACCAGACACAATCGGAATGACCTGAGAGTGTTGTGTCTACGCGTCCTGTTGTTGTGTCCCACAACTTCACCGTTTTGTCGCAGCCACCGGAAGCGAGCGTGCGACCATCAGGCGAAAACGCTACCGTCCAAACAGTGCCAGAGTGGCCGGCAAGAGTGCGGACCAACTCACCGGTTGAGGCATTCCAAATCCGTATGAGTTGGTCGTCGCAACCCGTCGCCAGCCATTTGCCATCAGGTGAGAAGGCGACCGTGTGCGTTTGTATCGGGTGATCGAGTTTGAAAAGCAAGCGGCCTGTCGCCGCATCCCATAAACGCGCCGTGCCGTCGCTGCTGGCAGACGCCAGCCGGTTGCCATCCGGAGAGAAAACAGTGCAAAGGACTTGATGGCTGTGGCCCGTCAGCGTTTGCTGTAGTGCGCCAGTTTGCGCATCCCAAAGTTTGATTGTGCGGTCAACACTGGCGGTCGCAATTCTGCGGCCATTAGGGGAGAAGGAAGCAGAATAGACTCTGCCATCATGGCCTCGCAGTACCGATGCCTCATTGAGTAGTGAGGCGACTTCCCATACTTGTACCACCCCATCCTGGTTGCCTGCCATCAGCTTGCGTCCGTCGGGGGAAAAGGTCAGGCGACAGAAACCGCTGGCGGTACGATTGATTTTGACCAATTCACGCAGTGTGGCGCTTTCCCACAGCTTCAACTCGCCTGCACCATCAGTGGTGGCTAACAACTTGCCGTCCGGCGAAAGGCGCACATGATGAATCTCACTGACATGAGCTTTGAATAAAGCCAGCAACCGCAATGCTGGCATTTCATAAATCTTCACCGTGCCCGCATCACCACCGAGATAGAGGCGGCGTGAGTCGAGGGTAGAGTTACTATTAATTCTTTCGCCTGTGGCTACGACTGTGCCCAATGTGCGCCCCGTGGCCGAGTCACACAGCATTAGCTTACGGCCTCCATCAACCATCCAGAACCATTTGCCATCAGCGACAAAGCGCAGAGCAGAATTAACCACCGCTGGGTAAGTTGCCAGTACACGTCCACGCGTAAGATCCCACAATTGAACATGTCTGTTGGCGATGTTTGTCAGCATTCTTCTTCCATCAATCGAGATAAACACATTGATAACCGGGCCAATAAGGCTTTGCAGCGAGAGATGGGAACGCCCGGCCTCCAAGTCCCAAAACTTCATCATCCCGTCATCATCGCTCGTAATCAATTGCCTCCCGCCTGGCAGAAAGTTTACCAGCCGAATTGGTGCAACAGGATCATTTATCTGGTACAGCAAATGCGCGGACTCAACATCGAATACTTTGACGGTATTTTCATTCTCGATCACGGCTAGTTTGAGGGAGCCTAGCCCATCGCTTAACCCATAGCCGTCTAAGTCATTCACCCGACTATTTTTTATATCACTCTTCCAGACTGCCAATTCATCCCCGGTCGCCGTTTCCCAAACTTTGCACGTTCCGTCCAGGCTGTGCGAATAAATACGCGCACCACCGCGCACAAAATACGCGTGTCCTATCGCCGCCGGGTGCTGGTTGATCAGTGACTCGCGGTGACTCTGCCGCCAGAGGTAATACCATTCAAACCCACGCATGTCTTCTTCACCGAGGGGAGGAAGACAGCTTTCCAATGTTGCCTGGTAATGGTCGAGCCGTCCATTTTCCAATGCCGAATTCGCCTTGCTAATTGTTGCTGGGTAAGACACTCGGCGTTGCTCCCGCGCACTCTCGCGTCTCGCTTGCACTTGCCACAGCAACGCGCCGAAGCCGATGAACAGCATCAGCAAAAGCAAGCCAGTCGCCATTTTGTGCCGCCGGATGAGCTTACCGGTGCGATACATTGGCGTTGGCTGGCGCGCCGTGACCGGCTGGCCGTTCAGATGATTTTGCAGATCGTCGCTGAACTCTTCAACGGTCAGGTAGCGCAGCCGCACATCTTTTTGCAATGCCTTACACACAATGTTGTCGAGATCGCCGCGCAAACGGCTTTGCCAGCGCGCCATCGTAGTTTCGCCGAAATGCGTCAGCGATTCGGCATTCCGCGAAGCCCGCGCACTTGGCCGTTCCGGCTCTTCTTCGCACACAGCGCGCAGGATGTCGGTGGTGAAGTCCGATTCCGTGCGATATGGTTTGACGCCGGTCAGCATTTCGTAAAGCAACACGCCGAGCGAATAGACATCGCTGGCCGTCGTGATTGATTGATTGCGCACCTGTTCGGGGCTGGCGTAGAGCGGCGTGAACGGCAGGAAGCCGGTGCGCGTCAGCGTCGAAGGATCGTTGCCGCGATCAAGCAGTTTGGCGATGCCGAAATCGAGCAGCTTCGGCGCGCCGTCTCGCGTAACAAGGATGTTTGATGGTTTCAGATCGCGGTGAATGACGAGGTTTTGATGCGCGTATTGCACGGCGGCGCAGACCTTGCGGAAGAGTTGGAGTCGGGCAGGAATCGAAAGTTTATGTTCGCGGCAGTAGGCGGTGATGGATTGCCCCTCGACGTATTCCATCACCAGATAATGCCAGCCTTCTTCCGTGGCGCCGCCGTCGAGCAGCCGCGCGATGTGTGGATGGTTGAGCCGAGCCAGGATTTCGCGTTCTCGCCGGAAGCGCTGCGCCAATTCTCCGCCAAAGCCCGGCCCAACAAGTTTGACAGCGACTTGCTGCGTGTATGCGCCATCCGTACGTTCGGCCAGAAAGACCGCGCCCATTCCGCCGCTTCCGATTTCGCGGATGACGCGGTAGTTACCGATTCGGTGGCCAATGGCTGCGGCGGAGTCGAATGATTCGTGGCTCAATGGGCGGCCTTCAAGAAAGTCGCCAGCCTCGCCGGACAAGCGCAAGAGCTTTTCGACTTCGGCTCGCACCACGGAATCGCCGTCGTGGGAGGCCAGCAAGTCCGCCTGCGCCGCCGGTTCAAGGTCGAAAGCGACATCGAAAAGTTGTTTGACTTGTTGTGTCTGTTCCGGCGTCATTACAACCTCATTATCGTAATCGGCGGGCGAAAGCGGACAAGATTTTTAACGCAGAGACAAAAATCTCCCATCAGGTGCCATTTATGTAGAAGACTGTGCAAATTGGAATCTCACGCAAAGCCGCGAAGACGCAAAGTAAAGAAAGGGAAAAAGTTGCACGGCTGACAGTTTGAACATCTCCCATTCCTCTTTTCCTTCTTGGTGACTTTGCGGCTTGGCGTGAAACTGTAGATTCCATTCAAGTTTAATTTGCACAGGATTCATATAACTTTGCCCCAACACTAACAGCAGGAGACAAACGGACGCCAATGCAAGACTCCAACGATTCCACGCTTCAGACCCCGGAGATAACCCTTCTGCTCAGGCAACATCGGGAAGGCGACCGGGAAGCGACGCATCAACTGATTCCGCTGGTTTACGATGAATTGCGCCGGTTGGCGCAATATCATCTTAACGGCCAGCATCATTCATTGCAGCCGACGGCGCTGGTGCATGAGGTTTTTCTGCGGCTTTTCGCCGGACAGCAGATCGAATGGCAGAACCGGGAGCATTTTTTCAGCGTCGTCAGCAAGCAGATGCGCTGGCTGGTCGTGGATCACGTCCGGCGGGCGGGAACAGGAAAGCGCGGTGGCGGGCAGATCAAAATGTCATTGGATGATGCAGGAGATGCTGATATGGCGATGCAACAGCCGTACGACCTGCTGTTGCTGGAAGACGCCCTGAAGCAGCTCGAACAGGATTATCCACGCACATCCAGAGTCGTCGAATTGCGTTACTTCGTTGGGTTGAGCGAGGAGCAGACGGCGGAAGTGATGGAACTGTCCGTCAGAACCGTTCGGCGCGAATGGGCTTTTGCCAAAGGCTGGCTGCTTGGCCACATGGATCGAAAAAAATGACGCGAAGCGAACAAGCATTTTTGTTCGCTTCGCGTCATTAATGCGAGTGATTATTTGACAAACGTTATGGCTTTTCGCGCGTCGGACCTGCCGATCGCTCGGGGCGGGATTCTGGTCGCGATGGCGCGCTTTCGCGCGCAGGCGGCGGCGAAGACGGCCGTTCCGCTGGCCGTTCGGTTCTTGGCGGAGCGCTTTCACGTGGTGGCGGCGAAGATGGCCGTTCGCTGCGTGAAGGCTGTGTTTCACGAACCGGTGGCGGATCGTTGCGGCGAGGCGCTTCAGTCCTCGGAGGCGCTTCATTGCGGGTTGGCGGCTCGTACCGGCGCGGCGCTTCAGTTCTTGGGGGCGCTTCTTTGCGGGTTGGCGGCTCGTACCGGCGCGGCGCTTCGGTTCTTGAAGGGGTTTCGTTACGCGAGGGGGCATCAGCATTTCTGCTCGGCGCGGAAGTTGAGCGAGGCGCTTCGCCAGCCTCGCGAGTTGGGCTGCCGCGTTCCGGAGCTCGTCGTTCTTCTCGTGTTGGAGCGGGAACCCGTTCGACGGTTTGATATTCCGTTGAACGCGACGGCCTGTCGGTTCGCCCGTCTGTACGGATGATCTGGCCGTCTTGAATGCGCGTTGGCGAAGAGATTTCGCTGCCGCGTGAAGGCGCACTGCGTTCCGGGGCAAGCTGTCCCTCTCTGGTGGGACGCGCGCCGATGGAATCGCCAGCCGAATTACGAGCCGGACTGGTTGAACGCTCAATGCTCGAAGCAGGCCGGCGCTGAGTGACTGGTGCTTCAATGCGGCGGGCGAGTTCCGCGCGTTCGAGCTTCAGTTCACGCGTCGGCGCGGCTTGCGTCGGTTTGAATTCATCATTCCGCACAATCGTCGGCACGGATCGGTCGCCACCGGCGCTGCCACGCGGCGGAGTGGGCGGCAGCTTGAGGTCACCTTGATTGACGGCCACGCGGCCAGAATCAAACCGGCGGCTTTCCATCAGGCTGACGCCGCCCGGCGCGTTGTAATTATCCAGCGAATTGACGTTGTTGATGACCGTCGTGTTGTTGACGATGGTTCTCGACCCGTTGCCGTAATAGCGATCACGCGGGCCAAGCGGGCACCAGCCATAAAAATCATACCGGGCATCGCGATAGCCGTCGCGATAGCCGCGATTGTACCCGCCTCCGCCCCAGCCGAAGAAGGTGACCAGGTGCGGCGACCAGTTCCAGCCCAGGCCGACGCCGATGCCGATATTTACGCGCGGAACCCAGCACCAGCGGCTGCCATAATAGGCCCAGCGGCCATAGTGATAGGGAACCCAGCCCCACGGTTCGTACGAAACCCAGGTCCAGCCCCAGCCGGAATAATGCCGCCAATAACCGGCGCGATAGGGCGCCCAGCCGACCGCCACTGAACGCGGATACCAGACATAACCGTAATCCGGCGTGTTGATCCAATCGCCGTAAGAATCCAGGTCGTAAACACCCGGGACGGCGACCGGCACGTAGCGGGCGCTTTGCGATGAACTGACGCGGGCGAAAAGTTCGTCGTCGCGGCGGTCGTTCCAGCGGTCCCAGTTGTCTTTGTCTTCCAGCCGCGCAATCTGGAAGTAGTTGGCGTCGCGCCCGTCAATCAAAATCCGGCGGCCCTGTTTGACGGCGACCGTGCCGATTTCCTGGTTGTACACCTCCGCCTGACCGCGCCGCACAATGACTTCGGTTGAGCCATCGTCGCGCACATTGATGCGGTAGCTGCCCTCTTTCAAAAACGTGATGGCGACAATTGGCGTGTCCACTTCAAAGTAGACTGGGTCATCCTTACCGGCGTCATTGGCGTCAACAATCTGGAACTGACGGCGGTCAAGGCTGTCCACACGAAACGTTGCCGTGCCGACGGGCAATGCAAACTGGGTTGTGCCGGTGTTGAATTGCGTGAAACGCAGGTTGGTGTTGCTGTCCATGCGGACCAGGTTGCGCCCGCTGAGCTGGATCTCCGCGCGTCCGCTGGGGCCGCTGTAAATCTGGTCGCGTTCATTGATCGGCAGATTCGGTGTGGCGTCAGACCAGTCTTTGTTGGAATCGCCCGCGCGCTGATAACTGACTTCGCCTTCGACCAGGCTGATGCGGGCAATGCGAATAATTTGTTCCTGGCCCATCGCCAGCGTGAAAAACGAAACGAGAAAAGTAACGAACATCGCCACTCGCGCGGGGCGGCGGCGGTCAAGCAATCCTGAAGCAGTGGCAAAGAGCATATTTCCCTCCGCGCAAAATCGAGACAATTCACTGAAATCTCTACAGTTGAACTTCTATCCAAGGGGAAGATTATTGGGGTGACAGATCTGCGACAGCAAGCTTTATGCCGTCCTTAGATTTTTGCCATTTTCGATGGAAGGCTTGCATCGCAACGAGTTGCAGATACTGATTCCCGCGAGCCGTCGGGATTTTACACCAAATGGCATAGGCCAACCGTTTGGGACTGACTGTTTCGTGTAATCGGCCTCAGGGGGCAGCTTGACTAAACCGGGTGACGGGCAAAGAATGCGCCTCGCATTCACGCAGTTTCGATTCCCTGAAAATCTGGTCCAACCAAACTTATGTTATGAAGACAAACCGCCGAGATTTTTTGAAGGCTTCTGCATCGAGCCTGGCCGTTTCCCCGATTTATGCTCCAGCAATCCTGGGAATGCAGGCAAAGGACAAAAAGTACCGTACCGCTCTGATCGGCACTGGCTGGTGGGGAATGAACATCCTGCGCGAAGCGATGGCCGCCGGCCAATCGCAAGTCATCGCGATGTGCGACGTGGATGAGAATCAGATCACTCCGGCAGCCGCCGAAGTTACCAGGCTTTCCGGCGATCAACCGAAGCTCTACAAGGATTATCGAGAGATGCTGGCGAAGGAGAAGCCGGAGGTTGTTATCGTCGGCACGCCGGATCACTGGCATGCGCTGATTGCCATTGCCGCCGTGGAATCCGGCGCGCATGTTTACGTCGAAAAACCAATCAGCCATACGATCAATGAAGGACGTGCGATGGTTAATGCCGCCCGCGCCGCCAAACGCGTCATGCAGGTTGGCACGCATCGTCGCATTTCACCGCACAACATTTCAGGCCGCGACTTCATTCGCTCCGGCAAAGTCGGCAAGATCGGCATGGTGCGCTGTTTTGTGCATTACGGCGGCGGGCCGGAAAAGGTGGAACCGAACACAGAGCCGCCAAAGGGACTGGATTGGGAGATGTGGTGTGGCCCGGCTCCGTTGCGCCCGTTTAACAAGAAGATCCATACACGGGGTTTTCGGAACTTCCTGGATTATGCCAATGGCACGCTGGGCGATTGGGGCATTCACTGGATTGACCAGATTTTGTGGATCACCGGCGAGAAATATCCGCGCAAAGTCTTTTCCACGGGCGGCCGCCAGATCGCCGGCCCGGTAGTGAACACCAAAGAAGCGCAGACGACCGACGCGCCCGACCATCAGCTTGCCGCGTTCGAGTTCGAGCAGTTCACGGTCAGTTGGGAACATCGGCGCTTCGGCGCCAACAACGCTGAAAAGACGCATCCGTAGCAGGGCGTCGGCTGTTATTTTTACGGCACAAACGGGACATTTCACATGGGCTGGCTGGACGGCTGGACGTTTTACCCGACGAATCCGAAAGACGCGCCCATTCACGAAGACGCCAAACTCAACTCACCCGATAATCAGAATATCAAGGAATTGTGGGCGGATTTTCTGGACGCCATCAAAACTGGCCGCAAGCCCGTCAGCGACATCGAAGAGATTCACTATTCGACCAATGTCAGCCTGCTGGGCATGCTTTCGTACAAACTGGGCCGCAGCATTGAATGGGACGGCGCAAAGGAGCGAATCGTCGGCGACGCCGAAGCGAACAAACTGTTGAGCCGTCAATATCGCGGCTCCTGGAAATACCCGAAGGTGTAATCATCGTTTGACGCGCGCCGCATCCAGCCGCATCAGCGTCGCCGTGCTTTTCGCCACAAGCGTTCCGTCCGCCGTGGTCATCGTGGCTTCGGCGTAAGCGAGCGTTTTGCCGAGGTGAATGATCTTCGATTCGCAAAAGACATCCCTGTCTTTGACGGCTTTCAGAAAGTTAATGCGCTGTTCGACGGTGGTTGGATACTGGTCTGGCAGGATCAATGTCATCAGCGCGTGCGCCGCCGCCGCATCGGCAAGAGAGTAAATCGCGCCGCCGTGAACCGTGAACGGTTGCAGGAATTCGGGCCGAAAAGCGATTTTCATCTTGACCCAGCCTTCGCCCGCGTCCAGCAACTCCATTCCCATGAAGTTGAGGAAAGGATTTCTGGCCGAAAGCGGGTGCAGTTTCTCGAACATCTCACTCGGCATTCTTTACGTTTCTCCTTGAAGGGATTAGGTTAGAGTTATGTCGCGACAAGCATCGTATCAGAACTTTTCATCGCCGGACGGCGTTTTCGCTGCTATGCCAAACGGAAAATCTCATCAACATCGGGACCCTCTGTGGTTTCTGCTCGGCGCTTCGGTGCTGACCATTGTGCTTTCCGCCCTGCCGCTGGCCGGGCTGATCGTTTATCCGATCCGGTTGTTCGTCACCTTCATTCACGAAGGCGGTCACGCGCTGGCGGCAATGCTCACCCTGGGCCAGGTGGAAAGCATTTACATTTATCCCAACGCGAGCGGCGAAACCTATACGCGCGGCGGTTTGCAACTTTTCATTGCCAGCGCGGGCTACCTGGCAAGCACGGTTTTCGGCGCGGCGCTGCTGATTCTGGGCAGGCATGGGAAAAACGCCAAACCCGTGCTGGCGTTGAACGCAGGATTGATTCTGGCGCTGACGGCATTTTTCGCGGGGAATCTGTTTAGCTGGGGAACCGGCATTATCCTGACGCTGGGTCTGATCTCGCTGGCAATTTGGAGCACGCCGCGCATCGCCCACTTTCTGCTCAGCTTTCTGGCGGTGCAGTGCTGCCTGAATGCTTTTCTTGACCTGCGCACCTTGTTTCTGATTTCGGCGACGACCAATGTGCATAGCGACGCAGCGGCAATGGCGCAGATGACTTTGATCCCCGCGACGGCCTGGGCGGTCTTGTGGATGGTGGTTTCGCTGATCGCGCTGGTGTTTGCGCTGCGCGGCTACACCCGGCATTTGCGCCCCTAGTTCCAGTTTGGCAAATGCCGCGCCCGGTGTAGTAATATTGGAACCGTCCTGATCTTCCATCGTTTCTAAAAACCCTGAAGACCTCAACGTTTCCAACCATGAAGGAGTAATAAGTTTTATGAAGCACCAAAACCATTCACGCCGCCGCACACAGGCAGGCTTTTCGCTGATCGAACTTCTGATTGTGGTTGCCATCATCGGCATTTTGGCCGCGATTGCCCTTCCCAAATTGCAAGAGAACATCAAGCTTGGCCGCGAGACTGCCGCGATCAAATCGCTTGGCACAATCCACACCAACCAGGCGCAGTACAACGCAATGAAGGGGAAATTTGCAACTTTACAGGAGTTAAACCAGGCAAACTTGCTTGATTCGAATTACTCCGGCGGTGGTGCAATCAGCGGTTATGTTTATTCTTCGCCAGAAGCTGACGCCGACAAATATTGCGTTCAGGCGACGCGTCAGGCAGCAACCACCGCCTACAAAGATTTCAACGTCATCGAAGACGGCACCATTCGCCAAGTCGAATCGAAAACGCCCAGCCCGGTTCCGCACGATGGTGGCACGCCGCTGCAAGGCGCTGGCGCTGGCGCTGGCACCGACAAACAGGGAAACAAAACGCAGTAATTTTTCCATCTTTTGCTCGCCAAAAATTGTTCGGGCAGGCCGCGCGATGCCCATCCACTGGTATCGCCCGCCCTGCCTGATTTGTTTGCCTCAGCAATTCACCGGGAGCGCTTCCCATGTCAGCCAATCTTCAATCCGTCAAACAGAGTAAAGGTTTTGCCATCGCTTCTTTGGTTCTGGGCATCGCGAGTATTCCTACGTTTGGCCTGCTCGTCGTTGGAGCCATTACAGGCATCATTCTTGGCGCGATTGCACTGAACAGGATTAAACAGAATCCGCAGGTTTACGGCGGCAGAAATTTGGCGATTGCAGGCATCATCACCAGCGCGGTTTCTCTTGTATTTATTGCCGTTTGGAGCCTGCTCGCCGCAATAGCACTTCCTGCACTTCAAAAAGGCTTGAAAGAGGGCAGGCAAACGGCGGCAATCAACCAGTTGAGAACCATTCATAAACAACAGGCACAATTTATTTAATGAAATGAAAGGCCGTTTTGGTACACTTGACGAGTTGGTGAATGCTGGCTTGCTTGATCGAGAACTATTGGGGAGCAAACCGATCTCTGGATACAGGTATACGGATTCTGATGTTTCCGAAAACACCTACTGCGTGCATGCTGACCGGATCAGTGACAACACTGCTGGCATGGATTTCGTGCTTTGCGAAGACGGAATCATTCGCTACGTGGAATCAAAAAACAAAGGCATAGTGAAACGCGGCGAAGGCATTCCGCTGGGAACAACGCCCGCCGCGCCAACTGCAACACCGTAATTCTCCGCCGCTTTACTGCCCGCTTCCGCGCAAACTATAATCCCTGCCTCGTTCATCCCTTTGTTAAATCATCAGAGAGTCATTCGGAGGAAGTAATTTTATGAACAAGCGTCGCTGGTGGAACGCTCGCGCGATTGGCCTGTTGGCTGCCACTATTGCCTGTCTGGGAATTTTCAGCGTTGGCGCGCAGCAGCAGCAAAATCCGCCTACTCAACCACCCCAGAAAACGCAGCAAAAGCCCGGCGATCCGCAGGACAAATCCAATCCCGACCAAGTCAGTATTGACACGGTTAACGTACGGTTGGCGGTAACGGTGACGGACAGCAAGACCGGGCGCTACGTCGTTGATCTCAAACAGTCTGACTTTGAGGTCTACGAAGACAAGGTCGCGCAGGAAATCGAAGCGTTCACCGCGTTGAGCGACCAGCCATTAGATGTCGCCGTCCTGATGGATACTTCAAACAGCGTCAAACCCAAGCTGAAATTTGAAAAAGACGCCGCAGTTTCATTCCTCCAGACCATGCTGACCGCTCGCAAGGACCGCGCATTATTCGCGACCTTCGATTCGCAGATCGAACTTCACCAGGATTTCAGCAACCGCATAGATTTGCTGACCAAGGCGATTGACAAGGTCAAAGCCCAGGGCGAAACCAAGATGTACGACGCGATCTATCAGGTTTGCGAAGAGAAAATGCTGGCGCCTTCACTGGCCGGAAAACGCCGCGCGATGGTTGTCATTACCGACGGCGAAGACACCATCAGCGAACGCGGATTGAAGGAAGTGATTGAAATCGCGCAGCGTTCGGAAACCATCGTTTACGTCATCAGCACCAAACAGGCGGGCTTTTTCGGTGTGCAGGCCGGAACCGTGGACCGCAAGGAAGACAAGGAACTGAAACGGCTGGCGGAAGATACCGGCGGACGCGCCTTTTTCACCGCCGAAGTGATCGAACTGGAACGCAGCTTTTCAGCCATCGCCCGTGAATTGCGCAGCCAGTATCTGGTGGCGTATTCGCCAATCAATGGCAAATACGACGGTAAATACCGGCAAGTCGAAATCAGGCTGCCAAACCACAAAAACCTGAAAGTCAGAACCAAGACGGGTTACACAGCGACGCCTCCGCGCACGGTAACGGGCGCTCAGGCGAATCAGTAAGAATTTGCGAGCCCGTCTGCCACCCTATCCGGACAGCTCGCCATAGCAATCGAAAGCAGGGAGAATAAAGTATGAGAAAGAACAGCATTGGCCATGTCGTGAAGTCCTTGGCCTGCGCCGCCGTGGTGGCAGCGGCAATCGCTTTTGTGTTTGCGCCGCAACCCGGCGTCCGCGCCCAACAGAATCCGCAGGACAAAAAGCAGCCTCCGCAAAAACAGGATCCGCAGAAACCGCCGAAAAAGACCGACGAGATGGAGACGTTCAAAATTGGAACGCAACTCGTCAACGTTCTTTTCAGCGTGCAGGACAAACAGAACCGTTACATCAACGATCTGAAACAGGAAGAGATTCAAATCCTGGAAAACGGTCAGGCGCAGGAAATCTTCGTTTTCAAGAAAGAACTTGATTTGCCGTTGACGATGGCGATTCTGGTGGATGTCAGCGGCAGCGAACAATACACGCTGCCGGTTTTGAAAGATGCCGGGGGCCGCTTCATTGATTCGGTCATCCGCTTCGGCAAGGACACCGCCGCCGTCATTAAGTTCGAGGGCGAACCGACGATCATGCAGGATTTGACCTCCAACCCTGCGCGCGTCCGCCGGGGCCTTGATCAAATTGAATTCACCGCGCCACCGCCGAGAGGTGTGTTTGGCGGACCGACGCCGCCGATCAACGGCGGTTCGCGACAAGGCGGCACGTCGCTTTACGATTCGGTTTACGCGACTTGCGCCGATATGCTCGCGCGCCAACCCGGACGCAAAACGATTGTTCTGCTGACGGACGGCGTGGACACCACCAGCCGGATGAAAATCGGCGATGCCATTGACGAAGCGCTGAAATCCGAAGTTGTCATTTACGCCATCGGCATTGGCGACGAAGGAAGTTTCGGGATCAACGAAGGCGCGCTGAAACGCTTGAGCGAATCCACCGGCGGACGCGCTTTCATCCCCAAAGGCCGGCGCGATCTGGAAAACGCGTTTGTTCAACTGGAACAGGATATGCGCCAGCAATACCTGCTGGCTTACGAACCAAAGAATGACACGCCGGACGGCGCTTTTCGTAAACTCGAAATCAAGCTTCCGAACCGCAACATCAAAGACCTGAAGATTCGCCATCGCAAAGGTTATTACGCGCCAAAAGGCTGATTTGTCATTTGCCGGTGGTCCGTTGTCAGCAGGGCGAGTCGCGGCTGGCAACGGACGACGGACGACTGACAACCGACCATGAAGGATTTACCCGCTTCGCGCTTCATCCCGCCCGATTCAAATTCCCACGATTGGAAAAAAGATTTTCCTCTTTGGCTGCCGCTAGCCTGCATTTCCTTGTGGCTGGCCTGGAAGTATCAGGACCGGTTTATTTCGGATTGGGATGGGTTTGATTACACGGCTTACGTCATCGAAGGCAAAGCTTCGGCCCTGGGACTAAGCCGCGCACTTTTTCTCGGCTACAACCATTTGCTTTGGCGGCTGGCGTCGGCCTGGTGGAACTGGCCGCCGGAGCAAGCCTATCTGCTGTTGCGTTACGGCGTGATTGCGCAAACCGGCCCGGCCATTATCGGCATTTACGCGCTATGCAAGGAACTCACAGCCAGCCGGCTGGCCGCTTTCTTTGGAGCCTTGATTGTTGCGGCCTCGCCGTATTTCATCGTCTACAGCGGACGGGCGATGAGCGAAATTCCCGCCTTTCTGATGCTGAGTTGGGCGTTGTGGTGGATGTTGCGAAGTTTGCGGCACGGGCAAATCGCGGGCTTTTTGCTGGCCGCCTTTCTGGTTGGCCTGAGCGCAAACATCCGCGAATTCGCTGTCTTCTATTTACCATTTATCCCGCTGGCGGCGGTGGTCTATGGCTTGAAGTGGCGCTACGGGGTCGCCGGGTTGGCGCTGGCAGTACTGGCGGCGTTTGCCGGAATGATTTTCTGGACGTTTTATGACGGTGATCTGTACTGGTTCGCAGTGAAAAACTGGTACCGGATCAGCGCGCTGGAACGCAGGGTTCATCCCGTAACCGTCAAGAACTTCAGCTTTCTGGCGCAATTCGCGTTTCACTGTTCCGCCAGCGTGGCCATGCTTTCGCCGCTGGCGCTGGTCTGGCTGATGTCGAAACTAAAACTGGATCGCGGACGTTCCGTCCGCACATCAGCACCGATGGGCGCGGACGGAACGTCCGCGATCCATTCTCCGCGCCTTCTGCTCCTTTTCGGTTTGTGCGGTTTACTGGCCAATCTGGTGTTGCTGGCCAATCACGATTTGCCGGTCAATCCGCGCTATTTGCTGACGGGGTTGCTGGGACTGGCAGCAGCCTGCGGCTGGTGTCTGGCGGAACTGCTGAAACAGCGTCCCTGGCGAGGCGCGCTTGTGCTGCTGGGTTTGATTGCATTGACCCAGGCAACCTACCTGCACGAAGCCAGGGAGCTTTACAGCGCCGAATGGAATGCGCGAGGTGCGCTCAACTACGTCAGGAAAATCGAAGGGCTGCCGTGGAATGCCGGCTTCATCGTCGGCCTGCGGACGCCGCTGATTCATTTTTTTCAGGGAACCGGTGCGCGCCCCTACTGGAAAGCAATTACGCCCGGCGCGCCCTGGCCCGACGAAAAACTCGATCAGGCAATTGACGATTACTTTTTCGCGGGACGAGAGGTTTACGTGGACTTCGATCCGGAGCTTTGGCAGTCCGGCGCGCGCGAAAAAAGCCGCGAAGCCGCCGGGTTGGAGATGATCAAACACCGCTACGAACTGGAACATCTTGGTGAACACTTTTACCGGATCATCCGCAGGAAGCTGGAAAAGACTGACCTGGTCGCCCAAGACCGCACCTGGCGTTGACTGGCCAGTAACAATTGTTTCAACATCCAGGTATGAAACCAATGGCTTTGGACACACCGGCGGAAATTGAACAGATGCTCATCGAAGGCTACCGCAAAATGCCCGCATGGAGAAAACTTCAGCAGGTGGGCGAGTTAACCGAACTTGTCAGTCAATTGGCCATGAATGATCTTCGTCGGCGTTATCCGCAAGCCACCGAGCGGGAATTGAAACTACGACTGGTTTCACGCTGGCTTGAACCGGAGTTGATGCGGAAAGCATTTGACTGGGATCCGGAAAAGGAAGGGTACTGAAAATGTCAGACGCTACCCAGGTTGCACAATCTTTAGCGCAGAGTTTAGAAAAACTCTGCATCGTCTATTGGATTGGCGGATCGTTGGCCAGCTCAATATATGGATTGCCGCGTTCTACACAGGACATTGATCTAGTCGCGGAATTGAAAGAAGAACAGGTGAATGATCTGGTTGCGGCATTGGAAAACGATTATTACATAGACAGTCAGGCAGTTCGGCGCGCTGTACGTTCACACCGTTCATTCAACGTGATTCATCTGGATACGATGTACAAAGCAGACATTTTTGTCTTGGGAACGGACGCATATTCGCAGGTGGAAAAACAGCGTCGCAAGCTTGAATTATTGGGGAAGGGGCCAGAAGCCCCCGCTGTTTACTTTTGCAGTGCTGAAGACATCGTTCTGCAAAAGTTGCGCTGGTTTCGCAAAGGCGGCGGCACTTCGGAACGACAATTGGAGGACGTACAAAATGTGCTGAAAGTGCAGGCCAACACGCTTGATTATCGTTATCTTCGCCATTGGGCTACGGAACTTGGCGTTACTGAATTGCTGAATCGAGTATTGGCCGACGTTGGTTTTTCAGATTCATCAATTGGAATCTGAGATACGTTTTTGCGCGTAGTTGTATGCCGTCCAGGCTGAGATCAAATGGCAAACCCAGCCCAACAATCCACCGGTTCCGATCCAGAAGCCGGGCGTGATGATCAGCCAGAAAATGCCGCGCCAGATGGCGCCGTTGTAAATCTGTCCGACGCCGGGAATGATCAAGCTCAAGACTGCCGCTGTGCCAGGATTTTTCATTTTGTTTCAGTGCTCCTTTTGCAGTTTGGATACGAAGGCAGGCGCGACAAAGATGCTGAAATTTCATCCGGGCGCAAGCCATCAAAAAACCGAGCGATTCCGGACGGCTTGTTTGGTGGCGAGCGAGAATCTGTTTGCAGTTTCACCGCCTTCAGTAATCCGCGCCGCGGCGTATTCGCCAAGCGCAGGACCGTGCTTGAAGCCGTGCCCGGAGCCTCCGCCAAGCAGCCAGACGTTGTCGAAATCAGGATGACGGTCAATCAGAAAATCGCCGTTGGAAGTGTTCTCGTACTGGCAAACGCGTGTTTCCAGCAACGGCGCGTCTTTCATCGCCGGAAATCGGGCGGCTAAAAAACGGCGCACTTCATCAAGCAATTCCGGCGTGATGTTTCGCTCGGCAGTTTCAGGATCAATGCTCGCGCCGTGGCGGTCGAGCGCGACTTTGAAGCCGCGGTTTTCCAGATCAGGCAAGCCATACATTTCCGCGCCGAAATCAATCCAGGTCGGCATTTGCGGTGCAGTGAAGCGCCGCTCTCCGGCGGGCGGGCCGAAAAAGAAAACTTCCTGCCGCGTTGGGTGAATGCGGCCACCAAGAAACTCCGGGAAAAGCTTCGGCAGCCATGGGCCGCAGGCGAAAACAAAAACATCGGCCTTGATTCGATTCCCGCTGCGCGTCGCCACTTCGGATAGCCTGCCTGTGCCGAGCGGCTTGACAGCGGCTTCAATCAGCAACTTGCCGCCACTGCGCGCAAATTCTTCGGTCACGGTTTGCACCGCGCGCCGGGCCATCAATGCGCCGCTCGCCGGTTCATAAATCACCTGCGTCTCTTCGCCAAAGCTGATTTGCGGATATCGCTGTTCCAGTTCATCCCGCTGCAATTCTTCAAATTCGATCCCAACGGCTTTCAGCGTCGTCAGGGTCGCCAGCGTGTAAGGATCCTTCGTGCGCGCCATCCAGAGCACGCCGGTGCGATGAAAAAGCTCCTGCCGTCCAGTCTGCGCGAAAAGCTCCTGCCACAGCTTGAGCGAGCGATGAGCCCAGCGAGTGTAAATCTCTTCCGCGCCGTAACCCATCCGGATGATGCGCGATTCGCCGCCGGAACTGGCGCGACTATTGGCAGGGCCGTAAGCGTCAATGAGCGCAACTGTCAGCCCGCCGCGTTGCAACCACTGCGCCGTCCACGCGCCGAAGACGCCTGCGCCGATGACGGCCACGTCGTAACTTTGAGTCATTGAACTCTTCTCCGAAATGGTTTGGGTATTGCCGCGAAGCGCGGCGGGCAGACTATAATGACCACGCCTGGCAAAAGCCAATCGGTCAAAAGCATTGCTGAAATTCAATTGACAACGTGTTTGCCTCCCCAGAATTTTAAGATGAGTTCACCAACTTCAACGCCGGCAACTTCAAAACCGGCAACTTCAAAACCGGATCAACCGAGAATCGTGCTGATCCACGCGGTGCTGGCCATCGGCTTTGTTTTTTTGTTGACGCTGATCTGGCTGATTGGCTCGCGCAGTGTGGACGAATTGGAACGCATCAGCAGCACGGAGCTGGAAACCTCCAAGGACTTGAAGGAACGCCTCGTGCTGGCGAGCCAGATTCGAGTGGATGAAATCAATGTGGTTGCGCAGGCCCGGCTCGTTCGGGTTGCCCGGCAACTTTCCATTTCCATTATTCCGCTTAGAACCAGTCTCGGTGATGCCAGGCAACAGTTCAACAAAACCTTCGAGGAAGCTCGGAAACGCTGGGGGAAACGCGTCGAACAGCGGAATTTGGGTGCCGAGGAGATGAATGCCTGGCGCGAAGTTGAACTTGCCGCGCCTGAATTTTTGGCCACCGTGGAAAAATTAGCTCTGGCGAAAGATGAAGAATCTCTCGCCGAAAAGACGGAACAACCAGAACAATTGAAACCGTCAGAACCAATCGTGGGGCGAATGAAAGGCAACACTGACCAAGCGGCAGAGGTGTTTCTTCAAAAGGCCGGAGAAAAATTTGATGAAGCGGCAGTCAAGCTGAGAAATGCCATTCTCACGGTTGAAGAGGAGAAGCGCGAACAACTCTTCACCCGGCAACGTCTCGCCGCCGAGTCCGTCAGCCGGACTCGATGGGCGGCGGTCAGCATGGGGTTGTTCATTGCGGGAACGGTCTTTCTGATCCTGCGCAGCAGGATCGCGGCATTGCGGAAAGCGGTTCGGCAGGCCCAGGAATCGAAGGATTTTGCCCGTTCGATTTTCGACAGCCAATCGAACGACATTCTGGTCATTGCCGAAAACGGCGATCTGTTGACCGTCAACCAGGCGTTCTACAAACACTTCAATTTGCAGCCTTCGGAATTGACCTTGCAGGATTATCGCGGCGCCTTTGCCCATCTGCCGGAGGTGGCAGGATTTGTCCAGCAAACGTTGAAACTTCCGGACAAGGACGGCTCGCATCGTGAACGCATTGAGGTCAAACCGAAAAGAGGGCTGCGGCAAAGCCAGAACTTTCCCACTGATTCAAAATTGCTGGATGTCTACATTTCACCACTGACCATTGACTTCAAAACACAAGGACGCGTAGTCGTGCTGCTGGATGTCACTGAAGCCGAACGTGCGCGCGAAGAACTGCGCCGCAGCCGCGCGCTGAGCACCGTCGGCCAGATTACGGCTCAGGTGGCGCATGAGCTCTATAACCCGATTGGCGCGGTGAAGTTGAATATCGAACTGCTGGAAATGCAGATGACCGGAGCCGATGAAGACTTGAAACATACGGTGGCAAGGCTCAAACGCGGCGCTGAACACCTTTCGACAATTGTCATGGATTTGCGTTATTTGACCCGCGCCCGCGACCCGGAACGCAAACCGACCAATCTCAACTCCCTGCTTGAGGAAGTGGTGGAACTGGCCAGCGACCGGCTGGAACGTTCCCGCACGGTGATTGTCCGCCACTTCTCGAAAAATCTGCCGCAGGGCAACTGCGACCCGCAGCAACTACGGAAAGTGTTTCTCAATCTGCTGATCAACGCCATTGAAGCCTCCCCGGTGAGCAGTGAAGTCGAGCTTCACACAAACTTCGTTGCGCCTGACGCTTCGGCAATCAATGATCTGGACACCCAGCACGGCGCGTTGGCCGTCAGTGTGCTGGATCATGGATCCGGCATGTCCGAAGAGACCATGCGCCGCCTCTTCGAAGCGTTTTACACCACCAAACGCAACGGCACAGGTCTGGGAATGATGATCACGCAGGAGATCGTCAAAAAACACGGCGGGAAAATCGAGGTCGAAAGCGAAGAAGGAAAAGGAACCAGGGTAAGCGTTTATTTACCAGTTTAGCCGGCGGTTCGTTGTCAGTTGCCAGTTGCCAGTTGAAGTTCGGCGCAAGCGACTGACGACTGACAACTGACCCAGGTCAAACGGAAATTACTTCAAGTTCAGCATCCACATCTTCTCTCAGCATATGTTCGATGGCCATCAGCGTGCCGCCAATGGAACTGGGACAACTGCCGCAAGCGCCTTGATAACTGATCATCAGCTTTTTGTCGTGCAGTCCGATGATTTCCAAACCGCCGCCGTCGCCAGCCAGTCCCGGACGAATCTTTTCATCGAGAACCGCATTGATGCGATCCAGCAGCGGATTTTCGCCGGGCGTAAAAGCCGGTGCGGCAGGCGCTTGCGCGGCGGCTTCAGTCACGGACGGCGCGGAACGAATCGGCTCGGCCAGCTTTTTCAGCACGTCTTCCCAGCTTACGTCTTCTTCCTTGTTTACCGTGACGAAACGATCCATATAAAAAACGGATGTCACATTGCCCACTTTGAACAATGAGTCGGCCAGTGGATCAGCCAGCGCTGCATCAGCGTTTTGAAACGAACGGGACGAACCGGCGGTGACCGGCTCTTTCAAAATAAACTTTACCGCGTTCGGGTTCGGCGTGTATTCGATATCGGCAATTTTGGGCATGATTTCTTCCTCTCGGGATTTTTCATTGTATCGGAGCGCGGTCTGTTTGAAAGTAAGCTGGATTATAGTCTGCCGCTGCAAGTAGACAAAGTGCAGGCAACGGACGGGCCAGCCGGGACGATTTCTCCCTTTGCCCAAACCGTGAAGACAAGCCATAATTCGCGCTCATAATTCATCCGAAAGGCACTCAAAATGAAGTCTCATACGAAGTACCTCGTCTTCCAGACGAAGAAAAGGCGGGAGTACATCAATATCACGGACGAAGTCGCACAGGCGGTTGCCGACAGCGGCGTGAAGGATGGCCTGGTTCTGGTTTCGGCCATGCACATTACTGCTTCGGTTTACGTCAATGATGCCGAAGACGGGCTGATTGCCGACATTGACGAATGGCTGGAAAAACTGGCGCCGATGCGGCCCGATTACCGCCATCACCAAACCGGCGAAGATAATGGCGACGCTCATCTGAAAAATTTGCTGATGCATCATCAGGTGCTGCTGCCGATCACCAATGGGCGACTCGATCTGGGCACGTGGCAGCAGGTTTATTACGCCGAATTCGACGGACAGCGGCGCAAACGAACCATCATCAAAATCATTGGCGAATGAGCGGCGATCACCTCAACTCCACCAAGCAAGTTAAGCATACATGAAAAATCTAGTTTGGCTGATTGTAGCAGCGCTGATGCCACTGCCGTGGATGGCGCTGGAACTTAGCGGAAAAGGCCATCACCTTTCCCAGACCAATCCCGGCCTGGTTTCCATCATTTCCGGTTTCGCGATTATCGGCGCGGCGTTCATCTTGACCTGGGGCGCGGAACTATCCGAACGGGACATTCCCCGCTCTCTGGCTTTGATCGCCCTGGCGTTGATCAGCGTGCTGCCGGAATACGCGGTTGACCTGCACTTCGCCTGGGAGGCCGGGAAAAACCCTGAGTACAAAGCCTACGCCGTGGCCAACATGACCGGCGCCAATCGCATCATCATCGGCATTGGCTGGTCTTTGGTGGCGGTCGTCTATTATTTCAAACACAAGCAAAAAGAGATTCAGCTTGATTCGTCGCAGGGACTGGAGCTGAGTCTGCTGCTGCTGGCGACGATCTATTCGCTGATTCTGCCGCTCAAAGGTTCGCTTTCGCTGCTGGATTGCGCGATCTTTTTCGGGATGTTTCTGATGTACGCCGCCCGTGCCGCCAAGGGAGAAAAGCACGATGAAGATTTGGAAGGCATCGCCGGCTTCCTGGATCAGCGGCTGGGAAATGGCGCGCGCCGCACCGCCGTGCTGTTGATGTTCGCGTTTGCCGGATACGCCATCTGGCTTTCCGCCGAACCTTTCGCCGAAGGCCTGGTTTCAACGGGCGAACGCCATGGAATTGATAAATTCCTGCTGGTGCAATGGCTGGCGCCGCTGGCGTCGGAATCGCCGGAAGGCGTCATCGCCATTTTGTTCGCGCTGAAAGGCAAAGGTTCGACCGCCATCGGCGCGCTGATTTCGTCGAAAATCAATCAGTGGACGCTGCTGGTGGGCGCGATCCCGCTGGTTTATGCCTTCTCCGTCGGAGCCATGGTGGCAATGGAATTGGACCACCGGCAGAAGGAAGAGCTGCTGCTGACTTCGGCGCAATCGCTGTTTGCCGCAATCATCATCTCCGATTTCCGCTTCGCACTTTGGGAAGCGTTACTGCTGATGGGGCTGTTCATCGCGCAGTTTTTCTTTCCGGATGAAAGCTCGCGCTACGTGTTCAGCGCACTTTATCTGCTGGCGGCCACTATCATGATTGCCACATCGAAAGTCAGACGGCAGATGGTGTGGAACGCACTGTTACTGAGGAAACGCAATCCAAATGGCTGAACCAATCAAAGCGGTTATCTGGGACCTGGACGGGACGCTGATCAACTCCGTGGATCATCACTGGGACGCCTGGCGCGAAGTGATGGCCGAAGAGCAAATCACGCTGACGTTTGAAGACTTCGTCGCCGATTTCGGCAAACGCAATGACGAAATTCTGCGCGGACGGATTGATCCGCAAATGTCTGACAGCGAAGTCGCACGCATCGCCTTGTCGAAGGAAGAAAAATACCGCCATTTCATTCGCACCAAAGGCCTGGTGTTGCTGCCGGGCGCGCAAGGCTGGCTGGCGCAATTGAAAGCCGAAGGCTGGCGGCAGGCGCTGGGCACCTCCGCGCCGCGCGGGAACATTGACGCCGTATTCGATGTGCTCGACATCGAAAAGTTCTTTGATGCCGTGATGTCTTCCGAACAGGTCAAAGCCGGCAAGCCGGAACCGGACGTGTTTCTGGCGGCGGCTTCGGCAATGAATGTCGCGCCGGAAAATTGCATTGTGGTCGAAGACGCTCCCGCTGGCACCGAAGCCGCCCGCCGGGCCGGAATGAAGTCCCTTGGCGTGCTGACCACGCACGACAAATTGACCGCCGATTGGGTGGTGACTTCGCTGGATCAAATTCCGGCGGACTTTTTTGATCAGGCTTTTCAGCAAGAATAGGAAAAAGGCGGCAAGCTGCGAAAAGAGATGCGGCCCGCGATCTGGCTATGCTTGGCCTTGTCCGAAAAAGCTGCGAGAAGGAGAAAAAAGTCATGCCGAAAATGCTGGAAAGAATGCAACGCATCGCAAGCCACGAAGCGCCCCCGCCGCCCATTGCCGAATTGATCGGCTTCACCATGACATCGGTGGAGGCTGGCAACGCCGTTTATGAATTCGAGCCGGACGGACGGCACGCCAATCCAATGGGAACTTTGCACGGCGGAGTGTTGTGCGATGTGGCCGACGCCGCGATGGGCACGGCCTATTTCACTTTGCTCGAAGAAGGCGAATCGTTCACCACGCTGGAACTGAAGATCAACTTTCTGAAACCCGTCTGGAAGGCGAAACTGACCGCCAAGGCAAAAGTCGTCAAAGCAGGAAGAACCGTCGGGCTGGTGGAATGCGACATCTTCGATGAAAAAGAGAGTCTGGTGGCGCGCGCTTCGAGCACCTGTCTGACACTGCGCGGCAATCAGGCTCAGGGACGATAACGAGCGAGACCCGAGTGAATCGTACAGACCGATTGCTGGCCATCGTTTTGGAGTTGCAGCGCAACGGCTCGCGGCGCGCCGAAGACCTGGCCGCGACTTTTGAAACCAGCAAGCGGACGATTTACCGCGATGTGCAAGCGCTATGCGAATCCGGCGTGCCGGTTGTCGCGCAAGCAGGAATCGGTTATTCGCTGGTCGAAGGTTATTTCCTGCCGCCGCTCAGTTTCAGCACCGACGAAGCGACCATGCTGCTGCTCGGCAGCAAACTCGTCGCCGATCACTTTGAAGCGCAATATCGCGAGGTTTCGCAATCGGCCAGCCGCAAAATCGAAGCCGTGCTTTCAGAAAAACTGCGCGGCGAAGTGAACTTCCTGCGCGACAGCATCGCCTTTGTCGCGCCGGAAACACTGGCCAGCAACGCTTCGGCAAAATTCCTGCCCACGCTTCGCCGCGCGATCATCGAACAGAAAACCATCCGTTTTCACTATCACACGCGCTATTCGATGGACCGGTCGAATGCCAAAAAAACGCGCGAAGCCAATCCCTACAGTCTGGTGCATTATGGCGACGCCTGGTATTTGAACGGTTTTTGCCACCTGCGGCAGGAGCTTCGCCAGTTCCGGCTCGACAGGATGTCCGATTTGGAATTGCTTGACCAGAGTTTCATTCGACCCGCCGATTACAAGATGGAGCCGCCGGAAGACAACGACCGCAACGTGATCGTGCGAGCCATCTTCGATCCAGACGCCGCGCCGTGGGTGCGCGAATCGCGTTCGTATTACATCACCGAAATGCAGGACGACCCCGAAGGCCATCCGGGTTGTTTGCTGGTGACGATGAAGGCGCACGTTGAAGCCGAACTGGTTTCCTGGCTGCTGAGTTGGGGCGCGAAAGTTGACGTTCTGGAGCCGGAATCCCTGAAACGCCGTTTGGCCGACGCCGCGAAAAAAATCTACGAAAAATATTCCGACTGAAAAACCTGCTGACATAGGGTTGTCACTCCCCCCTGTTAGATTCCCATTGTTGCAAGTCGCTCGGCATTGCCGAAAGAAAAATCAAACTACTGAAGGAGAACGAAGATGAACAAGCAAGCTCTGTTAGGTCAACGCGGCTATTTCCAGATGGTTCACGGCGTGACGCTGAAACTGATTGCAGCCTTTTCCGACGCCGATTTGGATTTTCGCCCGAAGCCGGAAATGCGTTCCGTGCGCGATCTGTTCCTGCACATTTATGGAATGGAGAAAACCTGGGCCGCCAACATTCGCCAGCCAAAGCTCGAAGCCGCCGAAGAGAACAAAGCCATTCCCGAATCCGAGGAAGGAAAAGGCGAAGCCGCCAAGCTGAAGACAGTGGCCGATGTGCTCGCCTTCGCCAAGGAAAGCCATCAGGCGCTGGATCAGGCGCTGGAAACCATCAGCGAAGAAGAACTGGCAGGAAACCTCGAAACGCCTTTCGGCACGTTTCCGCGCTGGCAGATGTTTGCGTTCGCTTATGACGAACACTGGCATCATCGCGGCCAGATTTACACGTACGCGCGGTTGCTGGGCAAAGACGTGCCGATGCTGTACGACTACGATAACGCCATTGGCACCGCCGCCTAAACCTTCGGTTTCAGATGGAGGCTGACGAACTCCACCTGAAACCAATCTGAGAGGACGAACATGAACCTTGCGTCTTTGATCGCGGATTATGCTGCCTACAATCTTTGGGCCAACAAACAGCTTGTGGACTGGCTGAAAACGAAGCCGCTGGAATCTTTGGAACGGGAAATCCCGTCCAGCTTTCCCAGCGTGAAACAAACGCTGGTGCATATCTGGGATACCCAAACCTGGTGGTTGGGAACGCTCCAGCAATTACAACCTGAGTCAAATTACGGTCGCGTGTTTCCCGGCCCGTTGGAAGAAGTTTTTGACGGCCTGGTGAAACAATCGGAAGACTTTGCCGCGTATGCGCAATCGCTGAACGAGGCATCATTGCAGGAGAGATGCCCATTCAGCATTCCTTACGTCGGAGACTTTGTTCGTTCGCGGTTTGAAATGATCCAACACACTGTGACTCACAGCACTTACCATCGCGGCCAGGTGGTAACCATCGGACGCAATGTCGGGCTGACAGACGCGCCGATGACGGATTACATGTTCTATCTGCTAATGGCAAAACAGGAAAACGCAGGATAAGCAGGGGGAAATGGCGGCGGAGTTAATCCGCCGCCATTTGCATTGGACGATCCAGCGCTTGCGGCAATGCGCCGCGCCACGCGCCTTCAAGCAAAGCAACAGGCTCGCTTAGCAATTCTTCGCCGTGGCAAGAGATGGTCAGCTTCTCGCCGCCGACTTCGCCAATCACCGAACAAACTACGCCAACTTGCCTGGCAAGCTCTTTCAGCATTTCAACTTTTTCCGGCTTGACGCTGAGCACAATGCGCGACGGCGATTCGGCGAAGAGTAACGCCAGATCGCCCTTCAATCCGCTCAAGCTGGCGTGTTCGGTTAAATCAATTCTGGCTCCGAAAGCGTTGCGGCGGTAACTGGAAAAACAGCTTTCCGCCAGCGCAACAGCCAGTCCGCCGTCCGAACAATCATGTGCTGAACTCACCAGACAGGTTTGAATCGCTGTCAGGCAGACTTGCTGGACGGCCTTTTCCACGTCCAGATTGATTTGCGGAACCGCGCCGCTTGCTTCGCCAGTCAGCACGGAAAGCAGTTCGCTTGCACCAAGCTCGTTTCGAGTTGCGCCGAGCAGCACGATCACATCGCCCGCGTCCTTGAACCATTGGGTGGTGATGTGTTTGGAATCTTCAATCACGCCGAGCATGCCGATGACGGGCGTCGGGTAAATGCCTTTGCCTTCGGTTTCGTTGTAAAAACTGACGTTGCCGCCGGTCACCGGCGTTGACAGCGCGCGGCAGGCTTCGGCCATCCCGTCAATCGTTTCGCTGAAGGCCCACATCATTTCGGGGCGCTCCGGGCTGGCGAAGTTCAGACAGTTGGTGACGGCAACGGGATGCCCCCCACTGCACACGACGTTGCGCGCGGATTCAGCGACAGCCAGCTTTGCGCCTTCGCGTGGATTCAAGTGACTGTAGCGGCCATTGCAATCCAGAGACACCGCCAAACTGCGCCGCGTTTCTTTGACGCGCAAAACCGCCGCATCCGAACCGGGCAGCACGACGGTGTTGGTTCGCACCATGTGATCGTACTGGCGATAAACCCATTCCTTGGACGCCAGATTGGGTGAAGCCAGCAGGCGGCGCAGCAATTCTGTTCTCAGTTCAGAGTCGGATTTGAGATTTGGAAGCTGAGATTTGAGATTTGAGATTGCCGCATCCAATTTGGACGTCACATCTTCGCTGGAAATCTCAAAAGGTTTCATCGGGCGGTTGTAACGCGGCGCTTCGTCGGTCAGCGCCAGATTGGGAATGTCGGCGACCAGTTCGCCCTTGTGCAGCACGCGCAGGTGTTGATCTTCAATCACGTGGCCGATGATGACGGCGTCCAAATCCCAGCGGTGGAAGATTTCCAGCACCTGGCGGTCGTGACCGCGTTCGGAGACGATCAGCATTCGCTCCTGCGATTCGGACAGCATCATCTCGTACGCCGTCATTCCGGTTTCGCGCTGCGGAACCAGATCCAGATTGATTTCGACGCCGGTTCCGGCACGCGCACCCATTTCACAGGAAGACGATGTCAACCCGGCGGCGCCCATATCCTGAATGCCGACGATGGCGCCTGCGCGCATCGCTTCCAGGCAGGCTTCGAGCAGGAGTTTTTCGGCGAAAGGGTCGCCGACCTGCACGGTCGGGCGTTTTTCCATCGCGGCTTCGTCGAATTCGGCGGAAGCCATCGTCGCGCCGTGAATGCCGTCGCGACCGGTTTTCGCGCCGACGTAGATTACCGAATTGCCTATGCCTTCGGCCTTGCCGTAGAAAATCTGTTCGCGGCGAACCAGGCCCAGCGCAAAGGCATTGACCAGCGGGTTGAGCGAATAACACGGATCGAAATAGACTTCGCCGCCAACCGTCGGCACGCCAAAAGCGTTGCCGTAATCGCCAAGACCTTTGACCACGCCCGCCATAATCCGCCGGTTGCGCGCGATGGCCTTGGCCGAAGCCTGTTCCCGCGATTCGTCAATTTCTTCGTCGCGGATGGGGCCAAATCGCAGGGAGTCCATCGCCGCGACGGGACGGGCGCCCATCGTGAAAATGTCACGCAGAATTCCGCCGATACCGGTTGCCGCGCCTTGATAAGGTTCGATGAACGACGGATGGTTGTGCGATTCGATTTTGAACGCGGCGCACCAGCCATCGCCGATGTCCACAATGCCGGCGTTTTCGCCAGGCCCCTGTACCAGACAGTCCCCTTCGACTGGCAATCGCCGCAGATGAACCTTCGACGATTTGTAGGAACAGTGCTCCGACCACATTACCGAAAAGATGCCAAGTTCCGTGAAGTTTGGTTCGCGGCCCATCAATTGTTTGATGCGTTCGTATTCGTCTGGAGAGATGTTGTGCTGGTCGAGAATGTCGGGCGTAATTTCCATGATTTCAAATTTGAGATGTGAGATTTGAAATTGCGTCAAGCGCGGGCTTTGAGTATTTCCCTGAGCGCATCGGCCATCGAAAGGAAGACGGCGCGGCCATCATTGCAACCGAGCATGCTTTCGCTGGCGCGTTCCGGATGCGGCATCAGGCCCATGACGTTGCGTTCGCGATTGCAGATGCCGGCGATGTTGTTCAGCGCACCGTTTGGATTGGCTTCGTCGGTCACCTGGCCGGCGGCATCGCAATAGCGGAAGATGACGCGGTCTTCACTTTCCAATTCGTTGAGCGTCTTTTCGTCGCAGAAATAGTTTCCTTCGCCGTGGGCGATGGGAATGCTCAACACTTGATTGGGCGCATACGCGGCGGTGAAGGGAGTAGCGTTGCTTTCCACCCGGATGTTGACGTGTTCGCAGATGAATTTCAGATCACGGTTGCGCAGCAACGCGCCGGGCAGCAATCCTGTTTCGCACAAAATCTGAAAGCCGTTGCAGATGCCCAGTACCAGACCGCCGTCGCGGGCGAATTCCGTCACCGAACGCATGACCGGCGAAAAGCGCGCAATCGCGCCGCTGCGCAGGTAATCGCCGTAGGAAAATCCGCCCGGCAAAATGATTGCGTCGAAGCGGTCAATGTCTTCTTCCTTGTGCCAGATGAAGTCAACCGGTTGGCCGACCACTTTGCTGATGACGTGATAAGTATCGTGATCGCAGTTGGAGCCGGGAAAGATGACGACGCCGAATTTCATTAGTTGCGTGGTCCTTGTGGCTTTTTAAGGTGTGAGCTAGTGCTGTTTTGTACTACATCGAATGCGGATTGTCTAGCCAGCGAGCCGAACGAAAGGGCACGGTGGAGGAGTGGCCAACCGTGCCCCTGGGAGGAGTTTTCGAGTTTTGCCTGGGCTCAGATTTCGATGTCCAGCACGTCATGGCGGGTGATAATTCCGACGATGCGGCCATACTCTTCAACCAGAACCGCTGGCGAATCCTTCAGATATTGTTTGGCGCGCAGCACTTCCACAGTTTCGCCGACCACCGGGAACGACGCGTCCATGATGGAAGTCACAGGCGCTTCCAGCAAATCTCGATTGTCCAGGAGTTGCGACATAATCCGGCTTTCGCGCACGCTGCCGACGGATTTTCCGTCTTCCAGCACGGGCAATTGCGACAGGCCGTGATTGCTCATCAGGTTCAGCACTTCGCCAACCTTCGTGTCCGGTTCCACGAAAACCAGCCGCACGCGGCCCGCGTTCAGCTTCAAATCGTTGAGCAGGCCCAGCGTCATGCGCTCATCGCCGAGCAACTGTTTCTCCTTCATCCATTCATCCGACAGAAATTTCGACAGGTAACGTTCGCCCGTGTCGCAGATGATGAAGACGACGACATCGTTTTCGGTCAGATTCTCCGCGGCTTTCAGCGCCGCCCAGGCAATCGTTCCGCTGCTGCCGCCGCAGAAGATGCCTTCTTCTCGCCCCAGCCTCCGCGCCAGGTTGAACGAATCGCGGTCGGTGACGTTGATGATTTCGTCAATGTATTTCAGTTGGACGTTGTCGGGGATGATTTCCTGTCCGATGCCCTCCACCAGATAAGGCGAAGCGGCCATCAGCTTGCCGGTTTCCTTGAAACCCTTGATGGCGGAACCGTACGGGTCAGCGCCGATGATGCGGATATTGGGATTTTTCTCTTTCAAATAACGGCCCGTCCCGCTGATTGTCCCGCCCGTTCCCATTCCGGCGACAAAATGTGTGATTTTGCCTTCGGTCGCTTCCCAGATTTCGGGGCCGGTCGAGCGGTAATGCGCTTCGGGGTTGGCCGGATTGGCGTATTGATTGGTCAGAATCGCATTTGGCGTTTCAGCAGCAATGCGTTTGGCCGTGTTGACGTAATGATCCGGCGAATCGAGTTTGGCGGCGGACGACACCACGATCACGTCCGCGCCGAGCGATTTCAGATACCGCACTTTTTCCTGGCTGGCTTTATCCGTCATCACGAAAATCGAGCGGTATCCTCTGACCGAGCAGGTCAGCGCCAAGCCGATGCCGGTGTTGCCGCTGGTCGCTTCGACGATGGTGCCGCCGGGTTTCAGATCGCCCATGCGTTCGGCGCGGTCAATCATGGCCTGGCCGATGCGGTCTTTGACGCTGCCGCCGGGATTCAGCGATTCAATTTTCGCCAGCACCAGCGGTTTCAATCCGCGCGTTAATTTGTTGAGTTTGACGAGCGGGGTGTCGCCGATCAGTTCGAGAATGTTGTTTTTGTAATTCATTGGCTCTCACAGCTTGAAAACAGTTGATGATGCGGAGATTTCGATGGCGATGTTTTTGCGCCGAGGTGATTTTGACAAGATTCAGGGTTGCCGATCAACTCACATTGGCCATGCGCGGCAGTGCGTCGAGGAAGATTTTGACTTCCGGGTTGTCGGAGCGCTTGATTTCGGCGGGCGTCGCAAGCGCCGCCAGTTTGCCTTCAGCCAGCACGCCCAATCGCGTTCCCAGTGCGAAAGCTTCGGCCATATCGTGGGTGACGCAGACGATGGTTTTGCGGACTTGCGACTGGATGCGGTGAAACTCGCGGTGCATTTCGGCGCGGGTCAGCGGATCGAGCGCGCCGAATGGTTCATCCATCAGCAGAATCGGCGGATCAACGGCCAGCGCGCGCGCCACGCCAACTCGTTGCCGCTGTCCGCCGGACAGTTCGCGCGGGAAGCGGTCGCGAAACTTTGCCGGATCAAGTCCGACCAGGCTGAGCAATTCTTCCACGCGCTCCCGAATTCGATTTTCCGGCCAGCCTTCCAGATGCGGGACGACGGCGACATTGCGGGCGATGGTCATGTGCGGAAACAGGCCGATTTCCTGCAACACATAACCTACACGGCGGCGCAGCTTGATCGCATCCCAATCAGTCGTTGCGCGGCCTTCGACGCGAACCGTGCCGGATTGTGGCAGCAGCAGACAGTTAATCAGTTTCAGAATTGTTGTCTTGCCCATTCCGCTGCGACCGACCAGGGCCAGGGTTTCGCCGGGTTCGATGGCCAGCGAGAAATCCTCCAGAATCACCGCTCCGCCCGCGTGCCGAAACGTGACCTGATCGAATTCAATCGCATTGTCGGTTGCTGTCTTTGCTGATTGCCGCTCGTTCATTTTGAAATTCAGCCAGCGTTGAGCGGATTGCCGCATTTATTGCAGAACCGCGCGCCGCGATTCATCTGTGTCCCGCAGTTTGGGCAAATGGTCAGCGTCGCTTGTTCGTCAGGGAAAGCGTTGAATTGCGGCGGCGGCGGCGGCGGAACTGAACCTGAAGACGCCCACGAAGGACCGGAATAGTTGGTTGGATATTGCTGCTGATTGGGGGAATACCTGCGCGCGCCGGCAACGCCAAACACGTCGCGATAGGAAATCGCCGTAATCGTGAAAAGCAACGGATAACTGGCCAGCGCGCCGACATAACAGGCGACCGCGCCCGCTGACGCAAGTATGTACAACACCAGCACGAAGAGCGTGGTCATAAACCAGTTCGCTTTGGTTGCGTTATAACTTGCGCTCAGGGCCTCGCCGACGCCAAGGTTCCGTTCGACGATCAAGGGAATGGTGAAATGGAGCACTCCCAGCACGACGAAATAAGGCAAAAAACAAAGAACGAAACCCAGGGAGGCCAACACACTGATCGCGATCAACGCGCCCAGAACCCGCAGGAAAACATCGCCTCCTGAAAACAGATCGCCCACGGAAATCGCCTCGCCGCGCAGTTGCTTGAATGCCGTTTTGTACAAGCCGCTCCAGAAATAAGCGCTGCCCAGAATCGAAATCAGAACCACCGCGAACATCAGCGGAAAGAAGAGCACCGGAAACTCCGGCACTTCGCCTGGCGCGGTGTTTAACTGTGCGGCGATCATCATCAGGTAAAACGGCACAATGGGAACTGCAAAAACCAGAAACACGATCAGCATCTGCAAAACCCAGACCTGCCATCGCTCGGCGAACATCTGCCAGCCTTCGCCAATCCATTCACCCCAGCGCACATTTGGGGAAGTCTCCTGTTGCATCACCAGATCTCCTCTTGTTCGGTTTGTTGCTTCTCAGACTCTGACGCCGGCTTCGGCCAGATATTCGCGCATCACCTTGGCGTAATGCGGAATCGCGATTTCCGGGTCTTCGATTTCCGGATGCCATCGCTTTTCCCATTCGAAACAGTAATAGCCCTTGTAACCATTGCGGGCGAGTACCTTGACGGTTTCCTTGATCGGAACTTCGCCGGTTCCTGTCAGCACGTAGCGCCGATCATTGTCAGCGGGTTTCGAGTCTTTCAAATGAGTATGACGGACGAATTTACCCAGTTTTTTGTAAGTTTCGGCAGGCTGCTCTTTTCCCGCCACAAAGGTGTGATGCGCGTCCCACAGCAGCAGCGCCGTCGGCAGGTTTGCGCCTTGCAGAATCGCCAACAGGGATTCCGACGTTGTGAATTCATCGTGCGATTCGATCAGCAAGGTTACGCCGCTGCCTTTGGCGTGCTCGTGCAGCTCCTTGAAGCCAGCAATGATCAGTTCGGTGGCGGCTTGCATGGTTTGTCCCTTGAGCAGTTTGCCGCCGAAGATTCGCACATAGGGCGATTTCAGTTGTTGCGCCAGATCAACAAAGCGCCGGGCTTCGTCCAGTTGTGCCGCGCGTTTCGTCGCGTCCGGTTCGCCGAGCCGGGCCGATGCGCCCAGGTCGGAGATTTTCAGCCCCTGCGCATCCAGGTCGTTCAAACTTTCCTTCAGTTTTGCGCCCAGAAACTGCGGGCTTTTGGGCAAGTCCATTTCGCCGCCAACACCGCGAAGTTCCAGCGCCGAGTAACCATGCAGGGCAGCTTGATCAAGAATCGTTTTCCAGTCCCACTTCGGACAGCCCAGCGTCGAAAAGGCGATGGGCAGACGTTTGGTTTTTGCGCCTGCCCAAATCCGGGAGCTCAGAATTGCAGGCGCAGCCACGGCTGCGCCAAGTGATTGAGCGAATTTTCGTCGCGAAATCTCTTTCATTGCCAGTATCCTCAAAGAGAACGTCAGTCTTACTGCTTCAGATGGTTGGATTACAGGTATTTGACGAACATCAATTCGTTGCGCTGTTCGTTGTAGACCAGTTCGTCCACCAGTTGGTCGGTCATCAAAATACCAAAGCCGCCCGCGCGCAAACCTTTTTCGTCACGAATGGTGACGTGGCGGAAGGGATCATTGGCTGGATTGTTGACGGCGGCATGTTCCAATTGCTGAGGGTCGAAGCCTTCGCCAGGGTCTTTGATCCAATAAATGATGGCGCGTTTGGTCCGTACGCAAAGCACCTCGACGGATTTTGTCGGATCGAGTTTGCCGCCATGTTCGATGGCATTATTGAGCATTTCGCGGAAGGCATAGGCCATGGCCTCGCGCGTGTCTTCGGGCAGATCGGCTTTGAGCTGGATCAGCAGTTTTTGCAGAATGGGCACGGCCGCCAGGTCGCAGGGCACGCGCAATTGAACCCAGTGCGGTTCGGCGGAAAGGACTTCGATTTCAACCACGGCGCAGTCGCCAAGCGCAGCGCTGACGGCGGCTTTCAGGTCGGCGATGCTGAAGGGTTTGAGGATGAAGTCACAGACTTTTTTGCGCATGGCGCTTAACACCGCTTCGGGTGTGCCGAAGCCGGTGATCATCATCGCCTTCAGGTCGGGATGATTACTGCGCAACTGATCCAGAAACTCGCCGCCATCCATTCCCGGCATGACGTAATCTATCAATGCCAGGTCAAAATGCTGGCGCTCCAACATCGCCAGCCCTTCCTGCCCGGTAAAAGCGTGTTGAAGTATATGGCCGTCACTGGTTAGCGCGGCCTCGATCAATTCATGCAAGGTTGGATCGTCATCCACTACGAGAATCTGGCTCATTGACTTCCTTTTGCCTCGTGTCTTTCAGCCACTCGAACAAAATCAAACGCCAAACGAAAACGCGGCTTATTATGCCTGTCACCCTATGGTTTGGCTAGCTGTACGGCAAGCATAGTTTACATGAGCATTTTAAGTCCGCGGCGGCGGCGTTGGCTCGCCAGTCATTGGGTGCAATGTTACGATCCGCCGCGAAATCGGACCTGAAACGGAGCATATTCAATGAAAAATCAGCGAAGATCGTTTCTGCTCGAACCGCCGGAGCAAGTGCTTTCCGCTGCGCTTGCCTTCCTGCGTCACACCCGGTTTCGGTTGCGCGAGGATTATCTGGTCAAGATCGCCGCCGCGCTCAGCGAACTGACCGATGAACAAGTCTGGTGGCGTCCGAACGAAGCCAGCAATAGCGCCGGCAATTTAATTCTTCATCTGTCCGGCAATGTCCGGCAGTGGATCATCGCCGGAGTCGGCGGCCAACCCAACCTTCGCGACCGGGCAAGCGAATTTGCCGAACGCCGACAGATCGGCAGAGACGCCTTGCTTGAGTTGTTAACGGCGACACTGAATGAAGTTGACGCCGCACTGGCAAAGCTGGAAGACGATGTTGTCGCAGCGCAATCCGACGCGCCGCTGCAACGCGAATGCATGCCGCAAGGATTTTCCCAGACCGTGCTCGATGCTGTTTTTCACGTCGTCGAACATTTCAGCTATCACACCGGCCAGATCGTTTTTATCGCCAAATGGAAGGCAGCGGACCAGGTTCGGTTGTACGACGATCAACAGTTGAATTTGGCCCGCGAGTAAGGTCGCGGAGCGGGCGGGGGGAGCCTTCAAGTTTTGTGCCGTTGCCGATGGAGTGGTTCCGGCGGAAATTCTTGCCAAGGTTGAAACGCCGCCTTTTGATGAGCCACGACGTGCGGCCAACCTCCCTTCCAGCATTCATTATTTGTTGCCGGTTTTCTTCCTCGGCTCATCAAAAACCTGCTTCATCTATTCGATTTGAGCCGCGCGCGGAGGTTCGCTATGATGCGGCCAAGTTGGTTAAACCAGGTTGAATTATCCACAACAGGAGCACACCGTGACAGACGAATTGTTTTTGCCCCCGGATCGTTACTTCGATCCTGACCCGAAGCAGAAGGAAATAGCCCTGCATTTGTACCGTCAGGTCGCCGGCAAGCCGCTGGTTTGCCCGCACGGCCACGTAGACCCGCGCATGTTCGCCGACCCGGATTACCAGTTCGGCACGCCGACTGAGTTGTTGCTGATTCCCGATCACTATATTTTCCGGATGCTCTATTCGCAGGGCATCGCGCTGGAAAACGCCGGAATCCCGCGTGCGGATGGCGGCGAGGTCGAACAGGATCATCGCAAAATCTGGCAGCTTTTCGCCGATCACTTTTACCTGTTTCGCGGCACGCCGACCGGGATGTGGCTGGCGCATGAACTGCACGATGTCTTCGGCGTGAAGGACAAGCTCAACGGCAGAACAGCGCAGAAAATTTATGACCAAATCGCGGACTGTTTGATCCGGCCCGAATTCCGCCCGCGCCAATTGTTTGAGCGGTTCAATATCGAAGTGCTGGCGACGACGGACGCCGCCGCCGATCCGCTGGATCACCACAAGGCGATTCGCGAATCCAGCTGGAAAGGCCGCGTGGTTCCCACCTTCCGCCCCGATGGCGTCGTGAATATTGACCGTCCTGACTGGCGCGTGAATATCGAAGAATTGACCAAGACTTGCGGTTTCGAGATTTCAAGTTACAAGAAGCTGATCGAAGCGTTGGAAGGCCGCCGCGCCTATTTCAAAACCATGGGCGCAACTGCGACCGATCACGCCGCGCTGACGCCGTTCACCTGTCGCCTGAGCGATGAGGAAGCAGACGCCATTTTTCAGCGTGCGCTCAAAGGCGCGGCCAGCGAAGAGGACGCAACGCGCTTCACCGGCCATCTGCTGATTGAAAACGCGCGGATGAGCACCGAAGACGGGCTGGTGATGCAGTTCCATCCTGGATCGTTTCGCAACTACAACCCGCTGGTCTTTGACCGGTTCGGGTATGACAAGGGCTGCGACATTCCCGTCCAGGCGGATTTCACGCGCGGCTTGAAACCGTTGCTGGACAGGTTCGGCAACGATTCGCGGCTGAGGCTGATTTTGTTCACGCTGGACGAAACGACGTATTCGCGGGAGCTTGCGCCGCTGGCCGGGCATTTCCCCGCTTTGCGGCTGGGACCGCCGTGGTGGTTCCAGGACAGTCTGAACGGGATGCGCCGATTCCGCGACCAGGCGATGGAAACCGCCGGGGTGTACAACACCGTTGGCTTCAATGACGACACACGGGCATTTCCCTCGATTCCGGCGCGGCACGATCTGGCGCGGCGCGTGGACGCCAACTGGATTGCCGGTTTGGTTGTGCGCGGCATTGTTGATCTGACGGACGCCGAAGAGATGATTCACGACTTGGCGTACCGGCTGGCGCGCCGGGCTTACAAGTTTGACTGAATCAGTCGAAAAAGATTGGACACTGAAAATATCAACGCAAGGACACAAAGAAACAAAGACGCAAAGAAGGGCATAGAAAGGCTTCAAATCCCTGGCGTCTTCGCTGCGTTGCGCCTTTGCGTTTTAAAACTGTACCGACGTTGTTGGATTCGATTTAGAACATAGATATTCGCGAAAACAAAAATGCGCGCGGCTTGGGATTAACCGAGCCGCGCGCATTTTGTTTATCCAGACAAGCGCCTGTTTAGAAGGAGTACCGCAGCGCGAACTGCATCACGCGGCCTGGGCGCGGTTCGCCGACAGGCGTTTGCGAACCGGAGAAGCGTCCGAAGTTGGCCGACGGCGCGTTGGCGTTGAATGGATCCGGTTGCAGCGACAAACCGGCAATCACACCGAACGGTTGCGTGTTGGTGACGTTGAAGACTTCCCAGCGGAACTGCAACTGGTGGCCTTCGGCGTACCACATCTTGAAGGTTTTGCTCAGACCGGCGTCCAGCACGAAGTAATGCGGCAGCCGGATGGTTGAAAGGTTACGGTCGCCGACTTCGCCCGCGCGGGCGTTGCGGAACGAACGGTAGGCTTCCAGCGGGTTGGAAAACAGATTCGGGCGGCCGTCCACATTCGCCGTCGGGCTGGATTCGATGTCCCGCACGCGCACGCCATCGCTCTGGGTTTGCCAGTTGGTCGCCCACTGGATGTCCCGCGGCGTGCCTGCCGGCGCACCGGTGTTGAAACGGGTGATGCCCGTCAACTGCCAGCCGCCAATGATGCCGTCCACCACCCGATTCACATCGCCGAAGAACTTGCGTCCTTTGCCGACGGGAAGCGCCAGCAGCCAGTTGGCATTGATGACGTGCCGAACGTCGAAGTTCGAGATCGAATATTCCAGGTCCGGATCAATCGGATTGCGGATGACCGTGCTGAGCACGCGCTGCGTTTCCAGGTTGGAAGCGTTGTCCATGGCCTTCGCCACGGTATAGTTGAAATCCATCAGGAAGCTGCTGCCAAAGCGTTGCCGCAGCGTGAAGAAGCCTCCGTGGTAGTTTGACCGGCCCACGGACGAAAGCGTCTGCAACGCCGCGTACTGCGGATGGAAGAAGGCGTTCGGGAAAATGCCTTCATCGTCAATGGTGAATTGAATGTCCGTGAAATCCGTGTTGTTGCGTCCGCCGACCGCCGTTTTGGCGTGCAAGCGATAAGCGGCCTGTGAGGCGGTCAATTGCGTGGGCGTGCCGTTCACGTTGTAGGTTCCGGCCAGCCCTGGGAAGAAGTTCTGGAAAAACGGAAGGTTTTGCACCGAGGTGATCGGCGTATTGGCATTGCGCAGTTCATTCAAAATACGCGCCGCCGTGTACCAATCCTGGCCCGAAGCCGGATCGCGCAGGTTGTTCAGGTGCATCACGTCACGGGTCAACAACAGGTTGCGCGCCGCGCGTCCGACGTAACCGATTTCGAACGAAAAGCCTTTCGGCAGTTCGCGCGCGATGGACAGGTTCCAGGTGTACTGGACGGGTGACTTAATGGATTGATCAATGCCCGCGATGATGCGGTCAGTTTCGTCCCCCGGAAACGCCAGCGGGAAGTTCAGCGCGCTCGGCGCGTTGATTCGCGGAAACTGGCGAACGTTCGGATTGAGCGAAACCAGTGGCCCAGGATTGTTGGTGATGTTGGTCGAATTCGCGCCGTTGGTGGTTGTGGAGGAAAATCCGAAGGAATTTTCCGATTCAGCGGCAACCGCCAATTGGCTGCCAACGCGGTCATACAACATGCGGAATCCGCCGCGAATCACTGATTGACCGCCGCGTCCGAAAACCTTTCCGAACATTCCATCGCCAAAGTTCGGCGACCAGGCGACGGAAACATTCGGCGCAAAATTGTTTTTGTCCAGATTGTAAAAATCCGGGCCATCGTTGGCCTTGCCCCCCAATTCGAAGCTGATCAATTCATTCAGCGGACGCCCGGCGGCGGCGCTGTCAATGCGGCGTTGCAGAAAATCGCCCAAGACCACGTTGGGAACAAGCTGAAAGCCATTGGTTTCATACACCGGCGTATTCAGGCCGTAGCGCAAACCGTAGGTCAGCGTCAGGCTCGGACGAATCTTCCACACGTCCTGCGCGTAAAAATCATATTCTTCGGTTCCGAAGGTGCGTTCGGCGGGAGTGCCAACAGCCAGCGCCTGACCCGATTTATCGAACACCGAATTGATGCTGTACTGGCTGAAACGTCCCAGCACTGCCGCAATGGCACGACCGTAATCGAAATTGAAGCTGGAATTGACCGTGCTGGCGATTTCCGCCGGCGACAGCAGCGAGGCACCGCCGCCCTGATAAAACTGGAAGTTGACCAGCGCCGTGTCATAGGAATTGGCGAAAGAGGTGACGTTGTTGCGAATGACGCGAATGTTCGTGCCGAACTGCACCGTGTGCGTATTCTTGACCCACGAAACGTCGTCGGTGATGTTCCAGGTCGGATTGGTGCGGCTTTGCGTACGCGTATTCAGCAGCGGTTGGAAAACGTCGCGGAACGCAATGCCCGTTCCCGAATTGTCGCCTTGCGCTGAAAGCGCCGCGCGCGTCAATCCCACGCGAGCGTTGTTGACGATGCTGTTGGAGACCGTCCAGGTGTGTCCGACGGCGAAACCTTTCGGATGCGCCCAGAAATTGGTGGACGGCGTGCCGGGGAAATTCGGCGCTCCGCCGTAAAGGTCTTCCTGGTAGTTGCCACGGAAAAAGAGGGTTTGCTTGTCGCTGATCGTGTAATCCAGGCGCACGATGCTCGCATTCAATCTGGTTGAAATCGGCGCATTGAACCGGAAACCGGCGCGATTCAGGTTGTCGCCAATGCTGAAATCATTTGGCAACGGCGCGGTCTTCAGAATGTCCAGCGCCACGGGATTGACGCCGCCCAGCGCCGGATAAATGCGGGCGATATCGGCTTGCGTCAGCGTGCTGGTTCCGCCGGAAGTATTGGTGTAACGAACAATGCCGTTGCGCAGTGTTTCCGTCGGCACGTTGCGCAGCACCGATTGTTCCGCCGCGTCGCGACGGCCTTCGTAACTGTAAAAGAAGAAAAAGCGATCCTTGATCACCGGACCGCCCAGCGATCCGCCGAAAACGTTGCGGATCAATTTCGGCCGGGGATTGCGTTCATCGCCCACTCTGGCTGAACCGTTCAAAACCGCGGTGTCCGTGGCGACAAAACGTCCGTTGGCATTGTTGAACCAGTCGTTGGCGCTGGTAATGGTGTTGCGGTGAAATTCGTACAGCGAACCGTGAAAATCGTTGGTTCCGGATTTGGTCACCAGCGACACTTGCGCGCCCGAAGAGCGTCCCTGCGAAGCGTTTGGGTTGGACGTGGTGACGCGGAATTCCTGCACGGCGTCCGGATTGGTGCGCAACACGGCGGCGAGTGCGTTGCCTTGCACAATACCTACGCCGGGATTGAAAGCGCCATTGCCCGCTGGCGCGACCACGTCCAAACCGGTTTGCTGTTCGTTGGCGTCCACGCCGTCAATGGTGATGTTGGCCTGGTCGCGGCGACCGCCGGTCACTTCGCCCTGGCGCGTAACGCCCGCCTGCAGCGAAAGCAGGCCGACGATGTTGCGCGCATTGAGCGGCAATTCGACGACCCGGCGGTTTTCAAAGGCATTGCCCAAACTGGCGTCCGTCGAATTGATTGGCGACTCATTGGCCGCCGTCACGGTCACCGCTTCGGTGACATTTCCGACCTGGAGTTGAACGCTCACTTCGCGCGGCGTATCCACCAGCGCGGCCACGCTGTCAACCGTCAGTTTTTTGAAGCCACTGGCTTCAATGTCTACTTGATACGTGCCCGGCGGAACTGCGCTGAACACGTAACCGCCATCGGCATTCGTGGTTTGCGTGCGGCTTAAATTCTTTTCCGGGCTGGTCAACTTGACCGTCGCGCCGGCGATAGGCTGGCCTTGCTGATCGGTGACGGTTCCGCGGACGATGGCGGTTCCGGTTTGCGCCAGCGCGCTTATACCGAGCAGCGCAAGCAGGCACGCGCCAATCGCAAAATCCGCGGCGAATTTCATGAATCCAAAGCGTTGCGGCAAATTCATATTCCCTCCTGTAGTTGGTTAAAGAAGTTGGAAGCGGCTGCCAAAAGAAAGGCGTTCAGTGTAATTGTGTTCGTGAAGGTTTGTCTTTGCTTCCAAAGTTCTGACAGCAAACTTCAGTGGGAAAAAGCGCAACCGGCATACCAGCAACCACAAAAGGCGCTGCGGTTGAAAGGTGATTGGGAGCAGTACGACAAGCTGTGGGAAAGACCGGGTTTTCTTCCAGGAGTTTGAATAATTCGATTTTGCCGGCATGGTCAACCGGACGGCAATTCGATGAATTTGTACAAGATTTCAATGACTGGGAATTGTTTTGGCAGTGTGCTCCGGTATTCCGGGAAACGAGAAAGAAACAGCTACGAAAATCCGAATCAAGATTCAAAATCTCGTATGGAAGCTGTTCGGCAAGCCGGACTTTTTTGAATCAAGCAAGATTTCCCGACAGGCGGGAGGCCGTTTTCCTGCTATTAAAGAATGCGAGCAAGAACTGAAGACACAAATCGGACGAAAGTATGAACTATACGGAAGCGATTCAATTTTTACTTGGTCTCGGAAATGAAATGCTGGCGATGAAACTGGGCCTGGAAACGGTTCGCGGATTGGCCGAAAAACTTGGCAATCCGCAACGGAAATTTCCCGCCGTTCATATCGCCGGAACCAACGGCAAAGGTTCGACGGCGGCGATGACGGCCAGCATCGCGCAGGCTGCGGGCTTGCGCACCGGGCTGTACACCTCGCCGCATCTGGTCAATATCACCGAACGCATCCGCGTCAATTTCAAACCGATTACGCCGACCAATTTTGCCCGGCTGGCAACCGAAGTCCGCGCGGCGGGTGAACAATTGGTGGCGGAAGGCGCGCTGCCCGCACAGCCGACTTTCTTCGAGCAAGTGACGATGATCGGCTTTCTGCATTTTGCGGAGCGGCATGTGGAGCTGGCCGTACTGGAAGTGGGCCTGGGCGGTCGGCTGGACGCAACAAATATCTGCGAGCCAGTCGTCACGGCAATTACGCCGCTGGGTCTTGATCACCAACAATACCTGGGGGAAACCCTGGCAAAGATTGCGGGCGAAAAAGCCGGGATCATCAAGCCGGGCGTGCCGGTGATCGTTGCGCCACAGGAAAACGAGGCGATGGCCGTCGTCAACGCGCGCGCCGCTGAATTGTCCGCGCCGGTTATTTCGGTCAGCGATTCGGCTCGGTTGCATCATTGCGACTTCCTCAGGCTGGGAATCAGCCTGCAGGACGGTCCGCGTTCCCGCCTTTCCATCGCCGGACAATACGTCTTTGATGCCAGCACGCCGCGGGACAGTTATCACGTTGCTCTGGAAATGCGCGGACGCCATCAAGTGACCAATGCTTTAACCGCGATGCTGATTGCCGAAGAGCTTCGCAAAAAAGGCTTTGGCACCAGGAAAGAACAGATTGTTTGCGGGCTTCAGCGAGCGCGCTGGGCGGGGCGATTGCAGATGATTGAAGTTTCAGGCCAGCAGCCGATGGTTTTGCTGGATGGCGCGCATAACCCGGCGGGCGCGCAAATTCTGCGCAACTTTCTGGAGGAACATTGCCGTGAAGTTCATATCACGTTAATTTTCGGCGCGATGGGTGACAAGGCAGTAGTGGAAATGGCGGAACTGCTGTTTCCGGCGGTGCGAATGTTGATCCTGACCAAAGTTGAAAACCCGCGCGCTGCTGAAGCCGAGCGAATCGCCCAATTGACCAAAGCAATTCGGCAAGATGCGGTTTGCACCCGCAGCCTTGCCGAAGCCTGGATGGAAGCCATACGCCTGACCCCAGCCAATGGCTTGATCGTCATCTGCGGCTCGCTTTATCTGGTCGGAGAGTTTCTAAAGCACCTTGCAGAGCACAAACGTTCATTTGGTGATTTTCAGTTGCGGGAAGATTCCACTGGCCGTGGCTGAGCAGCTTCAATCCTGGCAAGAACCACGAAAAGAATGTCACTGACGTGCGCCTGGAGCATTTGGAAAAGACCTTTGCTGTCGCAACGATTCTGTATTTGAGGTTGGCATTGTCAGAGTGTTGACGTAATCTTCAACCCTTCCCAAACTTAACAACAGGAGATTTTCCGTGAATGAAGAGTCTGTTCCTCAGGGTGCAACTCGGACGCTAGAGCCATCCACCAGTCAAGTTTTGGGAAACCACAAATTTCCAGTCGTTGGCATTGGCGCGTCGGCGGGCGGGATCGGAGCGCTTAAACAATTTTTCACGGAAATGCCCGCCGATTCGGGGATGGCGTTTGTGGTCATCCTGCACCTCTCAGACCAGCACGAAAGCATCCTCTTCGCGCAAAGTCCTGAAGACGCCGAATATGACGGGATGCCGCTCAGCGCAATTAACACCGGCCTGGTGGACATGATTTTGCCCGTCGCTGAAATCCCGGGAAAACTGATGCGGCTGGGCAAGCTGGTAAAACCATTCGAAATTCCAGAAGAGCAGAAAGATCTGGCAGAAAAGCCGACGCGCAAGATCGAACCGGATGCTTTGCGCGAAGTCCTGACACTGCTGCGCGTTCGTACGGGACACGATTTCATGAACTACAAACGCCCGACGATGCTCAGGCGCATTGCCCGCCGTCTGCAAGTCCAAGAACTGGAAGACATCCCGGCATACCTTGTTCTGTTGCGCGAAAGCCCGGAAGAAGTACAACAACTGCTGCGTGACCTGCTCATCACCGTCACCAACTTTTTCCGCGACCAGGAAGCGTTTGCGGCCCTGGAGCAGGAAGTGATTCCACAATTATTCGTTGGCAAAATATCGGCGGACACGGTTCGCGTCTGGGTGGCGGGCAGCGCGACGGGCGAGGAAGCCTACTCCCTGGCGATGCTGCTGTGCGAACACGCCGCCAGACTGACCGACGCGCCGAAGATTCAGATCTTTGCCAGCGACATTAACGAAGAAGCCATCCGCGCGGCGCGCGATTGCCGCTACGATGAAACGATTGCCGCGGATGTTTCGCCCGAACGGCTGCGCCGCTTCTTCGACAAGGAAGGCAATACGTATTGCATCAAAAAAGAATTGCGTGAGATGGTCCTGTTCGCGCCGCACAATCTGCTGCGCGACCCGCCGTTTTCGCGGCTGGATTTGGTCACGTGCCGCAACCTGCTGATTTATTTCAACCGCGAAACGCAGGAAAGAGTGCTGGAGATTTTCAATTTCGCCCTGCGCAATAACGGTTTTTTGTTTCTCGGTTCGTCGGAAACAGCCGAAAGCCAGACTGCACTGTTTATCCCCGTTGATAAAAAGCATCGGATTTACCGCTGCCGCCTGGGGATGGCGCACCATCCATTGCCTATCATGCCGATTCAGGGCAAATGGGTGGTCAAGATTCCCGAAGCGCAAGTCGCCGAATACGAGCTGGCGGGTTCTTTCGCCGCGACTCATCTGAAACTCGTCGAGCAATATGCGCCGCCTTCAGTGCTGGTCAACGAAGACCATGACATCGTGCATTCGTCGGAACACGCCGGACGTTTTTTGCGCTTCGCAGGCGGCGAGCCTTCGCGCAATCTGTTGAAACTCGTCCATCCGGCTTTGCAACTCGATTTGCGCTCCGCGCTGATGGCGGCAAAACAGGCGGGCGGCCCGATCGAAGCGCGGGGCATCCGCTGCGGGCTGGAAGGCGCGGAGCGGCTGGTCAACCTGATCGTCCGCCCATCGGAGGCGGGGTTTCTGCTGGTCATTTTCGAGGAAGAAAAAGACGCGCCTGTCGCCCGTGAAGAGGGCTTTATCGCCGACGCCATCGCCGGAGACATGGCGATGGAAACGGTCGTGCGAGGGCTTGAGGAGGAATTGCGGACGACGAAAGACCGCCTGCGCAGCACGCTCGAACAGAGCGAGACTTCGACGGAAGAACTGAAGGCCTCTAACGAAGAACTGCAGGCGATCAACGAGGAACTGCGCTCAGCCAGCGAGGAACTGGAAACCAGCAAGGAAGAATTGCAGTCAATCAACGAAGAATTGACCACCGTCAACCACGAACTCAAAGACAAGGTTGATGAAGCCGGCCGCGCCAATTCCGATCTGCAAAACCTGATGCAGTCAACCGACATCGCCACCATCTTTCTCGACCGCGCTTTGCAGATCAAACGCTTCACGCCGCGCGCCACGGAACTTTTCAATGTCATCCCGTCGGACTTGGGCCGCCCGCTCGAACATATCACGCACAAACTCGACTACGCGTTTCTGGTAAATGACGCGGCGGAAGTGCTGCAAACTTTGCACTTGAAAGAGCGCGAAGTACGTGGCGGCAAACAGGACAGCCGTTATCTGGTACGGCTGTCCCCGTATCGGACGATTGACGACCGGATTGACGGAGTGGTGCTGTCGTTCCAGGACATTACCGAACTCAAACGCACATCCGACGATCTGTCCGAATCGGAAGAACGCTATCGCACCTTGTTTGATTTGGGCCCCGTGGCCATCTATTCCTGCGATAGCGCGGGGGTGATTCAGAATTTCAATCGCCGCGCCAGGGAATTGTGGGGCCGTGAGCCAGCGTTAGGGGATACCGAAGAGCGGTTTTGTGGCTCGTTCAAGTTGTTCCGTCCGGACGGCAGTTTTATGCCCCACGCCCAGTGTCCCATGGCCGAAGTGTTAAGCGGCAAAAGATCGGAGGCGCGTGACGAGGAAGTGCTCATCGAGCGGCCCGACGGCTCGCGGGTTACCGTCGTCGTGAATATCCGACCGCTGAACGGCCAAGGTGGAAAAGTCACTGGAGCAGTCAATTGCTTTTACGACATCACCGAGCGCAAGCAGATGGAAAAGGCGGTGCAGGAATCGGAAGAAAAATACCGGATGGTGTTCAATACAATTGACGAAGGCTTTTGCATCATCGAAATGATGTTTGACGCTAACGGCAAGCCCTATGATTATCGTTTTCTGGAATTCAATTCGGTGTTTGAAAAATTGACCGGACTCGAAAACGCGGCAGGCAAAACTGCGCTCGAACTCGTGCCGGACCTAGAAGATTTCTGGATTCAAATTTACGGCAGTGTCGCTCTGACGGGCAAAACCGTCCGCTTCGAGAATCACTCAGAATCAATGAACCGTTGGTTTGACGTTTATGCTTCCCGCATTGGCGGTGATGCAGGCTGCAAGGTCGCCCTCGTTTTCTCCAACATCACTGAACGCAAACGGACAGAAGATCAATTGCGGTCGAGCGAAGAATTTAACCGCACGGTTTTAGAGAGCAGCCCCGATTGCGTCAAGATTATTGATGAAGCAGGTCGTTTGCAGTATATGAACGCCAACGGTCTGTGCCTGTTGGAGATTGACGATTTCGTGCCGTTCAAAAATGAATTTTGGTGGGATATGTGGGCGCTGGAAACTCAGCCCGTCATCAAAGAATCCGTCGCCAAGGCGCTGCGGGGCGAAACGACACAGTTTCAAGCATTCTGCCCAACCGCGAAAGGAACGCCGAAATGATGGGACGTAATTGTTTCGCCGATTTCCGGCGCGGACGGCAAACCGGCCCGGCTGATTTCTGTTTCGCGCGATATTACTGAAAGCAAACAAGTCGAAGAAGCCTTGAAAGACGGCGACCGCCGCAAGGACGAATTTCTGGCAACGCTGGCGCATGAACTGCGCAACCCGCTGGCGCCGATTCGCTCCGCGCTGGAAGTGATGCGCCGCGCCGACAGCAAGGAACAAGATCAACAGGCGCGGGAAATCATCGAACGGCAGCTTCTCCAGATCATCCGACTGGTTGACGACCTGCTGGACATCTCGCGCATCACGCAGGGCAAAATCAATCTGCTAACCGAAACGGTTGAACTCCGGCGGGTGATTGAAATGGCCTTGGAAACGGTGCGTCCGGCAATAAACGCAGCCGGTCATACACTGGAAGTTTCATTGCCCGGCGAACCCGTTTATCTGGACGCGGACGAAACCCGTCTGACGCAGGTTTTCCTGAACCTGCTGACCAATTCCGCCCGCTATACCGTCCCCGGCGGCAAGATTTCCATCGAAGCCGAATTCGGTGAAAACCAGGTGGGAGTCTGCATCCGCGATACCGGACAAGGCATCTCGCCGGAGTTGCTGCCGCACGTTTTCGACCTGTTCACGCAAGGCTCTCCCGCGCGGAAATCCGGACAGGGCGGACTGGGCATCGGGCTTTCGCTGGTCAAACGTCTAACGGAAATGCACGGCGGCACGGTCGAAGCGCACAGCGATGGCCTGGGAACGGGAAGCAAATTCATCATCCGCCTGCCACTGGCGACTGAACAAAAACGTGAGCAGAAGAAAAAACAAGTGGTTGAAGAAACCTCGCCGGTAAATGGCGAATCATCACCGCGTAAGATTTTAGTCGTGGACGATAATGTGGACTCGGCGAAGATGATGGAAGTCGTGCTGACGATGGACGGCCACAAAGTCCGCGTGGCTTACAACGGACAAACGGCGGTTGACATCGCTCTGGAATTCCAGCCTGATTTGATGTTCCTGGACCTCGGCTTACCGGACATTGACGGCTACGAAGTCGCCGCGCGCATCCGGGGGCAACTGCCAAATACGCTGCTGGTCGCGCTTTCCGGTTGGGGGCAGGAATCCGACCGCCGCCGCACGCGGGAAGCCGGTTTCGACCGCCACCTGGTCAAGCCGCTAAATTTCGACGAACTCCCGGCACTGCTGGCCGCCGCAGGCAGAAATCGAATCTCGCCCACAGAAACTTAAATCAGTGCAAGAGGCATTGGTGCAGTACGCGAGCGTAAGCGAGCGTCATCAATGCCGGAGTGGGGCACTCGCTTACGCTCGCGTACTGCATCGCGTATCAATCCAATGTGCTCCGATCTACTTGGCGATCAGCGTTGATTGATGCGCGACCATTTGCCAGCCGCCTTTCTGTTTCAAATAGACGTGTATAAACCGGGCGTCGGTGTGAATCTGGTTCCCGCCGGCTTGCGCATGAACCAGCCAGTGACAGGTGACGATGGCCGTGTCGCCGAAAATGCTGACTTTGATGTCATCGCGTTTGATGGACACGTACTTGGTCGCGCCGGATTTGATCTTGGCGATGTAGGTCGCCTTGTTGTCGGTCGAGGCATTGGAATGCGTGTAAATCAGCGCGTCATGGTACAGCGTTTCCAGCGGGGCGGCATTGCCATTGACCAGCGCATCCTGCCATTGCTGTTCCAGCTTCAGGATTTCCTGCTCGATTTTGTTTCCCTGTCCCTGCGCAATCACGCTGGCAAAAATCATCACGAGTAAACCTCCAAGCAATCGTTTCATTGATGGTCTCCTATTTGAAATTCCTACAGTTCATTGATCAGCAAATCTTCGTAACTGTCGCGGCGGCGGACGACTTCCACCTTGCCGCCGTCGTCAATCAGGACAGCGGCAGGAAACGGGCGACCGTTGTAGGCCGTCATCTGCGACATCGTGTACGCGCCGGTGTTGAGCATGGCGATGACTTCGCCAACTTCGATGTTTCCCGGCAGCAGGCGGCAATCCGGCAGGTGCCCATCGCCGTGCAAGTCAAAATACACGTCGCCGCCGTCGCACAGCGGCCCGGCCATTCGGTACCGCGATGCGTGATCTTCTTCGGCGCGCGAAGCATTCACCGCGTGGTAATACCAGTGATACATCACCATCGAAAGCATCAGGTTGTATCCGGCGTCGGTCAGCGCCCAGTTTTCGCCGGTTTCGGGGCGCGATTTGACGTTGCGGACGCGGGTCAGAATCGTCACCGCGTCCGCAATGACAGCGCGGCCCGGTTCCATGACGATTTCCAATTCGTCCAGCAGATGCTCCACGCCGGCTTTTTTGGCCGAAGCGCGAACCACATCAATCGCGTTTTCCATCATTTCGGCGGCGGAAAGATTTGCGCCGAGCATGGCGCGCTCGTTTTCGCTGATTTCGGCGGCGTGCGTGAAATCGCGCAGGTAATTGACCGGAATGCCGCCGCCGATATTGATGTGCTGCAACTTGTGGCCGGTTTCGCCGTGCAACCACTGCAAGTGATCCCACATTGCCGCAAAGGCTTCGGCATAAGGTTCCGGGTCAGGCGTTTGCGAACCAACGTGGATGTGCAATCCGGCGAGGTTGACCAGATCAGGTCTTTCCAGCGTGCGCAGCATCATCTCGCGGGCTTGCGAAGGCGAAACGCCAAACTTCGAAGTGTAAAGCGCGGTCTGTAACCCGGCGTGCGAACGCGTGCCGACGCCTGCAACCAGCCTTACCGTAACGTTGGCGCGCTTGCCCAGCCGAGCCGCGACCTTTTCCACCAGTTCCAACTCGTAAGGCGAATCCAGGTTGATGGTGTAAATTCCTGCATCAATGGCTTCGGCAATCTCCTGTTCGGTTTTCGAAATGCCGTTCATTTCAATCTGGTCTGGCCGGAAGCCCGCGCGCAGGGCGCGGAACAATTCGCCGCCGGAATTGACTTCGACATCAATGCCCGCTTCGCGCACCACGCGCAGCACGCCCAGCAGATTGTTGGCCTTCGATGCAAAACAGAGTTTCAGCTTCGGATGATGCGTACGCGCTTCCAGCAACTGCTTGATGTTGTGGCGGATGCGCGGCGCGGAGATGACAAACAGCGGCGTGTCGAATTCGTCGGCCAGCTTGATCGCGTCAATGCCGTTGATGTGCAGATGATTGTTTTTGACTTCCAGGTAGCCAGGGAGCGCCCAGTCAGGCTGGGCAGGATTTGTCGCCAAAGGTTCGGTCACTGAAAAAGTCCTCTTGGTTTTTTGTTTTGTTTGAGCAGATCGCCGACTTCGCGCTGGCAGAAACGGCAAATGCTGGCTTCCGGCTGGATCAGTTCAGCGCAGTGCGGGCACGGAAGACGCCCATGATTTTCCGCCCGCTGGAAGCCCGCGCGAATCCGATAGTAGCCGTAAATCAGCGCCAACACCGCGATTACAGGCAGCGCAAGTTCCAGCAATAAATTGAACAGTCGGAAGAAAATCATGTTGTCCTCGCCTCACCCCAGGCTCAAGCCGTTCGATCAGCGAGCAGCGAAACTGCGCGAGAGATGGTGTAATTCGATTTTTGTAATGCCGCCTCGGCAGCTTCGCGTCCGGTGCTGGTTTTGACCATCACGATGGCAATGCGCAACTCCCAGTTGGCGGCTTCAAGCGCAGCTTTTGCCGCCGGTTCTTCCAGCCCGCATTCCGCCATCACCAGGCCCGTCGCGCGCTGCCGCAACTTGATGTTGCTGGTTTTCAGATTGGTCATCCGATTGCCGGTGACGTAACCCAGCCGCACCATCGTCATGGTCGAAAGCATGTTCAGCACCAGTTTCTGCGCCGTGCCAGACTTCAGCCGGGTCGAACCGGCAATGACTTCAGGGCCGACGATGGGTTCGATGGGAATTTCAGCGGCGGCGGCAAGCGCGGTGTTTTCGTTGCAGGTGATGCAGACGGTCAATGCGCCAATGCCGCGAGCATATTCGACCGCGCCGATGGTGTACGGCGTGCGTCCGCTGGCGGCAATCCCAACGACCACGTCATCCGGCGTGAAGCCGCGCGCCTGCAAATCTTTCGCGCCGGCTTCGCGGTCATCTTCTGAAGCTTCGACGGCTTTGTAACAGGCGTCATAACCGCCTGCAATAATGCCTTGCACCAGGTCGGGCGAAACGCCAAAAGTCGGCGGGCATTCCGCCGCGTCCAGCACGCCCAGGCGACCGCTGGTTCCGGTGCCGGTGTAAAACAGTCGGCCGCCGCGTTCCAGCCGTTCAACGATTTCGTCCACCGCGCGCGCGATCGCAGGCAAAACCATTTCGATGGCTTCAGCGACCTTCTTATCTTCCCTGTTGATGATGTGGAGCGCCTCCAGCGTCGGCAGCTTATCAATTTCGGCGGTATTGGGATTTGTCTGCTCGGTTGTAGTCATTTTTGGGTTTTACGCGCGCCTCGCCTGCGCCATTTTCACCGCGCCAATGACCGGCGAATCCAGCGGCGGCGCAATTTCGGCATTCGGCGCGATTTTCTGAATTTCCTCGCGCAATGGTTTCAGGATCAGTTCGCCAGCCTCAAAAACTCCACCCACGTAGGCGATCCGGAAAGTGTCTTGCTCCATTCGCAACTGCTTGATCACGGCGATGGTTGTTTTGGCCAATTCTTTGGCGGCGGCGGTCAGAATATCCTGTGCGACTAGATCGCCCTCCTGGGCGGCTTTGACGGCGACGCGCGAAAGTTGTGCGATTCGGGCCGGCACATCGCCTTTTTCTTTCGCGGAAGAATCGTAAATGACCGTTGTAAGTTCTGGCGGCGAAGAAACGCCAAAGTGTTTCAACACGGGTTCCCGCATACTGGTTGGCTTGCCACGATGATCCCAATCCATCATCACTGCTTCAAGCGCGCGGCGGCCAATGTACGAACCGCTGCCTTCGTCACCCATGATCGGTCCCCAGCCTCCGGCGCGCGCAAAATGCCCGCGTGCGTTGATGCCGCAGGAAATTGAGCCTGTTCCGGCGATGATTACAACGCCAGGGGCGTTGTCGGTTGCTCCTGCCAACGCGACGCGCGCATCAGTCTCCAGTGAAATGTCGGGAATGGGCAGCGCCTTTTTCAAAGCTTCCAGCATCTGCTGGTGGTAGCCGGGTTGTGAAACGCCGGCGAGGCCAATGCACGCGGCGGTAATTTGCGCGGCAACGATTCCCGCACGCGCACAGGCCTGATGCACGGCTTTTTTGATATTGGCGACGGCATTGTCCAGACCGACGCGCAGCAAATTGGCAGCGTCAGCCTGGCCTTCGCCGAGCACTTTCCCCTCATGGTCAACAATCGCGGCGCGGCAATTTGTTCCTCCGCCATCAATGCCCAGCCAGAAATGAGAGTGTGTTTGAACGTGCGCTTCGTCTAAAACCATTGGTAGAACTGTGGTTGAAGCTGCTTCGAATGTCACGGTGTTCATATGCGTAAATCAAAATTCAACGTTTTCCGCAATCGGGATTCAGCCTGTTCTTTTAACCTTCGACGGTGTTGCTTTCTTCCACGCTGACTGAAAACATTGTTTGCCAGCGCGCCCAGTGACAATTCGTAAGGCCAAATCATAAACTCGACGCACTGATTCGCAAACCCCGGCATTATAGGCAGGCTTTATTCGCGGATTGTTCACGGGGAATTTGTATGATCTTCCGGCCGAACAGTTTTGCTAGAATGCCGCGCGGTTCAAATTCTCGGTGGGGGAAATCTGGAGATGGCACAACCTGGGACAAAACGGCCGTTAGTGGGATTGGCGCTCGGTGGAGGCATGGCTCGCGGATGCGCGCACGTCGGTGTGCTGCGCGAATTGGAGAAGCATCAGATTCCAATTGATCTGATTGTCGGGACCAGCGTCGGTTCGTTGATTGGCGGAGCCTACGCATCGGGACTTTCACCGGATCAGGTGGAAAAACTGGCGCTGACCATCAGTTGGAGCGATTTGGGACGCGCGACAGTTTCGATGATGGGGTTTTACAACAGTGCGCGAACCGAAGAGTACGTCCGCAGGAATTTCCCCGTGACTGAGTTTGAAAAGACGCGCGTTCCGTTTGGCGCGGTGGCCACCGACCTGCAAACCGGGCGAATGGTGGTATTCACCGAGGGCAGTCTGCCGCTGGCGATTCGCGCCAGTTGCGCGATGCCGGTGTTTTACACGCCAGTGATGGTCAACGGCAGGATGATGGTGGATGGCGGGCTGGTCGGGCACATCCCGGCTTCAGCGGCGCGCATGATGGGCGCGGACATCGTGGTTGCCGTTGATATCAACTCGCAGCATTTGCCGATCCCGCAGCCGACGAATTTGTTCGCCATCATGTCGCAATCGCTTTCGATCATGGGACGCACCGCGGTCGGCTATATCCACGCGGATGCCGAAGTCATCATCAGACCGCAGATTGAACACGTGCGTCCGGATGATTTGTCAAAGGCCGCCGAAATGATTGCCGCCGGAGAAGAGGCTGCGCGCCGCGTGATTCCGAAGATCAAACGGTTGCTGACGCCGCGAAAACAAGGCTTCTTCAAACGAATCTTCGCGCGTCCGGAACCGCACGATCCCCGTCGCGTGACGATGCTGAAGAAAGATTGAGTTTTATTGGGAAGCGAATGGTTGGCAGAAGATTGCTGCCGCAGTTCGGTCTATGATACAACGTGTTCGTCAGCAGTCAGTTGAATGAACTTGACAATGCGCGCCCGTAGCTCAGTTGGATAGAGCGCCGGCCTTCGAAGCCGTAGGTCACAGGTTCGAGCCCTGTCGGGCGCGCCACTTCGTTGATTCCCGCCTTTTCAAAACCACCGTTTCATCGCAAGGTCTGATTTAAGAGCGTATTGATGTCCCGAGACGCGGTATTCCATCGGTTATTCAGATTGGCATCCAGACGCACGCGGTTCCAGAGTTGTTGCGTGCTTCGAAGGCTTTCCTGGGTTCTCAGCGCGCTGTTGCGACGCGTATACTGATTGGAAGCGTTGGCGCGCAATTCGCGCAGATCATTGAGCAGCGACCCTAAGCTATCCATCAATTGCTGTTGATCTTGGGTCGGTTGCCGCGCGCCACCGACGCGATACGTGCCGTTCGTGTCAAGTACGTAGCCGACCGTGATTGCATATTGAATGCGGATCGTCTCGATCTGTCTGACCACTTCCTGTGACAGGGTGGACACGTTCGTGGATGAGGAAGGCTGTTGCCCGACGGGCCGCGGAGCAGGAACGGTCTGACCAGTCTCCGGATTGTAGTTGGGCGGGTAGGCGCCGGGATAGTAGCCACTTGAAGAGCCGCTGACAGGAGTGGGCTGCGAAACCGGTCTTGGCCTGACCTGCGCTCGCGCGAAGTTTGCTCCCGGTTGAGGGGGAACTTCTAACGCCACTTTGACAGAACCGTTTTTGCCGAGGACTTCTATGCGGCGAAGTGAGCCATAGTTGTCATCAAAACAGATTTCCTGCGCCGGACTGATGTAAAGCCGCTGCGAATAATTATCGTAATTGCTATTCGATTGAGGCGTTCCCCGCAACCGAACTCTGGCTGCATTTCCCACAATGTCGTGATTAGTAAAAACCCGCCAGCCCGGGGTCGGTGTTTCTGCATTGATGCGCAATCGGACCGAGCCATCCCGCATTCGCTCGACGGTCGCGTCGGCAGGATCCAGGGGACCCGGCGACGGAGTGCGAATGCTGCCTGTTCCACTGCTCGTTCCACTCCCCGTTCCACTCCCCGTTCCACCGCCCGTTCCGGCAAGCGATCCGCCACCTGTTCCCGGGGCCGTTGGCGAAGGGATGGTAAATCCATCAGTCGAAAGTGGCTCCAATAGTTCCAGGCCGAAACGTTGCCCTGCCTGAACGCGAGCGTCTTTGCCTTTTGACAAAAGGGCGATGGTCAATCCTGCCGCCGCGCCAATCGCCGTTCCGGTAAGAATGCCGCCAGTGATCGCGCCAATTCCCGCGCCCACCCCCGCGCCACCGCCGATGAAGACAATATCTCGTCTGGTGGGCGAACTGCCTCGAACATTTCCATCCTCATTGAGCAATTTTCTTTCATCGGCGTTCGCGCTGGTCAATCGGGCGCGAACGGGAACTTCCCTGCCACGGATATTTCGGAAGTTGGTAAAACTGATGGAGAGAACGCCGGAACGTCTTCCCCATTTCGCTTTACTGACGCCATTGACGAATCCTTCGACGGTGGTTCCCACTGGAATCAGGGTCGTGCCCCCCGTGGTCACCAATGGCTCAATCACACGCGCCTGAAAACGATCTCCTGGCTTTGAACCATTTGAGCTGAGTTGCGATTCCATCTCCAGCACCATAAAGGTTCCCGGCGGCAGGACTCTGGTGTTGTTCGGCAGCAGCGTCGGACGTTCCAAATCACGCTGTGGAGCAATTCTCAGCCTTTGTTGCGCGGAAACAGAAAACTGGCAAAACGGAATCAGGAGGGTGGTCGCCATCAGTAATGGCGTCAGAAAGACCTGGCTTGTTCGACTTCGTCTCATAAAAACTCCTTGTCGGTACTGCAATCAGACATCAACTCAAGGAGGTCAGGGCTTTATGCTGATTGCCCAAGATTCGTCGGCGACTCCGCAGGGGGACGATGCGGCGGCGGTTCCGATTCCAAATTCGAACCTGACCGAATTCGGCTCGAATTCACTTTAGCTTTGATTCTCGATACTTTGAGCGCACGTAGTTTACACGTTTCCGCCTGAGACCAAAAGGTTCGGGCAAAAAGATTGAGGCGCACCCAAAACGAGTGCGCCTCAATCTTTTCACAATGTGCCTTGAGTTTTACGCTCCGGCTTGCGGCACGATCAGCAGCACCACCACGAGCGTGAAGATGACCAGCGTTTCGATGAACACCAGACCGAGAATCATCGGCAGCGGGACGCCTTTGAACGCGCCGGGATTGCGCGCCAAACCTTCGCAAGCGGCGGCGCCGACGCGGCCCTGACCGAGTCCGCAGAGGCCAGCGGCAATGCCGAAGCCAACCACCGCGCCGATGTAGCCAAGGCCTTTGGCCAGACCGCTTCCGCTTTCAGCCGCTCCCGGCGTTTGCGCAAACGCGCTGACTGCCGAAAACAGCACAACCATCAGGCTGACAACCAAACGAATCACATTACGAGTCATTGTTTTTTCTCCTATCGAATTTTGATTTTTGATTCGCCACCTTCACCGCAATCAAGCCGAATGAACAACAATATGAAATCTCGATTGGTGGTAAATGTGGCGCTTGTTGATAAATGAGCGTTTGGTCAGCGCTGTCTTTCGGCGGCTTCGGGATGAATGCGACGCCGGGTCTGCATTGCAACTCCTGGGGGAGTGCAAGCGCCACACGAACGTTTCGCTTCGGTGTTAATTGAAGCTGCCCTGGGTCAATGCCAACCGTTGCGCCCAAGTGAAAAGCAAACCGCGCGGTTTGCCGTATGAAAACTGTCAGTGCGCTACCGCAGGCTCATGGCCGTGACCGTGAGCCTCGCCGTGATGGCCGTCATCGTGATGCGAAACCTCGCCGAGATAGACCATCGAAAGCAGAATAAAAATAAAGGTCTGGAGGAAAAAGGTCAGCAATCCGAGCGGCATCAGCAGAATCGGCAATCCGAATTGAACCATTCCGGAAATTGCACCGCTGACCTGCTCTTCACCGTAGATGTTGCCGAACAGGCGAATGCTCAAACTCAGGATGCGCGCCAAGTTGCTGACGATTTCAATTGGAAACATCAGAAATGCCAGCCACGGCACCGGACCCAGAAAATGCTTCAGATGGCCGAGCAGGCCATTGTTTCGAATGCCGACGTAGTTGTAATAGATGAATGAAGTGAGGGCCAGCGCCAGCGTCACGTTGAAATTCGCCGTCGGCGAAACCATGTCGGGAAGCATTCCCAGCAGATTCGACAGCAAGATCAGAATGGCGAAGGTCATCACCACCGGAAAATGGCGCATTGCGCCGGGGCCGACCAGATCGTTCAGAAAGCCGCGAACTGTTTCGACGCCGACTTCAAACGATTGCTGGCGGGAAGTTGGCGATTCGGTGGAAAGCTTGCCGCGCAAAAGCCACAACACGACGACGGCGACAAAAACGACGATTGAGAACATCACGATCTGCGTCGGAATCGGCAGATTGCCTTCGGCCAGATATTGCTCGAAGGTTTTGCCTTCGCCCGGCCAATGCGGCCCGAAGAGTTTCAGGCCGGCGTAAATTTTCGGCATGATCGCGGATTGCAGATTGAAAACCGTTTCGCCGAGCGGTGAGTGATTCAATTTTTCAACCAGCCATGGCACGTGATGGGCCGAATGTTTGCCGGCTTCAGCGGCGTGACCTGCCGCAGCCTGTCCGTGCTCGGCTGCCGCCTGTCCGTGTTCTTGCAACATGTTCAGTAGAAACATAAATGCGATTATTCCTGCGATGAATTTTGATTCGAGGTATAGGCCAGATAAAGCTGATAGCCTGTTTCCATCATCGCCGCGCCGACAATGGCGGCAAAGCCAATGCCGATTCCCAGCGGATGGACTTTGCCTGTCCAAACCGCCAGCCCAATCACCAGGGCGATGACAAAGTAACGCAGAATGAATTTAGAGACGGTGTAGGGGGGAACGCGACCGGTTTCCCGTGCAACAGCGTGATTCAACATCGCGCGTAAACTGCTTTCGAGCCAGCGTTTGTTGTACAGGCTTAACGCGCCGCCAACCAATATGCCCAATCCCATTCTTCGCCCCGACCAGACCAACGCGACAATCAGCGCAAGCATGATAAAAAGATATGTGTTGCGCTGAAATCGCCGTTGCAGTCGGGCGTCGTCTTCATGGTCGTCTCTATCGGTCATTTGCGAAGCGGAAATCTTAGCGACCGAAGCCTGTTTTGGCAAATGATGGTTTGGGCGCACTCAGCGAGCCGAAATCGTCACCAGATTCGAGGCCGCCGCGGGAGGGGTTTCCGGCTTTATTTCCAAAACGCCGTGCTTGCTGAAATAAGCCAGGTGACGGCGGTAACAATGCTGCTTTTCCATGTCGAAAGCCACGCAGGAATCGAACGGGCGCGAGTAGATGTGAATGCTGACGGCTGGTTCGTCATGATTGTAAAGCCGGTGAATCGTTTGCAGTTTGTCAGCAGTCATCACTGTTCCCCCGGCGCAGGCCTCAGCTTCGCGCACAACTTCCAGCTTGGTGTGGTCCGAACCGGCCAGACAGTCCAGACCGACGACGTTCTGATGTTCTGGATGGTCGCAGCCGAGCCATTTGTAATCCACCAGGCCCAGATTGCCGCGCTGAGGAATCATCCAGCAGAGCTGGCCATTGTGCGTATGAACGGCGGTTTTCTGCCCCGGCTGCCAGCAGATGGTCATGATTTCGAACAACGCGTCGCGGTAGATCAGATTTCGCGTGTAAAACTTTTCGTCGAACAGGACATAGGGCGTCAGTGAAGCGTCGCTGATCTGCACGCTATCGCAAAAATCGAGCACGCTGTCGCGTGTGATCAACCCCTGTTCGAACGAGCGAATTTTGGCGACAAAATCATCAATGCCGATCAGATGCTTACTTCCCATATGTCCTCTTTCTATTTGCGGGGGATGCCTGGATTTTAGGTTGGGGCTTATACCGCGTCAATCTGCGACACTGTGCGCTCAGGATTGTGATGGCGCATGAAGCTGACCGGTTTTTCCAACTGCTTTTTTCAGACAGGCGATGGCTTGATCAATCTGCCCCGCCTCGCCCATCAGCACCAGAATGTCTTCGGCTTCAATTCTGAAATCCGGCCCAATATTAATCATTGTGTTTCCATTGCGAACGGCGCTGGAGATTGTTACGCCGGTGCGGCTGCGCAAATTCAGTTCACCCACAGTGCGCCCGACGGCAGGCGAATCGGCGGTAATGAAGAGAATGTCGCTGGTCACCCCGTCAAATGCCTGAGCGATCTGCCCCAGGTCGGCGAGCGGCAAAGACGCGCCGCGCAGCATCTGATAGCCTTCGCTGCGGATGTCTTCAATCTCGCGCTGAATTAGGTTGCGCGCCACGCCGAATTCGACCAGAACGCGCGAAAAGATTTCGATGCTGGTTTCAAACTCCTCGGGAACCACCTGATTGGCGCCGAGCTTATACAGTTCCGGCAACTCCGACATATAGCGAGTGCGGACAATGATGTGCAAATGCGGGTTCAGTTCCCGCGCCAGCGAAACTGCGTGGCGCGTGGCCGAAGGGTCGGAGATGGCGATCACCAGAATCTTCGCGCGTGCGACGCCAAAGTGATGGAGTACTTCGCGTCGCACGGCGTCTCCATAAAAGATCGGAACACCCTGTGCGCGCGCTTCGCTGATGGCCTGCGAATTCATTTCCAGCACCAGGTAGGGGATGCCTGTGTGGTGCAGCACCTTTGCCAGATTGCGCCCATTCAAACCATAGCCGACGATGATCACCTGACAATCAAGACTGGGCTCTGATTCATCATTTTCCTCGGCATCAGTCTGCAATCCTGTCAGCTTCCGCGCAAAGATGGATTGCACGGCGTACCCAATCCGTCTGGCAGCTTTGATAAAGAACGGAGTCGCGACCATTGAAAGAATCGCCGCCGCCAGAAAACGCTGATAATCGCTGTCCGAAAGCAGGTTTTGCGACATCGCCGTCTTCGCCAGAATGAAGGAGAATTCGCCGATTTGCGCCAGTCCGACGGCGGTCATGGTTGCCACACGCACCGGATAGCGCAGCGACATGACGACCGCAATGATGATCACCGTTTTGATGATGACCAGTCCGGCGAACCAGGCCAGCACCATCGGCAGGTTGGCAACGAAAAAGCCAGTCGAAAGCAGCATGCCGATGGAGATGAAAAAAAGACTGTTGAACACATCTCGAAACGGCATGATGTCGGCCACGATTTGGTGGCTGTATTCCGATTCGGAAAGCACCACGCCCGCGATGAACGCGCCCAGCGCCAGCGACAGTCCGAAATGAGCCGTCAGCCACGAGGTCCCGAAACTGACCAGCACGACAAAAATGATAAAGACTTCCTGGCTGCGCAGCCGGACGATATGACCGAGCACAAAGGGAATCACTTTACGCGCGGTGAACATAATGACGGCCACAGCCGCAACCGCTGTGCCCAGCTTGATGGCGATGTTTGTCGGGGAAGCCCCTTCGCGTCCGCTCAAAATCGGAACCAGCAGCATCATCGGCACAATGCAAAGATCCTGAAACAGCAGAATCCCCACGCCCGCGCGTCCATGCGGCGTGTCCACTTCCAGACGGTCGCTGTAAGTTTTCAGCACGATGGCGGTGCTGGAAAGCGTCAGCAGAAATCCGAAGAGCACGGCCTGTTTGAACGGCCAGCCCAGCAGAAAAAAAATCCCCAGTCCCAGCAGTGTCGTCAACAGCACTTGTAACCCGCCGCCCCACAGCACCAACCGCTTCATTTCCATTAACCGGCCCAGGGAAAACTCCAGCCCGATGGTGAAAAGCAGCAGCATGACACCGATTTCCGCCAGAATTTCCACGGCATGAACGTCATTGATCAGCTTCAAACCGTATGGCCCGATCAAAATGCCGGTCAGCATGAACCCGACAATCACTGGCAGACGCAGCTTATGGCAGAGAAAAGCAATCGGCACGGAAGCCAGCAGCAGGATGATCAGATCGTTGAGCAAGGGTAAATCGTGTGGCACGTTCCGGTTTCCTTTTCGAACTGTAGGGCAGGCTCTCGCCCACGAAGTCAGAATCGTTGGTCGAAGGTAGAGATTGATTCGGGAAAATGCGGTAAAAATGCGTCAAGGTGATGTCTCGCCTGAGTCATCACCTTGATTTTGTTTACCAGTTTCGGTTGTCTTTGACAACCTCAGCCGCCGACATGAACGGAGGGCCGGCGCGAAGGATCGGGCTCAGCTTGCCGCAGGATTTCGTGTGTCACCGGCGCAGTATCGCCTTCCCCAAAAAAGATAAATTTCAGCACGTACCAGACCGGATTGCCTTCCGTCCAGCCGAAGTAGACATGTGGAATCTGTCCGGTCTCGTTCCGAACGTGCAGCAGAAACGCCGCAATTGCATTGGGAATCGCCGCGCTGCGAGTGCGCAGAATCCTGTAATTGCCGACTTGCGCGCCGCGGATTTTCAACGTCCCAGAAAAATCCGAGGCGTCGCCGGGACGAATTTCCAGAAACAGAACGGGTTCTTCGGGCGGGATGTGATTGTTCCACCGCTCCTGCTTTTCCTTCAGGCGATATTCGTCGGCGTCTCCACGGTCGGGGCGATTGGCGATGATGCGAATGGTGCCGCTCCTGGCTTCTTCAATAAACTGGCGCGCGGTGTCGCTCAGTTCCACCCCATCCACGCGCAGTTCGGTCGAACGCAGCGCGCGGGAAACAAACGACACGCCGATGATCCCAAGAATAAACAACGAGGCGATCTTGATGCCCTCCGGCCTGACGATAATGTTGTCAATCATGGTGTAGGCAAAAACCAGTGTAATCGCCAGGAAGGCATATCGAATCGCGCCTTTGCCCCACATCAATAAAGTCACCGCCACCGCCGCCGAAGTCATCAGCACCAGCACGCCGGTCGCATAAGCTCCGCCCTGGGCTTCGACATTCGCGTCAAAGACGATGGTGACGATAAATGCCACCACCGTGTAAACCACAACCAGCGGTCGAGCGGCCCGCGTCCAATTCGGCGCCATGCCGTAACGAGGCAAATAACGCGGCACGATATTCAGCAGACCGGCCATGGCCGAAGCGCCCGCGAACCACAGGATTAAAATCGTGCTCAGGTCATAAGCCGTGCCGAACGCCTCGCCCAGGTAACTATGCGCCAGATAGGCCAGCGCGCGCCCGTAGGCTTCACCTGCGGGTTGATTGCCGATTGCCGGCTGGAACTTTTCCGGCGCAATCAGCAGCGTCGTCACCAGACTGCTGGCAATGAGCATCACGCTCATAATCAGCGCCGCGCTCAGCAGCAGTTTTTTCGCGTTGCGGATGCGCCCGGCCGGATTCCTGGAATCATCTCCGGGGTCGCCCGTTACCAGGGGCATCACTGCCACGCCGGTTTCAAATCCTGACAGGCCAAGCGCCAGTTTGGGGAAAAGCAGCAGTGACAGACCGACGATTAAAAATGGATTGCCATGAACGTTCGGCAGGGCGAAGATCGCATTTTTCCAGGCAGGGATTACTTCAGGCTGAATGACCACGTGATAAATGCCGACCGCAACGACAATCACGTTCAGCACCAGATAGCTCACAACCAGCACGACGGCCAGGCCGATGGCTTCCTTGAATCCCTTCAGAAATATTCCACCCAGAATGGCAATCAGAAACAAGGTGATGGCAACCCGATGTTCGTGGAAGAAATGCGGGACGAAAGGATTTTGAACGATATGTTCGGTGGCGTCCGCCGCTGACAAGGTGATTGTAATAATGAAGTCCGTGGCGACGAATCCCAGCAGCACCAGCACGAACAATTTGCCCCGCCAGCGCGGCAGCAAATCTTCCAGCATCGAAATCGAACCTTCCCCGTGCGGGCTGGCTTCCGCGACTTTGCGGTAGATCGGCAACGCGCCGAACAGGGTCAGCAAAACCAGGATCAGCGTCGCGATGGGGGACATCAACCCGGCGGCCAGAAACGCCAGACCCGGCTGATAACCCAGCGTTGAAAAGTAATCCACGCCGGTCAGGCACATCACCTGCCACCAACTGTGTGTATGATGCCGGCCTTCTCTTTCGTGCGGCCCTTCGACCTCTTTGACCTGTCCGTCGAGGAACCAGTTTTTCAATGAATTCGCAAAGCCAGTTTGTGTGGAAATTGCTTGTGACATCTTTGTGTCTTTTTACTCCCTTGTGAACCTTCTTCTTATTATCCGCCGACATGAACCGATGGACGTTTCGCCCGGTCTGGTTCGGCCTGCCGTAAAATTTCGTGCGTGACGGGCGCGGTGTCGCCTTCGCCAAAGAAAATAAACTTCAGCACGTAGACCAGCGGATTGCCTTCCGTCCAGCCGAAGTAAACGTGTGGAATCTGCCCCGTTTGATTCCGCACGTGCAGCATGAACGCGGCGATCGCGTTCGGCACCGCCGGACTTTTCGTTCGCAGAATTTTGTAATTGCCGACCTGCGCGCCGCGAATTTTCAGCACGCCGGAAAAGTCCGACGCGTCGCTTGGGCGGACTTCAAAAAACAGCACCGGATCGTTGGACGGGATGTGATTGTTCCAGCGCTCCTCTTTTTCCTTCAACCGGTATTCGTCCACGTCTCCACGGTCCTGCCGGTTGGCAATAATGCGAATGGTCCCGTCTTTGGCTTCCTCAATAAACTGCCGCGCCAGGTCGTTCAGTTCAACGCCATCCACGCGCAATTCGGTCGAACGCATGGCGCGCGAGAAAAACGACACGCAGATAATGAAGACAATGAACAGCGATGCGATCTTGATGCCTTCGGGCTGTTCGATCAGATTGACGGCGGTGGTGTAGGCGAACACCACCGCGATCAACAGGTACGCCCATTTGTGCCAGCCGCCCCGTTTCCAGGCGGCAATGGCGACGGCAACTGCCGCCGAAAAGATCAGCGCCAGCACTCCTGTCGCATACGCTCCGCCCTGCCGTATAGGATCGGCATTAAACAGAATCGTCACGGCAAAACAGATAATCGTCAGCACGACCGTCAAGGGCCGGGTTGCCCTCGCCCATTCCGGAGCCATGCCATACCTTGGCAAATAGCGCGGAACGATGTTCAGCAATCCCGCCATTGCCGACGAGCCGGCAAACCAGAGGATGGAAACCGTGCTCAAATCATAAATTGTGCCAAAAAGGTCGCCCAGATATTCGTGCGCCAGAAAGGCGAGTGCGCGGCCATAGGCTTTTCCGCCCAACTGGAATTCCGCCGCCGGAATCAGCGTTGTTGTGACGAAGCTGCTGGAAATCAGCATCACGCTCATAATCAAAGCGGCGGCCAGCAACAGTTTTTTCGCATTGCGGATGCGTCCGGCAGGATTTTTGTACGTGTCTGTTTCGTCGCCCTTGACCAGCGGCATGACGACCACGCCGGTTTCAAATCCTGAAAGGCCCAGCGCCAGTTTCGGAAACAGCAGCAGCGCCGCGGCGATCATCCCCAGCGGAGAACCGTGCCGGCTGAATAATTCCCCTTTCCAGCGTGAAAAGGTTTCAGGATGGGTCATGACTTCGTAAAGGCCGACGCCAACGACAACCAGATTGAGCGCGATATAAACCGCCACCAGCACTACCGCCAGCCCGATGGCTTCCTTGAATCCTTTCAGAAAAACCGCGCCCAAGGCCGCAACCAGAACCAGCGTGACGATGACTGAATGATGAAGGAAGTGCGGCGCATACGGATTTTCGACGATGTGCGCCGTCGCGTCCGCCGCCGACATCGTCACCGTGATGATGAAGCTGGTAGCGGCGAATCCAAGCAGCGCCAGCACGAAGAGCTTTCCGCGCCAGCGCGGCAACAAATCTTCCAGCATCGAAATCGAGCCGTCGCCATGCGGGCTGGCTTCCGCCACGCGGTTGTACATCGGCAGCGCGCCGAACAACGTCAGCAGAACCAGCACCAGCGTCGCCAGCGGTGACAATGCTCCAGCCGCCAGATAAGCAATTCCTGGTTGATAACCGAGCGTCGAAAAATAGTCCACGCCGGTCAGGCACATCACTTTCCACCAGGAATGCGTGTGGTATTGGCCTTCGTGCCCGTGCGGGCCGGCGACTTCCTTGACCTGGCCTTCAAGAAACCAGCGCTTGAAGGCATTGAAAGAACGGAAAGGTGAGATGGTTACTTCAGACATGGTTTTCATACCGCCCTTGCAAACAAGCGGATTGAACAGAAACTCTTTCTCATCGGCGATTTGTCGTAAGTTTTAGATCGGTTTTCAGATGAATGTAAGGCAGGGCGTCCAATCTGCCGGCGCCCTGTCAGCAAGATATTCAGGGCAGACTGAAATCTGCCCCACACGCAATTGCAAACTGATCTCATTGTGGGTGAATGCCGAAAACACGGCGTATCCTAGCACCAACTCCGCGGTGGCTGAAGACGTGAGCGGAAGTTCTGTCTGAAGCGGGTCGGAAGACGAACTTTTTATATAAAGCCAAAGCGCTGTTTCCGGGCGGTCCTCACTGATTTTCCCTGACCGCTCGAAAACAGCGCTGCGTATGGCCGGTATTGTTTTTCCGTGTTCAGTCTATTCCGCTGATTGAATCTGAAAAGGTTTTTGAATGGATTCGAGAAACTTCACCAGATTACTGATGTCCGCCGGGCTGAAAATTAATCCCCACACCGGCATATCCTTTTTTCCGTGAACCGGAACCTCTCCATCTCCGGCAATTTTTTTTCGTGTCTCTTCCGCCGGGAATTTTCCATTCTTCAGTTCAATCTTCGTCAAATTGGGAGGTGGCTTCTTCAGCGATGGAGCCACTGGCCCGGTTCCCGAGGCGTCTACGCCATGACAACTGGCGCAGTAGCTTGTGAAAAGCTTCCGGCCCCGGGCGATTTGCTCATTTGTCTGTTTTTGCGCGGATGATGGATGCGGGGCAGAGACAAAAATCCCGCCAGCGCAAACAAGTATGACCACCAGTAATAATTTTCCGATTTTCATCGCTATACCTCCTGAAAAAGCAACGCCGGAATTTCCAATCAAGGGCGTTGAGAATCTCAGGAGGCAAGCGCTGTTCCCGGTTGAAATCAGGCAATTCCAGCCTGATTTCGCGGAGGGCTGGGGAAAGTTGCTCAATCCGGCGGCGTGATCGCGCAATATTTCGCGCCGACTGGGAACTGCTCCCTCAGCTTTCAGTTTTTTTTCTCCGTGAAAGTTGGCCCTTGGGGGCATCCACGACGGAGAAATCCACCAGATGCCGGTCTACATTGACGCGATCCACTCGCACGCGAACCCGGTCGCCGAGACGGAATTTTCGTCTGCCGCTGCGGCCAATCAGCATGTGGCGTCGGTCGTCGAAATTGTAGTAGTCGTCAAACAGGGAGCCGACCGGGACCAGGCCTTCGATAAAAATTTCGTCCAGTTCAACATAAAAGCCGAAGTCCTTGACGTTGCTGATCATGCCATCGAACTCCTCACCCATGCGTTCGGCCATAAAGACTGCCTTGCGCCATTCGTCAATTTCATTTTCGGCGGCGTCGGCGGCACGTTCGCGCTGGCTGGATTCTTCGGCGATCAACTCCAGTTCGCTGAGCGGAATCGGCTTGGGGGCATTTCGCGAGGTTTTGGGTGCGGACCGGGCAGTGGTCGCGACTCGGTCGTCCCGCAATTCCTGAGATTCCACGTCCATCGGGTCGCTACCCGTTCCGTATCGGCCTCCCAGCTTTAAGATTGCCCGCAAGATGCGATGAACGATCAAATCGGGATACCGCCGGATCGGCGAAGTGAAATGTGTATAGACCGGCGCGGCCAGTCCGAAGTGCCCCAGATTTTGCGCCGAATAACGCGCTCGTTGCAGCGACCGCAGCATTGCATAAGACAGCACGCGCTCTTCCGGCTTGCCTTCGAGTTGTTTTGACAGCCGCTGATAATCTTTCGAGCCGGCTTCGCCGGAAGGAAAGGTGTAACCGTAGGCGTGTGCAAGTTGGGCGAATTCGATGACGCGCTGGATTTCCGGTTCTTCGTGAATTCGATATAGCGAGGGCACGCCGAGTTTTTGAAAATGTCCGGCGACGGTTTCGTTCGCCAACAGCATGAACTCTTCGATAATTCGGTGAGCAATGTTGCGGTCGGCTTTGAGCACACCGGCGATGCGGCCTTCGTCGTCGAATTCAAAGACGGATTCAGGCAGGTTGAAATCAATCGCGCCGCGTGCGGTGCGCATCTTGATCAAAACATGAGCCAACTCTTCCATCGTCTTAAACAGGTCCAGCAGGTCGGCGTAGCGCATCGCCAAGTTTTGGTCGGCGTGGGTCAGCAGCTTGTTGACATCGGTGTAGGTCATTCGTTCGTTGCTGCGAATGACGCTTTCGCGCAGTTCGTACTTCACCACCCGCCCGCGATGATCCACCTCCATCAGCGCGGACATCGTCAGGCGGTCCACTTTGGGATTGAGCGAGCAGATGCCGTTCGACAAATGTTCCGGCAACATCGGAATCGCGCGTTCGGGAAAGTAGACCGACGTGCCGCGCAGCCGTGCCTCCACATCCAGCGGCTCGCCTTCACGAACGTAGTAACTGACATCGGCGATGTGAACGCCCAGGTGAAAGTTGCCGTTGTCCAGTTTTTTCAAACTGATCGCGTCATCGAAATCGCGCGCCGTTTCGCCGTCAATGGTCACCGTCGGCACATCGCGCCAATCCAGCCGCCCGGCCAGTTGTTCTTCGGTCACAACCGGCGAGACCGCTTCAGCTTCTGTCAGGACTTCCGGCGGGAACACGTGCGGCAGGTCGTGTTTGTAAATGACGATGTTGATGTCCATCCCGGGTTCGGTGCTCCCAGCGCCGAGTTTTTCGACCACCCGCCCGGTCGGATTTTGGCGATGATGAACTCCGCTTCGTTTGGTGGAGCCACTGGGATAACCTGTGACTTCGACCAGCAGGATCCAGCCGTCTTCCAATTCCGCCGCCTGGCCGCCGCCGATTTCAATATCGAAGGGAAACTTTTCATCCAGCGATTCGACCCAGGATTCGCGAAAGCCATGATGCAGCCGCCCGACGATGCGCAGTTGCCCGCGCTTCAAAATCATCTCGACTCTGGCTTCGCGGTCTTGGCCGCCACTGCCTTTGCTGCCAATGCTTTTACGGGATGCCGTTCGTCCCAGACTGACGGCTACGCGGTCGCCGTCAAACGCGCCGTTCAAATCTTCCGCCGCCACGCGAATGCGGCCACGGGCGCGTTCGTGCGGATCGTCCGGTATGAAATGGATCGTCTTGCGGCGGCGCTGCCGGATCGTGCCGGTCAAGGCGCGGTTGGAATCCGCCCAGCGAAAGCTTTGTCCGTGGCGGCGAATCAGCCCGACGCCTTGTAATTGACTCAGCAGTTGCGCGGCGGCTTTCTGTTGCGCGCGGTTGAGTTCCAGCAGGTCGGCCAGTTCGCTGACGGATAAACCGTCATCTTCGCGGTGAATCGCTTCCAGCAATTCGTCAACGTCCACCAGCGAGGCAGTTTGATTGGTTTGTTTCTTGTGGCTCATCGGTGAAGAGCATACGCAACAACTGGAAAGAACGAAACCGGCGTGACCACGAGGCAGAGTTGCTCAAGCCTCTGGCTGCGTGCTATCAACTGCGGCACGGCATCGGCGTTGAATAACAACCGCGATTGGCGGGCCGGAGGCTCGCAGCTTCCCAGAGGTAACTTCCATGAGTGAAAAACAGAATTACACCTTGACGGTAAACGGAACACAGCACCAGGTCAGCGTTTCTCCGCAGGCCAATCTGATGGATGTGCTGCGCGATGAATTGCGGTTGACCGGAACCAAGGACGGCTGCGCGACAGGCCATTGCGGCAGTTGCATGGTGTTGCGCGAAGGCGAAGCGGTGCGCTCCTGTATCGTTCCGATGAAGCGCGCCGATGGCGCGAACATCCGAACCATCGAAGGCATTTCGCTTGGGGCAAATGGCGAACTTCATCCTGTCCAACAAGCTTACATTGATCAAGGTGCGACACAGTGCGGTTTCTGCACGCCGGGTTTTGTAATGGCGACCCTCGCATTGCTGGAGAAAAATCCGAATCCAACACTCCAGGAAATTCACGACGGTCACAAATGGAACATCTGCCGCTGCACCGGCCACAACGCCATCATTCGCGCCGTGCAGCAAGCCGCCGGTCAGAAAGTTGCGTCGCTCCCCGATGTCAAACAGCCATTGAAAGCCATCAGCCGTCCGTTGCCTCGCCCCGATGCTGTCGAGAAAGTCACCGGCAAAGGGATTTACGCTGATGATTTGTATGTCGAAGGAATGCTTTACGCACAAGCGCTGCGCAGCAAGTATCCGCACGCGCGGCTGCTGAAAGTGGACGTGAGCAAGGCGAAAGCGTTGGCGGGCGTGGTTGCAGTACTCACCGCCGATGACATTCCCGGACGCAAAGATTGCGGCGTTCACGAAGTTGACTGGCCGGTGCTTTGTTATGACAGGGTGCGCTACGTTGGCGATGCCATCGCACTGGTTGTCGCTGAATCTGAAAGCCTGGCCACCGAAGCCTTAAAACTGATCGAAGTCGAATACGAACCGCTGCCTGTCGTCACCGGCCCAAAAGAAGCCGCCTTGCCCGATGCGCCAATCCTGCACGCGCACGTTCCGCATCACGATCCCAAAGAACACGGCAACTGCCTGAAACATTACCATTTGGAAAACGGCGACATTGCCAAAGGCTTTGCCGAAGCCGAAGTCATCATCGAACGCGATTACAGCACGCAAACCGTTGAACACGCCTTCATCGAACCCGAAGCCGGGTTGGCCGTGCCTGATCCAACCGGACGGATCACCGTGTATTGCGGCGGACAAATCCCTTTCGGCGACCGCGCGCAAATCGCCGCGAGCTTGAATCTGCCCGAAGATCAAGTCCGCGTCATCAACTGTTTGATCGGCGGAGCATTCGGCGGCAAGGAAGACATTTCCGTGCAGGTTCACGCGGCGCTGGCGGCTTACGTCACCAAACGCCCGGTCAAAATGGTGCTCAGCCGCAAAGAGTCCTTGATGGTGCATCCCAAACGCCACGCCACGCGCATCAAGATGAAAACCGGCGCGCGCAAAGACGGAACGATCACAGCGCACGAAGCCGAAATCTGGGGCGACGGCGGCGCGTATGCCAGTTTGAGCAGTCACGTCATGCTGCGCGCCACGACGCACGCCGCCGGAGCTTACGAAGTGAAAAACGTCAAGGTGGACACCTTCGCGATGTACACCAACAATGTGCCATCGGGCGCATTTCGTGGCTTCGGCGTCACGCAAAGCGTCTTTGCGATGGAAAGCCAGATGGATCAACTGGCCGAGGCGCTGGGAATTTCGCCCGTCGAAATCCGTCGCCAGAACGTGTTGAATTACGGCAAGCAAACCTTGGCCGGACAGGTCATGCACGAAAGCTGCGGCTTGGCGGATGCCCTGGAAACCGTTGCCACTGAAATGGAAAAACATCCGTTCACGGCAATCGAAGGCGACAAACGCCGCGCCTGGGGCGTGGCCACAGCATATAAAAACACTGGCTTCGGCAGTGGCGCTTATGACGCCGCCGGAGCCGAAGTCGAACTTTTCGCCAATGGACGTGCCGCCGTGCGCGCAGGCGCAGCGGAAATCGGCCAAGGCTTGGTTGGTGTGCTGGCGCAAATCGTCAGCGAAGAACTTGGCGTGCCTTATGAAAATATAGACGTGCTGGTCGCCGACACGGATCGCACGCTGGATTGCGCGGCAACCACGGCTTCGCGGCAAACCTATGTCACCGGCAATGCAGCGCGTTATGCCAGCAAGGAAGTTCGCAAGCTGCTTTCGCTGAAAGCTGCCGAAATGCTGGGCGCGCCGCCCGATGAATTGCTCTTTGCCGACGGCCTGATCAAAAGCATTAATAGCAGCGGGGGCCACAGTGTCGAACTCAGCGAAATCGTCAAACTGATGCGCCGCGAAGGCCGCTTGCCCAAGATGAGCTATCAATACGTTGCGCCAATGTGCGAACCGTATCATCACTTCGCCTTCGGTTTCGGCGCGCAAGCCGTACTGGTTGAAGTGGATGTGAAAACCGGCGAAACCAAAGTGTTGAAAGTCATCGCCGCCAGTGACGTTGGGCGTGTCATCAACCCGCTTGCGTTGCAGGGCCAAGTCGAAGGCAGTATTTCGATGGGTTTGGGGATGGCCTTGCAGGAAAACTTCGTGATGAAGGACGGCTACGTGCAAACCGACACCCTGAAGAAATGCAACCTGCCGGAGATTGGCCAAACGCCGGAAGTGATTTCCTTCTTCATCGAACACGAAACCAAAGACGGCCCCTACGGCGGAAAAGGCGTCGGCGAACTGGCTTCGATTCCGACGACGCCCGCAATTATCAATGCGATTTACAACGCGGCGGGCGTGCGTTGTTACAATTTGCCTGCTGACAAAAAGTGGCTGAAGATGGCATTGGCGGAACAAGAGGGATAGCAATGAAAACATCAGCAGCAAAGGTCAGGGAAAAGAAGAATGGAAAGGCTCCGCGACTCCGGCGCAAAGTGTTCAAAGAGTCCGAACTGCCGCCGGAAGCGCAAGAACTCCACCGAAAATTCCGCGAATGGGATGAGAGCTTCGAGACGCGAGCCAAACGGATGGCCTATATTCGCAAGCTTTGCAAACGGATTGCGGAAACCTATCACCCGGAAAAGATCATTCTCTTTGGCTCACATGCCTACGGCACACCGACACCGGAATCGGATGTGGACTTGCTGATCGTGATGGATTTTGAAGGCGATTCGATTGAGCAAACGATGAAGATGCGTTCTGAATTAGGTCTGGTCACACCAATGGATTTGCTCGTGCGCACTCCTAAAGAAGTGATCTGGCGTTTGGAAGACGGCGATATGTTTATGGTCGGTATCTTCTGGCGCGGAAAGGTGATGTATGAAGCAAAGCACGCTTGAGTGGGTTGAAAAAGCGGAAGGCGATTGGATCATGGCGCAACGCGCCTATCGCGCGCGCAAAGACCCAGTATATGACGCCGCTTGTTTCCATTGCCAACAGTGCGTTGAGAAATATCTGAAAGCCGAACTCAATGAGGCAATGATGATCTTCAATAAAACGCACGACCTGGAGGACTTGCTCAAACAGGTCTTAGCCGTCGAACCCGGTCAGGCCAGCCTGCAACCACGAGCTGCCTTTTTGACCAATTTCGCAGTTCGGTATCGCTATCCCGGACAAACCGCCACCAAAGCGCAAGCACAACAAGCGCTCAAGGATTGCCGTGAAATGCGGCGTGTCATCCGCACCGCTTTTGGCTTGCCCGTCTGATTGATCGCGACTTAGAAATCACGCAAGAATGGCCTGTACGGCGGCAAAGGCGTTGGCGAACTGGCTTCGATTCCGACAACGCCAGCAATCATCAAGCGGCGCTCTCAACCAATCAGTAAACTTCCCACGAAGCTACACGAAGAAAACACGAAGTCGCCTGAAAATCTTCGTGCTCCTTTTGTGGCTTCGTGGACGAAATCGGAAGATGTGACATGACTAGAGCAATATTCGGCCCCACCTTTGAAGAAATGCTTCATCCGAGCGCGATTGATCCGGCGATTCGCCAACGAGCAGTGAAAGCGCTGACTGAAGCGCCACTCGACCCGATCAATCTGTATAACATCACCTGGCGCGGCGCGGATGACCAGATCAAATACGAAGTGCTGCCCAAAGAACTGACTGGCGTCGAAGCGCCGATTGTCGTTTTGTACGGACGCGACTTCCCGACCGGCGCGCACAAAGTCGGCGCGGCGTATTCGGTGATTGCCGAAGCTTTGTTGTTCGGTCAGGTGGACATTGACCAGCACACGGTCGTCTGGCCCAGCACGGGCAATTACGGCATCGGCGGCGCGTGGGTGGGCGGGCGCGTCGGCGCGAAGTCCATCGTTGTCTTGCCCGAAGGGATGAGCCGCGAACGCTTCGAACGCATCGAAGCCTACGGCGCGCAGGTGATCAAAACGCCGGGCGTCGAATCGAACGTCAAAGAGATTTATGACAAAACCTGGGAACTGCGCCGCGATCCGAACATTCGCATCCTGAATCAGTTCGAGGTGATGGGGAATTACCGCTTTCACTATCACGTCACCGGCAACACGATTGTCGAACTTGCGGCAGAATTGAAAGCGCAAGGCATCGGCGATGGCTCCATCGCGGCGTTCACTTCGGCAATGGGCAGCGCCGGAACGATTGCGGCGGGCGACCGCATCAAACAAGTCTGGCCGAACGCGCGCACCGTGGGCCTGGAACCGATTCAATGCCCGACGCTGTACAACAACGGTTACGGCGGACACGACATTCAGGGCATCGGCGACAAACACGTCACCTGGATTCACAACGTGTTGAACATGGACGCGATTGCCTGTCTGGACGACATCGAATGCAAAAAAGGCTTGCAGGTGTTGACCAGCCAGGCCGGGCAGGAAACGTTGGCGCGACGGTACGGCATTGCGGAAGCCAAGTTGCAACAGCTTGGCACGATCTTCGGCATTTCCGGCGTCTGCAATGTGCTGGGCGCGATCAAAACCGCGAAGCATTACCAGCTTGGCAAACAGGATGTGATCGTCACCATCTGCACCGACGCGATTGATCGTTACCATTCGGTGATGGAATCCATGGCCGAATGTTACGGCGCGATAGACGACGCGCGCGCGACGGCTTATGTCGAAGCCATCTTTCACGGCGCAAAGACAGATTGGATCAAAGACGGGACTCCCGACGTGCGCCGCCAATGGCACAACCTGAAGTACTTCACGTGGGTGGAACAGCAAGGAAAAACCGTCGAAGAACTGGACGCGCAGCGCGATCCGGCGTGGTGGAGCAAGCATCAGGAGTTGATCCCGGAAATGGATGCACGAATTAAAGCTGCGCGCACGGAGTGATTCATCAAAGATGATTCGCCCGAAGATTTGCCCAAGACCAATGTAAACAGGAGACATTACCCAAAATGCAACGACGCACTTTCATCAAGTCAGCGACAGGAGCCGGAGTCGGCGCGTTGGCGGCTTCGCGGTTGAGTCTGGCCGCGGACGCTGAAATCGAGATTGCGGTGGACAAACCGGGAACGGTTATCAATCCGCACATCTATGGGCATTTCATCGAACACCTGGGCGGCGTGATTTATGACGGCATCTGGGTGGGGCGCAATTCCAAGATTCCCAATATTGACGGGATGCGCAAGCAGTTCATTGACGACATGAAGCGTCTTGGCGCTCCGAATTTGCGCTGGCCCGGCGGATGCTTTGCCGATGGGTATCATTGGCGCGATGGCCTTGGCCCGGCAGCCAAACGTCCACGCACGTACAGTTATTGGGAAAGTTATATGCCGCCCGGCAAGCATGCGACGGAACCCAACCAGTTTGGCGTGCATGAGTTTATGCGGCTCTGCCGGTTGACTGGCGCGGAACCTTACCTGGCGGCCAACGTCGGCTCGGGCACGCCCCGGGAGTTTCACGATTGGGTTTCTTATTGCAACGCTCCGGTGGGGACCGAAAGCCTGGCGGATGAGCGCGCGGCCAACGGCGTCAGGGAGCCGTTCGGCGTGAAGTACTGGGGCGTCGGGAACGAATCCTGGGGCTGTGGCGGCGACATGAAACCGGGCGAATATGCTACGCAGTATCGCCAGTTCGTCACACAGTTTCCGGCGTATGTGAAGCCGTTTCTGGTGGCCACCGGGCCGCGCGGGCATTCACGCGATATGGATCTGGCCTGGACAGAAGGGTTTTTCGCGGCAATGCAGGGCGGCCATCGCAGCCCTGTGCATGGCTTCTCGCTGCACTTCTACTCCGATTTTCGCACCAACAAAACACGTGTGGCGGATTTCAAAGCGGCGGACTGGTACGCCGTGCTGCTGGAAGGGCTGCGCACCGAAACGGTGATGCAAACGCACTGGGACATCATGGGGAAATACGACTCGCAACATCTCACGAAATTCGTGCTTGATGAATGGGGCGTCTGGTATCAGCCGGGCGAAGAAATCAGGCCCGACTACATTCTTAGCCAGCCCGTCACGCTACGCGACGCGCTGCACACGGCCATCACGTTCGACATCTTCAACCGGCACGCCGATAAGCTCGAAATGGCCAACGTCGCCCAGACGGTCAACTGTATTCATTCGCTCTTCCTGGCGCTCGAAGACAAATACACTCGCACGCCACCGTTTTACGTGTTCGAAATGTATCGGTCACACATGGGCGCACGGCTGACGCCGATGCAGATTCGCGGCGCTGAATTGACTGTCCCGACACAGGAAGGCACAGCGAAAATGGCGATGCTCACGGGTTCCGCCTCGATCCGCGAAAAACGCCTGACAGTCACACTCACTAACCCCTCGCTGGATGCGCCGGTCAACGCCCGCATACGGTTGGCAGGCGGCGCGCGGGCCGGCGAAGGCCGTGGCGTGGCGTTGACGCACAGCGATATGCGCGCCCGGAATACCTTCCAAAATACGGACGAAGTCAAACCGTCAGCGCTACCCGTCAATATCAACAATGATGGGGTCGTGGTCACGGTTCCCAAACAAGCGGTTGTCGCCATAGAAATCCAACTCGCCTGAAACTCATAACAGCTTCCATTGGCATGTGGTTGCCAAAAGCCCAGCAGTGGTTTTGAAATGAATAACGTCGCCGGTTTCAAATGCCTCGAATGTATGCGCACATTCCGCGTGGACGAGATCAACTACGTCTGCCCGGCGTGCGGCGGCAATCTGGATGTGCTTTACGACTATGAACGAATCGCCGCGCAAATCAGCAAAGCCGCGCTTGCGACAGACCGCAACCTCACGATCTGGCGCTATCGCCCCTTGCTGCCGATGGAAGACACTTCACCCGTGCCGCCGCTCAGCGTAGGTTGGACCCCGCTGTATGACGCGCCGCGCCTGGCTGATGAATTCGGCGTGCGGCAAGTGCTGGTCAAAGACGACGGGCGCAATCCCACCGCATCGTTCAAAGATCGTCCGAGCGCGCTGGCTGTGGTCAAAGCGCAGGAAGCGGGCGCAACTGTCGCAACCACGGCTTCGTCCGGCAACGCGGGCGCGGCACTGGCCGGAATGTGCGCCAGCGTCGGGCTGAAATCCGTTATCTTCGTGCCCGCGACCACGCCCGCCGCCAAAGTCGCGCAACTGCAAATTTACGGCGCAACGGTCGTGCTGATTGAAGGCAGCTACGAACAAGCTTGCGAATTGTGCTTGGCGGCTTCGGAGCAGTTCGGTTGGTATCAACGCACCACGGGCCATAACGCCTTCACCGCCGAAGGCAAAAAAACCGCCGCGCTGGAAATCGCCGAACAATTGAATTGGCAGGTTCCTGATCGCGTCATCGTTGGCGTAGGCGATGGCAACATCATCGGCGGATTGTGGAAAGGATTTTGCGACCTGCAACAGTTGGGCTGGATTGATCGGTTGCCAAAACTGACTGGCGTACAGGCTGCTGGGGCTGCGCCTTTGGTGGCGGCAATCAACGGCGACGGAGTGGTTCGCCCGGTCATTGGGCAAACCATTGCCGACGGTATCAATGTCGGCGATCCACGCGATGCCACCCGGGCAATGCGCGCGATGCGCGAAACAAGCGGCGGCGCAGTGGCCGTCAGCGACGAAGAAATCATTGCCGCGATTCCGCGCCTCGCGCGCACGACGGGAGTTTTCGCCGAACCCGGCGCAGCAGCGGCCTTTGCCGGATTTGTGAAACTGCGCGAACAAGGTGTGATTCAATCCGAGGAAAGCGTCGTGTTGGTCATCACTGGCAGCGGCTTGAAGGACATCAACACCGCGCGCCGCTCAGTCGGCGAACCGTTGCGCATTCAACCGGACGTTGCAGAACTGAATAAGCTGAAGGTCTGACGTTATGCTCATCACGAACGCCACGCTCATCACCTGGGGCACGCCGAATCAGATTCTGGAAAAGCACGCGCTCTACGTAGGAGGCGACCGCATCATCGAACTCGGTTTGTCGTCGGAACTCGAAGCCAAGTATCCGCAAGCCGAACGGCTGGATGCGCGCGGCCAGTTCGTGATGCCGGGCAACATCTGCGCGCACACGCATTTTTACGGAGCTTTTGCGCGCGGGATGGCGATTCCGGGCGAAGCGCCAAAGGACTTTCCCGAAATTCTGGATCGGTTGTGGTGGCGACTGGACAAAGCGTTGACGGTAGAAGACGTGCGCTATTCGGCGCTGGTTTGTTTGATTGACGCGATCAAACACGGCACAACGACCTTGATTGACCATCACGCTTCGCCAAACGCAATTGACGGTTCGCTGGATGTTGTTGCCGAGGCCGTCACACAAGCGGGCTTGCGCGCCTGCCTGTGTTACGAAGTTACCGACCGCGACGGCGAAGAAAAAGCCAAAGCCGGAATTGCTGAAAACCTGCGCTTCATCAACTCCCAACTCCCAACTCCCAACTCCCAACTTGCTGCTACCTTCGGCTTGCACGCTTCCCTGACACTTTCCGATGCGACACTCGAAGCCTGCCGCAATGCCTGGGACGGCGGTTTTCACATTCACGCTGCCGAAGACTTATCCGATCAGTACGACAGTTTGGAAAAAAGCGGCCTGCGCGCGATTGATCGGCTGCACAAGTTTGGCATTCTGGGCGAACGCTCCATCGTCGCGCATGCCGTCCACATTGATCACCGCGAAGCCGAACTGCTACGCCAAACCGGAACCTGGGTGACGCACCAGCCGCGCTCGAACATGAACAATGCCGTGGGCGCGGCGGATGTGGAAGGTTTGCTGCGGCTGGGCGTGAAAGTCGGGCTGGGCAACGACGGCTTTTCCAATGCGATGTGGGAGGAATGCAAGGCGGCTTACCTGTCGCACAAAGCCGCGCACCGCGACCCGCGCCGGATGAATGGCGCGACCGTCGCCGAAATGGCTGTGACCAATAACGCCGCGCTGGCCAATGTCTTCTTTCCAAAAGCGCCGCTGGGCGTGCTGGCGCCGGGAGCATTCGCCGACATCATCCTGGTGGATTACCATCCGACCACGCCGCTCAATGCGGGCAATTTGCCCTGGCATATTTTGTTCGGCTTTGAGAATTCGATGGTGACGACGACCATCTGTGCGGGTAAAGTGCTGATGAAGGATCGGAAATTGTTGTTTCTTGACGAAGCGGAAATCACTGCCAGAAGCCGGGAACTGGCAGCGCGAGCGTGGGAACGCATTGGCGTTTGACGCCAGGATGACCGAAAGGAGATTGCGATGACCGCGGCAACAGCGGACGCGATGAATTCCAAAACAGAATGGTATCGGCTTGGTAATTCCGCCGAGAGCAAGCGGGAATACATCAAGCGATTGTGCCAGCAAATTGCCAGTGTATTTTTGCCGGAGCGAATCATTCTCTTTGGCTCACAGGCCTACGGAACACCAACCGAAGATTCCGACATAGACCTGCTGGTCATCATGCCCTACGAAAACAGCCACGCTGCGCAGGCAATCCGGATTTTGAACGGACTCAATGTGCTGGCGCCGATTGATCTGCTGGTGCGTTCGCCGGAAGAAGTTCGCGAACGAATCGAAATTGGCGACCGCTTTATGCGCGAAATCTTCGAGCGAGGAAAGGTGATGTATGAAGCAACTCACGCTCGAATGGATTGACAAAGCCGAAGGCGATTGGTTTGCCGCCCAACAGCTTTACCGCGCGCGGAAACACCCGAACTATGACGCCGCTTGTTTCCACGCCCAGCAATGCGCCGAAAAATATCTCAAAGCCCGGCTTGAGGAAGCCGGAATCGCGTTCAGCAAAACTCACAACCTGGCTCACCTGCTGACACTAACGTTGCAAGTCGAACCGCAATGGATAACCCTACAACCACAAATAAACGGACTGAGTATCTTCGCGGTTGATTTTCGCTATCCTGGGAAATCGGCGGCAAAACTGGATGCGCGTCAGGCGATTAAAGATTGCCGCGAAGTCAGGCGTGTCATCCGAACTGCGCTGGGATTGCCAGTCTGACAACGTTAAGGAGGTTATCGCTATTATGCCAAACGAACGAGTCGCACTCTATCTGCAAGACGCGCATTCCTTGCAGGACGGAATCAAATATGCGCAGTACGCCGAAAGCAAAGGGTTTGAAGCCGTGTGGCAAGCGGAAAGCCGGCTGGTGCGCGATGCGATTGTGCCGATGGCGGCGTTTGCCGCGACGACCGAGCGCATCAAGATCGGCGCGGGCGTCATCAACAACTGGACGCGCAACATCGGCTTGCTGGCAGCGACCTGGCTGACGCTGGATGATCTGGCGCCGGACCGTATGATTTGCGGCATTGGCGCGTGGTGGGATCCGCTGGCGAAAAACGTCGGCATCGAGCGGCGCAAACCGCTGCTGGCGATGCGCGAAACGGTCGAAGTGCTGCGCCGGTTGCTGCGGATGGAAAACGTCACTTTTCACGGCGAGTTTCACCACGTCACAGGCATTGAACTCGACGTGGTGCATGGCCGCCGGGAACCGCGCAATGTGCCGATTTACATCGGCGCGACGGGCGACAAAATGATGGAACTGACCGGCGAAATCGCCGACGGTGTGCTGCTGAATTACTGCGTGCCCCCGGAATACAACGATCGCGCGATGGAACTGCTGGAAGCGGGCGCGAAAAAAGCCGGACGCTCAATGGATGAAATTGACCGCCCGCAATTGGTTGTTTGCTCCGTTGACCTCGACCGCAAAAAAGCCATCGAAGCGGCGAAGGTGTTGTTGACGCAGTATCTGGCGCAGCAGCCGCACATTGCCAAGGCTTCGGGCGTCAGCGAAGACATCGTCAAACAGGTGCAATCCATCCTGACCTGGCCCGCAACCATTGAACAGATTCATCAGGCGATGCAATACGTGCCGGATGAATTCGTGCTGAAGATTTCGGCGACCGGAACGCCCGATGAAGTGCGGGCCAAGGTTGATGAGTATCGGCGGCGCGGCTGCACCTGTCCGGTGCTTTATCCGATGAGCGATCCATACTTGATGATTGATACATTTGCGCAAAGCTAAACCCTTTCCCACGAAGGCACACGAAGAAGACACAAAGATTTTTCGTCTTTCTTTGTGATGTTTCGTGTGTCTTCGTGGGGAATTCTTTGGAGGAACTGGAATGTCACGAATTGTCAGATGCGGTTTGATACAAGCCACGAATGTGGAGCCAGCCGATAGCTCCATCGAAAAAATCAAGCAGGCGATGATTGATAAGCACGTCGCGATGATCGCCGACGCTGCCAAACAAGGTGTCCAGATTCTTTGTTTGCAGGAACTGTTTTATGGTCCGTATTTCTGCGCCGAACAGAATCCGCATTGGTATGGCCTGGTCGAACGCATTCCCGATGGGCCGACGACGAAGTTGATGCAGGAAATCGCGAAACAGCATCAGATGGTCATCGTCGCGCCGATTTACGAAGAGGAAATGACCGGCGTTTACTACAACACGGCGGCGGTGATTGATGCCGACGGAACCTATCTGGGCAAGTACCGCAAGACGCACATTCCGCATTGCCTGCCGGGCTTCTGGGAAAAGTTCTATTTTACGCCGGGAAACCTGGGCTTTCCGACCTTTGAAACGAAATATGCGCGCATTGGCGTGTACATCTGTTACGACCGGCATTTTCCGGAAGGCGCGCGCGCGTTGGGGCTGAACGGTGCGGAGATTGTGTTCATTCCTTCGGCGACGACCAAAGGCCATGCCGATTATCTATGGGAACTGGAACAGCGCGGCCACGCTGTCGCCAACGGGTATTTCGTTGGCACGATCAACCGCGTCGGCACCGAAGCCCCCTGGAATGTCGGCGAATTTTTCGGCTCGTCATATTTCTGCAATCCCGACGGACGCATTCTGGCCAAAGGCAGCGACGACAAGGATGAATTGATCGTCGCCGATCTGAACCTGGACGAGATTCGCGAAGTGCGCACACATTGGCAGTTTTACCGCGACCGGCGACCGGAAATGTACGGCGCGCTCACCCATATGGACGGCGTGAAAGGCTAAATCAGTACCGCGACCGTTGGGAAGCGGGCACTCAAGAGGAATTGAGCTAACAATGAAAACGCCTGATCTGATTCTGAAAAATGGGTTGGTTGCCGACGGCACGGGGCGCGGACTTTACCCGGCGGATGTGGCGATTCGCCGGAATTACATTCTGGGGATTGATGCGCCGAATTCGCTCCACGCGATGGAAGAGCTGGATTGCAAGGGGCTGGTCATCGCGCCCGGTTTCATTGACACGCACAGCCATTCGGATTTGCGCGTGCTGATGGAGCCGGAACTGCCGATGAAAGTCCGGCAGGGCATCACGCTGGAAGTGTTCGGGCAGGACGGCATTTCCGTCGCGCCGATTCGCACGGCGGATCAGCAGGCTGTGGCGCGTTCATTGGCTGGACTTGACGGCGATTTGGGCCGCGCCTGGGATTGGCAATCGGTGGCGGAATATCTGGCGGCAATTGAACGCGCGCGTCCGGCAATTGATTGCGCGTACCTGATTCCGCATGGCGCGGTTCGGCTGGCGGTAATGGGGATGGAAGACCGGCAGGCGTGGCCTGAGGAAATCGCGGCAATGCAGGAGTTGATCCGCCAATCCATGCGCGAAGGCGCGCTGGGGCTTTCGACTGGATTGATCTATCCGCCGTGCTGTTTTGCCGACACCAGCGAACTCGTCGAACTTTGCCGCGCGGTGGTGGAATTTGACGGCATTTTTGTTTCGCACATGCGCAGCGAAAGCGATTACATCGAAGACGGCATTGCCGAAATGATCGAAGTCGGCAAACAGTCCGGCGTTCGCGTTCACATCTCGCATTTCAAAATCGCGGGGCGCGAAAACTGGGCGCGGATTGACGGCGTGCTGGCGATGATCGAACAGGCGCAAGCGGAAGGCGTTCGCGTGACGGCGGATCAATATCCGTACATCGCCGGTTCCACCATGCTCGGCGCAATTCTGCCGCCGTGGGCGCATGCGGGCGGCGTCGAAGAAACCTTGAAGCGATTGGCCAGCATTTCAGAGCGCGGCAAGATGCGCGCCGAAATGCTGGACCGTTCGCCGTCACACTGGGACAACTTCTGGAAGTGGTCTGGCCCGGAAGGCATCGTCATCCCGGATATTCCTTCAGGCAATCACCCGGAATATCTGGGCAAAAATCTGTCCGAGGCTGCCTGCCAGAAAAACCAGACCGACCACATCAGCGAAGCAGACGCCATCGAATTCGCTTTCGATTTGCTCCGCGACGAGCGAATGGGCGTCGGGATGATTTCCTTCAGCCAGTCGGAAGACGTGGTTTGCAAAATCATGCAGCAGACTTACGTCAATGTTTGCACGGACGGTCTGTTGGGTGGAAAACCGCATCCGCGCGCTTATGGCACATATCCGCGAATTCTGGGCCGCTACGTTCGCGAACAGAATTTGATTTCACTGGAAGAAGCTGTGCGCAAAATGTCCGGTCTGGCGGCGGAAACGTTCCAGCTTCGGCGGTACGGGCGAATCGAAGATGGCGCGCAGGCGAACCTCGTCGTCTTCAATCCGCATCAGGTGATTGACCGCGCGACCTTCGCGGATTCCAGGCAGTATCCGGAAGGCATCGAACACGTCATTGTCGAGGGCGAATTGGCTGTGCGTTATGGCGAGATGTATTTGCCCGGACACGGCAAGGCCGTGAAATTCAAGGCGGAATAAATTGGCGGCGGCAAGTTTGCCGATAGAAACTTGCCGCCGCCGGTTAACATTGAAAATCTACTGGCAGGCCGGAATCACTTCGTTGCCGTAAATGTCCACGGTTTGTTCTTCGTCGCCGCACATCAGGTAAATGTTGAATTGTGTGACGCCCACCTCTTGAAGTTCCTTCAACCGGCGAACCTGTTCCGCCACCGGGCCGACCAGACAGAAACGATCCACCACATCATCCGTCACGAATTCGGCATTGCTGCTGCCGACTTCAGCGTGATGCAGGTAGTTATAACCCTTGCGGTCGCGAATGAAGCCGGTCAGTTCCGGCGGCAACTCTTCCGGCTTGTATTTGGAAACCAGATCAACCACGTGATTGGACACCAGCGCGGGGAACCAGCGGACGCGGTCGCGCGCAACGGCCAAATCATCCGACACCCAGACGGGCGCGGCGCTCATCACCTTGATCTTGCTGAAATCCCGACCGGCTTCTTCCGCGCCTTCGCGGACAAAGTTCAAGCACCATTTGATCAGATGCGGATCGGCGAATTGCAGAATCACGCCATCGCCGATTTTGCCCGCGCAGCGCAAAGCTTTCGGCCCGTAACCCGCCACCCAGATTGGCGGCACGCCGGCATCGGCCCAGGGCATCTGGATTTCTTTTTCTTCGTAAGTGATTTGCCTGCCCGCCGTCAGGTCGCGAATGGTTTGCACGCAGGTTTCCAGGTCGGCCAGCGTCGTCGGCTTTTTGCCCATCACGCGGCGCGATGAGTCACCGCGTCCGATGCCGATGTCCATACGCCCGCCGGAAATGCGATTGAGCGTGGCAAATAGACTGGCCGTCACCGACCAATCGCGCACTGCCGGATTGGTCACGCACGGGCCAATGCGCATCTTCTGAGTATTCGCCGCCATCAAGGTCATCAGCGGAAATGGCTCCTGCCACAAAACGTGGGAATCAAACATCCAGCCGTAATTGAATCCGGCGGCTTCGGCCTGCTTCGTCAAATTGACGATGTGCGTCGGCGTCATGTCAGGTTTGAAGGTGATTGCGAATTCCATCGTTGTGTCCTCGTTTGATTGCCTTTTGACGCGCCTGGATTGAGCGCGATTTAAGTGTCGGAGCGACTGGCGCGAGTGTAGCACAACAGTCTTTTCACGCCCGCTTTATAACCTTCCCCAGTGGGTGAGCAACGCGGTCCGCCGCCGACAGCGTCGCGCCCAGGCCATCGAGGTAAGTGCCGAAATACCCATCCGAATCGTCAATCACCTCAAATCCTTCGGCGCTTTCTTCCAGCATCGTCAGCAAAATCCGCAACGCCGATTCGGCGTCCCCCGCCGCCGGAAATTCCATCGCCTTCGTCTCTACACCTTGCAACTGACCGGTCAACCCTTCGACGTGCCAATAGGCATCCGACGCCCGCATGTGATCGAGACTGTGCAGGATGCCATGTGCCTGCCGCTGGTAAACTTTGGTGTCTACTTTTTGCGCCGGTTTGGGATGGGCGGCTTTGGGCTGAGCGGCTGCCTCAGGCGCAGGCAGCGCCGCCGCTAGCCAATCGCCAAGCTCCGGCGCATCGTCGAGTAGTTCGGTCAGCAACTTCAGCAATTGTTCGCGGCTCAATTCGGTGAGCCGTTCCTTCAGATTTTTGCGGTTAGTGATTTCTTTGGAGTTCGCCATAGTTGTTTCTGTTCCTGTACTTTTCGCAACGGCTGCCGCGCCAGCACCATGTCGCGCCGCCGCCGCACAAATCGAAGAGCGAAGGTTGTTGCGTCTTGCCCTCCGCCAACTCGCGCGGGTCGAAGGTGGCGCGCAGTCGTCCGTTCCGTATACAACTGCGGCACAAGCTCGACGCCAAACGTTAGCCATTTGGTCAGCAGGATAGACTTGTCGCGCGGCTTGTAATCGGCCTGCCACGCCGTCAGCCCGTCCACCAGCAAAGCGCGCATCAGCAAGCGTGAGGCCGCCCTTTTCCAGCGCGACGACGGTCGGCTTGCGTCGCCGTCAGGATGTGCATGCAGTTGTCATACGACAACTGCCCCAGCGCGAGCGGCCCATCGGCCCCGGTTTGAAATCGGTGCCCTCGATGGCCGCCGCCCCAGTGGCAGGCGTCTACGATCAGCACTAGCTTGCACGCGTCTACGTCGGCAGCCAGCGCGACAACTCATCCGACGATACACAATGGCGGCGAAACTCCGGCGACTTCCGGTCAGCCGTTCCGGTGTCCTACAGGACGAGGTAAAAGATGCAGTCGTTGAATGCACTTTTTTTCTGCGGATCTATTCTGTGGGAGCAGCCTGATTGAAGATAAACACGAAATCGCCAATCTGAATCTCATCTTTATCTCTGAGCAATCGGCGAGTGATTATTTTTTCTCTATTCACGAAAGTTCCCTGGCTGGAGTTGAAATCTTCGATAAAGCACTCTTCGCCGTCAACAGTGAATTCTGCATGGTAGCGGGAAACTCTCACATCGTTTAACGAGATGTCGTTTTCACTGCTACGTCCAATACTCGTCTTCTTCCCAAGTAAATATCCCCCCACAATCGTAATATGAAAATCCACGTTTTCCGCGTTCCCCCTGACTAGAGCAATACGTGGTCTCGTATCGGACGGTGCGCGATAATTCAGTTCAAAGAACGACGATACTAACGGCACCGTTACCTCCAAGAGTGCGCCTGCACCTTCTGCTGGCAGCAGTGGCGCAGAACGTGCTGTGACTTCGCGGTCCATCGCCTCTATCTCTTTGACCTCCTCTTGTACCTCGCTAACAACTAATTTCAGATCTACGCGCGGTAAATCTCCAGCAGCAGTAATCAGAGCTTCGGATAATTCGGCGATAGTCTGGAACCGGTTTGCCGGATCCTTCTCCAGGCATTTCAAGATCACCTCGTCAACAGCGGCAGGCAAGGAAACCTGGTGTGATAAAGGCTCAGGAGTCTGCCTCACATGCGCATCCGTTAGTTCCTTAATATTTGACATGTCGAATGGAAATACGCCGGTGAGCATCTTGTACAACATGACACCGAGCGAATAGATGTCTGAACGTTCATCTACAATGCCTTGAAACTGTTCGGGGGCCATAAACTGTGGCGTGCCTATGACTATGTTGAATCCAGTGTCGAATTTAGATCGCAATTCAGGCTTTGAGCTTCTCGGTTTGGTAACTCCGAAGTCGAGCAGGCATACGCGCCCCCCCGCAGTCAGCATAATATTCGCTGGCTTAATATCGTTTCGCACAAAACCTTTTTGATGAACATATTGAAGTGCTTCCGCCACAGGTTTCGCAATGGCGATCACTAGACTGAGACTAAGTTTTCCTTGTCTATGAATCACCTCTTCGAGAGTGAAACCGTCAAGATATTCCATCGCTAGGTATAATTTACCGTTATCTCTACCCCAGTCATACGACCTCACGATGTTCGGATGGTTCAACTCCTCCATAATCATTGCCTCTCGCTCAAATCTAGCCAGCATATCAGTATTTGTCGCCAGTGACTCTGACGGCACCTTGATAGCAACATTCCTACCACTGTATTCGTCTGTCGCCTGATAAACAGTTCCCATTCCACCCTGACCAATAGTTCTGATGATTTTGTATTTGCCGATGCTGGTAAGGCGTTGGTCTCTAGTAGCGAATAGGGTTTCCACCGGTAAACCAAAAAACGCATCTGCTTCGGCATCTACGGCAGACCCCCCCATTTCCACTAACCTTCGCGGTGCCAGCTTGTATCGTTTCTCCTCTTCCACATTCGCGTCACCAATGACGACGCGATCCAACGGCTTCTGCACTTCTTGCAGATAATCGGCATCAAGCAAAATCTTGATGATGTCTGTGGCCACAGCGGGTGCGATCTTTTGTGCCAGCGCAATCTTTACGCTCAATCGTTCGGAAGCATTCAAAACATCTTTGTGCGTAAATTCCGCCGCTCCCTGACGCAGAACCCAATCAACCAAGTAATAAACGCCCAACCGGCGCTTGTCACTATGCGTTCCCAAAACCTCTTCGTGCGAATCGCCGAATAACCGATCTTCGTGAGAGGTCAAAATATCTTGTAACCCAGCGAAGAATCGTATCCTTCGGACCTGCTGCTTCGTAAATGCTAGCACTGGCTGATTGCTATCCCATTCAACATATTCATTGAACGTCCTGATAATGCGCCTGGGAATGCCGCGACCTTTGTAGGCAAGGTACTTTTTGAACTCTTTGAAAACCTCATATTTTTGCTGGGAGACTATCTGGGATAGATCAACGAATCCATCGCAGATCGAATCTACGTCAGCCCACAGACAGGGCAAGTACTTGTCGTATGAAAAGACACTTTCGTAAACGCTATCGCCCCGTCCGACATCTTCAAGCCATCGCTCCTGCAAATCTTTTCCCGCGACGAAGACGAAAGTCAGGCCTGATGTGGTAAACAGGTTCTTCAGCGTACCAAGTATCACATCAATCACGGGTTTCTGTTCTTCATCGCCTTTCCCTTCAACTTTTGTGGTGAACTCTTCCAGCTTATCCAGTTCATCAAAGACAAAAACTATTTTTAGTTTGACCCGTCGCCTCTCAGTAGGGTTGAAGATTCGTTTCACACTATCCAACCGCGTGATGGGTCTGACATAACCTTTGGTCAATCGTCTTGCGATATTGATGATGTCCTGTTCTGCGGCTTTGTCGTCGTAGCTGAGGAACGTCATTTCGTAATTTTGCGTGCGACTACGTTTTGCTACCCAAGAAGCTTTCACCGTGGCTTTCAGAAATTCTCCGCCCAAGCTGGCCTCATTGAATCCGAAACTTCGCTCGGACGCCTCGGCCACTTTGCGAGCCATATTCACCGAAGTCCGCTGATAAGCAAGTGTCAATTCATACCTCAAATCATTATCCAGCAACTGATAGATGTGTTTTTTGATCAGACAGTCGTAAAGCTGCCGAATGATGTAGTGCATTAATTCAGCGGGTTGAACCGGGCGCGCAATATTCAGATAGACATCGACGATTTCCAGGTCTCCGTCTTCCAGATACTCTTTAGCCCAAGGTAGAGAGTCATTCAGCTTTTTCACCACTTGGTTAATGAACGAAGTCTTGCCGACTCCACGATAACCTGTGACGAGGAATGATCCGCCATTGGAAAACAGAATGCGTTGAGCTAACACGTTAAGCTCAGTCTGTCTGCCGACAAATCTTGCTGCCACATTTGCGTTGACCGACACATCGTTTGCGCCGACCAACCCATCATTTGTGCCAACCGGCTCGTGTCCGTAACGAAATGGTTTAGTGAGAGGAATAGTAGCTTTGTATCTTCCAAAATTTGCTGCGAACGGGGAAGCAGGCTGCGAAATAGGCTGTGAACTGGCAATGTTATGGCCAACGGCAAGAATTTTTTTCACTAGCTTTCGAGAAGCTAGAAACAGAAGATAGAATGGCAAAATGAGCAATATAACGACAAATTCTATCGCTCGCGCAGGCCAAGACCGCTTTTTTACTACTTTGTGATTCTGAGTATTAGGGGCCTGATTAGGCTGTGGCGAAGCGGGCATGGACAAACGCGTGCCACATTCATCACAGTATTCTGTACCGTCAAGATTATCAGTACCGCATTGGTTACAGCGAAGCATAAGCTTTAATTGGAAGACTCCTCAATTCAACCGTCTATCTATTTCTCAGTTCGTGGGCGGCTCGTCAATTCAGTTTTGCAACTGCTGTTTCGGCAACAGGTCAACGAAGTCTTTCTGATTGCGTGTGACGACGATGTGGTTTCCGGCGCTGGCATGCGCGGCGGTCATCACATCGGCGGAGCGTTTGCGGCTGGCGTGTTGTTTCAGCAGCGCCGTCAACGCTTCGGCGCTTGCCAGGTCGGGAAAGACAACTCTGAAGCGTCGCAAGATACGGATTTCTTTCAGCAACTGTGCGTGCGCAAACTCGAACTGTGCGGGCGTGGCTTTCAGCGCAAATTCGCATCTGCCTCGCAAGACTTCAGCCACGACGACTGAGGGAAGCGCGATTTGGCTGCGCGGAACCCGCTGCAGCCAAACTTGTAGCGTCGGATGCGCCTGATTTTGATGGCGCAGGATATTTGAATCCCAAAGAAACATGTTTAAGCCCCGGCCAGGTGCGCATCACGACGGCGTTCGATTTCGACAAACAATTCATCCAGTGTCGGGTCATCGCGGAAGACGCCGAAGTCCGGCCATTCTTCCGCGAAGGTAGAGTATTCAGCCGTGCCATTGGAACCTTGCGCCGACAGGACAGGGGCAGGCGCTTCGATGTGGATCACTTCGGTATGGCGCAGCCGTTCCGCCAGGCGTGCTTTGATTGCGGCAATCACCTGTTCGCGCGTTTCCACTTCGGCTGTGCAGTCAAGCCAGCCTTGCACCATTGCCTGCCAGCGTGACGCCGGCTCTTTTGTGATGACTACTGCGTATTCCATAAACATTCCTCCGCTGCGAACTCTGCCTGCCTCGACTGTAAATTGAGTTTCTTTACGCGATGGCTTCCAGGCCGTGTTTTTCGATCAGCGACAACAGCTTCAAGGAAGGGCCGGCGGGTTTCTTTTCGCCGCGTTCCCACTTGCTGACGTAATCTTTCGTCACATTCAGATAGCGCGCAAAAATCGCCTGGCTGACTTCTTCGCGTTCGCGCAAGGCGCGGATTTCTTCGGGCGTGAATTCGCGGATGGGCGTCAGGCAGGAATGATCGAAACTCCGCATCGTCTGTTTATCAATGACGCCTGCTTCGTGCATGCCGACCGCAGTTTCGTGAATTGCCGCGAAGGCTTCGCTTTTGTATGTCTTAGCTCTCTTCATCATAAGTCACCTCTTGCCAGGTTTCGTTTTCAAGCAGTTTCAAAATCTGTTCATCGCTCAGGGAGAGGGTCAGTTTTGCCTGTCGTTTGAACTCTTTTTCTTCGTCCTCGTCTATGTTCGCCCGCTCGCTTTTCGACCAGCCATAAACGAAAAACGCCTTGTCTCTCTGGCGGTAATAGATGATGGAACGATAGCCGCTGGATTTTCCCTGCTGGGGCCGGGCAATTCGTTGTTTGATGACGCCACCGCCATAGTCGGCGTCAATGTTCCCTTGGTCGGCGTCCTTCACCACTTCGCAAAGTTTCGCATCACTTATGCGTTCCTTACGGGCGAATCTGGCAAACCATTTGTTCTTGAAGATGCGCATCTTGGATTGCCCGACCTCACTTGTTCCCGGCCATCAATGTATGGCTCTAAGGGCTATAATTTCAAGCACTCTTCGGCAACTTCACCGGCGCGCGGCAGCCCCCAGTAACACTTGCCCCGGACGGGCTTCCGTCATCTTGCTGTCATCCAGCACCACCGCGCCGTTGACGATCACGTAGCTGACGCCTTCAGCGTATTGGTGCGGTTCGGCAAAAGTCGCGCGGTCGCGGATGCGAGCAGGGTCAAAGATCGCAATGTCCGCTTTCATCCCCGGCCTGAGCAAGCCGCGATCTTGCAATCCCAGCCGTGCGGCGGGCAGCGACGTCATTTTGCGAACGGCATCTTCCAAAGTAAGGACTCGTTTTTCGCGCACATACAGGCCGAGCACCCGCGCAAACGTGCCGTAACTGCGCGGATGCGGCACACCGCGTTTGGGAATTTCCACGCCGCCATCCGACGCAACCATCGTTAGCGGGTCTTTCAGGATGCGCACCAGATCGTCTTCGTTGATGGCGTGAAAGATGGCTGACGCACTGCCTTTGGCGACAATTTCCAGCGCGGTTTCCGCCGCGTCTTCGAGCGAGGTCGAACGCCCGCGCGCAGCGGTGATTTCGGCCAGATTTTTGCCTTCCAGAGTTTGATCCCAGGCGCAGCGCGCGATGTACACGTTTTTCGGATCGCCGCCGCCCCGGTCGAATTTGATGCTTTCGACAACGGCGGCTTTGATTTTGGCTCGCGTTGCCGGATCGTCCAGGCGTTTGACGATTTCGCGCTGGCCGCCTTCCTGCGACCATTGCGGCAACAGGGCTGCAAGGCCGGTGCTGGAAGCGGTGTAAGGATACTGGTCAATCGTCACATCAACGCCGCGTGCGCGCGCTTCGGCCACCAGGCGCAGGGTTTCCGCGCTGCGTCCCCAATTGCCCTTGCCGACGATCTTGTGATGGGTGATCTGCGTCGGCAACCCGCCGCGTTCGCCGATGGCAATGGTTTCTTCGACGCTCTTGAGCACGCCCGCCGCTTCGTCGCGCATGTGCGAAGTGTGAATCCCGCCCATCCGCCCGGCGACTTTGGCCAGTTCGATGACTTCTTCAGTCGGGGTGAAATTGCCGGGCACGTAAAACAGGCCGGTGCTCAGACCCATTGCGCCCTGTTCCATCGCCTCTTTCACCAGCGCCTTCATCTTTTCAATTTCGTCCGGTGTTGCAGGGCGATTGACCAGGCCGATGACGCTTTCGCGGATTGAGCCTTGTCCGACCAGCGCGCCCAGGTTGATGGCGATGCGTGCTTGCGCGAGGCGGTCGAAAAAGGGTTTCAGCGGCAGCGGTGAACTGCCGTCAGGCCCTTCGATGGCGGTGGTCACGCCCTGGCGGATGTAGTTTTCGGCTTTTGTTTCTTCAAAAATTGTCCGCCGCGCGTGCGAATGAATATCAATAAAGCCGGGCGCGACGATCAAATCTTTCGCAACGATTACGTACCTGGCATTTGCGCCATCAAGTTTGCCGATTGCGGCAATCGTGTCTCCGCGCAAGGCCACATCGGCGCGGAACCAGCCATTGCCTGTGCCGTCCACAATGCGTCCACCAAGAATAATCAGGTCGTAAGGTTGCGACTGCGCAGCGTGCATTGCAGGCGCAGCCACCAACAACAGACAGAGAAGAATTTGAAAGACAATTTTCATTGTTCGTGTTTCCACGCCGTTCGCAGTTACAGCGTTAAAATTCCAACCACAAAAAGCTCAAAAGATACAAAACAAATGACTGGTCCTTTTTGTGAATTTTGAGCCTTTTGTGGTTAGTTCCTCTTTGCGTTAAAGGCTGTCGTCAGAAGAAATGTTCACCTACGCTTGGACTAATGACTCGTAGGTTTCCGGTCGCCGGTCGCGGAAAAACTGCCAGGTGTTGCGGACTTCACGGATTACATCCAAGTTCAAATCAGCGACGACCAGCGCGTCCTGATCACGCGGCGCCTGTGCCATGATTTGCCCGCGCGGATCGCAGAAATAACTTTGCCCGTAAAACTCGCCGATATTCCACGGAGCTTCAACACCGACGCGATTGATTGCGCCGACGAAATAGCCGTTGGCCACGGCGTGCGCGGGCTGTTCCAGCTTCCACAGGTATTCCGACAATCCTGCGACCGTCGCCGAAGGATTGAACACGATCTCCGCGCCATTCAAACCCAGCGCCCGCGCGCCTTCGGGAAAGTGCCGGTCGTAGCAGATGTACACACCGATGCGCGCATATGCAGTGTCAAAACATGGATAGCCCAGGTTGCCCGGCTTGAAATAGAACTTTTCCCAGAAACCCGGCGCAACGTGCGGAATGTGATTTTTGCGATACTTGCCCAGGTATTTGCCGTCAGCGTCAATGACCGCTGCCGTATTGTAATAAACGCCGGTCATTTCCTCTTCGTAAATCGGCACAACGATCACCATGCCGTATTGTTTGGCCAGTTCCTGCATCAATTTCACGGTCGGGCCGTCGGGGATCTTTTCGACGGTTTCGTACCAGCGCGTCTGCTGTTCGGCGCAAAAATACGGCGTGGTGAAGACTTCCTGCATGCACAAAATCTGCACACCCTGATTGGCGGCTTCTTCGATCAGCTCCAGATGCTTGTCAATGTTGGCGCGCTTGATGTCTTCGATCGGCGCGTCAGTGGGGCCAGCGTGTGTTGCTTGAATCAATCCACATTTCACAATTCGTGCCATAAGTGCTCCTTGGTAAAGTTCGTAGTACCGCCTTCAGGTGGAAGGCTTCGAATCTCAAGCCTTTTCCGCCTGAAGGCGGTACTACATGCTTTCAGGCAGAAAAATTCTGGTCCAGGAATTCATTCCTGAATTTCCCTTTCGGATCATATTGCCGAAGTAACTGCTGGAAATCCGCATAACGTTCGTAGCGTGATTTTAACTGCGCCGCCGGAATGGTAAACAGTTTTCCCCAGTGCGGGCGCGCGCCGAAAGCCGCCAGTTGTTCTTCCACCATCGGCAGCAGCTTCATCACGGATTCGGTATGCTGTTTCCATGTGAAATGAATGGCGACGCTGGGGCGTTTGTAGGCGGTGCTCATCCACAGATTGTCGGCGGCAATGGTGCGGACTTCGGAAATGAACAGGTCCTGAATCCATTTGTCACCCAGATCGTTGATGGCTTTCAGCGCGGCAACCGCGTTGCTCTGCGGCACGAAATATTCGGCTTGTAATTCCTTGCCGCTGCTGGGCGTGAAGTTCATTTTGAAATGCGGCAACCGTTCGTGCCAGGGGCCGGGAACGCCCATTTGCTCGGTGCAGTTTTCCGCCGCCAGTTCGCGGATCGGGTGCAAATTGCTGGTCGCCAGTTTTGCGCCGTAAAGCTCTGGCTTTGCCTTTGGCGCTTGCCCGTTTGTTACGCGCGTTTTGACCCAGACTTCGCTGATCACGTTTTTCTGCCAGTCGGTGAACAAACTGACGCTGTACCCGCTGGACATAATGGCTTCGAAGTTCTTTTCGAGTTCGGCGAACGGCAGGTTTTCGTAAACGTCCTGCTTCACCTGGAACGTGGGCAGAATGTCGAGCGTGACTTTGGTGACGAAGCCCAGCCCGCCCAGATGCACCACCGCGCCCTGGAATTGCTCGCCGTCTTTTTCCCGCGTCAGCGTGACGACATCACCTGCGGCCGTTACGAATTCCAGGCCCGCGACCGCCGTCGCCAGATTGCCATTTTTCACGCCCGAACCGTGCGTCGCCGTCGCGATCGAGCCAGCAATGGAAATATGCGGCAGGGAAGCCAGGTTGTGCAGCGCGAAGCCTTTCTCCTGCAGATATTCGCCCAGAGTACCGTATCGCACGCCAGCTTCGACCGTGACCGTTTTCTTGGCGGGATCGAGCGCCAGAATCTTGTCCAGCTTTTTGGCCGAAAGCAGTTGATGTGGGGAATCAGCAATCTTATTGAAGCAATGTTGCGTGCCCAGCGCGCGGAAATTCTCAGCCTGTTTTACCAACGCCTGCACCTGTTCGACTGTTTCGGGATAAGCGACTTTGCCGGTGCTGTACTCCAGATTGCCGGCCCAGTTTTTCAGTTTCTCTGGCCCGGCCATGGCTCGCGGTTCAGGCGGTAATGTTGGCGGCTCCGGTTTTTGGCATCCGCTGAGCGGCGCAAGCATCGCGCCGGTGATTCCGGCGGAAGTAACTTTCAGAAAAGCTCTTTTTTTCACTGTTCAACTCCTTGCATAAGTTACAGCCTCACGTTCACCAAAACAGCATTAACTTTGATCATTCCTACGGTTCCGTCGCAATCGCTGCTGGCGCCGGAACGACTTTCATCAGCGCGAAATAAACAATGAAGCCAATTCCGAAGGTCACAAACCACGCGTAAGTGTAAAGCGTATCAAGAAACGTGGGCTGCTGGATTTGCCCGCCCGGCGTCGAAGCCGCGTGCAGAAATCCGGGAACGACCGGCGCAATGGCCACAAGCAGCGCAATCATCGCGCGCCAGTTGAACCCGTTCGAGTACGCATACTGTCCGCGCACGTCGAATAATGCCGCCAAATCCAGCCGCTGTTTTCGCAGCACCCAGTAATCGCAAATCAGGATTCCGGCAATCGCGCCCATCAATCCCGAATAGCCGATCAGCCAGGTGAAGATGTAATCGCCCATCGAAGCCATCAGTTTCCACGGCATCATCAGAATGCCGATGACCGCCGTGATCAACCCGCCGCCGACGTAGGAAATCATCTTCGGGTTGAGGTTCGAGAAATCATTCGACGGGGAAACCACATTGGCCGCCATATTGGTCGAAATCTGCGCGGCGAAAATCACCAGCGTGGCAAACAGCAGGACGGTGAAGCTGTCGAAACGCTGTATCAACTGCACCGGATCGGGAATCGCCACGCCGTAAATCAGCAGCGTTGCGCTGGTCACTGCCACGCCGATGAAAGCGAACGCTGTCATCGTCATCGGCAAGCCCAATGCCTGCCCCAGCATCTGCGACCGCTGCGACCGGGCGTAGCGCGTAAAGTCCGGAATGTTCAAACTGAGCGTCGCCCAGTACCCGACCGAAGCCGTCAGCGCGCCGGGAAAGATCGTCCAGAAGTTATTCTGCTGTTTTTGCAGCGCGCTCGATTCGGTCAGAACCCGGCCCAGCCCGCCCGCCCGCGACGAAGCCCACCACAATAAAACCGCGCCGCCCACCAGCAGCAGCGGCGCTGACCAGGCTTCCAGATGCTTGATACCTTCGACGCCTTTCAGAATGATCCAGACCTGAATACCCCAAAACAGCAGAAATGCGATCCAGGTGTGCGCGGCGATGTTCATCACATTGGCGTCCAACGAATTCCAGCCGCTCCACATCCGGCCAAACAGCGCGTCCAGCGCCGTCCCGCCGATCCACGTCTGAATCCCGAACCAGCCGCAAGCCACAATCGCCCGCAACAACGCCGGGACGTTCGCCCCCTTTGTGCCGAACGCCGCCCGGCACAGCACCGGAAACGACACGCCGTATTTCGTTCCGGAATGCGCGTTCAGGATCATTGGAACCAGGACAATGGTATTGCCCAGCAGGATGGTGATCATCGCCTGCCACCAACTCATTCCGGCTTCGATAAAGCCGCCCGCCAGCGTGTAAGTCGTAATCACCACGCTCATCCCAATCCACAGCGCGGCGATGTTCCAGGTGGACCAGGTGCGCTGTTTGATGGTCGTCGGCGCAAGATCAGGGTTCCACAGGGGACTGGATGAAACATCCTGGCGCAACTCTTCAAAGTCGCGCTGGGTGAGGGCAATGTCTTTATTGATAGATTCTGCAACCATTTCTACCTCGTGACGGTGGGTGAGCCACCGGGGGATTTCACTCTTCGCGGGTTCGCTGGTCGTGAGCAAGCCAATTGGATTACAAGTATCGGCAAGTCATCGTTTTCGGTGCTCAGGAACCTGAGCCGAATTCATCATCAAGCTGTTTGATCAGGTCAGGACGGTCCATCCGCTCCCACACGGCGCGGGCAATTTGAATGTGCCTTTGCCTTTCGTTGGGATCACAGGATAGCTGTGCCATCCGCTGATGAACCCTACCCGCCCATTCAGGTTGGCCAATTTTCTCAAACAGGTTAAGCGCGTCTGCGAAAAAGCGCTTTGCTTCCGCCGGTTCTCCAATCTTTATAGCAAGATCGCCCAGACTTACTAAACATTCACCTTCATTATGCCTGTGTCCGACTTGTCGTAGCAGAGTGAGCGATTTTTCGTAATTAGCCCTGGCGTCCGAATAATCCTTCCGCTCCATCGCCAGTTTTCCCAGTCCCCAGTAGCAAATAGCTTCTCCTACAACATCGCCGACCTGTTGGTAGAGCGGCAAGGCTTGTTCGTAGCGCGCTCGCGCCTCCTCATGGTCGGAACGCGCGAGCGCGATGTCGCCCAAGCTCTGGATGCAGTTTGCCTCGCCCTGCACCGAGCCAACCTGTTTGTAGAGCGGCAAGGCTTGTTCGTAGCGCGCTCGCGCCTGCTCGTGGTCGGAACGCGCGAGCGCGATGTCGCCCAAGCTCTGGATGCAGTTTGCCTCGCCCTGCACCGAGCCAACCTGTTGGTAGAGCGGCAAGGCTTGTTCGTAGCGCGCACTTGCCTGCTTGTGGTCGGAACGCTGAAGCGCGATGTCGCCCAAGCTCTGGATGCAGTTTGCCTCGCCCTGCACCGAGCCAACCTGTTGGTAGAGTGGCAAGGCTTGTTCGTAGCGCGCTCGTGCCTGCTTGTGGTCGGAACGCGCGAGCGCGATGTCGCCCAAGCTCTGGATGCAGTTTGCCTCGCCCTGCACATCGCCGACCTGTTGGTAGAGCGGCAAGGCTTGTTCGTAGCGCGCTCGTGCCTGCTTGTGGTCGGAACGCCGAAGCGCGATGTCGCCCAAGCTCTTGATGCAGTTTGCCTCGCCCTGCACCGAGCCGACTGCTTGGTAGAGCGGTAAGGCTTGTTCGTAGCGCGCTCGTGCCTGCTTGTGGTCGGAACGCCGAAGCGCGATGTCGCCCAAGCTCTTGATGCAGTTTGCCTCGCCCTGCACATCGCCTACCTGTTTGTAGAGCGGCAAGGCTTGTTCGTAGCGCGCGCGCGCCTGCTTGTGGTCGGAACGCGCGAGCGCGATGTTGCCTAATCTCTTAATGCAGTTTGCCTCGCCCAGCACCGAGCCGATTTGACGGTAAATCCTGGCTGCCTCCTGTGCCGTGGCAACCGCATCGTCGTGGCGATACTGCCGCTGCAACGCTTCGGTCAGGGCAAACAGGGCATCCGCCAGATCGTCAGGTTCCGGCCCGAATTGGCGGCGCAGTGCAACGGCTTCAGCCAGGCACTGTTCGGCCTGTTTCCAGGCGAAAGCTTTCAGGAAGCCTCGCCCAGCGCGGTGCAGCAAGCTGGCCAGCAGGACTTCCTGCCCGGCCTGTCCACGCAACTCCCCCGCTGATTGCAGCGCCAGTTCAGGATCAAGCCTTGCCTGTCCCAGCAATCGTTCTATGCTTTCCGCGTGCGGCGCGGAAACGGAGGGAACCGCGGGTGAGACGGCGGCTTCGATATGCACAATCAGTGTCCGCACCGACCACAAATCAGGCGCAATTTCACGCACCAGCGGCGGCAGCCAGTTTGCGCCGGCGAAAAACAACGGCACCTCAAATTGTCGCTGCAAAACATTGCGATACCGGTTCAGCCGCGCCAGCAGTTCGCGCCAGCCGTCGCGCCATTCCTGGAATTTCGGGCTGGCTTCGGCAACGACGGCTTCCACCCAGATTGCGCCAATCGTTTTATCGGGATGCAGTTCCAGCAATTGTTCCGTCAGGTTGGCAAGTTGTGTGGGATCATCACAGCTCAGATTGAGCAGGGTTTGATCGGTTTGGCTGAGTTGACGCTCCAGCGCCTGGCGGCAGATTTCCGCGCCCAGGTCATCCGGCACGGTTAGCAAAATAAACGCGAAGCCTTGCCGCCATTCCAGATGCGTAAGCAGTTTTTGCCATTCCGCCGAACGCCACAGCGCGTAGCGTTGCGCAAGTTCCGAACTGACAAGGCGTGCTTTGCTGGTCATTGTGTTACGGGAACGGCGGATGATGGCGGCGCTACTGGGACGAGACCGGGCGATGGCGTATGGTTTTTGATGATCTCCGCCACTTCTTCGCGGATCAGCGGGTGAATGTCGTACCACTCATCACCGTTTTTGAAATAGAGCACGAAGTGCGTATCCAGGAACTTGGTCAGCCGGTTGACGGATTCAGCGCCCGAATCGGGCAGCGCTGCGCTGCGATGGTTGGCAATCTGGTGCAACCAGCGGGCGTCTTCAACCGCAATGGGCAGAAAATGACCGCGCATTTCAGCAATTGCGGTTTCGATTACCTCCGGCAAAACAGGCAAGGATTTGGCACGCAATAAGGCCTCGCGCAGCATATACAGCAGGTCGCGGAAATGCCCGCCGCAATGATCCAGCACCCGGCGCGCCAGCGGATTTTGCGGTTCTGCTGACTCGCCGAAAAACCGTTTGAAACCTGCCTCGCCAAACCTCCGCATGACCAGCGAGTAGAGCGCATTACAGCCGTCTCTATATTCGCTGCGGCCATCGTCGTTATGCCATTGCCGGACGCACGGAATGATGACGATCTTGGTAATATTCGGGTTGGAAAATTGCAGCCACGGCGGCACGGTATAGATTGCGTGAACGTAGGGCAGCCGCAGCATTTTCGGGAAGTAATCGGCAAACAATCGTTCCACGCTGCGAATGACGCTCTGTTCGTTCAGCCGCGTGCCGCGCACCTGTTCCAGCGAATCGAAGAGGAAGACAATGCCTTTCTGGTCTTTGACTTTCTCCCGGATGGCTTTGACGCCGTCTTCGATGAACTTATCCACGTGGTCTTTCAGTTCGCCGATGCGGTTGGCCAGGGCTTTTTCCATCGTTTGCCGGAATGAAGGACTGGTTTTGAGCGAGGCTTTCAGATCAATGCCAGCCTTCAATCCACCGATTAATTCTTTGAAAGGGCTGTCACCTTCTGCCTTAACAGTCGCCTCTGAAACGCTGACCGTGGTTCTGGTCAGGTAGTTGGTGAATCGCGTCCAGTAATTTTCGCCGGTCACGTCAATCTTCAACTGCTCTTTCATTGCGTCGCCAAATGCGCCTGCCAGCACGATCAGCAGGTTTGAAATATCCACCTCTTCCGACTGGCTGACGTATTCCAACGCATCGGCGTACAGGACGATGTAGCCCTCGTCTTCCAGCCGCTTCTTCAACCGATACAATTCGGTCGTTTTGCCGGAGCCGCGAAAGCCGGAAAACAGTTGAACGCTCTCAATATTGCTGAAATCTATCCGCGTCTGCATCAACTCCACCGGGTCGTCACAACCGGGGTGATCGTAAACCGGCTGGTAGATTTCGTGATAATCGGGGTCTTCCGGCTTCAGCGGTTTGTTTTCATCCAGCCGGTTATAAATTGTCTTGAGCAGTAATCGCTCTTCACCGCTTAGTGGCATATCGTTTCAACCTTTTGTTCCTTGGAAATGGAGGAGTTGCCTGCAAGCCATATCTTACCCAAATTCCACTCGCTCAAAAATCCGTCCTTACAAAATCTCTCTTGCACGCACTTTGAAAGCTGCCGTCGAATGCGGCAGGTGTTTGCTGACAATCAACCGCAATTCGTTCATCAAATCCGGTTCCGATTTGGCGATGCGCGATGCGACAGTCATCGCGAAGGCTCGCACCGCCGCCGGCTCATCCGCGTTATCAATCAGGTCAACGCAGTGCGAATAGACTTTGCCGGCCAGCCGTTTGGGAATCTCGATGCATTGCAGCAGGCGCACAACATTGCGCTTGACGGCGTCATGCTGATCGTCGCGTTTCAGGCAATCAAGCAGTTTCGACAGATAGGGCCGAATCAGCTCAGGATGCAGTTCCACGCAATAACTCATTGGCCAGGCGGCGCGCTGCGTCAGCCGGTATTCTCCGGCAAAGAACAGCTTCATCAATTCGGCAAAGCGCTTCGGGTCATCGCCGATGAATTCGACGATGGCCTCGGCCTGCTGTTTGGAATGCACGGCCATCAACGCCTGACGAATGTCCATAAGCTTCTTCTGCTTGCCGGAAAATTTTTCAGTCGTAAACGTCTTTTCTGTGTCCGACACGAATAACTTCGATGACCAGCGTTTTCGACAACAGGTTGTAAACCACCCGGTAGTCGCCTTCGCGCAAGCGTTAGGTGTATTTCGAGCCGACCAATTTCTTCACACCTGGCGGGAGCGGGTCATCTGCCAAAGCCTCGACTGCCTGAAGAATCCTAACGATCATTTCTTTGGGAAGCTCTTTCAATTCCTTGACGGCTGATCGCTTCCACTCGATTTCATAAGAGGCCATCTTGTTTCATTTCGTCGAGCAGTTCCTGGTGAGAGATGGCGGGTTCGTCCTGCCGCTCAGCCGCGACGGCTAAATCCGTCAAGTCTTCAACCAGGGTTTGAAAGTTGGCTAGTGAAAGAATCACCGCAGTCTTCTCGCCGGATTGGTTCGTAACGTACTGAATATCAAGCTGTTTTAGGTCTACCATAATTCCCTTTACTTTGCGCCGGTTGTCCCGCGTTTCAAAAACTGCCCCCCTCCCGCTTTGCCCTTCCATTCGCCGTTTTCAACAATGACGCTGCCGCGTGACAGGACGACTTCCGTCACGCCTTTGACCGTCCAGCCTTCGTAGGCGCTGTAATCCACGCGCATGTGGTGCGTCGCCGCGCTGATCGTCTGTTCACGGTTCGGATCGAAGATGACGATGTCAGCGTCTGAACCGACGGCGATTGTGCCTTTCCTTGGGAACAAGCCAAAAATCTTTGCCGCCGCGGTCGAAGTCAGTTCGACAAACCGATTCAGGTCAATTCGACCCTTGGTGACGCCGTGATGGTAGATCAGGCTCATGCGGTGTTCGACGCCGGGGCCGCCATTCGGAATCTTGCTGAAATCGTCGCGGCCAAGCTCTTTCTGTTCTTTCATACAGAACGGGCAGTGATCGGTCGAAATCACTTGCAGGTCGTCGGTGCGCAGTCCCTTCCACAGCTTTTCCTGATTTTCGATGTCGCGCAGCGGCGGCGTCATGACATATTTCGCGCCCTCGAATTCCGGCTTTTCGTAGAGGCTGTAATCCAGCAGCAAATACTGCGGGCAGGTTTCGGCGTAGGCGGGCAGGCCCAGGTCGCGTGCGTTTTGAACTTCTTTCAGCGCGTCGTGACAGCTCAGGTGGACGATGTAAACCGGCGAATTGGCCATTTCGGCAATGGCAATGGCGCGGTGAACGCCTTCGGCTTCGGCCTTGGTGGGGCGCGTCAAGGCATGATATTTCGGCGCGGTATGACCGGCCGCCAGCGCGCGTTTGACGAGCACATCAATGATGACGCCGTTTTCCGCGTGCATGCAGATCAGGCCGCCGTGTTCGCCCGCCGCCGTCATTGCCTTGAAGATCGTGCCGTCATCCACCAGAAACACGCCGGGATAGGCCATAAACAGTTTGAAGCTGCTGACGCCCTGATCCATCATCCCTTTCAATTCCGGCAGCCGTTCGTCCGGCAGATCGGTGCAGATCAGGTGAAAGCCGTAATCGGTTGCGGCTTTGCCTTCGGCTTTTTGAAACCAGACATCCAGCGCTTCGTTCAGCGCCTGCCCCTTGTACTGCACGGCGAAATCAATGATCGTCGTCGTCCCGCCAAAGGCTGCGGCGCGCGTGCCGGTTTCAAAATCGTCCGAAGACGATGTTCCGCCGAAAGGCAAATCCAGGTGCGTGTGCGGATCAATGCCGCCGGGAATGACCAGCTTGGCCGTAGCGTCAATTGTTTTGTCCACTGCGCCGATGACGGCGGAAAGGTCTTTGCCAATCATGGCGACGGTTTCGCCGTCAATCAGCAGGTCGGCGATGTACGAATCCACGGCGGTGACGATGTGGCCATTTTTGATCAGAGTGCGCATTCTTGCTGCTCCTTCATTTGGGTAGTTCGCCGAACTGCTGGCGGTAGCGGGCGAGTGTGGCTTCAAGTTCAACCGCGCGCCGTTGAGCGTTCTCTTCAGCTTTTAACGCGGCCTCCAATTGTTGCTGTGCGGCAGAGGCTTCTTGAAAGTTGGGAAGAACGTGTTGGTTGACCGGATCAAGCAATCGCAGCGTTTCTCCCGTATCCACAAGTTCAAGTTCCAGCACTTCGCTTTTCACACGCCGATCTTTGATTTCCAGGTCAACGTATTTTCCGTTTTCCAACCGATAACCGACCAGCGGGTCGTCCAGATAATCGTATTCCGGGTCGAAGATGAAATACTCCTGCACGCCCAGTTCCTCGTAGAGGCGCCACTTGATCTGTAAATCCTCGCGCCAGGTCTTGCGCGAAGTCAGTTCAATGATGATTTGCGGCGCGACGCCCTCTTCCCAAAGTTTGTAAGTCCGTCGTTGTCTCTTCGGCACACCGCGCACGACGAACACGTCTGGCGCGAAGCATTTTGCCGGGTTGCCTTCGACGTAATAGGTCAGCAAATTGCCCGAGACGTAAACATCCAGTTGCATCTGAAAGTAGTTATCCAGCGTGAATATCAGATCGGCGAGCAAATTACGGTGAACATCAGTTTCCGCCATAGGCTTCCCATCACTTTCCGGATAAATCGTTACTGTCTGTTTCGTTGTCGGAGCGTACATCTCTTTCTCCTTTCCGTTCGTTCAGAGCGTTGCCAGCGATTCGTCCAGTGCCGTCACCATCTCATCCATATCATCTTTCGTCGCGATCAGCGGCGGCCCGATGCGGATGCAGTTGCCGTACAACCCGCCTTTGCCGATCAGTACGCCGCGCTTTTTGGTTTCTTCAAAGACTTTCGCGACAGCCTGCGGATGCGGTTCCTTGGTTTTGCGATCTTTGACGAATTCCAGCGCCTGCATCAAACCCATCCCGCGCACGTCGCCCACGATCTCGTATTTTTCCATCAAGCCCATCAACTTTTGGCGCAGGTGGTCGCCGGTGACTTTGGCGTTGTGGAGCAGGTTTTCGCCTTCGATGACTTCAATCGTGGCGAGCGCCGCTCGGCTGGTGACGGGATTGCCGCCAAATGTCGAAAAGGTCAGCGTCGGGACGGCGGCGGCGATTTCCGGCGTCGCAATCGTCCAGCCAATCGGCGAGCCATTCGCCATGCCTTTGGCGGAGGTAATGATGTCCGGTTCGACGTTCCAATGCTCGATGCCGAACCATTTGTCGCCGGTGCGCCCCCAGCCGGTTTGAACTTCGTCGGTGATGAAAACGCCGCCGTATTGGCGCACGATGCCGACGGCAATCTCAAAGTACTCTTTGGGCGGCGTGATATATCCGCCCACGCCCAGAATCGGTTCGGCCATAAATGCGGCGATGTTGCCGGAGGTGGCTGTTTCAATCAGTTCCTTCAAGTCACTGGCGCAGGCGACATCGCATTCCGGATAGGTCAGTTTGAACGGGCACCGGTAGCAATACGGCGCGGGCGCGTGGTAATAGCCGGGAACTTGCGTCGGCAACACTTTCCAGCTTTTGTGACCGCCCGCGCTTTGCGCCGCCGCCGAACGCCCGCTGTAACTATGGCGAAGCGTGATGATTTCCTGCCGTCCGGTATACAGCTTGGCAGCCTGCGTCGCGGTTTCGTCGGCTTCGGTGCCGCTGTTGGTGAAAAAGCTCTTTTCCAGTTTGCCGGGCGCGATTTCGGCCAGTTTCGCCGCCAGTTGCGATTGCGGCGCATTGGCGTACAGCGTCGAGGTATGGTTGATCTTTTTGACCTGATCAATGATGGCGTCGGTGACATGCGGATGAACGTGGCCGACGCTGGTGGTCAGCACGCCGCCGAAACAGTCCAGATACTTGTTGCCCTGCTCGTCCCAGACGTGCATGCCTTCGCCGCGTTCCAGCGCGATGGGCTGCTGGTACAGCATGGTGACGGCGGGGAACAGAAAGTCCTTATGCTTTTGCACGGAATCGGAAACAGGCGCGTTGATTTCATTGACGCTCATAAAAACTGGTTCTCCTCAAAGGGTTGAGATGATTGCTGCGACGACGGTAAATCGTTTTGATGGCGCGCATTATGGCACCGTCGCGCTTTTCCACCAACCCAATTGCAGGCTGGCGAAAACTGGTTATGATGGCGGCATGAACGCAACAACTGCCGCCATCCTGGTCATCGGTGACGAAATCCTGAGCGGAAAAGTGGAGGATCAAAACGCCCGTCTGCTCATCGGCGAATTGCGAGAACTCGGCGTGGCGCTGCGCCGCATTCTGGTGATTCCTGATTCTGTGGATGCTGTTGCCGCCGCCGTTCGCGAACTTTCCGCCGGGTTCGATCACGTTTTCACTTCGGGCGGCGTGGGTCCAACACACGACGATGTGACCATCACCGGGATTGCGCAAGCCTTCGACAAACCGGTCATTCGCCATCCTGAACTCGAACGCAGACTTCGCGCGTATTTCGGCGCGGGCGCGGATGAATCGAAACTGCGGATGGCGGATGTGCCCGAAAACGCCGAGTTGATTGAAATGCCTGACATGCGCTGGCCGGTGCTGTTGTGCGGCAATGTATATATTCTGCCGGGCGTGCCGGAACTGTTTCGCAAAAAGTTTCTGGCCATTCGCGAACGATTTCGCGTTGCGCCGTTCTTTGCCAAAGCCATCTTCACGCACGAAGACGAATTCGATATTGCAGAAGAGTTGCGCGCCGTTGCCGAGGCGCATCCGCCGGTCGCCATCGGCTCTTATCCGAACTTTTCCACGCCGGAATACAAAGTGAAAATCACGCTCGAATCGAAAGACGCCGCCGCACTTGCCGCCGCAGTCGAAGCCTTGCTCGCGAAACTCGATCACACACAATTGGCGCGCCGCGAGTAAATCGGTCAAGCCAACTGGCCCGTCGGTTCAAACCCCTGTCAGGCTTGCAGTTAAACGCATTTCGTCTATAATCCGCGCCTGTTTCACACCAGAAGTCAAAACTAAACTCTCACGAGGTATCACCAGCTATGCTCCTAATGATTCTAGGCATCGGTATTTTTGCGTTGCTCTGTCTCCGGAAACAAAGCGTTCAATTCGGCGGCCTGGCAATGAAACTTGCTGCTGGCGTGGCTTTTGTCGCCATCAGCGCCATCTCGGCATTCGCGCAGGAGCCTGCTCATCGGCCCGGCGGCGAAGCCAATTTGAAACTGCCCGATCTTTCGACCGTCTCGTTTATGGGCGGCACGAACGGGCGCACGCTGCTGATGATCGGCATCGGCGTTTCACTGCTCGGCATGGTCTTCGGGCTGATGATTTACATGCAGCTCAAGAAAATGGCCGTGCATAAATCCATGCTCGAAATCTCCGAGCTGATTTACGAAACCTGCAAGACCTATCTGATCACGCAGGGCAAATTCATTCTGATCCTGGAAGCCTTCATCGCGGTCATCATCATTTTGTATTTCGGCTTCCTGGTCGGCTTTCCCATCTACAAGGTCGCCATCATCCTGATCTTCAGCTTGATCGGCATCGCCGGAAGCTACGGCGTGGCGTGGTTCGGCATTCGCGTCAACACCTTCGCCAATTCGCGCACGGCGTTCGCCTCACTCGGCGGCAAGCCGTATCCGATTTATGCCATCCCGCTCAAAGCCGGCATGAGCATCGGCATGATGCTGATTTCCGTCGAACTGCTGATCATGCTCTGCATTCTGCTGTTCATTCCGGGCGATTACGCAGGGCCTTGCTTCATCGGTTTCGCGATTGGCGAATCCCTGGGCGCGGCGGCGCTGCGCATTGCGGGCGGCATCTTCACCAAGATTGCCGACATCGGCTCCGACCTGATGAAGATCGTCTTCAAGATCAAGGAAGACGACGCGCGCAACCCCGGCGTGATCGCGGATTGCACGGGCGACAACGCGGGCGATTCGGTTGGCCCATCGGCGGACGGTTTTGAAACCTACGGCGTGACGGGCGTGGCGCTGATCTCATTCATCCTGCTGGCAGTCAATCAGCAGACGGCTGGCGCGGGCTTTGAAGCGATTCAGGTGCAACTGCTGGTCTGGATTTTCGTCATGCGTGTGATGATGGTGATTGCCTCCGCCGGGTCGTACTTCATCAACGAAGCGATTACCAAAGCGACTTATGCCAACGCCGACAAGATGAATTTTGAAAAGCCGCTGACCAATCTGGTCATCATTACATCGGTCGTTTCGATCATTCTGACCTTTGTTGTGTCCTACCTGATGATCCCCACGCTCGGCGATGGTTCGCTGTGGTGGAAGCTGTCGGCGATCATTTCGTGCGGAACGGCAGCGGGCGCGATCATTCCCGAACTGGTCAAAGTCTTCACTTCGACCGAATCGCGCCATGTCAGCGAAGTCGTCACTTCGTCCAAAGAAGGCGGAGCGTCGCTCAATATTCTGTCGGGACTGGTGGCAGGCAATTTTTCGGCGTATTGGCTGGGAATCAGCATCGTCGGTTTGATGGCGATTGCTTATGCCTTCAGTCTGGAAGGGCTGGGCGCGTTGATGGTGGCTCCGGCAGTGTTCGCCTTTGGCCTGGTTGCTTTCGGATTTCTGGGAATGGGACCGGTCACCATCGCCGTTGACTCTTACGGCCCGGTGACTGACAACGCGCAGTCGGTTTATGAGTTGTCATTGATCGAACAAGTTCCGAACATCGAACGCGAGGTCAAGAACGATTTCGGCGTGACGGTCAATTTCGAACGCGCCAAACACCTGCTGGAGGAAAACGACGGCGCGGGCAACACCTTCAAAGCGACGGCTAAACCTGTGTTGATCGGCACGGCAGTGGTTGGCGCAACGACAATGATTTTTTCGATCATTATGTCGCTGACTAACGGGCTGACTGTCAATGTGGACAAGTTGGGTTTGCTGCACGCCCCCTTCGTGCTGGGGCTGATTACCGGCGGCGCGGTGATTTACTGGTTCACCGGCGCATCCACGCAGGCCGTGACGACCGGCGCCTATCGCGCTGTCGAATTCATCAAGGCCAACATTCGCCTGGATGACACGGTGGTCAAAGCCTCGGTCGCTGACAGCAAAAAGGTCGTTGAAATCTGCACGCAGTATGCCCAAAAAGGCATGTTCAACATCTTCCTGACAGTCTTCTTTTCCAGTCTCGCCTTTGCCTTTGTTGAAGAGTATTTCTTCATCGGCTATCTGTTTTCGATTGCGATCTTCGGTCTGTATCAGGCGATCTTCATGGCCAATGCCGGCGGCGCCTGGGACAATGCCAAGAAGATTGTCGAAGTCGAACTGAAAGCCAAGGGCACGCCGCTGCACGACGCCTGCGTCGTTGGCGACACGGTCGGCGATCCGTTCAAGGATACTTCGTCGGTGGCGCTGAACCCGGTCATCAAATTTACGACCTTGTTCGGATTGCTGGCGGTGGAACTGGCTGTCTCGCTGCGCCATTCCAGCGCATCCAGCGCCAGTTTGAGCCACGTGCTGGCCGTTGTCTTCTTCCTGATTTCAGCCTTCTTCGTCTACCGGTCGTTCTACGGAATGCGGATCGGTTCGGACAAGTAAGCGTGTTTGAATTCAAGTCTCTTGAAAAACCAAAGGCAGTGATCGTCACGGATCACTGCCTTTGGTTTTTCAAAAGACACTGATCAGCGGCGGCCCCGAATTGTACGTGACGGTTTTGCCGCTGGTAATTCCAGGCGACGGGGATACGGAAAAATCCTGCCCCTCTGTCGGAACAGGATTTCAAGGAAGAATCGGTTGGTGAGACGGCCGTTATTGCAGGATCGAAAGGTACTGCCGCCATGGCCCGACGGCGTCGCGATATTGCCGGGCCATCGTCCGGGAAATTTGCGTGACGTGGCTGAGGTCGTGCGCCACCCAGGTCGCCAGCAATTGCCCCAGCGTGACGCGGCCCAGCGCGGGGTCAGGATGAAGTCCGGTTTTCTTCAGGTCTTCCGCCGTAAGTTGCATTTCCCGCAGCGCGGAGAGGCTTTCCCCGCGCACCATCGCGAATTCATCCAGCAAGCTGTCCAATGTTTTGCTTTGGCTTTGCTGGAACATCGCCGTGCGGTCGAAGGGATCGAAGGCACGGCTTTCGCCAAATTGCAAAATGATGCGCGCGCGGGGAATCCAGTCCGCATGATCACCGTGGATTAAGTGACCGAGCACATCAAACGGACTCCATGTTTGCTCGCCGTCATTACCCAGCACGATTTCGTCCGGCAACCCTTGAAGCAGGCTTCGGAGCACTTCGGGCGTTTGGGCCAAAATTATTTCGCCCGCGTTTAGATTGAATTCCATTGTTTCCTCACTGAAAGAAGTTGATTCGCGCCAACCGCCGCCGATTTTCAGCCACGCGCGGCTCGCGAGCCTCCATCATTTCAACCGTTCTTGAGATCAATCCTCTCCTTGAACCGGTGATTGCAGTATTTACAGGTATGAAACTGGCCGGGCTGTTTTTGAGGGTACGCGGCTTTCCTGCCGCAATGCGGACACTTTCTAACGGCTCTCTTAACGGTTTGATAGATGCTTTGTATCCAGTGCGGATTCATCGTTCCCTCCGGTTTACCAGCCGATCAATTTGATTGCCGGATCAGATTTTCCGTTTTCAGATCATCGCTCACAATCCTTTTTCCGCCAAGCCGTCGAATTTTACCTTTCCTCGTCCGATTTTGGCGAAATGTACGCCGATGGCATTCGTTAGCAGGATGGGAAAACGATCCGGTTATTCTGTTTTCACGATCCGCCCCGACCACGGAATTCTTAACGGATGCTTGATTACGTGTTACAAGTCGCACCCGCGAATGCCAATCAAGGAGCAATTTTGCATGACCGAAATGGGTTTGGGGTTCAACGCACTGACGGTGTTTTTGATTGCCGCCGCGGCCGGATTTCTGTTTTTACTGGCGTCTTTTTTTCTGGGCGACCTGTTCGAGCAGATCGGGTGGGATGTTGATCTCGGCACGGATGGCGGACACGGAATGGGCTGGTTCGACAGCCGCGTGCTGAGCATCTTCGTGATGGCGTTCGGTGGATTTGGCGCGATTGGAATGTTGCTGGGCCTGGGTGGGGTGCCCAGTTCACTGTTCGGCCTGGCGGGCGGCCTGGCGCTGGGCGCGGTGGTGTTATGGTTCGGGCGGCTGCTTTACAAACAGCAGGCCTCCAGTTCGGTCAGCGCGTATCAACTGATCGGCCGTCTTGCCGACGTGACCGTCGGCATTCCGCCTGGCGGCGTTGGCCAGATCATGTGCCGCGTCGGCCAGGAGCGCATCGAAAAACTGGCGCGTTCGCGAAGCACGAAAACCATCAACGCGGGCACGAAGGTCATCATCGAAGAAGTTGCCGAAGAGGCCGTCATTGTCAGCGCCGATGAAGAGATCAATCGTCTTTTCCTTCCCGCAAACTCGTAACCAGCGGTTCAACAAATGGAGATGAAAACTATGCTTGACTCAACAATGCTTATTCCGGTGATCGGTTTAGTGATCGTGGCGGGCTTCATCATTGCGTTGATGCTGATCGCCAAAAACTATATCAAGGTCTCGCCCAACCAGGCGGCGGTGATTTCCGGCCGCAGTCGCAAACTGGGCGATGGAAGCCAGGTCGGTTACCGGCTGGTGCGCGGCGGCGCGACGCTGGTGATTCCGTTTCTGGAAAAGGTCGAATACCTGAACCTGAACGTGCTGACCGTGCCGCTGACGACAACCCGCGCCTACACAGTTAAAGGCGTTCCGGTTTCGGTCAAGGCCGTTGCCAACGTCAAGATCAAAGGGGATGACGAATCGCTGCGCGCCGCCTCCGAACGCTTTCTGAGCATGGAAACGAAGGAGTTTCATCAACTGGTCTTTCAAACGCTGGAAGGCCATCTGCGCGCCATCCTGGGCACGCTGACCGTCGAAGAGATCAACAACGACCGCCAGAGTTTTGCGCAAAAGCTGGCCTCCGAAGCCGCTGTTGACCTGGAAAAGATGGGCATCGGATTGGACGCCCTGACGATTCAGGAAATCAGCGACGAAGAAGGCTATCTGGACGCACTCGGTAAACGGCGCACGGCGGAAGTCAAACGCGACGCCGAAATCGGCGAAGCCGAAGCCAAACGCGATTCCAAGATCAAGGCTTCGGTGGCGATGCAGGAAGGCGAAAAAATCCGCCTGGAATCGGAAGCCGACATCGCGCTTTCAACCCGTGAAGCCCAGGTCAAACGCGCCCAGTACGAAGCCGAAATTGAAAAGGAACGCGCCAAATCAAAACAGGCCGGCCCGCTGGCCGAAGCCAAAGCCCGGCAGGAAGTCGTCGCCGAAGAAGTTCGCGTTGAACGAATTCGCACCCAGGAGCAAATCTCCGTTCAGGAACAGGAAGTCCTGCGCCGGGAGAAAGAGCTGGAGGCGACCATCGTCAAACAGGCGGAAGCCGCGCGCCGCGCCGCAGTCCTGCGCGCGCAGGGCGAACAGGAAGCCGCGATTCTGGCCGCCGAAGGCCAGAAGCAGGCGATGATTGCGCAGGCCGAGGCCGAAGCCGAAAAATTGCGGCGTGAAGGCCAGGGACGCGCTTCCGCCATCGAAGCCGAAGGCCGCGCCGAAGCCGAAAAGATTCGCGCACTGGGCAACGCCGAAGCCGAAAAGATTCAATCCCAAGGTCTGGCACAGGCCAAAGCCATCGAAGCGCAAGGTCTGGCCGAAGCCGTCGCCATCAAGGAAAAAGCCGCCGCCTGGCGCGAATTCAACGATTCCGCACGCTTGCAGACCATTCTGGAAAAACTGCCAAGCATCATCGAAGCCACCGCGCCGGCGCTCCGGGCCGTGTCCGAACCGCTCGGAAAAATTGACAAGGTGGTGATGATTGACAGCGGCGGGAATGGACACGGCAACGGTTCCAGCCCGATCAACCGCTTCGCGCAAACCGGGCCAACGATGATCTTTTCATTGTTGCAGCAACTGCAATCGCTCGGGCTGAACGTGCCGGAGGTGCTATCACAACTTGGTATTCAGCAAAACGGCGACGCGCCAAAACTCCCCGCGCCGTCTGAGACGAACAAGGCATAACCGTAAAACAGCCAGCCGGCTTGTCTCGCGTGAGAGGCAAGCCGGCTGGCTAAAGCAGAATTGCTGACTCGACGAGTCAGTTAGGTTCCCGATTTCAAGCTGAAGTCGTTCCCGCCAGGGGTTTGCGTTTCCAGATCGCGACGAAATTCAGCCTTTGCGCGACCACCAGTTTCAACCACAACCGGAAAAAGTCATATCCGGTTCGCGCCACGCGCCGCAAGGTGAAAAACTGCGATTGTCCATGCAATCGTGGGTAATGATGCACGGGCGTTTCGGCAAACCGGCACTCCGCCGCGCGCAGTTTGTAAATCATTTCGGTGCAAACAACGCCGCTGGTTGACGTCAGCTCGATGCCCTGAATGACCTTGCGTCGCATCAGGCGAAAATCGCAATCCACGTCCCGAATCGGCAATCCGAACAGACAGCGCGCCGTGAACTTATAGACCGCGCCCAGGACAATACGGCGGCGGGCGTCCGAGCGTTTGATCTTGTAGCCATTGACCACATCCACCTCTTCGGTCATCAGCGGAATCAGCTTGACCAACTCGCCCACGTCGTACTGTCCGTCGCCGTCGGTATAAAAGACCAGGTCTTTGGCCGCGTGCTCGAAGCCGCTGCGCAGCGCTCCGCCGTAACCGCGATTGCGCGGATGATGAACGATGCGCAGCCGCGGCTGCCTGCGCGCCAGCTCATCCAGCAAGGCCGCGGTGCCGTCGCTGCTGCCATCGTTGATGACGATCACCTCGTAATCATTCGTCAACCGCGGCAGCAGGGCGAGGGCTTCATGGATCAGTCTGGCGATTGAGCCTTCATCGTTGTAGGCGGGAAAGAAGACGCTCAAACTGGGAGCGCCAGAAGCTTTTTTTTGAGTATCGGTCATTTTTATTTTTATCCCGGTTGTTGATGCAACATTGTCAATCTTCAATTTCCGCCATCGTTGTTAAATGCGGGGGGCGGTATTTTCTCGGCGGTTTCCGCCGGTTCCAATGAACTGTTTATCGTCCAGCAAACGAACCCTTCGGTTTCAGCCAGCACTTTGATTCGAGGCTTGATCCTGCTCACCGAATTCCGAAAAGCGGCTTTGTCCATAATAACGGCCGAATTGGGCGCTTTTTTCACCCTGCTGACGACATCCCGGATGTCATCCAGCAATTCGCCCTGCCGGTCGGCGTACCAGATCAGTTGGAACAGGTGAGCGTCGCGGGGCGTGCGCTCGGTGTAAAGCAGGATTGGGTGTTGGGGCAGTGTCACGGCTTCGGCGACAGGCGCCAGGCGGCGTAATTCTTCCGGCCTTTCCCTGTATTTGGGGTTAAGCGCCATCCCCGCCATCAATAACCCCAGCAAGACATACGCGGCTTTCAAATGCGCCGACGGAAAACGGAGTTTGGCGCGTGATTCCATCCACTGGCAGATGGGAATTGCCGCCAGAATTGAGAACACGGGAAACAGCGGCATGATGTAACGCAGCCATTTGTAATGAATCAGACTGAAGGGAACCATCACCGCCAACACCCAAACGATCAGCAGGATGCTGGTTGAATCACGCTCTTTGAACAGTTTCCTTGATTGCATCCACAGTCCCAGAAGCATCAACGGCAACCAAGGCCAGTAGCTCTGAAACAGCAGGACCGGGTATTGAAAAAGACCGAAACGGAATTGATCGGAATCTTTTCCACTCGTCAGCGGCAGGTTTTCGACAGTGAAGGAAAAATGCCGGATCAGGAATTCGCCGCCGTGCAGCCGGTATTGCGAGACGAACCAGATCATCGGCAGGCCAAGGGCAATCAGCACTCCGGCGGCAAATGATTTCGACCTCAACCGGTTGAGCTGCCCTGTCAGAATCAGGTGCGCTCCCACGATTCCCAGAGGAATCGCTCCCAGAAATGAACGCATCAGAATGGCGAAACTGATGGCCAGGCCAAACAGGAGAAAATACCGGCTCTGTTTCAACCCCTTCAAATAGGAAAAAACTGCCAGCACAAAGAAGAACGTAAACGGCACATCAGTCATCGCCCGCATCGAAAACCGGATGAACACATGGGTGGAGAGCAAAATCAGCATCGCCCAGACCGGCAGCCGATAGGAATCACTCACCTCACGGGCAAGGAAAAAGGTCAGCATGATCGTGCCAAAGCCAAGCAGCGCGGACGGAAATTTGGCCGCGAAATCCGTAACGCCGAAAACCAGCATGGAGAGTGCCTCCAGCCAGACAAACATGGGCGGTTTGTCGAAATCGAGCCGGCCATTCAAAGAAACGCTCCACCATTGCCCGGTCGAAAGCATGGATTTCCCTTCGTGGGCGTAAACGGCGTCGTCATATCCGCCAAGATCGCCAATGTGCAATTTGGAGAAAAGCACCAGCAGGGCCATGCCGGCAATCAGACAGAAATGAACCCGCCGGTCACTAAAAAAAACGGATGAAGGGCGGGGTGAAGCAGCGGACAATGAGCAAACTCGAACACCGCCCGCAGCGCCAGGGGTGAGCATTGGGGAAACCTCCGAAAAAATGGCCGAGCGAAAATTTCCGTAAACCGACCTCGCCGCTTTAACGTCTAACCAAACGTACGGACAGGTGGGCGAAAGGGAACTCCACTCGATTGCCTGTGTTGTATTGGGCCAGTACGCAAGGCTTTCTCAGGGCGAAATCGTACTGGCTCTTCTCATTTCAGATACGAGCCAATGATATACGGCAACACTCCCTCAATCCCCGATCAGGCAGTCATTCGTTGATCTTTATTTTTTGCTGAATCCCGGCTGCGCTGAAGAATCGAAACGCTCTCTTGCGGCAACCGGACAATGCGGGTAATACGCAAACACCATCTCATAAAAACGGGCCGCAGTCTTACACGGATGTCACCGTTTGTAAATGGAATGGCACACAAGTATGCCGCAAGGCACGCGCTCAAAAGCCGTTGGTTAAAACATAAGCCGGAAGCTCTCGAAAGAAGGAAATGATCAAATGATAAAACCACTTATCGCTTTGGCGCTTATTTTCAGCGCCGCACTTTCGCCAACGCAACCTGGACAATCGCTGCCGATCATCGAAATTCTGGATACCGCACCGGTCTTTTTGCCGGGCGGAGACGACGGCTCAGGCCGCGTTCTCGGCATTGACAGCAACAGTCCCGCCGAACGGGACGGCGACGGCAATCTGTATCTGTTCACGTCTTCCTTCCATCCGTACCGCAGCCTCGGAACAAGCATTTTCGATCTTTCCTGGCCGGCGTTGCCGGTCTTCATTTCGCCGCGCGCCGATGTCAGAGGCGGGCAGTGGATGGAGGCGACTTACCGCGACGAAGACGGAACGCTGTACGGCTGGTACCACAACGAACCGCCCAATCTGTGCGGCAATGCGCGACAAACCGCGCCGCGCATCGGAGCATTGGTTTCGTACGACGAAGGAGAAACCTGGCAGAATTTCGGCATCGTGATTGACGCGCCAGTGGGTTCACTTTATTGCGACACCCGGAATTACTACTTTGCCGGCGGCAATGGAGACTTCTCGGTCGTACTGGATCAGAACAAGGAATACTTTTACTTCTTCATCAGCACCTATCACCGCCAAGTTGCTGAACAGGGCGTTGCCGTCGCCCGGATGCGATATGAAGACCGGAACAATCCCAATGGCAAAGTCCGGAAATGGTATGGGGGAGGGTGGAATGAACCCGGCCTGGGCGGCCATGTCACGGCCACATTTCCGGTGCTGATTGACTGGCATCGCAGCAACGCCAATGCCTACTGGGGCGCGGCGGTGCATTACAACCTGCACCTTGAAAGTTACGTGATGCTGCTCAATCACGCGATTGACGGAAATTGGTCGCAGGAAGGAATTTACATCAGCTTTAACAACAATCTGGAAAATCCGGCTGGCTGGAGCTTGCCGCAGCGGCTGCCGATCTATCAGCAGCTTGGCTGGTATCCGCAGGTGATCGGAATGGGAGGAGATGAAACCGACAAGCTTGCCAGTCAAACCGCCCGCCTTTTCATTTCCGGCCGCTCCTTCTGGGAAATTGTCTTCCACCGCACCGATAACGAAGAGCCAGGCAATCCATGGCAGATTCCCCCCCGCCCGGTCCCAAAAGAAAGGCCTGCGCCGATCATTCGCTGACGCAGGCGTCATTCGACAGCAGGAGACTGCTGCACCAGCAACTTGTCCACACGATTGCGATCCATGTCGAGCACTTCGATCTTCAGTCCGCCCCATTCAAACTGATCTCCCGCGCGGGGAATCTTGCCCAGGTGCGTCATGACAAATCCGCCCACTGTTTGAAACCAGTCATCCTGCTCGCCAGGCAGATGTTTCAGGCTGAACAGCTTTTTAAACTCCGTCACGGGCAGCGCGCCATCAATCAGATAGGAGCCGTCCTCACGCCGTTGGTAAAGCGGTTCGACGGTATCTCCGGGCCCCGGCATGTCACCGACGATTGCTTCCAGAATATCGTTGAGCGTGACCAGTCCTTCGATGCCGCCATGCTCGTCAACGACCAGCGCCAGTTGCGTGCGTGACTGCCTGAAGGCTTCCAGCGCCCGGAAGGCGTGTGTGCCTTCGGGCAGAAAGAGAGGCTTTTCCAGCGCGGCTTTCAGATTCAGCGAGGACTGTTTCAGGCTTTGCGCCCAGAGATTCTTGATATGAACCACGCCCAAAATGTTGTCAGCGGTTCCTCCAGCGACGGGAAAGCGCGAATGCGGGCTGCCGCTGATGGCGGCTTTGATCTCTTCCGGCGAATCGTCAATGTTCAGCCAGACCATGCTGGTTCGCGGAACCATCAACTCATTGACGCGCCGGTCGGCCAGATGAAAGATGCGCTCGACCAGATCGCGCTCGGCTTCGACAAAAACGCCCGCATGAATCCCCTGTTCGATCAAAATTTTGATCTCATCTTCGGTGACCGGCGATTCCGCCGATTCGCGCAAGCCGAAAAGCCGCAGTAACCCATCGGTCGAACGATCCAGCAGGGAAACAATGGGCGAAGCGAATTTCGACAACCTGCTCATCGGCGAAGCGACCCGCACCGCGATGCTCTCCGCGCTATGCAACGCCAGCCGCTTTGGAATCAGTTCGCCGATGACCAGCGAAAAGTAGGTGATGATGACCACCACAATGCCGAACGCGATTGTTTCCGCGTACTCTCCAACATAAGGCAACCCGGCGAGCGACGGCGCCAGCCGTTCCGCAATCCGCGCTCCGCCGAAGGCTCCGGCCAGGATGCCGACCAGCGTAATGCCGACCTGCACGGTCGAAAGAAACTGCCCCGGCGCATCCGCCAGTTCCAGCGCCGCGCGGGCCTGTGTGTCGCCCTGATCGGCGCGCTGTTTCAGCCGCGCTTTGCGAACGGAGACGATGGCCATTTCCGACATCGCGAAAATGCCGTTGGCAATCAGCAGAACGAAAATCGCGAAAATCTCAAAAGTGATTTGTGACATGGATTTGCTTATGCATTCGTTGACAAAACCCGAACGAGAATGAAAAGTAGCACGGCGTTTCATCAAAGCCAATAAAACGAATTCAAAGAAGCAGTTCAAATCAACTTAACCGAGGTGACATCAAACTATGCCCAACTACGTTTTAGCGCTGGATCAAGGCACGACTTCTTCGCGCGCAATTCTGTTTGATCGCGCGGGCCACATTGTCAGTACCGGCCAGCAGGAATTCCCGCAAATCTTTCCGCAGGCCGGCTGGGTCGAACACAACCCGGAAGACATCTGGAGTTCGCAGCTTTACTGCGCCCGCGAAGCCCTGTCGAAAGCCAATGTCAAACCCACGGACGTTGCCGCCATCGGCATCACCAACCAGCGCGAGACGACTGTGGTTTGGGATCGCGCGGCGAATCAGGCCATTTACAACGCCATCGTCTGGCAATGCCGCCGCACCGCTCCAATGTGCGAAAAGTTGAAAAAGGAAAAATTTGACCGCGTCATTCGCAACAAAACCGGTCTGGTCACCGACGCCTACTTTTCCGGGACCAAAGTCGCCTGGATTTTGGACAACGTCAAAGGCGCGCGGAAGCGAGCGACCGCGGGTGAACTGGCCTTTGGCACGGTGGATTCATGGCTGATTCATCGGCTGAGCGGCGGCAAAGCGCACGTCACGGATGTTTCCAATGCCTCGCGCACAATGCTCTACAACATCCGCAAGCAGCAGTGGGACAGCGACATTTTGAAGAAGCTGAACATTTCGGCCAGCCTGCTGCCTGACGTGAAATCTTCGTCCGAAGTTTATGCCGAAACCGATCCTGAATTGTTCGGCGCGGCGATTCCGATTGCCGGAATCGCCGGCGATCAACAAGCCGCGCTGTACGGACAGGCCTGCTTCAAACCGGGGATGATGAAGAACACCTATGGCACGGGCTGTTTTCTGCTGATGAACACCGGAGAAAGCGCCAACCTGTCAAAGACCGGTCTGCTGACCACCATCGCCTGGAACACCAACGGCAAGACCGAATATGCGCTGGAAGGCAGCGTCTTTGTCGCGGGCGCGGCAATTCAATGGCTGCGCGATGGATTGGGCATCATCGCCAATGCCCCGGACAGCGAAGCGCTCGCGGCTTCGGTCAGCGACAACCAGGGCGTTTATTTCGTTCCCGCTTTCGTCGGCCTGGGCGCGCCGTACTGGGACCAGGAAGCGCGCGGCGCAATCGTGGGCCTGACGCGCGGCGCAACGCGCGCGCACTTGGCAAGGGCGGCGCTCGAAGCGATGGCCTACCAAACCCGCGACGTGGTCGAATGCATGCAGAAAGATTCCGGCATCAAAGCCCGGGAATTGCGCATTGACGGCGGCGCGACCAGCAACGATTTCCTCTGCCAGTTCCAGGCCGACATTCTGGGCATTCCGGTCGTCCGCCCGGTGATTACGGAAACGACGGCGCTGGGTGCGGCTTATCTGGCGGGCCTGGCCGTCGGTTTCTGGAAAAGCGAAAAAGAGATCGCTGGGCAATGGCAGGTCGAAAAACGCTTCGAGCCGAAGATGAAGAAAAGTGAGCGCGAGCGTTTGTACGAAGGCTGGCAACAAGCCGTGGCGCGTGTGCGAAGCTGAATCCGTGTCTTGTTGCCTTCGGCAGCGGAAAGCTAGAATGAGGCGATTTCAAATCGAGTGAAAGGAGAGCAACCCATGTCAGCGGCAATCGAAATGGCAGTCGAACCAACGACTGTTTCCCAGGCAATAACCACACTTGATCCGGACAAGTCCTACGAAATCGTCAATGGCAAACCGGAGGAAAAAGAGATGCCCGGAGCAGCACATGGCGTCATTAGCGCGCGAATCACAATCAAGCTGGGAATTTATCTGGAGAGCAACAAAATCGGCGAAGTCTTCGGCGAGACCAACTTCCACATCGGCAATAATCAACGCATTCCCGATGTCGCGTTCGTTGCGGCGGAGAACATTCCCGCCGAAGGGATTCCCGAAACTGCCTGGCCAATGCCGCCTGATCTGGCCATCGAAGTCATTTCTCCCAACGACCTGCACGAAAAGGTCAGCGACAAGATTTTGGAGTATCTGGAAGCCGGCGTCCGGCAGGTCTGGCTGGTTTCACCCAAACATCGCAGCCTGACGATCTTTCGCTCGCAAACCGATGTGAAAGTCTTTGCCGGGGATAGTGAGTTGGTCAGCGAAGATTTATTGCCGGGTTTCCGCTGCGGGCTGCGAGAAATATTTCCGGCAATTCAAATCTCTCGCGATCCTGAAGAGTAGCTTTCTTTCCAGCGACGGTTTGGAATCCCCAGGAAACTGTGGACGAAATTCTGCAGCCCCTGGAAATGCGGTGCCTCCGGCCTGCCGGTTTGATAAGGCAAACCGTTCGGAGAAGAAATAAGCGATCCGCCAACGTCGGCAGGCGCAGATTTTTCTGATCGGCAACAGGCAGTCCGACGCTTCCGCTTTCCAGGCGCGCAGGATTTACTGAAACAGCAGCCGGCTGCCATCCAGGCAATTGCCGACGAGCAATTTCCCCTCAAGCAATTCGAGCTTGGCTTCAGGCCAGGCCCGGATCCATCACCATTTCATCAAATTCGCAATCGTCGTGACCGCCGCCGGATCGTCCGGGAAGATCACGGGCAAAGCCGAAGTGCGCACCGTTCGATCACCGACGCGGCGGCACATGACTTTGACCGGACAACCGCAGGCGCTGTAAACGAAAGTGATTTGCCGATCCGTCCCGTCCGGCCACACATCGCGCGCCTTTTGCTGGGAGTTCTGCAAAAACACATCGAGCACGGAATTGCCCCCGCGCGTGCCGTCGAGCACGTGATTTTCGTTATTGCCCAGGCCCTTATCGAGAAAGATGGAAAGGCTTTTCTGTCCGGCTGCCCGGTCTCCCGGATTGCCGATGCGCGCGCGCCAGAGCAGTTCGCCCGTGCGTTTGAATTTCAACGTGCCCATCCCCGGCTTTTCGCTGCTGACATGCATGGACATGCGAAGCTTGCCGTCCGGCTGCGGTTCGCCGTAGGCGTCCAGAATCGCGAAAGTGCGCCCCTGGCCGTCATCCGGCTGGTAGCCGCGCTCGACCTGCTGAATGGCGTCGGCAATCGTCGTCGGTGCGCCGCCGAAATCCAGGTCCACCGTGACCATGACGGCCTGGGCCACGGTCATTCTGATCGGTTCGCCCGTCACGCCCATGTTTTCCGTCGTCGTGCCGGGAGCAGCGTTGGCGACATTGGTCGCGCTGGGTGAGGGGGTCCGATTGCCGCCTTTGCCGAAAATTCTGTCGCCGTTGAAGAAAATGTAGACGGCTGCGCCCAGCATCAAAACAATGGCCGCCGGGGCCAGAAACCGTTTCCAGGAGGACGGCGGCGCGGGTTGATTTTTCGCGGCCGCCTGCGTCTTGTGAGGGGTCTTCTTTGCCATAACGTTTCAGTTCACTCTTTGCAAAATCCCGTTTCCACTTCGCTTTCCGCGCCCGCCAGCATTTGCCCCAGCATTTGCCCCAGCAGGCCTTCCATGTGCTGTCGCGCTTTCCAGGCCCCGGTGCGACCCGCGACTTCAATGCCTTCCGTCCAAACCTGCCGCGCCTCTTCGCGGTTGCCTGCGCTCGTCAATGCCGAACCAAGCATTTGATAGGCGGCCGTGTAATCGGGCTTGATGCGGATGACGTTGCGGAATGCATTGATTGCTTCCGCCCATTTTTCCAGTTTCGTGAATTCGTTGGCCAGACCGTACCAGATCATTTCGTTATCGGGCTGGTCTTTCAGCATGTTGGTGAAAGCATCTATTCTCGATTGTGACATGTTTGCTCCTTCCCGCCTTTCAGCAAGCGCGCATCTCACAACATCGCCGCGCAAAAATCAACGCGCCCGGATTGTTCATGAAACTTGCGGCACCGCCATGGCTCGGCTATCTTGAACCCGCTTTGCTAATACAGCGGGAAACCAATGAACAATACAACTTTGAATTCGCAGCCGGCCGGGTGGCAGTCTGACGCCGCGCTGATTGCGCTGGCGCTGATGTGGGGGACATCGCACGTCATTACCAAAAGCATACTGGCGATGCACTCCCCGGCGTTTTACACCAGCGCGCGATTCGGCATTGCGGCGCTGTGTTTCGGGCTGGCCTTCGCCGGACATCTGCGGCGCGCCAACCTGCGCCAGGTCAAACAAGGCGCATTGCTGGGGGTGCTCAGTTTTACCGGCATCGCGTTTTATGTTCTGGGCCTGAGCTTCACACAGGCCTCGAAGGCCGGATTCATTACCGGCCTGTATCTGGTCTTCACGCCGCTGCTGGGGTTTGTGCTGTTCCGCTCGAAACCCACGCGGGATCATCTGGCCGGGCTGATCATCGCGATTGCCGGGTTCAGCCTGCTCAGCTTTCCGCGCGGCGGAGAAACGATCAATCTGGGCGATGTTTTGGTGCTGGCGGCCGCGCTGGCCTGGGCCGCGCACATTGCCGCCACCAGCGCCTTTGCCACGGGCGGCGATGTGCGAACGCTGGCCGCGGTTCAGGTAATGACGGTGGCCGCGCTGGCCCTGACGGTGCTTTTCAGCCTGAACGCGCTGGGAATGGAAACCCGCCCCAATCCGATTGACGGGCAGTTCATGTGGCAGATTGCCTACATGGCGGTGATGGTGACGTTCGTCGCCGCGCTGGTGCAAACCTGGGCCCAGGGCCGCGTCAATCCCACACATGCCGTTCTCTTTTATGCGCTGGAACCGGCGACAGCGGCGGTTTTTGCCTATCTCAGTTTTGGCGAAAAGCTGACCTTGCGAGGCGGCATTGGCGCCGGGTTGATTGTTGCCGGGGTGATGATTTCACGGCTCAGGCTGACTTCCCGGCTGACGGGTCATGAACCGATCAAATCCGTTCCGCTTGAAGCGGATTGCTGAAATGGTGGCTGGCAACTGTTGCAATGCCGCCAGCCACCGAGGATTGATTCTTACCGCCTTCTTCCACTTGAACCGCCAAAGAGCGAACCCAGCACGCCGCGAATGATCTGTCTGCCCAGCGAACTGCCCACGGCGCGCGCAGCGCTGGTGGCGAAAGCGCCGATGACACTGGTCGCTTCCTTCATCAGCGGGGATGGTTTCGAGGCCGCCGCCTGATCCTGCAATGCGGCGGCAGTTTGTTCAGCGCGCGCCTTCAGCATCTCGCAGGCCGATTCGCGGTCAATCGCGTTCTCGTAATGACCGGCAATGATGGATGCTTGAATTACCCGCTGCCGCTGTTCCGGCGTGATCGCGCCCAGCTTGCTGTGCGGCGGCCCGATCAGCGCGCGGCGGACGATTCCCGGCGTGCCTTTTTCGTCGAGCATCGAAACCAGGGCTTCGCCGACGCCGAGTTCGGTAATGGCGGCTTCGACATTGAGGTCGGGATTTTGCCGGAAAGTCGTCGCGGCGGCTTTGACGGCTTTCTGATCGCGCGGCGTGAAGGCTCTCAGCGCGTGCTGCACGCGGTTGCCGAGCTGCCCCAGCACCACATCCGGAATATCCAGCGGATTCTGGCTGACGAAATAAACGCCGATGCCTTTGGAGCGGATCAAACGCACGACCTGTTCGATCTTTTGCAGCAGCGCGTCCGGCGCGTCGTCAAACAGCAAATGCGCTTCGTCAAAGAAGAAAACCATCTTGGGTTTTTCCAGGTCGCCGACTTCGGGCAGATTCTCGAACAATTCCGACAGCATCCACAGCAGGAAGGTCGCATAAAGCTTCGGCGATTGCATCAGTTTGTCGGCGGCCATGATGTTGATGAAGCCGCGTCCCTGATCGTCGGTCTGCATCATATCGTCCATGTTCAGCGCCGGTTCACCGAAGAACTTGTCGCCGCCCTGTTGTTCGATTTCCAGCAGCCGCCGCTGAATTGCACCGACGCTCGCGGCTGAAACATTGCCATATTGCGTCGTCAACGATTTTGCATTGTCCGCGACGAATTGCAGCATCGAACGCAGGTCTTTCAGGTCCAGCAGCAACAGGCCGTTGTCATCCGCGACCTTGAACACCAGCGACAGCACACCGCCCTGTGTGTCGTTCAGATTCAGAACGCGCGTCAGCAGCAGCGGCCCCATCTCGGAGATTGTCGTCCGCAGCGGATGACCTTGTTCGCCGAACACATCCCAGAACATCACCGGGAATGCCGTGTAGGCAAAATCGCTCAGGCCGAACAGGGTTGCGCGTTCGGCAACTTTCGAGTTGTCTCCGCCCGGCTGGCAAATGCCCGCCAGATCGCCCTTCACGTCGGCCATAAAAACCGGGATGCCCAGTTTGCTGAAACTTTCAGCCATCACGCGCAACGTGACGCTCTTGCCGGTGCCGGTCGCGCCGGCGATCAAGCCGTGGCGGTTGGACATTTTGGGCAGCAGGTAGATTTCTTCGTTGTCTTTGGCAATAAGAATCGGATCGGCCATGACTAAAACACCTTCCTTCAAACAGGTTGAAAAACTGAATGGTTGATAAAGCGCGGGAAGTATCCGACGAAAATTCAGGCAGGTCAAAATTCCCCGCCGTGACGCAACTTTGACGCTTTTTGCAAGCCGGTGCTAAACTGCCGTCACCTCTCACAAATCATCCCCTCCGCAATTGGCGATATTGGCGGCATTGGTTTCCCAAATTTTGCCGTAATGGCATTTCTGAACTGAAAAGGAGGACAGTGTGATCTTCAAAGTCGGGCAAAAGGTTGTTTATCCCGCTCAGGGCATCGGCATTGTCGAGCAAATCGAGTCTCGCCAGATCAATGGGGAGCAACACGAGTTCTACCTGCTGCGCCTGCACACGAATAATTCGCTGGTCATGGTTCCGACGCGCAACGCGGAAGAGATTGGATTGAGGCGTCCTCTGGCCCGCAGCAAGTGCGACGAATTACTGGACGTTTTGGCTTCGGATTTTCATACTCCACCGAAGGATTGGAAGGATCGTTTCAAGGAATTTACGGAAGCCATGCGCACGGGCAACCCTTTCGTGGTCGCCGAAACGCTCAAAACGCTGACGTACCTGAACCAGATCAAACCGCTTTCATTTCGGGAAAAACAGATGATGGAACGGGCGAGGAATTTGATTGTCAGCGAACTGGCGATGGTTTGCAGAAAGTCGGAAGCGGCCATGGCTCCGAAAGTGGACGAAGCCTTGCAACGGGCCTGCACCCAGCACACCCAGGCCGCCGCCGCGGGCGGTCACTGATTCGCCCCGGAATTACTCTTTTCCGCAGCGATGGCCGTGATGTCCTTGGTCCAGCGCGGTTCGTAGGGGCAGTGGCGGCAGCCTGAGCCACAGCAGCGCCCGCGCTTCAAATGAAATTCGCGGGTGAAAACCAGAAATTCGTTTTCCCGGTAAAAGTCTTTCCCTTCGACTGGTTGTTTTGTCTTCATTGCGGGCGACACCAATTGTCCGTTAATTGTTTAACCTTCCGAACCAAGCTTGACGCTGTTTTTACTCGCCCCCTATAATCCGGCGTTTTCAAGGACGAGTCAAAAAGCGCCGTTGGCGCTTATGTTCACCGAAGTTGCCGCGCATGACCGAATTCTCCCGACTGCTTGGATACCTCAGACCATACCGCATCATCTTTGCGATCTCCATTGTACTGATGATTGGCACGGGCTTGCTTGAGGGCGGGACGATTCTGCTGCTGCAACCGATCTTTGATGCTTTGTCAGGCAATAAGACGGGGCAATCGCTGTTGCAGTTTCTGCCATTCAAACTGCCGGATTCGGGGGTTGAGAGCCTGCAGTTTATCGCGTTTCTGCTGATTGGCTTTACCGTGGCGAAAGGCGTCGCGGAGTATTTCTCATCCTTTTCGATGAGTTACATCGGCCAGAGCGTCATCGCCGATGTGCGCTCGGCGCTTTACGATCACATCATCCGCCAATCGGCCACGTTCTTTGCCAAACGTCCAACCAACGAATTGACCGCGCATTTGATGAGCGATGCGGCGCTGGTCGAACGCGCAGTGTCAGACACGCTGCGCGACCTGCTGCGCGAATCGGTCAGCCTGGTTGTTTATCTGACGCTGCTGTTCAAAGTGAACTGGCGACTGTCTTCGGCAATTTTGCTGCTGGCTCCCCCGGTCGCTTACCTGACGACAAACTTCAACAAGAAGCTGCGGCGGTATGTCAATTCGCGGCAGGAAAGCAACGCGGAAATGCTGGACGCGGCGCAGGAAGCGATTTCTTCGCAGCGTGTCGTCAAGGCGTTTGGAATGGAAGCTTACGAAAGCTCCCGGTTTCGCGAAGTGGCGCGCAAACAGATGCGCGACCAGTTGCGGGCGATGCGCATCTACTTTCTGTCGCCGATTGTCCTGGAAACGCTGGGGATTGTCGCTGTGGCGACGATGCTGATTTACGCGCAACGCAGCATTGGCGCCGGCCAGATGACCCTGGGCGGTTTTGCCACGTTTCTGGTGGCGATGTTCAAGGCCTACGACCCGATCCGCCGGTTGAGCCGGTTACAGCACGACTTGCAGCAGGGGCTGGCTTCCGCCGCACGCATTTTCAAGGTGATGGATGAGCAGATGGAAATGCGCGATACGCCCAACGCCGTGAAGCTCGACCGCTTCTCGCGGGAAATCGAATTCCGCAATGTTTCGTTCCGTTACGGGGCCGGGTTCGATTTGCCGGTAGTCAAAAGCGCTTCCTTCAATGTTCGGGCGGGCGAGATGGTGGCGATTGTCGGGCAGAGCGGCGCGGGCAAAAGCACGCTGACCAATCTGATCCCGCGTTTTTACGATGTTTCGGAAGGCGCGGTGCTGATTGATGGCCATGACGTTCGCGAAGTGAAACTGGCCTCGTTGCGTGCGCAAATCGCGGTTGTCACCCAGGAAGTTCATCTGTTCAACGACACGGTGCGCGCCAACATTGCCTACGGTGCATTCGGTCGCAACGACAGTGACGGCGCAATCAAGACTGCGGCAAAGGCGGCGCTGGCGGACGAATTCATCAGCAAATTGCCGGAAGGATACGAAACAGTGGTCGGCGAGCGCGGTTTGATTCTTTCAGGCGGGCAGCGGCAGCGCATTGCCATCGCGCGGGCGATTTTGAAAGACGCGCCGATCCTGATTCTGGACGAAGCGACGAGCGCACTGGATACCGAAAGCGAGATGCTGGTGCAGCAGGCATTGAACAATTTGATGACCGGGCGGACGACAATTGTCATCGCGCATCGGCTTTCCACCATTCGCCGCGCCAATCGCATCCTGGTAATGGATGCCGGGCGCATTGCCGAAATGGGCACGCATCAGGAATTGCTGAAGCGCGGCGGCATTTACCGCAGGCTTTACGAAATGCAGTTTGCCGAAGAAGAGACGACGGCTGCCGGACAGCAGTTGGCAGTCGTTTAAGGTGAGAATTTGCCCCAGACAATAGCCATAACCTCGGAGGAAGAAGAATGCTCAAAAGCATGACGGGATACGGACAGGGGACAGTGAGCGGGGACACGTTTACAGTGACGGTTGATCTGCGGTCGGTCAATAATCGGAATCTGGACATTCATTGGCGGGCGCCGCAGGATTTGGCTTCGTTGGAAGTCACGCTCAAAAAACAGGTTCAGGCGGCGCTTTCGCGGGGCCGCGTGGATATGACCATCGGCTTTTCACAGACAGCGGATTCAGCGTATGAACTCAACCGCCCGTTGATTCGCGGTTATCTGGAAGCGCTGCGGGTAATGCGCGAAGAATTCGGGCTGACCGGCGATGCGGACCTGGCAACGCTTTCACGGCTGCCGAACGTGCTGCTGCCGAAAACGGCCAGCAATACGTTGAGCGACGCTGTCGTGCAAGGCGTCGAAGCCGCGCTGACACATGCGCTAGCGGCGTTGGTCGCGATGCGCGCCGTCGAAGGCCACGAATTGCAGAAAGAATTGCTTTCTCGCGTGGAGCGCATCGAAAAGCAGGTCGCCATTGTCGAATCGGGCGCGGACGGCCTGGTGGACGCCTATCGCGACAAGCTGCGCAAGCGCGTTACGGAACTGCTGGAAAAGAATACGATTGACGAAACACGACTGGCGCAGGAAGTCGCATATCTGGCCGAACGCAGCGACATTAGTGAAGAAATCGCGCGGCTGAAAAGTCATATGACGCAACTGCGCGAACTGCTGAACAACGAAGGCGAGATCGGCAAAAAACTGGATTTTCTGCTGCAGGAAACCAACCGCGAAGCAAATACCATCCTGTCGAAATCTTCCGAGCTTTCGATCTGCGACGCGGCGATTGAAATCAAAACCGAAGTCGAAAAGCTTCGAGAGCAGGCGAATAACGTAGAATGACCGGAAATTTGTTCATCGTTTCGGCTCCGTCCGGCGCAGGCAAAACAACGCTGGTCTGTGCCGTGGCAGAGCGGGATTCGCAGGTAAAAGAGTCCGTCTCTTTTACTTCGCGCCCGCCTCGTACCGGCGAAAAAGAGGGCGAACATTATCATTTCGTCGCCCGCGCCGAGTTTGAGGCGATGATCGAACGTGGCGAGTTTCTGGAATGGGCGGAAGTCCACGGCAATCTTTACGGCACTTCGGGCCGTCTGGTCCAGCAGCTAAGGGCCGCCGGCCGCGACGTGATTTTGACAATTGATGTACAAGGCGCCGCCCAGGCTCGCGCGCTGTTTCCCGATGCCGTCGGTGTTTTCGTCATGCCGCCGTCGCGCGAAACCCTGCTGGAACGGCTGGATACGCGCGGTGCCAACACATTGGACGATTTGCAGCTACGGTTGGGCAACGCCCTTTCTGAATTGGCGCAGTACAAGAATTTCGACTATCTGATCGTCAACGACGATCTGCAGAGTGCAACTGGCGAATTAGCTGCTATAGTCATCGCCGAACGCTGCCGGCAGAAGCGGCGGCGCGAAGTCGCTGAACAAATCATCGGAACCTTTGGATAGGTTTTCGCAAACAACTTTCAGAAATAACAGGGAGGCAATTCAAATGATCGAAGATGATGGAGATTTCCAACAACCACCGCGGATTGACAGCAAATACCGCAAAATCCTGATTGCAGCCAAACGCAGCAAACAGATTCAAAAAGGAGCCATGCCGCGCATCAAGATGACCAACAGCGTCAAACCAACCCGCGTTGCACTGGAAGAAGTGGAGCGTGGTTTGATCGGGTTTGAGATCACCGCGACGGTGGAAAAATAGATGAGAAGATGGATGGATTGGGAGACGGGGAGACAAGGCGTTTTTGTCTCCCCGTCTCTTCGTCTGCTCCTGTAAATACCTGATCGTCCGATTATGAAGATCCTGCTCGGTGTCACAGGCTGCATTGGCGCGTATAAAGCCGCCGAAGTTCTGCGTGGCTTGCAGAAGGCCGGCGCGCAGGTTCGCGTCGTGATGACGAAACACGCGACCGAATTCATCTGCCCGGCGACATTTGAAGCCTTGTCAGGTGAACCCGTCGTCGTCGGCATGTTTGATCAGGCGGATCACGCTTCCATTGATCATATCGCCGCCGCCCGCCAGGCGGATCTGCTGCTGATCGCTCCCGCGACGGCCAACATTCTGGCCAAATTCGCGCACGGCATTGCGGACGATTTTCTTTCCACGCTTTACCTGTCGAATACGAATCCCGTCATGATTGCTCCGGCAATGAATGTCGAGATGTGGAACCATCCGGCGACGCAGGCCAACCTGACGACCCTGCGCGAGCGCGGCGACCATTTCGTTGAACCCGGCGTTGGTTATCAGGCCTGCGGTGAAGTCGGCGTCGGACGCCTGGCCGAACCGGAGCAGATCGTGGCCAGTGTTCTGAAATTGCTTTCCGGCGACAATCTCAAATCTCAAATCTCAAATCTCAAATCTCAGGATTTCGCCGCCCAGCACGTCATGATCACCGCCGGTCCGACAGTCGAAGATTTGGACCCGGTGCGTTTCATCACCAACCGCTCCTCCGGCAGGATGGGCTATGCGATGGCCGAGGCCGCGCGGGATCGCGGCGCGCGCGTGACGCTGATTTCCGGCCCGACCAGGCTGCCGGCGCCGGCAGGAATCGAAATGATTTCTGTGCGTTCGACGCGCGAAATGTATGACGCGGTGATAAATCGGCTGTCCGGCGTAACGGTGTTTATCGGGTGCGCGGCGGTCGCGGATTATCGTCCGGCACAGCGCGCCGAGCACAAAATCAAAAAGCAGGGCCGCGCGAAGATGACGCTTGAACTGGAACCGACCGAAGACATCATCGCCGCCGTTGCCGCCGACCCGAATCGCAATGGCCGCATCGTCGCCGGATTCGCCGCCGAATCCCAAACCCTGCTCAATTACGCCGAAAAGAAGCTGCGCGAAAAGAACCTCGATCTGATTGTCGCCAATGACATCAAGCGAACCGACGCTGGCTTTGACGTTGAAACCAACACGGCGACGATTCTCAAACGCGATGGTTCGCAGGTTGAACTGCCGCTGCAAAACAAACGCCAGATGGCGGACCGCATCCTGGATGAAATCCTTCGGTTAAAGTCGGGAGACGCTTGATGACGGACGTGCGGGAAGAGTTGGGGGAATTGCTGGCACAGGCCAGAGAGCATCTGCTTTACTATCGCGATCTTGGCTTGACGCACATCGGCGAAGAGAAAAAAACGGCGACAGGTGAATCGTTTGCCGCAACCAAGGAAGAATCGCCCGTCAGCGAAACCGCCGCGCCAAAGCCAGCACCAATCATGCCGCCGCCTCTTCCGGTTGAATCGAACGCACCGGAAACCCCTTTATCAGCCCTTTTGATGCCGCCGCAATCCTTCCCCAAACAGGAAATCACAATGGCAAAAAAGAACGAGCCGCAAGCACCGGCGATCATCTCACTGTTTGGTAATGCAACTGAATCGCAGCCTGAAACATCGCCTGCCCGCGAAACCTTACCGGGCAGCGAAACTCTGCCTGCCCGCGAAACTCTGGAAGACATTCGCCGCGACCTGGGCGAATGCCAGCGCTGCAAGTTATGGACGACGCGCACAAACATCGTTTTCGGCGAAGGCAATCCGAAAGCTGAATTGATGTTTGTCGGCGAAGCCCCGGGCGCGGACGAAGACGCCAGCGGACGGCCCTTCGTCGGACGCGCAGGCCAACTGCTGACGAAGATGATCGAAGCGATCAATCTGAAACGCGAAGATGTGTACATCGCAAACAGCCTGAAATCGCGTCCGCCCGGCAATCGCAATCCAGAGGCGGACGAAACCCGCGCCTGTATTCCGTTTCTCTATCGCCAGATTGCCTGCATACATCCGAAGCTGATCGTCACGCTGGGCAATCCGGCGACACAGGGGTTGTTGGAAACCAAAACCGGCATCAGCCTGCTGCGCGGCAAGTTCCAAAACTATCCCCGTATCGCGGGCATCAAGCTCCTGCCCACGTTCCATCCTGCTTACCTGCTGCGGTCGCCAGACAAAAAGCGCGACGCCTGGGAAGACATGAAAAAAGTCCGCGCCTTTCTGCGCGGCGAAATCGAGCCGTAATCTTGCCGCCTGCCCGTGATGCTCAAGTCCCCTTCGATTCAGGAAAACGTTCCGCTCGCGCCGCTCACCACGCTGGGCATTGGCGGAGCCGCGCGTTTCTTCGTTGAAGCTTGTAGCGAAGGCGAATTGCTCGAAGCGATTGCGTTTGCTGGACAACGCCAATTGCCGGTTTTTATTCTCGGCGGAGGCAGCAACGTGCTCATCGCCGATGAAGGTTTTCCTGGTCTGGTGATTCGCGTCGCCATCAAAGGCATCGCCTGGAATCAGGAAATTACCGCCGGCGCAGGCGAAGACTGGGACGATTTCGTACGGCAATGTGTTGAGCGCAATTTGGCGGGCGTCGAATGTCTGAGCGGGATTCCCGGTCTGGTTGGCGGCACGCCGGTCCAGAATGTCGGCGCTTACGGCCAGGAAGTCGGTGAAACCATCACCAACGTCCGCGTGTTTGATCGCCAGTCGAATTGCATTGTTGAGTTGAACAACGCCGGCTGCGGGTTCGCCTACCGCGCCAGCATCTTCAACTCGACCGGGAAAAATCGGTATGTTGTGCTGGCGGTGACTTACGCGTTGGTTCCGAATGGTAAACCAGCGATTCGTTATCCTGACTTGAAAATTTTTTTTGCTGGCCGGACTGACAATCCGACGCTCCGCGAAGTTCGTGAAGCAGTGATCGCCATTCGCTCGCGCAAAGGAATGGTCATTACTCCGAACGACCCGGCCAACGACTCAGATTGCCGCAGCGCCGGATCGTTCTTCAAAAACCCCGTGATCACCGCCGAAGCCTTTTTCCGCCTGGAAGCTTCAGCGAAAGAACAACACCTGCTTCGTGATGACGAACGAATTCCCCACTTCCCTTCTTCTGATGGCAAGGTGAAAGTGCCTGCCGCGTGGCTGATTGAGCGGGCGGGCTTTCAAAAGGGCTTCGCGAAAGGGCAGGCAGGGATTTCCTCAAAACATACCCTGGCGATTATCAATCGCGGCGGCGCCACCACCCGCGAAGTATTGGAACTGGTGAAAGAGATTCAGGAACGAACCTCCGCGAAGTTCGGCGTCTGGCTGACGCCGGAGCCAGTCTTTGTCGGCATTCCTCAGTCGCCAGCGCATTGACGCCGAAAGTCACACATCAGGAATTTGGGCCGCATACTGGCTTTGCGGGCGGATGTCTTGTTACTATCCCGTTCTAAATCGAAGCACAACAACATTGGAAAAGGTGGGACGGACTTTAGTCTGTCCCGGCGCTGGGGACAGACTAAAGTCCGTCCCACGTCGGCTGTGTTCTGATTTAGTTCCCCAGACAGCAGAATGTTCCCGGCTTCAGGCGCGCGTGGCCCAAAGCCGTGAGACGGTTTAACCACCTCCAAGTCACCTTCAAGAATCCGACCGAACTGGAAAGGAGTTCCGCGATGAAAGTAACAAATCGTTTCTGGCGTGTGATGCTCGCAGGGCTGCTTGCGGTTTCAGGCGTTACAGCCAACGTCACGGCTTTTGCGCAGGGCAAAGCCGGTATCCCCAAAATCAATTTCAAGGAAGCCAAACTGAAAAACGGCCTGCGCGTTTTTCTGGTCGAAGACCACAGCGCGCCGGTCATCTCGCTGGCGTTGAATTACGATGTCGGTTCGCGCGACGAACGCAAAGGCCGCACGGGCTTTGCCCACCTGTTCGAGCACATGATGTTTCAGGGATCGGAGCAGGTCGGCAAAGGCGAATACATGATGCTGGTCTTCAATAACGGCGGGAATCTGAACGGCACCACCAACGAAGAGCGCACGCTGTATTTCGAGACGCTGCCGTCCAATCAACTCGACCTGCTGCTGTTCATCGAAGCCGATCGCATGCGCGGTCTGGACATCACGAAAGAGAATCTGGACAACCAGCGCAACGCCGTGCAGGAAGAGCGCCGCCTGGGCCTGGACAATCAGCCGTACGGCAAGTTTCGCGAACGATTCGACGAAACGATGTTCGACAACTTCGTCTACAAACATTCGGTCATCGGTTCGATGGAAGATTTGAATGCGGCCAGCGTCGAAGACGTGAAGGACTTCTTCCGCATCTACTACGCGCCGAACAACGCCGTGCTGACTTTGGTCGGCGACTTCAAAGCCAGCGAAGCGCTGGCGAAGATCAAAAAGAATTTTGAATCCATTCCGGCGCAGCCTGCGCCGGCGAAAGTGGACACCACCGAGCCGGAACAAACCGCCGAACGCCGCTTCACGATGGAAGATCCGCTGGCGCAACTGGCGCTGCTGAGCATCGGTTACAAGGGTGTCATCGGCAACACGCCCGACGCCTATGCGCTGCAAGTGCTGGGCACTGTGCTGGGCGGCGGGCAAAGCTCGCGTCTCTATCAAAAATTGGTCAAGGAAAAACAACTGGCGCTTTCGGCCTCGAGCTTCGCCAACACGCGGCGCGGTCCCGGCGCGTTCCAGCTTTCGGCCAACATCGCTCCGGGCAAAAAAGCCGAAGATGTCGAAGCCGTGATTTATGAAGAAATCGCCCGGTTGCAAAAGGAACCAATTGCGGATTGGGAGTTGGAAAAGGCCAAACAGTTTGCCAAACGCACGGCGGTTAGTTCGCGCCAAAGCTCGCTGGGACTGGCCATCACCATCACCGAAGGCGTGACGGCCTACAACGATCCGCACATGGCCAACACGCGTCTGGAAAAAACGCTGGCCGTCACCAAGGAAGACATTCAGCGCGTCGCGCAAAAGTATCTGGTGCCCGCCAAGCGCACCGTCGGAATCGCTCTGCCGAAACCGAAAGGCATGGCCGGCACAAGTTCCGCAGGGAAATAACGGAAAGGAGAGTGCAAGATGAAAAAAGCAATTTCGCAATTCAATCGCACGCTGTTGGTCGCCGGTCTGACCGCGCTGTTTGCGGCGCTCGGCTTTGCGCAGGCTCCCGGCGGACAGCCGCAGCCTCCGTCCACCAAAGGCGCCGTCATCAAGGGCAAAGCGCCCGTCAATAAAGAAATTCTCAAGGTCAAACTGCCGAAACCTTATGAAACCAAACTCAGCAACGGCCTGCAGGTGCTGGTGCTGGAAGATCACAAGCTGCCGAATTTCAACATGCAGATGGTTGTCCTGAGCGGTGGGCTGGCCGACGCAGCAGGTCAGGAAGGCGCGGCGCAATACACCGCCACGATGCTGCGCGAAGGCACCAAAACCCGCGACAGCAAAAAAATTGCCGAGGAAATTGACCAGCTTGGAGCGTCGTTGTTTGCCAATGCAGGGTTGTCGTCACTGACGACCACCGTTTCAGCTTCCGGGCTGACGGACAACTTCGATCCGATCATGGCGCTGTTCGCCGACGTGATTCTGAATCCGAGTTTTCCGGCGGACGAGTTCAACAAACTCAAAAGCCGCAACATCTCCACCATCCGTTTGCAGCGTTCGCAGCCGGGCTTTCTGGCCGCCGAAATGTTTCAGAAGGTGATGTACGGCTCGCACCCGGCCAGCCGCTTTGCCCTGTCGGCGGAACAGATCGGACGCATCACCCCGGAAAGCCTGCAAAAATTCCACGCCACGCATTACAAACCGAACAACGCGATTTTCGCGATTGTCGGCGATGTCAAACCGGCGGAAGTCGTCGCCAAACTGGAAAAGGCCTTCGCTTCGTGGAAGCCGGGCGAGGTTCCCAAAACCGAAATTCCCAAAGCCGCCGAACCCGGCGCGGCCAAAATTTACCTGATTGACCGGCCCGGTTCCGTGCAAACCAATTTGTCGGCGGGCGTGTTGACGATTGAGCGGACAGACCCGGATTACTTCGCGCTGGAAATGATGAATCAGGTGGTGGGCGGCGGCCCCAGCGCGCGGCTGTTTATGAATCTGCGCGAAGACAAGGGCTACACCTACGGCGCGTACAGCAACGTTTCGTCCGCCAAATATCGCGGCGTCTTTAACGCCAGCACGCAGGTGCGGACGGACGTCACGGACGGTTCGATGAAAGAGTTGTTTTACGAATTCAAACGCATCCGCGACGAGAAAGCTCCGGCGGAAGAATTCGACCGCGCCAAACGGACGATTGTCGGCGGCTGGGCCTTGCAACTGGAATCTCCGGCGTCAGTCCTGCAAAACACCATCACCTCGAAGCTGTACAATCTGCCGGCGGATTACTGGGACACCTATCCGCAGAAAATCTCCGCCGTCACGCCCGAAGACGCGCAGCGCGTTGCACGGAAGTATCTCGATCTGGGCAAACTGCAAATCGTGGCCGTCGGCGATGCGAAAAAGATCGCCGAGGCTCTGAGCAAGTACGGCACGGTTGAGATTTTCGATACCGAAGGCAAACCGGTGAAAGCGCCCGCGTCTTCGGGTGGAACCGGCGCCACGAAAGAGAAGTAAACCGAAGTGACCGGCGATGGGCGGTAAATGAATTTTGCGCCCATCGCCGATTCGTTCATCCCCAAACATCACCAGCTATGTCAGAAACCAAAGTCAGAGTGTTATTAGCCAAACCCGGTCTGGACGGCCACGACCGAGGCGTCAAGGTCATCGCCCGCGCGCTGCGCGACGCGGGGATGGAAGTCATCTACACCGGATTGCGCCAAACGCCGGAACAGATCGTCAATGCCGCGCTGCAGGAAGACGTCAACATCGTCGGATTGTCCATCCTTTCCGGCGCGCACATGACCATTTTCCCGCGCGTGCTGGACCTGATGCGCGAAAAAGGAATGGACGACGTGCTGCTGTTCGGCGGCGGCATCATTCCCGAAGACGACATTCCGAAACTGAAGGAAGCCGGGGTCAGCGCGGTTTTTCTGCCCGGCGCTTCGACCGAAGACATCATCAAATACATCCGCGAAAATGTGAAACCGCGTGATTGAAGATCCCCGCCCAATCCTTCTGGAAAAGCGTGGGAGCGTCGCTGTTCTTACGTTGAATCGCCCCGCGCAACTTAACCGTTTAACTCAGGAAACGATGACGGCTCTGGCCGAAATCATCGCGCAATTGCGTCAGCAGGACGATCTTCGCGTCTTGATCGTCACCGGCGCGGGCGGCGTCTTTTCGGCGGGCGCGGATTTGAACGAAGTCGCAGCGCTGAATCCAACCACGGCGTACGACTTTTCGCGGCGCGGTCAGGCGCTGCTGGCCGCGCTCGGCGAAGCCGCGCCGGTGACGATTGCCGCCATTGACGGCTATTGTCTGGGCGGAGGCCTGGACATCGCGCTGAGCTGCGATTTGCGCTACGCCACGCCGCGTTCCAGCTTTCAGCATCCCGGCGCAAAACGCGGGATCATCACCGGCTGGGGCGGCACACAAAGGCTGCCGCGATTGGTTGGCGTGGATGAAGCGCGCCGGTTGCTGATCACCGGCGAACGGATTGACGCGCAGGAAGCCTTTCGGATCGGGTTGATCAACCAAATCTGTGACGACGCGCTGAACTTCGCTTCGCAATTCGCCGAACGCACAGTTGAACGGTTTTCGCGCGAACGGCTGCTGGAATTGAAATCATTGCTTTCCACCTAATTCCCGCCGCATCAGAACGCGCTTGAGCGGCGCCCATGCTTGCGTCTCTTCTGCCAGCAATTCCTTCAACTCCAGGCTCATTTCCTCTGTGTCAAGCATCCGGAAGCCCAGGCGCAAGTAGTACGGCGCATTCCAGGGAACATCCTGAAAAGTCGAGAGCGTGATTGCCTGATAGCCGTTATTACGCGCCCAGCCGCACAAGAATTCGATGAGCGACTTTCCAATCCCCTGCCGCCCATGCGCGGGATGAACGGAGATTTCTTCCAGGTAACAGGTTCCTTCCAGTTCCGTCGCAACCATAAAGCCCGCGAGCTGACCTTCCGCCTCCGCCACCCAAACCAGTTCGGCTTCTTGCTGTTCTTCCAGAAAATCGAGCGGCAAGGGTTCTGATTCGGCAACTTCAGGCAGTCCAATCTGCGCGAATAACGCTCCTGCGGCGCGCTCGATTTCCTGCAATTCTTCGAGTTCGCTGGCGCGTGCCAGACGAATGGCGCAACCGATTTTCGGGATTTTCATCTTCATCTCTTTGCGAAACTATTTCTTCACCGTCAATCCATTTCTTTGACTGATGACAAAGGCGCGAATTGCCTCCACATCCGCAGCTTGAAGCGACTGTTTGAAGGACGGCATCCCTTCACCAAGCAGCGCGCCATCAAGCACGATCTTTTGAAAACTGTTGAATGTCGCTGGCGAGGAATATTTCAAATCGGGCAGCACGCCGCCTCCGCCCAGCGCCGCAATGCCATGGCAGACGGCGCAATACTGTGCGAACAAATCTCCGCCTTTTGCAATCATCTCCGCCGAAGCAGTCAGTTCAATCGGTTCAGGCGGCTTGGGCGGTTTTGCGGCAAACATTTCCAACTGACCTTTGCCGTTCAGGGCAAAGGTCAGTAATCGTCCTGGCGTGGCGGGCAAACCAATGCTGCCGCCGGTCAGCGCAAAGGCTCCGCCCCAGCCAGCCATCACCGAAACGTACTGAATGCCATCAATTTCATACGTCACCGGCGAAGCGATGATGCCTGTGCCCACATTGACCTGCCACAGCTTCGCGCCTTTGTCCGCGCTGTAGACGACAAAGCGTCCGTCCGCCGTGCCTTGAAACACCAGATTGCCCGCCGTGGTCAGCGTGCCGCCATTCCACATCACCACATAAGGCACGCGCCAGCGCTCTTTTTGCGCGACCGGGTCCCACGCCAGCAGATGGCCGGTCGGGATCGCCGCCGGCATGTCCTTGACCAGCGCGAAATCCACGCCGATGTTCCAGCCGCGATCCTTGTATTTGAAATCGCGCTCCTGCCCGTAAGCGAAACCTGTTTCCTGCGCCGGGATGTAAACCAGACCGGTGTTTGGATTGAACGACATCGGCTGCCAGTTGTGTCCTCCCAGCGGACCGGGCTGCATCACGACGGTTTTGTCCTTGTAACGGTGTTCGGGACTTTCGATGGGCCGTCCGGTTTTCTTGTCCACGCCTTTCGCCCAGGTCACGCTGACGTAGGCTTCGGCGGAAATCAGTTCGCCGGTTGCGCGGTCCAGCACATAAAAGAATCCATTTTTCGGCGCCTGCATCAGGGTTTTGCGCCGCTGCCCGTTGATGGTCAGGTCGGCCAGGATCATGTGCTGCGTCGCCGTGAAATCCCACATATCGCCCGGCGTCGTCTGGTAATGCCAGACCAGCGCGCCTGTGTCGGGCTTGATGGCCAGAATCGAAGACAGATACAAATTGTCTCCGCCACCGGGCGAGCGCACATTCTGGTTCCACGGCGAGCCGTTTCCAGTCCCGACGTAGAGCAAATCCAGTTCTGGATCATAAGCCAGCGAATCCCAGACCGTGCCGCCGCCGCCCAGTTTCCACCATTCGCCGGTCCAGGTTTTGGCGGCCTTGTCCATCGCCGGTTTCATCACTGCCGGGACCTCCTCTTTCGGATCGCCGGGCACGGTGAAAAAGCGCCACGCCAGTTTGCCGTTCGCCGCGTCATAGGCTGAAACGTAACCGCGCATGCCGTATTCGCCGCCGCCATTGCCAATGATAACTTTGCCTTTCACCACGCGCGGCGCGCCGGTGATGGTGTATTGCTTGGCTTGATCCACGGTTACGACTTCCCAAATGAGTTGGCCTGTCTCGGCATGGAGCGCCACCAACCGGCCATCCAGCGTGCCGACGTAAACTTTGCCTTTATAAACCGCTACGCCGCGATTCACCGCATCGCAGCAGGCGCGCGCGCCGTAACTGTGCGGCACTTGCGGATCCCATTTCCAAAGCTGTTTGCCGGTGCGGGCGTCCAGCGCGAAGACGATGCTCCAGCTTCCGGTCGTGTACATCACGCCGTCCACGATGATCGGCGTGGCTTCCAGACCGCGGCTGGTGTCCGTGTTGAATGACCAGGCAAGGCCCAACTCGCTGGCGTTCGCATCGTTGATTTGCTTGAGCGGACTGAAACGCGTTTCAGCGTAATCGCGCCCGTGGGTGATCCAGTCGCCGGAGCGAGCGTCGGCTTTCTTCAACGCGGCATCGTCAATTTTTTGCGCCGGTGAGTCGGCGGTCTTCTTTTGCGCTTCAGACTGCGGCAGGAATGCGGCGCAGGCGGCCAACAGCAACAGAAAAACGAGCTTCACTTTTCGCGTCATGGAAAAGCCTCCCTGATCAAGTTGACGGACTTAATTGATGGAATTGAACCCTTGCGGCGCGCATTGTGCAGCAAGTTTCCGATGAAGTCACTCGAAGCGGCTGACAAATTCCGGCCAGTTCAACTATCATCGCGCAGCCAATTCGTGGCAAACCGCGACAACATCAACCTGGGAGGGACAGCATTGAAAAACATCCTCAAACTCGGTGGCGCTTTTGCCGCCATCGCAACTCTGGCCATTGGCGCATTCTTCGTTTTGCGCGCGCCGGAAACCAGCAACGCTCAAACTCAAAAAGCTATGAAATCCATTTACGACATTCCGGTGAAGGACATTAAAGGCAAACCGGCGACGCTCGGCGATTACAAGGGCAAGGTCCTGCTGATCGTCAACGTCGCCAGCAAATGCGGCTACACGCCGCAGTACGAAGGTTTGGAGAAGATTTACGAGAAGTACCAGTCGCAGGGATTCGCCGTGCTGGGCTTTCCGGCGAATAACTTCGGCGGGCAGGAGCCGGGAACGGAAGCCGAGATTCAAACGTTCTGCCAGACCAACTACGGCGTGAAGTTTCCGATGTTTTCCAAACTGTCGGCCAAGGGCGCGGACATCCATCCGCTTTACAAATACCTGACGGAGAAGGAAACCAATCCCCAATTCGCCGGGGACATCAAATGGAACTTCAGCAAATTCCTGATTGATAAGAACGGCCATCCGATTGCGCGCTTTGAATCCGGCGACAAGCCGGAAAGCGAAAAGGTGACGCAGGCGATCGAACAGGCGCTGAAATAATCGTGGTGCAGTACGCGAGCGTAAGCGAGCGCCCTGACTTTTGGCGCTCGCTTACGCTCGCGTACTGCATTTATCGCGGCCAGACTTCCCTGGCGACATACCACGGATGGATTTCCGCCACCAGATGCCCTGCTTTCACCATCGGATCGTTTTCCGCCCACGCCTTCGCTTCTTCCATTGACTCGGTGGCAAAGACAAAGATTCCCGCCAAATTCCCTGCATTTCCCACCGGCCCCGCCGCCACGGCTTTGCCCTCGTCCAGTAACTGGCGGACATTCCACAGATGCGCGAGTTGCAGTTTCTGCATCTCCGCCGAAGAACCAGCAGTTGCTTTCGGGTTCCGTTGAAGCAGCACAAAGTGATGCTTGGCCATGGTCATCGGCACTTTCGGGTTCTTTTTATATTCGTCCATCAGCTTCACGCCGATGCCCTTGGGCGCGGCCATCCACGGAACCAGATCGAGTTTTAACCGGTTCGCCTTGATCGCCGGGTCTTCGGCGGCCAGCATTTTGGCTTCTTCCAGCGAGATGCCCCGGAAGATGAAGATGCCGCGCAAATCGCCATTGTCACCCATCGGCCCGGCGGCGAAGAGTTTGCCGTCCGCCGCCATCTTGTTGATGTTGGCCATGTGCCCGGCTTGAATCTTTTCGGCTTCTTCTTTTGTGCCGCTGCCGTGATTCGGCCCCTTGCGCAGGAAACCGAGTTGATAGGTTTCCAATTCGAACTGCGGCGGTTTTGATTGATCCGTTTTCGGCGCTGGCGGCTGCGGAGCCGCTTCGCTGCTGGGCGGCACGATGCCTTTCATCCGCAGATAAATGACCAGATTGCCGTAATGCTCCATGCCGTGCTGCGTGTTCATAATGACGACGCCGGCCTTGGGTCGTTCGCGGTCGCGGACCTTGTAGGTTTCCTTCATCGTCGCTTCCGTCAGGTTGGCGAACGCGCCGTCGCAGTAATCGTAGGAAGCTTTCAGCGCCTTCAGAAAATCGTCCTTGGTCTTGGCTGTCTTTTCGACGGATTCCTTATTGGGAATGGCTTCGTTTTTCATGGCCGAGCAGGTCATGAAGTTCACGTCGGCGATGTGGCCGAGCACTTCGCCGAAGCTGCGAATGTCGGGCGAAGGTTTGAAGCCGTAATTGGCTTCGGTCATCTTTTCCGCCGAAGCCAGGATGTTTCGTTTGTTGTAATCGTAAAAGAATTTCAGCGTGCCGATGGTGTCTGACAACTGCGCGCTGGCGGTGACGGCGGCGATTGCTGAAATCACAATGGGGCAAATGGAGAGTGAGAGTTTTTTCCAGGTCATGTTTTCCTTCCTTATTGCGCGCTGGCATCGCTTTGCATCGCGCCGAAGATGTTGCCTTCGGGATCGTGGAAATACGCCAGCCAACCCACGCCCGGCACGGGCATCTTCGCCAGCGCAATCTGGCCGCCATTGGCGTCCACGTCCGTGATCGTCTGGTCGAGCGATTCCACCATCGCCGTGCAGACATAAGCGTTGACGGCTTGTCCCAGTTGTGGACGGTCGCCGATTCTGCGCATCAACCCGCCGTCAATGCCGGGTTCTTCCGCCGGGCCCGTTTTGATCAGCCAGTATTCCTGCCCGCCCCATTGCGTGAATTCCCAGCCGAAAACGGCGTTGTAAAAGGCGATTGCCCGCGCTGGGTTGTCCGAGTGAATTTCAAAATGTCCGACTCGTGCCATGACAGTTGTCCTCCTACTGAATTTGATTTCGCCGAAATTGTCCAAGACCTCCCCGGCGAAGTCCGCAAGAAGTTGTAAAAGTTACCGGTGATTACGGCTTTTGAAAAAGCTGCGCATCCAGCCTGGCATTGATCGCGATGGATTCCACGGTGGTCATCGGGCTGGTGACGGATTTGCCATTGAAGCTTTCGGCAATGCCGAACGGCAGCAGCAGTCCATCCACTTCGCGGAAATCGGAAAAGGTTTTGACCAGATCGCCGAACGCGCCTTTGCGGTCGCGATAGGCGATTTGCAGCACGCGCCCGGTTTTCGGATCAATGCCGAGCGTGCTGGTGGCCCCTTTGAAGCCGACTTTCAGCAACTCGATTTCCATCTCGCCGGCCTGGCCTTTTCCGGCGGCGAAAGCGGCAAAACCTTTTTCGCGCCGGGCCTTCAGAATCGCCAGCGGCTCCCGATACAGCGCGCGTTCCAGCGCCGCACGGACAGGCTCTTCGCGCTGCCAGGCGTCGCTGCTGGCGTTTTTGGTTGTCAGGCTGAGCGCGCCATCCGGCAGCAGCACGTCGCCGGTTTGCGACGATCCCCAGTTGTATTCGTTGCGATACCGTCCGGGGAAAATGATGATCACAGTTTGCGGATACTCGGTGAGCTTGTCGCCCTGTTTGTAACCGAGCTTGATTTTGGCTTGATAAGATTTGACCGCGTCCACTTTGGCCGCGCCGCCAAGACCTTTCAGCGCCAGTTGCAGCAATTCCTGGCCGCGTTTCTTATCGGCTGCGGTGCCGGTGGGCGCGGCGTCCGGAGTTTCCAGATGATTTTCCGGCGCTTTCTTAAAGGAATTCCGGCAGGACTCCGACGCGAAAATGTAGATGCGTTTGTTGAAGACGTGAAAACGGTCGGGATTGCCCGCGCCGCTCAAACTGCCCATCTGGCCGCATCCGCCGCCGAACTGAATCTGGAATTCTTCGGGTGATTTTTCAAACGCTTTCTTGTTGGCTTCCGAAGCGAATAGATACCGGTAACGGGTGCGGACGACGAACAAACTTTCCTGGCCTTGCACTTCCTTGCCATTGACCAGTTCCACAGGATCGAAACCCTTCAAAACGGTCACGACTTGAGCCGAAGTTTGGGCAAAGGCAGCAAACGAGAAACAGAGGATGATGAGCAAGATTGACAGGGAGTTTTTCATAACGTTCCTTTTATCGAGTGGATTGGGAGCGCCGCGCCCGCCATCCACTGGTGATCAAGCCTGTGGCAACGCCGTCAGGCGTGGACGGAACATCCGCGATCCGGCGAACTACTCTTCCTTGTACAGCCACGCGCCGACGATGGCCGCGAGAGCAAATTCGGCCATGCCCCAGGGTAGGCCGAGCAAATACGATTTGGCTGAATTGATGCCGACTGCCTGGTAGATATATCCGGCATACAGATAAACAAAGAACCAGGCGATGACGCCCGCGCAGGCGGCGGTTTTCCATCCCGCGCCAAACCGCGGACGGATGGCGGCGTACAGGTAAACGAGGGCGATTCCGAGCACGAACGTCATGCCCACGACACGCACCAGGAACGTTGAATTGGCGCTGGGATCGCCCAGGCCGAGTTTGGCGAAATCCTGTTTCATTGTCTCCGCCAGAACCACGGCGTTGAGCAGCGCTTCTCCGATATTCAATACCACGCCTGCCAGCAGACCGCCGAGCAGGACACGTCCCACATTGATCTTAGTCATAAAGGGTGTCTCCCAGTGATTTCGACTTTAGACAAAACGCGGCTGGGCTTTGCCCACAGCCGCGCTTGGGGTTAGTTGTTATGTGTGAACAAAAACAAGCCGACCCCGGTACATCTTAATTCACTGACGGACTTTCGTCAGCAAGCCTACGCGCTGTTAG